>NZ_LMOR01000002.1 GCF_001424225.1 Microbacterium sp. Leaf151 | reverse complement strand
ATAATAAGCCGATGACTTGATAACACACCGTTTTTGGTGCTTGCGTCCACTGAGTGGTTCTCGATGTACGGTCGAGAACAACAACAATGAAATATCGTTGTTGGTTTACGGAACATCAATAGCGTTTCGGCGGCCATAGCGAGAGGGAAACGCCCGGTCACATTCCGAACCCGGAAGCTAAGCCTCTCAGCGCCGATGGTACTGCAGGGGGGACCCTGTGGGAGAGTAGGACACCGCCGGACTTCCTTTAAGCCGAAATGGCCACCCAACGCTGGGTGGCCATTTCGCATTTCACCACCCACGCACCACCACGCGCTGGTATGTGATCCCCCAACCGGGGACCACGCACCAGCGCTTCGTCGTACCCGGACTCCGGAAGTAGGCTCGAACGGGTGACCGACTTCACAGGGCACGTGCCGGGCGGCCGTGAATATCGCCGCCTCCTGGTCGGGCTGTTCTTCGGCGGCGTCGCGACATTCGCGCAGCTCTACGCCACGCAGGCGGTGCTGCCGGCTATCGCGGCAGGCGTCCCGACGACTCCGTCGGCGGCGGCGTTGACCGTGTCGGCGTCGACCTTGGGTCTCGCCGTCGCCGTCATCCCCTGGTCGATCGTGGCCGATCGGGTCGGCCGCGTCCCCGCCATGACGATCGGCCTCATCGCCGCGACCTTCTTCGGCGGTCTCACCCCCCTCGCACACGATCTCGGCACCCTGCTCGTCCTGCGTCTGCTCGAGGGTGTCGCGCTCGGCGCGGTGCCGGCCGTGGCCCTCGCCTACCTCAGCGAAGAGGTCGACGCGCGCTATGTCGCGGCGGCAGCGGGGTCCTACATCGCCGGGACGACGGTCGGCGGGCTGAGCGGCCGGGTCGTCTCGGGCTGGGTGGCCGAGGCGGTCGGATGGCGCTGGGGGGTGGCATCCGTTGTTCTGTTGTGTCTGATCGCGGCGGTACTGTTTCTGATCCTCGTGCCCGCATCTCGGGGGTTCGTGCCGGGACGTCTTCGCACGACACCCGGCGCGTCCGTGCGGCGGCGTCTGTGGCTCAATCTACGGTCGCCGGTGCAGCTCGCGCTGTACGCACAGGGTTTTCTGCTGATGGGCGCCTTCGTCGCGGTCTACAACTACCTCGGGTTCCACCTCATCGACCCGCCGTTCTCCCTTGCACCGGCCGTGGTGACGTTGCTGTTCCTCGCCTATCTGGCGGGCACCGTCTCGTCGCCCCGCGCGGGCGCCCTCGCTGTCCGCCACGGTCGACTATCCGTGCTGCTGGTGTGCTCCGTGGTCATGGCGGCCGGTGCGGCGCTGATGTTCGTGCCGGCTGTCGTGAGTGTGATCGTCGGGCTCGTCGCCTTCACCGCGGGATTCTTCGGTGCGCATGCCGTGGCATCCGGGTGGACGCCGGTCGCGGCGCATCCGGAGGCGCGCGCACAGGCCTCGTCGCTTTACTACCTGGGCTACTACGCCGGATCGAGTCTGTTCGGATGGGCGTTGGGCATCGTTTTCGGCACAGCCGGGTGGGGGTGGTTCCTCGGGGCCGTGGTGGCGATGTGCGCGTCGGCCATGGGGCTTGCGGTATGGGCGCTGCGCCCGGCGTCGTCGCCCGCGCGGTGACGGCAACAGTCACTGTTTTCCGCGCCCAGGTCAATGCCTCGGCGCATCATCGTCTCGACCGACTAGCGTCGAGAAGGACGTGAGGGAGGTCGCGAGTGGACGATGCGGGCGAGCGTAGTGTGACGGACGACGAGATGGTGGGGTCGACACCGGTGGATGCGGAGGATGCGGCCGAGAACGTGTCCGAGATCAGCTACGACGAGCAGCGGTACCCGGCCCGGCCGCGGCGCCTTCGCCCGCGAGACCAGTTCCGCGGCGGCACGCTGCGGCGGTTCCTCACCGATCCACGAAACGCCAACGGACTCAACCCGTCCTACGTCGAATGGCTCGTGCGGCAGTCGATGTTGAAGGACGCCGACGTCCTGAGCCGGCAGTTGTCGGGTCAGCCGTCGATGTGGCGCAACCCCTATGCGCGTCCCGATGCTCGACGGGCCATCGAGTCGACCGACGTGTGGTTCACGGCGTACCCCATCTCGCTCATCACTCGACCGGGGGAGTCCTTCCTCGAGGCATTGGGCGATGAAGCTCTGTGGGAGGCGTTCGAGTGGGTGGGGATCAACGGCATCCACACGGGTCCCGTCAAGCGGGCCGGCGGGATCACGGGATGGCAGGAGACGCCGAGCGTCGACGGTCACTTCGACCGCATCAGCACGCAGATCGACCCGGAGTTCGGCGATGAGAACGCCTTCCGGCGGGTGGCCGATGTGGCGGAGTCGCACGGCGGCAGCGTGATCGACGACATCGTCCCCGGCCACACGGGGAAGGGCGCCGACTTCCGCCTCGCCGAGATGGCCTACAAGGATTATCCCGGCATCTACCACATGGTCGAGATCCCTCGGGAGGACTGGGAAATGCTGCCGGAGGTGCCCGCGGGGCGCGATTCGGTCAATCTCGACGCCGACACCGAACGCGAGCTGAGCGCGCGCGGCTACATCATCGGCGAGTTGCAGCGCGTCATCTTCTACACGCCCGGTGTGAAGGAGACGAACTGGAGCGCGACGGCGCCCGTCGTCGGCACCGACGGTCTCGAGCGCCGGTGGGTCTACCTGCACTACTTCAAGGAGGGGCAGCCCTCGATCAACTGGCTCGACCCCACTTTCGCCGGGATGCGGCTGGTCATCGGCGACGCTTTGCACTCGCTCGGCGACCTCGGAACGAGCGCCCTTCGCCTGGACGCCAACGGCTTCCTCGGTGTCGAGAAGAGCGCCGAAGGTCTTCCCGCGTGGTCGGAGGGCCACCCGCTCTCGCACGCGGCGAACCACATCATCGCCGGCATGGTGCGAAAGGTCGGCGGCTTCACCTTCCAGGAGCTCAACCTGACGATGGAGGACATCCGCGACACCAGCGCGGTCGGCGCCGACCTGTCGTACGACTTCGTCACGCGCCCGGGCTATCACCACGCGCTCGCGACCGCGAACACGGAGTTCCTCCGCCTCGCCCTCAACACCGCTCTGGAAACGGGCGTCGAGCCGGTGCAGCTGGTGCACGGCATGCAGAACCACGACGAGCTGACCTATGAACTCGTCCACTGGGCGACCACGCATCGCGACACGCTCTATCCCTTCCGGCATGACGAGCACTCGGGAGCGGAGATCGCCGAGATGGTGCGCGCGGAGTTGACCGAGAAACTGACGGTCGACGCCGACTACAACCTCGTCTTCACCCAGAACGGCATCGCCTGCACGACGGCATCCCTCATCGCCGCCACGCAGGGCAAATCCACCCTCGGCGAGATCACCGAGGCCGACGTGCCCGCCATCCGCGACGCGCACCTCCTGCTGGCGAAGTACAACTCGTGGCAGCCCGGCGTGTTCGCCCTGTCGGGATGGGACCTCACGGGATCGCTTACGCTGCCCGCCGACGAGGTGCGCCACCTCATCTCGTCGGGCGACACCCGCTGGATCGAGCGCGGTGCCCACGATCTGCTCGATGTGGCCCCCGACGCGGCGTCGTCGATCTCGGGGATGCCGCGTGCCCGCTCGCTCTACGGATCGCTGGGAGACCAGCAGGCGGATCCGCAGTCGTTCCTGTCTGGGCTGCGCGACGTGCTACGCATCCGCGGTGACCACGGCATCGCGATCGCGTCGCAGATCGACATCCCCCAGGTGGGTCACCCGAGCATGCTCGTTCTGGTGCATCGACTCGACGGGGGCGACCGCCGCGCCGAGGACGCACCGCTGCAGATCACGGTGCTGAACTTCTCGGCCGAGACGATCGAGGGGACGGTGCGCTCCGAGTATCTCGTTCCGCAAAGCACCGCAGTGGATGCCGCGACCGGTGACGTGCTCGGACGTGTCGACGAACTGCAGAGCTTCTCGATCGAGCTGGGTCCGTACGCCGGTCTCTTCCTGGTGATGGAGGGTCCCGAGAGCGACGAGTGAGCGATGTCGGGGGTCGGGCATAGCGTGAGCGCATGTCCGCCCCCGTCTGCCTCGTCGTCTCCTGCGCCGGTGCCGTCGACCCCGCGGCGCCGGTGGCGCTCTGCGAGTGGCACGCGGCCGTCAGCGCGGAGTGGACGACAGCGCACGACGGTGTGACCGACCTTCTGCCGACACCGTGCCGACTGTGCGCATCGCGCCTCGGGGTGCGGTGGCCGACCGGGTGGCTGTGCGCGGTATGCGAATGGCCGCACGGCGACGCCGTCGACGATGAACTACCTCCGCCCCGCGTTGACGTCGTGTACTACCTGCAGTTCGAGGACCGCATCAAAATCGGTACGACAGCACGGCCGCGACAGCGGCTCGCCGCCATCTGGCATGACGAACTCCTCGCCTTCGAGCCGGGCGACAGGCTGGTCGAGCGGCGCCGTCACGAGCTGTTCGCCGACGAGAGGTTCGGGCGCACGGAATGGTTCCGGCGGTCCACTGCTCTCGACGCGCACATCGACCGACTCGCGGCCGGGGTCGACGACCCGTGGGCCCGGTACGCCCGGTGGGTGAGCGAAGCGATCGCCCGGCGCGGGTGAGGGAACACCTGTTCGCGCCGGCGGCAAGCCCTCGTGGGCTCTGAGGCGAGCCGTCTAGCGTGGGCCGCACACGATGTAGGAGGCAGCGCACCATGGGATTCCTCGATCGACTCTTCGGATCCGGCGACGAGACGCCGCAGCGCGCGGCCGCATCGGCTGCACCGCGTGGTGCGGCGAGCGAACTGCGCGATGCCGACGGCAGGTACGCACCCCCACCGGCCGGCGGCGGTGAGTTCGTGGCATCCGGATCCGACGAGGACCGACAGGCCGTCGATCGCTACCGGTACCTCTTGCGCACAGCTCCGCCCGAGACGGTGGAGCAGGTGCACGCCGAGGCGTTCGGCAAGCTCACGCCCGCGCAGCGTCAGCAGGTACTGCAGGATCTCTCGTCAGGTCTGGCGCCCTCCGAGCGCCCGGCCGACGACCAGCCCGCCTCTCTCGCGCGCGCCGCGACCCGCGCCGAGTACTCGCAGCCCGGTTTCATGGAGCGCACGTTCGGCGGGAGGTCGTTCTCGGGAGGCCCGGGCTTCGGCTCGATGCTGGGCGCGTCGATGCTCGGCACGATCGGCGGATACGTGGTGGGCTCGGCGCTCGTGGGCGCGATGTTCGACCCGGGGTACGACGCCGGGTACGCCGACGGCGCCGCCGCGGATGCCGGGGCGGGCGAGGCGGGTGCGGGCGATGCCGCGGCGGGTGATGTCGGGGCGGTCGACGCCGGCGGGGTGGACCCCGGTGCGGGCGGCGACATCGGAGCGGACTTCGGTGGCGACTTCGGGGGCGACTTCGGCTTCTGAGGGCAGGCGGTCAGAGGGCCGGGCTCGGCTTCGTGCGCCCCACGATGTGACATCCTCGTCCAATGCCTCTTCTCGCGTTGACGGGTGGAATCGCCTCGGGCAAGTCCACCATCGCGACCGCTCTCGCCGACCACGGAGCCGTCGTCATCGACGCGGACGCGATCGTTCGCGAGGTACAGGCGCCCGGATCGCCTGTACTCGAGGCGATCGCCGCGGAGTTCGGTTCCGCGGTGCTCCGTGATGACGGCGCGCTCGATCGTCCTGCTCTCGGTGCTCTGGTGTTCGGTCACCGCGACCGGCTCGCCGCCCTGAATGCGCTGGTGCACCCCGCCGTCCGCTCGGAATCGCAGCGGCGGTTCGATGAGGCGTTCGCCGCCGATCCGGACGCCGTTGTCGTCTACGACGTGCCGCTGCTCGCGGAGGCGAGAGGCGGGGATACCTGGGATCTCGTCGTCGTCGCCCATGCGCCTGTGGAGGAACGTGTACGCCGTCTCGTCGAGATCCGCGGACTCAGCGAGGGGGATGCGCGCGCGCGCATCGGGTCGCAGGTCGGTGACGAGGAGCGCCTCGCCCTCGCCGACGTGGTCATCGACACGGGCACGACCCTGGATGCCACCCGGCAGCAGGTCGACCAGCTGTGGGACCGCGTGACGCGCCCTCGCTGACGGTCGGGTCTCTCTTTTCGCCGTCGCGCTCGCGTACGGCGAAACGCAACCCGACCCCGATGTCGGAGGCCCCGCCTACGCTGGAATCATGCAGGCAACGCGTTCCGTCCGTCCCTTCGAGGTCATCAGCGAGTACTCGCCCTCCGGCGACCAGCCGCAGGCGATCGCCGACCTCGCCGGGCGCATCAACGCCGGCGAGACCGACGTCGTGCTGCTGGGTGCGACCGGTACCGGAAAGTCGGCGACGACGGCCTGGCTGGTGGAGCAGGTGCAGCGCCCCACGTTGGTGCTCGCGCACAACAAGACCCTCGCGGCGCAGCTGGCGAACGAGTTCCGCGAGTTGATGCCGAACAACGCCGTCGAGTACTTCGTCTCCTACTACGACTACTACCAACCCGAGGCCTATGTGCCGCAGACCGACACGTTCATCGAGAAGGACTCATCGATCAACGCCGAAGTCGAGCGCCTGCGCCACTCGACCACCAATTCGCTGCTGTCCCGACGCGACGTGATCGTCGTGTCCACGGTGTCGTGCATCTACGGCCTCGGCGCGCCCGAAGAATACCTGCGCGCGATGGTCGCCCTGCAGGTGGGGGAGCGGTACGACCGCGACGCGCTCATCCGCAAGTTCATCTCGATGCAGTACAACCGCAACGACGTCGATTTCTCGCGCGGCAACTTCCGCGTGCGAGGCGACACGATCGAGATCATCCCGGTCTACGAGGAGTACGCCATCCGCATCGAGATGTTCGGCGACGAGATCGAGGCGCTGTACACGCTGCACCCGCTCACCGGTGACGTCATCGAGAAGATGGATTCCGTACCGATCTTTCCGGCATCTCACTACGTCGCCGGCACCGAGACGGTTCAGAGAGCGATCGGCACCATCGAGCACGAGCTCGAGGAGCGCCTGAAAGAGTTCGAGTCGCAGGGAAAGCTCCTCGAAGCGCAGCGTCTGCGCATGCGCACGACGTTCGATCTCGAGATGCTGCAGCAGCTCGGTTTCTGCTCGGGCATCGAGAACTACTCGCGTCACATGGACGGCCGCATGCCCGGCGACCCGCCGCACACGCTGCTCGACTTCTTCCCCGACGACTTCCTGCTCGTCATCGACGAGTCGCACGTGACGGTGCCGCAGATCGGTGCGATGTACGAGGGCGACGCGTCGCGCAAGCGCACGCTGGTGGAGCACGGGTTCCGACTGCCGAGCGCCATGGACAACCGCCCCCTGCGGTGGGATGAATTCAAGGAGCGCGTCGGTCAGGCCGTCTACCTGTCGGCGACGCCGGGTCGGTACGAGATGGGCATCGCCGACGGGGTGGTCGAGCAGATCATCCGTCCGACGGGCCTGGTGGACCCCGAGATCGTCGTGAAACCGTCGAAGGGCCAGATCGACGATCTGCTCGAAGAGATCCGTGTGCGCGTCGAACGTGACGAGCGCGTGCTCGTCACCACCCTGACCAAGAAGATGGCCGAAGAGTTGACCGACTTCCTCGGGGAACACGGTGTGCGGGTGCGGTACCTGCACTCCGACGTCGACACCCTGCGGCGCGTCGAGCTGCTGACCGAGCTGCGCGCCGGCGTCTACGACGTGCTTGTGGGCATCAACCTGCTGCGAGAAGGACTCGACCTGCCCGAGGTCTCGCTCGTGGCGATCCTCGATGCCGACAAAGAGGGATTCCTCCGCAGCGGGACGTCGCTCATCCAGACCATCGGCCGTGCCGCACGAAATGTCTCCGGTGAGGTGCACATGTACGCCGACAGGATCACCGACTCGATGCGCAACGCGATCGACGAGACCGATCGACGGCGCGAGAAGCAGGTCGCTTACAACACCGAACACGGGATCGACCCGCAGCCGCTGCGGAAGAAGATCGCCGACATCACCGAGGTGTTGAACCGCGAGGCCACTGACACGAGGAAGCTGCTCGCCCGTAACGACAAGGCGGGCAAGGGCAAGTCGCCCACGCCGTCGCTGCGTCGGACGGGGATCGCCGCCGAAGGGGCGGATCAGCTCGAGTCGACGATCGCCGACCTCACGCAACAGATGTTGGCGGCGGCGGCGGAGCTCAAGTTCGAGCTTGCCGGGCGTCTCCGTGACGAGGTGCAGGACATGAAGAAAGAGCTCCGAGCGATGGAGAGAGCCGGGCACGCCTGAGCCCGCAACCGCACATGGACCAACGCATCACCCTCGTGACCCTCGGAGTCCGCGACCTCTCGCGCTCGATCGCCTTCTACCGTGCGCTGGGGTGGAGGGCGCATCCGACATCCGTCGATGGCGAGATCGCGTTCTTCGACACGGGCGGCCTCGTCCTAGCACTGTGGGGTCGCGACGAACTGGCCGCGGATTCGGGCGTCGAAGACGGCGGCGGATGGGGTGGTGTGACCCTGGCCCACAACGTCCTCGAGGCGGAGAAAGTCGACACCGTCCTGGCCGACGCCGTGGCAGCGGGTGCGCGACTGGCGCGAGCGGGTGCACCGACGCCGTGGGGCGGGTATTCCGGAGTCTTCATCGACCCCGACGGTCACCCGTGGGAGGTCGCCGTCAACCCGGGGTGGCCGTTGGACGAGGCGGGGCGCCCGCAGCTGGGGTGACGACCGCCCGGCACGCCACCCGTGTCAGGGACAGTGCAGCAGGGGCTTCGGCCCGGATCGGTCGACGCTGTGCTCCGTCATCGGGTGACCGCACAGGGGGCAGGGGCGACCCGTGCGGATGGGCTCCGGGGTCGTCTCGTAGGGGCCGACCGAAGCCGGGCCGGCGACACGGATCAGACGCGTATTGAGGTACTGATACCAACCGCCCGCCTCGCGCACGCGCTCGCGGAGCGGCGGGCGAGGTGCATCCTTTCGTGTCATGATTATTAGTGTACTAACGATTTGGGAGGTCGCGCGTGCAGGATCCGTTGAAGCTGGAGAACCAGGTGTGCTTCGCCCTCGTCACCGCCGCCCGCAACATCGTCTCGATGTACCGCCCCGTGCTCGAGCCGCTCGGCCTGACGCACCCGCAGTACCTGGTCATGCTCGCCCTGTGGGAGCGATCGCCGCGCACGCTCGGGGCGCTGGCCGCCGAGCTCGCGATGGAACCGGCCACGCTGTCACCTCTGGTCAAACGTCTCGAGACGCAGGGTCGCGTCGATCGCACCCGCCGCACCGACGACGAGCGGGTGCTCGACATCGCGCTCACCGACGAGGGGCGCGCGCTGCGCGAATCCGCCCTCGCCGTCCCCGGCCAGATCATGGCGCGAGTGGGCGTCTCGGAGGAAGCGCTGATCGCGCTCCGCGACGGTCTCGCGCCCTTCGCCGGGGGCGCTCGAGCGGGGGAGTGAAGCCCGCCTCGCGTCGCCGCACTCTCGCACATCCGTGCGCCCGGGGCGAACCCGGGGCCGATGTCGGAGGCCCGACCTAGACTTAACACGTGCCGATCGTTCCCGTTTCTTCGCCCACCTCGCCCGCCACCTCAGGTACGAGCGGAAAGCTCAGTGTGCGTGGTGCGCGCGTGCACAACCTCAAGAACGTCGACCTCGACATCCCACGCGATTCCCTCGTTGTCTTCACCGGCCTGTCCGGCTCGGGCAAGTCGAGCCTCGCATTCGACACGATCTTCGCCGAGGGTCAGCGCCGCTACGTCGAGTCGTTGAGCGCCTATGCGCGCCAGTTCCTCGGGCAGGTCGATCGACCCGACGTCGACTTCATCGAGGGTCTCAGCCCGGCGGTCTCGATCGACCAGAAATCGACCAACCGTAACCCCCGCTCGACGGTCGGCACGATCACCGAGATCCACGACTACATGCGTCTGCTCTGGGCGCGCGTCGGCGTACCCCACTGCCCCGACTGCGGTGCGCGCATCCAGCGTCAGACGATCCAACAGATCGCCGACCAGCTGATGGAGCTGCCGGAGCGCACCCGCTACCAGATCGTCGCCCCGGTCGTCACGCAGAAGAAGGGCGAGTTCGTCGACCTTTTCAAGGAGCTCAGTGCGAAGGGCTACGCGCGCGCCGTCGTCGACGGCGACTTGATCCAGTTGGCCGAGCCGCCGACGCTGAAGAAGAGCTACAAGCACGACATCGCCGTCGTCGTCGACCGGCTCGTGGCATCCGGAGACAGCCTCAGCCGCGTCACCGATTCGGTCGAAACGGCGATGGGTCTCGCGGGCGGCATCATGCAGGTGAACTATGTCGACGAAGAGGGCGACGACGCCTGGCAGTCGTTCTCCGAGAAGCTGTCCTGCCCCAACGGGCACCCGCTGCAGCTCACCGAGATCGAACCGCGTACGTTCTCGTTCAACGCCCCCTTCGGCGCCTGCCCGGTCTGTTCGGGTCTCGGAACGCGCATGTCGGTCGACGTCGACCTCATGCTCGGCGACGAGGAGCTGTCGATCCGCGACGGCGCCATCCTGCCGTGGACGACGCAGGGCAAGGGCCTCTTCCAGTACTACGAGCGCCTCCTCGAGGGTCTGGCCCGTGATCTCGACTTCTCGCTCGACACCCCGTGGAAGAAGCTGACGCACGACGTGCAGCAGGCGGTGCTGCGCGGCGAGAACTACAAGGTCACGGTCAAGTGGAAGAACCGCTATGGCCGTGAGATGCGTTACTCCTCGGGGTTCGAGGGTGTCGTGCCCTACATCGAGCGTCAGTACCTGCAGGCGGAGTCCGACGCGCAGCGCCAGCGCTGGTCGGAGTACCTCCGCGAGGTCCCGTGCGCCGTGTGCGACGGCGACCGCCTCAAGCCCGAGGTGCTTGCCGTGCTCGTCGACGGCACCTCCATCGCCGCCGCATCCCGCATGAGCCTCTCCGACGCCCGCGAGTTCTTCTCGGAACTCACTCTCACCGACCGCGAGGCCACCATCGCTGCGGCGGTGCTGCGCGAGATCCGCGCGCGCCTCGACTTCCTCCTGCAGGTGGGGCTCAATTACCTCAGCCTCGGGCGAGCGGCCGGCACCCTGTCGGGCGGCGAGGCGCAACGTATCCGCCTCGCCACGCAGATCGGCTCGGGCCTCACGGGCGTGCTGTACGTTCTCGACGAGCCCTCCATCGGACTCCACCAGCGTGACAACCGCCGTCTGATCCAGACGCTCGAGACCCTCCGCGACCTCGGCAACACCCTCATCGTCGTGGAGCACGACGAAGAGACCATCCACGCGGCCGACTGGGTCGTCGACATCGGACCCCGCGCCGGTGTAGACGGCGGCAACGTCGTGCACTCCGGGCCCCTCGCCGAACTGCTGACCGACGAGAGCTCCCTCACCGGCGCATACCTCTCGGGCCGTCGCGCGATCGAGGCGCCGAAGAAACGACGCAAGATCGACAAGAAGCGCCAGGTCACCGTCGTCGGCGCACGCGAGAACAACCTGCAGAACGTCACGGTCGACTTCCCCCTCGGTGTCCTCACGGCGGTGACCGGCGTGAGCGGATCGGGCAAGTCGACGCTGGTCAACGGCATCTTGTACGAGGTCCTCGCCTCGAAGCTGAACGGCGCGCGCCGCGTCCCCGGCAAGCACACCCGCGTGACCGGTCTCGACAACCTCGACAAGGTCGTGCACGTCGACCAGGCCCCCATCGGCCGCACGCCGCGCTCGAACCCGGCGACCTACACGGGCGTCTTCGACCGCATCCGCACGCTCTTCAGCGAGACCCCCGAGGCGAAGGTCCGCGGCTACCAGGCCGGCAGATTCAGCTTCAACGTCAAGGGCGGCCGTTGCGAGGCGTGCTCGGGCGACGGCACGTTGAAGATCGAGATGAACTTCCTGCCCGACGTGTACGTCGACTGCGAGGTCTGCCACGGAAAGCGCTACAACCGCGACACCCTGTCGGTGCACTACAAGGGCAAGAACATCGCCGAGGTGCTCGAGATGCCGATCTCGGAGGCCGCGGAGTTCTTCGAGCCCATCCAGGCGATCCACCGCTACCTCAAGACCCTGGTCGACGTCGGTCTCGGCTACGTCCGGCTCGGCCAGTCGGCCACGACCCTCTCGGGGGGTGAGGCCCAGCGCGTCAAGCTCGCCACCGAGCTCCAGCGCCGCAGCAACGGCCGGTCCATCTACGTGCTCGACGAGCCGACGACGGGTCTGCACTTCGAGGACGTGTCCTTGCTGCTGAAGGTGCTGAATGGCCTCGTCGACAAGGGCAACTCGGTCATCGTCATCGAGCACAACCTCGACGTCATCAAGAGCAGCGACTGGGTGATCGACCTCGGGCCCGAGGGCGGCGCCGGCGGCGGCACGATCGTGGCGACCGGCACCCCCGAGCAGGTCGCGAAGGTCGAGGGGAGCCACACCGGCGCCTTCCTCGCCGAGCTCCTCGAGACCGGGCGCACAGGGACGCAGCGCAACGCCCCCTCGCTCGACGCGGACAGCGCCGAGCGGGAGCTCGTGAGCGCGGCGGGCTGACCCGTGGCATCCCGAGAACGGATGTCGCACCTGCCTTACCGACCCAAGGCCGGAGAGATCCCCACCAACCCGGGGGTGTATCGGTTCCGGGACGCCGAGGGGCGGGTGCTGTACGTCGGCAAGGCCAAGAACCTGAGGGCGCGACTGTCGAACTACTTCGCTCCGCTGTACTCGTTGCACGAGCGGACGCGCCGGATGGTGACCACCGCGGCGAGCGTCGAGTGGACGGTCGTGCCGAGCGACGTCGACTCGCTCCAGCTGGAGTACATGTGGATCAAGGAGTTCGACCCGCCCTTCAACGTGCGCTATCGCGACGACAAGTCGTACCCCTTCATGGCGATCACCCTCGCCGATGAGGCGCCGCGGGTGATCGTGACCCGCAACCGCAAGATCCGCGGCGCGAAGTACTTCGGCCCGTACCCCAAGGTGTGGGCGGTGCACGACACGATCGACCTGATGATCAAGGTCTTCCCCATTCGCACGTGCAGCGACTCGTCCTACAAAACGGCGATGGCGTCGGGGCGTCCGTGCTTCCCGGGGCAGATCGGCCGCTGCGGCGGGCCGTGCTCGATGAAGGTCACGATCGACGAGCACCGGGCCGTGGTCAACGACTTCATCGCGTTCATGTCGGGCGGCGACCAGCGCTTCGCGCGCGACCTCACCGCGCGCATGAAAGAGGCCTCGGCCGCGATGGACTACGAGTCGGCCGCACACTACCGCGACCGCCTGCAGGCCATCGACGCCGTGCTCGGCAAGAGCGCCCTGGTGCTGGCATCCGACACCGACGCCGACCTGTTCGGCATCGCCGAAGACGAGCTCGCCGCGACCGTGCAGCACTTCGTCGTCCGCGGCGGCCGTGTGCGCGGTGTGCGCGCGACGACGATCGAGAAAGAGATCGACATCTCGGGCGCCGAGCTCGTCGATCAGGTGCTGCAGCGCACCTACGGCGATGCGGATGCCGCTGATATCCCGCGGCAGGTGCTCGTGCCCGAACTCCCCGACGACGCCGAGCAGCTCGAAGCATGGCTGCGTGAGCGTCGCGGGCGCCCGGTCACCCTGCAGGTGGCCCAGCGCGGACGTAAGTCCGACCTGCTGAAGACGGCCACGCTGAACGCGCAGCAGGCGCTCATGCTGCACAAGACGCGCCGCACGAGCGATTACGTCGCCCGCTCGCAGGCCCTGACCGATCTGCAGGAGGCGCTCGGCATGACCGAGGCACCGCTGCGCATCGAGTGCTTCGACGTGTCGCACCTCGCCGGCACCAACGTCGTGGCATCCATGGTCGTCTTCGAAGACGGGCTGCCGCGAAAAGACCAGTACCGCTCGTTCGGCGTCGCCGAGACCACCGACGACACCGACTCGATGTATCAGGTGCTCACGAGACGACTCGCCTACCTCGACCGGCCCGAGGAGATCGAGCCCGAGACCGTCGGGGGCGCGATCATCGCCGACCCCGACTCCGATCAGGCCACCGCCGACGGCGACGTCGTGACCGCGCGCAAACGCCCGCGCTTCGCGTACCGGCCACAACTGCTCGTCGTCGACGGCGGCCAGCCGCAGGTCGCGGCGGCGGCCCGGGCGCTCGCCGACGCGGGGCACGAGGAGATCGCGCTGTGCGGCATCGCCAAGCGGCTCGAAGAGGTGTGGCTGCCGGGGGAGGACTACCCGGTCATCCTGCCGCGCACCTCGGAGGCGCTCTATCTGCTGCAGCGCCTGCGCGACGAGGCCCACCGTTTCGCCATCGTGCACCAGCGCAAGCGTCGAAAGCGCGACATCACGAGCGTGCTCGCGGAGGTCCCCGGGCTCGGCGACACCCGCATCAAGGCGTTGCTCCGGCACTTCGGGTCGGTCTCAGCGCTCAAAGACGCCAGTCCCGACGAGATCACGGCTCTTCCCGGGATCGGTCCGGCGCTCGCTGAGGCGATTCACTCGCACCTGGCTCGGTAGGCTGTGACGACACGACGGGAGGCCACGCCCATGGAGCCGGAACGCGACGAGCCAGGTGAGGTGCTGATCGTCACCGGCATGTCGGGGGCCGGGCGGTCCACCGTCGCCAACGCCCTCGAGGACCTCGATTGGTACGTCGTCGACAACCTGCCGCCTCAGATGCTGCGGCCGTTGCTCGAGCTCACCGAGCTCGCGGGCGGTGCGGTGCCCCGGGTGGCCGTCGTGGTCGATGTGCGCGGCCGATCGCTGTTCAGCGACCTGCCCGAGGCGATGCGCGCACTGCAGGCGGGTCGTCAAGTGCGGGTCGTCTTCCTGGATGCCAGCGACGCGGTGCTCGTGCGCCGGTTCGAGGCCGTGCGCCGACCGCATCCCCTGCAGGGCGACGGCACCATCGTCGACGGCATCCGACGCGAACGCGAGCGTCTCGCGCCCCTGCGGGAGGCCGCCGACATGGTGATCGACACCTCGGGTCTGAACGTGCACCAGCTGTCGCTGCGCACCGTGACACTGTTCGGTGAAGAGGGTGCCGCGCGCCACACCGTCACGCTCATGAGCTTCGGTTTCAAGTACGGGCTGCCGCCCGACGTCGACCTCGTCGCCGACATGCGCTTCCTACCGAACCCGTTCTGGAACGAAGACCTCCGGCCCCTCACGGGCGAAGACCCCCTGGTGCGGGAATACGTGCTGGGCCAGACGGGGGCGTCGGAATTCCTCGACGCCTACGCGGCCGCACTCCGCCCGGTGCTGGACGGGTATCAGCGCGAGAACAAGCGGCATTCGGTCGTGGCGGTGGGCTGCACCGGCGGCAAGCATCGCTCGGTGGTGATGGCGCGGGAGCTGGCTGCACGTCTGGCCGATGTTCCCGGGGTGGCCGTCCGCGTGGCTCATCGCGACCTCGGTCGCGAGTAGGCTGTACCGTCGCCCCCGCCGCCCCCCACCCGAGGAGAACCGTGCCGCTGACCGCCGACGTGAAGGCCGAACTCATCACCGTTCGCGACCCGCGCCCGACCGCGCGCGTCGCCGAGCTCACGGCCCTCCTGCGCTTCTCCGGTGGTCTGCACTCCATCGCCAACCGCGTCGCCGTCGAGGCTGAACTCGACTCCGACGTCCTCGCGCGTCGGGTCGCCCGCGACCTCGTGGAGTTGTACGGCGTGCGTCCCGAACTGCACCACGTGCAGGGCTCCGGGGGTCGTACCGGGGGTTACTACGCCGTGCGCGTCATCGAGGCCGGCGAGACCCTTGCACGCCAGACGGGACTGCTCGATCAGCGTCGCCGCCCGGTGCGCGGTCTTCCCAACAAGCTGACCACGGGCTCGCGGCCCGACCTCAGCGCCATCTGGCGCGGAGCGTTTCTGGCGAGCGGCTCGCTGAGCGATCCGGGCCGGTCCGCGGCCCTCGAGATCTCGTGCCCGTCGTCCGAGGCGGCGATGGCGCTCGTCGGTGCCGGTCACCGCATCGGCATCCCGGCCAAGGCCCGCGAGGTGCGCGGGGTTCCGCGCGTCGTGGTGCGCGACGGCGAGGCGATCCGTGGCGCGCTGTACGAGATGGGCGCCCGCCGCACCGCGGGGGAGTGGGACCAGATGCGTCAGCGCCGCGAGGTGCGCGCCGGCGTGAACCGCCTCGTGAACTTCGACGACGCCAACCTCCGCCGCTCGGCCCAGGCCGCCGTGGCCGCCTGCGCCCGGGTGGAGCGCGCGCTCGAGATCCTCGGCGACGAGGTCCCCGACCACCTGCAGCAGGCCGGCGAGCTGCGCCTGGCGCACCGCGACGCGAGCCTCGACGAGCTCGGGCATCACGCCGACCCGCCTCTCACGAAAGACGCCGTGGCCGGACGCATCCGCCGGTTGCTGGCGATGGCCGACAAGAAGGCCGAGGTCGAGGGCATCCCGGGCACCGAGGCCGCCGTGCCGATGGGCGCTGAGGACTGAGACCCGTCTCGGATGCCGTGATCCGCGGCATCCGCGCGATCCGCTCCCGCGCGCTCTGCTTCGGCGTGCACCGCTCCCACGCGCTCTGCTTCCGCGTGCACCGCTCCCGCGCGCTCTGCTTCGGCGTGCACCGCTCCCGCGCGCTCCGCTTCCGCGTTCACCGCTCCCGCGGCGGAGACGGCGTGGATGCGCCGTGCGCGGGCATCTTCCGGATGCCGTTGTCCGCGGCATCCGATCCCGCCTGCGCCCGACGCGGCGGGCGCTACCTTCCGTCATCCGGGGAAGCAACCCTGTGGGTCGGGCGTTACCCCTCAATAGGATGAAGACGTCACCCTCGCTGCGCGGTTCCTCGCACGTCGTCTCGGCGGAGAGGTCCCGGCGGCGCCCGATTCGGAAGTTGAGATCATGGCGAAGTACACGCTGCCCGAACTGCCCTACGACTACTCGGCCCTGGAGCCGCACATCAGTGCGACGATCATGGAGCTGCACCACAGCAAGCACCACCAGACCTACGTCAACGGCGCGAACACCACCCTCGACCTGCTCGCCGAAGCGCGCGAGAAGGGCGATTTCGCCAACATCAACCGTCTGCAGAAGGACCTCGCGTTCAACCTCGGCGGCCACACGAACCACTCGATCTTCTGGACGAACCTCTCGCCCAACGGCGGCGACAAGCCCACCGGCGACCTCGAGTCGGCGATCGACGACCAGTTCGGCTCGTTCGATGCGTTCCGCGCGCAGTTCACCGCCGCCGCTCTCGGCGTGCAGGGCTCCGGCTGGGCCGGACTCTTCTGGGACTCGATCGGTGAGAACCTCGTGATCCAGCAGTTCTTCGACCAGCAGGGTCAGATCGTCGCGGGCACCGTCCCGATCCTCCTGCTCGACGTCTGGGAGCACGCGTACTACCTCGACTACAAGAACGTGCGCGCCGACTACGTCAAGGCGTTCTGGAACATCGCCAACTGGGCCGACGCCCAGCAGCGCTTCACCGCCGCCCGCGAGAAGACCGCGGGTCTGCTGGTACTGTCGTAAACGGCGTGGGCGTCCCGGTGGGCACTCCGCCGGGACGCCGTTGTCCGCCAGCGAACACCGCAATCACGCGCATATCGCGCACAACTGATTCAGGAGAAATTCCGTGACCGTCAAGATCGGAATCAACGGCTTCGGCCGTATCGGACGCAACTACCTCCGCGCGGCTCTCGCGCAGGGGGCCGACCTCGAAATCGTGGCGGTGAACGACCTCACCGACAACAAGTCGCTGGCGCACCTCCTCAAGTACGACTCCGTCGGCGGCGTGCTGACCGAGGACGTCTCGTACACCGCTGACTCCATCACCGTCGGCGACAAGACCATCAAGGTCTTCGAAGAGCGCGACCCCGCCAACCTCCCCTGGGGCGAGCTGGGTGTCGACATCGTCATCGAGTCGACCGGTCGCTTCACCAAGGCGGAAGACGCCAAGAAGCACATCACGGGTGGTGCCAAGAAGGTGCTCATCTCGGCTCCCGCCACGGGTGACGACGCGACCATCGTCATGGGCGTCAACGAAGAGACCTACAACCCCGAGACCGACGTCATCATCTCCAACGCGTCGTGCACCACGAACTGCCTCGCGCCGCTGGCCCAGGTCTTCGAAGAGGCGTTCGGCATCGAGCGCGGCTTCATGATGACCGCCCACGCCTACACCGCCGACCAGAACCTGCAGGACGGCCCGCACAGCGACCTCCGTCGTGCCCGCGGTGCGGCGATCAACATCGTCCCCGCCTCGACCGGTGCCGCCAAGGCCATCGGCCTGGTGCTGCCCGAGCTCAACGGCAAGCTCAGCGGCTCGTCGTACCGCGTGCCGGTGCCCACCGGCTCGATCGTCGACCTCACGATCATCACGCCCACCGACGGTCTGACCGTCGACCAGGTCAACGAGGTCTACAAGAAGGCCGCCGCCGAGGGCCGCCTCAACGGCATCCTGCAGTACACCGAAGACCCGATCGTCTCGAGCGACATCCAGGGCAACCCGCACTCGTCGATCTTCGACGCGGAGCTGACCAACGTCAGCGGCAACCTCGTCAAGGTCTCGTCGTGGTACGACAACGAGTGGGGTTACTCCAACCGCCTCGTCGACCTCACCGAGTACGTCGCCGAGCGCCTGTAACCCTTCATGGCTCTGCGCACCCTCGATTCGCTGGGGTCGCTCGCCGGCACGCGGGTCATCGTCCGTTGTGATTTGAACGTCCCCCTCAAGGACGGCGTCATCACGGACGATGGCCGCGTGCGCGCGTCGCTTCCTACTCTCAATGCACTGATCAACGCCGGCGCGCGTGTGGTCGTGTGCTCGCACCTGGGCCGCCCCGATGGGGCGCCCGACCCGAAGTACTCGCTCGAGCCGGTCGCGCAGCGCCTGTCCGAACTGCTCGGCCAGCCGGTCGCGTTCGCGCGCGACACGGTCGGCGAGTCGGCTCAGGATGCCGTCGGCTCGCTCGAGAACGGCGAGGTCGCCGTCATCGAGAACCTGCGCTTCAACGCAGGGGAGACCTCGAAGGACGAGTCCGAGCGTCAGGCCTTCGCGCGAGAGCTCGCCGGTCTCGGTGACGCCCTCGTCTCCGACGGTTTCGGCGTCGTGCACCGCAAGCAGGCGAGCGTCTACGACCTCGCCCAGCTGGTGCCCTCGGCCGCGGGCCTGCTCATTCAGAAGGAGCTCGAGGTCCTCGACCGTCTGACCGAGAACCCCGAGCGCCCCTACACGGTCGTGCTCGGCGGATCGAAGGTCAGCGACAAGCTCGGCGTGATCGAACACCTGCTGCCCCGCGTCGACAAGCTCCTCGTCGGCGGCGGCATGATGTTCACCTTCCTCGTCGCCGAGGGGTACGAGGTCGGCGCGAGCCTGCTCGAGAAGGACCAGATCGACACCGTGAAGGGCTACCTCGCCACGGCGAAGGAGCGCGGCGTCGAGATCGTCCTCCCCGTCGACGCCGTCGTCGCGGCATCGTTCTCGGCGGACGCCGAGCACGTCGTCGCCGACGCCCAGGCCCTGGAGGACACCGACTTCGGTGCGTCCGGACTGGGACTCGACATCGGACCCCGCACGGCGGAGATCTTCGCCGACGCGATCCGCGGTTCGCGCACCGTCTTCTGGAACGGCCCGATGGGCGTGTTCGAGATGAAGGCGTTCGAAGCCGGCACCAAGACCGTCGCCCAGGCGCTCACCGAGGTCGACGGCCTCAGTGTCGTCGGCGGCGGCGACTCCGCCGCAGCCGTGCGTCAGCTCGGTTTCGCGGACGAGGCGTTCGGCCACATCTCCACCGGTGGCGGCGCGAGCCTGGAGTTCCTCGAAGGTAAGAAGCTCCCCGGACTGGAGGTCCTCGGATGGCAGTGACCAGAACCCCTCTCATCGCCGGCAACTGGAAGATGAACCTCGACCACCTGCAGGCGGTCGCGTTCGTCCAAAAGCTGCACTGGACGCTGAAGGAGGCGAAGCACGACAAGGGCAGCGTCGAGGTCGCGGTGTTCCCGCCGTACACCGACCTGCGCACGGTGCAGACCCTCCTCGACGCCGACAAGATCGAGTTCGCCCTCGGCGGGCAGGACCTCTCGGCCCACGACTCCGGTGCGTACACCGGGGAGATCTCGGGCCAGTTCCTCGCCAAACTCGACGCGAAGTACGTCATCATCGGGCACTCCGAGCGTCGTCAGTTCCATCACGAGAGCGACGAGGTCATCGCGGCGAAGACGCAGGCGGCGTTGCGCCACGGCCTCGTGCCCGTGATCTGCGTCGGCGAGACCTCGGATGACCTCGAGAAGTTCGGCGCCAGCGCCGTTCCGGTCGGGCAGCTCGAGGTCGCACTCGAGGGTGTGTCGGCGGATGCCGACATCGTCGTCGCGTATGAGCCCGTTTGGGCGATCGGCTCCGGTCAGGCCGCGACGCCCGACCAGGCGCAGGAGGTCTGCGCGAAGCTCCGCGCGGTCGTCGCCGACAAGCTCGGTGCTGACGCCGCCTCCCGCACGCGCGTGCTGTACGGCGGTTCGGTGAAGTCGGGCAACATCGCCGGCTTCATGCGCGAGCCCGACGTCGACGGTGCCCTGGTAGGCGGTGCGAGCCTCGTCGTCGACGAGTTCGCCGCGATCATCCGGTTCCAGAAGCACGTCGGCGTCTGACGCTCACGGATGCCCGCGGCGCCTCGCCGCGGGCATCCGTGCGTCCGCGCCCCCTCCCTCTATACTTGACGCTTGTGCGGTCGACCAGGCCGCTCGCGAAAGGCTTTCGACAGTGCAGATTCTCGAGTTCGTCCTGCAGGTGCTCCTGGGCGTCACCAGCCTCCTGCTGACCCTGCTCATCCTGCTCCACAAGGGTCGCGGCGGCGGTCTCTCCGACATGTTCGGTGGCGGCATGAGCTCGGCGATGGGTTCCTCCGGACTCGCGGAGCGCAACCTCAACCGCTTCACGGTCGTCCTGGCTCTGACGTGGTTCGTCACCATCGTCGGCCTCGGCCTGCTGACCAAGTTCGCGGAGCTCTGACATGGCCACCGGAGGTAATGCGATCCGCGGCTCCCGCGTCGGTGCCGGCCCCATGGGTGAACAAGATCACGGCTTTCACGCCGATCGCGTGGCCGTGTCCTACTGGGACGCCCTCGGAAACGAGACGGTGCGCTACTTCGCCGCGGGCATTCCCGACGACGAGATCCCCGAGACGATCGACTCACCGCACTCGGGCCTTCCGGCCGGGCGCGACAAGGCGAACCCCCCGGCCCTGGCCAAGGCGGAGCCCTACAAGACCCACCTCGCTTACGTGAAGGAGCGTCGAAGCGACGAAGAAGCCGCTTCCC
Organism: Microbacterium sp. Leaf151; assembly: GCF_001424225.1. GTDB lineage: Bacteria > Actinomycetota > Actinomycetes > Actinomycetales > Microbacteriaceae > Microbacterium. The sequence continues at coordinate 705,193 of NZ_LMOR01000002.1, read as the reverse complement.
TCCTCGACGACGCGTTGCAGCAGTTGCGCGAGCGCCGCGGTCAGTGACGATCGAGAGGGCCGGATGCCATGGCATCCGGCCCTTCGTCGTTCGTTCGGCCGTTTTCTCGACGCTCGCCTAGCGGACCGGTGAATGGGTGATCAATCGCGTCCACGGTCCCGGCGGGACATCGGCATCGTCGACGAATGCCCAGTCGAGCCGGTCGTCTTCGCCGTCGAGATCGGCGAAGCCGAGGCATCCGTTGAGCGCCGGTGAGACGTCGAGACCGGCGCCGTTGAAGCGGGTGTTGGCGGGGCGTCGGTCGTCGGAGCCGAACACGTAGTCGGCGTCGTGGTACTCGCCCGGCCCTGCGTCCTGGATCTGCCCGTAGCAGAGGTGCCCGTCCTTGTGCAGGACGACCCAGCGGTTCTTCATCAGGCTGACCGTCGGGTCGTCGACGGATGACGCGAAGGCGGGGTCGTGAGCCCACGGGACGACCTCGCCACGGAGCGCGAACCCCTCGCGATCGTTGACGTCGTCGAAGGGCAGGTCGAGGTAGAACGGGTTCTCCCGGGGTGTCATCCCTGTGGGGAAGTAGTCGGTGTCCGCCGTCCGCGACTCGGTGCGACACTCCTCGCCGGTGTCGATGCCGTCGCACCCGCCGTACGCGGCGAGCCAGTCGCTGTCGTACGTCGACACGCGTTGACTGCCGTCGGGGGCTTCGGGATCGAACACCTCGCCCACCCAGAACGTCGTCGCCACGATCCCGGTGTGCCAGGGGTAGCCGGTGTCGGGGCGAGACGATTCGACCGGTGCGCACGCGCACACGACGGTGGCGACGACCACCGCGAGGGTGATCGCCGCCACCGTCGTCTGCCGCGCGGTCATCCCGCGGTGGTGGCCTCGGTGGGCCGGAAGAGCTCGACCGGACCCTCGGGCGGCGTCGCCGCGGCCGGTGAGGTCGATGAGGTGGGCGGCGTCACCGCGCCGGCGGAGGACAGCGGGGGCGCACCGGCGCTGTCGTACAGCTGCAGGTCGTCGGTGCGCAGGGTGCCGTCGGCGAAGATCGTGAGGGCGAAACTGATGCCGTCGTAGCCCGCGGGGATCGCCGGTGTCGTCCAGTCGGCCTGCGTCCACTGCGTCGCCGGGGCGAACCACGGGCTCGAGGTCCAGTACGACCACGCCCCGGTCGTGGAGCGCAAGTAGACCGCGAACTGGGTGACCCCGCTGGCGAGATACCACTCGCGGAGCGTGTACGTCCGACCGGCCGTCACCGTCGGCGCGCACTGCCCGAGATCGAACTGCGGGAGGAGCTTCGCGTCGCCGTCCGCATAGTTCGACATGGTGATGCCGCTGGCCACCGAGCCCGTGTGCGCGGGTGCCCCCGTGCTGAAGGCGGGGGCGTTGTTACCGTAGCCGCCGCGCATCCAGCAGTCGGGAGCACCGACCTCGAGGCTCGGGTTGGTGATGCCGTTCGTCGACCCGGTGGGGGCCGCGACGACCGGTCCGTTGACGAGCGGCTTGGCGGCGCCGCCGATGACGTCGCCGATCGTCCGCACCACGGTGCCGGCGGCCTGTCGGGTCTTCAGCCACGCCACGAAGCTCGAGAACACGCTCGGGGTGACGGCGAGGTCGCTGCACGCGTCGGCGCACACGTCGTGGAATGTGTACTGCACCCACCCGCCGCCGTTGCGCTCGGCATTCGTGACGCCGGCTTTCAGGTCGTCGAGCGACCAGGTGGCATCCACTTGATCCAGGGCCTTCAGCGCATAGCGGTCGGCGGGTCGCGTCGATTCGGCGTAGGAGCACTCCGGGCATCCGAATCGACTGCGGATGTCGCCGAGCAGCCGGGCGCTGCTGTACCCGCACGCTGCCGCGGCCTGCTGGACCTGGGGGGTACTGGAGGCGAAGGGGTACGCGAAACTGCGGACGGTGAACCCCCACGACGTGAGGTTGCGGCGGTCGGTGCAGATCTGCCTCTTCGCCTCGTCGACGCTCACCTGCGCGAGGTCGGGGTGGTTCACGGTGTGCCCGCCGACCTCGTGCCCGGCGTTCTTCAGGCTCGTCAGATCGGCGCGCGTCATGTGACCCGTGGCGCCGATGAACCCCGAGGGCACGTAGAACGTCGCCCGCATGCCGTTCGATCGGAGGGCGGGGAGCGCCTGCAACTGGTTCGCATTGGCATCGTCGAACGTCAGGCTCACGATCGTGCGGGTCGCGGCCTCGGCGGGCGGCGCGGGGGACCAGATGACGACAGCCCCGGCTGCCACCGCGACCGCCGCAACCACGGCGACACCGCGGCGTAGGGCCGCCCTCGACGTACGGGCGACCTGCGTGCGGGCGACCGGCGTGCGGGCGACCTGCACGTGGGGGACCGGTTCGCGGGGGATCGGCCATCGGGCGCCCGGCCCGCTGGGGATCGGCCGACGGGCGCCCGGCCCGCGGGGGATCACAACGCACCCCGGAACGACTCGGCACCGGCGAGGGGCATGGCATCCGACCCGAGTCGTTCGCGCGAGAGCAGGTCTGCGGCGACCCGCATGATGGTCGAGGTCAGCGAGGTACGCGGCTCGTAGCCGACGAGGGCGTTCGCCTTGGTGTTGTCGGGCACGCGACGGCGCATGTCTTCGAAGCCCGGCGCGTAGGCCTGTGCGTACGGCACCAGTTCGACCGTGCTGCGGCTGTCGAGGGTGCGGATGACCTCGTGTGCGAGGTCGAGGATCGAGATCTCGCGTGCGCCCCCGAGGTTGTACGCCTGTCCGCGCGAACGCGGGTCGCGCTCGATGAGGACCATTGCGGGGACGACGTCCTCGACGGCGGAGAAGCAGCGCGTCTGCAGACCGTCGCCGAACACGGTCAGCGGCTGACCGCGCAGCGCCTGCCCGACGAGGTTCGGCAGCACCATGCCGTAGCGGCCGGTCTGACGCGGCCCGACGGTGTTGAACAGCCGCACGATCGAGACATCCAGACCCTCCTGGTCGCAGTACGCCTTCGCGAATGCCTCGTCGATGCCCTTGGCGCCGGCGTAGGTCCAGCGCGAGAGGAGCGGGTCGCCGAGGACCCGGTCGGAGTCCTCGCGCAGGCGATCGGCGGTGTTCTTGCCGTACACCTCGCTGGTCGACACCAGCAGCACCGAGGCCTGCCGCTCGATCGCGGCGGTGAGGACGTTCTCGGTGCCGTGGATGTTGACGCGAAGGCCCCGCAGTGGCTGCTCGACGATGAGCTTCACGCCCACCGCCGCCGCGAGATGGAAGACACGGTCGCATCCCTGCATCGCCTGGCCCACCGTCAGGGTGTTCAGGATGGAGCCGTGGATCATGGTCAGCCGCGGGTGGTCCACGACTCCGGCGAGGTTGCAGGCGGATCCGGTGGAGAGGTCGTCGAGGACGACGACCTCATCGCCGAGACCGAGCAGGTGCTCGACCAGGTGGCTGCCGACGAAACCGGCGCCGCCGGTGACGAGCGATCGTGTCGCGGCGCGGCCAGGATACACCTGCACGCTCACAGCAGCACCCGTCCCGCGATGTCGGCGCTGCGGTAGGTGCCGTCGACGACGACAGTGTCGATGTCGAGCCAGGCGAGATCGCTGTCGTGGTGGCGCGTGTGCACGAGCACCACATCGGGCCGGAACGCGGCGGGATCGGCGAGCGAATCGCGCTCGCGCCCCGACCCGAGGTGGATGTGCGCCGCATGCGTGTCGACGTACTGCACCTCGGCACCGAGATCGATGAGCAGGTCGATGATCTCCAGGGCGGGGGACTCGCGGAGATCGGCGACGTCGGGCTTGTAGGTGACCCCGACCACGAGGACCCGCGCGCCGAGGGTGCTCTTGCCCGCCTTCCCGAGTACGTCGCGGATGCGCTCCACCACCCGACGGGGACGCGCGGCGATGCGCGTCATCGCCTCCGTGATGAGGCCGGCATCTACGTGCAGGGCTTTGAGCTGCCACAGCAGGTAGTGCGGGTCGCACGGGATGCAGTGACCGCCGACACCCGGCCCGGGGTAGAACGCCATGAATCCGTACGGCTTCGTGCTCGCCGCCTCGATCACCTCGGTCACCGGGACCTCGAGTGCCCCGCAGATGTCGGCGAACTCGTTGGCGAGGGCGATGTTGACCGCGCGGAACGTGTTCTCGAGCAGCTTCGTCATCTCGGCGGTCGCCAGGCTCGACACGCGGTGCACGCGCGCCGCGTACCGGGAGAGCAGACGCGCGCCCTCCTCCTCGCATTCAGGGGTCGCCCCGCCCACCACGCGGGGGACCACCTCCTGGGCGAAACCGACGTTGCCGGGGTCGATGCGTTCGGCGCTGAACGTCACGAACACGTCGCGGCCGATCTGCATCCCCCTATCGCGCAGGGGCTGCTCGATGAGGTCGTGGGTGCAGCCGACGTAGGTGGTGGAGGTGAGCATGATCAGCTGACCCGGGCGTGCGGCGGCGACGACGGTGGCGCAGGCCGTGCGCAGCGGGACGAGATCGGGTACCTGTCGGTCGTCGACGGGGGTGGGCACGCACACGACGATGGCGGCGGCGCGGCCGAGCTCGCGGACGTCCCCGGTCAGCCGGAAGTCACCCGGGGCGTGCAGGGCGACGTCGAGCCGCTCGCGGTCGGAGTCGATGAGATCGGCACCGCGGGCCGCGATCGTGCGCAGACGGCGAGAAGACGCATCCAGCGCGAGCACCCGAGCGCCACTCGTGTGGTGGGCGAGAGCCGTTGGCAGGCCGACGTATCCGAGACCGACGATGGCGACGTCGAAATCGAACGGGACGTCTGCCGGTGCGGGGTCGAGCGGGGCCGGGAACAGGTCCGCCCGGACATCGAGTGTGGACATCATCATCCTCCAGAAGCGGGTAGGTGAAGCAGAGTCGGATCTCACGGTCGACCCCTCGCTCACCCTCAGCCGCGGCGGAGGCGACCGTCAAGCAACGGGCGGCGATCGTGCGGGTCGCCGCGAACCGCACGCGATCTTGCGGGAGACCGCATCCGGCGTGCGGGTCGGCGCGCGCCGACGGCGGCTGTCGACGCGTACGGTCGAGCGCGAGCGAAGGGGGATGCCGTGTCTCGAGCGGTCAGCGATGCGCCGACGGCCACGCCCGCCGCGCGAACACCCGCGGGATGGGTCGCGTGACACTCGCTGTCGTGCTGATCGTCGTGATCTGCACGATCGGGCTCTCGACCGCGGTGTGGGGGGTCGCCGCCCTGTGTCGGCTCGCCGCCGAAGGGCGCACCGGCGCATCCCTGCTGTCGCCGTCGATGTTCTTCCGTCCCGAGGAGGTGGCGGTGCTCATCGCCGCGCACGACGAGCAGCTCGTGATCGCGGACGCCGTCCGCGCGGCACGCGCCCTCGTCCCGGCGCGCAACGTCTTCGTCGTCTCGGACGGCTCGAACGACGAGACCGCGGCGCGCGCCCGCGAGGCGGGCGCCACGGCATGGGATCTCGTCCCCAACCGGGGGAAGGCGGGAGCGATCCGCGCCGGCCTCGCGCACTTCCGCATCCCCGAGCGCTTCCCGCTGCTGCTCCTCCTCGATGCCGACTCGCGTCCTCGACCGGACTACCTGCGCACCGGCCTGCCGCTTTTCACCGATGAGGGGGTGGTGGCGGTGGCGGGACGGGCGACGACGGCCCCGGATGCCGCGACCCGGGGGATGGGCCGGCTTCTCACGTCCTACCGGGAGCGGACCTACGTCTGCACGCAGTACCTCCACAAATTCGGTCAGGCGGCACGCGCGACGGATGCGGTGGCGATCGTGCCGGGATTCGCGAGCATGTACCGCACCGACGTCCTCGACCGCATCGACATCGACGCGCCCGGGCTCTCGATCGAGGACTTCAACATGACCTTCGAGGTGCACGCGAAGCGTCTGGGACGCATCGCGTTCCACCCGGCGTGCGCGATTGCCGAGACGCAGGACCCCGCCCTCTTCCGGGACTACTCGGCGCAGATGCGGCGGTGGAGTCTCGGCTTCTGGCAGACGGTGCGGCGCCACGGTCCGCGCCGGGGCCTGTTCTGGGCGTCCGTCGGCGTGTTCGCGGTGGAGACGGTCGTCTCCAGCCTCGTGCTCACCGCGATGGTGCCGGTCCTGGCGGTCGCCGCGATCGCGGCCGCAGCGAGCGTGATGCTCGCCGGAGAGGCGTCGACCGTCGCGTCGGCGGTGGCGACCGTGCTGCCGGTGGGTCCGTTGGCCGCGGCCTTCCTCGCGGCGGATGCGGCGATGACGGTGTTCTCCTGCGCCGTCACCGGCACTCGGCCGCGCGTATGGATGCTCCTCTTCCCGCTGCTGCGGGTCTGGGACGCGGTGCTGTGCCTCCGCGCGCTCGTCGCGGCGATCGGACGCGGACGGCCCTCCGACGGTCGCTGGCGCAGCCCCGACCGCCGGGCGGCGTTGTCACCCGTCTCGCCCTGAGCCCCGGCATCCGAGTCCGACGTCGTCCTCGCGTGTCCGGGCATCAGGGCAGGGACGCGCCGTGCAACAGCGCGACCAGGTGCACGCGCGAGCTCACGCCGAGCGTGCGGTAGACGCCCGTCAGCCGCAGTTCGACGGTGCGCAGCGAGATGAAGAGCGCGGCGGCGATGTCGCGGTTGCGAAGGCCCTGACTGACCAGCGCGACGACATCGCGTTCCTGAGCGGTGAGCGAGCGTCCCCGATCGGCGGGACGCGGCGCGGCACGCAGTACCGGCCGATCCGTGGTCGGCAGACAGCGGTCACGCGCCGCGCGGAGGCGAAGGCGCTCGATCGGCGGATCATCGGTGCGCCAGATCGCCTCCGCCTCGCGGAACGCGGCGGCGCCGTCGCGATCGCTGCGGCAGACGGCGCGCGAGCGCGCCACCGCGAGCGTCGTCCACCGGCGCGGGGTGCGGACGGACGCCGCTTCGAGGCGGGCGAGGATGCGGCGCGCATCCGCGCGGTGACCGCTCAACCAGAGCGCTTCGACTAGGTCGGCGTCACAGCGCAGCAGCGACGGATCCTCGCAGGGCACCGCTTCTCGCGCGGCCTCGAGGGAAGCGACCGCGTCGTCGAAGCGCCCCTCCGCGAGAGCGGACCCCCCCTCGAGGACGGCGAACCACGGCAACGGCGTCGGTGTGCCCTCGCGTCGGGAGAGATCGCGCCCGCGACGGACGAGCTCGCCCGCCCCGGGTCCGAGTGGATCGAGCGCGGCGGCGCTCGCGAGCACGAGGACGTCGGACACCTCGGATGGGCGCCCGGGGACCCACTCGCGCCGCCAGGCGGTGACGGCGTCGCGCGCGGCGACAGGATCACCGCCACGCACCTCCGTCGTCACGAGGAGGCGCCGCAGCTGATCGCGCCAGTACGGCTGCGGACGCGGCCGGCGTTCGAGGAGCGCGTGGATGCCGCGTCGCACGGTGGCGTACTCCTCACGCAGCACGGCGGTGCTCAACGCGAGGAGTTCCTGCTCGATCGGGGTATCCCCCTCCGCGACGTTCGCGGCGAGGCCCGTGTCGACGGTGACGGGGAGCAGGACGTCGGCGCCCAACTCGTCGAGGAGGCGGGCGAGAAGCGCCGTCTCGGTCGAGGCGACGCCCCGCGCGACGGAGAGGACGACCAGATCGTGCGCGCGCTCCGTCTCTCCGCGCCACAGATGCAGCCGGGCACTCTCGCACAGAAGACGTTCGGCCGCGCGCGGGTCGTCAGTCTCCGCCGCCACACGAAGCATCGCGTCGTCGACGATCTGATCGGCGGCCGTCGTCGCCCGCAGCCACGCCAGCGCCGCGCGAGTGCGCACGTCGGGGTCGCTCGGTACTCCGGCGCGCCGGAGGTAATGCTGACCCCGCACATCGTGTCCCTGCATCACGAGAGCCTCGCCGAGGTCGACGAGGAGGCCGCATCGTGAAGCGTCGTCGATGCGCCCGCCCAGAGCGCGCTCCGCGAACTCGACCGCCGCCGACGGTTCGCCGTCGCGGGCAAGATCGACCGCGGCGACCAGGAGACGTTCGCGATCGGCGTCGGGCTCGGCGTGACTGCGGTGCCACAGGTGGGTCGCGGGGTATTTCTCCGCGTGCTCCTGGGCAGCCCGGATGTGTAGCCGGGACCGCTGGTCGGCGGAGAGCGAGGCGAGCAGACGCAGGCGGAGCGCGGGGTCGGCGATGCGTGCGAGCTCTCCGTGGACGGCGACGAGGCCTGCGTCGATGAGGGTACCCATCTCGATCCCGAGGGCTGAGGCGGCGGCGCGCAGGCGGTCGTGCCCGAAGACCGGTCCGGTGCACAGGAGGTCCATGAGCTCGGCGACGCGGGGGTCGGAGAACTCCCGGTCCGCCCGCCCACGGCGGTCTGATTCGTCTTCCGCGAGTCGGAGCGGGAACGGCAGCGGATCGTCGCCCGCTGCCTCGCACGGGGTGAGGCGCACGCGCGAGAGGATGGCGGGATCGCCGCCGACGGAGCCCGCCACCGTGGCGAGTACCGCGAGGGCCGCGCCCGATCCAAGAACCGCGCGTCCGAGGTCGAGCGACTCGTCGAAGGACAGCCGCTCCAGACGGGAGTGCCGCAGGCCGGCGAAATCGCGCCTGCGGTCAGCGGTACCCGCCGTCGCCACCACGCTGAGGCCGGTTCCCCGCAGCCGACCGAACACGTAGGACAGCACGGTCAGGCTCGCGCTGTCCACCTGGTCGAGATCGTCGATGACCACGACGTCGGGCTCGTCGTGAACGAGATGAAGGGTTCGGCTGAGCTCTTCGGCGAGGAGGTGCTCGGGCCAGTCGTGGCTGCGCGCGAGGACGGTGTCGACGGCGCTGCGTCGCTCGCCGCTCAGACCCGTCGCCAGGGCGGAAAGCCCGGAATACTGCCACATCCGCTCGTTCGGGCTCGCCGTGATGACGACGGCGTCGTGCCGAGCTGCGATCTCGCGAGCCAGAGCGGTTTTACCGATGCCCTTCTCCCCGGTGAAAAGGCACCCTGCGCCCCCGGTGGTTTCGATGACGTCTTGCGCGATGCGTTTCTCGCGCGCACGACCGACAAATGGCATCCCACGTCCCCAACTGCGTCGTCCGGCAGCCGGAGATCATTCTCCCGGGCCGGATCAGGATGCCCCCCGATCGAAGGCTAGATCGCGTCTCGGGCAAAGGCAAGGGGTGTCGTGGCGGAGAGCGACGAGGACCGGATGCCGATGGCATCCGGTCCTCGTGTCGAGCGTGGACGCTCAGTACTCGCGGTCGATGAGCTGCGGCGGCACCTGATCGGCGGCGACCTCGTCGACGAAGAACGCCGTGCGACGGCGACCCTTCGCCCCCGCGGCCGGAACGCTCTGGTAGCTCGCCCCGGCCAGGGCGAGCCCGAGGGCCGCGGCCTTGTCGGCGCCGGCGATGACCATCCAGACGCGCTTCGAGCTGTTGATGACGGGACGCGTGAGCGAGACCCGCTCACTCGGCGGCTTGGGGGACTCCCGCACGGGCACGGTGGCCCGGTCGGTCACCGAGATCTCGGGGCGGTCCGGGAACAGCGAGGCGATGTGCGCGTCGGGGCCGACACCGAGGAAACAGATGTCGAACGACGGCCACGGGCCCGTCTCGCTGCGATCCGACGGGGCGAACTGCGCGAGCTCGTCGGCGTAGGCGATCGCCGCGGTGTCGAGATCGACCCCGTCTTCGCTGGATGCCACGGCGTGGATGTTCTCGGCCGGGACGTCGATGTGATCGAGGAAGGCCTCGCGCGCCTGCTTCTCGTTGCGGTCGTCGCTGTCGCGCGGCACGAACCTCTCGTCGCCGAACCAGAAGTGCACGAGCGACCAGTCGATGTCGGCGACGCGCTCGTCACGCGCGGCGGTGCGCAGGACCGCCCCGCCCATGGTGCCGCCGGTGAGGCAGATGTGCATGCGCTTGCCCTCGGCGACACGCTTGACGATGCGATTCACGAAGCGGGTGGCGACGTACTCGGCGAGGGCGTCGGCATCGCGCTTGATGATGACGCGCTTGGCGGAACCGTCGCTCACGACCCGCTCCTCTCGCTCGCGGCGTGCAGCAGATCGTGTCCGTCGGTGATCACGCGACCGTAGAGCAGGTCGGGGTCGAGGCGGCGCAGTTCCTCGGCCAGACACTCGCGGAGCGTGCGGCGCGGGAAGGCGAGATCGTGCGTGGGCTGCCCGGGCTGGCGGAGGATCGCGACCCCCGCCTCGGGACGCTCGAGCAGCGTGTCGCCGCTCGCGCGCGTGAGACGGACCGACTTGATGCCGCTCGCCCACTCGTCTGCCGGGAGGTAGGCGTAGTCGACGGGGGCGTCGAGCTTCATGCCCAGCCACGCCGCGAGCAACGAGGTCGAGGGGGAGTCGGCAGCGCCGCGCACTTCGATCGCGGTGACCGGCTCGTACGGCGGCTGATCGAGCACAGCCGCGAGCTGCTCGCGCCAGCGCGTGAGGCGGGTCCACGCGAAGTCGGTGTCACCGGGGGCGTAGTGCTCGCCCAGTTCGGCCACCCACGCCGCGGGATCGGCCTGCGACGAGGCGTCGGTGATGCGGCGCTGCGCGATGCGTCCGATGGCCGAGCGCGAGGGGTTGGCCGGAGCCTCGGCCGGCCACCACGCGACGACCGGGGCGTCGGGGAGCAGAAGACCCGTGACGAGGCTCTCGGCGTTGGAGCCGGCAGCGCCGTGGGCACGCAGGACGACGACCTCGCTGGCACCGGCGTCGCCGCCGACGCGGATCTGGGCGTCGAGACGGGGTTCTTCGTCTTCGTCGCCGAACAGCACGGCGATGACGCGCATCGGGTGCTCGCGCGACGCGTCGTTCGCGGCCTCGATGACCTCTTCTTCGGCGCCGTGGTGCGTGACGATGATGAGGGTCAGCACGCGACCGAGGGCGACGGCGCCGCCCTCTTCTCGCACGCTGACGAGCTTTTTCGAGATCGCGCTGACGGTGGTGTCGGGCAGGTCGATGATCACGGGCGCCTCCAGGTGCGGCCGTCGCGGGCGAGGAGTTCGTCGGCGGATGCCGGCCCCCACGACCCGGGCGAGTACTGTTCGAGCGGACCGCCCTCGGCGGCCCAGAACTCCTCGATCGGGTCGAGGATCTTCCAGCTGAGCTCGACCTCTTCGTGCCGCGGGAACAGCGGCGGGTCGCCGAGCAGCACGTCGAGGATGAGGCGCTCGTAGGCTTCGGGGCTCGCCTCGGTGAAGGCATGTCCGTAGCCGAAGTCCATGGTCACGTCGCGCACCTGCGTGCCGTCGCCCGGGACCTTCGAGCCGAAGCGGATCGTGACGCCCTCGTCGGGCTGCACGCGGATGACGAGCGCGTTCTGCCCGAGCTCCTGCGTCTGGCTGCGCGAGAACAGCTGCTGAGGGGCGCGCTTGAACACCACGGCAACCTCGGTGACGCGGCGCCCGAGGCGCTTGCCGCTGCGGACGTAGAACGGCACCCCCGACCAGCGGCGGGTGTTGATCTCGAGCTTGATCGCGGCGTACGTCTCGGTGACCGACTCGGGGTTCATGCCGTCTTCCTCGAGGAAGCCCCGCACCTCTTCGCCACCCTGCCAGCCGCCGGCGTACTGCCCTCGGGCCGTGGACTCGGCGAGATTCTCGGGCAGACGCACCGCCGCGAGCACCTTCTCCTTCTCGGCGCGGAGGTCGGCGGCGTTGAAGCTGATGGGCTCCTCCATCGCCGTGAGCGCCAGCAACTGCAGGAGATGGTTCTGGATGACGTCGCGCGCCGCGCCGATGCCGTCGTAGTAGCCCGCGCGGCCACCCACGCCGATGTCTTCGGCCATGGTGATCTGCACGTGGTCGACGTAGTTGCGGTTCCAGATCGGCTCGTACAGCTCGTTGGCGAAGCGCAGCGCGAGGATGTTCTGCACCGTCTCTTTGCCGAGGTAGTGGTCGATGCGGAAGATCGCGTCGGCGGGGAAGGCGCTCTCCACGACCTCGTTCAGCTCGCGCGCCGAGGCAAGGTCGTGTCCGAACGGCTTCTCGATGACGACGCGGCGCCAGCCGGTGGTGTCGTCGGCCGTCTCGCCGACGAGCCCGGACGCCTTCAGCTGCGTCGTGACGAGGGGGAAGGCCTTCGGTGGGATCGAGAGGTAGTAGGCGTGATTGCCCATGGTCCCGCGCTCGGTGTCGAGCTTGTCGACGGTCGCACGCAGACGCTGGAACGCCTCGGGATCGTCGAACTCGCCCTGGACGAAGCGGATGCCCTCGAGCAGTTCTTTCCACGTCTCGTCGCGGAACTCGGTGCGGGCGTACTTCTTGACCGAGTCGTAGACGACCTCGGCGAAGTCCTGATCCTCCCAGTCACGACGGGCGAAGCCGACCAGGGCGAAGCCCGGGGGCAGCAGACCGCGGTTGGCGAGGTCGTAGACCGCCGGCATGAGCTTTTTGCGCGACAGGTCGCCGGTGACGCCGAAGATCACGAGGGCACTGGGCCCCGCGATCCGGCTCAAACGGCGATCCTCGGGATCGCGCAGGGGATTGTGACCCGGTGTGATCTCTACGACCATGTCTTACTGTGCCGCCTCGAAGAGTGAGAGCACTTCGACCTGCGGGTCGGTCAGCGTCAGCGTGACGACGGGACGGCCGTGGCCCTCCGCCAGCACGCTCGCGTCTCCCGCGGCCTGTGCCTGGATGAGTTGTCCGAACGTGAACGGTCGACCGGGGATCTCGAGGTCGACGTCGGTGCGTTCGGTGATCTGGAGGAAGACGCCGGTGGCGGGTCCTCCCTTGTGGTACTGGCCCGTGGAGTGCAGGAAGCGGGGACCCCATCCGAAGGTGGTGGGACGACCCGAATCCGCGGCCACGAGTTCGCGCAGGCCCGCGAGCTGCGCGAGCTCGAGGCGGTTCACGTAGGCCTGGATGCTGAAGTAGCCGTCTGCGGCGACCCGCTCGTACAGGGCCGCGAGTACGCCCGCGACGGTGCCGCTGGCGGCCAGAGTCGGGTCGGACACCCGTACCTCCACGCCGCCCTCGACGAATGCCGGCGCGGTGGGAGCCGGCTGCGCCTGCAGCAGACCGCGGGTGGCTTCCTTCGCCGACTCGACATCCGGCTGATTGAACGGGTCGATCCCGAGCATACGGCCGGCGATCGCGGTCGCGTACTCCCAGACGACCAGCTGCGCGCCCAGCGATCCGCTGACCAGCACCTCGTCGGTGTGGCGTTCGAACAGGTGGAACGCCGATGCGTCGTCGACGAACCGGACGACCTGCAGGTCATCGGGTCGGGACTCCAGCTCGGGTGAGACGGGAAGCAGCACCACGGGAAGGATGCCGGAGCCGTCCTTGCCCGTCGATTCGGCGACGAGCTGCTCGATCCAGTCGGGCAGACCCACGATGTGGCTGCCGTCGGTGACCAGGCCGAGCTTGTCGCGGCGCAGCGCCCCACCGCCGGCGATCGCGGCGGCCAGGACGAGCGCCGGGTTCTCGGGGGAGTCGATCGCGACCTCGAGGAGGGTGGCATCCGCCTCGTCGAGGAGGTCGTCGATGTCGACGCCGGCGAGCCCCGTGGGAACGAGACCGAACGCGGTGAGGGCGGAGTAGCGCCCGCCGACCTCGGGGTCGGCAGTGAAGACCCGGTAGCCATCGGCTCGCGCCGACTGCTCCAGCGGCGAGCCGGGATCGGTCACCACGACGATGCGCTCGGCCGGATCGATGCCGAGGTCGCGGAACGCGGCCTCGAAGGCGCGTTTGGCGGAGTCGGTCTCGATCGTCGAACCGGACTTGCTGGAGACCACCAGGACGGTCTGCGCGAGACCGCCCGACTCGGCGTCGCCGTCGATCGCGGCGAGCACCTGCCCGGGAGAGGTCGAATCGAGGACGACCAGCGGAACGCCGGCGGTCTGGGCGATGACCTCGGGCGCGAGCGACGAACCGCCCATCCCCGCGAGCACGACGCGGGTCACGCCCCGCGCGACGAGGTCGTCGCGCAGGGCCGTGATCTCGGGCACGAGCGGGCGCGAGACGGAGACCGCTCGCACCCACCCGAGCCGACGGGAGGCTTCGTCTTCAGCGGCCGGGCCCCAGAGGCTCGCGTCGCCGGCGGTGATGCCCGACGCGACCAGCGAGCCGGTCAGGCCCGGCAGCTCGGCCGACACGACCGAGCCGACGTGGCCCGTGACCTTGACCGCGAAGCTCACTTGGCGGCCTGGGCGCTTCCGGCCTCGAGGGCGGTCTTGACGGTGTCTTGCAGTTCGTGCCAGGAGGCGATGAACTTCTCGACGCCCTCGTCTTCGAGCGTCTGCGTCGCGTCGGCGACGTCGACGCCCGCGGCGGCGAGGCGGTCGAACACCTCGTGCGCGTCGGCGTAGGCGCCCGTGACGGTGTCGCCGGCGATCACGCCGTGGTCGAACGTGGCCTCGAGCGTCTTCTCGGGCATCGTGTTCACGGTGCCGGGGGCGACGAGCTCGGTCACGTAGAGGGTGTCGGGGAGCGCCGGGTCCTTCACGCCGGTCGACGCCCACAGCGGACGCTGCACGGTCGCGCCCGCGTCGAGCAGCTTCTTGGCGCGGTCCTCCGAGAACTTCTTCTCGAACAGCTCGTAGGCCAGACGCGCATTGGCGATGCCCGCCTTGCCCTTGAGGTCGGCGGCCTCGTCGGTGCCGAGGGTCGCGAGACGCTTGTCGATCTCGGTGTCGACGCGCGAGACGAAGAACGACGCGACCGACTGCAGGGTCGAGATGTCGTGGCCGGCGGCCTGCGCCTTCTCGACACCGGCGAGGTAGGCGTCGATGACCTCTTCGTAGCGCTCGAGGCTGAAGATGAGCGTGACGTTGACCGAGATGCCCGCACCGATGACCTCGGTGATGGCGGGCAGGCCGGCCTTGGTCGCGGGGATCTTGATCAGCACGTTCTTGCGGTCAACGCGCGCCGACAGATCCTTGGCCTGCGCGACGGTTGCCTCGGTGTCGTGGGCGAGGTCGGGAGAGACCTCGATCGACACGCGGCCGTCGACACCGCCGGTGGCCTCGAACACGGGGAGGAAGATGTCGCACGCGTCACGGACGTCGTCGGTGGTGATCGAGAAGATCGCCTCGTCGACATCGGCGCCGGCGGCGGCGAGCTCTTTGACCTGGCCCTCGTACGCCTCGCCCTTGGAGAGGGCTCCGGCGAAGATCGTGGGGTTGGTCGTCACGCCCGAGACGTTGCGGGCGTTGATCAGCTCGGCGAGATTGCCGGACTGGATCCGCTGACGCGACAGGTCGTCGAGCCAGATGCTGACGCCGGCGGCGGCGAGGTCTGCGGTGGGAGTGCTCATGTCGTTAATCTCCTCGGATTACTTCTTGGCCGCGGCGAGCGAGTCGCGCGCAGCCTCGACGACGGCCTCGGCCGTGATGCCGAACTTCTGGAACAGGGTCTTGTAGTCGGCCGACGCACCGAAGTGGTCGATCGCGACGGAGCGTCCGGCGTCGCCGACGATCCCCGCCCAGCTGAGGGCGGAGCCGGCCTCGACCGACACGCGCGCCTTGACCGACGCGGGCAGCACCGACTCGCGGTACGCCTCGTCCTGCTCGGCGAACCACTCCAGCGACGGAGCCGACACGACGCGGGCGTGCACGCCTTCGGCGGCGAGGGTCTCGCGCGCTTCGACGGCCAGCTGCACCTCGGAACCGGTGGCGATCAGGATGACGTCGGGTTCGCCGTTTGCCGCCTCGGCGAGCACGTACGCGCCCTTGACGGCGCCCTCCGCGGAGCCGAACTCGTCACCGGATGCCGCGCCCTCGCCGCGGGCGAAGACGGGGATGTTCTGGCGGGTGAGGGCGATACCGGCGGGGCCGGCAGTGCGACGCAGGAGCTCGAGCCACACGACGGACGTCTCGTTGGCATCCGCGGGACGCACGAGGGCGAAGTTCGGGATGGCGCGGAGCGTCGCGAGCTGCTCGACCGGCTGGTGAGTGGGGCCGTCCTCGCCGAGCGCCACGGAATCGTGCGTCCAGACGAAGATGGTCGGGATGTTCATCAGGGCGGCGAGACGCACCGGCGGGCGCATGTAGTCGCTGAAGATGAGGAACGTGCCGCCGAAGGGCCGGGTGGGTCCGTGCAGCACGATGCCGTTGAGGATCGCTCCCATCGCGTGCTCGCGGATGCCGAAGTGCAGCACACGACCGTAGGGGTCTCCCGACCACTCGTGCGTCGACCACGACGAGGGGATGAAGGACTTGGCATCCTTGATCGTCGTCAGGTTCGACTCGGCGAGGTCGGCCGAGCCGCCCCACAGCTCGGGGAGCTCGGCGGCGAGGGCGTTGATGACGGTGCCGGAGGCGGCGCGGGTCGACACGTCTTTGCCGGCCTCGAAGGCGGGCAGGGCGTCGGCGATACCCTCGGGCAGTTCGCGAGCCTGCAGGCGGTCCCACAGCTGCTTGCGTTCCGGATACTTCGCGGCCCACGCGTCGAAGGTCGACTGCCAGGCGGCCTTCTCGGCCTCGCCGCGCTCGACGAGCTGACGGGTGTGGGCGATCACGTCGTCGGCGACGGCGAAGTGCTGCTCGGGATCGAAGCCGAGCACCTCCTTGGTGGCCTTCAGCTCGTCGGCGCCGAGAGCGGAGCCGTGGATCTTGCCCGAGTTCTGCTTGCCGGGGGAGGGCCAACCGATGATCGTCTTGAGGATGATGAGCGAGGGCTTGCTCGTCTCGCCCTTGGCGGCCTCGATCGCGGCGTGGAGTTCGGCGACGTCTTCGACGTACTCGCCGGTCTTCTTCCAGTCGACGGTCTGCACCTGCCAGCCGTACGCCTCGTAGCGCTTGGCGACGTCTTCGGTGAACGCGACGTTGGTGTCGTCCTCGATCGAGATCTGGTTGGAGTCGTAGATCGCGATGAGGTTGCCGAGCTCCTGGTGGCCGGCGAGCGAGGAGGCTTCGCTCGTCACGCCCTCCTGGAGGTCGCCGTCACCGGCGATGACGTAGACGAAGTGGTCGAAGGGGCTCTCGCCGGCGGGGCTCTCGGCGTCGAAGAGGCCGCGCTCGTAGCGGGCGGCGTACGCGAAGCCGACGGACGAGGCCAGACCCTGGCCGAGCGGGCCGGTGGTGATCTCGACGCCGTCGGTGTGGCCGTATTCAGGGTGGCCGGGGGTCAGCGAACCCCATGTGCGCAGCGCCTCGAGGTCCTTGAGCTCGAGGCCGAAGCCGCCGAGGTAGAGCTGGACGTACTGGGTGAGCGACGAGTGACCCGCCGACAGGATGAAGCGGTCGCGGCCGGGCCAGTGCGTGTCCGCCGGGTCGTGTCGCAGCACCCGCTGATACAGCAGGTATGCGGCCGGGGCCAGCGACATCGCGGTGCCGGGGTGACCGTTTCCCACTTTCTCGACGGCATCCGCCGCCAGAATGCGGGCGGTGTCCACCGCGCGCCGATCGATTTCATCCCATTCGAAGTCCGACAAAACGGTGCCTCTCTCGATCTGCGCCCGTTCACGACCGACGTCCGCGCTCACCACCGTAGGAGTGGGAGGGGGGTGGGGGTGTCGCCGCGGGGCGCGCGTTCACCGCCAGCATAGCGAGAACCCGCGACGCTGTTGCGGATCGTGACGGGGCTCGACAGGCGGCCGGGCGTGTGGTGCGGATGGCATAGAATCGGGGAGGATCTTTACGCGCTACCCCGGGGGACGATGGACATCTCGACGACGTCGCACGTCATTGCGCCGACCGATCGCCGCTCCGTCGGACGCACCGTCCGGGCCTACATCGCCCTGACCAAGCCCCGCGTGCTCGAGTTGCTGCTCGTCACCACGGTCCCGGTGATGATCCTGGCCCAGGGCGGCCTGCCCGACCTGTGGCTGATCTTCGCCACGGTCATCGGTGGCTCGCTGAGCGCCGGGTCGGCGGCCGCGTTCAACATGTACCTCGATCGCGACATCGACGCGCACATGCAGCGCACCGAGAACCGTCCGCTCGTGACCGGCGAGGTCTCGCCGCGCGGTGCACTCGTGTTCGCGTGGACGCTCGCCGCCGTCTCGACCGTCTGGCTGTGGGCGTTCACCAACCCCCTGGCCGCCGGTCTGTCGGCCGCGGCCATCTTCTTCTACGTCGTGATCTACACGATGATCCTCAAGCGCCGCACCGAGCAGAACATCGTGTGGGGCGGCATCGCGGGCTGCTTCCCGGTGCTCATCGGCTGGTCGGCCGTCACGGGATCGCTCTCGTGGGCGGCGCTCATCCTCTTCGCGCTCGTGTTCCTGTGGACGCCGCCGCACTACTGGCCGCTTTCGATGAAGTACGCCGCGCAGTACGAAGAAGTCGACGTCCCGATGCTGGGCGCCACCCGGAGCGGATCCGAGGTGGGTCTGCAGGTCATCCTCTACGCGTGGGCCACCGTCGCTTGTTCGCTGCTGCTGATCCCCGTGGCATCCATGGGTCTGGTGTACACCGTGTCGTCGCTGGTGTTCGGTGGCTGGTTCATCTACGAATCGCACCGCCTCTACTCTCGCGCCGTGCGCGGCGGCGAGCCTCGTCCCATGCGCGTGTTCCACGCGTCGATCACGTACCTCACGCTGCTGTTCGTCGCGATCGCCGTCGACCCGCTGCTGCCCTTCTGACCTGATCCGCGAAGCGCCTGTCCCCCATCGGGGCGGGCGCTTCGGCGTTTTGAGCAGTGGCGCGTGGGATGCCGTCGCGCCCCCGACGTCGCTCGACCGCGACGCGGTTGGGCGTGGGCGTCGACGGGTGTGGGCGGAGAGGCCGCGGGAGCGGAGGAGGTTCCGCCGGCGGATGACCGCCGCTGCGGCATCCATCCTCCGCTCGCGCAATCTCCTCCGGTGGGCGGGTGGCGCGCGCCGCGGCGTTCGGTGAGCCGCGGCGTTCGGTAGAGGGCGTGGATGCCGCGGGGTGGCCGCGGAAGCGGAGGAGGTTCCGCCGGCGGAGGGCCGCCGCTCCGGCATCCGTCCTCCGCTCGCGGAATTTCCTCCGGTGGGCGAGTGGCGTCGAGGCGCGAGGCGGAGTCGAGGCGCGGGGTGGAGCCGACGCGCGAGGTCGAGGCACGCGAACGCGCCCACCCCCGGAAGGGAGCGGGCGCGTTCGTCCGAGCGGGATCAGCGACGCGTGGCGTCGTCTCCGGCATCGAGCTTGGGGGCGTCGTGACCGGCCTCGGCCGCGGCGCGGGCCGGAGCGGGAGCCGTCGACGGCGTCTCGACGTCGGCGTCCTCCACCGAGATGGGGGCGGCGGTCGTGGCGGGGGTGTACGCCGCGACGGCGGGCTCGGCGACCGTCTCGTCGTCGCTGGACCAGTCGATGCTCTCGACCGCCACGTCCGGGCGGCGGGTCAGGGCGGCGGCTGCGCCCAGCGCGAGAACGGCCACGATGCCCACGGCACCGGCACCGAGCACCGCGGCGCCGACGACGACCCACGACTGACCGACGTAGACCTGCACGACGGTGGCGTTGGGGTCGTTGAGGACCTCCTCCATCGCGGTGATCCCGTTCAGGACGATCGCGAGTCCGCCGATGATGGCGGCCAGGGATCCGGCGACGAGCACCCAGAAGGGGATGCTGGTCAGCAGACGGGGACGAGTGTGCATGGGATGAACTCCTTGTCGTTCCGACCCGGGGGAGTCGGAAAGCGTCATCCGACGCGGTGGCATCGGATGGATCACGGGCGCGGGGCACCCGGGGAACAACACTGTCTCACCCGGCGGTGTCGGCGTTAGGGGTCGCCGATGAATGCCCTATGAGCGTATAAGAGCGCCGTCTCGCCCCGACGGCACCGGCCGGCGGGTGCTCAGCGGCGCGCGGACGCCGTCTCGCGACGCATGATCGGCTCGTTGGCGATGGCCGGCTGCTTCAGGCGAAGAACGACGACGGTCATGGTCGCCGCGGCCAGAGCGGCGAGCACCATGTGGGTGCCGACGGCGAGCTCGGGCAGGCCGTTGCGCGCCTGGTAGAGGCCGACGGCGATCTGCACGAGTTCGACGGCCAGCAAGGCGGTCGCCCAACGACGTACCGGCAGGCGGAGCCGCCACGCGATCACGACGACCACGAGGGTGAGGGCGAACAGTGCGTACCCGGGCCACGCGTGCACGTGCTCGAGCACTTCGGCGTCGAACCCGTTGCGAATGGAGGCCTCGTCACCCGAGTGGGGACCCGCACCCGTGGTGAGCACGCCGAAGACGATGGTCAGCGCGAGGATCGCTGTGGTGGCGTGCACGAGTCCTGCGAACCAGCGCGGGGCGGCGAGTGTGCGGGCGCCGGCCGGCTGGTACATCCGCACCAGGAAGGCCGCGCACACGGCGACGAGCGAGACCGACGCGACGTAGTGGAAGCCGACGATGAAGGGGTTCAGGCCCGTCAGCACCGTGATGCCGCCCACGATCGCCTGCGCGACGATGCCCACCAGCACGATGAGCGAGAGGACGAAGAGCACCCGGCGCTCGTGACGCATGCGCCACACGAGCACGACGACCGCGATCGCCAGAATGCCGACGAGCCCGGTCAGCGTGCGGTTGCCGAACTCGATGACGCCGTGGATGCCCATCTCGGGCGTGTTGATCAGGGAGTCGGGTGTGCACCGCGGCCACGTCGGGCAGCCGAGTCCCGACCCGGTGAGCCGGACGGCGCCGCCGGTGCCGATGATCAGCACCTCCGCGATGAACGACAGCCACGCGAACACCCGCACCCGCCGGTCGACGTCGACGGGCAACCACGCGACGAAGCGTCGCAGGGGCTCGGGAGCGCGGGTCGGTGACGTGGGGGACGAAGCGGAGGGCATGCGTGCGGCTTCCTGGCGTCGAGGTGGCCCCGGCGGTCCCGGTGTGCGGGGGAGCGGTGCTGCCGTTCCGGGAGCGGGTGCCTGTAGAATCGAAGGGTCCGGGTGCGTCGCTCGCGCGATCCGCACCAGAGACAGTCTAGGCGCGCCGCCAGCGCCTTCGAACGGGCCCACCAGCGACATTCCTGGGACTTCGACCGGAGTCCGGAATGCCGGGGCGGATGACACCGTTGAGGCCCGAGAAGGAGAGTGATCACCATGTCCGATGTACTCATCGACCGACCCGAGCTCGAAAGCCTGGGGCAATACGAGTTCGGCTGGCACGACACCGATGCCGCCGGTGCGCTCGCGCAGCGGGGGATCAACGAGGACGTCGTTCGCGGCATCTCCTCCCTGAAGTCCGAGCCGGAGTGGATGCTGAAGACGCGCCTCAAGGGCTACCAGCTCTTCGGCCGCAAGCCCATGCCCACCTGGGGTGCCGATCTCAGCGAGATCGACTTCGACAACATCAAGTACTTCGTGCGCTCGACCGAGAAGCAGGCCCAGTCCTGGGAAGACCTTCCGGAAGAGATCCGCAACACCTACGAGAAGCTCGGCATCCCCGAGGCCGAGCGTCAGCGCCTCGTCGCCGGCGTCGCCGCCCAGTACGAGTCCGAGGTGGTCTACCACCAGATCCGCGAGGACCTCGAGCAGCAGGGTGTCATCTTCATGGACACCGACACTGCGCTGCGCGAGCACCCGGAGTTCTTCGAGGAGTACTTCGGCACCGTCATCCCCGCGGGTGACAACAAGTTCGCGGCCCTCAACACCGCCGTCTGGTCGGGTGGCTCCTTCGTCTACGTCCCCAAGGGCGTGCGCGTCGAGATCCCGCTGCAGGCGTACTTCCGCATCAACACCGAGAACATGGGTCAGTTCGAGCGGACGCTGATCATCGCCGACGAAGACAGCTACGTGCACTACATCGAGGGCTGCACGGCGCCGATCTACAAGAGCGACTCGCTGCACTCGGCCGTCGTCGAGATCATCGTGAAGAAGAACGCCCGCGTTCGCTACACGACGATCCAGAACTGGTCGAACAACGTCTACAACCTCGTCACCAAGCGGGCCGTCGCCCACGAGGGCGCGACCATGGAGTGGGTCGACGGCAACATCGGCTCCAAGGTGACGATGAAGTACCCCTCCATCTACCTGATGGGCGAGCACGCCAAGGGCGAGACCCTCTCGGTGGCCTTCGCGGGTCCCGGTCAGCACCAGGACGCCGGCGCGAAGATGATTCACATGGCGCCGTACACGCAGTCGTCCATCGTGTCGAAGTCGATCGCCCGTGGCGGCGGTCGTGCCGGGTACCGGGGCGAGGTGCGGGTGGATGCCAACGCGCACCACTCCGCCAACACGGTGCGCTGCGACGCGCTGCTGGTCGACACCATCTCGCGGAGCGACACGTACCCCTCGATCGACATCCGCGTCGACGACGTGCAACTCGGCCACGAGGCGACCGTCTCGAAGGTCAGCGAAGAGCAGCTCTTCTACCTGCAGTCGCGCGGCCTCCCCGAAGACGAAGCCATGGCCATGATCGTGCGCGGGTTCATCGAGCCCATCGCGCGCGAACTGCCGATGGAGTACGCCCTCGAACTGAACAAGCTCATCGAGATGGGCATGGAAGGCAGTGTCGGTTAAATGACGACAGCGACCACGACCCCCGCGGATTCCGTGGCGGGTGACATCGACCCGGCCGCCCTCGTGGCATCCATCGTTCCGGTGCAGACGCGCTCGGAGCGGGCGACCTCGTTCGATCCGGCCGACTTCGGCACGCCGACGGGCCGCGAGGTCAACTGGAAGCTCAGCCCCGTCGACCGGCTCGCGCCGCTCTTCGTCGACGAGGCCGGCCCGACGGGCGTCATGCACGTCGAGGTCGACGCTCCGGCCGAGGTCGAGCAGCTTCGTCTCGCGGCCGGCGACGCGCCGCGCGGCGAGCACTTCCGTCCAGAAGATCTGATCGCCGCCCTCGCCTGGACGCATGAATCCGAGGCGCCGCTGCTGCGGATCCCCGCGAACGTCGAGCTCGACGAGCCCGTGGTGGTGCGGCTGACCGGCACCGGTGGTCTGGCGCACGCCCACGTCGTGATCGAGGCGCAGCCGAACTCACGCGGCACCGTCGTCCTGCGGCACGAGGGCACCGCCCAGCACGCGCAGAACGTCGAGATCCTCGTGCGCGACGGCGCCGACCTCACGGTCGTGTCGGTGCAGAAGTGGGACGACGACGCGATCCACGCCTCGGCCCACCAGGCCCGTGTCGACCGCGACGCCAAGCTCACGCACGTCGTGGTGAGCTTCGGCGGCGGGGTCGTGCGCGTGAACCCCTCGGTCGAGCTCTCGGGCGCGGGGTCCGAGGGGCGCCTGTACGGTCTGTCGTTCGCCGACGCCGGCCAGCACCTCGAGTCGCAGGTCTACCTGCACCACAAGGGACCGCACACGGTCGGCGACGTGCTCTACAAGGGCGCGTTGCAGGGCAGGAGCGCCCGGAGCGTGTGGATCGGCGACGTGCTCATCGGACCGGATGCCACCGGCACCGACTCGTACGAGGCCAACCGCAACCTCGTGCTCACCGATGGCGCGCGTGCCGACTCGATCCCCAACCTCGAGATCGAGACCGGCGACATCCAGGGAGCGGGCCACGCCAGCGCCACGGGTCGTTTCGACGACGAGCAGCTGTTCTACCTGCAGGCTCGCGGCATCGCCGAAGACGAGGCGCGACGACTGGTCGTGCTCGGCTTCCTCAGCGAGATCGTGCAGCGCATCGGCATCGCCGAGCTCGAGACCGAGCTGACGGAGGCGATCGAGCGCGAGCTGGCCGAGGGGGCCGCCGCGTGAGCGCCTCGCGCGCCTGCGCGCTGAGCGACCTCGTGCAAGACGAAGCGCACCGTGTCGAGATCGACGGCACCGCGATCGCCGTCGTCCTCGACGGCAACGGCGAGGTGCACGCGATCGGAGACGTCTGCACCCACGGCGACATCTCGCTGTCGGACGGGTTCGTCGAGGGCGAGACGCTGGAGTGCTGGGCGCACGGCTCGGCCTTCTCGCTGAAGACCGGTCGCCCCCTGAACCTTCCGGCCTTCGAGCCGGTGCCCGTGTACGAGGTCGTGATCGACGGAGACGACGTGCTCATCGATCCTTCCGTCACCAAGGCGACGGCCTGAGCCGCGCCCACGACCACAGACTTACGTAAGGAACCCCATGCCTGTCCTCGAGATCCGCGACCTCCACGTGACGGTCGAGACGGAGAACGGTACGACCCCGATCCTCAACGGTGTGACGCTGACGCTCCGCACCGGTGAGACCCACGCCATCATGGGCCCCAACGGCTCCGGCAAGTCGACTCTGGCGTACACGATCGCCGGTCACCCCAAGTACACCGTCACGAGCGGCTCCATCACGCTCGACGGTGAAGACGTGCTCGAGATGACCGTCGACGAGCGCGCCCGCGCCGGTCTCTTCCTCGCCATGCAGTACCCGGTCGAGATCCCGGGTGTCACGGTCACGAACTTCCTCCGCACCGCCAAGACGGCCATCGACGGCGAGGCTCCGGCCATCCGCGGCTGGACCAAGGACGTCAAGGGCGCCATGTCGAACCTGCGCATGGACCCGACTTTCGCTGCGCGCAACGTCAACGAGGGGTTCTCCGGTGGTGAGAAGAAGCGTCACGAGATCCTCCAGCTCGAGCTGTTGAAGCCCAAGATCGCCGTGCTCGACGAGACCGACTCCGGCCTCGACGTCGACGCGCTCAAGATCGTCTCGGAGGGTGTCAACCGCGCCAAGGAGCAGACCGACCTCGGCGTGCTGCTCATCACGCACTACACGCGCATCCTCCGTTACATCCGTCCGGACTTCGTGCACGTGGTCGTCAAGGGCCGGATCGTCGAAGAGGGCGGCCCTGAACTCGCCGACCGTCTCGAAGAAGAGGGTTACGACCGTTTCCTCGAGGCCGGTACGCCGGTCGACGCGTAAGATCGTTACATGACCGCAACGCTCGCGCCCGAGAAGTACGACGAGGTCACCGAGGCCCTGAAAGACGTCATGGACCCCGAACTGGGGATCAACGTCGTCGACCTGGGGCTCATCTACGACCTCGCATGGGATGACGAGAACGACGCCCTCGTCATCCACATGACCCTCACCTCGGCCGGCTGCCCGCTGACCGACGTGCTCGAAGAACAGACCGCCCAGTCCCTCGACAACGTGGTGGACCGTTTCCGCATCAATTGGGTGTGGATGCCGCCGTGGGGCCCCGAACGGATCACCGACGACGGCCGCGACATGATGCGGGCCCTCGGTTTCGCGATCTGACCCTGCCCAATGAACGCCCGTCCCTTCGGGGGCGGGCGTTCGTGTGTCTCCGGGAAGGGGGCACCGTGCTCGTGTTTCGCCGTCTGACGCGCCGATTCCTCGGCATCCGGGGCGCTTATTAGGCTCGCGACATGAGCGTTCCTCCCCTCCAGGCCCTGCCGCTCGCCCTCCTCCGTCAGCGAACGAGCACGAAGTGGCGCTCGTACGGTGACGACGTGATCCCCATGTTCGTCGCCGAGACCGACTTCGCATTGGCTCCCGGCATCACGGCCGCCCTTCACCGCGCGGTGGAGATCGGCGACACCGGGTACACCCCGCCGCGACCGGGGATCGACCTCGACTTCGCGGACTTCGCCGAGCGTCACTGGGGTTGGCGTCCCGACCCGTCGCGCATCCGCTGGACGGGCGACGTGATGATGGGGGTCGTCGAGGTGCTGCGTGCCGTCACCTCGCCCGGCGACCGCGTGATCGTCACCACGCCGGTGTACCCGCCCTTCTACGACACGGTCGAAGAGGCGGGCGCGATCGTGGAGCGGGTTCCCCTGACCGACGACGGCGAGGGCTGGCGACTCGATCTCGAGGGAATCGAACGGGCCTTCGCCGCCGGCGCGCGGTCGGTGCTGTTGTGCAATCCGCACAACCCCACCGGCACGGTGCACACGCGCGCCTCGCTCGCCGCCCTTGCACGACTGGCGCATCGCTACGGGGCGACGGTCGTCAGCGACGAGATCCATGCTCCTCTCACGCACGCCCCCGCGGTGTTCACCCCGTTCCTGGATGCCGCGCCCGAGGCGGCCGCGGTCGGGTACACCGTGACGAGTGCCAGCAAGACCTACAACCTCGCAGGGCTGAAGTGCGCGGTCATCGTGACCGGTGCCGAAGAGACCGCCGCGGTCGTGCGCGCGTTGCCCTGGGAGGTGGAGTGGCGTGCGGGGCTCTTCGGCGTCATCGCCAACCGTGCCGCGTTCTCGGCCGACAGCGACGAGTGGCTGGAAGGGCTATTGGCCGCCCTCGATCACAACCGCCGTCTGCTGGCGGACCTGCTCGCCGAGCACCTCCCGCTGGCGCGGTACCGCATCCCCGACGCCGGGTTCCTCGCCTGGGTCGACGTCTCGGCCTACGGGTGGGGGGAGAACCCCGCGCCGTTCATCCGCCGAGAAGCGAAGGTCGCGCTCCACCACGGCCCGCTGTTCGGCGACGAGGGCGTCGGGCACGTGCGGATCAACGTGGGATGCGCGCCTGAGGTGCTACGCGGGGCGATCGAGCGCATCGGACAACTGGTACCGCGAGGCTGAGCACGACGCCGACCGCCGGCATCCCGAGCGTCTCGGAGGCTCGGCGGTCGAAGACGACGTGATGCGGGGAGTCGGTCAGTCCTCGACGGCGACCATGACGTCGGATGCCTTCACCACGGCGTACGCCTCGACGCCGACGGCGAGCCCCAGCTCGTCGACAGCGTCGTTGGTGATCGACGCGGTCACGATCGAGCCGCCCACATCGATACGAACGTGTGCGGTCGTCGCCCCCTTCGTGACCTCGACGATGGTGCCCTTCAACCGATTGCGTGCGCTGATACGCATGAGTGCTCCCCTCTGTGGCCACGTCGCCCACGCTGGGCTGTCCGACTCGTCGCCCACCCTAACGGCCGCCGGGGCGAGGGAGCGCGGCATCCCGAGTCCTGTCAGAACTCGGCGCGGCCCGTTCGCCAGTACCCCATGAAGGCCACGGCGCGCCGGTCGACGCCGCGCTCGGTCACGAGGTGACGGCGGAGCGCCTTGATCGCCGACGCCTCGCCCGCGAGCCAGGCGTACAGCGGCGCCTTCTTCAGCGCCGCGCCGCCTTTGGCCGTGCGCGGGACCTCCCAGAGCATGCCCTCGTCGATGTCGATCTCTTCGACCTCGTCGCCGTGGCCCTCGGGGGTGAGGGCGAAGGCCGCGTCGCGCGTGGCGGTGACCAGGTGCGCGTGACGGTCGCCGTCCGCTCGGGCCGCGACGCGGAACGAGAATCCCGGATGCCGCGGCAGGTAGGCGCAGTCTTCGGGCGTGGGCACTTCGAGCACGACGGTGCCCGTGGCATCGGGCGGGAGTTGTTCGAGGATCACCGCGATGGCGGGGGCGGCGGTCTCATCGCCGGCGAGAAGGTATTCGCCGGTCTGGGCCGGTGGGACGAAGTCGACGCCGAAGCTCACGTCGGTGAGGGCGATGGTGGGGGCGAAGATGAGCACCTCGTCGCCGGGGCGCGCGCTTTCGATCCAGGCCGACGCCGGTCCGATCACCTCGTGAGCGACCATGTCGATGTCGACCTCGCGATCGCCGCGCCGCACCGCCCGCGTCGTGTAGGTGCGGAAGGGCAGGCGGCCTTCGTCAGGAAGGGCGCGCCAGTCGGTCCACCAGTCCGAGCCCGTGGGCATGGCATCCAACCCCAGGGTCTCGGTGGGGAAGACGACCTTGATGCGCTGATCGAAGCCGGGGTCGCCGTACTCATTGAGGTCGTCGCCCGTGAACGTGAAACGCCGGAAGCTCGGCGTGAGGTCGGTGATGCGTGCGACGCGGACGCGGAAGAAGCGGGAGGTCTCACGAGGGGAGGACATCGAGGGGCTCCTGAACGGTGTCGGCGGCGGGCACGCGCGGACTGACGTGGTGGCGGCCGCGGGGGAGGACGAGCGGGGTGCCGGAGACGGGGTCGGGGACGACGAGGGCGTCGAGTCCGAAGACCTCGCGGATGAGCTCGGAGGTCATGACGGTGGTGGGGTCTCCGGCGGCGACCACGTGCCCCTCGCGGAGCGCGATGAGGTGATCGGCGTAACGGGCGGCCATGTTCATGTCGTGCAGGACCATCACCGTCGTGGTGCCGCGGTCGCGGTTGAGATCGGTGAGCAGGTCGAGGACCTCGACCTGGTGCGCGACGTCGAGGAAGGTCGTCGGCTCGTCGAGCAGCAGGATGTCGGTCTCTTGGGCGAGCGCCATGGCGATCCACACGCGCTGACGCTGCCCGCCGGACAGCTCGTCGATCGAACGGTCGGCGAGGTCGCTGATGCCGGTCGCGGCGAGGGCCTCGGCCACGACCTCGTAGTCGCGAGCGCTCCACCGGGCGAGCGCGCGCTGGTGGGGGTGGCGTCCGCGGCCGACCAGGTCGGCCACGGCGATGCCCTCGGGAGCGATCGGGCTCTGCGGGAGCAGGCCGAGGATGCGCGCGACCTCCTTGGAGGGGCGTTCGTGCAGCGCCTTGCCGTCGAGCACGACGCGCCCGGCCTTGGGCGGAAGCAGACGCGCGAGCGCGCGGAGGAGAGTCGACTTGCCGCAGCCGTTGGCGCCGACGATCGCGGTGATGCGACCCGCGGGGAAGGTGATGTCGAGGTCGTCGACGATCGTGCGGTCGCCGTACGCGAGAGTGAGCCCCTCAGCGGTGAGCGTTCGGTTCGCGGTCACGAGAGGGCTCCCTCTGGCTGGGAGCGCGCGGGGGTGGTCACAGTGAGCCTCCGGAACGGTTGGTCCTGATGAGGAGGTAGATCAGGTAAGGCGCGCCGAGCACGCCCGTGATGACGCCGACGGGATAGCGGTTGTCGAAGGCGAACTGTCCGAGCAGGTCGCTGAGCATGACGAGCAGGGCGCCGACGAGACCAGCGGGCACCAGGAGCGAGCCGCCCGGCCCGATGAGACGGGCGGCGATGGGGCCGGCCATGAACGCCACGAAAGCGATGGGGCCGCTCGCCGCGGTGGCGACGGCCAGCATCACGACGGCGCCGACGATGAGCAGCACACGCGTGCGCTCGACTCGAACGCCGAGACCGGCGGCGGAGTCGTCACCCAGGCGCAGGACAGCGAGCCCGCGGGTGTTGGCGACCATGAGCGGCAGAACGACCACGACGGTGGCAGCCAGGGGCAGCAGGCGCTCCCACGAGGCGTTGTTGAGGCTGCCGGTGAGCCACTGCATCGCCGTCTGCAGATCCCAGTTGGCCGCGCGGGTGAGCATCCAGGTCGTGACGCTGTCGAGCATGGCCGCGACGCCGATGCCGATGAGCACGAGTCGCGTGCCGGTGAAGGCCCCGCGACGGGACAGCAGATAGATGGCTCCGGCCGTGGCCAGGGCACCGACCAGGGCGAACGCCGAGACGGCGGCATCCGAGAGGGAGAAACCGATGATCGCGACGACGGCGAAGGCGCTGGCACCCGAGGAGATGCCGATGATGTCGGGGGAGGCGAGGGGGTTACGCAGCATCGTCTGGAACGTCACGCCGGCCATGCCGAAGGCGAGGCCCGAGAGCAGTCCGAGACTGGCGCGCGGAAGGCGGAGTTCGCCGATGGTGAAGGAGGCGCCCGGCACCGTCTGACCGAGGATCACGCGGATGACCTGGTCGGGGGTGTAGAAGGTGTTGCCGACCATCAGCGTCACGACGTAGACCACGACGACCGCGCTGAGCAGGGTCGCGGCCACGAGCGTCCGTCGACGCGCGCGGCCGCGCCGGCCGCGGACGAGCGCTGCGACATCGGGCACGGATG
Source organism: Microbacterium sp. Leaf151 (assembly GCF_001424225.1). Lineage (GTDB taxonomy): Bacteria > Actinomycetota > Actinomycetes > Actinomycetales > Microbacteriaceae > Microbacterium. The sequence continues at coordinate 675,759 of NZ_LMOR01000002.1, read as the reverse complement.
CCGTCGCGGCATCGCCCCGGGGCGAGAGGGTCTGCGTGCTCACAGCTCACGCACCTTCTGCCGGCGGACGATCCAGATGAAGAAGGGGGCACCGATCAGGGCGGTGAGGATGCCGACCTCGACCTCGGTGGGGCGCGCGACGAGGCGGCCCACGACGTCGGCGCCGACGAGAAGGATCGCCCCGCCCAGAGCGGAGAAGGGCACGAGCCAGCGGTGGTCGGTGCCGATGAGCATGCGGCAGACGTGGGGCACCACGAGGCCGACGAAGGCGATGGGGCCCGCGACAGCGGTGGCGGCGCCCACGAGCACGACCGCGCCGGCGGAGGCGATCAGGCGCGTGCGCCCCACGTGCTCCCCGAGACCCGTGGCGACGTCGTCACCGAGCGCGAGGGAGTTCATACCGCGGGAGCACAGGACGCAGACGAGGGCGCCCATCGCGAGGACCGGAAGCACGACCTGCACGCGCTCCCAGGTCGCGCCGCCGATGCCGCCGATCTGCCAGAACCGGAACACCTCGAGCAGGTCGACGCGGGGGAGCAGGATCGCGCTCGACAACGAGCCGAACGCGGCCGTGGTCGCAGCTCCCGCAAGGGCGAGCTTGAGCGGGGTCGCGCCGCCGCGACCGAGCGAGCCCACGATGTAGACGAAGACCGCGGCGACTGCTGCCCCCACGATCGCGAAACCCATGTACCCGGTCGAGCTGGAGAGCCCGAAGAAAGCGATGCCGGTGACGACGGCGAGCGCCGCCCCGGCGGAGACGCCGAGGATGCCGGGGTCGGCGAGCGGATTGCGGGTGACGGCCTGCATCGTCAAGCCGGCCATGGCGAGGGCGGCGCCGACGAGCAACCCGAGCACGGTGCGGGGCACGCGGGCGATCACCGCGGCTTCTCCGACGCCGCCCCCGCCGGAGAACGCGGAGGCGATCTCGGTGAGGGAGACATCGCGGGTGCCGAAGGCGACGGATGCCGCCGACACCACGACCAGGCCCCCCGTGAGCACCAGCACCCACAGAAGGCGGCGACTCGCCGGACGCCGTAAGGAGGCGGCATCCGGGAGTGCGTCGACGACGGGGGAGCGAGTGGTCACGAGGGGCGCGGTCCGGTGAGGTGGGGGATCAGCCGACGGCGGTGGTCAGCAGGTCGAGGTACTTGTCGAAGCCCCAGCTGATCGACAGCGGCGAGGGGTTGGCCGAGGCGGCGAGGGGAGTTCCGTCTTCGAGGACGGCGATGTGGCCGGCCGCGATGGCGGGGATCTGCGACAGCAGCGGGTCGGCCTGCAGCTGGGCGACGGTGGAGCCGTCGGTGTTGCCGTAGGTGATCCACAGGCCCACGTCGCCGAAGACATCGGCGTTCTCGGAGCTGATGTCGCTGTAGAACGCGTCGATCTCGGCGGAGGTCTTCGTCACCTGCTCGGGCTCGGGCATGCCGAGCTCGTGCAGGTAGCCGGCGCGCGGGTCGTGCGAGGTGTAGTACGTGATCTTGCTGAGATCGGTGGGGTCGGTGAAGGCGAACAGCGGCGCGACGTCGGCGAGCTCCGGGTGCGCGGCGAAGGCCTCCTGCGACTCGGTCTTGATCTGTTCGATGAGGGCGTCGCCCTCGCTCTTCAGGCCCAGTGCCTGGGAGTTGAGCTGGATCATCTGGTCGAGCGTGGTGCCCCAGGCGGCGTCGGGGTAGGCGACGACGGGCGCGATCTTCGACAGGGTGTCGTAGTCCTCCTGCGTCAGACCCGAGTATGCGGCGAGGATGACGTCGGGCTGCGTGTCGGCCACGGCCTCGAAGTCGATGCCGTCGGTCTCGTCGAAGAGCACGGGGGTCTCGCCGCCGAGCTCGGTCAGCTTGTCTTCGACCCAGGGGAGGATGCCATCGCCGTCGTCGTCGCCCCAGGTGGCCTTCGCCATTCCTACGGGCACGATGCCGAGTGCGAGGGGGACCTCCTGGTTGGACCAGGCGACAGTGGCGACGCGCTCGGGCTTCTTCTCGATCACGGCCTGGCCGAGGGCGCTGTCGACCGTGACGGGGAACACGCCGTCGGACCCCTGCGCCGCCTCTCCCTCGGGGGACGCGGACGTACCGGCGCAGCCGGTGAGGACGAGGGCGGAACCGACGGCGAGGGCCGCCAGAGCGCGGAATCGGGACACAGAGAGCCTCCTGTGATCTAAGTAAGGACAGGCTTAGCTTAGGTCAGCAATCGGGTGAGAACGCAAACCCGGATGCCCAGACGGGGGTCGAACGGTTCGACGCCGAGCTATCCGACGAGGGGCTCGGTGATGCGCACGAGCACGCGGCATCCGGGGTACGCGGTCCCTCGGTGAGAACCCTGTCGGGGGACGTTCGGGAAGGCGACTTATACTGGGTGGCTGGCCATCGTCTGGCCGCTCCCCAAACCCCGAAGAACGGACGTTCGCCGTGCTCGCCGTACATGACCTCGAGATCCGCGTGGGTGCCCGCGTGCTCATGTCCGATGTGGCGTTCCGCGTCTCCGACGGCGACAAGATCGGCCTCGTCGGGCGCAACGGTGCCGGCAAGACGACGCTGACGAAGGTGCTCGCGGGCGACCTCCTGCCCTCGAACGGCGGCGTCGACCGCTCGGGAGAGCTCGGCTACTTGCCTCAGGACCCGCGTTCAGGCGACCCCGAGATGCTCGCACGTACGCGCATCCTCGACGCCCGCGGCCTCGGATCGCTCGCGCTCGGCATGCACGAGGCGTCGCTGGCCATGGCCGACGACGACGCCGCGGTCGCGGCGAAGGCGATGAAGAAGTACGCCAACCTCACCGAGCGATTCGAAGCGGCTGGTGGGTACGCGGCCGAGGCCGAGGCGGCATCCATCGCCCACAACCTCTCGCTTCCCGACCGCATCCTCGATCAGCAGCTGAAGACGCTGTCGGGTGGGCAGCGTCGTCGCATCGAGCTCGCGCGCATCCTGTTCTCGGACGCCCGCACGATGATCCTCGACGAGCCGACCAACCACCTCGACGCCGACAGCGTCGTGTGGCTGCGCGAGTTCCTCAAGGGCTACAAGGGCGGTCTCATCGTCATCTCGCACGATGTCGAACTCGTCGGCGAGACGGTGAACCGCGTCTTCTATCTGGATGCCAACCGCCAGGTCATCGACATCTACAACATGAACTGGAAGAACTACCTGCGCCAGCGGGTGGCCGACGAAGAACGCCGCAAGAAGGAGCGCGTCAACGTCGAGAAGAAGGCCACGGCGCTGCAGCTGCAGGCCGCGCGCTTCGGCGCGAAGGCTTCGAAGGCCGCTGCCGCGCACCAGATGGTCGCGCGTGCCGAGAAGATGCTGTCGGGGCTCGACGAGGTTCGTCAGGACGAGCGGGTCGCCAAGCTCCGCTTCCCCAAGCCCGCCCCGTGCGGCAAGACGCCGCTCATGGCGTCCGGTCTGTCGAAGTCGTACGGGTCGCTGGAGATCTTCACCGACGTCGACCTTGCGATCGACCGCGGCTCGCGCGTGGTGATCCTGGGGTTGAACGGCGCCGGTAAGACGACGCTGCTGCGCATCCTCGCGGGCGTCGACCAGCCCGACACCGGCCAGCTCGAGCCCGGTCACGGCCTGAAGATCGGCTACTACGCGCAGGAGCACGAGAACCTCGACGTCTCGCGGTCCGTGCTCGACAACATGATGTCGGCCGCGCCCCACATCACCGCGACCGAGGCCCGCAAGGTACTCGGATCGTTCCTGTTCGTCGGCGACGACGTGCTCAAGCCCGCAGGGGTCCTCTCGGGTGGCGAGAAGACGCGCCTATCGCTCGCGACGCTGGTGGTGTCGTCGGCGAACATGCTGCTGCTCGATGAGCCGACGAACAACCTCGACCCCGCCTCGCGCGAGGAGATCCTCGGTGCGCTGGCGCACTACGAGGGCGCCGTCGTGCTCGTCTCGCACGACGAGGGTGCCGTCGAGGCGCTGAACCCCGAGCGTGTTCTGATCTTGCCCGACGGTGTCGAAGACATCTGGGGCCGCGACTACGCCGATCTGATCACGCTCGCCTGATCACGCTCGGCTGATCACGCTGGCCTGGTGACGCTGGCCTGGTGACGCGGGCCTGGTCACGCTCGTGTGCTCTCCCGCGTCTGATCGCCGCCGCCTCGCCCTCGCCCGATCACCCGGGCGTGCACGCGTTCGGAGCGGATGGATGCCGGGTAGCCGGCGTCCGTGAGATCAACGGGCGTCGAGCAGGGCGTCTTCGTCGTCGGCGTCGCGGTCGCGCGGACGCTTCCGCAGACGGTGCAGGGCGACCGGGTCGACGCGGCGGGCTTCCCTCGGCACGGTCTCGACCGCCGCGACCGGAGCGGAGGCGTCTTCGGCGTCTTCTCGACGGAGCCTGCGCTCGTTCACGATGACGTAGCCGATGAAGGCGAAACCCATCACCGCGAACAGGATCCACTGGATCGCGTACGAGAGGTAGGGGCCCGGATCGTTGCTCGGCGGGTCGATGGTGAACGGGGCCGTCGCCGGGGCGGGGGTCTCCGACATCAGCAGTCCGTAGGCCCCCTGTTCGAGCGGCCCCGTCTGCTCGGCGACCAACCCGAGGTTGATCGTCGGCACCTGGCCGGGCTCGGCCGATCGACCCGAGGTGGGGGCCGCCTCGCCGGGGCGCAGGCGCACCTCAACGGTGACCTCGCCCGCCGGCGGCGCGGGGATCTCGTCGGGCGCCGACTGGCTGTTGCCCGGTGGTAGCCATCCGCGGTCGACGAGGACGACGCGGTCGTCGTCGAGACGGAAGGGCACGAGCTGCTCGTAGGCAGCGGAGCCGCCGTGCGCGCGATTGCGCACGAGGAGCTGCTCATCGGCGAGGTAGCGGCCCTCGAGGCGCACCGGGCGCCATTCGTCTGCCGGGTTCAGCTCGGCTCCGGCCGCCAGCAACTGCCCCAGCGCGACGGGAGCCGCGTCGTAGTTGTTCTCGACGAGCTGCAGCTGCTCGGTGCGCTCGGCGTTACGCGAGAACTGCCAGTTCGACAGGAATGCGCACGCGATGGCGAAGAGGATTGCGACGCCGACGTACATCGCCCACCGGGCGGCGGCGGGTGTCTCGCGGGCGCTCACGTGCGGTCTCCGATGACACGCGCTGCGAAATCGCTCACGTCATCCTCCCTCGCCACGCTTCCAGGGTACGTCGCTCGGCCTGTACGTGCGCTCACGCCGGTCGTGCCGACGGTCCCCTCGACGGGGAAATCCCGTGCGCTCAGGAACTGTCGCGCGAGCATTCACTCGGGTCGCGCCGCAAGGGCGGCGACCTCGACCGGGAAGTCACGCGCGCTCAGGAATTCCCGGAGGTACACGACGTGTTCGTCGCACGCGACCCATGTCTTGCGGCGGTCGGCCGCGTGGATGCGGGGGTTGCGCCAGCGAAGGGCCCAGATGGCCAGGTCACGGCATCCGGCGCGCGAGCACACGGTCCGCTCGACGGCTGCTGCCGCTTCGGCGAGTGTGGTCGGTTGTTCGGACGCCGCCTCACCAGCAGATCCCGTCTGATCGGGGACTGCGGTCGGTTGGCCGAACGACGCCTGACCGCCAGGTCCCGTCTGTTCGGGGAGTGCGGTCCGTCGGTCGGACGCCGCCTGATCGAGGGACCCCGTCTGTTCGGGGGACGTGTTCGGTGCGTCGGTCACGACCGGTCGTCGCGCGGGGGGTTGATGCCCGGAGTCTCGGCGATGCGGATGACCAGCGGCGCGTCGGGATCGACGGCGGCGGCGGCCGGCGCCGGGCGCGGAGCCTCGATTGCACGCTCCGGGTTGATCGCCGTCGTCTCGGCGGCGTCCTCGCCCACGTTCGCCACGATCACGGCCACGTAGGGCAGGAAGATCGCGCCCGCGGCGAAGACGAACGTGTACCAGCCGTACGGCGTGATGAGGGCCATTGCGAGGAAGCACCCGATGCGGATGCCCATCATCAGCATGTACTTGGCGAAACGACCGTCGGCGCTCTCCCGAGGTGCCTTGGGGAGCGACGTCGCAGACTGGGCGCGGTTTGTCTTCACAGTGGTCTCAGGGTACGCCCGTCGGCGAGGGGGGCGGCGCGTTCTCGCGGGCGTCGTCTCGACGTCATGACAAGCGTTGCCGACACTGCTGGGGGTGCCGCCCGATGGACGCTACCCGCAGAGGTCGAAGGGGTGCTCAAGCGCCGTAGCGCATGTCGCTTCCCCCGGTGACGCCGATGATGACGGCCGCCAGAATGATGAGGAGGATGCCGAGCCCGAGGCTGATGTAGCCGATGAGCACACCCGACAGGGCCATGCCGCGTCCGCGTTCGCCCGTCGTCTTGATCTGCTTCAGCGAGATGTGGCCGGTGATGATGCCGACGATCTGCCCGATGACCGGAATGGCGAACAGACCCACGAGCGACGACACGAGCGCGACGATCGCCAGCGGGTTGATGCGCGCGGCGGTGCCGTAGCCGTAGGCGGGCCCGCCATAGGGCTGCTGGCCGTACGGTTGCTGGCCGTAGGTCTGCTGGCCGTAGTCCTGCTGGCCGTAGGCCGGTGCGGCGGCGGCGGGAGCAGACGGGTCGTACGCGGGTGCCGGGTAGGCGGGCTCGCCGTAAGCCGGGGCAGGCGGGGCGGCGTACCCCGCCGAGGGGGTGCCGCTGCCCGGTGCCGGGGGAGCGGCGTAAGGAGGTGCCGGGGGCACGCCGTCGCCCGTCGGACGAGACGCTGCGTCGGGACCCGTCGCCCCCGTGCCGGTCGCTTCGGGTGTGTGCCCGTACGGGGAGGGGTCGTTGGTGCGGTCGTCGCTCACGGGTCGCCTTTCGTCGTGCTGCGTTCCAGCGTTCCAGCGCCGCTCGGGCTGTGTCAAACCCGTGCCCTGCTCGGCCATCCGCGGGCCGCCGTCGGCGCGGGGCGGCGCTCGCTAGGCTGGGCCGGTTACGTCCCCGCACGCACAGGAGTGTCACCATGTCCCAGGACCGCGTCGTCGTCGTCACCGGAGGAAACCGGGGCATCGGTCGTTCCATCGCCGAGCGTTTCGTCGCCGAGGGGTGGAAGGTCGCCGTGACCGCCCGGTCGGGTGAGGGCCCCGAGGGAACGCTCACCGTCCGTGCCGATGTGACCGACGCGGCCGCTGTGGACGCCGCCTTCTCGCAGGTCGAGACTGAGCTGGGTCCGATCGCCGTGGTCGTCGCGAACGCCGGGGTGACCAAAGACACCCTTCTGCTGCGCATGAGCGAAGACGACTTCGACAGCGTGGTCAGCACCAACCTGGGCGGGGCTTTCCGCGTGGTGAAGCGGGCGTCGAAGGGCATGCTGAAGGCGCGCTGGGGTCGGGTCATCCTCATTTCCAGCGTCGTCGGCCTCTACGGGTCGGCGGGGCAGATCAACTACGCCGCTTCCAAGAGCGCCCTCGTCGGCTTCGCCCGTTCGCTGACCCGCGAGCTCGGCGGGCGCGGCATCACCGCGAATGTCGTCGCGCCCGGGTTCATCGAGACCGACATGACCGCCGAACTGCCCGCTGAAACGCAGGCGGAGTACAAGAAGAGCATCCCTGCCGGACGTTTCGCCACGCCCGACGAGGTCGCCGGTGTCGTCACGTGGCTGGCCGGAGACGATGCCGCGTACATTTCGGGCGCCGTCATCCCCGTCGACGGTGGTCTCGGGATGGGTCACTGACGCACGGCACCGAGGCCTCGTGACCTGAGGGCACGGGACCGTCGCGCGGACGCGAGATCTCGCGGACGGGCGCACCGGGTCAGCGCCGACGGAGGTGTCACCGAACCGCCGCCACCAGCTTCTCCGCGAACTCCGCAGGTTGCGAGAACTGCGGCCAGTGGCCCGAACCGAGGTGCACGACCTCTACGTCGTCGATGCGACCGAGCTCTTCGGCATAGGCGCCCCAGTCCGCGAGCACGCGCGGCAGGGATTCGGCGTCGAGCTGACCGGACAGGATCGTGACGGGCACGGAGAATCGACGGTCGTCACCGAGGGTGATCGGGGAGGTCGGCACCCGCCCGGGAACGTCGACCACCTGTTCCGCGGTGCGGCGACGCGTCTCGTCGTCGATGTCGGCCACGTCGTCGTGATCGAAGAAGTCCCAGCCCGGGAAGTGCACCACGCCGTCGTCGACGGGGAACTCCGAGATCATGGCCCCGGGGTGCGGCACGATCGTGTCGACCAGGATGACGCGGGCGATGCGCTCGGGGCGCCGGTCGGCGGCACCCCACACGACGTTGCCCCCGCCGGAATGCCCGATGAGCACGACGGGCGGATCGAGACGGTCGACCTCCGAGACGACGGCGTCGACCCAGTCGTCGATGACCAGGTCGCCGACCGCGGGGCCCGGCATGCTCAACGGGTGCGGTCTGTGCCCTGCCGCCTCGAGCGCCGGGACGATGTCGTCCCACGACGACGCGGTGAGCCAGAGTCCGGGTACGAGGATGATGTCCATGCTCGGAGCGTAGGACGGGGTTCCGACATCGGGAAGAGGAGCCGCCGACGGACCGGCGGGAGCGGGTGGCGGGCGCCTCTGCGGGCTCCGGCACATCGCGACGGCGGACGTCTTTCGCGCGGGCAGGTTTCGGGACGGGCGTCGCGCGATGGGGTCAGCGAGGCAGCAGGGCGATGACTTCGGCGAGGTCGACGGCGTCGATCACGAGATCGGCGCGCTCGCGCACGGCGGGCTTCGCGTTGAAGGCCAGCCCCAGGCCCGCGACCGCCATCATCTCGAGGTCGTTCGCGCCGTCGCCGATCGCGAATGTCAGCGCGAGCGGAACGCCGCGTTCGGCGGCCCACGCCTGCAGCGTCTCGGCTTTGGCCGTGGCATCCACGATCCCCCCGTCGACCTCGCCCGTGAGCGCTCCCTCGGATGCCGCGAGGCGGTTCGCACGCCAGACGTCGACGCCCAGGTCGGGGGCGATGGTGTCGAGTACCTCGTGGAAGCCGCCCGAGACCACGCCGACGACTCCGCCGCGCTCGTGGACCGCGGTGATGAGCTCGCGCACACCCGGGGTGGGCTCGATACGGGCGATCGCGCGAGCGAACGCGTCGGTGGAGACGCCGGTCAGCGCTTTCACCCGGGAACGCAGGCTGGTGGCGAAGTCGACCTCTCCGCGCATGGCGGCTTCGGTGGCGGCGGCGACTTCGGCGCCGCGACCGGCTTCGTCGGCGAGGAGTTCGATGACCTCGTTGCGGATCAGGGTGGAGTCGGCGTCGAGCACGACGAGGAAGCGGGCGGGCGCAGGCACGCGCTCGACCCTAGCGGGTCGCGTAGTTGCTCGCCGATCGCGAGGGGCAGCGTGCCGACGGGCCCGGACGCCGGACAGGCCCGGACGGCGTCACAGTGACTTCCGGGTCGTTCCGTGTCGCACACCGACGTCGATGTCGGCGGGCGCGCGTAGGCTCTTCCGGTACCCCAGACCTCCGAGAAGGGACCCCCCATGGCTGACGTCGAGAGCTTCACCCTGGACCACACCGCCGTGCTGGCACCGTACGTGCGCCTGATCGGCTCCGAGTCGGGACCGCGCGGCGACGTCATCTCGAACTTCGATCTGCGTCTCGTGCAGCCGAACGAGGGCGAGATCCCCACCGCGGGGCTGCACACCATCGAGCACCTGCTCGCGAGCCTCGTACGCGACCGCATCGACGGACTCATCGACATCTCGCCGTTCGGATGCCGCACCGGCTTCCACGTGATCATGTGGGGCGAGCCCGATGTGGCATCCCTTGTCGACGCGATCTCCGACTCGCTGCGCACGATCGCCGAAGACGTGCAGTGGGACGACGTACCCGGCACCGACGCGTACAGCTGTGGCAACTACCGCGACCACAGCCTGCACAGTGCCCGCGAGTGGTCGAAGGCCGTGCTCGAGAAGGGCATCAGCCGCGACGCGTTCGCGCGCGTGGGTGTCTGAACCGGCGCGACGCGAAGGCGGTGATCAGCCGTGACGCGTTCGCGCGTGTGGGTGTCTGACCAGTCGTGAGGCGTTGCGCGCGTGAGTGCCTGAGCAGCCGTGACGCGTTCGCGCGTGTGGGTGTTTGAGCAGCCGTGATGCGTTCCCGCGTGTGGGTGCCTGAGCGCCACCGGATCAGGATGCCGAAGGGGCGGTGACCACCGCGGTCACCGCCCCTTCGGCATCCGGAATCCTCGGCATCCGGGATCCGGCTCAGCTCACGCGTGGACGTGAACGTCCTTGCCGACGACGGTGATGCCCGTCTCGGTGACCGTGAAGCCGCGGGCGAGGTCGCGGTCGCGGTCGACACCGATGGTCGCGCCGGGCTCGAGCACGACGTTCTTGTCGAGGATCGCACGGTGGATGCGCGCTCCCGCGCCGACCTGCACGCTGTCGAAGAGCACCGAGTCGGTGATCGTCGAGCCACCGCCGGCGAGGGCCCACGGTCCGACGACGCTGCGCTCGAGGTGCGTGCCCGACAGAACCGAACCGAGCGAGACGATCGAGTCGATCGCGTTGCCGATGCGTCCGACCGAGTCGCGCACGAATTTCGCCGGCGGGGCGTTGAACGTCTGCGAGTAGATCGGCCAGTCCGTGTTGTACAGGTTGAAGATCGGGAGGGTGGAGATCAGATCCATGTGGGCGTCGTAGAACGACTCGATCGTGCCCACGTCGCGCCAGTAGGAGCGGTCACGCGGCGTGGAGCCCGGAACGTCGTTGCGCTGGAAGTCGTAGACGGCCGCCTCGCCGCGATTGACGAAGTAGGGCACGATGTCGCCGCCCATGTCGTGCGCCGAGGTCGGCAGCTCGCCGTCGTGGGTCACGGCTTCGACCAGTGCGTCGGCGTCGAAGATGTAGTTGCCCATCGAGGCGAGCACTTCGTGGGGGGCGTCGGCGAGCCCGGTCGGGTTCTGCGGCTTCTCGAGGAACTCGCGGATCTTCGTCGGGTCGGTCGGATCGGTGTCGATGACGCCGAACTGATTCGCGAGTCCGATGGGCTGACGGATGCCGGCGATGGTGGCGCGCGCATCGGAGGCGATGTGCGCATCGAGCATCTGATTGAAGTCCATGCGGTAGACGTGGTCGGCACCGATGACGGCGACGATGTCGGGCTTCTCATCGCGGATGAGGTTCATCGACTGGAGGATCGCATCGGCCGACCCGGAGAACCACCGCTTGCCGAGGCGCTGCTGCGCGGGCACGGACGCGACGTAGGCGCCCAGCATCGGCGACATGCGCCACGTCTGCGAGATGTGGCGGTCGAGGCTGTGCGACTTGTACTGCGTCAGCACGACCAGCTGTCTGAGGCCCGAGTTGATCAAGTTCGAGATCGCGAAGTCGATCAGGCGGTACTGGCCGCCGAACGGGACGGCGGGTTTCGCGCGATCGGCCGTAAGGGGCATGAGTCGCTTTCCCTCGCCGCCGGCGAGGATGATTCCGAAGACCTTCGGCGCTGCAGGCATGGCACCACACTAGGGGTCGCGGGGGGATGCAGGTATACGTGTACGGCGCGCCGCGCGCTGTACTACGGTTCGTCTCATGCGCGTCGACATCGTGACCAAGGAGTACCCGCCGGAGATCTACGGGGGAGCCGGGGTCCACGCCACGGAACTGGTGAAGGCGTTGCGTTCCGAGGGCACCGAGGTGCAGGTTCGCGCCTTCGGCGCTCCGCGCGACGAAGCCGACACGACCGCCTATGGCGTGCCGGCCGAGCTGGCCTCAGCGAACGGCGCGATCCAGACCCTCGGCACCGACCTCGAGATCGTCTCCGACGTCGCGGGCGCCGACGTGGTGCACTCGCACACCTGGTACGCGAACTTCGCCGGCCACCTGGCATCCCTTCTCCACGGCATCCCGCACGTCGTCACCGCCCACAGCCTCGAACCGCTGCGGCCCTGGAAGGCCGAGCAACTCGGCGGTGGGTACGCGGTGTCGAGCTACATCGAGAAGACCGCCTACGAGGGCGCCGCCGCCGTCGTCGCGGTGAGCTCGGGCATGCGCGACGACATCCTGCGCAGCTACCCGTCGCTGGATCCCGCCAAGGTGCGCGTCATCTACAACGGCATCGACACCGAGTCGTGGCATCCGGTGTCGGATGACGACTTCCTCGCGTCGGTCGGCATCGATCCGTCGCGTCCCTCGGTCGTCTTCGTCGGGCGCATCACGCGCCAGAAGGGTCTGCCGTACCTGCTGCGCGCCGCCGAGCGCCTGCCGAAGGATGTGCAGCTGATCCTGTGCGCGGGTGCGCCTGACACCCCCCAGATCATGGCCGAGGTGCAGGAGCTGGTGCGCGGGCTGCAGGCGACGCGTGACGGCGTCGTCTGGATCGACCGGTTGCTGCCGCGCAGCGAGCTGTGCGCGATCCTGACCTCCGCGACGACGTTCGTGTGCCCGTCGGTGTACGAGCCGCTGGGCATCGTGAACCTCGAGGCGATGGCGTGCGGTGCGGCGGTCGTGGGGACCGCGACCGGTGGCATCCCCGAGGTCGTCGTCGACGGCGTCACCGGCCGACTCGTGCCCATCGAGCAGGTGCAGGACGGTACGGGAACGCCCGTGGATCCCGAGCGCTTCGTCTCCGACCTGGCCCGCGTGCTCACCGAGGTCGTGACGGATGCCGACACGGCTCGCGCCTACGGGCAGGCGGGTCGTCAGCGGGCCATCGACGACTTCAGCTGGGCGGCGATCGCCGAGACCACCGCGGCGCTGTACGCGGAGGTCGCGGGGAGGTAGCCGGGTGGCGCTCGGAGCTCCGCGCGCCGAGGGCGGATCGGGCGCGATCGGCTGTCCCCAGCCGCCGCGTCTCGCCCGGGGCGGGGGTCGCGCGCGGCTAGGCTAGCCGCATGCCGCAGGTGCTGGAGTTCTCCGATGTCGTCGTCCGCCGCAACGGTCGGGACATCGTGTCCCACCTCGACTGGACGGTCGCGGACGACGAACGCTGGGTCGTCCTCGGACCGAACGGCGCCGGTAAGACCACCGTCCTGCAGCTCGCCGACACCCTGCTGCACCCCACGTCCGGTGCGGTGACGATCCTCGGCGAGCGGCTCGGACGAACCGACGTGTTCGAACTGCGTCCGCGGATCGGGTTCGCCTCGTCGGCGATGGCCCGTCGCGTGCCGCCGGAGGAGACGGTTCTCGACGTCGTCCTGACCGCGGCCTTCTCGGTCGTCGGGCGTTGGCGTGAGGCTTACGACGACATCGACGAGCGACGCGCGCTGCGGGTGCTCGCCGAGTGGAAGCTCGACCACCTCGCCGACCGCACGTTCGGCACGCTGAGCGATGGCGAGCAGAAGCGCGTGCAGATCGCTCGCGCCGTCATGACCGACCCCGAGCTGCTGTTGCTCGACGAGCCCACGGCGAGCCTCGATCTCGGCGCCCGCGAGGAGCTTCTAGGTCTGCTGTCCGGGTACGCCCAGGCGCCGACGACGCCCGCGATGGTCATGGTCACCCACCACGTCGAGGAGATCCCCGTCGGGTTCACGCACGTGCTGCTGCTGCGTGACGGCGAGGTCGTGGCATCCGGTCCCCTCGGTGAGGCCCTGACCGCAGAGAACCTGACGGCGACTTTCGGCCTGGAGATCGCGCTCACCCACGAGGGTGGGCGTTACGCCGCGCGGGCGGTGTGAGGCGGGGAGTCCGGTTCAGGGGTCTGGTCTCGGCTGATGTGCGGCGGGCCCGAGTGCCACACGTCGGGGTGTCGGCATCGTGGTTCGATGCCCGGCTGGCCGTCGCTCGGACCCCGGCCTGGTAGACTCTCCTGTTGGTGCCTCCGGCGCCGCAGACTTTGACGTCCTGGCAGAATCCAGGACACCACTTCTCAAAGGACCTCCCATGAAGACTGACACCCACCCCACGTACAAGGCCGTCGTGTTCCGCGACCTCGGCTCGGGCGACACGTTCCTCACCCGTTCGACCGTCTCCAGCGACAAGACGATCGAGCTCGACGGCGTGGAGTACCCCGTCATCGACGTGGAAATCTCGTCGGCCTCGCACCCCTTCTACACGGGCAAGCAGCGCATCATGGACTCGGCCGGTCGTGTCGAGAAGTTCAACCAGCGCTTCAAGAACTTCGGCGGTCGTTGAATTTCAGCGGATTCGCTACGAGAGCCCCTCGTCCTTCGGGACGGGGGGTTTCTTCGTTTCCCCGCGAGGAGTTGTCGGGGTGGGGCGGTCTCGCAGCAGGAGCGTCTATCAGGAACCGACGGAGCATCGAAGGACCGCTGTGACGTTTCTCTGCGAGTGCCGCGCAACCCGACCCGCTGCGTGCGTTGACGGCTCGGCTCGCTGACGGGTCTGGTTCGATGTCGCTGTCGGTGGCAGCATGAGCGGGTGGCGCATCCCCGCATGTTCGACGATGACGATGAGGCCCTGACCTGGGTCCGTGCCGTGTGTCTTGCGTACCCCGAGGCTTCCGAACGGATCAGTCACGGTCGGCCGAACTTCTTCGTCCGACGTTCGTTCTGCTACTTCGGCGGAAGCGAGCGCATAGACGGGTCGTGGGTGGCTCACGATCATGCCGTGCTGGTCAAGCCTGACCCGAACGACGCTCCCGCGTACCGCGAGGACCCGCGGTGCTTCATCCCCGCCTACCTCGGCCCGAAGGGATGGATCGGCGTCGAGCTCGACGCGGTCGACCCCGACGAAGCGGCTGAGTTGATCGACGCCTCGTATCGCGCGACGGCTCCGGCCCGTTTGGTGCGGTCACTCGACGAAGGGTGAACGGAAGCGGGGGAGGAACAGCGCGAAAGGGAGGCAGAGACGGGGGAGTCGTGCGGAACCGCGGACTCGACTGAGCCGCGGCCGGAGCCTCCCGGCGCGCCACATACGGGGCAACAGTCCGGCGCGTGAGACGTCAAACAAGAGGCGTGCGACGAAGCGAGACGCGTGCGAGCGGCGTCAGAACGGGGGCGGATCGGTGTCGTACCGGACGCCGAGCGGCGAGGTCCAGCTCAGGGCGCCCGAGCCGGGATCGCGAGCGGGGGTCCATCGCGTTTCGTGACGGAGTCGATGGTGATGTCGGCACTTCGGGTCGAGGTTGTCGTCGTCGGTGGTGCCGCCGTCGGCCCACGCGGTCCGGTGATCGATGTCGCAGTCTCGTGCGGCGCGGCCGCAACCGGGAAAGACGCAGGTGGGCGAGGTGACGCCGAGCCAGCGACGAAGGGCGACCGGTACGCGATAGGTCTTGCGGTCGAGCACGAGCGGGGCGCCGGTGACGGGGTGCGTGAGGAGCCGGATCCATGACGTCGCCTTGCCCGCGAGTCGCTTGGCGGTGTCGAGGTCGATCGGTCCGTATCCCTCGAGGGTCGCCGGCCCGACGTCGTGGCCGAGGAGCGTCAGCGCCGGGATCGTGACGACGACGGCCGCCGGGGGAGCGCCGCGGAAGGTTCGCAGAGTCGAGGTTGTATTCGGGGTCGGCGCTTCAGCGGCCGTTGCCTCGTTGGCTGTGCTGCGACCCCCGGCCGAAACCGGCCCGTCGTCGCTCGTCATCGTGACGAGGTCGGCGAAGGCGTCCGCCCGCAGCTGCATCAGCGTGCGATCCTCGTCGGCGCACGCGCGGAGGTGACGCGCCGCCTGATCGAGCCGGGACATGACCGCTTTCGCGCGATCGGCAGGCAGGAGCGCGTGAATCGTGGCCATACCGTCGAGTTCCGGCGTCAGCCACACTCCACGGTCGCCGGCGACGCGACGGTGCCGCGACTCGAGTGACTCGGCGTGAACACGCTCGCGCACCGCCCGCGCGGCGACGGCGAACTTCGCGGGCGGAAGGATGAGCGCCTGGGTGCACGCTCCGTCGTCGAAGCGGAGGAAGGCACCCGTATCGCCCGCGGGGAGGGTCGCCGCCAGGCGCGCTGCGTCGACGGCATGCTTCTCGGAGATGCGACCGTGGCTGAACGCTGACCAGAGCTGCGGGCAGCCGCCGACGAGTGTGCGTGCGTGCGCGGCGCGCGTACGCACGGTCTGCTCCGACAGATGCAGCCGCACGGCGATCTCCGCAACGGCGGCCCGTTCCGCCAGGTCGACGCGGTCGCGCTGGACGGCTCGGGGCGTGCGGCCGCGGGCGTCGTGCCAGGCGGGGTCGAGAGTGGGGTCGGGTCCGACCCAGGGTGCGGGATCGACCGCGGCGTCGTCGAGGATCGAGAGGATCAGCCGGTATTCCTCGGCCGTGGCCCGCTGGCGCTCGCTGACGACGGACTCGAGATGGCCGAGTCGCGCGTCGAGGTCGGATGCCGAGTGCCCGGTGCCGTCACTCCGATCGAGCAGGCTCTCGATCTCGAACAACTCGCCCACATCTGCGGGTTGAGGCTGGATACCGGTCCACCACTCGACGTCGCCGCTCTCGCGAAGTGCTGCCCACTCGGCATCCGGATCGAGCTCGTCATGCGTCGGCCAGGGCGCTCCATCGCACGCCCGGAACACCGGCGTCGGCCGGTCTGCGGGACGTGCGGTTCGGGTCATGGCTGAACGGTATCGGGGACCTCCGACATCGGGTCCGGGAGGCGGGGCGTCTCGTCACGCACGCACCCTCCCCGCGACGAAACGCCCCCGCCCCGGCAATCGAGGAGGCGAGGGCGTTTCGTCACCTGCGAATCAGAACGTGTCGGGTCCGCGCGCGACCCGGCGGCGTCGCAGCGTCACCACCGACAGAGCGGCACCCGCAACCAGCGCCCCGGTCGCCCACAGGATCGCCGCGATCGGCGCCTCCGTTCCGGTCATGCCGAGCTGCCCGCCGACGGGAACGGGCGCCGCCGTCGACGCAGTCGGCGAGGGAGCGCCCGGGAGGGGAGCCGCCGCGACGACCGGCCCGACGGGGGCGCTCGTGCGCGTCTGGTCGAGGTACCCCGCACGCGATCCGGTCACGGTGGCCGTCACCGTGCGCCCCTCGGCGGCGGGCGCGATCACGAAGGTCGAGGCCGTGGCATCCGGAACCGCGGTCCCATCGATCGCCCACGAGTACGCGAACTCCGTGCCCGCGGTCCACCCGGGGGTCGTCGCCGAGAGCGTGGAGCCTACCGCGGTGTCGCCGGTGATCACGGGAGCCTCCGCATCCACCGCGTACTGCTGTACGGCGAGGCTGCTCGCGCACGAGGCGCACGTGCCTCCGAGGCTCGCGGTGGCTTGCGCGGTCAGCGTGCCGCCCGAGGCGTCGTCGTCGACCTCGACCTCGAACGACGCCGTGGCGGTCAGACCCGGGTCGGTCGCGGGGATGGTCCACACCAGCTCGTCGCCGGTCAGGCTCGTTCCGGCGGGCAGCGTCGCGGCATCGATCGAGGCGCGATTCAGGACGCCCGAGAGATCGAGCGACGCGGTCGAGGAAGCGAGCGGAACGAGTCCGGTGTTCTCGGCGCTGAGGGTGTAGCTCAGCGAGGCTCCGCGCTCGAGAGGCGCCGTCGCGACGGTGGTCAGGGACAGCTCGAACTGGTCGGGCCACGCCGGCTTGTCGGCATCCAGGATCCAGTCCTGGTAGAACGCCTTCAGGTCGCGACCCGAGACGTTCTCGGAGAGGGCCAGCAGGTCGGCGCCGGTCCTGCTCGTGCCCGCGAAGTCCGTCTGCCACTGCTTCACGACCGAGAAGAACGCGTCATCGCCGATCGCGACCCGGAGGGCCGCCCAGAACTGCGCCGAGCGGGTGTACGTCTGGAAGTCGTAGAGGCTGGCCGAGTCGGTCTGCGCCCCGGGGGCGATACCCCAGCGTTCGTCCGACGCCGGTGTGCCGTTCCACGAGTCGAACCACACCTCGCGCGTCGCTGTGCCCTGGCCGAACCCGTCGCTGCCGTCGGAGAACGTCTCGGCCCATGTGGCCATGCCCTCCGCGATCCAGATGTCGGTCCACGTCGTGGGGGAGACGTTGTTGCCGTACCACTGGTGCGCGAGCTCGTGGACGAGGGTGCTGAAATCGATCGAGGAGGGGAAGAACGACCGATCCTGCGTCTCGAGGGCGTAGTTGATGCCGCGGGGGACGCTGTCGACCACGACACCGGCGCTCTGACCGGGATAGGGGCCGTAGATCGTCTCGAGGTTGCGGATGACCGGTCCGAGTTGGTCGACCGCCGCGGTCACGGTCGCCTTGTTCGCGGCGGGGAGGGCGGAGTCCGCGAAAGACCAGGCAGGGATGGTCCGTCCGTCGCGGAGGGCGACCGTCGACTCGATGACGTCGTAGCGTCCGATCGAGATGATGACCAGTTCGGATGCCATCTGCTTCGTCTGCTGCCACTGCCAGGTCGTGCGGGTGCCGTCGCTCGACGGGGTCCGGGAGAGGAGCTCGCCGTTGCTGACCGCGGCCGCCGGGGCCGCTCCCGCCCCTGTCACGTCGGCGAGGGTCGTGGGCACGTCGAGGGAGATCGAGTACGTCGCCTTGTCTGCCGGGGTGTTGTTGTGAGGGAAACCGGTCATGTTGCCGATGGGTTGACCGAGCATCGTCGCACCGTCGGTGGTGGCGTTCCACCCCTCGTACGACCCGTCCGCGTCGACGTGCGCCACGGGGACGCCGTGGTAGGCGACCGACACCGAGAACTGCCCGTTGATGGGACTGGCCGGCGTGACGATGAGCTTGTGTCGGATGGCTCCCGCGTCGACGTCGCGCTGCCACGCGGCGGGGGCTCCGTTCACGGTGACGGCGTCGACCACGAGCCCCTCGAAGTCGAGCGAGAGGCTCCGCAGGGGAGCTGCGGCGCGGGCCGTCATCGTCGAGGTCGCGACGAGGCTGCCCGCCATGACCTGGCCGGTCTGCACGGCATCCGGGGTCCACGCGAGGTCGATGTCGTAGTCGAGGGCGTCGTAGCCGCCGTTGCCGACGTTCGGGAACATCGTGTCTCCCGCCGTGCGCGCGCCGTCGACGGCGTCGTCGGCCTGCGCGGGTGTCACGGCGGAGGAGACGAGTCCCGCCGCGAGCAGGGCCGCGCCGACGGCGAGGAGAGAGCGGCGGAGTGCGAGGCCGCGCGGGAGCGTCGCTGTCGGTTCGTGGCGCATGTGTTCTGTCGTCCGTTCAGGAGATCCGGCAGCGTCGCTCGGGAGGTCGGCGCCGAGGCGGTTGTCGCCACCGTAGGCGCCTCACGTTTCGTGAGGGTGTCGGACGAGGACGGGATCTGTCACAGAGGATGCAGAGAGGAGGGATGCCGACGCTCGGGGCATCGACGGGTCGACGTCAGCGGATCGGCCACGCCCCGTCGATCGCGGGAGCCGTGGCATCCAGCCGGCCGATCTCGACGAAGTACTCGGTGAGGCTCGCAGCCTGCGCGCGGGCCCAGGCGATCTGGCGGGTGTGGAGTTCGTCGAGGGTGGCGGGCAGCCAGGGGCCGAATCTCTCGGCCAGCGCCAGGGCGAGACGGCCCGCCGCGACGGCGTCGGCGCAGGCCTCGTGAGCCGATTCGAGGGGAACGGCGTAGTGCTCGGCGACGACGGACAGCGTGCGCTTGCCCCGCCGGTAGCGGTCGAACGTCTTGTCGACGACGAGAGGGTCGATGACCGGCGAGGGCGCGGCGATCGGGGCGACGCCGTGACGCAGGGCCTCGTTCTTCAGCAGCGAGAAGTCGAACGGCGCGTTGTAGGCCACGACCGGGATGCCCGCGGCGAACAGGGCCTCGAGGGCGTCGACGACCTCGGCGACCACGCGCGGCGCGGAGGCACCCTCGGCCCGTGCCCGCTCGGTCGTGATGCCGTGGATCGCGGCAGCGCCGTCGGGGATCACGACGCCGGGGTCGGCCAGCCAGTCGCGCGCATCGACGACGTTGCCGTCGGCATCGAGGACGCCGACGTGCGCGGTGACGATCCGGTCGTTCCGGACGTCGATCCCGGTGGTCTCGAGATCGAACACGCCGATGAGGCGCGCCCACTCGGGCGTCTGGAAGAGGGGGAGCGGCTCGGCCTGCCACGTGGTCATGGGGTCACCGTAGAACGAGGGTCCGACATCGCCGTCCAGGCGCGCAGACCGTGGACGGATGCCGGGAGGGCGGAGCACGGGGGAGGAGGGGTCGATGCCTCACGGTGCGGTCGGAGCGCGGGAACGCTGCGTCCGGCGCGCCGAGGCGCGGGCGGCCGGGGGCTCGGCGGCGCGGTGAGGGGCTGCCGAAGGGCACCCGGGCGCGCGCACAGGCCCATGTCGGACGCCCCTTCTAGACTCGACCCCATGCCGAACCCGTACGCCGACCTCCTCGCCGCGATCCCCGTCGAGCGTCGCGAGATCCCGGTGCTCGGGGGGACCACCGCCTACTGGGTGTACGGCGACGACGATGTCGAGACGACGATCGTCGCGGTTCACGGATTCCGCGGCGAGCATCACGGACTCGACCCGGTCGTCGCGCATCTCCGTGGCATCCGGGTCATCTCGCCCGACCTGCCGGGCTTCGGCGAGACGTTGCCCCTCGCGGGCCGTGCGCACGACCTCCACACGTACGCCGAGTGGCTGCGCTCGTTCGTGGAGGCGGTGTGTCCGGGTGCCGTCGTGCTCGGCCACTCCTTCGGATCGATCGTGTCGGCGGCGGCCGTGGCCGGCGGGTTGTCGACGCCGAAGCTGATCCTGGTCAACCCCATCGGCGCGCCGGCTCTCGAGGGGCCGCGCGGCATCCTGACCCGACTCGCGGTGTTCTACTACCTGGCCGGAGCGAAGCTGCCGCGACCGCTCGGCGAAGCGCTGCTGCGGAACGCTCTCATCGTCCGGGTGATGAGTAACGCGATGGCCAAGACCCGCGACCCCGACCTGCGCCGCTTCGTGCACGAACAGCACGACGAGTACTTCTCCCGCTTCGCCGACCGCGACGTGCTGCATGAGGCGTTCGTGACGAGCGTGTCGCACGACGTGCGGGAGTTCGCGCCACGCATCACGCAGCCGACGCTGCTCATCGCCGCCGAGAAAGACGACATCACCCCCATCGAGGCGGAGCGTCACCTCGCCACCCTCTTCGCCGACGCCGAGCTGGTCGAGATCCCCGGGGTGGGGCATCTGATCCACTACGAGACGCCGGAGGCCGCGGCATCCGCGATCCGGGGGTTCGTGGGCTGAGATGGGGTGCACCGGGGCCCCCAAAGGTCGCAGGATCCGCCAATAGAGGGTTCGTGCGCTGAGGGGGGTGCACCGGAGCGCTCGGGCGTCCCGTGCGTCGGTGCATCCGGGCCAGTCCGAGCGTCAGGCCGGCGCTTCCGCCTTGCGCTTGCGGTACGCGTTGACGTTCATGCGGTTGCCGCAGTTGCCGCCGTCGCAGTATCGCTTCGAGCCGTTCTTCGAGAAGTCGACGTAGACGCCGTGGCAGTCATCGGCGTCGCAGACGCGCACCCGGGCGTACTCGTCCGCGCGGATGACGTCGACGAACGCCAGCGCTGACTCGACCAGGATGCGTGTCGCCAGCGGATCGGCGGGATCGCTCGCGTGGATGTGCCAGTCGATACCGTCGTGCCGCACGAGCTGGGGGAGCGCTCGCCCGTCGGCGAGCATGGCGTTGACCAGCGGTACGGCGCCGTCGCGATCGGCGCTCCACAGCTCCAGCAGACGAGGGCGGATGCCGCGCACGGCGGCGAGCTCGCGCGCGTCGCGGGTGCGGGAGCCGGTGTAGCCGTGCCGTTCGGTGAACGCCTCGAGATCGGCGACCTCGGCCAGCGTGTCGACCCCGCTCGCATCGGTCTGCGGCAGCGTGTTCACCAGTTCGACGGCGGCGCGCAGCACCAGTTCGGTGTCACGAATGAAGACCATGTTGACTCCTGACAGGTGGGGGCCGTACTGTCACGAGTGTAAACGCTCTTCACTCCTGACAGCAGGCTTCGCATGACCACGTCGTCCCTCACCCTCCCTCGCGCCACCCGCCACGGCTCCGGAGCCGTCACCGGACTGCTCATCGCCGTCTCCTCGGCGCTGGCGTTCTCGTCCAGCGGGCCGTTCGTCAAGCCGCTGCTCGACGGCGGCTGGTCGCTCGGCACCGTCCTGCTCGTGCGCATGGGCGTCGCCGCCCTGCTGCTCTCGCCCGCGCTGGTCCTGGCCATCCGTCGGCAGCCGGGGTTCCTGCGCCGCCACGGCCTGCTGATCCTCGCGTTCGGCCTGACCGCCGTAGCCGGATGCCAACTGTTCTACTTCGCGGCCATGCAGCGGATGCCGGTGGCCGTGGCCCTGCTGATCCAGTACATCGCGCCGGTGCTGCTCGTGCTCGCCGTGTGGGTGCGCACGCGCCGCGCCCCCTCGAGAGCCGTGCTGATCGGCTCGGTCGTCGCCATGGCCGGGCTGGTGCTCGTCGTCGACATCAGCGGTGCACGCTTCGACCTGCTGGGCACCGTCTTCGCCCTCTGCGCCGCGGTGTGCGCGGCCGCCTACTTCGTCATCGCCGGACGCGCCGGCGATGACCTGCCGCCGCTCGCCCTCGCCGCCGGCGGTCTGCTCACCGGGACACTGGTCATGGCGCTGCTCGTGGGCAGCGGCATCCTGCCCTTCGCCGCCCCCTCGATCACGGTGTCGCTCGCGGGGTTCGAGGTTCCCGGCATCCTGCCCCTGCTGTGGGTGGGTGCGGTGGCGACCACTCTCGGCTATGCGCTCGGGGTGATCGCGGTGCCGCTCATCGGCTCGCGGCTGGCGTCGTTCGTGGGCCTCAGCGAGGTGCTCTTCGCCCTGGGCTTCGCCTGGCTGCTGCTCGGGGAGGCTCCCGCGCCGATCCAGTTCGTGGGCGGGGCGCTGGTCCTCGTCGGAGTCGTGCTGGTGAAGATGGATGCCGGGAGCCCGGCGGAGCAGAAGACCGAGACCGCGAGCATCGCGGTGGTACCGGCCCCGTAAAAGACGGGTGCTCGCTAGACGTCGTCGCGGGCGAGCTCCATCAGCGGACCGACGCGGTAGCCGATCACCTCGCCCATCACGAGCGACGTCTCGGTGCGTTCGACGCCCTCGATCGCGAGGATCCGCGCGTCGGTGTCGAACAGGTGCTGCGTGTCGCGGCAGGCGACCCGGACGAGCAGGTCGACCTGGCCGCTCAGGCCGTGCGCCTGCAGCACCTCGGGCA
The DNA here is from genome assembly GCF_001424225.1 of Microbacterium sp. Leaf151. GTDB lineage: Bacteria > Actinomycetota > Actinomycetes > Actinomycetales > Microbacteriaceae > Microbacterium. The sequence continues at coordinate 652,904 of NZ_LMOR01000002.1, read as the reverse complement.
CCTTCGCGAGGTGTTCGCGGATCGTCGGCAGCTCGGCCTGGCGCACCGTCACCTGCAGGAACGCCTCGATGGGGAACCCGAGCGCCTCGGCCGACAACGTGCGCTCGAAAGACAGGAACACGCCCCCGCGCTCGAGGCGGCTCATGCGCGCCTGGACGGTGTTGCGCGAGAGTCCGAGCTTCTCGGCGAGCGCGACGACGGTGGCGCGCGGATCAGCGGACAGGGCGCGGAGGAGGTCGAGGTCGACCGCGTCGAGCTTGCTCATGCTGCGAAACATTAGCAGTGCCGAGGCCGAGCGCAATGGGCACTGTGCTCAATATGACGACGAGGTCTTGAGCGGGCTGCATTCCGCGCGTACCGTCGCGCCTGTCGGCACCGCTGCCGGCACCCGGACCGCCGCGGCTCTCACGAGGAGCCCCGGTCGCACCTGGAGGGAAGACGATGACGTACACCCATACCACGCCGGATCACGGAGCCGCCGACCGCGGAGTCCCCGAGCACATCAGCGACGTGGACGACGTCGCCCGCGTTCTCGAGCCCGACGGCACACGTGTCGCCGACCCCGAGCTCGACCCCTGGATCGCCGACCTCTCCCCGCACGAGCTGCGCGCCCTCCACCGCGACATGGTCCTCACCCGCCGCCTGGATGCCGAGGGCGTCGCCCTGCAGCGTCAGGGGCAGCTCGCACTCTGGGCGCCGTGCCGCGGCCAGGAGGCCACGCAGGTCGGAACGGCCCACGCGCTCGCCCCCGGCGACTTCGTCTTCCCCAGCTACCGCGAACACGGCGTCCTGCTCGGCCGCGGCGCGCAGCCCGCCGACTACGTGCTCGCCTGGCGCGGCGAAGAGCACTCCGCCTATGACCACACCGTGTTCAACGCCGCCCCGCCCCAGATCATCATCGGAGCGCAGTCCCTGCATGCGACCGGCTGGGCGATGGGCGCGCAGCGCGACGGTTCGACCGATGTCGCCGTCGCGTACTTCGGGGACGGAGCCACCAGCCAGGGTGACGTGAACGAGGCGATGGTCTTCGCGTCATCCTTCCGAGCCCCCGTCGTCTTCGTGTGCACCAACAACCAGTGGGCGATCTCGGAGCCCGTCACCGTGCAGTCGACCTTCCCCCTCGCGGGCCGGGCGCCGGGTTTCGGCATCCCGAGCATGCGCGTCGACGGTAACGATGCCCTCGCCTGCGTCGCCGCGATGCGCTGGGCGCTCGACCGCGCCCGCCGCGGTGAGGGACCCTCCTTCATCGAGGCGGTGACCTACCGCATGGGACCGCACACCACCAGCGACGACCCCACCCGTTACCGCGACGCCGCCGAGGTCGAGGCCTGGAGTCGCCGCGACCCCATCGCGCGGCTCGAGGCGTACCTCTGCGCCCAAGGCGTGCTCGACGACTCCGGACTCGCCGAGGTCGCCCGCGCCGCCGACGCTCTCGCCATCGAGGTGCGCGCGGCCTGCATCGGCGCCACCACGCGCGCGCCGGAGACCCTGTTCGACCACGTGTACGCGGAGCCGCACGGTCCGCTGGAGAGGCAGAAGGCGGAGTACGTCGCCTACCTCGCCGGGTTCGATCAGGACGGCACGCGATGACCTCTCTGACGCTGGGTGGAGCGATCGGCGCCGGGCTCGCCCGCGCGATGGAGGACGACGATCGCGTGCTCGTGATGGGCGAAGACATCGGCAAACTCGGCGGTGTCTTCCGCGTCACCGACGGCCTGCAGCGGCGTTTCGGCGCTCAGCGCGTCATCGACACCCCGCTCGCCGAAGCGGGCATCGTCGGCACGGCCGTGGGGCTCGCCCTCCGCGGCTACCGGCCCGTCGTCGAGATCCAATTCGACGGCTTCGTCTACCCCGCGTTCGACCAGATCGTGTGCCAGGTGGCGAAGCTGCATTACCGCAGCAGCGGTCGCATCCGGATGCCGCTCGTCATCCGCATCCCGTGGGCGGGAGGCGTGGGCGCTGCCGAGCACCACTCCGAGTCGCCCGAGGCGTATTTCGTGCACACGGCCGGACTGCGCGTCGTCGCCCCCTCGAATCCGCAGGACGCGCACGTCATGCTGCGCCAAGCCGTGGCATCCGATGACCCCGTCATCTTCTTCGAGCCCAAGCGGCTCTACCACGCGAAGGGCGAGGTCGATGTGGACACCGACCTCGCCGACGCCCCGCCGATGCACCTCGCGCGCGTCGCCCGCGAGGGGAGCGACGCCACCGTCGTCACCTACGGCGCCCAGGTGCGAACGGCCCTGGATGCCGCGGTCGCCGCGGAAGACGAAGGACTCTCGCTCGAGGTCATCGACCTGCGATCGCTCTCGCCCCTCGACATGAACACCGTCGCGGCATCCGTCCGCAAGACCGGACGGGTCGTCGTCACCCACGAAGCCGCGCGCGAGGCGGGAATGGGGGCGGAGCTGGTCGCGAGCATCACCGAGCAGTGCTTCGAGTATTTGGAGGCACCGCCCGCTCGGGTGACCGGGCACGACATCCCGTATCCGCCGTCGAAACTCGAGAAGCACCACGTGCCGGATCTGGATCGGATCCTGCACGCGGTGGACCGGGTGCTCGAGCGAGGCGCCGCGGCACCGACCGTCGCAACGACGGAGGGAGGGGTCCGATGATCGCCGAGTTCCTGCTCCCCGACCTCGGCGAAGGGCTGCCCGAGGCCGAGATCGTGCACTGGCTCGTCTCGGAGGGCGACGAGGTCACCCTCAACCAGACCATCGCCGAGGTCGAGACGGCCAAGGCCATCGTCGAGATCCCCTCGCCGTACGCCGGCACCGTTCAGGGACTGCACGCGGCGGCCGGTGACGTGGTCGCGGTCGGCTCACCTCTCGTGTCGTTCGCGGTGGAGGGGGCGGATGTCGGGAGCCCGGCGCCCGCCTCTCGCCTCGATTCGGCGCAGCGCAGCGCCGCTGCCGCCCAGGGGAGCGCGGTCGAAGCTGTCGCCGAGGAGCCGGGGGACACCGCCGCCGACGACATCGCCGCCCGCGCGACTCCGAACCTCGTCGGGTACGGGGCGGCGCCGTCGTCGGGAAACCGCCCGCGTCGGCGAGCGCGTGGTTCGACGACCTCGACCATCGACAGTGATCACGCGGTGCGCGAGGCGGCTCCCCACGATGTGCTGCGCACCGGCCCGATCGAGCTGCCGCGCGAACGTCCGCGCTCCACGCCGCCGGTGCGCAAGTACGCGAAAGATCACGGAATCGATCTCGTGCTCGTCGCCGCGGTTCACCCCGGTGAAGCGGTGACGCGCGCGCGCGTCGAGGAGTACGCGTCGCGGCAGCCCGCGGCACCTGCCCCCGTGACGACCATGCCGTCGCCCGACGCGCACCTCGCGAACGAACCCGTGTCGACGGTCCCCCCGGCCGATCACCGCGTCACCCGCACCCCCATCCGCGGGGTGCGCAAGCACACGGCGGCCGCGATGGTGCGAAGCGCCTTCACCGCGCCGCACGCGACGACGTTCCTCACGCTGGACGTGACCGCGACGACCGAGCTGCTGGCATCCTTGAAGCACGATCGGGCCCTCGACGGACACCGGATCGGCGTGCTCGCGATCGTTGCGAAGGCGGTGTGCCTCGCGCTCGGTCGCACGCCCGCTCTCAACGCCCGCTGGGACGAGACCGCCGGCGAGATCGTCGAGCACCACTACGTGAGCTTGGGCATCGCCGCCGCGACCGACCGCGGTCTCGTCGTGCCCGTGATCCCGGATGCCGACCGACTCCCGCTCGTCGACCTCGCCGACGCGATCGCCGAGCTCGCCGCCACCGCCCGCGCCGGCCGCACCGCACCCGCCGCGATGACCGGAGGGACGTTCTCGATCACCAACGTCGGGGTCTTCGGAGTGGATGCCGGGACCCCCATCCTTAACCCGGGCGAGGCCGGGATCCTCGCCATCGGCGCCGTGCGCCGCACGCCGTGGGAGCACCACGGCGAGATCGCCCTCCGCGACGTCCTCACCCTCAGCCTCTCGTTCGACCACCGGTTGGTGGACGGCGCCGAGGCGGCGCGCTTCCTCACCGACGTGGCCGGGGTGCTGCGCGAACCCGGGAGGGCCATGCTGTTGCGCTGAACGACCTCGCGCCGCGCGCGAGAGTGACCGAGTGTCGGGGGAGTGTCGCCCTCGGCACCTTGAAGACCGCGGAATGCCGGATGCTCCGGGTACCCGGACGCACGTGGGGGTGCGCCCGGGTTCTCGGGCGGGTGGGGTGCGCCCGGGTTCTCGGGCGGGCATGGGGGGCCGGTTCCTCGGGCGTGCGCGCAGGGTGGGGCCGGGTCTCGGGTTCGGACGCACGCGGGGTGGCTTCGCGTGGCGGGCGGGGCCGGGCCGGTGCGGGGGTCAGGCCGACAAGGCGGCGAGGGCCATGCGTGTCAGCGTGGGGCGAACTCGGGCATCGGGGACACCGCGGACGCTGTGAGGTGTGGAGTTGATGAGCCCGAAGCACGCGAGCGCCCGCACTCGTCGCTCGGCCGGGGACTCGGCATCCGGGAACTCGCGCGCGAGGGCCTCGGTCCATACGTCGACGTAGGCGTTCTGCAGGTGGCGCACGGTGCGGCGGTCGTCGGGGGAGAGACGGTCGAGGTCGCGGTCCTGAACCCGGATGACGGGGGCCTCGGCGAGCGCGAACGCGACGTGGAACTCGACGAGGGCGTGGAGGGGAACGGATGCCGGGTGCGTACGCCCGCGGAGGGATTCGTCGACACGCCGGTCCGCGGGCCGCCGGGACGGCGTGTCGACGCCGGCATCCGCCGTTACGGTCGCGGTGGGAGTGTCGGCGCCGGTGGCCGCGGCGGCGCCTGCGCCCCGGATGGAGGGGGCAGTGTCTGCCGTCGTGCCGGTGCCCTGGGCGGCGTCGGTGGCCGCGCGGCCGCCGGCGAGCAGGCGTTCACTGACGTCGACGAGGATCGCGCCGAGGAGGGCCTGCTTTCCGGCGACGTGGCGGTACACCGCGGGGCCGCTCACCCCCACGGCGGCACCGATGTCTTCGAGCGTGACGCCGTCGAAGCCGCGCTCGGCGAACAGGCGCGCGGCGGCCGCGAGAAGGGCGGTGCGGCGCTCGGCCTTCGCACGATCGCGGGAAGTGCCGGGGGCGCTCGCCGGAGCGGGTAAGACGGCGTGCGTCGCGGCCGGACGTGACATCTCGGTGTCTGCGCCGGTGCGTCGGATGGTCGCGGCCGGGGGCTCGTCGCGTGCTCTTGTCATCGGCATCCTGTCGGGTTAGCCTGTGATCTCAGTTAGCCAACATTAACTGAATTGGACGGGCTCGTCGACGATGCGGGCCCGAGACGGAGCCGCCATGAGCACAGCACCGGTCATCGCAACACCTCCGGCCGCCGACACCCCCGACGTCTCCCGGCGCGCCGACGACACGCGGCCGACGCAACGGAGCCTCGCCCAGGCCCTCCGCGAGACCCTCGCCCGCACCGCCCGCGGCGGCTCGGACGTTGCGCGCGAACGCCACACGGCCCGCGGTAAGCTCCTGGCCCGCGACCGCATCGACCGTCTGGTCGACGAGGGCAGCCCCTTCCTCGAGGTCGCTCCGCTGGCCGCCCACGGCCTGTACGACGGCGGTGCCCCCGCCGCGGGCGTCGTCGCCGGCATCGGACTCGTGCACGGGCGACACGTGATGGTCGTCGCCAACGACGCGACGGTGAAGGGCGGGGCGTATTTCCCCCTCACGGTGAAGAAGCACCTGCGCGCGCAGGAGATCGCGCTCGAGAACCGCCTGCCCTGCATCTACCTCGTCGACTCGGGTGGGGCGTTCCTGCCCCTCCAGGACGAGGTGTTCCCCGACCGCGACCACTTCGGCCGCATCTTCCGCAACCAGGCGCAACTGTCGGCCGCGGGCGTGCCGCAGATCGCCGCGGTCATGGGCTCGTGCACGGCCGGCGGTGCCTACGTCCCCGCGATGAGCGATGAGAGCGTCATCGTCCGGAACCAGGGGACGGTGTTCCTGGGCGGCCCGCCGCTGGTGAAGGCCGCGATCGGCGAAGACGTCACGGCCGAACAGCTCGGCGGCGGCGACCTGCACGCCCGCCGATCGGGCGTCGTCGACCACCTCGCCGACGACGACGAGCACGCGCTCGAGATCGTGCGCGACATCGTCGCCACCCTGCCCCCGACCCCCGCACCGGTGTGGGAGGTGCGCACCGCCCACGCCCCGGTACGACCGCCGGAGGACCTCTACGACATCGTTCCGGTCGACGTCACCCAGCCCGTCGACATGCGGGCCGTCATCGACACCCTCGTCGACGCAGGCTCCCTGCACGAGTTCAAGGCGCTGTACGGCGAGTCCGTCATCACGACCTTCGCACGCCTGCACGGTCACCCCGTGGGCGTCATCGCCAACGACGGCGTGCTCTTCAGCGAATCGGCGCTCAAGGCCGCGCACTTCATCGAGCTCGCCGACCAGCGCGGCATCCCCCTGCTGTTCCTGCAGAACATCACCGGATTCATGGTCGGACGGGACGCCGAGGCCGGCGGCATCGCGAAAGACGGCGCCAAGATGGTCACCGCGGTCGCCACCACCCGCGTCCCCAAGCTCACCGTCCTCGTCGGAGGCTCCTACGGCGCCGGCAACTACGCGATGTGCGGGCGGGCCTACGACCCCCGGTTCCTGTGGACCTGGCCCGCGAGCCGCATCTCGGTCATGGGCGGCGCGCAGGCGGCATCCGTGCTGTCCACCGTGCAGCGCGATCAGCGTGCCGCGCGCGGACAGGAATGGACGGATGCCGACGACCGGGCGTTCCAGCAGCCCATCCGCGCCCGGTACGACGAGCAGGGCGACCCCTACTACGCCACCGCGCGGCTCTGGGACGACGGCGTGATCGACCCCGTCGACACTCGCACGATGCTCGGGCTCGCACTCGAAGTCGTCAGCCGGGTGCCCCTGGCCGACCGGGGCTTCGGCCTCTTCCGGATGTGATCCCGATGACAGATGTGCACGGCTCACGCGCTCCCCGTCCCTTCGACTGCGTCCTCGTCGCCAACCGCGGCGAGATCGCGCGCCGGGTGTTCCGCACCCTGCGCCGGCTCGGCATCCGCTCGGTCGCGGTGTACACCGACGTGGATGCCGAGGCTCCCCACGTGCGCGAGGCCGACCACGCCGTGCGCGTGCCGTCATACCTCGACGTCGACGCCGTCGTCGCCGCCGCGGCGTCGTCCGGTGCCGATGCCGTGCACCCGGGATACGGGTTCCTCAGCGAGAACGCCCGTTTCGCGCGCGCGTGCGCCGAAGCCCGCGTGGTGTTCGTGGGGCCGGGCGTCGAAGCGCTCGAGGTCATGGGCGACAAGATCCGCGCGAAAGCACACGTCGCCGCCCACGACGTGCCGGTCGTGCCGGGGTTCTCGGCGAACGGTCTTTCCGATGCCCAGATCACCGCCGAGGCCGGGAGAGCGGGCTTCCCCCTGCTCGTGAAGCCCTCCGCCGGCGGCGGCGGCAAGGGGATGACGGTGGCCACCGGCCCCGACGACCTCGCCGACGCGCTCGCCACCGCCCGCCGCGTGGCCACGGCCGCGTTCGGCGACGACACCCTGCTGCTCGAACGGCTGCTGGAACGCCCGCGCCACATCGAGGTGCAGGTGCTCGCCGACGCGCACGGTACGACCCTCTCGCTCGGCGAACGCGAGTGCACGCTGCAACGGCGGCACCAGAAGGTGATCGAAGAGGCCCCCTCGTCGGTGGTGGATGCCGACACCCGCGCGCGCCTCGGTGCGGCCGCCGTCGCCGCCGCCCGCAGCGTCGGCTACCTCGGAGCGGGGACCGTGGAGTTCCTCGTCGCCGGCGACCGGCTCGACGAGCCCTTCTTCATCGAGATGAACACGCGCCTGCAGGTCGAGCACCCCGTCACCGAGCTCGTGACCGGCATCGACCTCGTGGAGCAGCAACTGCGGGTCGCCGCCGGGTACGCGCTCGACCTGCCGGAGGTCCGTCTCCACGGTCACGCAGTCGAAGCGCGGGTGTATGCCGAGACACCGTCCCGCGGATACCTCCCCGCGACCGGGACCGTCACACTGTGGCATCCGGGATCCGCCCGCATCGACAGCGCGGTCGAGACCGGCAGCGTCGTCAGCGCCCACTACGACCCGATGATCGCGAAGATCATCGCGCACGGCCCCGACCGGCCGACCGCGCTGGCCCGGCTCGATGCCGCGCTCGCCGAGACCGTCGTGCTCGGCGTCGACACCAACATCGCCGACCTGCGGGCCCTGCTCGCCGACCCCGCCGTGCGCGCGGGTGACCTCGACACCGGGCTCCTCGACCGGCGGGGAACGCCCGACGTGCCGCAGCCGACGGAGGGTGCGCTCGCGGCGGTGGCCGCGCGGGTGGTGTCGGGTCCGGATGCCGGGAGTGTGGGCGACGGCTCGGTCTGGGATCGCATCGGCGCCTGGCGAGCCGGGGGAGCGGTATGCCCTCGCTCGGTGGCGCTGGAAGACGATGCCGGACGAATCCACGCGGTCGCGCCGGCCGAGGTCGACGCTCGCGTGACGGGCGGTCCGGTCGAGTACTGGGTGCACGCAGCGGGCGGAGCGCATCGGCTGCGGGTGGTCTCGCGCCGGGACGCCGCTGCGCGTCGCCGAGCCGCCGCGGGCCGAGCGCCCGGAGCCGTCGACCCCGAGCTCGTCGCTCCTCTCCCCGGAACCGTCGTCGCGGTGCACATCGCCGACGGGGACGTCGTCGAGGCCGGTGCCCGGCTCGTCACGATCGAGGCCATGAAGATGGAGCACACCGTCATCGCACCGCACGCCGGCACGGTGCTGCTGCGCACGACGGCGGGCGCCCAGGTCGCCCGCGATGCGGTGGTGGCGACGGTGACGCCGGGAGCCGAGGTTCCTACGCCCGTCGATGGGCCTGGGGCCCCCGGTGCCCCGGCGCCGGGGACTCCGACAGGCTCAGCCACCGGCGCTGTTGCAGCCACCGGAGCTCGCGCGCGACCCGGACCGCACGATCCCGCCGACATCCCGGCATCCGCCCTCATCCCTTCCCACAAGGAGACCCTCCCGTGAGCATCGACACCCAGCAGTCCTTCACCGACGACGAGCGAGAACTCAGCGCGATGGTGCGCGAGTTCGCCGACGAGGTGATCGCGCCCCGCTCCTACGAGGCCGACCGCGCGCACGAGCTACCGCTGGACATCGTCGCGCAGATGGGTGAGCTCGGCCTGTTCGGCCTGCCCTTTCCCGAGGAGGTCGGCGGGCAGGGCGGCGAATACGCCAGCCTCTGCGTCGCGATCGAGGGTATCGCCCGCGTCGACCAGTCGCTCGCCATCACCCTCGAAGCAGGAGTGGGCCTCGGCGCCATGCCGATCTACCGGTACGGCACCGAGGCGCAGAAGGCCGAATACCTCCCCGACCTCGTGGCCGGTCGCGCGCTCGCCGGGTTCGGGCTCACCGAAGCGGAGGCCGGCAGCGACGCCGGGGCCACGCGCACCACGGCGCGGCTCGACGGCGACGAATGGCTGATCGACGGGTCGAAGCAATTCATCACCAACTCCGGCACCGCCATCACGCGCTTCGTGACCGTCACGGCCGTCACCGGCCGCACCGGCGCCCGCCCCGAGATCTCGACGATCATCGTGCCCAACGGCACGCCCGGATTCACCGTCGGCCCCGCCTACGACAAAGTCGGCTGGAACGCCAGCGACACCCACCCGCTCACCTTCGACGGTGTGCGCGTCCCCGCGTCGAACCTGCTGGGCGAACAGGGTCACGGCCTCAAGAACTTCCTCCGCACGCTCGACGAGGGTCGCGTGGCCATCGCCGCCCTCGCCACGGGCGCGGCCGAGGGCTGCCTCGAAGCGGCCGTCGACTACGCCCGCAGCCGCGTCGTGTTCGGCGAGCGGCTGTCGACGCGTCAGAGCATGCAGTTCCTGCTCGCGCGCATGCATGCCCGCGTGCACACCGCGCGTCTCGCCTGGGTGCACGCCGCGCGCCTGTGCGACGCTGGCAAGCCGTTCTCGGTGGATGCCGCGGTGGCGAAGATGACCGCGAGCGACGCCGCGATGGCCAACGCACGTGATGCGACGCAGGTGTTCGGCGGAAACGGGTTCATCAACGAGTACCCCGTCGCGCGTCACTACCGCGACTCGAAGATCCTCGAGATCGGCGAGGGGACGACCGAGGTGCAGCTCATGGTGATCTCGCGTGCGCTGGGACTCACCGGTACCGTTGCCGCATGATCGAGCAGCGCGGCCTTTTCCTCGAGGAGTTCGTCGTCGGTGAGAAGTACGCGCACCGACCGGGGCGCACCGTCACCGACGCCGACAACGTGCTGTTCACCACCCTCACGATGAACACGCAGGCCCTGCATCTGGATGCCGCGTTCTCGGCGACCCAGCCGTTCGGCCGTCCGCTCGTGAACTCGATGTGGACGCTGTCCACGCTCATCGGCCTCTCCGTGGCGCAGCTGACGCAGGGAACGCTCGTCGCGCAACTGGGCCTCACCGATGTGAGTTTCCCCGCGCCGCTGTTCGTCGGCGACACACTCACGGCCGAGACCGAGGTGGTGTCGGTGCGGCCCTCGGCATCCCGCCCGGGGCAGGGGGTCGTCGTGCTCGCCCACACGGGCTGCTCGCAGAACGACGAGGTGGTCGTCACCGCCACGCGCACCGTGCTGGTGTGGGCGAAGGACGGCGCGGAGTGAGCGAGGCGTCCGACACGCGAACCCCGTTCGGTCTCGGGCCGGCCCTGTTGTTCGTTCCCGGGGACCGCCCGGAACGGCTGCCGAAGGCGCTGGAACGAGCGGATGCCGCCATCGTCGACCTCGAAGACGCCGTCGCTCCGCACGCCAAGACCGTTGCCCGCGAGGCGATGGTCAGAGCAGACCCCGACCCCGATCGCGTGATCGTGCGAGTGAACGGGCCCGAGACGCCCCACTTCCCGCGTGATGTCGCCGCCCTCGGGCAGACCCGCGTGCAGACGGTCATGGTCGCGAAGGCCGAAGACCCGGCATCCCTCGCTCCGCTCGCCGACTACGACGTGATCGCCCTGTGCGAGACCGCGCGCGGGGTCGCCGCCGCGGAGCAGCTCGCGGCGCTGCCGCAGGTCGTGGCGCTCATGTGGGGAGCCGAAGACCTCGTCGCCAGCCTCGGCGGCACCTCGAGCCGGTTCCCCGACGGCACCTACCGTGACGTCGCCCGCGTGGCCCGGGCCCGCGTGCTACTGGCGGCGGGAGCGTCCGGCAAGCGCGCGATCGACGCGGTGCACGTCGACATCGCCGATCTCGAGGGACTCGCATCGGAGGCTCGGGATGCCGCGGCCTCAGGGTTCGTGGCCACCGCGTGCATCCACCCGGGGCAGGTCGCGACGATCCGCGACGCGTATGTGCCGCCGCCCGCGGAGGTCGCGTGGGCGCGAGGCGTGCTCGAGGCCGCGGGGGGCGAGTTCGCCGCCTTCCGCTACGAAGGGCGGATGATCGACGAGCCGATGCTGCGTCACGCCCGGTTGCTGCTGCAGCGTGCGCGAGAGTAGCGGGCACGCGCACGCGGAGGTGGTCGGGCACGCGTCGCGGTCGCTGCGGCGGACCCAGGACCGGGCGAGGCCGACGCCCCCCGGAGGCCTTGTCAGCTCGCGACGCCGGCGTAGGCCAGCATCTCCCAGGCGTCGCCGTCGAGGCGGAACGTGGTGGCCGAGCAGTTGGGCAGGCGCTCGCCCTCGCGGGGGAACGCCCCGTCGGTGGCGAACATGATGACCTCGCGGATCAGCGCGCCGTGCGCGACCGCGATGACATCGACACCCTCGGGTGTCTCGGCGACGACCTCGGCGAGGGCGACGAGCGCGCGTTCCCGCACCACCGGCCACGTCTCGGCGTTCGGCACGTCGGCGGCATGCCACGGACCGTAGGTCTCGGAGAAGGTGGCGACGTCGAGTCCCTCGGCGTCGCCGTAGGAACGTTCCTGCAGTCCCGGCATCCGCCTGCTCACGGTCGTGCCCAGGGCCGCGGCGATCACGTCGGCGGTCTCGGCCGCGCGCGAGAGATCACTCGAGACGATGACCACCTCACGGCCGGCGTACTCGGTCGCGAGACGCTCGGCGAGTTCGCGTGCCTGGCCGCGGCCGGTGTCGTTCAGGGGGATGTCGGTCGAGCCCTGGATGCGCCCCCCGGAGTTCCAGTCGGTCTCACCGTGTCGCACAAGGGTCAGGATCGTCACCGGTCGAGCCTAACGGAGCGGGGGATCAGTCGGTCCGGCCCCGCGAGCGGACCCTCCCGTGAGCTCGCGTCGGAGACGTGGGGCGCGGAGGAGATGCGGGCTGTCAGAGCAGCCCGGGCAGTCGTTCTGCGAGCGCGCGGAGGGCGTCGGTCGTTCCGCCGTCGACCTTCACCGTTGCCCGCTGGTCGGCACGGGTCTCACCCCTGTTGACGATCACGACCGGCAGGCGCTTGCGTCGAGCGCGCTCCACAAGCCGGATGCCGGAGTTCACCACGAGCGACGACCCCGCCACCACGAGCGCGTCGCTGGTGTGCACGAGCTGCTCGGCCTCACGGAACTTCTCGACCGGGATGTACTCGCCGAAGAACACCACGTCGGGCTTCAGCGTGCCGCCGCACACCGAGCACACCGGAACGACGAAGCCGTCGGCCGATGCCGGCGTCACGTCGCCGTCGGGACCCAGCTCGACGTTCTCGGGAAGGCTGATCCACGGGTTATCGGCCTCGACGCGCTCGGCGAGGTCGCGACGGTCGAACACCTGCCCGCACTGCAGGCAGCCCACGCGGCGCATGGTGCCGTGCAGCTCGACGACCCGCCCGCTGCCCGCGCGCACGTGCAGGCCGTCGACGTTCTGCGTCACGACACCGTTCGCCACCCCCGCGGCCTCGAGGTCGGCAAGAGCGCGATGCCCGTCGTTCGGCTCGGCCGCGGCGAACACCTTCCACCCGAGGTGGCTGCCCACCCAGTAACGGCGGCGGGCGTCGGCGCTGGCGAGGAACTGCTGCGCGGTCATCGGCGTGCGCGTCGGCGCGCCCTTGCCGCGGTAGTCGGGGATCCCCGAATCCGTCGACACACCCGCGCCGGTCAGCACCGCGATGCGCCGGCCGGCGAGCACCTCGACAGCCCGATCGATGGATGCCGAGAACCCGGCATCCTTCGTCGTGTCGGTCATGCACACCTCCGTCGCACCGAGTCTAAGGTGGGGCGCCGACACCGGCTCGCACGGTGGGCGTCGCACACCTCCCGCGTCCGGCATCCTGTGCTCGGCTGGCACGATGGGACGATGCCCGTCATCTCCCTCGACTCCGCCGACGACCCGCGTCTCGCCGACTATCGCGACCTCACCGACGTGTCGCTGCGCCGCGTGACGGAGCCGGCGGGTGGCCTCTACATCGCCGAGTCGTCCAAGGTGCTCGACCGCGCGCTCCGCGCCGGTCATCGACCCCGCTCGGTCCTCGTGCAGGAGAAGTTCCTCACCGACGCCGTCGCCCTCGTGGGCGAGGATGCCGAGGTGTACGTCGTCCGGGCCGAGGTCGCCGAGCAGGTCACCGGGTACGCCGTGCACCGGGGGCTCCTGGCATCCATGCACCGTCCGGCCCTCGCATCCGTCGCCGAGGTCGTCGCCGGAGCGCGACTGGTCGTGGTGCTCGAAGACATCGTCGACCACACCAACATCGGTGCCGCGTTCCGGTCGGCGGCCGCCCTCGGAGCGGATGCCGTGCTCGTCACGCCGCGCTGCGCCGACCCGCTGTACCGACGCAGCGTTCGCGTGAGCATGGGCACGGTGTTCCAGGTGCCGTGGACGCGACTCCCCGAATGGTCGGAGGCGAAGCCCCAACTGGTCGACGCGGGCCTGCATCTCGCAGCCCTCGCGCTTTCCGACGACGCCGTCACCCTCGACGCGTTCTCGGCCGCCGGGCACGAGCGCGTCGCCCTGCTGCTGGGCGCCGAGGGCGACGGGCTCAGCCGAAGCGCGCTCGCCGCTGCCGACTCGATCGTGACGATTCCGATGGCCGGGGGCGTGGACTCCCTCAATGTCGCCGCGGCGAGCGCGGTCGCGCTGTGGGAGCTGGGGCGCGGGCGGCGCTGATCCACGCGAGGCGGCCGCTGAACGGCGGCGCCGCTACCTCGCAGAGAAATGAGCGGGAGGTCCTGGCCGGCCCGGCGCTGATTCACGCGAGGCAGCCGCTGAGGCGGCGCCGCTACCTTGCAGAGAAATGAGCGGGAGGTCCCGGCCGGCCCGGCCCCTCGCCGTCGGGAGAGGGCGGCGGCCCGGTCACCGTTCGCTCGCGATACCAGCGCTCCGACTCCGCGGCGGCGCGTACCCGGGAGTCGGGGTCGTTCTCGAGCGCGGTGATCACATCATCGGGGAGCTCCTGCTCTCCGGCCAGGTACCACCGGTCGATGACCGATCCGGCGCGCAGAACGCGGCGGGCACGGTCATCGTCGCGGGGAAGTCCGTCTTCCGGCGTGTCCTCGCGCTCGATCGCGAGGTGCAGATTCGCCGGCGCGAGCACCTTTCCCGGCTGGTGATCGGGCCGTACGTACAGAGAGATGACCACGTCGCCGCCGCGCCATTCCAAGGGGTACGTGGCCATCCAGTCACCCATCGTCCAGCGGGTGTCGTGGAGCGTCCACCCCGACCAGTCGTCTCCGTCGGTGCGGAAGGACCAGCGTTCGGGCCGGGAGGACAGGAAAGACGCCACCGCCTGCGCCCGCATGCGGATCTCGGTTTCGTCGCCCTCGAAGAACACCGAGACGTTGGGCGCCCACGCCGACGAGAGCAAGTCCCCGTCATCCGTACCGAAGCGACCGCTCTCGACCTCGGGCGTCCACCCGGCATCGGTCAGCGCCGCGGCGAGAGACTCGGCGTCGCGTAGCAGGGTGTCGGCGTCAGCGACCTGGAGAAGCGCCCGTACGGCGTCGGGCAGCGGGGCGGGAGCGTCGGTCGACACGGCCGTCACACCGGCGTCTCGGGCGACGCTGTGGCATCCCTTCCCGGGGCGAGCGTCGTCATGGGCAGCGGCTCGGGTCGTTTGGCGTGCACGTGGTCGCCCGACGACTGGTGTCGCAGGCGTCGCAGCACCCAGGGCATGAGGTACGAACGCGCCCACACCAGGTCTTTCTCTCTCGCGGCGCGCCATGTGGTGGCCGTGAGGGCTTCCGGCTGGTGCGGCTGGAGGTCGTTGGGAACGTTCAACGCGCGCAATACCATGCGAGCCACCTCGTGGTGGCCGAGCGCGTTGTAGTGCAGTCGGTCATCGTCGAAGAAGCGCATGTCCTGCACCTCTTTCAGCCCCCACTGATCGGCGACGACGCAGTCGTGGGCGTCGGCGATCGCGCGGATGTTCTCGTTGTAGATCGCCACCTTGCCCCGGATGCCGCGGAACACGGGCGTGAATTCGGTGTCGATGGCCGTGAACACCACGACGGTCGCATCGTCGCGGCGGAGGCGCACGACGGCGTCCTCGAACTGCTGCGAGACCGCGTCGGGATCGGTGCCGGGACGGATGACGTCGTTCCCCCCGGCGGAGAAGGTGATCAGGTCGGGCTTGAGCGCCAGCGCGGGCTCGATCTGGTCGGCGACGATCTGCGCGATGAGCTTGCCGCGCACGGCGAGGTTCGCGTAGGCGAAGTCGTCGACCTGTGCGGCGAGCACCTCGGCGACACGGTCGGCCCAGCCGCGATGACCGCCGTCGGGCACGGGATCGCCGATGCCCTCGGTGAACGAGTCGCCCAACGCGACGTAGCGCCGCCACGGGTGCGGACCGGGGTTGTCGAGCGAGGGCGAGGTGCGGGGCGAGTGCGGATCGAGTGTCATTCGAAACCTCCGCTCCCAGGCTAACCCCGGCCTCCGACATCGCCCGAGTGTCCGGTTCCAGGTGCCGGGGACCCCCACGCATAAACACGGTTCG
Source organism: Microbacterium sp. Leaf151 (assembly GCF_001424225.1). Lineage (GTDB taxonomy): Bacteria > Actinomycetota > Actinomycetes > Actinomycetales > Microbacteriaceae > Microbacterium. The sequence goes on along the minus strand of NZ_LMOR01000002.1, from coordinate 637,062 downwards.
TGCCCGTAAACACGTCGTCGTCGCGTTTCTGCGCACGAATCGTGTTTATCGCCGACGGGAGCAGGGAACCGCTCACAGGACGACGCCGAGAAGCGCAGAACCGCCTATCGTGGATGTTCGCGCTCGCGTGGGAAGGAGGTTCGATGCTGGAGGCAGAAGCCCGCACCCCGAACCCTCCGCCCACCGAGGTCTCCGCCCCGGCGGAGAGACCGAACATCGCGAGCCCCGGCCCGGTAGCGAGCCCCGGCCCGGTAGCGGGCCCTGGCCATAATGCGAGCCCCGCCCCGGTAGCGAGCCCAGGTCTGGTCGCGAGCCCTGGCCTTGTAGCGAACCCTGGCCTTGTAGCGAGCCCTGGCCTTGTAGCGAGCCCTGGCCTTGTAGCGAGCCCCGGCCATAACGCGAGCCCCGGCGCCGTCGCGAGCCCCGCCCCGGTAGCGAGCCCCGACCCGGTAGCGAACCCCGGCCTCGTCGCGAGCCCCGACCCGGCCCACGCCACCGCCCCCGTCGCCGACCATGCGGTGCCGGGGGAGGAACCCCTGCCCGCCGACGGCGCCGAGCCCCACTTCGGCTCCTTCGCCGCCGAGCACCTCTCGCCCTCGTTCCCGCAGCGAGCGCCGTGGGGAACCGCCCAGCGCCTCCGCGCGTGGCAGGCCGAGGCGCTCGACCTGTATTTCGGGCTCGACGGACCCGACGGCGAGGGCAAAGGTCCCCGCGACTTCCTCGCCGCGGCCACCCCCGGCGCCGGCAAGACGACGTTCGCCCTGCGCCTCGCCTCCGAGCTCATGCGCCGCCGAGTCATCGACCGCATCGTCGTCGTGGCCCCCACCGAGCACCTCAAGACCCAGTGGGCCGAGGCGGCCGCGAGGGTCGGCATCCGACTCGATCCGTTCTTCTCCAATCGCCACGCGACGCCGTCCCGGCAGTACCACGGGGTCGCGGTGACCTACGCGCAGGTGGCGGTCAAAGCCGAGGTGCACCAGCGTCTGACCATGGATGCCAGAACCCTGGTCGTCCTCGACGAGGTGCACCACGGCGGCGACGCGCTCAGCTGGGGCGACGCCCTCCGCGAGGCCTACAACCGCGCCACGCGGCGCCTGCTGCTCTCGGGGACGCCGTTCCGCAGCGACACCGCGCCCATCCCGTTCGTGGAGTACCACCCGAACGCCAAGGGCATCCGCCTCTCGCGCACCGACTACGCCTACGGCTACCGGCGCGCCCTCGACGACGGTGTCGTCCGCCCGGTCTTCTTCCTCGTGTACGCCGGTCAGATGCGCTGGCGCACCAAGGCGGGTGAGGAGATGGAGGCCCAGCTCGGGCAGGACAACACCAAAGACATCACCTCGCAGGCGTGGCGCACCGCGCTCGACCCGAACGGCGACTGGATCCCCGCCGTCCTCCGCTCCGCCGATCGACGCCTGACCGAGGTGCGCGAGACGGTCCCGGATGCCGGGGGACTCGTCATCGCGACCGATCAGACCGCCGCGCGCGCCTACGCCGCCATCCTCGAGGACATCAGCGGCGAGAAAGTCACCGTCGTCCTCTCTGACGAAGCCGAGGCCTCGGGTCGCATCGAGACGTTCTCGAAGGGCACGAGCCGGTGGATGGTCGCCGTGCGCATGGTGTCGGAGGGCGTCGACGTGCCGCGTCTCGCGGTCGGCGTGTACGCCACGAGCGCCTCGACCCCCCTGTTCTTCGCCCAGGCCATCGGCCGTTTCGTGCGTGCCCGTCGTCGAGGAGAGACCGCGAGCGTCTTCCTGCCCAACGTGCCCCAGCTGCTCGCCCTCGCCGGTGAGATGGAGGCGCAGCGCGACCACGCCCTCGACCGCGACAGCGACGCGGAAGATCAGTGGAACGCCGAAGAAGACATGATGGATGCCGCCGAGCGCGAAGACAAGGCATCCGACGCGCTCGAGCAGGAGTTCGAGTATCAGGCGCTCGGCTCGCTCGCCCACTTCGACCGGGTGCTCTTCGACGGGCAGGAGTTCGGACAGCTCGCGGTCCCGGGAACCATCGAGGAGGAGGAGTTCCTCGGCATCCCGGGCCTCCTCGAGCCCGATCAGGTGCACGAGGTGCTCATGTCACGGGCGACCCGGCAATCGCGCCACCGCTCCACTCGCGAGGCGACCGAGAAGGAGAGCGGCGTCGAGCCGCCCCCGGTCGACGAGGGAGGGCTTCCCGCACCGCTGCACCGCACCCTGAAGGAGCAGCGACAGCTCCTCAACACGATGGTCGGCCTGTACGCCCGGCAGAGCGGCGAGCCGCACGGCCTCGTGCACGCCGAGCTCCGGCGTATCTGCGGCGGTCCCGCCGTTTCGCACGCCACCGTCGCACAACTGCAGGCGCGCATCGACGTGCTGCGGCGGCGCGTGCACTCCTGAGGCGCACCGCGGTACCCGAGGGCCACGTGACTCGGGACGCGCCGCGTGGCTCACGGGACAGCCGCGTCACCGAAGCCGACGCCCCGCGTGCTTTCGCGGCGCCGAAATGCTGGCATCCACTCGTCGTCGTCCGCGTCTTCCCGGGCTTCGGAGGCCCGAAATGCTGTCAGTATCGGCCGACGCGCCCGGGGGAGCGGAACCGCCTCATTACGGTGGGGGACGACCCGAAGGAGCCCCGTGACGACCGTCGCCACCCCCACCGCCCGTGACCGCCGCCGCTGGGCGCACTATCTCGTCGACGAGCGCGCCGAGGCGCGCGTCTACCGCGAACTCGCATCCCGGCGCAGCGGCGAGGAGCGCGAGATCCTGCTGGCGCTCGCCGAGGCCGAGGGTCGCCACGAGCAGCACTGGATCGACCTGCTCGGAGAGCAGCCGCACCGATTGCCGTCCGCGGGCCTCAGCACCCGCATGCTCGCCTGGATGGCCCGCCGCTTCGGCTCCATCTTCGTGCTGGCCCTCGCGCAGAACGCCGAGGCACGCTCGCCGTACGCCGACGAGCCCTACGCGACCCCGGCGATGGCGGCCGACGAACGGGTGCACCACGAGGTGGTCCGCGGACTCGCCGCCCGCGGACGCCGCCGCCTCTCGGGGACCTTCCGTGCCGCCGTCTTCGGCGCCAACGACGGCCTGGTCTCCAACCTCGCCCTCGTGATGGGTGTGGGCGCCACCGGCGTCGCTCCCAGCTTCGTGCTCTTCAGCGGCATCGCGGGCCTGCTCGCGGGAGCCCTGTCGATGGGCGCAGGGGAGTTCGTGTCGGTCCGCTCCCAGCGCGAGCTCCTCGAGGCCACCGAAGAGAGCGACTTCGCCGACTCCGCTCTCCCTCACCTCGATCTGGATGCCAACGAGCTCGCCCTCGTCTACCGCACGCGCGGGATGGATCCGGATGCCGCCCTCGCGAAAGCCCGCGAGACCGTCACTGCCGCGCAGGCGGGAACCGCTCCGGTCGCGGCGGCTCCGGGGCAGTCCTCGCACGACGTCGTCGGCAGCGCGTGGGGGGCGTCGATCTCGAGCTTCCTGTTCTTCGCCTCCGGGGCCATCATCCCGGTGCTGCCGTGGATCTTCGGTATGTCCGGCCTCGGTGCGGTCGTGCTCGCGTTGGTGCTCGTGGGCATCGCCCTGATGGCCACCGGCGCGATGGTGGGTCTGCTCTCGGGAGCGTCCCCGCTCAAGCGGGGCCTGCGTCAACTCGCGATCGGCTTCGGTGCCGCCGCCGTGACGTACGTGCTCGGTCTGCTGTTCGGCGTGTCGGCCGCCTGACCCGCCGCCCGTCTCCGCCCTCTCATCGATAAACACGATCCGTGCGCGTAAACACGGCGCCACCGCGTTTCTGCGCACGGATCGTGTTTATGCGCGGACGCAGGCCGGCCCGCCGCGCCGCCGCCCCGCCGGGCGCGCTCCTCAGACGCGGCTGGCCGCCGCCACCCGCGCCGCCTCGCGCACGGCGCCGACGTTCTTGCGACCCGCGCGGGATCCGGCGAGCTTGGCCGTGATGTGCTCCCGCACGGTCACCGGGTCGTACAGGGCCGGCGCCTCGTCCGAGGTGAAATGCGGCAGCGGTGCGATCACCGCGTCGGCGTCGCCGTCGTGGAAGAACGCCGCCGACCGCCGCCGCTCGATCGTGCCGTCGACCACCGGGGGCTTCACCCGGTGCAGCGTCGACAACCACTTGTCATTCGTCAGCCGCGCCGCGACGTCGCCGAGGTTGACCAGCAGCGCCCCCTCCGCCGGCGAGACGTCGTTCCACGAGCCGTCCTGCCCGAGCACCTGCAGGCCAGCGACGCGATCGGCCCACAGCACGGTCACCAGTCCGAAGTCGGTGTGCTCGCCCATGCCCGTCAGCTCGGCATCCAGCTCGATCGATCCCGGAGGCAGCGCGTAGTTGTTCATCCGCAACACGTCGATCGAGTGCCCGGTGATGCCGTCGAAGAAGTCGTCGGACACACGCAACGCCGCGGCGAACACGCGGGTCAACGTCTGCGCCACCCGCCGCGCCTCGTCGTAGTACGCGCTCACCGCCGGCTCGAAGTCCGCCACGTCGTCGGGCCACGTGTTCTCGGCGTAGTCCGATGCCGTCGCGGTCGTTCCCGGATACTCCCGCCACGACGTCCCCACGTTGAACGCCTCGAAGAAGTCGTTCATCCGAGTGACCGGATCGACGCCCAGGCTGTAGCTCAGCGACTCGCTCTTCGGGGGGCTGTACCCGCGGTTCTCGGCGCCCGGCCGCACGTACCGCTTCTTGGCGTCGAGGGGGAGGGTGAAGAACCGGTCGAGAGCGCCCGTCAGGTCGTGGATCACGGCGGGGTGGATGCCATGACCCACGACCTGCATGAACCCGACGGTGCGGCACGCGTGGTCGACGGCGGCGACCACGGCGGCGCGCGCGTCGGGCGATCCGGGTCCCACCCAGGCCGAGATATCGATCGTGGGCACACGGAAGGAAGCCATGTCTCGACGCTAAGCGCGTCGTGTCACGTCGGTGTTTCCGCGGCGTCACGGATGAGCGGGCGCGGTCGTGCACGGACGAGCGGATCCGGCGTGGGCCCAACCCCGCACGGGTTCGAAATCCTCCCACTCCCGCAGACAATGACGAAGGCCCCCGGGATGAACCCGGGGGCCTTCGTCATTCTGTGCGCGAGGGGGGACTTGAACCCCCACGCCCGTTAAAGGGCACTAGCACCTCAAGCTAGCGCGTCTACCTATTCCGCCACCCGCGCATTGGGTGTTTGTCGCTTGCGCAACGAGGAACGACATTACCACGCCGCAGACCACGACTCGAACCGGTACCCCGCCCCGGGCGCGTCCCACCGGCCGCACGCGGCCGACGACGGCGTGCGGTACCGACGAGCTGCGCACCACCCGTCCTCCCCGGGGCGACGCGCGACGGGAGAGGTCGCCGCGCCCCGGTACGGTAGTGCGCATGTCCGAGCGCGAAACCGTCGTCCCCGAAGTCGCACGCGTCGCGTCCGACCTCATCCGGTTCGACACCTCGAACTTCGGTGGCGGTCGCGCCAACGGCGAGCGCGAAGCCGCCGAGTACGTCGGCGCCTACCTCGAGGGGCTGGGCCTCGACACCGACTACTACGAGCCGGTCGAGCGCCGCACCAACGTGTGCGCCCGCGTTCCGGGTCGCAACCCCGACAAGCCCGCACTGATCCTGCACGGGCACCTCGACGTCGTGCCCGCCGTCGCCGAAGACTGGAGCGTCGACCCGTTCGCCGGCGAGATCCGCGACGGCATCCTGTGGGGTCGGGGCGCCGTCGACATGAAGGACATGGATGCCATGATCCTCACCTCCGTCGCCGACCTGCTGCGCGCGGGGGAGCAACCCGAACGCGATGTGATCGTCACGTTCTTCGCCGACGAGGAGAACGGCGGCGTCGAGGGATCGGCGCGCGTCGTCTCGGACCGGCCCGAATGGTTCTCCGGCGCCACCGAGGCCATCAGCGAGGTCGGTGGCTACTCCATCGCCGTCGGCGACCGCCGTGCGTACCTGCTGCAGGTGGGCGAGAAAGCCCTGATCTGGATCAAGCTCATCGCCCGGGGACGCGCCGGCCACGGCAGCGGTCTGCACCCCGACAATGCCGTCACCCGTCTCGCCGAGGCGGTGACCGCCCTCGGGAAGACCGAATGGCCCATCCGCCTGACCGACACGACCGCCGCGCTCCTGGCGGGACTCGCCGAAATCACGGGCGATGACGCGGGCGATCCCGACGCGCTCGCGTTGCGCACCGGCGCGGCATCCAGCTTCATCCGCTCCACCTTGCGCACCACGACGAACCCGACCGGACTGACCGCCGGCTACAAGCACAACGTCATCCCCGACCGCGCCGAGGCGTTGGTCGACGTACGCGTGCTGCCGGGAACCGAGGCCGCCGCGCTGGCGGACATCCGCCGCATCGTCGGCGACGGCGTCGAGATCGAGATCGTCCATCAGGACATCGGTCTCGAGGTGCCCTTCGCCGGCGACCTGGTCGACGCGATGATCGCGCAGCTCGACCGCCACGACCCGGGTGTCCCCGTCGTGCCGTACCTCATGGGCGGCGGCACCGACAACAAAGCCCTCTCCACCCTCGGAATCTCCGGTTACGGATTCGCGCCGTTGCGACTTCCCGCCGATCTCGACTTCACCGGAATGTTCCACGGTGTCGACGAGCGCGTCCCCGTCGACGCGCTCGAGTTCGGTCGACGTGTTCTCGCCGACCTCCTCCGGACGTACTGAAGGACCGCATGCATATCTTCGAGGTCATCATCCTCGGGCTCGTTCAGGGCCTCACCGAATTCCTCCCCATCTCCTCGAGCGCGCACCTGCGCATCGTGGGGGAGTTCCTCCCGTCGCAGACCGATCCCGGCGCGACCTTCACCGCGATCACGCAGATCGGCACCGAGCTGGCGGTGCTGATCTACTTCCGCAAGAAGATCGCCCGTGTCATCTCGCGCTGGTTCGGCTCGCTCACCGGAAAGGTTCCGCGCAACGACCCCGACGCCCGCATGGGGTGGCTCGTGATCATCGGCACCATCCCCATCGGCCTGCTGGGCGTGCTGCTGCAGAGCCTCATCCGTGACAACTTCCGCAGCCTCTGGATCACCGCCGCCGTGCTCATCGTCTTCGGCATCCTGCTCGGTCTCGCCGACCACTACGGCAAGCGCCGTCGCGAACTCGACGACCTCACCTACCCGCACGGCATCGCCTACGGCTTCGCGCAGGCGCTCGCGCTCGTGCCCGGCGTCTCGCGCTCCGGTGCGACGACGACACTCGGACGCGCCCTCGGCTACAAGCGCACCGCCGTGGCCGAATACTCGTTCCTGCTCGCGGTTCCGGCGGTCTTCGCCAGCGGCTTCTTCGAGCTGTACCGGAGTTTCGACGAGGGCACCGGGCCCTACAACCTGGGTGAGACGGCGATCGCCACGGTCATCGCCTTCGTCGTCGGCTACCTCGTGATCGCATTCCTCATGCAGTACCTCAAGCGCGGCAGCTTCCTGCCGTTCGTGATCTACCGCGTGATCCTCGGCATCGTGATCATCGTGCTCCTCGCGCTCGGGGTGGTGCCGGCCGAGTCGGCGATCATCGCGAGCTGAGTTCCGGATGCCACGAAGGCGCCGCTCCGATCGGGGCGGCGCCTTCGTCGTGTATCGGCGGCTTCGCGAACGGGCTCGACGGCCGGTTCGGAGCCGCGTGTCAGCGTCGGGGCGGATCGTCGCGGCCGGGCTTGGCGGGACCGTCGCCACCGCCGCCGCGGCGGAGGTACCGCTCGAACTCCTGCGCGATGGCGTCGCCGGACGCCTCGGGGGAGTCCCACGTGTCGCGCGTCTGCTCGAGCTGACGGATGTAGTCGCTCATCTCGTCGTCGTCGGCGGCCGCCGCGTCGATCGACGCCTCCCACTGCCGCGATTCGGCTTCGAGGTCTCCGCGCGGCACGGTGATGCCCGTGATCGATTCGAGGCGCTCGAGCAGTGCGAGCGTGGCCTTGGGTGATGGGGTGTGGCCCGCGACGTAGTGCGGCACGCTCGCCCACAGGCTCGCCGTCGGGATGCCGACCTGCTCCGACGCGTGGCCGATGGCGCTCAGGATGCCGACGGGCCCCTCGTAGAGGCTCCGCTCGAGCCCGAGCGACTGGCGGACGCCTTCGTTGTCGCTGCCGGCGAAGACCGAGATGGGTCGGGTGTGGGGGACGTCCGACATCATCGAGCCCAGGGCGACGAAGCCCGTGATGTCCTCGCGCAGGGCGACGTCGATGAACTCGGCGGCGAAAGCCTGCCAGGCGCGCGCGGGTTCGACACCGACGAGCAGCCAGATCTCGGCGTCGTCGGAGCGCTGTGTCGGGCGCAGCAGCTTCGCCTCCGGCCACGTGAGGGTGCGTCGGCCCTCGGCATCCAGTCCGATCTGCGGACGGGTGTACTGGTAGTCGAAGTACAACTCGGGGTCGACGGAGTGCACGACGTCGTACTCGACGTCGGCCCGCAGCATCGACGCTGCCGCCGAGGCGGCCTCCCCGGCGTCGTTCCACCCGTCGAACGCGGCGACGATGATCCGGCGACCCAGTGCGTCCACGCAACCTCCTCTGCCCCGTCGGGGCTGGGTTCCAGGATAGGCGCACGCACGACGGCGCGGTCGGACGCCGCCGCCGTGCGCAACGGCGGATCGTTCCGGCGACACACCGAGGATGCCGGTGCGTGAACGGCGCGCCGAGGCCGGCATCCGCCGCTGTGCACGGGCGGGACGCCGCGCGGACCCGCGGGGACGGCGACGGTGCGCGCCCTGGATACGATGGAACGATGACTTCTCCGGCCCTCGCGGCGGTCCTGTGGGACATGGACGGCACGCTCGTCGACACCGAGCCGTACTGGATGGCCGCCGAGACCCCGCTGGTCGAGCGCTTCGGCGGCACGTGGTCGCACGAGCAGGCGCTGGGGATGGTGGGCCTGGCCCTCGAGGATTCCGCCCGCCTGCTCCAGAACGCCGGCGTGCCGTGGGGGACCGACGAGATCATCGCCTACCTGACCGATGAGGTGCTGCGCCAGCTCGCCGTCACCGGTGTGCCCTTCCGCCCGGGGGCCCGCGAACTGCTCGCCGACCTCAAGGCCAGCGGCATCAAGACGGCGCTCGTGACGATGTCGATGCGGCGCATGGCCCTCTCGGTCGTCGACCTGATCGATTTCCCCGCCTTCGACGTCGTCGTCGCCGGAGACGACGTCGAGCGTCCCAAACCCCACCCCGATCCCTACCTGCAGGCCGCCGCATCCCTGGGCGTCGACATCCGCGACACCGTCGCGATCGAAGACAGCCCCAACGGTCTGCGTTCGGCCGTCGCGAGCGGCGCCGTGTCGCTCGGCGTCCCGCTCATGGTGCCCCTCGACGGCGTCGGCGCCCATGCGCAGTGGCCCGACCTCGCGGGGCGGACCAGCACCGACCTGCGCGCGCTGCACGCCGCGCACGTTCAGACCCGCCCCGATGAGACGCGAGTGACCCGATGAGCGAGACCCCCCACCTGAGCGGCCCCTTCCGGGTCGGCGACCGGGTGCAGCTGACCGGCCCCAAGGGCCGCATGCACACCATCACCCTGCGCGAGCAGGGCGAGCTGCACACCCACAACGGCGTGCTCAGGCACGACCTGCTGGTCGACCAGCCCGACGGCAGCGTCGTGACGAACAGCTCCGGCCACGACTACCTCGCCGTCCGGCCGCTTCTGCGCGACTTCGTCATGTCGATGCCCCGCGGCGCCGCCATCGTCTACCCGAAGGACGCCGCGCAGATCCTCGCGCAGGCCGACATCTTCCCGGGCGCCACGGTCGTGGAGGCCGGTGTGGGCTCTGGCGCGCTGTCGCTGTGGCTGCTGCGGGCCATCGGTCCCGCCGGACGCCTGCTGTCGTTCGAGCGACGCGAGGAGTTCGCCGACGTCGCGCGCGCGAACGTCGAGACCTTCCACGGCGAGATGCCGGCGACCTGGCAGGTCATCGTGGGCGATCTCGTCGAGAGCCTCCCGGATGCCGTGGCCCCGGCATCCGTCGACCGCATCGTGCTCGACATGCTCGCCCCGTGGGAGTGCATCGATGCCGCGGCGGACGCGCTCACCCCCGGCGGCGTGGTGCTCTGCTACATCGCGACCGCGACCCAGCTCAGCCGCGTGGCCGAGTACATCCGTGCGACCGGCCTGTTCACCGAGCCGGATGCCAGCGAGACGATGGTCCGCGGGTGGCACGTCGAGGGCCTCGCGGTGCGCCCCGATCACCGCATGGTCGCGCACACGGGCTTTCTCGTCACCGCCCGGCGGCTCGCACCCGGAGCGATCCCGCCCGAGGTCAAGCGTCGCGCGTCGAAGTCGAGCTACGGAGACGACGACGTGGAGCTGTGGACCCCCGGCGCCGTCGGCGACCGCGAGATCACCGACAAGAACCTGCGCAAGCGCGTGCGCGAGGCGCAGAAGTCCGCCGAGGGCGTGCGGCAGTCCGTCGCGGGAGCCGCGTCGGAGGAGCCCCGCCCGAGCACCTAAACTGTTCCGGTGCGCAGACTCCCCGCTCTCGTTGCCGTGACCGCTCTGGCCGGATTCGGCCTGGTCGGGTGCTCGGCATCCGCCGCCTCGTCGTGCCCGACGCCCACCGACAGCGCTATCGCGTCGGTCGTCGACGCCCCGGGCGAGGTCGGCTCGGTTCCCACCGTCTCGGTGCGGTCGCCGTTCGTCCCGTCGCAGGCGGGCACCGCCACCCTCGTCGAGGGCGACGGCCCGCGCATCACCACCGATTCGCAGCTCGCACTCGTCGACGTCACGGTGCTCGACGCCGCGTCGGGTGAGCAGCTGGTCGCGACGCCCTACAACTCCGACGTCGCAACGGCCACGCCGCTGCCGCGTCTCACCCAGGCGGTGCCCTCCCTCGCACCGCTGATGCGCTGCGTTTCCGAGGGATCGCGCGTGGCGGTCGCCATCCCGGGTGCCGATCTCGGCGCCCAGGGCGCGCAGGCGCTCGGGGTCGCCGAGGGCGACGGTGCGGTGTTCGTCTTCGACGTGCGCAAGGTGTTCCTGCCCGCCGCCGACGGTGCCGATCAGTACAACGCCGACTCGGGCATGCCCTCTGTCGTGCGTGCGCCCGACGGGCAGCCCGGCGTGGTGATCCCCGCGGGAGACGCGCCGACCGAGGCCCGGTCGCAGACCATCAAGAAGGGCGACGGCGACACGCTCACCGCCGACTCCTCCGTGGTCATCCACGTGCAGGGTGTCGCGTGGGGATCCGACACGACCTTCGCCTCGACCTGGAAGAACGGCGCGCCCGGCCAGGCGACGGTGTTGGTGCTGCCGCCCGCGATGGCCGCGGCCCTCGAAGGGCAGACGGTCGGCTCGCAGGTGCTCATCGTCGTCCCCGCCGACCAGACGGCGCAGGACACGCAGATCCTGCAGGCGCCCGAGGGCACCGCCCTGGTCTACGTCGTCGACATCCTCGGTATCGCCGGCTGAGCGCAGCGGTCAGCTGCCGGCGACCAGCCCTCGGCTCCCGCCCCGTCGACGCGCGCGTCGGCTGCCGGGTTCGCCGCGCCGCCTAGGATGGGCGGGTGTCCGCCACCGCCTCCCGTAGTGCTCCCGAGGAGCGCTTGGTGAACCTCGTCGTCGCCCTCATGGCGACCGAGCAGGGCCTGACGAAGGACACGATCCTCTCCTCCGTCGCGGGTTACCGAGAGCAGCTCGAGGCGGGGGCGTCGAAGGACGCGCTCGAGAAGATGTTCGAGCGCGACAAAGAGAACCTGCGGGGGCTCGGCGTTCCGATCGAGACGATCGGCAACCGCACCGACCCCGATGACCTCCGCGAGGCGCGGTATCGCGTGCCGACCGCGGAGTACTCCCTCCCCGACGACATCTCGTTCAGCCCGGCCGAAGTGGCCCTGCTCAACATCGCCGGCAGCGTGTGGGGGAGCGAGTCGCTCTCGGTCGATGCGCGCAGCGGCCTGCGCAAGATCCGGGCCCTCGGCATCCCCGTCGACGAGCCGATCATCGGGTACGCGCCCCGCATCCGCGTGCGGGACGCCTCGTTCCCCGCGTTGCAACGCGCGATCGAGCAGAGCCGTGTCGTGACTTTCACCTACCTGCGCCCCGGCGAGGCGCGTCCGCACGAGCGTCGTATTCGACCCCTGGCCCTACTGGAGTACGAGGCGCGGTGGCATGTGTTCGGGTTCGACCTCAACATGGATGCCGACCGCACCTTCCTGCTGTCGCGCATCGTCGGCGACGTCACGGTGACGCGCGCCGTGTTCCCGGCCGCGCTCCGCGAGGGGGCGGGGGAGCGGGCGCTCGCGGGTCTGCGCCGTGTCGCCGACCGCCAGCGGGCGCTGCTCGAGGTACACCCGGGCACCGAGGCGGCTCTCCGCCTCGCCCGGCGGGCCGAGGCGGCGCCGCAGGGCATCGTCGTCCCCTACGTCGACCTCCACGTCTTCGCCGACGAGCTCGCCTCGTACGGACCCGAAGTGCGCGTGGTCGGGCCCGACGACCTGCGCGCCGAAGTGGTGCGCCGACTCCAGGCGACCCTGCACCTGCACGGGGGTGCCGCGTGAGCGCCGAGCGCCCCGTCGCCGCCCTCGACCGCGCCGCGCTGCTGCTGCAGCTCGTGCCGTATCTGCTCGGCAAGGGCGAGGTCTCGGTCGCCGAGGCGGCGGCGGACTTCGACGTGACTCCCGACGAGATGCGCGCGATGGTCGAGCGTCTCACCGTGATCGGCCTGCCCGGCGAGAGCGGCTACTGGCAGCTGCCCCACGACCTGTTCGACATCGACTGGGACCTGCTCGACCGCGACGACGTGATCGCGATCACCAACACGGTCGGCCTCGAACGCGCCCCGCGGCTCACCGCGCGCGAAGCGGCCGCCCTGCTGGCGGGGTTGCAGCTGGCGCGGAGTCTTCCCGGGTTGGGAGACAACGAACTCGTGACGGGTCTGCTCGGCAAGCTCGCCCGAGGTGCCGCCGCCGCCCCGCCCGCCGTCATCGTGGCCCCCGGTCCCGTCGACGGCGTGCGCGACGTCGTCGACCGCGCGCTCCGCGAACGCGTGGCCGTGACCTTCACCTACCGCGCCCCCGGGGCGGGTCCCACGACGCGCACGGTCGACCCGATCAAAGTGCATATCGCGAACGACCAGTGGTACCTGCAGGGCTGGTGCCACCTGCGCCAGGCCGTGCGCACGTTCCACCTCGACCGTGTGAGCGACGCCGCACTCACCGACATCCTGGCCGTGCACGGCGGCGACGACGTGCCCGACCTGTTCGCACCGTCGGATGACGAGGTCGTGGCGCGGCTGCGCTTTCCGCGGGCGGTCGCACCCCTGCTGGCCGACTACCTCGAGCGGGCCGAGATCGACGAGTCCGACGACGACACGTCGGTGGCATCCCTGCGTCTCGCCGACGAGCAGAGCCTGAAGCGTCTGGCCGCCCGCCGCGGCGGCGAGGTCGAGCTGCTCGAGCCGGCGGGCGCGCGGCGCGCCGCGGCGGAGTGGGCGGCGGCAGGCCTCGCGCAGTACGCCCCGGCGCAGCCCTGACCGGCCCCGTTCCGAACGGCCTCGCGCACCCCTGGCGGCGAGCCTCGCACCTCGTAACCGCCCACGGTGGGCCGCCCACGGGATGCTGCCGCGCAGTCCCGAGCCGGATCACGCGTGATCCGCCGCCCCCGTCCGCGCCTCCCGGCCCGGAGACAGGTGTGCGGGTTAGACTGACATCAACGCCCGACGACGACGAGGAGTCACCATGTTCCAGGGTTTGACCGGATGGCACCTGCTGGTGGTCCTAGCCGTCATCCTGCTTCTGTTCGGCGCCGCCAAGCTCCCCGCGCTCGCGAAGAGCATGGGCCAGTCCGCTCGCGTGTTCAAGAGCGAGATGAAAGAGATGAAGCGAGACGACGAGATCTCCGCGTCGACCGCCGAGGCTCCGCGCCCCACCGATGCCGGCACGACCCCGACCGCGGCCCCTGAGCCGCGCAGGTCGAACGACCCCACCGTCTAACCGGTGGCGACGGCAGGACCGCCGCGGATCGACGTGCCCGAGGGGCCGCGGCGAGACAAGCGCATGTCGATCGGGGCGCACCTGGTCGAGCTGCGCAAGCGACTCATGTGGGCTGCTGCGGCGCTCGTGGTCGGCATGGTAGTCGCCTTCGTCATCACCGATCCGATCATCCACCTGATCACCGAGCCGATCCGCGTCATCGCGGAGCGCCGCGGCGACGACTTCTCGGCCCTGAATTTCACCTCGGTCACCTCGGCGTTCGATCTGCGCATGCGCATCGCGTTCTCGATCGGCATCTTCCTGTCGGCGCCGATCTGGCTGTGGCAGATCTGGGCGTTCATCATGCCCGGACTGACCCGCAAAGAGATCCGCTACACCGTCGGGTTCGTGGCATCCGCCGTGCCGTTGTTCTTCATCGGCTGCTGGGTCGGCCTGTTGATCGTGCCGCACGTGATCGAGCTCATGTGGGGCTTCACGCCCGAGGGTGGCGTCAACTTCTACAACGCCGTCGACTACTACGACTTCGTCTTCAAGCTCCTGATCGTGGTGGGCGTCTCGTTCGTGCTGCCGGTGTTCCTGGTCGCCCTGAACGTGGCGGGTGTGATGAGCGGCAAGGCGATCCTGAAGGGGTGGCGCGTCGCCATCCTCATCGCCACGATCTTCTCGGCCCTCGCCACCCCCGCCGCCGACGTGGTGAGCATGCTGATGCTCGCCGGCATCCTGGTCGTGCTGTTCTTCGCCGCCGCGGGACTGTCGATGCTGTTCGATCGCCGCAAGGCGCGCCGGGTCGCCGCAACGGAGATGGCGTCGGGGCCCACCGCGTGAGCGCGCCCAGTCCGGCCGAGCGCTTCGCTCGTGCCAGCGCCCGCTCCACGCACCCGCACACGGCGGACTTCGCCGAGATGCAGCGCTTCGAACTCGACGACTTCCAGATCGCCGGATGCCACGCCCTCGAAGACGGGCGGAGCGTGCTGGTGGCCGCCCCCACCGGTGCGGGCAAGACCATCGTCGGCGAGTTCGCCATCCACCTGGCCATGCTCGAGCCCGGCGACAAGGCGTTCTACACGACGCCCATCAAGGCGCTGTCGAACCAGAAGTTCCACGAGCTGCAAGAGGTGTACGGCGACGACGAGGTCGGCCTGCTCACCGGTGACACCAACATCAACGCCTCGGCGCGCATCGTGGTGATGACCACCGAAGTCCTTCGCAACATGCTCTACGCCGACTCGCTGGCGCTGCGAGGACTCCGGTTCGTCGTGATGGACGAGGTGCACTACCTCGCCGACCGCTTCCGTGGCGCGGTGTGGGAGGAAGTGATCATCCACCTCCCGCCGTCGGTGAAGCTCGTGTCGCTGTCGGCGACCGTGTCGAACGCCGAGGAGTTCGGCGACTGGCTCGACACCGTCCGGGGCGACACCGAGGTGATCGTGTCCGAGACGCGGCCCGTGCCCCTCGAGCAGCACGTGCTCGTGCGCGGCGATCTGATGCCGCTGTTCGACGACCGCGCCGGGGTCGCCACGGCCCAGGTCAACCAAGAACTGCTGCGCATCCGCGGTGGAAATGCCGGTGGGTACGAGAACAACCGCCGCGCGCAGGAGTTCCGCTCCGCGCGTCACGCCGGCGGCCCCCGCCATGCGCACCAGCGGCGCGGCGGGCACAAGCCGATCCGCGCCTCGCAGGGCCCACGCATCGAGCGCATCGACCGTCCCGAAGTCGTCGAGCTGCTGCAGCGCAGCCACCTGCTGCCCGCCATCTTCTTCATCTTCAGCCGTGCCGGATGCGATGCCGCCGTGCAGCAACTGCGCCGCGCGAACGTGCGACTGACCTCGGCCGAGGAGCGCGTCGAGATCCGCCAGATCGTCGACGAGCTGACTTTCTCGCTGAAAGATGAGGATCTCGCGGTCCTGCACTTCTGGGAGTGGCGCGACAACCTCGAGCGGGGCATGGCCGCCCACCACGCCGGCCTCCTCCCGGCGTTCAAAGAGGTCGTCGAAGAGCTCTTCCGTCGCAAGCTCGTCAAGGTCGTCTTCGCCACCGAGACGCTCGCGCTCGGCATCAACATGCCCGCGCGCACCGTCGTGCTCGAGAAGCTCGAGAAGTTCAACGGCGAGGCGCGCGTCGCGATCACCTCGGGGGAGTACACCCAGCTCACCGGCCGTGCCGGTCGCCGCGGCATCGACGTCGAGGGCCACGCGGTCGTGCAGTTCACCGAGGGTCTCGACCCGCAGTCGGTCGCCGCCCTCGCGTCGCGTCGTACCTACCCCCTGAACTCCAGCTTCCGGCCGACCTACAACATGGCCGTCAACCTCATCGACCAGTTCGGGCGCGCCCGCGCCCGCGAGGTGCTCGAGTCGTCTTTCGCGCAATTCCAGGCCGACCGCTCGGTCGTGGGCCTCGCCCGCCAGGTGAAGGACGCCGAGGAGTCCCTCGCCGGTTACGAGCAGGCGATGACCTGCGACCGCGGCGACTTCCGCGAGTACTCCACGATCCGCCGCGAGCTCAGCGACCTCGAGAAGATCAATCGGCGGGATGCCACCGCGCCCCGCCGGCTGCGCGACGAGCGGCAGCAGCAGATCCAGTCGCTGCGAAAGCGCATGCAGCGGCATCCCTGCCAGTCGTGCCCCGACCGTGAGGCGCACGCGCGCTGGGCGGAGCGGTATTGGAAGCTCAAGCGGTCCACCGACAAGACCCGCCAGCAGATCGACCAGCGAACCGGCACCGTCGCGCGCGTGTTCGACCGCGTGGTCGAGGTGCTCGCGACGCTGGAGTACGTCCGCGTCGAGGACGACGGTGCGACCGTCCTGACCCCCGCGGGCCGAACGATGCGCCGCATCTACGGCGAGCGCGACCTGCTCGTCGCCGAATCGCTGCGACAGCGGCTGTGGGAGGGGCTCGACGCGCCCTCACTCGCCGCCCTGGCGTGCTGCCTGGTGTACGAGCCCCGGCGCGATGAGGCGGGGCCGGGGGAGCGGGGGCTGCCGCGCGGTGCCTTCCGTGCAGCCCTGGATGCGACGCAGACCCTGTGGCAAGAGCTCGACGACCTGGAGCGCGACCACCGTCTCCCCGGGTCGGAGTCGCCCGCGTCGGGCCTCTCGCCCGCGATGCACGCCTGGGCGAAGGGGCTCCCGCTCGACAGCGTGCTGACCCTCGCCGACATGGCGGCGGGCGACTTCGTGCGCTGGGCGAAGCAGACGATCGACCTGCTCGATCAGATCTCGCTCGTCGCCGACCCGCAGTTGGCGAAGACCGCCCGCACGGCGTTGGATTCCGTGCGCCGGGGCATCGTGGCGTACACGTCGGCATGAGCGCCGCCCCCCTGACGTCCGTGGACCGGGCCGACCGCGCCGCGCCCCTGCTGCGTCTGGCGTACGCCGCTCCGCTGGCGGTGGTGGCGGGGCTGCTCCTGGTGACGGCCTACCCCGCGCTGGCGTGGTGGCCGATGGCGGTGCCCGCGGTGGTCCTGGCGCTCGTCACCCTCATCGGTCGTCGATTCTGGTCCGCGGTGCTGGTCGGGCTGCTCTTCGGTGCCGCGTTCTTCTCGGTCAACCTGCTCTTCACGGCCCGCTACCTCGGCCCCGTGCCGTGGATGGCCCTGTCGGTGCTCGAGGCGCTGTTGACGGCGGTGTTCGCCGTGCCGATCGCGCTCGCCTACCGATGGATGCCGCGGATCGCCCCGGGCACGCTCGGGCGCCTCGTGCTGCTGCCGGCACTCGTCGCTGGCCTGTGGACGCTGCGGGAGCAGATCGTCGGCTCGTGGCCGTACAGCGGCTTCCCCTGGGGGCGCATCGGCGTCTCGCAGGTGAACGGCCCGTTCGCCGAGGTCGCCTCCTGGGTGGGCATGTCGGGACTGTCGTTCCTGGTTGTGCTGCTGTGCGCGATGGGGGTGGAGCTCGTCCGGGTGGGGGGCCTTCGCCGTCTCGCGCGCGTCGTGCCCGCAGCCGTCGTCCTGGTGGTACTCGTCGCCCTGCCGGCATTCCCGACGGCGGCGGCGGGGTCGATGCGCGTGGGCGCCGTGCAGGGCAACGGGCCCGCGGGCTACTTCGACCAGCGGGCGCGCGGCGCTGTCTTGGACGCGCAGCTCGCGGCATCCGCCCCTCTTCTCGGGCAGGACATGGACGTGCTGCTCTGGCCGGAGGGCGGTGTGGACTCCGATCCCACCTCGAACCCGTCGACGGCGGCGGTGCTGCAGCAGCTGTCCCGGCGGGTCGAGGCGCCGCTGCTCATCTCGGCGGTGACCGAGCGAGGGTCGCAGTTGTTCAACTCCTCGTTGCTGTGGACGCCCGAGGGGCAGGCCGCGGCGACCTACGACAAGCGCAATCCGGTGCCGTTCGGGGAGTATGTGCCCGATCGCGCCTTCTGGGAGCCGTTCGCCCCCGACCTCATCGGACTCATCGGCCGCGAGTACACCCCGGGTACCGCGGCGCCGCTGATCGATGTGAACGGCATCGGCGTGGGGCTGGCGATCTGCTTCGACGTCATCTACGACGACGTCGTCTGGGACGGCGCCGCCGGTGGGGCCCAGGTGTACATGTTCCAGACGAACAACGCCGACTTCCGCGGGACGGATGAGAACCTTCAGCAGCTCGCCTTCGCTCGCATGCGCGCGATCGAGACCGGGCGGTCGGTGGTCAACCTGTCGACGGTCGGCACGAGCCAGGTCATCGCGCCCGACGGGTCGACTCTCGACGACCTGCCGATCGACACGGCGGGGCACATGCTCACCGACGTGCCGCTTCGCACCGGACTCACCCCCGCGGTGATCATCGGGCCCGCGGTGAAGATCGTCCTGGGATGGGGGAGTCTCGCCGGACTCGTCGTCGCCGGTGTTCTCGTGCTCGTTCGCGCCCGTGGCACGAGAAAGACGCCGACCCCCGAGGGGGCCGGCGTCTGAACTCGTCGGTCAGCGTCAGGCGCTGAGCTTCTCGCCACCCGCTCCGCGACGCGCGCGGACGAAGGCGAGGCGCTCCTCGAGCAGTTCTTCCAGCTCGGGGAGGGTGCGACGCTCGAGCAGCATGTCCCAGTGGGTACGTGCGGCCTTGTCGGCGCTGTGGTCGACGGTCGCCATGCCGTCACCGATGCGCAGCAGCGCCTCGGCGCCGCACGTGCGGCACTCCCAGGCGTCGGGAACCTCGGCGTCGGCGGCGAACGTCAGGACGGTGTCACGTCCACAGGTGCTGCAGTTGTAGGTGTGCTGAGCACGGTCGTGAAACACGACGCCATCTTCGCTTTGGAGGCTCTGGGCGCCGAGTCGGATGCCGCGGAGACTGCGGTCTGCCATTGTGTGGTCCTCTCGTCGGTCACCATGTATAACGCTTGCACCTGTGCGCTTTATTCGAACCCCGGGCGACGGCGAGGCTTTCACAGACGATGCTCAGACAGCTGTCGTTCCCCGCTCGTTCACCATCGCGACCGCGGCGTCGGCGCGATCGGTGACGAGTCCGTCGACACCGAGGTCGAGCAGACGCCGCATGTCGACGTCGGCGTTGATCGTCCACACGTGCACCTCGACGCCCGCGGCGTGCGCGTCGCGGATCAGTCCGTCCGTCACGATGCGGACGGGGCCCTGTCGTTCGGGGATCTGGAGGGCGTCGAGGTCGGCGAGCAACCGGCGGACCCGGGTCTTCTGACGCAGCGCGCGAGCGGCCATCAGCCTCGCCACGGTGGACGAGCCGGGGGAGGTCGCCGGTGGAAGGGCGGCTCCCGCCGCGGCGGCCGCCCGGAGGGCCGCGTGGCGACGTTCGTCCGAGAAGCTGGTGACCAGCACGCGGGCCGCGTGCGGTGCGACGAGCCGGCCGACGTGCTCCGCCGCCGCGGCGGCCTTCACGTCCAGATTGAAGCGCACCTCGGGGAACGCGTCGAGCGCCTGCGCGAGGGTGATCAGCCCACCGCGTTCGGACATGATCTCCTCCAGCTCATGCAGGCGGACGTCGGCGACGGCCCGCGGGTCGTCGGCCACGCGGCGGAGGTCGTCGTCGTGGAACAGCACGACCTCCCCGTCGGCGGTGAGATGGCAGTCGGACTCGACGTAGGCGATACCCGCGGCGTGCGCCTCGGCGACCGCGGCGAAGGAGTTCTCGACGACGCCGTGCAGCGCGGCATCCGGAGTCACCAGTCCCCGGTGGGCGAGCACACGCGGGGCGTCGGGGGAGAGATACGGATGCCGCGTCATCGGGCGGGGGCGTCCTTCGGCGCGACGGCGGGTGGGTCGTCGATGCCGGTGCGCGAGGCGAAGGCGCCCGAGATGCCCTTCAGGGCCTCGGTGAACTCGCTCGGGATGATCCACAGCTTGCTGGAGGAGCTGTCGCTGATCTTCGGCAGGGTCTGCAGGTACTGGTAGGCGAGCAGCTTGTCGTCGGGGCGGCCCTCGTGGATTGCCGTGAACACCGAGTGGATGGCCTCGGCCTCTCCCTGCGCGCGCAGGACGGCGGCCTGCTTGTCGCCCTCGGCCTCGAGGATCGCGGCCTGACGCCGCCCCTCGGCCTCGAGGATCTGCGACTGCTTCGACCCCTCGGCGGTCAGGATCGCGGCACGGCGGTCGCGCTCGGCCCTCATCTGCTTCTCCATGGAGTCCTGGATCGAGTGCGGCGGATCGATCGCCTTCAACTCGACGCGTCCGACCCGGATGCCCCATTTCCCCGTCGCTTCGTCGAGGACGACCCGGAGCTGACCGTTGATGTTGTCGCGACTGGTGAGCGCCTGCTCGAGGTTGAGCCCGCCCACCACGTTGCGCAGCGTCGTGGTGGTCAGCTGCTCGACGGCGCCGAGGTAGTTGGCGATCTCGTAGGTCGCGGCGCGGGCGTCGGTGACTTGGAAGTACACCACCGTGTCGATCGAGACGACGAGGTTGTCTTCGGTGATGACCGGTTGGGGCGGGAACGACACCACCTGTTCGCGCATGTCGATGAGAGGGCGTACCCGGTCGACCAGCGGAACCACGAGGTTGAGGCCCGGCAGGAGGGTCTTGTGGTACTTGCCGAGCCGTTCGACCACACCCGCACGGGCCTGCGGGATGATGCGGACGGCGCGGGAGATCACGACGATGACGAAGACGGCCACCACGATCGCGAGGACCCACCCGATCGTCGTGGGGATGATGCTGTCGATGTTCATGTCGCGGCCTCCTGGTCGTGGGCGCGCTGCACGCTGGCGCGGACGACGGCGGTGGCACCGTCGATGCGGACGACCTCTATGCGCGTGGCGGGGTCGAGTCGGGTGTCGGCGTCGGCGCGTGCGGTCCACACGTCGCCGTTGACGAGCTTGACCTGCCCCGCGACCGACGGGGAAACCCGCGACAGTACGAGGCCCTCGAGGCCGACGAGGGCCTCGACGTTGAAGGAGCGGGTGTCGGCGCCGCGATGCAGGCGTCGCAGCAGGGGCGGTCGCAGGAAGGTGAGGAGAGCGCCGGCCGCGAGCGCGGCCACGATGACCTGTCCCCACAGGGGCGCCCCGAGAAGACCGGTCAGTAGCCCCGCGGCGCTGCCCACCGACAGCATCAGGAAGGTCAGCTCACCGGTGAGCATCTCGACGACCAGGAAGACCAGGATCAACACGAGCCAGCCGATCCAGGACCACGTGTCGATAGTGGAGAGAACGTCCATTTCGCACCTCCTGAGCCCGAACGTAGCACTCGCGGGAGAGGGTGAGGCCGGTTCTCGACCACCCCGCAGACTACGGTCGCCGCGGCCCCGAGCGGAGCGGTCGGTAGGCTGGTGAGTCGATCCCGATCGTCAGGAGTAATCCGTGTCCCAGACCCTTCCGTCCGGCTCGCTGAGCGGCAAGACCGCCCTCGTCACCGGCTCGTCGCGCGGTATCGGTGCCGACACCGTGCGCTACTTCGCCGAGGCCGGTGCGAACGTCGTCATCAACTTCCGCAACAAAGCGCCCCGTGCCGAGAAGCTCGCGACGCAGCTGCGCGAGCTCGGTGTCGAAGCCCTCGTCGTGGGGGCCGACCTCACCGACCCCGTGTCGGTGCGGGCGATGTTCGACGAGGTGGAGCGCACCTTCGGCGGTCTCGACATCCTCGTTCTCAACGCCTCGGGTGGCATGGAGTCGGGCATGGCCGAGGACTACGCCCTGCTGCTCAACCGCGACGCGCAGGTGAACGTGCTCGAGACGGCCCTGCCGCTGGTGAAGGAGGATGGGCGCGTCGTGTTCGTCACCAGCCACCAGGCGCACTTCATCCGCACCACCCCGACCATGCCCGAGTACGAGCCCGTCGCCCTGTCCAAGCGCGCCGGAGAAGACGCGTTGCGCGAGAAGATCCCCGCCCTCGAGGAGCGCGGCATCGGGTTCACCGTCGTCTCGGGCGACATGATCGAGGGCACGATCACGGCGACGCTGCTCGAGCGCGCCAACCCCGGGGCGATCGCCGCACGCCGCGGCGATGCCGGCAAGCTGTACAACGTGTCGGAGTTCGCCGCCGAGGTCGCCCGGGCCGCGGTCGACCCCGTGCCCGCCGACAACACCCGACTCGTCGGAGACACGGATTCGTTCGGAGGCGAGTGAGCATGCGCGCGCCCGACATCGAGACGCTCGTCACGGTCGGTCGGCCGGCGATCTCGCCCGACGGCTCCTTCGCCGTCTTCGCGACCTCCCGCCCCGACCTCGTCGCCGACCGCTCGGTAGGGCAGTTGTGGCGGGTCGACCTGCCCGACGGATCGCCACGGCGGATCACCCGCGGGGTGGCCGACCGCTCCCCGGCGCTCTCTCCCGACGGCTCCACGGTCGCGTTCCTCCGCGCGGACGCGAAGAGCCGGGCGCAGCTGTTCGTCGTGGCCGCCGGTGGGGGTGAGCCGGTGCAGGTGACCGACCTCCCCGGCGGTGTCACCGACCTCTCCTGGTCGCCGGACGGTACGCGTCTCGCGTTCGCCGCGCGCGTGCCCGAGCCGGGCCGCTACGGCACCGTGGAGGGGCGGGATGCCGCGGCCGAGCCGCCGCGTCGCATCACCGGCGTGCGCTGGCATGCGAACGGTCTGGGGTACCTGGATCGTCCGACGCAGTTGTTCGTCGTCGACGCGCCGCCCACCGACGCGGAGCCCTTCTATCCACCGGCGCCCGCCCTCGACGACCCCGAGAAGCGCGTCGTCGCCGCCGAGCCCACCCAGCTCACCGAGGGCGACACGGGGTGGAGCGGCGTCGCCTGGACGGCCGACGGATCCGAGCTGCTCAGCGTCCCCGATGTGATCGAGGACGACCGTCGCGACCTGCGCGACCGACTGGTCGCCGTGACGATCGACGGGGGAGCGCAGCGCGAGGTGCTGAGCGAAGACCTGTCGATCTCCGAGGTCGCTGTCGCTCCCGACGGGGCCGTGTTCGTCCTCGCGAACGACGTCGGCTCCGAGGGCACCGATTTCGTCGCTCCCGGCGTCGCCCTGTTCGCGGTCGAGTCCGAGGGACCGCGGCGCCTCACCGACGCCGAGACGATCGACCTGGGTGAGGTCGGCAGCCACATCTCCTTCGACGGCGACGACGTCCTCGTGCAGGACCGCACCCGGGGACGCCTGCGCCTGCTGCGCGTCACGCGCGGGGGAGCGGTGACCGAGGTCCTCGGCGGCGACCTCGAGGTGAACGGCCATGCCGTCGCGCGCGGGCGGGTCGTGGCATCCGTCGCCTCGTCCGAGTCGTTCGGCGAGCTCATCCTCGTCGAGGGCGGCGCGGCGCGGACCCTCACCGACTTCGGCGCTGCGGTGCGCGAGCGGGCTATCGTCCAGCCCGTCGAGCACGAGATCCCCGGCCGCGACGGCTACCCGGTTCACGGCTGGGTGGCCGTGCCCGAGGGCGAAGGACCGTTCCCCGTGATCCTCCAGATCCACGGGGGGCCGTACGCCTCGTACGGCGTGCACGTCTTCGACGAGACGCAGGTGCTCGTCGACGCGGGCTACGCGGTCGTCTACAGCAATCCCCGCGGCAGCGCCGGGTACGGGCGCGAACACGGTCGCTCCATCCGCCGCCGGATGGGCACGCTCGACTACTTCGACGTCATGGACTTCTTCGACGGCGTGGTCGCGGCCGACCCGCGCCTCGACGGCGAACGGGCGGGCGTGATGGGCGGATCGTATGGCGGGTACATGACCGCCTGGGTCATCGCGCACGACCACCGCTTCGCGGGCGCCATCGTCGAGCGCGGCTTCCTCGACCCGACCGCCTTCCCGGGC
This sequence comes from Microbacterium sp. Leaf151, assembly GCF_001424225.1. Classification (GTDB taxonomy): domain Bacteria; phylum Actinomycetota; class Actinomycetes; order Actinomycetales; family Microbacteriaceae; genus Microbacterium. Next base: position 613,003 of record NZ_LMOR01000002.1, on the reverse strand, counting down.
TCGAGCGACATCGGATCGTTCTTCGGGCAGGAGTACGTCGGCACCGATCCCGAGCAGGTCGCGGCGCAGAGTCCGATGGCGGTGGTCGGTCAGGTCACGACGCCGACGCTGGTGCTGCACTCGGAGCTCGACTTCCGCTGCCCGCTCGAGCAGGCCACGCGTTACTACGCGGCGCTCAAGGCTCAGGGGACGCAGGCCGAGATGCTCATCTTCCCTGGGGAGGATCACGAGCTCACCCGCGCCGGCCGTCCGCAGCACCGGGTGCAGCGTTTCGACGCGGTCCTCGAGTGGTGGAGTCGATACCTCCCGGCCGAGGGATGAGAGAAGGGCCCGGATGCCATGGCATCCGGGCCCTCCTCGTTCGGGGTCAGACCGCCTTGCCGAACTGGATCGCGCGGACGATCTGGAAGACGCCCAGGATCACCAGCGAGATGCCGATGAGCAGGAACAGGGTCACCGCGCCCAGCAGAGGCGAGAAGAGCAGCACGATTCCGGCCAGGATGCTGATGATGGCGAAGAAGATCGTCCAGGCCCGCGCCTTCGAACCGTGTCCGACGGTGGTGAGCGAGACGACGCCCTCGACGATCCACAGGATCCCGACGAGGGTGCCGATGAAGACGCCGAACCAGGCGGTCGTGGCCGAGAGGTTCGCGAACGAGAAGATGCCCGCGACGATGAACAGCACACCGAGCACGATGTAGCCGATGCGCGACCAACCGGAGCGCCAGAACAGGCCGATCGCGATGTTCACGAGGCCCGCGATGATGACGTAGACCGAGAGGATCCCGACAGCCACCTCGGCGGTGCGGCCCGGCCAGACGAGGATCAGGATGCCGATCACGAGCGAGAGGACACCGCTCACGCCGAGTGCGGTGCGCACGGCTCCGATGGCGGGGTTGGACGTGGTCGCGGAAGACATGGCGAGCCTTTCTGAGTGAAAGCTGAAAACAGCTCTCACCCTAGACCTGAGGGTTCGACGGCGCGAACCCCCGGTCGCGCGATGTCACGCGGGGGAGTGCTGGAGCAGCAGGGCCACCGTGAAGAGCACGGGCAGACACCCCAGCGTCGAGATGAACACGACATCGCGCGAGAGGATCTCGCCCACTCCGTACCGCTGCGCGAAGTTGAAGACGTTCTGCGCCGTCGGCAGCGCCGCCAGCACCACGACGATGAAGATCTGGTCGTCGGGCAGACCGAACAGCGTCGCGACTCCCCACGCCAGGGCCGGCATGACCAGGAGCTTCAGCACCGACCCGATGACCACGTCGACGCGGCGGCCGGGTTCGGTGAGCACCCGCTGACCGTAGAGCGACATGCCGTACGACATCAGCAGCACCGGCACGCAGGCGCCCGCGATGAGATGCAGCGGATCGAAGACGATCGGCGGCAGGTCGACGCCGGTGAGCGCGACGACCACGCCCAGGGCGGAGGCGATGAGCATCGGGTTCTTCGCCGTCTGCAGCAGGATGCGCCCGATGTTGCGGGAGCCGGAGGTCACGGCATCCAGGATCGACAGCGCGATCGGCATCAGAACGAGCAACTGGAACAGGATGACGGGAGCGGAGTACGCCGCGTTCCCGAGCATGTAGAGCGAGATCGGGATGCCGATGTTGTTGCTGTTCACCTGTCCCGCCGACAACGCACTGATCACGGTCTCTCCCGCGGGGCGGCGCAGGATCAGCGTCGAGATGAGCACCGAGACACTGATGATGACCGCGGCCGCGATCATCGACACCGGCAGCAGGGCGGAGAACAACGTCGCGACGTCGGCGCGCGCCAGCACGGTGAAGAGCAGGAACGGCGACAGGACGTAGAACGTGAGCCGGCTCAGCACGTGTCGGGCGTGAGGACCGAGGAGGTCGATGCGCGCGATCACGTAGCCGACGACGACGGCGAGACCGACGACCGCGAAGCCGGTGAGGACGCCCGTCATGCGCGGACCCCTCGAGGGGTACGGGCGCGTGGGGGAGTCATCCCCTCGAGCGTAGCGGGGGAGAGTCTCGGCTCCGGACCGGTCGGGGCGGGCGATCCGGGGTCGGGCCCTGACGAGCAGACTCCCGCCGCCTCAGAGCGAGGCCATCAGCTCCTTCATCGTGCTGATCTCGGCGGCTTGGCTGTCGACGATCGATCGTGCGAGGGCGACGACGTCGCCGTCGGCACCGCCGTCGATCTCATCCTGCGCCATGTCGATCGCGCCCTGGTGGTGCTCGATCATCTGCTCGAGGTACAGGCGCGCAGCGTCGCTCCCGTCGGCGGCGGCGAGAGCCTGCATATCCGACTCCGACATCATGCCTCCGTGATCCATACCCCTCATACCGTCGCTCATCGAGACGCCCCAGTCGGACAACCAGCCCTTCATGGTGTCGATCTCAGGCTGCTGCACGGCCGTGATCTGCGCGGCGAGAGCGGTGACGCGCTCGTCGACACCGGCCTTCGACAACAGGGTGTCCGACATCTCGATGGCTTGCTCGTGGTGCGGGATCATCATCGTGACGAACAGGATGTCGGACTCCGACGCGGACGCGGCCGTCGTGGCGGTGGTCATCGGGGCGGAGTCGTGATCCATGCCGGGCATGGATCCGGAACCGCCGGAGCAGCCCGTCAGAGCGAGGATCGCTGCCAGGGGGACTGCGGCCACGGCCACGTATCGGGTGTTCACGGGTGTGCTCCTCGTCGTTCGCGGGCATCGGCGTCCGGGCCGGCGCCCCGGAGAGGTGCCGTGCGGTCCGGGTGGAGGGGCGCCTTAGGGCGCCCGCGCGTGCGTTCTCCTGAGGCCGGTGAGACGAGAATATACCCCCTAGGGGTATCTCGGGCCTTCATTGAAAGCGGCGCGAACGGACCGCATCAAGACTTCCCTGGCGGAGGTCCTCGGCCGAGGGGTCCGCGGAACCGTCACGCGAGGCGCCGGGTGGGCGGCGGGGCGTGACGGGCCCGCGGGGGCTGCTCAGGCGGCGCGCGATGCCGCCAGCGTCTGTCCGGCGGTGACGGCGGCCCGCTCGGCATCCGTTTTCAGCCCTGCGGCGACGTCGGTGAAGGCATCGAGCGCGGGGTTCACCCCGACGAGGGTGAAGGGGCGGTGCACGACGGTGAGGTCGAGGCCCCACACGTCTTCGAAGACGCGGCGCAGCCACCCGGTCGAGTGGTCCCAGCCCTCCTTCGGGCTGCCGGGCTCGTAGTTGCCGCCGAGGACGGTCACGAGGGTGGCGGCCTTTCCACGCAGCGCCGTGCCCTGCGGATCGATTCGAGGGTCGGTGTAGGCGAGGTCGAACCACGTCTTGACGTGCTGCGAGACGCCGTAGTTGTAGAGCGGCACCGTGAGCAGCAGGGCGTCGGCGTCGACGAGCTCGTCGGCGAGACGCGTGCGGAGGGCGATGGCCTCGCGCTGGCCGTCGGTGTGCTGATCGGCGGGGGTGAAGCCCGAGGTCACGGAGTCGCGCCAGGCGGTGGCGGGGATCGGATCGGCGGCGACGTCGCGGCGGACCACCTTCGATGACGGGTGCGCGGCGAGCCATTCGGCCTCGACGAGGTCGCCGAGCTCGCGGCTGGCAGAGGTGGCGGGCAGGATGCTGGCATCGAGACGGAACAGGGTCATGCGCTTCTCCGATCAGAGTGACTATGAAAAACAAAGTGACTTTGGGAAAGCTAGCACATCTAGGATGAAGGCATGGCCGAAGATCACGACGCTCGACACTGCGACGCAGCGGTCTCTCACGCGTTCTCTGTTCTCGGTAAGAGATGGAACGGCATGATCCTCGACGTGCTCGGCCAGGGGGAGCTGTCGTTCTCGGGTCTGCGGCGCGCGGTGGCCGGGATCAGCGACGCCGTTCTGTCGGATCGGCTGACCGAACTCACCGAGACCGGCTTGATCGACCGCCGCGTCGACTCCGGGCCGCCCGTTGCGGTGACGTACGCACTGACGGACGCCGGATGCCGTCTGATTCCGATCCTGGGTCAGCTCGGCGAGTGGGCCGAAGGCAATCTCGCCAGACGCTGAGTGGTCGTCGCCGCTGCGTCAGCCCTGTCCGTCGACCCGTGGAGAGGTCATCGATGACGCGGTCGAGGTCGTCGATGAACGGCTCGGTCTGATGAGAGCCCAGCCGGGTCACGTGCGCCGCCTGCATGCACGCGCCGCCCGCTCGACGGTAAGGCCGATAATGCACATTATGTCAGTTTGCAGCGGCGACACGGTTCGATCTCTCCCCCGTTCGGCCGCAAGGTCGCGGGGCTGGCGGGAGGCGATACGGCTAGCGGGCCCCGGCGACTCGTGCGGAAGCCTCAGATATCGAGGATGCCGTCGACTGCCGTCTCGACCGGCGGAAACCTGTGCGTCGCGAGGTCCTCCATGAGGTGCACCGACGCATAAAGCGCAGGCACGAACCGTCCGGCAGCGTCGAAGACGTGGAGCGTCCGCCGCATCCGCCCGCCCGGAAAGAGAGGATGCCGAAAACTCACCTCCACGCGGGTGTCGGGCCACTCCCCTCCCACCTCGACCCGGGGTTGGCGCAGGCCCCCTGTGAGTGGTGACGTCGCTCCGGAAGGATCGGTCCAGTAGGCGGCCAGGTCCGCGAATTCCCCGGTGACGGCTGCGACCGCCGCCGTGCGGTCGGCGGCGGACACCGGTGCCGGCCGCCACGACGCGCGAGGATCACCTGGCTCGCGCGCGACGCGTTGCGGTAAGAGGGCGCTCATCGTCTTGATCATCGCGGCGTCGTCGACGGGATCGAGCACGAGGGTACGGGTGCGGATCTCCGCGGGAAGTTCTCCCGGCTGCAGAGGGATGTGGGCGGTCGTGTGTACCCGGCCCCGTGGCGACCGGCGCGGTGGCTCCGTAAAGACAGCCACGCGAGTGTCGGAGGCTCCCGCGTCGAGCGCCCATGCGATGCGCCGGTCCACGGGCATCCGATGCTCAGCACCCTCGTTGGACCAAACTCGCACGTCGTCCGAGAGCCAGGCGGTGACGTCGTCCGGGTCGCTGCTGGCGGCCGGGTCGCGCAGCCACAGTCCATGGACGGTCGCTCCGATGAGCTGAAGGTCGCCCAGCGGGGCGACGATACTCACCCGCGCGTCGCGCCCGATGTGCACGGCCGCGCTGCGACCGGGTGCGATCGACTCGTCCGGGGCCTCCCGCGGGCGGTACACGACCCACGCACCCGACGACGTGGACAGCAGGGTCATCTGGGTCGCGCGCGCCCCGAGATCGAGATCGGGCCACGTCGCCATCCGGTCGCGCTCACCCGGGCGGTGGACGCATGCGACCGGCTCATCTTCGGCGACGGAGATCCTCGCGTCGCCGGCGTGTACCCGCTGCCACCCGTACTCCCCCTGCATCTCCCCAGTCTGGCAGGGACACCTCCCGCGGCGGTCCGGTAACAAGCCGTCGGCCCCCTGACACGATTCCGACGACCTCAGCGCGAGCAGCCGCGCAATCCGGTCCTGTTATCCGCTCCGTTCCGAGAAGAGGGACGAGAGGGCGCGGTGCCCCGCGGGACGAACCCACGTCACCGCTGCTGGATGCCCGCTACCCGGTGTAGACGGCCGTCGTGGTGGTGCGCCAGCTCCCCGGCTCGACCTCCCACGCAACGGTCAGAGGCTGCGTCTCGGCGGAGGGCGCCGAGGCTTCCCATGCGATGTCCCAGCGCGCTTGGAGATCGCTCATCGCCGACGAGGCGGGAACCTCCACCGTGCCGAGATATGCGGTGATCGTGGATGGGAAGCCGACGAGTCCGGGACCCTCCACTCCTGCTTCGGCTGCCAGGTCGCGGAAGATCAGCGCGGCGGGAGCCGCCGGGTCGACGGCGACCGAGTCGCGCACATCCTCGGGGCCTGACGCGGGATTTACCCATTCATACGGGCTGGCACCGGTCGAGGGCACGCCAGCGTCGTCGATGCGCATTCCCGCGCCCGTGTCACGGACGAGCCACCCGTCCGCGATGCGGTCGCTGACGGCGGTCACCAGAACGGTGCCCTCGGCGGGGCCCGGTCCCGCCTCGATGGTGCCGCCGGTGCCGAGGTACCCGGCTGCCTCCTCCGAGCGGACGATGCTGTAAACGGCCGACTCAGCGAATTGCGCCTCGGAACCGGCTAAGGCGCGGGATTCGTCGGTCAATAGCGCATAAGCCTCGCCATACTGCTCGGCCTGGATCGCCGTGAGGTAGTCCTCGACGACGGCCGCGGCCTCTTCGGTGGGAACGGCGACTGCGGAGGTGGCATCCGGTGTCGACGCGCTGGGGTCGACGGATGCCGTGGGCGCAACGGTCGTGGAGGGTGCGGCGGCGTCGGCTCCCCCGGTGCAGCCCGCGAGAACCAGCGCGGCCGTGGCCACTGTCCCGAGCAGAACGAGCGTGCGATACGTGATCTTCTGGGTCATACAACGACGCTAGGCGAGGCTGTCCCGGGGGCTTCATGTGGTGGCCGGCGCGACGAGAGTGTGAAAGGGTGCGCCCCGCACGCGGGTGGAGGCCCTCCCCGTCGCGGCGTGCGACCGCGGTGGATAGACACCGCGTCGGTATCGGCGGCGTCCCCATCGCCCGAGTCGACCACGGTCGAGGTCAGTCCACTCAGCGCAGCACGTCGGTTGCCACGCCGGTCGCGATGGCGATCGCCGCGAAGAGCAGCACGACCGCCAGCACGACGCGCGCGCCGCCCGAAGCCCCCGCCTTCCTCCGGGCCCGCGCGCTGCGCACGAGGGTGGCGCTCCCTGCGACGAGGCCGGCGCACGCGACGATGCCGAGCCCCAGCAGAAGACCCGCGCCGATCTCCGGAGTGTGCAGGTACCCGAGCAGGAGGGCACCCGCGTAGACGATGGCGGCTGTGACGACACCGGCCAGCACACGCGCGCCGATGTCGCGCCAGAACTTCTCTTCCCGCACCCAGACGCCGATCCAGCCCCACGGGCCGCGCGGAGAGGTGTCGATGTCGTGGGGCATTTCTGCACCATATCGAACTCGCGCGACGGGACGCGCTTCACGCGTGGAGCCGGAGGGCAGCACCTGTCAGCGCAGCACCTCGACGAGCACGATCCACGAGATCATCAGGGCCACGATGATGGAGAGCAACGCCCCGAACGCGAAGGCGGCCGTTCCTGCAGCCACCGACCCCGAGACCATCAGGATGCCGCCCACGGCGTACGCGGCGGGAACGAGAAAACCCAGCACACTCTTCAGACCGCGTAACCGGTTCAGCGGGCTGCGATCGGCCGTGATGCGGCGGGCAGCATCGACAGCGAATGTCGCCGCGACGAGGGATGCCAGCGTCGCGACGGCGCCATAGACCACGGTGTCGAGACCGGGGGCGAGCCCGAGCGCGCTGACCACGAGCGCCAGCACGAGGGACGAGATGGCCGTCCCGAGACGCGCAGTCAGCGCCGGTGCCTTCACGATCTCGGCGATGTTCACGCTGGCGGCGACGATCACGAGACCCGCGAGGGCCGCCGTCGCGCCGACGAGCGCGAGGTTGAAGTCGCCCCAGTCATCCATGACCGGATGCTAGCGTCCGACCTCGTACGCGGCCAACCTTTGCGTGAACCCCCGCCGTTACGCTGGGGACATGCCCGACGACGACGGCGAGACGCAGGAGGAACGGGCGCTCCGCGCCATCGCGAACATGCAGGCCGGCGCCGACATCTCCGATGAGGCGCTGCGCCTCTCGAACGAGTACACCGATCGTCAGACGCTTCGTATGAAGGAGTGGCTCGCTCGCCTGGCCCGGCGTCGTTGACTCCCGCGGGTCGTGGTCACTCCCCCGGCCGCACCCACCCCGAGGTGACCGACAGCACCCGTGAGCCGTCGAGGTCGGCGAGCGAGAGGCTCGCGAAGCGCGCTGCGGCATCCGACGTCTGCCAGCGGAACCGCGGCGCCGAGGTGGTCGCGGCCTCCACCACCGTCTTCGCCGCGTCCTCCGCCGACTGCGCCGATGCGAAGGCTGTCGCCGTGCGGTCGAGATACGCCTGCTGCTGCTCGGCGTAAGGGCCGGGCTCCGCGCGGTGCACCGAGTCGGTGAACGACGACGCCACCGCAGCGGGCTCGACGATCGCCACGTCGACGCCGAACGGCGCGACGACGGGGGCGAGCGACTGCATGAGTCCCTCGACGGCGAACTTCGCGGCGCAGTAGGCGTCGGCGAACGGCTGTCCCACCGCTCCCCCGACGCTCGTGACGGTGACGATCCGGCCGTTGCGGCGTTCGCGCATGCCCGGGAGCACAAGGCGTGTCAGGCGAGCCACCGAGAGGTAGTTCGTCTCGAGCTGCTCCTGCAGGTCGGCGTCGCTCAGCTGCTCTAGCGTGCCCACGGCGCCGCGGCCGGCGTTGTTGACGAGGATGTCGAGGGGACCCACCGCCTCGATCAGGGCTTGGGTTGCGGCGGCATCCGTCACGTCCAACGATCGGATGTCGAGCTCGACACCCGCCTCGGATGCCGCGGAGCGCAAAGTATCGGCGCGCGAGGCGTCGCGCACGGTGGCGACCACCTCAACCCCCGACAGCGCGAGTCCGATGGCCGTGTGCAGGCCGATGCCGCTGGAGGTGCCGGTGACGAGAGCGAGGGTCATGACGACATGCTGTCGCACGCACCCGTGCGGGAGCTATGGGGTGTCGGGGTCACCACGTCGGCGTGGCCCCAGGTGCGGATGCCAGGCTGAGCGGGTGACGGATGCCTGGACGCTGCCGCTGTCGGATCGACGCGTGATCTTCGCACGCCGACTGATCGCCGTCGTGGCCGCAACGTTGTTCCTGCCCGCAGCCGCCATCGCCGTCGCCGTCATGCTGGTGCCTGCGCGCAGCAACGGCATGCAGCAGGTCATCATCGGTTCGTTGCCGGGCGAGGTGCTCGCCACGAGAAGCGTCGTGGCATCCATCCTGATCCTCACCGTGCTCGTCATCGCCGTACCGGCACCCCGCTGGTGGTTGCTTCTGCTCGTACCGCTGAGGGTGGCCGGCATCACGGCGTCGCTGCTGGGAGGCGTCGGTGTCGGGTTGACCGACGACTCGGCCACCCCGATCGTGGCAGACGGATGCGAGACGGGGTACGTCGTCAGCGAGCGGGCGTTCCTCTTCGCCGCCTCCGGCCAGGTGCTCCGAATGGACGGGGTGATCGGCTCCAGAGTCGCCAGCACGACGGTCGACGACGGCCACAAGCCGTTCGTGGACCGGTCCTATCTCGCCGTCGCGGATGGCGACACCGTGCGCGTGTGGCACACGGTCGAGGGCGTCGGTGAGCCCCTTGACACCTCGTCGGAGCCGGCGTTCGTCCTTCCCCGCCTCTCGGATCAGACGGGGTGCGGCCTTGCGGGCGGAGAACCGCGGGCAGCGCCCCAGACCTCGGGGCCGACGTTCGATCCCGACGGCGGTGAGGGGCCGCCGCCGAGCGCACCGCACGACACCCGCGAGCAGGTGGCCCGCATGGCGGCGCTCACGGTCGAATCGTCGGTGGGGACGGCGGTGGATGCCGCGGGGGCACCCATCCGCGTGCCCTCAGCCGACGAGCTGTCGTGCGACGGGACGACCGGTGTCGAGCTGGTCTTCGCGACCGATGACAACGAGGCCTCCTACGCCGCCATCCTCGGTGCGTGGACCGCGGCCGGCTACGCCTCCGATCGCGCGATGCAGGAGGACATCCGCTACGACGGTACAGTGCGGCTGTCGGCCCGCGACCGGACGACGATCGACGGCATGCTGCATCTGCAGCTGGGCGGTGCGTGTCAGGCGCCCTGATGGCTGCGCACGCAACGTGGGAATGTTCCGAGGGCGGCTCTCACTCTCTGGTAATACTCCGATGAGTGGAATATACAGATGACATGTCGTCTCCCCTCACACCGTCCACGTTCTGGATCCTGACCGCGCTCGCGGGACGCCGACGGCACGGGTACGACATCCTGCGCGAGACGGTCGATGCATCCGGCGGACGGGTGACACTGCGTGTCGCGACCCTGTACGCGGCGCTCGAGCGCCTCGAGCGAGAGGGACTGGTCGCCCCGGCCGGTGAGGAGATCGTCAACGGTCGTGCCCGTCGCTACTACGCGCTGACCGAACGCGGAACCACGTCGCTGACCGCGGAGGTGGAGGCGCTGGAGACCCAGGCACGTGTGGCGCGCGCCAAACTCGCCGAGGCCGGCCCGGGATTCGTGCCCGGACGGACGGTCCTGCCATGACGGTTCCGAACGAGCGGGCGTTCACGCGTCTGGTGCGGTGCTATCCGCGCGGCTGGCGTCGCCGTCACGGCGAGGTGATGCTGGCGACGCTGCTCGACGCCGCCGAGGCCGATGGGCGCACGTCGCCGACCGCTGCTGAAGCTGCTAACGCGGTGCTGCACGGCGCGGCGGCGCGGATGGAGCGCACGTTCGCGATCGTCACCGGCATCGCCGCGACGGTTCTCGCGCTGGTGATGAGCGCGCTCACTGCGGTGGGGGCGTCGGGTCCGTTCCTCCCGCTTCTGGGGGCAGGCGTCATTCCGTTGCTTGCGGGCTTGTCGCTCCTCGCTACCGCTCGGACGCGTGGTCTGCTCGGCGACGGGCGGGTACTTCTGCTCACGCCTCTGCTGACGCTGACCTGCGGCCTGAACGCCGGTGCGTCGCTGTCCTGGTCGGTCGGCTTCGACGCGGCTGATGACGGGCGGCCGATCGAGGGCTTCGCTGCCGCGTGGCTACCCCTCGTCGGTGCGGCCGTCGCCGCGGGCGGCGCGAGCCTGGCCGTCGTCGTCGACGAGGCACTGCGGGGCGCGACTCGGCTGCATGCGGGTGTGCGCGGTGCGACTGCCGGGGCGGTGGGCCTTGCCGTGGCGCCGGTCCTCGGTGTGTCGACGCTGAGTCCGGTCGTCGCGGCGGCGGCCTCGTGCGCGGCAGTCGCGCTCGCGTTTCTCCCTCTGCGGCGACGAACCTCGGGTCCTCCTCGGCTGCCTTCGCCCGCGGCATCCACTCCCTCTGCCGCGACGCCACCGCTTGGCAATCGACACGCGGTCGCCGTCCGTCGTCTGGCGTGGCTCGCCGTCGGCGGAAGCTCGCTCGGTGCCGCGTACGCCCTCACCGGAGCGGGCTGGTCGGCCGGCGCCACCGACGGCACCGTAGCCATGCGGCAGGGCATCGCCTTGCTCCTGCTCTCAGCGCTGCCGCTCCTGGCTGCGGTCGGAGTGCGCATCGCGGGGCGGCCATCGAGGATCAGCGCGCGTGATCGGTGGGCGCCGCTCATCCTCGTGTCGCTCGGGCTGTGCGCCGCCGGGCTCGCGTACATCGGGGCACCGGACTTCCGAATCATGCAACCGGGATCCCAGGTGGGGGCCGTGCTGACGGGGGCCGGTGTTGCGTGGGCGGTCATCGCGCGCGCCCCGCTCCCCCGCGCTGCGGCCGTCACCATCGGCCTCGCGACGGGCGCGCTGTACTCTTCGTTCCTCGGGATGGTGATGGCACCAACGTTCGCCTTCATCGTCCCGTTCGCGGCCTTGCTGGTCGCCCTGACCGCCCGTACACGGCGCGGCGTCGCACAGCGGCCTCAGCCCGTCACCGCGGCCTGAGGGGGTGGGTGAACAGCACTCCCCCGCCGGGGCGACACGGAGGAGGACGCGCCAGCTCGCTTTCGCCGCGAGATCCACAACCGTGCCACGCAGGGCGAGCCGACCAGCACCGCCGTCAAGGCGCGCCAGCGCCGCGGGTACCGTCGCACGCGGGCCGCGGCTTCACGGGCCGCTGTTAGGGTGCGGGGCATGAGAATTCGCGCGTTCGCCGCCGCCGCGACGCTCGCCGCGTCGGCAACGCTCGCCGGATGCGTGCCCCCGGATGTCGTCTGCCCCGCGATCATGTACATCAACGTGGGGCCGGTCGTCATCGAAGCCGATCCGGATCTCGTGGGCGACGGGTCGCTCGCGGCGTGCCTCGGCAGGGACTGCGACCCCGCCCCCGTGGCTTCGGCGAAGCCCGGCGTCTGGAACGTCCCGCCCGAGCCGCCGTACGCCCCCGCCGACAACGACGGCGTGCATCCGACAGAGGGCGTTCGCGTGGTGATCATGGATTCCGCGGGCGAGACCGTCCGCGACGAGTGGCTGCCCGTGCCGTATGTGGAGGATGCCCCTGGCCCCTGTCCCTCGCCGTTCACCCTGCGGCCCGTGGTCATCGGCCGATGACGCGGCATCCATGATCTGCGTCGAGATGTAACGCACGCGCCTGGACCGGACATCACAGAGCGTGGGAACCATCGAAACGGACGCCGACCTGTGGCGCGAAGCTGTCGCCGGAGACGGCGCCGCCTACGGCGCGCTCTTCGACCGCCACCAGGGCCGCGTCTTCCGGCACGCCTACCGGCTCCTCCAGCACGTCCCGGATGCCGAGGATGCCACCGCCGCGGCCTTCCTCGAGCTGTGGCGTCGTCGCGGCGCGGTGCGCCTGGTCGACGGATCGGTGCGGCCGTGGCTGCTGCTGACCGCGACGAACTGCGCGCGCAACCTCACCCGATCGCGGCGCCGCTACCAGGCCGTCCTGGACGCCTTGCCGCGCGAATCGACCGTGGATCCCCCTCCGGATCCGTTGGACGCAGCGCTGGTCGCCGCCATCGCACGCCTGCGGCCCCGCGATGCCCGCCTGCTCGCCCTCGTGGCGCTCGGCGACCTCGAGATCGGCGAGGCCGCGCTGGTCGTCGGGCTGACCCCCGGTGCCGCCCGCACCCGCCTTCACCGCATCCGGGCGACACTGCAGAGCGATCTCGGGCGATCCGTCCGCGCTCCCCACCTCACGGAGACGCCATGACCACTCCCACTCTCTCCCCCGTTCTGGCCGCAGCGCTACGCGTGCGACTCGTGGCCGAGGTGGGCGCTCGTCGTCGACGCCGCCGGCGTGCCGTGTGGACGGCGGGTGCTGTCGTTGCGCTGATCGTGGGCGGAACGTCGGCGGCCGTGGCATCCGGAGTGCTCCCCCTGCCAGGCGCGCCGCACGACACCGCCCTGGGGGCCGCGCGGAGCGTCGAGGGGCAGGGTCCGGGTGCCCTCGACCTCGGCCCCGTACCTGCCGGCGCCACCGACATCGCCCTGACCTTGCGCTGCCTCGACGCGGGCACGTTCGGTCTCCCGGGGAGCGGGTCGCTGGTGTGCGATGGCCCCACCGACTCTGCGGCGTCGTGGACGGTCGCCGTGAACGCCGTCGACCCGTCACGCCTCGCCGTCGTCGCCGATCCGGGTGCCCGTTGGCGGCTCACTGCCGGGTACGCCTCGCGCGAGATCGCGCCGTTGGCGACGAACGCCGACGGAGAAACGTACGGCTCGGTGGCCGGCGGTGAGACGCCGGATCTCATCGCGGTCCTCGCAACGAACGGGCAGGACGGATACGTGCGTCGTACCGACCTCGAGGAGGCCGACGGCACGGCGGCCGCCGAATCGTTCCGCTCCCCCGCCGACGCGCTGGCGTGGCAGGAGCAGCATGCCGGACGGGTGTCCGCGATCCCGGTCTACGAGGCGGACGGGCGCACGGTCGTCGGTACGTTCGTCGTCGGGTCCGCCCCGGGGCCGTGACGGGTGAGGTCGTATCGGGCCAGGCTCGGGAGGAGGTACTCTCTCAGCCGCCGGGTGTCAGCTCGACCCACGCCCCACCTAACTTCGCCGCGCGGCCGTCGCCCGAGGAGGTGCCCGCGAGACGCCGGCGCACCCACGGTCCGACGTGCTCGCGGTAGTAGGCCGTGCCCTTCAGTCGCTCGATCTCGGGGATCTCGCGCAGACGCCACCACTCCTGCGGCGGGGTGAGCCCGACCGCCTCGATGACACGGGCGGCCACGCGATGGTGTCCGCGGGTGTTCATGTGCAGGCGGTCCACCGACCAGAACTCTCCGCCCGCCAAGTCGCGGTCGAACCAGTTGTAGGCGGTGATGATGTCGGCGCGCGCCTCGAGTCGCTTTTCGACCGCGCTCGACAGCCGATCGCCCCGCGTCTGCAGCACACGCCCGAGCGGCAGGCCCGCCGACGGGTTCGCCCCCGACAGCACGATGAGCTGCACTCCCTCTTCGTCGCAGCGGCGCAGCACGTGCTCGAAGATCCCCACGATGCGTTCGAGGTCGGCGCGCGGGCGCAGCATGTCGTTGCCCCCGCCATTGAACGACAAGTGGGTCGGCTTCAGCGCCAGCGCCGGCTCGAGCTGCTGCTCGACGATCGGCTCGATGAGCTTGCCGCGGATCGCGAGGTTGGCGTACCGGATCGGCTCGCCCACGGCATCCGCCCATCCCTGGGCCGCCAGGTCGGCCCACCCCCGCACGGTGCCGTCGGGCAGTTCGTCGCCGACCCCTTCGGTGAACGAGTCGCCGATCGCGACGTAGCGCACGGATGCCATGCTCCGAGCCTACGCGGGCCCGATCCCTGGTCGAGTGTCCAGGACACGCCGCGCGTGGCACGACGGTGCGGCGTGTTGTGGACGCTCGATGGGGTGGGCGTGCACGCCGGCTCCCCTCGGTTGAGTGTCCAGGACACGCCGCGCGTGCTGCCACGGTGCGGCGTGTTGTGGACGCTCGATGGGGTGGGCGYGCACGCCKGMTCCCCTCGGTTGAGTGTCCAGGACACGCCGGACGCGCCGCGACGGTGCGGCGTGTCGTGGACACTCGACGGAAGAGCGAGACGCGACCGTCGGGCCCGCGATCGCGGACGCAACCGTCACGCCAGCGCACGCCCCCGCTGCTCCCGAAGGAAAAGCGCGGCGACCACCGCGACGGCGAAGAACGCCGCGAACACGACGAACAGAAGCTGCGCCCCGCCGAGGCCCAGCAGCGGTGGCACCGCGAGAGGGGCGATGATCGACGCGATGCGCCCCACCCCGGCGGCCCAGCCGGCCCCGGTCGCGCGCAGCGTCGTGGGATAGGTCTCGGGAGTCGCCGCGTACAGGGCACCCCACGCTCCGAGGTTGAAGAACGACAGCATCATGCCCGTCGCGATCACGGAGAACTCGCCCGACGCGGTCCCGAAGAGCACCGCCGCCACCGCCGAACCGGCGAGGAACGCCGCGAGCGTCGCGCGCCGGCCCCACGCTTCGATGAGCCAGGCGGCTACGGCGTACCCGGGCAGCTGCGCGAGCGTGATGATGAGCGTGAAGCCGAAGGAGCGCACGAGGTCGTAGCCCTGGGCGACGAGGATCGTGGGGATCCAGATGAACGCGCCGTAGTACGAGAAGTTCACGCAGAACCACAACACCCACAGACTCGCCGTGCGGGGGCGGAGCGCCGGTGCCCACAGGTCGCTCACCCTCGGTCGGGCGGCCGGAGCGGATGCCGCGACACCCTCCGTCGACGCCTCAAGGGCCACGCGACCGGCCGCGGCCTCCAGATCGCGCACGATGACGATGGCCTCGGCGTTGCGTCCGCGCGAGGCGAGCCACCGAGGCGACTCGGGAAGGCCCCATCGCACGATGAGCGCGTACACCGCGGGGATCGCCCCGATCGCGAAGGCCCAGCGCCAGCCGTCGGCCGAGGACGGCACGACGAGGTAGCCGATGAGCGCCGCGGCGGTCCACCCCACGGCCCAGAACGCCTCGAGGAACACGATGAGCCGCCCGCGCATGCGCGCCGGGGCGAACTCGCTCACGTACGTGGAAGCGACGGGGAGTTCCGCGCCGAGGCCGAGCCCCACCACGAAGCGCAGCACGAGAAGGGCGGCGAGTCCCCCGACGAGGGCGCTCGCACCCGTCGCGAGACCGTAGACGAGCAGGGTGAGCGCGAAGACGTGGCGGCGACCGAAGCGGTCGGCGAGCAGCCCTCCGACGCTCGCGCCGATGGCCATACCGGCGAATCCGACCGACGCGATCCACGACGCCTCGGTCGGCGCGAGTTGCCACTGCACGCTGAGGGCGGCGATGACGAACGAGATGAGCCCGACGTCCATGGCATCCAGAGCCCAGCCCAGACCCGACCCGCCGAGGATCTTCGCGTGCCGGCGGGTGAACGGCAGCGCATCGAGGCGTTCGGACACCCGGACGGCGTCGGTGCTGGTGGTCACCGGATGCCGGAGACGTCGCTCGTGACGCGCGCGTCGCTGTCGGCGAGCATTTCGTGGACGAGCGGCAGCACCCGCGTGCCATAGAGCTCGATGCTCGACATGAGACGGTCGTGCGAGATGGAGCCGCTGGCGATCTTCATCTGGAAGCGCGTGTTGCCCAGCGCCTGGACCGTGGCGACGATCTTGCGCGCGACGGTCTCGGGCGAGCCGATGTACATCGCCCCCTCGGGGCCGACGTCCTGCTGGAAGCGCAGGCGGTTGTACGCGGGCCACCCGCGCTCGCGACCGATCGTCGTGTTCAGCTCGGCGACGCCCTCGTAGGCTTCGTCCCACGCCTGCTGGTCGGTCTCGGCGATGTGGCCGGGCGAGTGCACCGAGATGGGCAGCTGCGGTCTGCCGAGTTCTTGCAGCGATCGCCGGTAGAGGTCGGCATACGGACGGAACCGTGCCGACGATCCGCCGATGATCGCGAGCACGAGGCCGTACCCGTAGCGCGCAGCGCGCACGACCGACTCCGGGGAGCCGCCGACGCCGACCCAGGCCGTCAGCCCCTTCTCGGTCTTCGGGTACACGTCGGCATCCTGGAGCCCGGCGCGCGTGCGACCCGACCAGGTGACGGGCTTCTCGTCGAGCAGGAGCGAGAACAGCTCGAGCTTCTCCTCGAACAACTGCTCGTAGTCGGCGAGGTCGTAGCCGAACAGCGGGAACGACTCGATGAACGACCCGCGGCCGAGGATCACCTCTGCGCGTCCGTTCGAGACGGCGTCCAGCGTCGCGAAGCGCTCGTACACCCGTACGGGATCATCGCTCGACAGCACCGTCACGGCGGTGCCGAGGTGGATGTTCGTCGTGCGGGCAGCCGCGGCGGCCAGCACGATCTCGGGGCTCGTGACCGCGAAGTCCTTGCGGTGGTGCTCCCCCACCCCGAAGAACGACAGGCCGACCTGATCGGCGAGCACCGCCTGTTCCACGACGTTGCGGATCGTCTGCGCGTCCGATTGCAGCGACCCGTCGGCGCCGCGCGAGATGTCTCCGAAGGTGTCGAGTCCGAGCTCGAGGGGACGGTCGTCCATGGGGTCTCCTTGCATTCGGATGAATGAACTTTACGCGACGGCGGAGTATTCCCCCGCATCACCGAGGGGCGCCACCGAAGCGACGCCCCTCGGGGAGATCAACCGGATGCCAGGGCGGCACGCAGCGTGTCGAGACCGACGCCGCCGATGTCGAGGGCCCGCGTGTGGAACTGCTTCATCGAGAAGTCGGCGCCGCGGCGCTCCTGCTCCTCGTCGCGCACCTGCTCCCAGATGCGCTGGCCCACCTTGTACGAGGGCGCCTGTCCCGGCCAGCCGAGGTAGCGATTGACCTCGAACCGCACGAACTCCTCGCTCATGTTCACGTTCTTGAGCATGAACGCCAGAGCGTAGTCGTGGTCCCAGGTGCCGCTTCCGTCGAGGCGGGGCTTCTGCAGATGCACGCCGATGTCGAGCACCACGCGCGCTGCGCGCATGCGCTGCCCGTCGAGCATGCCGAGGCGGTCGGCGGGATCGTCGAGGTAGCCCAGCTGCTCCATCAGGCGCTCGGCGTACAGCGCCCACCCTTCGGCGTGTCCGCTGGTGCCGGCGAGCAGGCGCCGCCACGAATTCAACTGTGCGCGGTTGTAGACCGCCTGCGCGATCTGCAGGTGATGTCCGGGAACGCCTTCGTGGTACACGGTGGTGAGTTCGCGCCAGGTGTCGAAGGTGTCGACGCCCTCGGGCACCGACCACCACATGCGACCCGGACGCGAGAAGTCGTCAGTCGGTCCGGTGTAGTAGATACCGCCCTCGTTCGTGGGGGCGATCATGCACTCCAGCTGGCGGATGGGCTCGGCGATGTCGAAGTGCGTGCGGCCGAGCTCCTCGACCGCCCTGTCGCTCGTGCGCTGCATCCATTCCTGCAGCGCCTGGGTGCCGCGGAGTTTTCTCGACTCGTCTTTCTCGAGGAACGCGACCGCCTCCTCGACCGTGGCGCCGGGGAGGATCTCGTTCGCGATCGCCTCCTGCTCGGCGACCATGCGTGCAAGTTCTTCGACACCCCAGTCGTAGGTCTCGTCGAGGTCGATCTCGGCCCCCAGGAACCGGCGGGAGTGCAGCGCGTACAGCTCCCGCCCGACGGCGTCCGTGTCACCGGCCACGGGTGCCAGCTCCGACGACAGGGACTTCGCGAGCGAGTCGTAGGCGAGGCGGGCGGCGTTGGCGTTCGTCGAGAGGTCCCGCGCAAGGGATGCCGGCAGCTGGCCCTCTTCGGGGGCGGCGTCGCCGACGAATTCGGCGAAGAACCCGGTGTCGGCGGTGTAGCGGGCGATCTGTGTGACGACCTCGCTCACCTGGCGGCGCGCCGGGACGACCCCCTCGGCGATGCCGCGTCGGAGCGTGGCGACGTAGCCGTCGACGGCGGCGGGAAGGGCGCCCAGGCGTGTGGAGATCGTCGCCCAGTCGTCGACCGTCGCGGTGGGCATGAGGTCGAAGGTCGCGCGGATGTCCTGCGCGGGAGAGGCGATCACGTTCAGGTCCCGCAGGTGCGTCTTGGCCTCGTGCTGCTCGACCATGAGGTCGAGCTCGCGACCCAGATCCATCTTGGTGACGGTGTCGATCGAGTCGACCGCGTCGGCGGCCGCGAGCGCGGCCCGCGTAGACCGCGCCTCAGCGATAAGGGCTTCGGCTCCCTCGGGGCTGTAGTCGCCGAAGCGTCCGTTGTGCTCGAAGCGACCGATGTAGGTCGCCAGCGTCGGCTCGCGCTCTGCCAGGGTGTCCACCCACGCGTCGGCGATCGTGTCGATCGGCGTGGGTGTGCGTTGTGCGTCAGTCATCCTCCGAGCCTAGGCACCTGACGGCGGCGGCGCACACCCCCGGTCGCGAGGACGCGGGAACCCAGGTCGATGACGACGAGGTCGTCGCCCGTGTTCCGCGAGGTCGGCTCGCTGATCCCGGCCGCGAACCGCTCAGTGGCCCGCCTCGTCCCAGTCGCCGCCGCGGCCGATCTGCACGTCGAGCGGCACCGACAGCTCGGCGGCGTCGGCCATGCGCGCCCGCACGATCTGCTCCACGGCATCCCACTCCCCCGTCGCCACCTCGACGACCAGTTCGTCGTGGATCTGCAGCAGCACGCGCGAACGCAGTCGAGCGGATGCCAGGTCATCGCGGATGCGGAACAGTGCGACCTTCATGATGTCGGCGGCACTGCCCTGGATGGGGGCGTTCAGAGCCGCGCGCTCGGCGTTCTCGCGCAGCACGCGGTTCATGCTGGTGAGATCGGGGAACGGGCGGCGGCGGCCGAAGATCGTCTCGGTGTAGCCGTCTTGGCGGGCCTGCTCGACGGAGCCGCGCAGGTAGTCGCGGACCGCGCCGAAACGGGCGAAGTACTCGAGCATGAGCTTCTTCGCCTCGGACTGCTCGATGCGCAACTGCTTCGACAGCCCGAACGCCGACAGGCCGTACACGAGGCCGTACGACATCGCTTTGACCTTCGTGCGCATCGCCGGGGTGACGTCGGCAGGCTCGACGCCGAAGACGCGCGCGCCGACGAACCGGTGCAGGTCTTCACCCGAGTTGAACGCCTCGATGAGCCCGGGGTCGCCCGACAGGTGCGCCATGATGCGCATCTCGATCTGCGAGTAGTCGGCCGTCAGCAACGTCTCGTAGCCCTCGCCGACCTCGAAGGCGGCGCGGATGCGACGACTCTCCTCGGTGCGGATGGGGATGTTCTGCAGGTTCGGGTCGGTGCTCGACAGGCGTCCGGTCTGGCTCCCGGTCTGCACGTAAGTGGTGTGGATGCGCCCGTCGGCACCCGTCGCAGTGTCGAGGGCGTCGATGATCTGCTTCAGCTTCGTCGCCTCGCGGTGACGCAGCAGCAGGTCGAGGAAGGGGTGGTCGGCGCTCTCTTGCAGGTCGGCGAGGGCGGCGGCATCCGTGGTGTAGCCGCTCTTGGTCTTACGCGTCTTGGGGAGTTGCAGTTCGTCGAACAGCACCTCCTGCAGCTGCTTGGGGGAACCGAGGTTCACCTCGTGTCCGATCGCCGCGTACGCGTCGCGGGCGAGCGCGTCGGCGCGAGCGCCGAGCTCGGACGAGAATCCCGCCAGCTTGTCGTGCGAAACGGCGACGCCGGCGAGCTCCATGTCTGCCAGCGCGGTGAGCGTCGGCATCTCGATGTCGTCGAGCACCTCGGCCACGCGCTCCGGCATCTCGGCGCGCTGCACCTCGGCCACGCGCCGCGTGAACCACGACAACTGGCCGGGGGTGGCGCCCTCGGTCTCGGGCACGAGCTGCGTCGGGTCGGCGACGGGAAGCTTTTCGTCGAGGGCGCGCTCGACGAGGTCGGCGAGCGTCTTGTCGGGGAAGCTCGGGCGCACCAGCCACCCGGCCAGGATCACGTCGAACGCGACCCCGCCGACCTCGACGCCCTCGCGGGCCAGCGCCTTGACCTGCGGCTTGGCGTCGGCGAACACCTTCGGGGCATCGGATGCCAGCCACGCGGCCAGCGCGTCGCGCACCGCCGGGGTCCAGTCGGCCTCGACCGCGGCCGACGCCGAGGCGAGCCCGATCTGCACGGGGACGCTGCCCGCGAGGGTCACGGTGACGCCGACCGAGCCCTCTGCGGATGCCACCCAGGCGGCGAGGGCGTCGGCGTCGAGGCGCGACGGAGTGGGGGCGGTGGCGGTCGGTCGTGCCTCTTCGGCAACGCCCATGTCAGCGCCGAACGCGTCGAAAACCCGGGGCAGCAGGGTGCGGAACTCCAGGCGCGCGAAGATGTCGCGCACGGCCTGCGCGTCGAGCGGCTTCACGGCCAGGTCGCCGGGTCCGACGGGTAGCTCGACGTCGCGCAGCAGGCGGTTCAGCGTGCGATTGCGCCGAACGCCGTCGAGGTGCTCGCGAAGGTTGTTGCCGACCACGCCCGTGATCTTGTCGGCGTTGTCGAGCAGCGCCTCCAGCGAGCCCCACTGCGTCAGCCATTTGACCGCGGTCTTCTCGCCGACCTTGGGCACGCCGGGCAGGTTGTCGCTCGTCTCGCCGACGAGCGCCGCGATCTCGGGATACTGGGCGGGCGGGAGCCCGTACTTCTCGACCACGGCGTCGGTGTCGTAGCGCTTGAGCTGCGACACGCCCTGCACGTTGGGGTAGAGCAGCGTGATGTCGTCGGTGACGAGCTGGATCGTGTCGCGGTCACCGGAGCACACCAGCACGGTGAACCCTTGCTCTTCGCCCTTGGTGGCGAGGGTGGCGAGGATGTCGTCGGCCTCGAAGTCTTCTTTTTTTAGCACCGGCACGCCCATCGCCTCGAGGCAGTCCTGCAACAGCGGGATCTGGCCTTTGAACTCGGACGGCGACTCGCTGCGGTTGGCCTTGTATTCGGCGTACTCGCGAGTGCGGAACGACTGCCGCGACGTGTCGAACGCGACCGCCAGGTGGGTCGGTTTCTCAGCCTTGACGAGGTTCACGAACATCGACAAGAAGCCGTAGATGCCGTTGGTGTGCTGGCCGTCCTTCGTCGAGAAGTTGTCGACCGGCAGGGCGTAGAACGCCCGGTACGCCAGCGAATGGCCGTCGACGACGAGGAGAGTAGGCTTTTCGGCATCCGTCACCCCTCCAGCGTAACGAGAACCACGGACACTCCCCCGGCCCCGCCCGAACAGGGCGACGACAGGAAGGCGACGATGACGTCGACGACAGGCGACACCACCTCCGGCCTCGACTGGGCGAAGATGCGCGGAATGGGCGCCCTCGCCGAGAAGATGGGCATCGAATGGGTTGAGTTCACCGTCGAGCGGTGCGTTGCGACCATGCCGGTCGAGGGCAACACCCAGCCGGTCGGCCTGCTGCACGGCGGGGCCTATGTGGTGCTCGGTGAGTCACTCGGGTCGATGGCGGCCAACCTGCATGCCGGCGCCGGACGCCTCGCCGTCGGCGTCGACATCAACGCCACGCACACGCGGTCCGCGACGTCGGGTGTCGTGACCGGGGTCTGCACGCCCATCCACCTCGGCCGCTCGCTGACGGTGCACGAGATCGCGGTGACCGACGAACAGGGCCGCCGCTGCTCGACCGTGCGCATCACGAACATGATCAAGGACGCACCGCAGCGCTGACTGACCCCTCGGCGGGTTCAGCCTCCTCTTCCGGAAACGCGAAATGGATGCCACCGCGGTGGCATCCATTCGGCGAATCGTCTCGTCAGGCCTTCTTGGGGGCCAGCTGCTCGATGATCGCCTTCGCGACGTCTTGCATGGTGAGGCGGCGGTCCATCGAGGCCTTCTGGATCCAGCGGAACGCCTCGGGCTCGCTGAGGCCCATCTTCTCGTTGAGCAGGCCCTTGGCGCGGTCGACGAGCTTGCGGGTCTCGAAGCGCTCGACCATGTCGGCGACCTCGGCCTCGAGCGTGATGATCTGCTCGTAGCGAGCCAGGGCGATCTCGATAGCCGGCAGGAGGTCGTTGGGCGTGAAGGGCTTGACGACGTAGGCCAGGGCACCGGCCTCGCTCGCGCGTTCCACGAGCTCCTTCTGGCTGAAGGCCGTCAGCAGAACGACGGGGGCGATGTGGTTCTTGCTCAGCTTCTCGGCGGCGCTGATGCCGTCGAGTTGCGGCATCTTGACGTCCATGATGACGAGGTCGGGACGCAGCTCGGTCGCCAGCTGCACAGCGGTCTCACCGTCGCCGGCCTCTCCGACGACGTCGTAGCCGTTGTCGCGGAGGATCTCGACGATGTCGAGGCGGATGAGCGACTCGTCTTCCGCCACGACGACGCGACGGGGAGCCGCGGGTGCGCTGCCGGTAACGGCTTCTTGATCAGTCACGGAACCATCCTAAGTCTGGAAGGGCGCCTAGCCCTGGATCGCACGGGATGCTGTACGGGTACCGGTGGTGGGACTCGAACCCACACGTCTTTCGACAGAGCATTTTGAGTGCCCCGCGTCTGCCATTCCGCCACACCGGCAAGTGTTGCGCTCCCAACCTAGCGGGCGGGAGCGCGACGACGCGCGCCGGATGCACCGGCGCGCGTCGTCTGGGCTCAGACTTCCTGGTACCCGGGGGCTGCGCCGTGAACGGCGTCGCCCACGCGGTGCACCCGCAGGTCGTTCGTCGACCCGGCGATTCCGGGAGGGGAACCGGAGATGACCACGACCTTGTCGCCGACCTTGGCCAGGTCGTGCGAGAGCAGGTAGTCGTCGACCTGCAGGAACATCTTGTCGGTGTGCGACACGTGCTCCACCAGCGTCGAGCGCACGCCCCACGTCAGCGCCAGGCGACGACGGATGCCGGGCTCGGGCGTGAACGCGATCATCGGGATGGTCGAACGCAGGCGCGACATACGGCGGGCCGAGTCACCCGACTCGGTGAAGACGCACAGGTACTTCGCCTCGACGAAGTCGGCGACCTCGACCGCGGCGAGCGTGATGGCGCCACCCTGGGTGCGGGGCTTGTTGGTCAGGGGCGCGATGCGGTCCAGACCGTGCTCCTCGGTGGACTCCACGATGCGGGCCATCGTCTCGACGACCACCACCGGGAAGTCGCCGACGCTGGTCTCGCCCGAGAGCATGACCGCGTCCGCGCCGTCGAGCACGGCGTTGGCGACGTCGGAGGTCTCGGCGCGCGTGGGCACGGGGTTGTTGATCATCGACTCGAGCATCTGCGTCGCGACGATGACGGGCTTCGCCATACGGCGGGCCAGCTCGACGGCGCGCTTCTGCACGATCGGCACGGCCTCGAGCGGCAGCTCGACGCCCAGGTCGCCACGGGCGACCATGATGGCGTCGAACGCGTCGATGATCTCTTCGAGGTTGTCGACCGCCTGCGGCTTCTCGATCTTGGCGATGACGGGCACGTAGCGTCCCTCTTCGGCCATGATCTCGTGCACACGCACGATGTCGGAGGCGTCGCGCACGAACGACAGCGCGATGAGGTCGGCTCCGGCCTTGAGGCCCCAGCGGAGGTCGGCTTCGTCCTTCTCGCTCAGTGCGGGGACGTTGACGGCGACGCCGGGCAGGTTGATGCCCTTGTTGTTCGACACGGGGCCGCCGACGATAACCTCGGTGGTCACGACGGTGCCGTCGGTCTCGACGACGCGCACGCGCACCTTGCCGTCGTCGATCAGCAGGAAATCACCGGGCTTGACGTCGTGGGGCAGCCCCTTGAACGTGGTGCCGACGATCTCTTTGGTGCCGAGGATGTCTTCGATGGTGATCTTGAAGATGTCGCCGGGCAGCAGGTCGTGGGGGCCGTTCTCGAACTTGCCGAGGCGGATCTTGGGGCCCTGCAGGTCGACGAGGGCGGCGACCGGGCGGCCGGCGTCTTCTGCGGCCTTGCGCACATTGGCGAAGTTGGCGTCGTGCACGGAGTAATCTCCGTGGCTCAGGTTGAGGCGGGCGACGTCCACCCCGGCGTCGATGATGGCGCGAACCATCTCATACGACGACGTGGCGGGCCCGAGTGTTGCGACGATCTTGGCGCGTCTCATCCGTTTTCAAGCTCCGTGAGGATTTTCGGGAAGTGGCCGATCGGCCCTTGCCAGCTTAGGCGGGCAGGAGGCCGATGGCGACATCGGTGGGGCGCACCGGTGCGGGCAGCACCGTCTCGCCCATGAGGAACGTGTCGACCTCGGCGGCGGCCGCGCGGCCCTCGGCGATGGCCCACACGATGAGGGACTGTCCGCGGCCGGCGTCACCGGCGACGAACACGCCCGGCGTGGTCGTGGCGTACGTGGCGTCGCGCTCGATGTTGCCGCGCCCGGTGAACTGCGTGCCGAGCTGGTCTTCGAGATGCTCGCGCTCGGGACCGGTGAAGCCCATCGCGATGAGCACCAGGTCGGCCGGGATCTCGCGCTCGGTGCCGCTCTTGGGCACGCGGCGGCCGTCGAGGTACTCGGTCTCGGCGACGCGCAGGGCGCGCACCTCGCCCGCGGCATTGCCGAGGAACTCCACGGTGGAGGCGAGGAACGAACGTTCCCCGCCCTCTTCGTGGGCCGAGGCCATCTCGAACAGGTTCGGCATCATCGGCCAGGGCTGCTCGGAGGGACGCTCCGACGGCGGCTGCTTGCCGATCGCGAGGTTCGTCACACTCAGCGCACCTTGGCGGTGCGCCGTGCCGATGCAGTCGGCTCCGGTGTCGCCACCGCCGATGACGACGACGTGCTTGCCCGAGGCACTGATCTGCTGGGGGACCTGATCGCCCGCGACCGCCTTGTTGCCCTCGATGAGGTACTCCATGGCGTAGTGGACGCCGTCGAGGTCGCGACCCGGGATGGCGAGGTCGCGCGGAACGGTGGCGCCGGTGGCCACCACGACGGCGTCGTAGCGCGCCCGCAGGTCGCTCCACGAGATGTCTTTGCCGATCTCGACGCCCGCGCGGAAGCGCGTGCCCTCCGCCTGCATCTGGCGCAGGCGCAGCTCGAGGTGGCGCTTCTCCATCTTGAAGTCGGGGATGCCGTAGCGCATGAGGCCGCCGATGCGGTCGTCGCGCTCGAACACCGCCACCGTGTGGCCGGCGCGCGTGAGCTGCTGGGCGGCCGCGAGTCCGGCGGGACCGGAGCCCACGACGGCGACGGTCTTGCCGGTCAGGCGCTCCGGCGGCTCGGGCTCGACCCACCCGTTGGCGAAGGCCTCGTCGATGATCGAGACCTCGACCTGCTTGATCGTCACGGCCGGCTGGTTGATGCCGAGCACGCACGAGCTCTCGCAGGGCGCGGGGCACAGGCGACCAGTGAACTCCGGGAAATTGTTCGTCGCGTGCAGACGCTCGATCGCGGCCCGCCCCTCACCACGCCAGGTCAGGTCGTTCCACTCCGGGATGAGGTTGCCCAGCGGGCACCCCTTGTGGCAGAACGGGATACCGCAATCCATGCAACGACCGGCCTGGCGGCGGATGACGGCCGAATCGCCCGGCTCGTACACCTCTTTCCAGTCCATGATGCGCACGGGCACCGGTCGACGCTTCGGGAGCTCGCGCTCCGTGGTCTTGAGAAAGCCCTTCGGGTCAGCCACCCGTCACCTCCAGAATGCGCTTCCAGACGACGTCGCCGTCGGGGTCGAGCCCCTCCGACATCGCCTCCTGGCGGGTCTGCAGTACCGCGGCGTAGTCGCGTGGCAGCACCCGGACGAAGTTGTCCACCTCGGTCTCGAAGTCGTCGAGCAGACGACGGCCGAGGGTGGAATCGGTCTCCGCGACGTGCTTTGCGAGCAGGTCGCGGAGGATCTCGGCATCCCCGGATCCGAGGGGGCCGAGTTCGAGCTCGCCGGATGCCATGGCATCGCGGTTCACGAGATCGCGATCGAGCTGGTAGACGTAGGCCTGGCCACCCGACATACCGGCACCGAGGTTGCGACCCGTCGCGCCGAGGATGACGGCGAGACCACCGGTCATGTACTCGAGCGCGTGGTCGCCCACGCCCTCGACGACCGCCGTGGCGCCGGAGTTGCGCACGAGGAAGCGCTCCCCCACGACGCCGTTCAGGAACATCTGCCCCTGCGTGGCCCCGTAGCCGATGACGTTGCCGGCGATGACGTTCTCGGATGCCGCGAACGACGACCCGCGCGGCGGGCGCACCACGATCGTGCCGCCCGAGAGGCCCTTGCCGACGTAGTCGTTCGAGTCGCCCTCGAGGCGCAGCGTGATGCCCGCGGGCATGAACGCACCGAAAGACTGTCCGGCGGAGCCGGTCAGGCGCACGTCGATCGAGTTCTCGGGCAGGCCGTGCTCGCCCCGTGCCTTGGTGACGTGGTGACCGAGCATGGTTCCGACCGCACGGGCGGTGTTGCGGATGGGCAGGTCGACCGTTAGCTGGCCGCCGTGCGCGATGACATCCTGGGCGCGCTCGATGAGCTGCACGTCGAAGTGGTCTTCGAGCTCGTGGTTCTGGTTGCGGCCGTGGCGTCGCGGCTCGTCGTCGGCGAAGCGGGGTCCTTCGAGGATCGGTGCGAGGTTGAGCCCGCGCGCCTTCCAGTGCTGGATCGCCTCGTTGGCGTCGAGCAACTCCGCGTGACCGACGATCTCGTCGATCGAGCGGTAGCCGAGGGCGGCGAGGTACTCGCGCACCTCCTGCGCGATGAACTCCATGAAGGTGACGATGTACTCGGCCTTGCCGGTGAAGCGCTGACGCAGCACGGGGTTCTGCGTCGCGACGCCCACGGGGCACGTGTCGAGGTGACAGACGCGCATCATGATGCAGCCCGAGACCACCAGCGGGGCGGTGGCGAAACCGAACTCCTCGGCTCCGAGCAGCGCGCCGATGATGACGTCGCGACCGGTCTTCATCTGACCGTCGACCTGCACCACCACGCGGTCGCGCATGCCGTTGAGCATGAGCGTCTGCTGCGTCTCGGCGAGGCCCAGCTCCCACGGGGTGCCCGCGTGCTTGAGCGAGTTCATCGGGCTCGCGCCCGTGCCGCCGTCTTGACCGGAGACCAGGATGACGTCGCTCAGCGCCTTGGCGACACCCGCGGCGACCGCGCCGATACCCGACTGACTCACCAGCTTGGTGTGGATGCGGGCCGAGGGGTTGGCGCGCTTGAGGTCGAAGATGAGCTGCTTGAGGTCTTCGATCGAGTAGATGTCGTGGTGCGGCGGCGGCGAGATCAGGCCGACGCCCGCGGTCGCGTGACGCGTGCGCGCCACCCACGGGTACACCTTGGTCGGGGGCAGCTGACCGCCCTCGCCGGGCTTGGCGCCCTGGGCGAGTTTGATCTGGATGTCGTCGGCCTCGGTGAGGTAGAGGCTCGTCACACCGAACCGACCGGACGCCACCTGCTTGATGGCGCTGCGACGGGTGGGGTCGAGCAGACGGTCGACGTCTTCTCCGCCCTCACCGGTGTTGCTCTTGCCGCCGATCTGGTTCATCGCCACCGCGAGCACTTCGTGCGCCTCTTTCGAGATCGAGCCGTAGCTCATCGCACCGGTCGAGAAGCGCTTGACGATGGCCGAGACCGGCTCGACCTCGTCGATCGGCACGGCGGGGCGGGTGCCCGTACGCAGGCCGAACAGGCCGCGCAGTGTCTTCAGTTCGTGCGCCTGGTCGTCGATGAGCTGCGTGTACTCACGGAAGATGTCGTACCGGCGCTCGCGCGTGGCGTGCTGCAGACGGAAAACCGTGTCGGGGTTGAACAAGTGCGGGGCGCCGTCGCGGCGCCACTGGTACTCGCCACCGGTCCACAGGCGCTCGTGCGCCCGGGCCGCGGCATCCTGGGGGTAGGCGTACTCGTGACGTGCGGCGTTCTCGGCGGCGATGATGTCGAGCCCGACACCACCGAGCTTGGATTCGGTGCCGGTGAAGTAGGCCTCGACGAAGTCGCGCGACAGACCGACGGCCTCGAACACCTGGGCGCCGGCGTACGACGACACGGTCGAGATACCCATCTTCGACATGATCTTCAGCACGCCCTTGCCGAGCGCGTAGATCAGGTTCTTGACGGCCTTTTCGGGCGTGACGTCGTTGATGAAGCCGGCGCGTACGAGGTACTCGACGGTCTCCATCGCGAGGTACGGATTGACCGCCGAGGCCCCGTACCCGATGAGGGTGGCGACGTGGTGCACTTCGCGCACGTCGCCCGCCTCGACCACGAGGCCGACCTTCATGCGGGTCTCTTTGCGGATGAGGTGGTGGTGCACCGCCGCGAGCATGAGCAGCGACGGGATCGGCGCCAGGTCTTTGTTGGAGTCGCGGTCGCTGAGCACGATGAACTCGGCGCCGTCTTCAATGGCCGCGTCGACCTCGGAGCACATCTGCACGAGACGCTTCTGCAGCCCCTTGTGACCGGCTTCGACGCGGTACAGGCCACGCACCGTCACAGACGACCGGCCCGGGAGCGCGGTGTCTATGTGCTGGATCTTGGCGAGCTCGTCGTTGTCGATCACGGGGAAGTCGAGCGTCACCGTGCGGGTGTGGTCGGGTCCCCAGTCGAGGAGGTTGCGCTCAGGACCGAGGCCCAGCGAGAGCGAGGTGACGACCTCTTCGCGGATGGAGTCCAGCGGAGGGTTGGTCACCTGCGCGAACTGCTGCGAGAAGTAGTCGAACAGCAGGCGGGGGCGGTCGCTCAGCACGGCGACGGGTGCGTCGCTGCCCATGGCGCCGAGCGGCTCGGCACCGCCCTGACCCATGGGGGTGAGCAGGATGCGCACCTCTTCTTCGGTGTAGCCGAAGGTGCGCTGGCGGCGGGTGATCGAGGCGATGGGGTGCACGATGTGCTCGCGCTCGGGCAGCTCGCTGAGCTTCACGCGACCCTTGTCGACCCACTCGCCCCACGGCTGCAGGGCGGCGAGGTCGGCCTTGATCTCTTCGTCTTCGACGATGCGGCGCTGGGCCGTGTCGACGAGGAACATGCGGCCCGGCTGCAGGCGACCGCGGCGCTTGATGCGTTCGGGCGCGAAGTCGAGCACACCGGTCTCGGAACCGATGACGACGAGGCCGTCGGTGGTCTCGGTCCAGCGCCCGGGGCGCAGGCCGTTGCGGTCGAGGGTGGCGCCGACGAGCGTGCCGTCGGTGAAGATCAGGGCGGCGGGGCCGTCCCACGGCTCCATCTGCATGGAGTGATAGTCGTAGAAGGCGCGCAGGGCGGGGTCGATCGTCGCCTGCTTCTCGTACGCCTCGGGGACCATCATCATGATCGCGTGCGGGAGGCTCCGGCCGGTGAGGGTGAGGAGCTCGAGCACCTCGTCGAAGGATGCCGAGTCGCTGGCGCCCTCGGTGCAGATCGGCAGAAGCGGACGCACGTCGCCGATCAGCTGGGACTCCAGCTGCGACTGGCGGGCGCGCATCCAGTTGCGGTTGCCCTTGACGGTGTTGATCTCGCCGTTGTGCGCGAGCATGCGCAGCGGCTGGGCGAGGGGCCACGACGGGAACGTGTTGGTCGAGTAGCGCGAGTGCACCACGGCCAGTTCGGAGGTGAAACGCTCATCCGACAGGTCGGGGTAGAACGGCTCGAGCTGGAGGGTCGTGACCATGCCCTTGTAGCCGAGCGTGCGGCTCGACAGCGAGACGAAGTAGGCGTCGATCTCGTGACGCGCGCGCTTGCGCAGGCGGTACACGCGGCGGTCGAGCGCGATGCCCGACAGTGCCGGCTGGTCGCCCACGGCCGGGCGTGCGACGAACAGCTGCTCGAACGCGGGCCGCGCCTCGTAGGCCAGCTTGCCGAGGTTCTCGTGCTCGACGGGCACCTCGCGCCAGCCGAGCACCTCGAGGTTCTCGTGTCGTGCGATCTCTTCGATGCCCGCCTTCATCGCGGCGCGTTCGTCGTGACCGAGCGGCAGGAACACCATGCCGGCGGCGTACTCCCCCACCGGGGGCAGGGTGAAGTCGACGACGGCGCGGAGGAACGCGTCGGGCATCTGCGTCAGGATGCCGGCGCCGTCGCCGGTGCCCGCGTCGGAGCCGATGGCGCCGCGGTGCTCGAGGTTACGCAGCGCCGTCAGCGCCAGGTCGATGATGTCGTGACCCGCTTCGCCGCGGAGAGTGGCGACCATGGCGAGGCCACAGGCGTCTTTCTCGAACGACGGGTCGTACATTCCCTGTCGGGCCGGGAATGAGCCTCCGACGGTGTCGGAACGCAGACTGGAAGCCATTTCAACCGTCCTCACGTTGATGCTTCGGATGGGACGACGTCGGCCCAGAGTGTTAGTTCGTGGCGGGGCTGCTTGTGGCGCTGGTGCCGACGGTGTCGCTCGTCGCGGGCGGCTCGCTCACGTCGACGAAGTCAGAGGGGTCGCCTGAGTCTACAGCCCCAGGAGCCTTGCCCTCGCGACCGGGCACGTACGGCGACGGCTCGAGACCGAGGTGACGACGGGACTGCACGACGAAGATCACAATGCCCAGGAGTACGCCGAAGATGGCCGCCCAGACGTTGGTGCGCAGGCCCAGGATGATGTCGCTGGGGTCGATACGGATGGATTCCCAGACGATACGGCCCGCCGAGTACCACACGAGGTAGATCGCGAACTGCTTGCCCCACTGCAGCCCGAAGCGCTTGCCGGCCCACAGGATGACGGCGGCGCCGAGCAGGTTCCAGATGACCTCGTAGAGGAAGGTCGGCTGGAAAAGAGTGCCGGATGGCAGCCCGACGGGGATGGCCGGGTTGCCGGCGGCGATCTCGAGGCCCCAGGGCAGGTCGGTGGGCTGGCCGAAGAGCTCCTGGTTGAACCAGTTGCCGAAGCGGCCCATGGCCTGCGCGATGATGAGGCCCGGTGCGACGGCGTCGGCGAAGGTCCAGAACCGGATGCCGGTCCACTTGCATCCGAGGATCGCGCCGATTGCGCCACCGATCAGCGCGCCGTAGATGGCGATGCCACCCTCCCAGATCGCCCACACGGAGCCCGGCTGGGTGATGTTCCAGGGGTTGGATCCCGGACCGAAGTAGAAACCAAGGTGCGTGACGACGTGGTAGATGCGCGCCACGATGATGGCGAGCGGCACCGCCAGCAGGCAGATGTCGATGACGACCCACTTCTCAGCCCCCCGACGCGTCAGACGCGCGTTCGTCAGGAAGACCGCCACGATGATGCCCGCGATGATGCAGAGCGCGTAGAAGTGGATGCGGAGCGGACCGAGATCGACGTAGGAGATCGTCGGGCTCGGGATGCTGGCGAGCGCGCCGGAGGCGGCGCTCGAGAGGGCGAACGTCATGCGAACGAGTCTAAGGCGCGCCGCGTCGTGCCCGCGGACAGCTCCCGCGCGAGGTCCGACAGCCCCTCGACGCCGCCGTCGCGCAGCGCCTTGACCAGTGCGGTACCGACGATCGCGCCGTCGGCGTAGTCGACGACGCCCGCGACCTGCTCGGCATTGGAGATGCCGATACCCACGCACGCGTGCTCTGCGCCGAAGCTGCGCAGACGCCCGACGAGCGTGCGCGCTGCGGCATCCAGCTGCGTGCGCTCCCCCGTGATGCCCATGGTCGACACGGTGTAGACGAAGCCCGTGGAGGCCTCGACGATCATCTGCAGGCGCTCGTCCGACGAGGTGGGAGCGGCGAGGAACACGCGGTCGAGACCCGTTCGTTCGCTCGCGGCGATCCATGCGGCGCCGGCATCGGGTGTGATGTCGGGGGTGATGAGACCCGCGCCGCCTGCGGCGACGAGCTCGTCGGCGTACCGGTCGACGCCGTACTGCTCGACGAGGTTCCAGTACGTCATCACCAGGACCGGCACATCCGTGCGCGCCGTGACCTCGCGGATGATCGTGAACAGGTCGCTCATGCGGAAGCCGTTGGCGAGCGCCGTCTGCGTGGCCTCCTGGATGACCAGACCGTCCATCACCGGGTCGCTGTACGGCGGGCCGAGTTCGATCACGTCGGCACCGGCCTCGGCCAGGGCGACGGCGGCGTCGATGCTCGTCTGCACATCGGGGAAGCCGGCGGGCAGGTATCCCACGAACGCGCCGCGGCCCTCTGCGCGCGCGGCGTCGATGGCGGCGGAGACGCGCGAGGTCACAGCTCGACCCCCGCACCGCTCGCGGCGTCGGGCGCGGCTGTCACATCGACCGGTGAGCCGGGTGCGGATGCCACGGCCTCGGCCGCGCGCGTCTGCGCGGGGCCGTCCGTCTCCTCCGACGCGTGCTCGGCGTCATAGAGGTCGAAGTAGCGAGCCGCGGTGTCCATGTCTTTGTCGCCGCGACCCGAGAGGTTGATGGCGATGACGGCATCCGGACCCATCTCCCGTCCGACGCGGAGGGCGCCGGCCAGGGCGTGGGCCGATTCGATCGCGGGGATGATGCCCTCGGTGCGCGACAGCAGGCGCAGGGCCTGCATCGCCTCGTCGTCGGTGGCCGGGATGTACTTCGCGCGACCCAGGTCGGCGAGCCACGCATGCTCGGGGCCGACGCCCGGGTAGTCGAGGCCCGCCGAGATCGAGTGGGATTCGGTGGTCTGACCGTCTTCGTCCTGCAGCACGTACGTGCGGGCGCCGTGCAGCACACCGGGGCGGCCGCGACCGATGGATGCCGCGTGCTTGGGGGTGTCGACGCCGTCGCCGGCGGCCTCGACGCCGTAGAGCGCGACGCCTTCGTCGTCGAGGAACGCATCGAACATGCCGATGGCGTTGGAGCCGCCGCCGACGCACGCGAACACGGCATCCGGGAGGCGGCCGAGGCGTTCGAGGAACTCCGCGCGTGTCTCTTCGCCGATGATCTTCTGGAAATCGCGCACCATGGCCGGGAACGGGTGGGGGCCCGCGGCCGTGCCGAAGATGTAGTTGGTCGTCTCGACCGAGGCGACCCAGTCGCGGTACGCCTCGTTGATCGCGTCCTTGAGGGTGCGGGAGCCGGTCGTGACGGGCACGACCTCGGCGCCCAGCAGACGCATGCGCGCGACGTTGAGCGCCTGGCGCTCGGTGTCGACCTCGCCCATGTAGACCACGCAGTCGAGGCCGAAGAGCGCCGCCGCGGTGGCCGTGGCCACGCCGTGCTGGCCCGCGCCGGTCTCGGCGATCACGCGCGTCTTGCCCAAGCGCTTGGTGAGCAGCGCCTGGCCGAGCACGTTGTTGATCTTGTGCGAGCCGGTGTGGTTCAGGTCTTCGCGCTTGAGGAACACCCGGGCGCCGCCCGCGTGCTCGGCGAATCGCGGCACCTCGGTGAGCACCGAGGGGCGGCCCGCGTAGTCGTGGAGCAGGGCGCGCAGCTCGGCGTGGAAGGTCGGGTCGGCCATCGCGGATTCGTAGACCTCGGTGAGCTCGTCGATCGCGGCGATCAGCGACTCGGGCATGTAGCGGCCGCCGAAGTCGCCGAAGAACGGCCCCTTCTGGTCGCGAAGGCTCGCGGGCCGGTCGCCCTGTGCGTGGTCACTGAGGGTGGTCATGAGGTCTCCTGGAGGAACGCACGGAGGGTGGCGACGGGGTCGCCGGTCACGAGGGCCTCGCCCACCAGCACCACATCGGCGCCCGCGGCTCGGTAGTGGGCGACGTCGGCGGGCGCGAGCACCGCGGATTCGGCGATCTTGACCGTGTCGGAGGGGAAGCGGTCGGCGAGCGAGCCGAACAGATCGCGGTCGAGCTCGAACGTCGAGAGATTGCGGGCGTTGACGCCGATGAGCTTCGCGCCGATGTCGGCGGCGCGTTCGAGTTCTTCCGCCGAATGCGTCTCGACGAGGGCGGTCATTCCGAGCTCGTTGGTCAGCGCGAACAGCTCCGAGAGCGTCTTCTGGTCGAGGGCGGCGACGATCAGCAACACGAGGTCGGCGCCGGATGCACGCGCTTCGAGCACCTGGTAGGGCGTCGCCAAGAAGTCCTTGCGCAGTACCGGCACGCCCACGGCGGCGCGCACGGCCTCGAGGTCGGCCAGACTGCCCTTGAACTTGCGCCCCTCGGTGAGCACCGAGATGGCCGACGCTCCGCCTTCTTCGTACAGGCGCGCCTGGCGTGCCGGGTCGGGGATGGCGGCGAGGTCGCCGCGCGAGGGGCTCGCACGCTTGACCTCGGCGATGATCTTCACCCGGTCTGCGGGGGCGAGCATCGCCAGGGCGTCGAGTGCCGGCGACTGTGCGAGGGCGTCGCGTTCGACGTCGGCGAGCGAACGCGACGCGGCGCGCTGCTCGGCATCTTGAACCGCTCCGGCCGTGAGATCGGCCAGCACGGTCAGTGCGCCTTCGGGTTGGACTTCGCGCCGTCCGCGCCGTAGCCGGCCTTCTTCATCGCCAGGCCGACGATCGCACCGACGACGAGCAGACCCACCGACGCCCACACGAGCGCGGGGATGTCGAGCCAGAAGAACAGCGTGCCGAGCGTGAACGCGACGAGCATGATGATCACGGCCGTCCAGGCGGCGGGCGAGTGTCCGTGGCCGGGGTCACCGATGGGGTTGCTCATGGGGCTCCTAACAGTCGCGCGCGGGCGCGGGGAAAAGCGTCGATGCAGTCTATCGAAGCGCAAGGGGGGTCACGGCTTCGACGTCTCGATGTCGCGAGGTCCGCCGTCGCAGCCGTCTGATCCACCCACCGCCCCTCCGCTTCGAGAAACGCGATCGGCGTGGAGAAACGCGCCCTCACGGCGTTTCCTCCACGCGAACACGTTCCTCGACCGCGCTTGGTGGATGCCGCGAAGCTCCGCGTG
Source organism: Microbacterium sp. Leaf151 (assembly GCF_001424225.1). Classification (GTDB taxonomy): domain Bacteria; phylum Actinomycetota; class Actinomycetes; order Actinomycetales; family Microbacteriaceae; genus Microbacterium. Next base: position 578,011 of record NZ_LMOR01000002.1, on the reverse strand, counting down.
CGACAACGCTTCGCATCGCCATCGACCGCACGCCATGGATGTCGCGACGCTCCGCCGTGCGACGGCTCGCGCGGGCGGCTCGGGCCTCGCGGCGGGAGGCTCAGGCCGTGGGGTCGTCGCCGCGGGAGAGGTCGTCCCACGAGTCGATCGCGTCGTGCGGGCGACCGGTGCCGGCCTCGGTGGCCGTGCGGTACTTGCGGCTCGCGCCCGATGCCCAGCGGCGGGCGGTGACGAGGGTGAAGACCGCAGCGGCGAACAGCACCGCCTGCGCGAGCAGGGTGAGCGCCAGCCAGGGCGTCAGCGAGAACCCCGTGACGAGGGAGGCCACGGCATCCGTTCCCGAGATCCCGGTGGCCTCGGTGACGGTCGAGGCCGCGGCGGCGACGGGGCGGCCGACGAGCAGCTGCGCGGTACCCAAGCCCACCAGCGCCGCGATCAGGGCGCCGACGACGCCGAATACGTGGCGCAGCACGGGACCGACGATCGACAGGGCGGCGCCCAACGCGAGCGCGGCCAGGCTGAGCGGGGTGAGGATCGGCAGGGCGTCAGCGCCGGCGACGGCCAGGGTCTGCTGCGCGCCGTCGTCGAGGGTGACGTCTATCCACGTCTGGGTGGATGCGATCACGCCCAGCGCTCCGGCGGCGAGCATGGCGAGGACGGCCGTCGAGCGGGCGCGCCGCATCAGCGCTCCCCCACGACCGGGTGCAGGTCGTCGGCGTCGAAGCAGGTGTGGTCGCCCGTGTGGCAGGCCGCGCCGATCTGGTCGACCTCGATGAGCAGCGTGTCACCGTCGCAGTCCAGACGCGCACCCTTCACCAGCTGGATGTGGCCCGAGGTGTCGCCCTTGCGCCAGTACTCCTGGCGTGAACGCGACCAGAATGTCACGCGGCCGGACGTGAGCGTGCGCTTCAGTGCCTCGGCATCCATCCAACCGACCATGAGCACCTCGCGTGAGTCGAACTGCTGGATGACGGCGGCCACCAGGCCGTCGGCGTCGTATTTCACGCGGTCGACGCTCATCGGCGCACCTCGATTCCCTCGGCGGCCATGGCGTCCTTGACCTGTCCGACGGTGAGCTGACCGGAGTGGAAGACGGATGCCGCGAGCACCGCGTCGGCGCCCGCCTGCACGGCCGGGGCGAAGTGGCCGAGCTCTCCCGCGCCGCCCGACGCGATGACCGGGACCGCGGCGACCTGGCGCATGAGGCGGACGAGTTCGAGGTCGAAGCCCTGCTTCGTGCCGTCGGCGTCGATCGAGTTGACCAGTAGTTCTCCGGCTCCGCGTTCGACGGCCTCACGAGCCCACTCCAGGGCGTCGAGGGTGGTTTCGGTGCGGCCGCCGTGCGTGGTCACCACGAAACCCGAGGGGGTGGATGCCGCCCGCTTCACGTCGAGCGAGAGCACGATCACCTGAGCGCCGAAGCGGTCGGCGATCTCGTCGATGAGGGCGGGACGGGCGATCGCGGCGGAGTTCACGCCGATCTTGTCGGCGCCGACCGAGAGCAGCCGGGCGACGTCGTCGGCGGAGCGCACTCCCCCGCCGACGGTGAGCGGGATGAACACCTGCTCGGCGGTGCGGCGGACAACGTCGTAGGTCGTCGAGCGCTCGTCGACGGTGGCGGTCACGTCGAGGAAGGTGACCTCGTCGGCGCCCTGGTCGAAGTAGAGCTTGGCGAGCTCGACAGGATCGCCCATGTCGCGCAGGTCGAGGAAGTTGACGCCCTTGACGACGCGACCGGCCGCGACGTCGAGGCAGGGGATGACGCGACGTGCGAGGGTCATCAGAGCCTCGCGGCGAGGATCTCGGTCACCAGGATCGCGCGGGCTCCGATCGCGTAGAGCGCGTCCATGACCTGGTTGACGTCGCGGCGCGGGCTCATGACGCGCACGGCCACCCACTCGGGGTCGCGCAGCGGCGAGATCGTCGGCGACTCCAGGCCCGGAGCCACGGCGACGGCCTGCTCCACGAGGGCGGCGGGCAGGTCGTAATCGATGAGGACGTACTTGCGGGCGGCGAGGACACCGCGCAGACGCCGCAGCAGTGTCTCGGTCCCCTCGGCCTCCTGCGGGCCGGCGATCAGGACAGCGTCGCTCTCGAGCAGGACGGGCCCGAAGATCTCGAGTCCCGCCTGACGGAGCGTAGTGCCCGTGGAGACGACGTCGGCCACGGCATCCGCCACTCCGAGCTGCACGGCGGACTCAACCGCACCGTCGAGCGGCACGATGTCGACGGCGATGCCGCGTTCATCGAGGAACGCGTCGACCAGGCCCGGATAGGCGGTGGCGACGCGCAGGCCCTGCAGGTCGTGCACGTCGGTGAAGCGGCCCGGACGACCGGCGAAGCGGAACGTGGAGCCGGCGAAGCCGAGTGATTCGACCTCGCGGGCGCCCGGCATGCGGGCATCCAACAGCAGATCGCGGCCGGTGATGCCGACATCCAGCGCGCCGGAGCCGACGTAGGTCGCGATGTCACGGGGGCGGAGATAGAAGAACTCGACCTCGTTGACGGGGTCGACGGTGTACAGGTCTTTCGAGTCGCGTCGTCCGGCGTACCCGGCCTCCGAGAGCATCTCGGCGGCGGTCTCGGCGAGCGACCCCTTGTTCGGCACGGCGATTCGCAGCATGACGGGGGCTTTCGTGTTGAAGTGAGCGAACGGGACGGGTGACGGCTCAGAGATGTCGGTAGACGTCTTCGAGCGTCAGGCCCTTCGCGAGCATGAGGGTCTGCAGGTGGTACAGCAGCTGCGAGATCTCTTCGGCCGTCGCGGCGTCGGACTCGTACTCGGCGGCCATCCACACCTCGGCGGCCTCTTCGACGATCTTCTTGCCGATGGCGTGCACGCCCGCGTCGAGCTGCGCGACGGTGCCGGACCCCTCGGGTCGCTCGACGGCCTTGGCGCTGAGTTCCGCGAACAGGTCGTCGAAGGTCTTCACGGTTCCAGGGTATCGGGTCGGCCGGGGTGGGCGGTGCCGCGGGGCGTGGCGCGGATGGGGGTGGGTGGCGCGGGGTGGGTATGTGAGTGGGGCCTGGGTGTGGGTGCCGGTGCGTTTGCGGGCGGGGGGCGTGGGGTGCGCGTGCGTGCGGCGCCGCGTGCGGGGCAGCTCGCGCATAAACGCTTGCTGCGCGCGGAAACGCGAGGAGAGCGCGTTTATGCGCGTGGATCGCGTTTATGCGTAGGGTCGGGTGGGCGCAGCGGGGCTGCCTCGACGAGGTCGGGCGGGTGCCGGCGTGGGCTCGGCGTGGCGCGGGGCTTGCGGTTCGGCCGAGGATCTGGCATCCGGATGCCGTGTCTCCGTCACGCGTAAACGCTTGCTGCGCGCAGAAACGCGAGGAGCGCGCGTTTATGGGCATGGATCGCGTTTATCCGTGAGTTCGCGTGGCGCGACGCAACCGCGGACGCCGAGCGAGGACGGACCGCGCCCTGCTCAATGGCGGTGGCGGGACGCCGTGGTGCGCAGCGATTGGATGGCCGCGTCGGGGTCGTCTGCGCCGAAGACCGCGGACCCGGCGACGAAGGTGTCGGCCCCCGCCTCAGCGGCCTGCGCGATCGTGGACTCGCCGATGCCGCCGTCGACCTGGAGCCAGACGCTCGAGCCGCGCCGCTTCGCCTCGTCGGCCAGGGCACGGAGCTTGGGCATGGTCTCGGGCATGAAGGACTGGCCGCCGAAGCCGGGTTCGACGGTCATCACGAGGATCTGATCGAACTCGTTGAGAGCATCAAGAAGGTTCTCCACGGGTGTACCGGGCTTCACGGCGACGCCGGCGCGCGCGCCGATGGAACGCAACCGGCGCGCCAGGGCGATCGGGGATGCAGCCGCCTCGAGGTGGAAGGTCACGGATGCCGCACCGAGCTCGGCGTAGGCCGGAGCCCAGCGGTCGGGGTCGTCGATCATCAGGTGCACGTCGAGGGGCACCGGGCTCGTCTCCTGGATGCGCGCCACCATCTGCGGCCCGAACGTGAGGTTGGGCACGAAGTGGTTGTCCATGACGTCGACGTGCACGAAGTCGGCACCCGCGATGCGCGCGAGCTCGGCCTCCATGTTCACGAAGTCGGCGGCGAGGATGCTCGGGTTGATGCGGGAGGCGTCGGTAGGCACCCGACCATTATGGGCGGGCACTGCGCTCGTCCCGTCGCCGCGCTCCCCCGGGCCGTCCAGTCGAGTGTCCAAGACACGCCGTTCGACGGGGCTCCCGCGCGGCGTGTCTTGGACACTCGACGAGCTGGACGGGACCGGCCGCGCACGGCGGGGTCGGGCCCGTCCAGCTCGCGGCGAGCCCGGGACTGTCCGGGCACGGCGGGGTCGGGCCCGTCAGCGCACGGCGGGCCCGGGCTTGTCCGCGCACGGCGGGGTCGGGCTTGTCCGCTCGCAGCGGGCGAGCAACCGGTCAGCGCTTGCGCAGCAGGGCGATCGACATCGCGTCGGTGCCGTGGCGGTGGGGCCAGAGTTGCGCGCGGAGGGAGCCGTCGGCCTGGTCGGGCAGGTCGATCTCGTCGACAGCCACGGAGCGCACGACCGCGCGGGCATCGAGTTCCTCGACCGCGTCTCCGAGCTCGCGTTTGACCTCGGCGAGCACGCCGGAGGTCTCGGCCAGATGCGGCGAGCACGTCACGTACGCGACGACACCGCCGGTCTTCAGCGCCTCGAACGCGGCGAGCACCAGATCCAGCTGCAGGGCCGTCAGATCGGGTACGTCGGCGGGGGTTTTGCGCCAGCGCGCCTCGGGCCGGCGGCGCAGCGCTCCGATGCCGGTGCACGGGGCGTCGACGAGGATGCGGTCGTACTCCCCCGGCATCCGGGCCGCGCGCTCGCGCCCGTCCTCCTCGCTCACCTCGACCTCGAGGGGCACGGATGCCAGGGCCTGTCGCACCAACCCGGCGCGCGCCGGTGAGATCTCGTTGGCATCCAGCGTCGCGCCGTGCGCGAGCGCTTCGGCCGCGAGCAAGGCGGTTTTGCCGCCGGGTCCGGCGCAGAGGTCGAGCCAGCGTTCACCCTCGCGAACGGGGAGGGCGCGGCTCAGGGCGAGCGCGGCGAGTTGCGACCCCTCGTCCTGCACGCGTATGCGGCCGCCGGAGCCGCGGATGAGGCCCTCGGGGTCTCCGCCGCGGGTGGTGAACGCGGTAGGAGCGAAGCGTGTGGGTGCGGCATCGTCGGGCACTTCGGCGAGTCCGGGGAGAGCGATCATGGCCACGCGCGGGGCGATGTTGTCGGCCTCGAGCAGGGCGGTGAGCTCGTCGGCGCGGCCCTCTGCGGTCAGCGCGCGACGGAGAGCTCGCACGATCCACACGGGGTGCGAGGTGGTCAGCCCGATCCGCTCGTCGTCACTGCGCGCGGCGGCGGCGATGCGGTCCATCCATTGGCCGGGCGTGTCGCGCGAGACGCGGCGCAGCACGGCGTTGGCGAACCCCGCCGCGCCCTTTCCCCCGCCGTGCCGACGGGCGAGTTCGACGGACTCGTTGACCGCGGCGTGCGAGGCGACGCGGGTGGACAGCAGCTGGTGCACCCCGAGGCGGAGCGCGTCGAGCACGTTCGGGTCGATGCGATCGACGGTGCGGTCGGCCGCGGCGGCGATGATGGCGTCGTACGTTCCCCGCCGGCGAAGGGTGCCGTAGGTCAGTTCCGTTGCGAGGCCGGCGTCTTTGGCATCCAATTTCGCCCGTACGATCGCGTGCGGCAGCAGCAGATTGGCGTAGGCCTCGTCGCCGGAGACGGCGCGGAGGACCTCGTACGCGACGGCGCGCGCTCCCTGCACGCTCATGCGCCGAGCACCGGTTCGTCGGTGCGCAGACCTCGGAACCAGTCGCCGGCGGCCATCGCCCCCTTGCCTGCGGGCTGGACGGTCTCGAGGCGCAGGGGCGCCGTGCCGGTACCGACGATCACGTCCTTTCCGGATGCCGCGACCCGTCCCGGCGTGAGCGGCGGCGCCTCGGAGGGAGCTGCGCGCAGCACTTTGAAGCGGGCGCCGTCGAGGGTCGTGTGGGCTCCGGGTTCGGGCGTGACGCCGGCGATGCGGTGGAGGAGGGTCTCGGCATCCTGGGTGAAGTCGAGAGCGCCGTCGTCGAGGGTGAGCTTGGGCGCGAGAGTCGGTTCGCCGCGCTGCGCGGTCGCGACCGCCGTGCCGTCGGCGATGCCGTCGACCACGCGGGCGAGCACGGGAGAGCCGATGTCGGCGAGGGCGTCGAGCACGTCGGCGGTGGTGGCGCCGGGGGGCACCTCGTAGCGCTCCTCGGCGAACACGTCGCCCGCGTCGAGCGCCGCGACCAGTTGGAAGACGCTGGCGCCGGTCACGGTGTCACCGGCGATGAGGGCGCGCTGCACGGGAGCTGCGCCGCGCCAGCGCGGGAGGAGTGAGAAGTGCAGGTTGATCCACCCATGCGCGGGGGTCGACAGCAGTGGCTCGCGCACGAGTCCGCCGTAGGCCACGATCACGCCGAGGTCGGGCGCGAGTTCGGCGATCCGCTCGGTCACGTCGGCGTCCAGGCGGTCGGCCTTGATGGTCGGGATGCCGAGCTCGTCGGCGGCCTGAGCGACCGGCGACGGGGTGAGCACGCGCTTGCGTCCGAGCGGAGCGTCGCTGCGGGTCACGACCGCGGCGATCTCGTGAGGACCGGCGGCCAAGGCGCGGAGGGAGGGGACGGCGACGGCGGGGGTACCGGCGAAGACGAGGCGCATGGTTCTCCTCAGGCGGTTCGGGGCGGGTGGGTCTGGGTGGGTGCGCCGGCACGGACCACGGTGGCGGTCGGCCGAAGGCGCGTGCCGCTCACAGGTCGGGTTCGGGGATGTCGAGACGGACTCTGAGCGTACTGCGCGGCTTCGGGCCGCGATCCTTGCGCGACTTGCGGGCGCGTAGCGCGTCGGCGATGACTCCGGCGCGCAGAGCCTCGGCGACGGCGCGTCCGTGCGCGTAGTCGAAACGCACGAGCGCACGCGCCGTTGCGATGTCGGGGGTCTCCGACGTGTCGACCGGCCCCAGGATCGCGAGCGGGTCGAGGTCGGTCACCGTCTCGCGCAGGGACGCGAGCAGGGTGTCGACGCTGCGGGAGTGGCCGTCGACGCTGGCGACACGCACGGCGGGCGGCATGCGAAGCGGCGCGCGATCGACCAGCTCGGCGCGGGCGTACGCGGGCTGGGTCCAGGTCGCGAGCGCGCGGGCGACGGGGCCCGCGACGCCGACGAGATGCACGGGCGCGCCGGGTGCGGCGAGGGCCGCGGCGTTCGACCACCAGCGCAGACAGCTCTCACCGATGCGAAGGGCCTCGCTCTGCAGCATCCGGTCGCCGTCGAGCAGGATGACGGCGCGGTAGCCTCCGCGGGCGATCGGCTCGGCGCCGCGGGTGGCGATGACCAGCGCCGGCTGGCCGTCGACCTCGGCCACCGGGTGGGCCCCGTCGGCGATGATCACGCGGGTGTTCGGGAAGGCGCGGCCGAGCTCGTCGGCGGTTCGCTCGCTGCCCGAGGACGCCATCCGCAGCTTCGTCGAGTGACAATGCCCGCAGGTCCAGGCGTGGGCGCTGCGACCGCACCAGGCGCACACCGGGGTCGCGCCGGGACGAGCCGCGCGGAGCGGACCTGCGCAGTGCGCGCACCGGGCGGGGCGACGGCAGTCGGCGCAGACGAGCGAGGGGGCGTATCCGGGGCGGGCGACTTGCACGAGCACGGGCCCGTGCTGCAGGGCCTCGCGCGCGGCGGCGAACGCGGAGGAGGGCACGCGCGACTGGCGCTGCTCCCCCTCGCGGGTCGCACTCAGCACGATGCGCGGGCTGGGGCGGCGAGCTTGCGTGATCTCGCGCACGTAGCCGACGTCGACGAGCCTCTGCACGTCGGTCGTGCGCGTGTGCCCGGCGAAGATGAGGGCCGATCCCTCCGACTCCTGGCGCACGAGGGCTGCGTCGCGGGCGTGCACGCCCGGAGAGAGCGGTTCCGACAGCAGGGAATCGCCGTCGTCCCAGATCGCCACGAGCCCGGTGTGGTGCGCGGGCGCGTACACCCCCGAGCGGCGGCCGACCACGATGCAGGGCACGGATGCCAGGGTGCGCAGGTACTGCGCGTAGCGGGCGGGCCCGGACTGGTCGGCGTCGTCGCGCACGATGGCATCCGGGGCCACGAGCTCGCCGAGGGCGGCGAGCAATTGCGCCTGATCGCGGTAGTCGGGTACGACGAGCACGGCGCTCTTCCCCCGGGCCAGCGTGTGCACCGCGGCGGCGGCGAGCAGGTCGGCCCAGGCCCCCCGCGGGAGCTCGGGGTGCGGGTGCGGGGGTGCGTCGATCGCGAGACGCTCGCCGGCGTCGAGAGCCTCGGCAAGCCCCGGGTAGGCGCGCAGCTCGACGTCGGATCGCTCGCGGGCGGCCGGCACCACCTCGGGCGCATCGGGCGGCGGTGCCGCGGCCCAGGCCTTCTCGGCGCGGACCATGCGCCGAGGGACGGCCAACCGCAGCACATCGCTGACGGAGCCGGCGGCACGGTCGGCGACACGGCGCGCGAGCGTGTACAGGCGCTCGGGCAGCACGGGCATCGGCGACACCACGGCCTCGATCGACGAGAGCGGTCGTTCGCTGCCGTCGTCTGCCACCACCTCGACGACGAAGGCATCCATCATGCGCCCCGCCGAGCGCAGCGGCACCTTGACCCGCACGCCCGGAGCGATGTCCGCCACGAGCGGGTGCGGCACGGCGTAATCGAAGAGACGGTCCAGTTGCGGCACGGGCGACTCGAGCTGCACGCGCGCGACGCGGCGCTCGCTCACGGAAGCTCTCCCCCGCCCCGGACGCCGGGGCGCGCGCGGACAGGGGCGCCTGCGCTCGCGCGGACGCCGGTGCACGGGCGCCGGTGGACCTGGGCGCGGGCACCCCCGATCCCGCTCGCCATCGCCTGCGCACCGGAACACACGCGAATGCCGGTGCACGGGCGTTGGCAGGCTTGAGCACGGGCGCGCCGAATCACGCCCACCGTCGCACCGACGCGTCGCCGGCTGCGTCGCGCGGCGCCCGCCCGCACGCTCAGATTCCGGCGGCGGCGCGCAGCTCGTCGACGCGGTCGGTGCGCTCCCAGGTGAAATCGGCCAGCTCGCGGCCGAAGTGACCGTACTTCGCCGTCTGCGCGTAGATCGGGCGCAGAAGGTCGAGCTGCTCGACGATGGCCGCGGGGCGCAGGTCGAACACATCGCGGATCGCGCGCACGATCACATCGTCGTCCACGTGAGCGGTGCCGAACGACTCCACGTAGAGACCGACGGGGTTCGCCTTGCCAATGGCGTAGGCGACCTGCACCTCGAGGCGGTCGGCGAGGCCCGCCGCGACGGCGTTCTTCGCGACCCATCGCATGGCGTAGGCGGCCGAGCGGTCGACCTTGGACGGGTCCTTGCCGCTGAACGCGCCACCGCCGTGGCGGGAGGCTCCACCGTAGGTGTCGATGATGATCTTGCGGCCGGTGAGCCCGGCGTCGCCCTTCGGGCCGCCGATGACGAAGGGACCGGCCGGGTTGATGTAGTACTTCACGTCGGGGAGTTCGAGCCCGGTCTCGGCCAGCACGGGATCGATGACCTCGGCCTGCACCTGCGCGCGCAGATCTTCCTGCGAGATGTCGGGGTGGTGCTGCGTCGACAGCACCACGCTGTCGACGGTGCGCGGAGTGAAGCCGTCGTAGCCGAGCGTCACCTGGGTCTTGCCGTCGGGGCGCAGGAACGGCAGCGCTCCGCTCTTGCGCACGGCCGCCAGACGCTCGGCGATGCGATGCGCCGTCCAGATGGCCATCGGCATGAGCTGTGGAGTCTCGTTCGTGGCGAAGCCGAACATGATGCCCTGATCGCCCGCCCCCTGCAGGTCGTGGGGATCGACGGACCCGCGCTCGCGCTGCTCGAACGCCTTGTTGACGCCGGCGGCGATGTCGGAGGACTGCGCGCCGATCGAGACGGAGACACCGCACGACTCACCGTCGAACCCGGTGTCGCTCGAGGTGTAGCCGATGCGGTTCACCACGTCACGGACGATCGCGGGGATCTCGACGTAGGCCCGCGTCGACACCTCGCCCGCCACGTGCACGAGCCCGGTCGTGACGAGGGTCTCGACGGCGACGCGCCCCGTGGGGTCGTCGGTGAGGATGGCATCCAGAATGCTGTCGGAGATCTGGTCGCAGATCTTGTCGGGGTGTCCTTCCGTGACGGACTCGGACGTGAACAGGCGTAGGTCGGTCAAGACGACTCCGGGAGGCTAGCGAGCAGGGAACGGGCACAAGTATGCCCCGGACGGCGGTGAGCCGCCCGGGGCATCGTCACATCTGTGAATACTTCACGCGTGAGCCGGTGAGGGCTGTGGATTACTCCGCAGCGCGCAGGCGCAGCTTGTCTTCGTGGATCTCGTGCAGTGCGATCGTGAGGGGCTTGTCTTCGACGGTGGAGTCGACCAGCGGGCCGACGTTGTCGAAGAGGTTTCCCTCGTGCAGGTCGGAGTAGTAGTCGTTGATCTGACGCGCGCGCTTGGACGCGTAGATGACGAGCTGGTACTTCGAGTCGACCTTGTCGAGCAGAGCGTCGATGGGCGGGTCGATGATGCCCTTGTCACGTCCGGCCATGGGGAACCTCCTGGTTCGGCGGGATGGGGTGGATGCGGCGCCGGGAGCGCCGAAGCATCCCCCCATTCTAGCCGACGCCGACCCGGGGTGTGCCGAGGGCGTCGGGCGGGTCGTGTAGGCGGTGCCGGGGCGACGGCGACGCGGTGACGGCGACGTGGCGACGGCGACGTCGCGACGGGTGCGGCGTCCGGCGGGGCGCCGGGCTGCGCGGCGTCGGGGCGTCGTTTGTGCACCGGGGCGTGCGATGTCCGCCCCGGTGCACATTTCGCGCCCCCAACGAGTGCTGGCCGGGCGGCGCTGCGCCGCCGCGGACCGGCGCGTCAGCCCTGCGCGGCGGCCAGAGCCACGACGTCGGCGGCGGCGGATGCCACGTCTTCGTTCACGACGCGGTAGTCGAACTCGTTCTGCGCGGCGAGCTCGACGCGGGCCGTGCGAAGGCGACGGGCACGCTCCTCGGCATCCTCGGTCCCCCTCCCGACCAGGCGTTGGACGAGTTCGTCCCAGCTCGGCGGCAGCAGGAACACCAGCGTCGCCGAAGAGTCGGCGGCGCGCACCTGCCGCGCACCCTGCAGGTCGATCTCGAGCAGGGCGGTGCCGCCCGCGGCCAGTACCCGCTCGATGGGTTCGCGGGGCGTGCCGTAGCGGTTCTGGTTGTGCACGACGGCCCACTCCAACAACTCCCCCGCGGCGACCATGCGGTCGAACTCGGCGTCGTCGACGAAGTAGTAGTGCTGCCCGTCGACCTCGCCCGGGCGGGGGCTTCTCGTCGTCGCCGACACCGAGAGGTGGATCTGCGGGTAGTTCTGCTTGATGTGTGCGGCCACCGTGCCCTTGCCGACCGCCGTGGGACCGGCGAGCACGATGAGCCGGCTGCGACCCTCGCGCGGACCCGGCTCGGGCCAGCGGGTGTCGAGGAATGCGCGCAACGCGTCGCGTTGACGTGTGCCGAGACCACCGAGTCGCTTCACCGGCGAGATGCCGAGCGAGATGAGGATGCGATCGCGCTTGCTCTCGCCGATCGCGGGGATCGCCGTGAGGAACTCGGTCACGCGCATCGCTCCGGCCGGAGACAGCGGGTCGGCGAGACCCCGCCGCAGCAGCTCCTGCGGCGAGATGACTCGGCTGGAAACGTCGCGCTTCAGCGCGGCGCGCTCGCGGCGCGCCTCGACGGCACGGCGCGAGGCGGCGGCGCGGTCGACCTCGGGCGGGCGACGGGTGTCAGCCATGCAGGGTCTCCCGGTAGAGCGCGGCACGCTGGTCGATGCGCGCGGCGAGACGGTCGGGTCCGACCGCGAGGATGCTGCGACTCTCGTTGGCCACGACCGCTTTGGCGACATAACCGAAGAGACGTCCCAGATCGGCGGGCTCAGCGCCCTGCGCGCCGAAGCCGGGCGCGAGGATCGGCATCCCGGCGAGGGCCACATCTCCGAGACCGAATGCGGCACGGTCGACGGTGGCGCCGACCACGACGCCGATCGAGCCGAACGCACCGGGAGCGCCGATGTTCGCCTCGTTCACATCGTGGGCCACGCGCGCCGCGACGTGCTCGTGATCGCCGACGGCGAAGGCGTCGTCGACGATCGCGCTCTGCAGCGCCCGTGCTTCGGGGTTGCTCGTCGCGGTGAGCACGAACGCACCCTTGCGGTGACGCAGGGCCAGCGAGAGCGTGTCGCGCAGCGAATCGGCGCCCAGGTACGGGGTCAGGGTCACGGCATCCGCTTCGAGGGGCGAACCGGGCTCGAGCCAGGCGTGGGCATAGCCCTCCATGGTCGTGCCGATGTCACCGCGTTTGGCGTCGGCGATGACCAGCAGCCCCGCGGCGCGCGCGGCGGCCATCACGTCCTCGAGCGCCGCGAAACCCTTCGAGCCGTATCGCTCGTAGAACGCCACCTGCGGCTTCACGACGCCGACGCGGCCGGACGCTGCCTCGACCACGCGCAGGCCGAACGCGCGCACGCCCTCGGCCGTGGCATCCAGCCCCCACGCCGACAGGAGTGCGGCGTGAGGGTCGATGCCGACGCACAGCGGACCGTGGGCGTCGAGCGCGGCGCTGAGCCGCTGCCCGAACGGCTCGCTCACAGACGGCCCGCGCGATCCACCGCGTACTCCTGAAGGCTGCGCACCTCGAAGCCGTCCTTCATCGCACCCAGCGCGCTCACCGCGGCACCGAGAACGGCCATCGTGGTGAACAGGGCCTTGTCGGCGGCGACCGCCGCGGCCCGGATCTCGTAACCGTCGGCTCGCGCCGATCCGCCGCTGGGGGTGTTGACGATCATGTCGATCTCCCCGGCGTTGATGAGATCGACGACGTTCTGCTGGCCGGAGCCCTGGGTCGCGGAGTACTTCTCGACGACCTGCACCTTGATGCCGTTACGGGCGAGGATCTCGGCCGTACCCTCGGTGGCCAGAAGCGAGAAGCCGAGCTCCTGCAAGCGGTGGGCGGGCAGGATCACGGCGCGCTTGTCGGCATCGGCGACCGAGATGAACACGACGCCCGACGTCGGCATGCCGCCGTACGCGGCCTCTTGCGACTTCGCGAACGCCGTCGGGAAGTCGCGGTCGATGCCCATGACCTCACCGGTCGAGCGCATCTCGGGTCCGAGCACACTGTCGACGGTGTGACCGTCGGCGGTGCGGAAGCGCTTGAACGGCAGCACCGCCTCTTTCACGGCGACGGGGGCGTCGAGAGGCACGCGCGAGCCGTCCTGCTCGGGCAGCAGTTCCTCGGCGATGAGCTCGGCGATCGTGTTGCCGGCCATGATGCGGCTGGCGGCCTTGGCGAGTGGGATGCCGAGGGCCTTCGACACGAACGGCACCGTGCGGCTGGCGCGCGGGTTCGCCTCGATGACGTAGAGCACACCGGCGGAGATCGCGAACTGCACGTTGAGCAGGCCGCGCACACCGACGCCCTTCGCGATGGCCAGGGTCGCCTCGCGCACACGATCGACCTCGGTGCGGCCGAGCGAGACGGGCGGCAGGGTGCAGGACGAGTCGCCGGAGTGGATGCCGGCTTCTTCGAGGTGCTCCATGACGCCGCCGATGTACAGGTCGGTGCCGTCGTACAGTGCGTCGACGTCGAGCTCGATCGCGTCGTCGAGGAAGCGGTCGACCAGCAGCGGGAGCCCTGGGCCGATGATCGCCTGGTCGGCGACGCGCACGAAGTAGTCTCGCAGCGCCTCGGTCGAGTAGACGATCTCCATGCCGCGGCCGCCGAGCACGAAGCTCGGGCGCACGAGCACCGGGTAGCCGATCTCCTCGGCCACCGCGACGGCGCCGTCGACGTCGATCGCGGTGCCGCTGCGGGGGGCGACGAGACCCGCCTCGTCGAGCAGGCGCGAGAACAGCTCGCGCTCCTCGGCGAGGTCGATCGCCTCGGGGCTGGTGCCGAGGATCGTGTAGCCGGCGGCCTCGATGCCCTTGGCCAGGCCGAGGGGCGTCTGACCGCCGAGCTGGCAGACGACGCCGAGGATGGTGCCCGACTGCGCCTCGGCGTGCAGCACCTCGAGCACGTCTTCGAGCGTGAGCGGCTCGAAGTACAGGCGGTCGGAGGTGTCGTAGTCGGTGGAGACGGTCTCGGGATTGCAGTTGACCATGACGGTCTCGTACCCGGCATCGGACAGTGCGAAGGAGGCGTGCACGCACGAGTAGTCGAACTCGACGCCCTGGCCGATGCGGTTGGGCCCCGAGCCGATGATGACGACCTTCGTGCGGTCGGAGGGGGTGACCTCGGTCTCGGCGTCGTAGCTGGAGTAGTGGTAGGGCGTGAGGGCCGGGAACTCCCCCGCACAGGTGTCGACGGTCTTGTAGACCGGCCGCACGTCGAGCGCGTAGCGGGCTTCCCGCACCTCGGCCTCGTCGAGACCGCGGAGCTGGGCGATCTGCACGTCGCTGAAGCCGTGCTCCTTCGCGAGGCGGAGGGTGTCGGCATCCAGGCTCTCCGCCTCGCCGATGAACTCCGCGACCTCGTTGATCAGCACCATCTGGTCGATGAACCAGGGGTCGATCTTGGTCGCCTCGAACGCCTCCTCCGCCGTCGCACCGAACCGCAGCGCCTGCTGCAGCACGACGATGCGACCGTCGGTCGGCTTCTTCGCGATCTCGAGCAGCTCTTCCGCCGAGCGCGACTCCTCGCCCCAGTGGAAGCTCGAGCCGCGCTTCTCGAGCGAGCGCAGCGCCTTCTGCAGGGCGGTGGTGTAGTTGCGGCCGATCGCCATCGCCTCGCCGACCGACTTCATGGTGGTGGTGAGGGTGGTGTCGGCGGCGGGGAACTTCTCGAAGTTGAACCGCGGCACCTTGACCACGACGTAGTCGAGCGTGGGCTCGAAGCTCGCCGGCGTGACCTTGGTGATGTCGTTGGGGATCTCGTCGAGCCGGTAGCCGATCGCGAGCTTCGCGGCGATCTTCGCGATCGGGAACCCCGTGGCCTTCGACGCCAGGGCCGACGAGCGCGAGACACGCGGGTTCATCTCGATGACGATGATGCGCCCGGTCGCGGGGTCGACGGCGAACTGGATGTTGCAGCCGCCGGTATCGACGCCCACGGCACGGATGATGTCGATACCGATGTCGCGCAGGCGCTGGTACTCGCGGTCGGTCAACGTGAGCGCGGGGGCGACGGTGATCGAGTCGCCCGTGTGCACGCCGACCGGATCGACGTTCTCGATCGAGCAGACGACGACCGTGTTGTCGGCGGTGTCGCGCATGAGCTCGAGCTCGTACTCCTTCCACCCGAGGATCGACTCCTCGAGCAGCACCTCGTTGGTGGGCGAGTCGTGCAGGCCCGCGCCTCCGATGCGGCGGAGGTCGGCCTCGTCGTACGCGAAGCCCGAGCCGAGACCGCCCATCGTGAACGACGGACGCACGACCAACGGGTACCCGAGCTTCTCGGCCCCGGCGATCAGCTCGTCCATCGAGTGGCAGATGACGGATGCCGCGACGTCGGCGCCCGCCTCGATGACGAGTTCTTTGAAGATCTGGCGGTCCTCGCCGCGGTTGATCGCGTCGAAGTCGGCGCCGATGAGCTCGACGTCGTACTTCTCGAGCATGCCGCGCTTGTGGAGCTGGATCGCCGCGTTGAGGGCCGTCTGTCCGCCGAGCGTGGGGAGCACGGCATCCGGCTTCTCTTTGGCGATGATCGTCTCGATCACCTCGGGGGTGATCGGCTCGATGTAGGTCGCGTCGGCGAAGTCGGGGTCGGTCATGATCGTGGCCGGATTGGAGTTGACGAGGATGACGCGCACCCCCTCTTCACGCAGCACGCGGCACGCCTGGGTGCCGGAGTAGTCGAACTCGCAGGCCTGGCCGATGACGATCGGGCCGGAGCCGATGACGAGGACGGAGTTGATGTCGTCGCGCTTAGGCATTCTTCTGGGTCTCCATCGTCGCGAGAACCATCTCGCGGAAGCGGTCGAACAGGTAGTTGGCGTCGTGCGGTCCTGAGGCGGCCTCAGGGTGGTACTGCACGCTGAACGCGGGGATGTCGAGGGCGCGAAGGCCCTCGACGACGTTGTCGTTGAGGCCGATGTGGCTCACCTCGACGCGGCCGAAACCGGCGGGGCTGTCGACGACCTCATCCAGCGGCGCGTCGACGGCGAAGCCGTGGTTCTGCGACGTGATCTCGACGCGGCCGGTTGTCTTGTCGAGCACGGGCTGGTTGATGCCGCGGTGGCCGAACGGCAGCTTGTACGTGCCGAAGCCGAGAGCACGGCCCAGCAGCTGGTTGCCGAAGCAGATGCCGAAGAACGGCAGGCCGTCGCCGAGGACGGCGCGCAGAAGCTCGACATGCTGATCGGATGCGGCGGGGTCACCGGGGCCGTTGGAGTAGAACGCCGCGACCGGCTCGATGGCGCGGATGTCGTCGATCGTCGCGGACTGCGGGAAGACGTGCACGTCGAATCCGCGGGCGGCGAGGTTGTCGATCGTTGACTTCTTCACGCCCAGATCGAGCACGGCGAGATTGCCGATGCGCTCCGCGGTGGCGGGGGTGACCTCGACCTCGGTGACCGAGACCTCGGCGCTCAGGTTGCGGCCGGCCATCCCCGGGGCTTCGCGGACGCGGCGCAGCTGCTCGTCGGCATCCAGGTTCGCGGCTTCACCCGAGAAGACGCCGCCGCGCATGCTGCCGGATGAGCGGATGCGGCGGGTGACCGCGCGGGTGTCGATACCGGAGATGCCGACGATGCCGTCTTCGACGAGCGCGTCGTCGAGCGAGCGGTTCGCGCGCCAATTCGACACCATGCGCGAAGGGTCCCGTACGACGTAGCCGGCGACCCAGATGCGGCGCGATTCGGGGTCTTCGTCGTTCACGCCGGTGTTGCCGATGTGGGGGGCCGTCTGCAGGACGATCTGGCCGGCGTACGAGGGGTCGGTGATCGTCTCCTGGTAGCCGGTCATGCCGGTCGCGAAGACGACCTCGCCGAGGGTCTCACCGCGCGCACCGTACGCGCGTCCGACGTAGCGGGTGCCGTCCTCGAGGACGAGGACGGCGGGGTCTCGCGAGATCCGCGAGGAAGGGATCAGGGCGGTCATGCGTCGCTTCCTGTCGTGGTGATGAGGGGACGGATGGCGTCGGCCAGCGCTTTGGCCGAGGCATCCTGAGGTCGGAGGTAGGTGTCGACGACGGTGTCGACGTCGATGCGCCAGCTGACGCGCGTCAGGCCGCCCGCCTCGACCACGCGGTCGATGGCGACGGTGGCCTGCGCGGCGTCCACCAGCCGGTCGCGGGTCAGCGCGATGCGGGGCTGGCCCGGAAGGTCGAGGGCGACGCCGGCCGTGGTGACGGTGACGTCGACGCGGGAGCGGAAGCCGAGACCCTTGATCGCGAGTCGCTCGAGCGGCTCGTCGTGTCGGGTCGTGGCGACGTAGAGACCGGGGAACACCGCGGTCTCGACGGCGTCGTCGGGCAGCTCCCCCACCGGGGCGGTGTAGCGCGCATCGCGCCGCGTTCGTCGCACCCACGCCCACGCGAGGAGTGCCAGAGCGATCACGGCCACCGCGGCCATCACGAGCAAGGCGCCCTCACGCGTCATGCGAGGGCCCCCGGAGCGTCGAGCAGAACGCCGTCGGCGACGGTGGGGATGCCGGCGCGCACGGTCCAGCGCACCTCTCCGGGCAGCTCCCGGCCGAGGTACGGCGAGTTCTTGCTGCGTCCGCGGAGGTCGGTGACCGCGAAGGGGCGCGAGGGGCGCGGGTCGTACAGCGTGAAGCTGGCCGGGTGACCGGCGGCCACGGGGGTGCCGTGACGGTCGAGGCGACCGATGCGGGCGGGTGCCTTCGAGAGCACGCGGGCGACGTCGGCCCAGTCGAGGAGGCCCGTGTCGACCATCGCCTGCTGCACGACGCGCAGGGCGCTCTCGAGACCCACCATGCCGTTGGCGGCCGCCGCCCACTCGCAGGCCTTCGCCTCGGCGGGGTGCGGGGCGTGGTCGGTGGCGACGATGTCGATCGTCCCGTCGGCGAGGCCCTCGCGCACGGCCATCACGTCTTCTTCACGTCGCAGCGGCGGGTTGACCTTATAGCGCGCGTCGTAGTCGCGCACGAGCTCGTCGGTCAGCAGCAGGTGGTGCGGGGTCACTTCGGCGGTGACGTTCACGCCGCGCTTCTTGGCCCAGCGGATGATGTCGACCGAGCCGGCGGTCGAGAGGTGGCACACATGCAGGCGCGAGCCCACGTGCTCGGCCAGCAGCACGTCACGGGCGATGATCGACTCTTCGGCGACCGCGGGCCAGCCGGTGAGGCCGAGCTCCGCCGAGACCGCACCCTCGTTCATCTGGGCGCCCTCGGTCAGGCGCGGGTCCTGCGCGTGCTGCGCGACCACTCCGTCGAACGCCTTCACGTACTCGAGCGCCCGCCGCATGATGAGCGGGTCGAAGACGCAGAAGCCGTCGTCGCTGAACACGCGCACGCGCGCGCGGGAGTCGGCCATCGCGCCGAGCTCGGCGAGACGTTCGCCCCGCTGCCCGACGGTGACGGCGCCGATCGGCTGGACGTGCACGTACCCGGCGGCCTCGCCGAGGGCGAGCTCCTGCTCGACGATTCCGGCCGTGTCGGCGGTGGGCGAGGTGTTGGGCATCGCGAAGACGGTCGTGAATCCGCCCGCGGCGGCGGCGCGCGATCCGGTGAGGACGGTCTCGGATGCCTCGAAGCCGGGCTCGCGCAGGTGCACGTGCAGGTCGACGAGGCCGGGAAGGGCGATCAACCCGTCGGCGTCGACGACCGTGGCGCCGGCGTGCGACAGCCCGGTGCCTGCCTCGGCGATGACGCCGTCGCGCACGAGGAGGTCGGTGGCATCCTGACCCTCGACGCGCGCGCCGCGGACCAGAAGCGTCTGGGGGGTGGCATGGCTCATCGGAGGCCCTCTCTCTCGGTGTCGGGCCGCTCGCCCGCCAGCAGCAGGTACAGCACGGCCATCCGCACGGAGACGCCGTTCGTGACCTGCTCGAGCACCGTCGAGCGAGGCGAATCGGCGGCTTCGGCGGAGATCTCCAGACCCCGGTTCATCGGACCGGGGTGCAACACAATGCTATCGGTCGCGAGGGCCTCCAGCCGCCGCGCATCGAGGCCGTAGCGACGCGAATACTCCCGTTCAGTCGGGAAATACGCGGCAGACATGCGTTCGAGCTGGATGCGGAGCATCATCAGCGCGTCGGGGCCTGCGGCGATCGCGTGGTCGAGGTCGTAGTCGATGTCGACGGGCCAGCCGCTGACGTCCTGCGGAACCAGGGTCGGCGGCGCCACGAGCGTCACGCGGGCGCCGAGGGTGTGCAAGAGCCACACGTTCGACCGTGCGACCCGCGAGTGCAGCACGTCGCCGACGATCGTGACCCGGATGCCGCCGAGGTCGCGGCCGCGGCTGTCGTCGCCGAACAGGCGCTTGCGGATGGTGAACGCGTCGAGCAGCGCCTGCGTGGGGTGCTCGTGCGTGCCGTCGCCCGCGTTGACCACGCCGGCGCTGATCCAGCCGCTGGTGGCGAGGGTGCGCGGGGCACCGGATGCGCCGTGGCGGATGACCACGGCATCCGCCCCCATCGCCTGGAGGGTCTGCGCGGTGTCCTGCAGCGATTCGCCCTTGCTGACGCTGGAGCCCTTCGCGGAGAAGTTGATGACGTCGGCGGAGAGCCGCTTGGCGGCGGCCTCGAACGAGATGCGGGTGCGCGTGGAGTCTTCGAAGAAGAGATTGACCACGGTCTTACCGCGCAGCGTCGGCAGCTTCTTGACCTCGCGCCGTTGGGTGTCGGCCATGTCTTCGGCGACGTCGAGGATCTCGAGCGCGTCGGCGCGCGAGAGGTGCTGGGTGTCGAGGAGGTGCCTCATGATTCGATCGTCACCTCCTCGACGCCGTCGACCTCGGCGAGGCGCACGTTGACCCGCTCGTCGCGGGCGCTGGGCAGGTTCTTCCCCACGAAGTCGGGGCGGATCGGCAGCTCGCGGTGGCCGCGGTCGATGAGGGTCGCGAGGCGCACCGCCGCGGGACGCCCGATGTCCTGCAGGGCATCGAGAGCAGCTCGGATGCTGCGGCCCGAGAACAGCACGTCGTCGACCAGAACGACGGTCTTGCCGTCGATGCCGCCGGCCGGGATCTCGGTGCGCCGAGGTGCACGGGTCGGGTTGCGGTGCAGATCGTCGCGGTACATGGTCACGTCGAGCGCGCCGACCGGGACGAATGTGCCGCCGAACTCCCCGACCAGCGGGCCGATCCGATTCGCGAGCGTGACGCCGCGGGTCGGGATGCCGAGGAGGACGAGCCCTTCCGGACCCTTGTTCGACTCCAGGATCTCGTGCGAGATTCGCGTCAAAGCGCGGGCGATGTCGGCATCGTGCATGACGGTGCGCGTGTTCATCCGCCGCTCCCTTCTCCGCCTCACGGGACGGGGTTAAAGGTTGCTGTGGTTCGCGTCGAGTCTAGCGGGTGGGGTGGGCACTCGCCGGGCGGGGGCCGGTGCGGCGCGGGCAGTCGCGGCGGTGGGGGGGCCGCGGCGGGACCGGCGGCGGCGGCGGGAGGAGGTTCGGCGAAGGGAGGACGGATGCCGCGGGCTCGGTCCTCCGCTCCCGGATTTTCCTCCCGCGGGGCGCCTGGGACGGTGATCTCAGCCCGCGGCGACCTCGGCGGCGGCGCGTTCGCCGCTCCCCGTCGAGCGGATGCGCGATGAGCGGATCGGGTGACCCGTCGTCGTCAGGCACCGGCCCGACGCCAGGTCCCACTTCCAGTCGTGCAGCGAGCACGTCAGCACGCCGTCCTCGATCTTGCCGGTCTTGGTCAGATCGGCGCGCAGGTGCGGGCACCGACGCTGCACGGTCCAGCCGTCGATCTCGGCATCCTCGGTCTGATCCGACTGCTCGGCGTACCAGTTCTCGACGTACTCGATGCGGTCGCGTGACAGGCACTTCAGGAACGTGGTGAGGAACTCGTTGAACTTGCCCGAGCGGCCCACCTCGAACTGCATGGAAAGGAAGATCGAATTCGACCAGTCGATCTCGTGATCGCGGATGTTCGTCGAGACGAGGTCGGCAGGGATCGTGTACCAGTAGATGCACTCCTCGCCGGCGTACTCGCGCACCTTCGCCTTGGGGAAGTCGACGACCATGTCGAGCTCACCGATGCGGAAGCGCACCGCTCCCCCGACGCCGTTGCGAATGGTGCGGGCGCGGCGCAGCAGCGGCTCCCACCATTCCTTGATGGCGGCGAGCATCTCGGCCGGTGGGAGGACCTCGGAACGGGATGCCACCTCGGCGGCGATCTCGTTGCGGCGGCTGTCGCGCTGCTCGGCGAGGTAGTTCCACTTGTCGCCGAAGACACGCTCGATCTCGTCGTCGGTGTACAGCGTCTGCATGACGGTCACGTCGGATCCCTGCACCTCGACCTCGGTGCCGGGGAGGAACAGGTACCCCTTCTGGTCTGGGCGCTGCTCTTTCATGTGCGCGAGGAAGTCGCGCTGATCGGTGAAGATCGAATCGTTGTCGAGCCCAGTGCCGTTGTAGCGGAACAGCTCGTCGCGCAGGAACATCGGCGGCCCCGCCATCGGGAACACGTGAGACGCGTCGACCTTGTCGATGTAGTACATCGCGCGCTTGTTCTGCGCGTCTCGCTTGAGCTGGGCGAAGTTCTGCTTGGCATCCTGGGGCAGGTCGTAGACCATGGGCCACCAGATCGCGCCCGACACCTGGGTGAAGTAGGCGTCGGGCTTGCCGAAATCGAAGAGCGCGTCGAGATCCAGCGGATGCGAGTCGTTCTGATTCAGGACGGATGCCGTGCCGTCGTCGAGCGAGAGCGACGAGTCGCCGATGGGGCCGTCGGAGGGGGCGCGCAGAGGCGTCACCATCAGCTTCAGGTCGCCGAACTGCAGCGGGACGCCCGCCTCGGTGCGCACGAGGTTCGTGTAGCCGAGGGCGATGAGGTCTTGCTCGAGGTCGTCGGTCGGGTACTCGGGCAGCAGGACCTTGATGTCTTTCGACACGTACCGCTCGAGCAGCGCCGGATCGAAGTGATCGCGGTGGCGGTGCGAGATGTAGAGGAAGTCGGCCGCGCCGAAGCGCGCCCAGTCCAGAGAGCGGTTGTCGGGGAAAGGGAACCACGAGCCGAAGAAGCTCGGACCGATGACGGGGTCGCAGAGGATGCTGCCGCCCGCCGTCTCGATGAACATGCCTGCGTGGCCGAGGCCGGTGACTCTCATGTCGCTCCTGTGTCGTGGACGGAACCCGTCGAGTCTACGCGGGGGTCGCCTGGGCGGGCGGTGGGCGTGGACCTTCCCGGGAGACGGATGCCGGACCGCGCCGGGATCGGCTGTGCCCTCGTACGCGACACGACGCCGCAGCTCCCTCCCGCATCACGGCCCGAGGAGCCCACGGATGTCCTCGGCGTCGAGCGCCGCCGCGAACGCCTCGCCGTCGTCGATGACCGCCTCCGACAGCGCGGCCTTGCGGCGCTGCAGGGCGAGAACCTTCTCCTCGATCGTGCCCGCGGCGATCAACCGGTAGACGAACACGCTCTTGTCCTGTCCGATGCGGTGGGCGCGGTCGATCGCCTGTGCCTCGGCCGCGGGGTTCCACCACGGGTCGAGGACGAACACGTACTCCGCCTCGGTGAGAGTCAGCCCGAACCCTCCGGCTTTGAGGCTGATGAGGAACACCGGCGCGTCACCCTGGCGGAAGTCGGCGACCACGTCGCCACGCCGTGTGGTGCTGCCGTCGAGGTGCGCGTAGGCGAGGCCCTCGGCATCCAGCCGCCGCGCCGCCATGTCGAGGAACGAGGTGAACTGGCTGAACACCAGCGCACGGTGCCCCTCGGCGGCGATCTCGACGAGCCGTTCGAGCAGCACATCGAGCTTCGCGGAGCCGAGGCTCGTGTCACGGTCGTCGACCAGACCCGGCGCGAGTGCCAACATACGCAGCAGCGTCAACGAGCGGAACACGATGAACCGCTGCCGATCGAGGTCGTCGAGCAGGCCGAGCACCTTCTGTCTCTCGCGCTGCAGCACCCGGTCGTAGACCGCCTGATGCGCGGGGCCGAGGGGAACCGCGATCTCCTGCTCCTGCTTCGGGGGGAGATCGGATGCCACGACGTCTTTCGTGCGGCGCAAGAGGAACGGCCGCACGCGTCGGCGCAGCTTCGCGAGCATCTTCTCGCGGTGAGCGTCGGTGGCGGCGGCTGAGAGCTCGGTGGGCGCGTCGGTGGGGAGCCGTTCGATGGACCGGGTGTAGTCCTCACGGAACTGCCGGATCGAGGGGAACAACCCGGGCGCGGTCAGAGCCAGCAGCGCCCACAGGTCGTCGAGCCCGTTCTCGATCGGCGTGCCCGTGGCCGCGTACACCGCGTCGGCGCGCAGCGCCGCGATGGCGCGATGGATGCGGGTCGCGGGGTTCTTCACGAACTGCGCCTCATCGAGCACCACCCCCGAGAAGTGCGTCGCGGCGAACTCCTCGGCATCCGCTCGTACGACGCCGTACGACGCGACGACCACGTCGGCATCGCCCGCGATGTCGGCGATGGTCCGATCACGGCGCACGGACGTCGCCTCGACGACGGCGACCCGCAGCTCGGGGACGAACCGCGCCGCCTCGGCGTGCCATGTCGGGAGCACCGAGGTGGGGGCGACGACGAGCCACGGGCGCACGTCTCGGCGCGAACGGGTGTGGGCGATCAGCGCGAGCAGCTGCAGGGTCTTGCCGAGTCCCATGTCGTCGGCCAGGATGCCGCCCAGTCGGTGTGCGTGCAGGAGCGCGAGCCACGACAGGCCCTCGCGCTGATAGGGACGCAGGTCGGCGAGGAAGCCGGGCGGCGTCGCTACCTCGGGTACCTCGGCGACGTCGCGCAGCGCCCGGGCGAGCTGTCGCCACTCCCCCGCCGCCTCGGACTGGTCGGCCAGGTCTTCGAACTCCGCCCAGAGGGCCAGGTGCGTGCGCGGGACGCGCGGCCCGGTCTCCCATTCGTCGAGCGCGGCGGCTTCGTCCAGCAGCTCCCGCAGTCGTTGCAGGGCCGGGTGAGCGAGCGAGAACCATGCCCCGTCGGACAGCTTGATGCGTGTCCGCCCGCGCGACAGCGCCGTGAACAGGACGCCGAACGGGATCAGTCGACCGTCGATCGTCACGGCGATTCCGAGGTCGAGCCAATCGCGATCGAGGGACTCGACCGTCGTGATGCGCAACGACGGATCGCCGCGCAGCTCGCGGAACGTCGGGCGGATGCCGCGCGTGCGCACACGCACCTCGTCGACCACGTCGACAGCCGGGAGCACGTGCGCGCTGAAGGCCGCGGCGTCGGCATCGCGCAGGGTGGCCCGCGGCGCGAGGGGCAGATCGGATGCCGACATCCACGCCGTCTCGAACCGCTCCCCGATCTGCGCCTCGGCGCGGTCCTCACGGTCGGGGTGCTGCCGATCGTCGTTCCATGAAACACGGTAGCCGCCGGGGTAGACCCAGTCGAGGCGGTACTCCACCGCGTCGCCGTCGACGTACGAGACCTCGAGCGTGAGCGTCGGCCGCGCCGGAGGCGGCGCCGGCACACCGGCGCCGACCGACAGCGGCGCGCGGCGCGCCAGCCGGGGGTAGACCTCGGCGACGAACTCCGCCGCGTCGTCCGACGGAACCTCGACCACCCCGCCTCGGAGCAGGGAGGGCAGCGGCGCGGGCAGATCGACCGCCGCGAGAACGAGGGGCACGGGGTCGCGGTCGAGCTCGTAGGCGAACAGGCCGTACCCGCCGATCGCCCGGGCGTGAGCGGCATCCCGTCGCCGTCCGTCGATCTCGAGGTCGGCGGACACGCGCAACGCTCCCCCACCCACGGCGTCCAGCGCCACACGCGCCGTCGCCTGGGCCGCGAGACTCACGCTCTGCTGCGTGTTCATCGAGACGATCGGGATGCCGAGCGCCTCCGCCGCGCGCAAATGGGGCCAGAGCAGGGGTGAGTCGACGGCATCGAGGGCGATCGTGTCACCGGACGGGGCGAATGGTCCCGTCGTCCTCAGCGCCTGGGCCAGGGCGTGCAACTCGGCGAACCAGCGAACCTGCGACGGATCGAAGCGGCCCGACGACCGCCGCACGGCATCCCACGTGGCATCCGCCCGGATCCAGGTGTCTCGCGTTCCGCGTACGAGAGGCCGCGCGACGAGCTGCAGGTCGTCCTGCCGTTGTGCGAGCACGCGCGGGGTGACCGGCACGACCGCGCGGGCGTCCCACCGGGCGGGGTCGTAGGCCTCGCGCTGGCGCAGCTCGATGCCGAGGGCGAGCGGCTCGAACGCGGCCGGCTCACTCCTCGGGACGAGATCGCGCCAGGTGGTCACGCGAGCATCCTGCCGGAGACCTCCGACAGTGGCCCGTGCGCGTCCCTCGCCGGTGTGTGCGCGGGGCGCCTGAGCGTCGAAGAAACGCGATTCGCGAGCAGAAACGCCGGGAGGTGCCGTTTCTCCCCGCGGTTCGCGTCTCTTGCTACCCACGGGGTAGCTCCCGACGCAGTCGCAGCGGCACTCCGGATCACAGCGCCACGCCGTGCCGCACCTGCCCGAAAACCCGGCGACGCGACCGCCGACGAAACGTTGGGGCCGCGTCGGGTCACGTCGCGAGCAGTCAGGATGCGAGGGTCAGGACGAACGCGCGATGCGCGCGAGCACGCCGTGCACGAACGAGCCGGAGTCGTCGGTCGAGAACTCCTTCGCGAGCTCCACCGCCTCGTCGATCGCGACGGCCGTGGGCACCTCGTCGTTGTAGAGGATCTCCCACGCGGCGATGCGCAGAAGGGCGCGGTCGACGGCGGGCATGCGCTGCAGCGACCAGTCCTTGGAGAACGTGGTGATCTGCTCGTCGATCGCGTCGCGGTTGTCGATGACGCCGTCGACGATGTCGCGCGCGTACAGCCACGAGGCCTGACGTTCGGGCTCACTCGATGCGCGCTTGGCCTCGGTGGCCAGCATGATCGCGAGCTCTTCACCGCGGACGTCGGCTTGGAAAAGGATGTCGAGGGCGCGCTTGCGCGCCTTTGTGCGGGCGCTCAACGTCAGCTGATGCGGCCGAGGTACTCGCCGGTGCGAGTGTCGACCTTGATCTTCGTGCCGGTCTCGAGGAACAGCGGAACCTGCATCTCGTAGCCGGTCTCGACCGTCGCGGGCTTGGTGCCGGCCGACGAGCGGTCGCCCTGCAGACCCGGCTCGGTGTAGGTGACCTCGAGCACGACGGACGGCGGCATTTCGACGTAGAGCGGGTTGCCGTTGTTCAGCGCGATCTGCACCTGCTGGTTCTCGAGCAGGAAGTTGGCGGCATCGCCGACGGTGGCGGATCCCACGGTGATCTGGTCGTAGTCGGCGACGTCCATGAAGACGAAGCCCTCGCCGTCGTTGTAGAGGTAGGTGAAGTCGCGGCGGTCGACGTTCTCGGTCTCGATCTTGGCGCCGGCGTTGAAGGTCTTGTCGACGACCTTGCCGCTCATGACGTTCTTCAGCTTCGTGCGGACGAACGCGCCGCCCTTGCCGGGCTTGACGTGCTGGAACTCCACGACGCTCCAGAGCTGACCGTCGATGTTCAGGACGACGCCGTTCTTGATGTCTGCGGTGGATGCCATGAGTGCCAGTATTCCGTTTCGTGTGAGGAGAGGCGGCGCTCCGGCGCACACCCAGCGACCCAGTCTACGTGATGCCCCGTGACCGACGCGATCGCGTCCGACCCGACCCGACCCGAGCCCCTCAGCCGTCGGCTCGGCCCGAGATGACCTCGACGAGCAGGTCGACCGCCCGCGCGTAGCCGGGGACGCCCTCGCCGATCACGTGCACGACCGCCACGTCTTCGATGTAGGAGAAGTGCCGGAAGGTCTCGCGTTCCTTGATGTTCGAGATGTGCACCTCGGCAACCGGGAGATCGACGGATGCGAGCGCGTCACGGAGGGCGACGGAGGTGTGCGTGAGTCCCCCGGCGTTGATCACGATGCCGGCGCAGTCGAGGCGCGCAGCGTGGATCGCGTCGATCAGCAGGCCCTCGTGATTGCTCTGGACGGCGCGCGTCTCGAGACCGTGCCGCGCGGCGGCCCCGGCGGTGACCCGCTCGACGTCGGCGAGCGTGTCGCGTCCGTAGATCTCGGGCTGGCGGGTGCCGAGAAGGTTGAGGTTCGGACCGTTCACGAGCAGCAGGCGGCGGGGCGTCGTCATGTCGGGCACGCTATCAGCGCCGACCCTGGGCGGTGAGGCGCACGGGGGCGGTGCCCGCGCCGAAGCCCGCGTAGGCGTCGACGCGCTCGACGAACTCGAAGAACACCTCGCCGATCGTGCGCGTGTAGAAGTGCAGGTACTCCCCCGCGGCATCCTGGTCGTACCCGAGATGGAGGTCGCGCAGTTCGTCGACGTCGGCCTCCGACAGTGCGAAACGCGCGGCGATGTCGTCGTAGTAGTTGGCGGGCATCTCCAGCGGCGCGAACCCGCGCTCGCGCGCCGCCCGGGCGACCGCGCGCACGTCGGCGCAGACGAAAGCGACGTGCTGCGGGAGGGCGACGCCCGCCCGCTCGGCGGCGAGGATCGGGGGCGCGACGTTCAGCGGCAGGCGCACGCCCCCGCCCGGGGCGACGAGCACGCGGCTGGCGACGAGGCCCTGCGGGCCGGGAACATCGGTGCTGCTGTCGACGCGCAAGGCGAAACCGGCGGTGTAGAACAGGGTCGCCTCTTCCACGGCGTCCCACGGCTGGCTGAGGCTGACGTGATCGACGCCCGTGATCTCGGTGGCCAGCTCCGTCTCGCCGTGCTCGAACTCCCGCACCCAGGCGGGGTCCCCCTCGTCGGCGGCCTGCGCCCAGTAGACCTCGGTGCCGTCGGGGGCGATCGCCCCGTCGAGGCGCTCCTCGGCGGCGTACGTGCGCCGATAGGCGCGCGGCACCCCCAGCTCGCGCATGCGCAGGTCGACGGCCTCGACGTCGTCGACCTCGAGGCCGATCGCCGCCAGGCGCGGATCCCACCCTCGGGCGTGCTGTTCGTTGAGCACGACCCGCGCCTTGCCCGCGGTCCACAGGGCCACGGGCTTCGTACGGTGGCGTCCGCGCGAGGTGAAACCGAGCTGGCCGAGCAGTTCCTCGACGCCGGAGGTGTCCTCCGCCTTCACTTCGACGAAGTCGACGGCGGACGGGGCGGCCGAATCGGGCAGCATCTCCAGCTCGGCCGGGGCGTCGGGCATCGCGCGCGACACGGTGTCCTCGAGCCACCGGAGCGAGCGGCGCGCGTGGCGGGCGGTGCGCCGTGCATCGGTCTGGCGGAAGGTGTCGTTGAACACCTCGAGCGACCACGGCCCCGTGTATCCGGCATCCACGATCCGCGCGGTGAAGTCGGTCAGGTCGAAGTCGCCTTCGCCGGGGAAGAGTCGGTGATGCCGGCTCCACGAGAGCACGTCCATGCTGAGCCGCGGCGCGTCGGCGAGCTGCACGAAGAAGATCTTCTCGCCCGGGATTCCGCCGATATCGGCGGGGTCGTGGCCGCGCGAGAGGATGTGGAAGGAGTCCAGGCACACCCCCACCGCGGGGTGGTCCGCGAGCTCGACGATGCGCCAGGCGCGCCGGTAGTCGTCGATGAAGCGTCCCCACGCGAGGGCTTCGAAGGCGATGCGGATGCCGTACCCCGCCGCCAGGTCGCCGAGACGCCGCAGTTGGTCGGCCGAAACGGTGTCGTCGTCGATCGTCGCGGTGGCGACGTTGCTGCAGCACAGCACGAGGTCGATGCCGAGGCGTCGCATGAGGCGGAACTTCGCGTCGGCTCGTCGCAGCACCGCCGCGAAGGCCTCGTCGTCGACTCCCTCGACGTCACGCATCGGTTGGTAGAGGTCGAGGCTGAGACCCAGGCGACCGGCGAGGGCCGCGATCTCCTCGGGGCTCTCGGGGGCGGCGAGCAGGTCGGGCTCGAAGATCTCCACGCCGTCGAACCCGGCCTCCGCGCACGCGTGCAACTTGTCGGCCAGGGTGCCGCTGATACAGACGGTCGCCATCGAGGTCTTCATGGGCGCCGAATGTACCATCTGGTACAAAGCGGGTCCACTAGTCTGACCGAATGGCCGAGGCACGCAGGGACGCCGAGCGCACTCGCGCCGAACTGCTCACCGTCGCGACCGAGGTGTTCGCCGAAGACGGCTTCTCCGGCGCCCGCGTCGACGAGATCGCCGCCCGCACCCGCACCACGAAGCGGATGATCTACTACTACTTCGGCGGCAAGGAGGGCCTGTACCGGGCCGTGCTCGAAGAGGCGTACCGCGGTATCCGCGAGGCGGAGCGGGCGATCGACGTCGACCACGCCGATCCCGTGGACGCCATCCGTGCCCTCGCTGAGCTGACGTTCGACCACCACGTGGGACACGAGGCCTTCATCCGTCTGGTCGCCATCGAGAACATCCATCGCGGCGAGTTCATCCGTCAGATCGAGGGGCTCCGCACGCTGTCACAGCCGGCGAAGGGCCTTCTCGACGAGATCCTGGAGCGCGGCCGCGAGGCCGGCGTGTTCCGCTCCGACGTCGATGCGATCGACGTGCACCTCGTGATCAGTTCGTACTGCGTGTTCCAGGTCGCGAACCAGTACACGTTCGGTCACCTCTTCGACGTCGACCTCGCCTCCCCCGAGCGTCGCGCGCACCTTCGCACAGCCCTCGGCGACGTCGTCGTCGGCTGGCTCACGGCGCCCGCGCGCTGACGCGCACCGCCTCGCCCGAGGGGCGTTGGGTGTCCAAGACACGCCGCTGCCCCGCGAGCGGTGCGGCGTGTTGTGGACACTCGATGCCGCGGAGGCGCTGCGCGTTAGGTCGGTCGAGGCCCCGGCCCCGAATCAGTGTCCAAGACACGCCGCTGCCCCGCGAGCGGTGCGGCGTGTTGTGGACACTCGATCCTGCGGAGGCGCCGTGTCGGCAAGCGGAGCGCCGGCCCGTGGCATCCGGAACCCGCCGTTGACAACGCGGCGCCGCCATGATTTCCTCTGAACGTACCGGTTAGTACATAACCGGACCCACGGACACGAAGGAGTACCGTGATCGACGCGCATCCCTACCTCGTCGGCCTCATCGGCACCGGGGTCCTCCCCTCGCTCACCCCGCCGATGCACATGGCCGAAGCGCGCGCGCTCGGCATGACCTACGTCTACCGCCCGCTCGACCTCACCGCCCTCGGGATCGACCCCGAGCGCATCGGCGATGTCCTCGCCTGGGCGGAACGCCTCGGCTACGACGCCGTGAACGTCACCCACCCCTGCAAGCAGAGCGTGCTCGCCCACCTCGACCGCATCGACCCGGTCGCCGCCGCCCTCGGCGCGGTCAACACCGTGCTGTTCACGCCCACCGGGCGCGTCGGCCACAACACCGACACCACCGGCTTCGCCGCCGCGTTCGTCGACGGGCTTCCGGATGCCGAGACCCGGCATGTCGTTCAGCTCGGCGCGGGAGGTGCGGGGTCTGCCGTCGCCGACGCGCTGCTGCGCCTGGGCACCGCGCGGCTGAGCATCGTCGACCTCGACCCGGTGCGCGCCGCTGCCCTCGCCGACGATCTGGCGTCACGGCATCCGCTCGCCGTCGTCGACACCGCCGCGCCCGACGGGCTCGCCGACGTGCTGGCCAGCGCCGACGGTCTCGTGCACTGCACTCCCGTCGGCATGGCCGAGCATCCGGGACTGCCCCTCGACGCCGCCCTGCTGCGTCCGGAGCTCTGGATCGCCGACATCGTCTACCGACCGCTCGACACCGAACTGTTGATCACCGCGCGGGAGCGCGGCTGCCGCACGCTCAGCGGCGGACGCATGGCGGTCCACCAGGCCGTCGACGCGTTCGCCCTCATCACGGGTACGCGACCCGACCCCGACCGCATGACCACCCATTTCCTCGACCTCGTCGCCGCCGACACCACCGTCGGACCGGCCGTCGCCCGCTAAGGAGCATCCGTTCATGACCACCACCGCAACGACGCGGAAGACTCCCGTGAAGGCGGCCACGGCCAGCTTCATGGGCAGCGCCGTGGAGTACTACGACTTCTTCCTGTTCGGCTCCGCCGCCGCCCTCATCTTCCCGACGGTGTTCTTCCCCTCGGGCGACCAGGCGGCCCTCGTGATGTCGTTCGCGACCTTCGGGTTCGCCTACATCGCGCGCCCGTTCGGAGCCGTCATCCTCGGCCACTTCGGTGACCGCATCGGGCGCCAGAAGGTGTTGATGTTCACCCTGCTCCTGATGGGTCTGTCGACCTTCATCATCGGTTGCCTCCCCGGCTTCGCGCAGATCGGCTGGTTCGCGCCGGCTCTTCTCGTGCTGTGCCGCCTCGCCCAGGGGCTGTCGGCGGCCGGCGAGCAGGCCGGGGCGTCGTCGCTGACCCTGGAGCACGCCCCCGACACGCGTCGCTCGTTCTTCACGTCGTGGACGCTGACCGGCACGCAGGGCGGCCAGATCCTCGCCGCGCTGATCTTCATCCCCGTCGTCGCACTGCCCGACGACATCAAGTTCTCGTGGGGCTGGCGCGTGCCGTTCTGGCTCAGCGCGGTCGTCGTCGTGGTGGCCTTCTTCATCCGCCGGAGCCTCCACGAGACCCCCGAGTTCGAGCAGGCGAAGGCCACCGGCCAGATCGCCCGGATGCCGCTGGTGCCCCTGCTGAAGAACCACTGGCGAGACGTGTTGCGCGTGATCTTCTGCGCCTTCATCGCCGCGGTCTCCACCGTCTTCGGCACCCTCGCGATCGCGTACGGCAAGGAGGTCGGTCTCGCCGCCAGCGTGACGCTGTGGCTGGTCGTCGTGGCCAACGTCGTCGCGCTGTTCACCCAGCCACTGTTCGGCAGGCTCGCCGACCGCATCGGCCGCAAGCCCGTCTTCATCTACGGCGCGCTGTCGTCGGCGGCGTTCATGCCGTTCTACATGCTGTCGATGGGCGCCGGAAACGACCTGCTCACGTTCGGCCTGGCGATCCTGACGTTCTCCTGCGGGTACGCCGCAGCCAATGCCGTGTGGCCGTCGTTCTATGGCGAGATGTTCAGCACCCGTGTGCGCTTCTCGGGCATGGCGATCGGTACGCAGCTCGGCTTCCTCATGGCCGGCTTCGCGCCGAGCATCGTCGCCGCCCTCGGTGGTGGCGGTGCGGGCGGCTGGGTCGTCATCAGCATCTTCACGGCGGTCATCGCGATCATCGCTTCGGTGAGTGCCCTGACCGCTCGGGAGACGAAGAACGTCCCCACCGATCAGCTCGGGCTGCGGGCCGAGGGACGCGTCCCCGCGAGCGTCTGATCCGACCGCGAACGGCCCCGTCTCCTTCGAGAGGCGGGGCCGTTCGGCGTTCGTTTCGCGGATCGAGCGCCCGCGTCGGAGCCTACGCTCCGACCTCCTGGTATGCCGCGAAGAGCAGCGACTCGTCGGGGGCCTGCAGCACGGTGGGGCGCGCGAGGTCGTCGAGCACGATGAAGCGCAGCATCGCCCCACGGCTCTTCTTGTCGCGCTGCATCGTGGCCTTGAGCGTTTGGAACGCTCCGGCGCGGTAGGTCGTCGGCAGTCCCAGCGATTCGAGCACGGTGCGGTGACGCTGTGCGACGTCGTCGGAGAGGCGGCCGGCCAGGCGCGACAACTCGGCCGCGAACACCATGCCCACCGAGATCGCGGCACCGTGACGCCAGCGGTAGCGCTCGGCGTGCTCGATCGCGTGGCCGAGCGTGTGGCCGTAGTTCAGGACCTCGCGCAGGCCCGCTTCGCGCAGGTCTTCACCCACGACGCGCGCCTTCATGTCGATGGCCAGTTCGATGCACCGGCGGAACGCGTCGCCGCGAGGGTCGACGACGCCCTCGGGATCGGCCTCGATGAGGTCGAGGATCTCCGGATGCCAGATGAAACCGGCCTTCACCACCTCGGCGAAGCCGGCGGTCGCTTCGTTCTTCGACAGGGTGTCGAGAAGGTCGAGATCGCAGATCACGGCGGTCGGGGGCCAGAACGCGCCGACGAGGTTCTTACCCTCGGCGGTGTTGATCCCGGTCTTGCCGCCCACCGCGGCATCCACCATTCCGAGCACCGTGGTCGGGACCTGCACGAGCGCCACGCCGCGCAACCAGGTCGCGGCGACGAAACCGGCGAGGTCGGTGACCGATCCCCCGCCGAAACCGATGACGACGTCGGTGCGAGTGAAGTCGGCCTGACCCATCACCTGCCAGCAGAACGCGGCGACCTCGACGCGCTTGCCGGCCTCGGCGTCGGGGATCTCGGCGAGCAGCACCTGACGGTCGCCCATCAGCTGCGCGCGCAACGCCTCGGCCTGCTTCGCGAGGGTCGGCGGGTGCACCACGAGCACCTTGCGGGCCGCCGCGGGCAGCCTCTCGCCCAGCGCGGCGAGCAGTCCGCGGCCGATCGTGATGTCGTAGCCGGCATCACCGGCGACGCTGATGGTGGTTGTGTCGGTCATGCCGTCTCTCCGGCCGGCACACGGCGTGCCCAGGCCACGATGTCGTCGACGACGCGCACGAGCGGTCCCGACGACGTGTCGAAGGTGATGTCGGCGGTCCGCTCGTAGACGGACCGCCGTTCGTCGTAGATGCGCTGCCAGCGGGCGACGGGGTCTTCGCCGCCCAGCAACGGGCGCTCGTCGCCGTGGATCCGGGATGCCACGACATGCGGCGCCACCGTCAGCAGCACCACGCGATGAGCGGTGAGCCGTTCGCGGGTCACCGGGTCGAGCACGGCCCCGCCGCCGAGAGCGACGACTCCGCCGCGGGCGAGGGCTTCGACCACGGCTTCTCGTTCGAGGGCACGGAAGTGGGGCTCGCCGTGGGCGACGAAGAGGGCCGGGATGGGCCCGTGGTCGCGCACGACGAGTTTGTCGGTGTCGGTGAACGGCGTACCCAGCGCGCGGGCGACGCGGCGGCCGACGCTGGTCTTGCCCGCACCCATCGGTCCGATGAGTACGACGGCCGACCCGGGCGCCGCGTCGGGAGCGACCTCAGGCGAGGTCATGCGCGAGGAGCCCCGCGTCGGACGCGTCGGCGGTGCGCAGCGTCTCGGGCAGGTTCGCGAGGTAGGTCTCGAGGTTGCGACGTGTCTCGACGATGTTGTCGCCGCCGAACTTGTCGAGTACGGCGTCGGCGAGGGTGACGGCGACCATGGCCTCGGCGACGACGCCGGCGGCCGGCACAGCGCACACGTCGGAACGCTGGTGGTGTGCGGCAGCGGTGTCGCCGGTCGCGACGTCGACCGTGCGCAGGGCCTTGGGGATCGTGGCGATGGGCTTCATGCCGGCGCGGACGCGCAGCACCGTGCCCGTCGACATTCCGCCCTCGGTGCCGCCGGCGCGATCGGACGAGCGCGTGATGCCCTCCCCCGTCGCGAACAGCTCGTCATGGGCCTGCGACCCCCGACGAGTCGTGGTGAGGAAGCCGTCGCCGACCTCGACCCCCTTGATGGCCTGGATGCTCATCAGGGCGTGGGCGAGCTTGGCATCCAGTCGTCGATCCCACTGCACGTGGGACCCGAGTCCCGGCGGCAGCCCGTAGGCGAGCACTTCGACGATGCCACCGAGCGTGTCGCCGGCCTTCTTCGCGTCGTCGACCTCGGCCACCATGGCGGCGCTGGTCTCGGGGTGGAAGCAGCGCAACGGGTCGGCGTCGAGCAGGTCGACGTCATCGGGGGTCGGGAAGGCGGCATCGTCGGGAACCCGCACCGGACCGATCGAGAGCGTGTGGCTCACGAGGCGGATGCCGAGCTCGCTCAGGAACGACCGTGCGATGGCGCCGAGGGCGACGCGCGCCGCGGTCTCGCGGGCGGAGGCGCGCTCGAGGATCGGACGCGCCTCGTCGAAGCCGTACTTCTGCATGCCCACCAGATCGGCGTGACCCGGACGCGGACGCGTGAGGGCCGCACCGCGACCGCGCGACCGGTCGGACAGCTCGATCGGCTCGGGGCTCATGACCTCGGTCCACTTCGGCCACTCGGTGTTGCCGATGCGCAACGCGATCGGGCTCCCGATCGTGAAGCCGTGCACGATACCGGTCGAGAGCGTGAGCTCGTCTTCCTCGAACTTCATCCGCGACCCGCGACCGTAACCCAGGCGGCGGCGCGCGAGTTCGGCGCGGATCTGCGCGGACGAGACGGGAACGCCGGCCGGCATCCCCTCCATGAGGGCGATCAGTTCGGGGCCGTGGGACTCGCCGGCCGTGAGAACGCGAAGCATTCCCCTAGTCTCCCACGAGCGCGGTGCGCATCGCGGCCAGCACTGCATCCTCGTGGACAACCGGCCGCTGCGGGTCGCCTGTGACGAACACGCGCACCTGCAGCAGCGCCTGGTGCAGCAGCATCTCGAGACCGTTGTGCGCGGCCACCCCGGCTCGCTCCCACGCCTGCGCCAGCGGCGTCGGCCATCCGCCGTAGACGACGTCGACGAGAGGACCGGACCCGGATGCCAGGATGTCGGCGACCGGGCCGAGATCGGTCCCTCCGGGCAGCGCCGCTATCGTCGCATCCACCGGGTCGACCCTGTCGTCGTCGATCGCGCCGATGCGCACCTCGACGCCGAGCGCGTCGCCGAGCGTACGGAGGGATTCGGCGGCTTCCGGGCGGCGTGCGCGTACCTCGATGAGATCCGCACCCACGCGCGCGGCGGAGACGACCGCCGACGTGGCCGTCGCCCCGGCACCGAGCACGCGCACCGCGCCCGGTGAGTGCACACCGATCTCCTCGAGCGCGCGGGCGAGTCCCCCGACGTCGGTGTTGAAGCCGTGGGGGCCGTCGTCGGTGAGCAGGAAGGTGTTGACCGCGCCTGTCCGACGCGCGTCCTCGTCGAGGGAGCGGGCCGTTCGTGCGGCGACCGTCTTGAGCGGCATCGTGAGCGAGAGACCGCGCCAGGTGGCATCCAATCCCGAGAGGTGATCGGTGAATGCGTCGACCGAAACCTGCTGGCGCCCGTACTCCCACTCGAGCCCGAGCACGCCGTACGCCGCCGCGTGCAGCCGGGGCGACCGCGAGTGCGCGATCGGGTCGCCCCAGACGGCCAGGCGCGTGGGTCCGGTCAGCATCCCGAGTTCGGATTGTCGGCGCACCACGCCCGCCACTGGGCGACCGCCTTCTCGTGCTCGCTGTACGTCGAGGTGAAGACGGTCTCGCCGGTGTCGAGGTTGACCGTCACGAAATACAGCCACGGGCCGTCGGCGGGCTTCATCGCCGCGTCGATCGCGAGATCGCCCGCGTTCGCGATGGGTCCGATCGGCAGGCCCGGGTACATGTAGGTGTTCCACGGGTTGTCGCTGTTGCGCGCCTCTTCGGACGTGCTGACCGTTCCGCTGCCCATCTCCCCGGCGCCGTACTGCACCGTCGAGTCCATCTCGAGCTTGCCGAACGTCTCCTGGTTGGAGGGCTGGAGACGGTTCTCGATGACGCGCGAGACCTTGTAGAAGTCTTCGCTGCTGCGGGCTTCCCGCTCGATGATCGAGGCGATGATGAGGATCCGCTCGCGGTCGGCCACGGGCACACCCGCGGCGTCGAGCGACTGCACGGTGCGCTTTACCATCGTGTCGATGACCTGCGTGGCGGTGACACCCTCGTCGAAGTCGTACGTGGCGGGGAAGATCCAGCCCTCGAGCGTCGCGGCCGGTACGCCGTACTGCGACGGGTCGGCGACGGCCGCGTCGAGGTCGGCGCGTGCGAGGCCGAGCTGTTCGGAGATGAGGTCGAGCGACTGCGCGAGCGTCAGTCCCTCGCGCAGCTGCACGGAATAGTTCAGGCGGGTCTCGGGGAGGCGGAGGGCGGCGAGCACCGCCTCGGAGGTCATCTGCTGCTGCAGCTTGTACACGCCGGGCTGGAAGGTGAAGGCGATGGAGTTGTCGACCATGTACTTGTACAGCGAGTTCGACGCCTTCGTGACGCCGGCCTCGAACATCTTCGGGGAGACCGATTCACCGGTGTCGCCCGCGACGATCGTGACGCGCGTCTCACCGGTGGCTTGGCCCGCCTCGAAGTCGACCGGTTCTTCTTGACCGAGGAAGGCCTGCACCCGATCGCCGTAGGTGTTCCACAGCGCCATGCCGCCGCCGACCATGCCGCCGATCAGGAGCACGACGACGGCCAGGGCGATCCACCGGCCGACGTGGCGGCGCTTCCGCGACGGCTGCGGCGCGGGCTGGCCGATGTCGTGCGTGGTGGTCTGACCCGTGAAGAGCTGTTCGAGCGATCCGGATGCCGCGGACCCCGGGGCCGACGATGCGGCGGCAGGGGCGGCACCGGCACCTACGAGAGCGGGCTCGCGTGCGGGTTCGACGTCGCGCGAGGGCGTGCTGCGCCGGCGGGGGCCGGGGGCTGCGTCGCGACCGCCCGCGGTGCGGGTGCTGGGGCGGCGCGCTCCGGCCGTTGGCGCGGCGTCGCGCGGGCGGGCCGGGATCTCCCGTGATCCCGTGTCAGGCGAGGGGTCGTTCCGCACGGCGGAGGGCGGTGCGTCATCCGGTGAGATCTCGGCGGCCGGTCGAGCGACCGGGGCGTCCGGCGCCGGCGCCGGTGTGACTTCTTCGGGGGCGGGGGCCGACGGCGTGTCACTGGGTGCGCGGCGCGCGGCGTCGAACCGCGCGCTGTCCGGAGCGTCGGACGCATCGCCGCCCGCCGCGCGGGCCTCGCGGGCGGCGCGGCGCGACGGCGGTGCGTCGTCGGCGCGTGCTCCCCTGCGCGGGTCGGGCAGACGCCCGTAGAGGTCGGCGAACGGATCGCTCTCGGGCGGCTGATTCTCGGGCATGTCAGGCGGGCTCCTGTCCCGGTGATACGGCGGGTCCGGCCGGCTCACCGGACCTTCGCTCCACGTCGAGCGCCTGCTGCAGCAGCACCACAGCGGCGACTTGGTCCACAATGCTACGAGAGTCACGCTGGGAACGTCCTGCCTCTCGCAGAACGCTGTGCGCCGACACCGTGCTGAGACGCTCGTCGACCAGCCGCACGGGCATAGGCAGAGCCGCCGCGAGCGCCTCCGCGAAGCCCCGTGCGTCGGTCGTCGACGGCGTGTCCTCACCTCGGAGGTTCAGCGGTAGACCGACCAGCACCTCGAACGCCTCGTACTCCGCGGCCAGGGCCGCGATGCGGCGCACCGGCTCGCCCTTGCGCGGCACCGTCTCGACCGGAACGGCGAGTACCCCGTCGGGGTCCGACCGGGCCACACCCACGCGGGCGCGCCCGACATCGATCCCCAACCGGATGCCGCGCCGGAACGCGGTCACGCGGTGGTCGCCCGCACGTCCGCGACGATGCCCTCGAGTGCCTGCGGCAGAGCCGTGGCATCCGTTCCGCCACCCTGGGCGACGTCGGGACGACCGCCGCCGCCTCCGCCGAGGACGCCGGCGGCACCCTTCGCCAGAGCGCCGGCGGCGAGTCCGCGTTCGCGAGCGGCGTCGTTGGTGACGACGACGACCGTGGCGCGGCCGCTCGTGACGCTCGCCAGAGCGACGACCGCGGGGTCGGAGCCCAGGCGGTCGCGCACCTGCAACGCGAGCGAGCGAACGTCGTCGGCCGACGCGCCCTCCCCCAGGCTCTGGGTGACGACGCGGACCGTGCCGACGGCGACGGCCGACTCGACCAGCTGCGGCAGACGTCCGGTGAGGGCCTGCGCCTCGAAGGCGGCGATCTTCTTCTCCGCGGCCTTGAGGCTCGCCGCCAGCTCCGTGATGCGCGTGGTCAGTTGCTCACGGGGTGTCTTGAGCGACGTCGACAGCTGCGACACGATCGCGCGCTCGGCGGCGAGGTCGCGGAAGGCGTCGAGGCCGACCAGGGCCTCCACGCGCCGATTGGAGGCACCGACCGACTGCTCGCCGACGAGATTGACCAGCCCGATCTCGGAGCTCCGGGCGACGTGGGTACCACCGCACAATTCGCGCGACCAGGGTCCGCCGACGTCGACCATGCGCACCGTGTCGCCGTACTTCTCGCCGAACAGCGCCATGGCGCCGGCGGCCTTGGCCTCGTCGAGCGACATCACGCGCGTGGTCACCTCGAGGTTGTCGCGCACGGCGTTGTTCGCGATGTCCTCGATCTCGGTGCGGGTCTCGGCTGACAGGGCAGAGCCCCAGCTGAAGTCGAACCGCATGTAGCCGGCGCGGTTCAGCGAACCGGTCTGCGTGGCGGACTTGCCCAGGGTGTCGCGGATCGCCGCGTGCACGAGGTGCGTCGCGGTGTGCGCCTGCTGCGCCGAGTGGCGGTTCAGCGCGTCGACGACGGTCGTCGCCGGAGCGCCGACCGACACCTCACCGGTGGTGACCTCCACGGTGTGGCTGATGAGCCCCGGCACCGGACGCTGCACGTCGAGCACTTCGAGCTCGTAGCCGGGACCGACGATGATGCCCTTGTCGGCGACCTGACCGCCCGACTCTGCGTAAAGGGCGGTCTCGGCGGTGATGATCTCGGCGATCTGGCCCTCGGAGGCGCGATCGGTACCGTGACCCGCGATCAGGATGCCGAGGACCTTCGACTCCGTCTGCAGCTCGGTGTAGCCGGTGAACACCGTTTCGCCGAGGGCACGGAACTCGCGGTACGCGCTCTGATCGGCGATGGCGCCCTTGCGGGCGCGTGCGTCGGCCTTGGCGCGGGTGCGCTGCTCGAGCATGAGCTGGTCGAAGGAACCGCGGTCGACGGTCAGGCCGGCCTCTTCCGCGATCTCGAGGGTCAGGTCGATGGGGAACCCGTAGGTGTCGTGGAGGAGGAACGCCTCGGACCCCGACAGGGTCGTGCCGCCGCCGATCTTCGCCTCCGCGACCGACTGGTCGAGAATGGCGGATCCCGCCGCGAGAGTGCGCAGGAAGGTCTGCTCCTCGGCGATGGCGTAAGCGGAGAGGCGGGCGTAATCGGCCTCGACCTCGGGGTACGACTCCTTCATCGCGTCGCGCGACGCGGCGAAGAGCTCGGGGAATGTGGCGCCCTCGACGCCCAGCAGGCGCATCGAGCGGATCGCGCGGCGCATGATGCGACGCAGGATGTAGCCGCGACCCTCGTTCGAGGGGGTCACACCATCGGCGAGCAGCATGAGCGAGGAACGCACGTGGTCGGCGACGATGCGCAGGCGCACGTCGTCTTCGTGCGACTCGTGGCCGTACGCCTTGCCGGTGAGCTTCGCTGCGAGATCGAGCACCGGGCGCACCTGGTCGGTCTCGTACATGTTGTCGACGCCCTGCTTGATGAACGCGATGCGCTCGAGGCCCATGCCGGTGTCGATGTTCTTCGCGGGCAGCTCACCGACGATGTCGAAGTCGTACTTCGAGCGCACGTTCGTGATCTCGTACTGCATGAACACGAGGTTCCAGATCTCGACGTAACGGTCGTCGTCGGTGGCGGGACCACCGTCGATGCCGTAGTCGGGTCCTCGGTCGAAGAAGATCTCCGAGCAGGGGCCCGCGGGACCGGGAAGACCGGTGGACCAGTAGTTCGTGTCCTTGCCGAGGCGCTGGATACGCTCCTCGGGCAGCGGGGTGAGCGAGCGCCAGAGATCGCGCGCCTCGTCGTCCTCTTTGTAGACGGTGACCCACAGGTCCTTCGGGTCGAAGGCGAGGCCGCCCTCAGACTCGGGGGCGGTGAGCAGCTCCCACGCGAAACGGATGGCGTCTTCTTTGAAGTAGTCGCCGAACGACCAATTGCCCAGCATCTGGAAGAAGGTGCCGTGGCGGGGGGTCTTGCCGACCTCCTCGATGTCGTTGGTGCGGATGCACTTCTGCACATCCGCGGCGCGCGGGTAGGGCGGCGGCACGACGCCGCTGAGATACGGGATGAACGGCACCATGCCCGCGACGGTGAAGAGCAGGGCCGGGTCGTCGGTGACGAGCGAGGCCGAGGGGACGATCGTGTGATTCTTCTTCTCGAAGAAGTCGAGGAAGCGCTGGGCGATCTCGGCGGTTTTCATGGCGGGTCTTTCCGTGCGCGTGCGCGCTTCGTCCAGCGGCGGCGGGACGGAGGGCGCGGAGAGGTCAGTCGGAGGGCGAAACGGTCTTCTTGGCAGCCGCGGCGGCACTACCGACAGCGTCGGTGGCGTGGTCCACGGCTTCCGCGACGTG
The DNA here is from genome assembly GCF_001424225.1 of Microbacterium sp. Leaf151. Classification (GTDB taxonomy): domain Bacteria; phylum Actinomycetota; class Actinomycetes; order Actinomycetales; family Microbacteriaceae; genus Microbacterium. Next base: position 537,000 of record NZ_LMOR01000002.1, on the reverse strand, counting down.
ACCCGCAGCAGAGGCGGCGACGCCCTTGGCATCGTCGAGGATGTCCGACAGGCGGGTCTCCTGATCGTGGTACGCGTCGCTCATGTGGTCGGTGAACTCGCCGATGCGGGAGTCGAGCTGCGCGAGCAGCTCTTGACCGCGGGGGTCTTTGTTGACGAGGTGGGCGGCGACGAATCCGCCGGCGATGCCCAACGCGAACCAGACGAGGCTTTTCACGATCACCACTTCTTCCTCGATGAGACGCCGCGTTCGCGGCATCCTTCATCGTAGGCGACGGCCCCTGTGCACCGCGCAAGAGAGATCGATGGATGCCGTCTCCCCGGGCCGCCGTGACTGTTCGAATCGGTCGCCGCGGCAGCGTGCCGGCTCCGCGGGGGACATGACGCAGGAGATTCGCCCGATCCGGCCTCCGGGCCGGCGATCGCGGGCCGCCTCGGGTAGTACTCCTGCGTTGTGTCCGCCGACACGGGTCCGGCCACGCGACGCAGCCCCGGACCCGGGCGCCGCAGGCAGGCCCCGGACCGGCACAGGACGCAGCGCGCGCGGGAACGACGAAGGGCGCCGGGGAACCCCGACGCCCTTCTCTGCTCGCTGGATCAGCGGGCGGCGTAGTACTCGACGACGAGCTGCACGTCACACGTGACGGGAACCTCGGCGCGCTTGGGACGACGGAGCAGGCGGGCCTGCAGCGTCGAGAGGTCGACCTCGATGTAGCCCGGAACGGGGGGCAGCACTTCGGCGTGTCCACCGGCGGCGGCGACCTGGAAGGGCTCGAGGCCCTCGCTCTTGGTCTTGACGTGGATCAGCTGGTTCGGCTTGACGCGGAACGACGGGCGGTCCACGAGCTGGCCGTCGACCAGGATGTGGCGGTGCACGACGAGCTGGCGAGCCTGCGCGGTGGTGCGGGCGAAGCCCGCGCGCACGACGAGGGCGTCCAGGCGCATCTCGAGCAGCTCGACCAGGTTCTCACCGGTCAGGCCGTCGGTCCGACGCGCCTCGTTGAACGCGATGCGCAGCTGCTTCTCGCGGATGCCGTACTGCTCGCGCAGACGCTGCTTCTCGCGGAGACGGACGGCGTAGTCGCTGTCGGCCTTGCGCTTGGTGCGGCCGTGCTCGCCCGGAGCGTAGGGACGCTTCTCGAGGTAGCGGGCGGCCTTGGGGGTGAGCGCGATGCCGAGGGCTCGCGACAGACGCACCTTGCGGCGGTCCTGAGACTTCGTGGTCACGAAGTACTCCTTCCGATGACGTGGCCGCGCCTTTCACGGCTCACGGGCGTATCGCCCCCTTCCGCCCGATCCGAAGCGCACGCCGGGGCGCACCGGAGGGTGATCACAGAAAGGAGGGGATGCCCGAAAACCCTGTTTCGAGCCGGTTCATGCTATCAGAGCCGCCCGGACGGCCCGTGTGCGTCGCTCAGGTGCCGTCGAGGATGCGGCGGATCTTCTCGAGCCGCGCCGACACGTCGCGCTCGGCGCCGTGGTTCGTGGGCTCGTAATAGCGGCGTCCGCGCAGCTCGTCGGGGAGGTACTGCTGCGCGACGATGCCGATCTCGCTGTCGTGGGCGTACTTGTATCCCTTGCCGTGGCCGAGGCGCTTCGCCCCGGGGTAATGCGCGTCGCGCAGGTGCATCGGTACGCGGCCGAAACCCCCCGCTCGGACGTCGGCGATCGCGGCGTTGATGGCGTTGTAGGCGGCGTTCGACTTCGCGGTCGTGGCGAGGTAGACGGTCGCCTCGGCGAGGGGGATGCGCCCCTCGGGCATGCCGATGAAGGCGACGGCGTCGGCGGCGGCGACGGCGATCTGCAGCGCCTGGGGGTCGGCCATGCCGATGTCTTCGGCGGCGGAGATCACCAGGCGCCGCGCGATGAACCGCGGGTCCTCCCCGGCCTCGATCATGCGCGCGAGGTAGTGGATCGCGGCATCCGGGTCGGATCCGCGCACCGACTTGATGAAGGCGCTGATGACGTCGTAATGCTCGTCGCCCTGCCGGTCGTAGCGCAGCAGGGCTCGGTCGACGGCCTGGGCGATGTGGTCGGCCGTGATGACCGTCGTGGGCGCGGTGGCGTCCCCGGCCTCCGCCTCACCGTTCTCGTTATCGACGTCGTCGGCCTCGCCTTCGTCGTCGCTCTCATCGGCGGGTGCCGGTGCCGCCGCGTCGAGGTCGCCCGCGACGGCCGCCGCTGCCTCGAGGGCGGTCAGCGCGCGCCGGGCGTCTCCGGATGCGAGGCGGACCAGGGCGGCCCGGGCGTCGTCGTCGAGCTCGACCCGGCCCGCCAGGCCCCGCGGGTCGCGCACGGCGCGGTCGACGAGAGCTCCGAGGTCGTCGTCACCGAGCGGCCGCAGGGTCAGCAGCAGGGAGCGCGACAGCAGCGGCGAGATGACCGAGAACGAGGGGTTCTCGGTCGTCGCGGCGATGAGCACGACCCACCCGTTCTCGACGCCCGGCAACAGCGCGTCTTGCTGGGCCTTGGTGAAGCGGTGGATCTCGTCGAGGAACAAGATGGTCGACTGCCCGTAGAGGTCGCGCTGCGTCAGGGCCTCTTGCATGACCTCGCGGACGTCTTTCACGCCCGCCGTGATCGCCGACAGCTCCACGAATCGCCGCCCCGACGACCGGGCGATCGCCTGGGCGAGCGTGGTCTTACCCGTACCGGGCGGGCCCCACAGGATGACGGAGACGGCGGAGACGGATGCCGACGAGTCGGTCGTGGCGAGAGTGACCAGCGGCGAACCGGGACGCAGCAGATGCCCCTGCCCGGCGACCTCGTCGAGGCTCACGGGCCGCATGCGCACGGCCAGCGGCGTCTGGCCCTGGAAGAGCGCCGAAGAAGGGGTCACCGGTCCAGGCTAACCGGGGCCCCCGACATCGGACCCGTCTTCGCCGGCACAGTGCGGCCGGGAGCCGCGGGGGCTGCGGGCGCGGTGTTTGTAGGATCGACGAGTCCGGACGGGCAGAGGAGGCCGATGTGGCGACGCGCGGAAATGACCGGCAGACGCGGGAGCAGCGGGAACGTGCCCGCGCCTACCAGGCGCGACTCGAGCTGCACGAACGACAGGGACGCCGGCGCACGCGCGACAACGTGATCGCGCTCGTCGTGGGCCTCGTCGTCATCCTGGGGGCGATCGGCGCGCAGACGGCCTACTTCGTCGCGGGGCCCGGGACGCCCGAGCCGGTGCCGACGTCGACCTCCACCCCGAGCACCCCCGCGACCGAGGCGCCGGCGACTCCGGTACCGGATGCCACGGAGTCCGCCGCACCCTGATCCTGTGTCGGCGGGGCGGCTCGTACTAGGCTCGGAGGGTCCTTCTCCCCCAGGCGGCTCTGCCGCGATGAGGTGCTATCCGTGTCTTCCGCTTCCACCCCCGAGACCTCCGACCCGCGCGACGCCGCGAGCAACGCCGAGGCCGACGCTTCTTCCACGACCGAGGTGCAGACCGACGAGGTCTCCCCCACCGCCGGTGAGCAGACGGCTCCGGACGTCGACGGCGCGGACCGCGAACCCGACGGGGTTCCCGACGTCGACCCGAGCGCCGCGGTCGACCCCGTCGCGGACGACGAGGCCACCTCCCCGTCCGACCTGGCCGAGCTCGTCGCTGACGACGAGCCCGTCGCCGACGTGACTTTCGCCGATGTCGAGACCGTCGCCGACGAGCCTGTCGCGGATGCGGATGCCGAGCCCATCGCTGATGAGCCCGTCGCTGACGCGGAGCCCGTCGCTGACGCGGAGCCCGTCGCTGACGCGGAGCCCGTCGCTGACGAGGCCGTCGCAGACGAAGACTCCGCCCAGGATGCCGAACCGGCTTCCGCCGCACCCTCCCCCGCGCAGCCGGCGGCCCGCCCCGGCCCGCGTCTGCCCGGACCGCCCCCCGGTGCGACGGCCTCGAAGACCACGACCCCGCCGTGGGGACGCGTCGACGACGACGGCACCGTGTCGGTTCGTGAGGGAGACGATTGGCGCGAGGTCGGTCAGTACCCCGACGGCACGCCCGCCGAGGCCCTCGCCTACTACCAGCGCAAATTCTCCGACCTGGCCGGCGAGGTCACGCTGATCGAGACCCGTCACCGCCGCGGCGGTGCATCGGCATCCGATCTACGCTCCACCGCCAAGACGCTGCGCGCCAAACTCGACGGTGCGGCCGCCGTGGGCGACCTCGCCGCCCTCATCGCCCGCGTCGACGCGCTCACGGCCGAGCTCGCCGAAGCCAGCGAGACCGAGGCCGTCGCTGCCAAGCAGGCCAGCGAGGAGGCCGTGCGCGAGCGCACCGCGATCGTCGAAGAGGCGGAGGCCCTTGCGGCGCGCGACCCGCAGAGCGTGCAATGGAAGCAGATGACCGCCGACATGACGGCGCTGTTCGACCGGTGGCAGGCGCACCAGCAGAACGGCCCGCGCCTGTCGAAGTCGACCGCTCAGCAGTTGTGGCGTCGCTTCCGCGACGCGCGCGCCACGGTCGATCGCCACCGCCGCGAGTTCTTCTCGTCCCTCGACGAGACGCACAAGTCGGCACGCGAGGCCAAGACGCGTCTCGTCGAGCGTGCCGAGGCGCTCGCTCCGCGCGGCGAAGACGGTATCAACGCCTACCGCGACCTGCTCGACGCGTGGAAGGCGTCGGGACGCGCGGGCCGCAAGGTCGACGACGCGCTGTGGGCGCGCTTCAAGGCCGCCGGCGACGCCCTCTACGGGGCGCGCATCGAGCGGGAGTCCGCCGAGAACGAGGCGTCGAAAGAGAAGATCGAGCAGAAGCGCGCGCTCCTCGAAGAGGCCGCCCCGATCGTCGACGAGAAGAACCTCGCGACCGCTCGTCAGAAGCTGACCGCGATCCAGCGCCAGTGGGACGATATCGGTCGCATCTTCCCGCGAGACAAGGAGCGCACGCTCGACGATGAGCTGCGCAAGATCGAGCTGAGCGTCCGCACGCGCGAAGACGCCGACTGGAAGCGCAACGACCCCGAGCAGAAGGCGCGTGCGAACGACATGACGCGTCAGCTGACCGACGCCATCGACAAGCTCGAGGCGGAGGTCGCCGGGGCCGAAGCCCGCGGCGACAAGCGCGCCGCCGCACAGGCGAAAGAGGCCCTCGAGGCTCGTCGCACCTGGCTGCGCGCGCTGGGCGGCTGATCGGTTCTCCACAGGTCCGACGCTCCGGCGTCCTGGGCGACATCGCCCCGCCACACTGGCGGGATGGTGTCGCCCTTCCTGTTCTTCGCCGACGAGCGTCTCTCACTCGCCGAACTGACCGCCGCGTGCCTCGATGGTCTGCTCGTGCCGCTCGGCGAGGGGTTCATGCCCGCCGACGCCGCCGAGACGCCGTGGATGCGTGCGCGGAGCCTGCTCCCCCTGCTGGGCGAGCGGTGGGCGGCCGTGCGCGGCAGCGCGGCGTGGATCCACGGGGCGGTGTCGGAGGAGCCGACGCCGCATCACGTCCAGAGAGCGGGTGCGACCCGTGCGCGGGCGCGTTCCGACGCCCGCACGATCTTCCACGATGTGCGTCTCGATCCCGTAGACGTGTGCGCGATCGCGGGTGTGAACGTGAGCTCACCCGAGCGGGCGCTCGTCGACCTCGCTCGTTCCGACGACGCTGTTGACCAGGATCTCGCGCGCACCTGGGCGAACACCGATCCACTCGTGCGCCGTTCGGCTGAGGAGTGGCTCGCACGGCATCCGCGGTTCCCTCATGGACGACGCGCGACGGCCCTGCTGACGGGGCCTACGACGAGGTGACGCGGTAGACGTCGTAGACGGCGTCGATGCGTCTGACGGCGTTCAACACTCGATCCAAGTGCACGGTGTCACCCATCTCGAAGACGAACTTGCTGAGGGCCAGCCGATCGTTCGTGGTCGACACGGTCGCCGACAAGATGTTGACGTGGTGCTCGCTGAGTACCCGCGTCACGTCGCTGAGCAGCCCCGATCGATCGAGCGCTTCGACCTGGATCTGCACGAGGAACACGCTCTTGGTGGTCGGTGCCCACTCGACGTCGATCAGACGGTCGGGTTCTTCCTTCAGCGATTTGACGTTCGTGCAGTCGCCACGGTGCACCGAGACACCGCTTCCGCGGGTCACGAATCCGACGATCTCGTCGCCGGGGACCGGTGTACAGCACTTCGCGAGCTTCACCAGGATGTCGGGGGCGCCGCGCACGAGCACGCCGGAGTCGCCGCCGCGCGGAGCCCGGCTGCGTCCGACGGGGATGTCGATGGGGCCGGTGTTGGTCTCTTCGACGCTGACGAGAGCCGTGACCTTCTCGATCACCGATTGCGTCGAGACGTGTCCTTCGCCGACCGCGGCGTACAGCGCGGAGACGTCTTCATAGTGGAAGAGTCGCGCGACCTCGGTGAAGGAGTCCTGGCTCATCAGGCGCTGCAACGGGAGGTTCTGCCGGCGCATCGCTCGGGCGATGGAGTCCTTGCCCTGCTCGATCGCCTCTTCGCGGCGCTCCTTCGTGAACCACCCGCGGATCTTGTTGCGCGCGCGCGTGCTCTTGACGAAGCCGAGCCAGTCCTGGCTGGGGCCGGCGTCGGGGTTCTTCGAGGTGAAGACCTCGACCACGTCGCCGCTCTGCAGCGTGGACTCCAACGGCACGAGACGCCCGTTGACCTTCGCCCCCATGGTGCGGTGGCCGATCTCGGTGTGTACCGCGTAGGCGAAGTCGACGGGCGTCGCCCCCGTGGGAAGACCGACGACGCGGCCCTTGGGGGTGAAGACGTAGACCTCTTTCGCGCCGATCTCGAACCGCAGCGAGTCGAGGAACTCCCCCGGATCGGCGGTCTCGGCCTGCCAGTCGGAGATGTGGGCGATCCACGCCATGTCGGCGTCGACGGCTTTGGCATCCGACTTCGTGCCGGCCATGCGCTCTTTGTACTTCCAGTGCGCGGCGACGCCGAATTCGGCCTGCTGGTGCATCTCGTGCGTGCGGATCTGGATCTCGACGGTACGACCGCCCGGACCGATCACCGTCGTGTGGAGCGACTGATAAAGGTTGAACTTCGGGGTCGCGATGTAGTCCTTGAAGCGCCCGGGCAGCGGCGTCCACCGCGCGTGGATCGCGCCGAGCACGGCGTAGCAGTCGCGCACGGTGCCCACCAGGATCCGGATGCCGATGAGGTCGTAGATGTCGTCGAACTCGCGACCTCGAACGACCATCTTCTGGTAGACGGAGTAGAGCTGCTTAGGTCGACCCATGACACGGCCGCGCACGCGCAACTCACGCAGATCCGCGTCGACGGCGTCGATGACGTTCTGCACGTACTGCTCGCGCTGCGGGGTGCGTTGCTTGACGAGACTCTCGATCTCGGCGTAGAGCTTGGGGTGCATCACGGCGAACGAGAGGTCTTCGAGTTCGCTCTTGATCGCCTGGATGCCGAGGCGGTGCGCGAGCGGCGCGTAGATCTCGAGCGTCTCGGTGGCCTTCTTCGCCGCTTTGTGCGGCGGCACGAAGCCCCAGGTACGCGCGTTGTGCAGGCGGTCGGCGAGCTTGATCAACAGGACGCGGATGTCTTTCGACATCGCCACGATCATCTTGCGGACGGTCTCGGCCTGTGCACTGTCGCCGTACTTGACCTTGTCGAGCTTGGTGACCCCGTCGACCAGCATCGCCACTTCGTCGCCGAAGTCGGCGGCCAGTTCGTCGAGCGGGTAGCCGGTGTCTTCGACCGTGTCGTGCAGCAGGGCGGCGGCGATCGCCTTGGGGCCGAGGCCGAGCTCGGCGAGAATTTGCGCCACCGCGAGCGGGTGGGTGATGTACGGCTCACCGCTCTGGCGCTTCTGACCATCGTGAGCCTTGTCGGCGACGGCGTACGCGCGCTCGATGATCGCGAGGTCGCCCTTGGGGTGATGGGTGCGCACGGTGCGCAGCAACTTATCGACGTCGTCGCGGCGCGCGGCACGGGAGAAGATGCGCGGAACGAGGCGACGCAGAGACGACGGTGGTGGCGCGGAAGACGTGGTCTCGGTCATCGCCACCTCTCCCCTACGGCCAGTCGTCCAAGTCTACGCCCCGACAGGTGAGGCCCCGACATGTCGTCGGGGCCTCCACTCAGGACGAGGTGCTGTGATGCGGGTCCGGCCTCAGGCCGGAACCCCCGCCTTCTCTCGAGCGGCTCGCACGCGTGCGTCGCGCTGGGCCACCGGCTTCTCCTTCTCGCGCAGGAGGGCGTACATCGGCACGGCGACGAACAGCGTCGAGTACGCCGCAACGATGGTGCCGACGAAGATCGACAGCGAAATGTCGCTCAGTGTGCGGGCGCCGAGGGGCACACCGATGAAGAGGATCGCGCCGACCGGCAGGATGGCTACGACGGTGGTGTTGATCGAGCGGATGAGCGTCTGGTTGGCGGCGAGGTTGACCGACTCCGCGAACGTGCGGCCGGATATCTCACCGTCTTCCCGGGTGTTCTCGCGGACCTTGTCGAAGACGACCGTGGTGTCGTACAGCGCATACGACAGGATCGTCAGGAAGCCGATGACGGCAGCCGGTGAGATCTCGAACCCGAAGACGGCGTACACGCCGATGGTGATGACGAGCACGTCGACGAGGCCGATGATCGCCGCGACCGACATCTTCCACGTGCGGAAGTAGATCGCCAGGATCAGGAACGTCAGCGCGAGGAAGATGGAAAGACCCCACAACGACTGGCGGGTGACGTCGTTGCCCCAGGTCGGGCCGATGAACGAGTTCGTGATCTCCGACGAGGGCACGTCGTAGGCGGTGGCGAGCGCGGCCGACACGGCCTGCGCCTCGTCGTTGTCGAGCTGGTCGGTCTGTACGCGAACGGCCTGGTCGTTGATCGTCGACACGCGCGTGGTGGCGCCCGGGAGCACCGACGCGACGGCCTCGGTCGCGAGGGACTGGTCGAGGGATGCCGGGTTCGACACCGTGAACTGCGCGCCGCCGGTGAACTCGATGGAGAACTGCACCGGGCGGAACAACGGCACGAGAGCTGCACCGATGACGAGCACCGCGGCGATGATGAACCACAGGCGGCGACGCTGCACGAACGGGAAAGAGGTCTTGCCCGAGTAGAGGTCGTTACCGAGTTGCGTCATGGAGCGCATCAGTTGTCTCCCTCCTTCGTGGAGCGGCTATCGCCGCGGCCGGCGGCGGCGAGTTCGGCCTGCTTGCGTTCCGCGATGGTCTGACGGCGCTGGGCCTCGCCGCGTGAGCGCTTGGCGCGCGAGGCGTCGGCGACGGGGGCGCGGAACTCTGCGCGACCGCGGTAGACGGCTCCTAGCGCGTGAGGGTCCATGCCCGAGAGCGGGTGCCCCGAGCCGAAGAACCGGGTGCGGGCCAGCAGCTGCATGACCGGGTGGGTGAAGAGGATGAAGATCAGGATGTCGATCGCGGTCGTCAGGCCCAGCGTGAACGCGAAGCCCTTCACCGTGGCATCCGCGAGGATGTACAGCACGACGGCGGCGAGGATGTTGATCGACTTCGAGATGTAGATCGTGCGCTTCGCGCGAGCCCAGCCGTCTTCGACCGCGGCCGTGATCGACTTGCCGTCGCGCAACTCGTCTCGGATGCGTTCGAAATAGACGATGAACGAGTCGGCGGTGAAGCCGATCGTGACGATCAGACCCGCGACGCCGGCGAGCGACAGGCGGAACCCGGCACGCCAGGCCAGGATGCACAGGGCCACATATGTCAGTACCGCCATCACGCCGAGAGAGGCGATGATCACGGTTCCGAGCGCGCGATAGACGATCAGAGAGTAGATCGCGACGAGACCGAGACCGATGAGGCCGGCGATGAAGCCGATCTGCAGCTGCTGCGAACCGAGGGTGGCCGAGACGGTGTCGGAGCTGACGACGGTGAAGCTCAAGGGCAGGGCGCCGTACTTGAGCTGGTCGGCGAGAGCCTTGGACGACTCCTGCGTGAAGCTGCCGGTGATGCTCGGACGGCCGTCGAGGATGGTCCCCTGCATGACGGGCGCCGACAGTACCGAGCCGTCGAGGACGAACGCGAACTGGTTCAGCGGCGGCTGCAGCGCGACCAGGCGCTGGCTGATTTCGCCGAACGTCTGCGTGCCCTGATCGTTGAAGACGAGGTTCACGGCCCAGCGGCCCGTGTTCTGCTCCTGGCCGTTGGTCGCATCGCTGATGTCGGTGCCATTGAGCTCGACGGGGCCGAGGATGTACTTCCCGCCGTCATCGATGCCGCACGTGATCATGGGCTGGTCGGCCGGGGCTTCGGAGGGGTTCGACGGGGGGTTGGCGCAGTCGTACGCGAGGAACTCCGCCTGCAGGGCCGGCGTGATGTAGGCGGGATCGCTGGCGTTGGTGGGCGATGCGGTCGGCGTCGCCGGCAGGGCGGGGTCGGGCGTGGGGTACGGCGTGGAGTTGCCGTCCTCGCCGACGAACGAGGTCGCCTGCGAGCCCGTGAACAGTACCGGACGAAGCTGCAGCTGAGCAGAGCTCTGGATGCGCTCACGCGTCGCCTCATCGGCTTGGCCGGGAATCTGCACCACGATGTTGCGACCGCCCTCGGTCGCAACATCGGTCTCACCGACACCGGACGCGTCGACGCGCTGGCGGATGATCGTGACGGCCTGCTGCAGCTGCTCACTGTCGGGCGCTGCGCCGTCGGTGGTCTGGGCCTGCAGGATGATCTGCGTGCCGCCCTGGAGGTCGAGGGCGAGGTCGGGGGTCCAGGAACTGGCATTGAAGGTGTACACACCCAGGGCGTTGATGCCGAACAGCACGCCGGTGATGGCGAGCAGTCCGGTCAATACGCGCCAGGCGTGACGGACGGGAGTCGAGGGCGCCACGGAATCGGCTTTCTGTGCGGCGGTGAACGAAAGGGAAAGGGAAGGGGATCAGACTGCGGGGCGGTCCTTGTCATCGCGGTCGACGTCGACGGTGTTCTGGCGCGCGGCGCGCTTGTCGTCGCTGATCGACGTGGTGTCGCCGTCGGCGACCCCGGCGATGTACTCGGCCTCGGATTCTTCGGCCTCGATGAACTCGTCTTCGGTGACGGCTCCCTCGATCGGGTCGACGATGCGGAGCACGGCCTGGCTGTGCACCTTGATGACGATGCCGGGGGCGATCTCGACCAGCGCGGGCTTGTCGAGGTCTTCGCCGTCGTATTCGACGATGGTGCCGTACAGACCACCCTGCAGCAGCACCTCGGCGCCGGGAACGGTGTCGCGGGCCTTCTTCTCCTGCTCGGCCTTCTGCTTCTTCATGCGGCGGCGGGAGCTCACGAACATGAACACGAGCAAGCCGGCCAGCAGGAGGGGAAGGAGGAGGCTATCCATGGAGGCGGTGCACCTTTCAGATCAGGCGCGCCGTGCGGCACTGCCTAGCGGGGGTCGGGGAATCCCTCGCCGAGTATAGGTCATACGCCCTGGCTGAACCGGAGCAGGCCGTCGGGGTGGGGAGCGCCGAGGTGGTCGTACGCCTCGGGCGTCGCGACACGGCCACGGGGCGTCCGCCCGATGAATCCGATGCGCACGAGGTAGGGCTCGACGACGGACTCGATCGTCTCGGGCTCCTCGCCGACGGCGACGGCCAGCGTGCTCAGCCCCACCGGACCCCCGCGGAATCGACGCACGAGGGCGTCGAGCACGGCGCGGTCCAGCCGGTCGAGGCCGATGGCGTCGACGTCGTAGAGATCGAGTGCGGCGCCCACCGTGCGAAGGTCTGCGTGGCCGTCGTCGGCACCGACCGAGGGGCCGTGCACGACGAGGTAATCGCGTACGCGGCGCAGCAGACGGTTGGCGATACGGGGCGTGCCGCGCGAGCGGCGGGCGATCTCCGACCGCGCCGTGCCCGGGAGCCCCACGTCGAGCATGGATGCCGAGCGGGAAACCACGAGCTCGAGCTCTTCGGGCTCGTAGTACTCCAGGTGAGCGGTGAAACCGAAGCGGTCGCGGAGGGGGTTGGGGAGGAGTCCTGCGCGGGTGGTGGCGCCTACGAGGGTGAACGGAGAGAGGTCGAGGGGGATGCTCGTCGCGCCCGCACCCTTACCCACCATGATGTCGATGCGGAAGTCCTCCATCGCGAGGTAGAGCATCTCTTCCGCCGAGCGCGCCATCCGGTGGATCTCGTCGATGAAGAGCACCTCGCCCGGCGTGAGCGACGACAGCAGCGCGGCCAGATCGCCCGCATGCTGGATGGCCGGGCCGCTCGAGAGCCGCAGCGGCCGACCGCTCTCGTGGGCGACGATCATCGCGAGCGTCGTCTTGCCCAGTCCGGGCGGGCCCGACATCAGGATGTGGTCGGGCGAGCGCTGCTGGATGCGAGCGGCGTCGAGCAACAGCTGCAGCTGCGCGCGCACCTTGTGCTGGCCGACGAACTCGGCGAGCGAGACGGGGCGCAGAGCCCCCTCGATCGCGAGCTCGGTCTCGTCGTCCGGCGTGCCGGCGTCGCGGACGTCAGCCACCCACGGTCTCCTTGCGCGCGGGGCCGAGCAGCGCGAGCGTCAGACGCAGCAGGCTCTGCACCGACGCACGGTCGCCGTCGGAGGCGTTCTCGGCGACGGATGCCACGGCCTCGGCGGCGGTGCGTTCACTCCATCCGAGCCCGATCAGCGCCTGCGTGACCTGCAGGGGAACCTGCCCGTGCGCGCTGACGGCGGCGGGAGCGGTCGTCGGAACGACGGCGAGTTTGCCCGCGAGCTGCACGACGATGAGTTTCGCGGTCTTGGGGCCGATACCCGACACGCGACGGAAGGGCGCGTCGTCGTCGTCGGCGACGGCCTGGGCGATCTGCGGCACCGTGAGCGATGACAGCACGCCCAGGGCGGACTTGGGCCCGACACCGGTCACGCTGATGAGCTGCGTGAAGACGGTCAGTTCTTCGCGGCTCTCGAAACCGAATAGCGACAGTGCGTCTTCGCGCACGATGAGGTTCGTGTGCAGGTGCACGTCTGCTCCGACGTGGACCGCGCGTGCCAACTGCGCGGTGACGGCGACCGAGAAGCCGACACCGCCCACCACGACCACGAGCGAGTCGTCGGCGACATGGGCCGCCGTCCCGTGCAGCGAAGAGATCATGCCGCTAGCCTACGCGCCCGTTCGTACATTCGTTCGAGCGACACGGGGCTGCGGAGAACGACGCTTCTCCGCATCACGCCATGCACGCTGAGCGGGCGTCAACGATGTGTCCTCCGGGGCCGAGGCCGCTCCTCCGCGCCAGGCGTGGCACAACGCGATCGCCAGGGCGTCGGCGGCATCCGCGGGCTGGGGAAGGACGTCGAGGCGCAGCACGCGCGCGACCATCGTCTGCACCTGGAGCTTGTCGGCGGAGCCATAACCGGTGATCGCGGCCTTCACCTCGCTCGGGGTGTGGGTCGCGGCCGGAATGCCGTGCTCCGCGGCCAGCAACAGCGCGATGCCGCTTGCCTGGGCCGTTCCCATCACCGAGTGGCGGTTGTTCTGCGCGAAGACGCGTTCGACGGCGACCACCCCCGGATCGTGTTCGGCCAGCACGAGGCGGATGCCGGCGGCGATCGCGGCGAGCCGTTTCTCGATGGGGTCGGTCGTCAGGGAGCGGACGACACCCACGTGCACCAGCGAGGCGGTGCGGTTCGGCGAGACGTCGACGACCCCGACGCCGCAGCGGGTGAGGCCGGGGTCGATGCCGAGCACGCGGAGAGAACGGGACACGGCCCCCACGCTAAGCGCAGGGGCCGTGTGGCGATCGAGGGCGCGCCCTTACTCGTCGTTCTCGAGCTCCGCCTGCACCTCGGAGGTGAGATCGAAGTTCGTGTAGACGTTCTGGACGTCGTCGCTGTCTTCGAGTGCGTCGATGAGTCGGAACACCTTGCGGGCGGTGTCGGCGTCGACCTCCACCTTGAGCGAGGGGACGAACTCGACGTCGGCCGAGTCGTACTCGATCCCGGCCTCCTGCAGGGCGCTGCGTACCGAGACGAGGTCGGTGGCATCGGTGATGACGCCGAATCCCTCGCCATGGGGCTCGACCTCTTCGGCGCCGGCCTCGAGCACCGCGAGCATGACGTCGTCTTCGCTGGTGCCCTCGGAGGGCACGACGATGACGCCCTTGCGGCTGAAGTTGTAGGCGACGCTGCCCGGATCGGCGAGCGTGCCGCCGTTACGGCTGAGAGCGGTGCGCACCTCGGCCGCGGCGCGATTCTTGTTGTCGGTCAGACACTCGATGAGGAACGCCACACCGTTGGGGCCGTAGCCCTCGTACATGATCGAGGCGTACTCGACGGCTTCGCCGCCGATACCGGCACCGCGCTTGATGGCGCGATCGATGTTGTCTTTGGGGACCGATGTCTTCTTGGCTTTGAGGACAGCGTCGAACAGCGTCGGGTTGCCCTGGAGGTCGGCCCCACCGAGCTTCGCCGCGACCTCGATGTTCTTGATGAGCTTGGCCCACGACTTGGCGCGACGGGAGTCGATGACCGCCTTCTTGTGCTTGGTCGTGGCCCATTTGGAGTGTCCGGACATCTTTCCATTCTAGAGCGCAGGGGCGCTCGTCCCGCGTCTGGCATCGACGTGCGAGAGGAACCGCTCGTGGAAGCGCGTCTCCCCGGTCGATTCGGGGTGGAAGGCCGTGCCGAGCAGCGCGCCCTGCTCGATCGCGACGACGCGCCCGTCGGGAAGGGATGTCAGAGGCACGGCATCCGGGCCCCATTCCACGACCGCGGGGGCACGGATGAAGACGGCGTGCACGGGCGGCTCACCCAGCGCCGGTACGTCCAGGTCGGTCTCGAACGACGCGGATTGCCCGCCGAAGACGTTGCGCGCGACGCGCGCGTCGATGCCGCCGAACGTCCGTTGTCCGTCGATGGCTCCGTCGATGCGGTCGGCCAGCAGAATCAGGCCCGCGCACGTGCCGTACATCGGCAGGCCGGCGGCGATCGCCGCGCGGATCGGTTCGAAGAGCCCGAAGGCCCGCGCGAGCTTGTCGATGACACTCGACTCGCCGCCGGGGAGCACGAGGCCCTCCACGGCAGCGAGTTCCTCGGGCCGACGCACGGGTCGTGCGTCGGCGCCGAGGGCGGTCAACACCGACACGTGCTCGCGCACGTCGCCCTGGAGGGCGAGGACTCCGACGCGCGGGCTTCTACCAGCCACGCTCGGCCAGGCGGTGCGGTGCGGGGAGGTCGGCGACGTTGATGCCGACCATCGCCTCGCCGAGTCCACGCGACGCCTCGGCCACGATCTTCGGGTCGTCGTGGAAGGTGGTGGCCTTCACGATCGCGGCGGCGCGCTGGGCGGGATTGCCCGACTTGAAGATGCCCGAGCCCACGAACACGCCGTCGGCGCCGAGCTGCATCATCATGGCGGCGTCGGCCGGGGTAGCCACTCCCCCGGCGGTGAACAGCACGACGGGGAGCTTTCCGGTCTCGGCGATCTCGGCGACGAGGTCGTAGGGCGCCTGCAGCTCCTTCGCGGCGACGTAGAGCTCGTCCTTCGTCTTGGAGCGCAGGGCGTTGATCTCTCCGCGGATGGTGCGGATGTGCTTGGTCGCCTCCGACACGTCGCCCGTGCCGGCCTCGCCCTTGGAGCGGATCATCGCCGCGCCCTCGGTGATGCGGCGGAGCGCCTCGCCGAGGTTCGTCGCCCCGCACACGAACGGCACGGTGAAGCCGTACTTGTCGATGTGGTTGACGTAGTCGGCGGGCGAGAGCACCTCGGATTCGTCGATGTAGTCGACACCCAGCTCCTGCAGGATCTGCGCCTCGACGAAGTGGCCGATGCGGGCTTTCGCCATGACCGGGATCGATACGGTCGCGATGATGTCGTCGATGAGGTCGGGGTCGCTCATGCGCGCGACGCCTCCCTGGGCCCGGATGTCGGCGGGAACGCGCTCGAGCGCCATGACGGCGACGGCGCCGGCGTCTTCGGCGATGCGGGCCTGCTCGGCGGTGACGACGTCCATGATCACGCCGCCCTTGAGCATCTCGGCGAGGCCGCGCTTGACGCGGGGTGTTCCGGTGTCGGTCATGTCCACTCCGTTCCGCGCCTGTCGGCGCGAGGTTCCGCGCTTCGGGGCGCGATCTATTGGCTTAGGCCAAACCGTAGCATGGCGCAGGACATAGGCTGGCGGTGAGTCGAGGGGGCGTATGAGCATCGATCTGACCGGCAATTCGGCATCCGGGATCGCGGCCGACCTGCGCACGCGCATCGAACGCGGCGAGCTCGCCCCCGGCACTCTGCTGCCGTCGGTGCGGGCGGTCGCCGTCGATCTCGGGGTCAATCGCAACACCGTGGTCGCTGCCTACCGGCAGCTCGCACAGGCGGGCCTCGTCGAGGCGCGCGGGCGCAGCGGCACACGCGTCGCCGACCGCACCGCGGTCGCCCAGGAGGGCTACGCGCCCGACACCGTGCTGCGCGACGTCGGCACGGGCAATCCCGACCCCGCCCGCATCCCGGATCCGACCGCGGCCCTCGCCCGCTCGACCCGGCCGGTTCTGTACGGTGAGCCGGTCATCGACCCCGGCCTCGAAGCCTGGGCACGCGGATGGATGACCGATCAGCTCCCTCACGACGACGTGCGCATCACCGTCACCAGTGGCGCGAGCGACGCGATCGAGCGGCTGCTGGCACAAGCTCTCCAGCGTGACGACGCGGTCGCGCTGGAAGACCCCTGCTTCCTCTCGGCCCTGCACACCGTGCGCACCGGCGGCTACCGGGCCGTCCCCGTCGCGGTGGATGCCGAGGGGATGACCGTCGACGGACTCCGCGCCGCGCTCGAGGCGGGGGTGCGGGCCGTCATCTGCACGCCGCGCGCACACAACCCCACCGGCGCGAGCCTGAGCGTCGAGCGCGCAGCATCCCTGCGCGCCGTGCTCGAAGACCACCCCTACGTGCTCGTCATCGAAGACGACCACTTCTCGCTCCTCTCTCGGTCGCCGCTGCATTCGGTGATCGGTCCCGCGCAGCGGAGGTGGGCGCGCATCCGGTCGATGTCGAAGTTCCTCGGACCCGACACGTGCCTCGCCGTCACGGCATCCGATCCCGACACCGCCGACGGTCTCGCGGTACGCCTGACTCCGGGCACCACCTGGGTGAGCCACATCCTGCAGCGACTGACCCTCGCGCTGGTGACCGATGATGCCGTCCGCGCCGACATCGAGCGCGCGGCCCAGCACTACGCCGAGCGCAACGCCGCGTTCGCGCGGGCGCTCACCGAACGGGGACTCCCCACCACCCCCGGCGACGGGCTCAATCTGTGGGTGCCGCTGCCCGCTCCGGCGGCGAGCGTGCGCGAGGAGCTCATGCGACGAGGCTGGCTCGTGCGCGAGGGCGACCCGTTCTTCCTCTCCCCCGATCCCGCGGGGGCGTTCCTGCGGCTCACCGTGCACGACCTCGACGATTCGTCGGCCGCGGCCCTCGCCGACGACATGGCCGTCGCCGCGGGCACGCGTCGCCCGAGCGCGCGAAGTGGAAGGATCGAGTCATGAAGGTTCTCTCGATCCAGTCCGCCGTCGCGTACGGACACGTCGGCAACTCCGCCGCGGTCTTCCCCCTCCAGCGCATCGGCGTCGAGGTTCTCCCCGTGTACACGGTCAACTTCTCCAACCACACCGGATATGGCGCGTGGCGTGGTCCGCTCATCTCCCCCGACGATGTGGCGGCCGTCATCGCCGGCATCGAGGACCGCGGGGTGTTCCCCGAGATCGACGTGGTGCTCTCGGGCTACCAGGGCGGCGAGGGCATCGCCGACGTCATCATCGACACCGTCGCGCGGGTGAAGAAGGCGAACCCGGATGCCGTCTACGCCTGCGATCCCGTCATGGGCAACGCCAAGTCGGGATGCTTCGTGGCCCCCGCCATTCCCGAGCTGCTGCGCGAGCGGGTCGTACCGGTGGCCGACATCCTGACGCCGAACCAGTTCGAGCTGGGCTTCCTGACGGGCACCGAGCCCGGGAGCATCGACTCGACCCTCGAGTCTGCCGACGTGCTGCGCGGCCGCGGCCCGCGGACCATCCTGGTGACGAGTGTCGAGCGCCCCGACCGTGAGGCGGACACCATCGAGATGATGGTCGTCGACGACAGCGGCGCCTGGATCGTGCAGACCCCCCTCATTCCGATGAAGGCCAACGGCTCGGGCGACGTCACCGCCGCTCTGTTCACCGCGCACTACCGTCGCAGCGGCGGCGACGCGCCCGACGCGCTCGCGCGCACGGCATCCAGCGTCTTCGACCTGCTGACCAACACCTACGAGTCGGGCTCACGGGAACTGCGTCTCATCGAGTCGCAGGAGGCCTACGCGCACCCGAGACTGCAGTTCTCGGTGCGGCAGGTGCGCTGACCGGCTCCCTGCGCGCTCCGCGCGGATGCCCTGCACGGGGGTGGCTCCGAGGCCGACCGCTCGCAGAACGGTCGGCCCCGGAGCCGTGGTGCGGGATTCGAGGCGTCAGAGTCCGTCGTGGTGCATCGCCTGCACGAGACGCACATGGCGGTCGAAGTTCAGCTCGGAGTACTCGTTCGAGTAGTTGAGGCCGTAGGGCCACATGTGGCTTCCGCCGCCGTTGATCCGCGCGTCGGGGCCGTCCCACGTGCGCAGCAGTGGCACCGCGGCCGGCCAGTCCTGCGCGTCGACCTTGCTCTGGAAGTTCCACGCGGTGCCCACACCGACGGTGTGTGCGATCTCGTGCAGCGCGGTGCCCTCCTGCATGAAGCCGCGGTTGGCGCCGAAGCGGATGTTGCCGTAGATGGTGGCATCCGCGGTCTGCACGCCCGGGTCGTACGAGACCCAGAGCTGGCGCTGGGTGTTGTTGAATTTGTTGTAGCGGGCGACGGCGCGGTCCATCGCGTCGGTGATGCGCGCGTAGGCGTCGATCTCATCGGCGGACGGGTTCGACGACCTGGCCAGCGTGTAGGTCATCTTCGACACGTTCGGGTCGGTGAGCCGCCAGCGCTGAACCCCCGAGCCGTCGCAGGTCTGCTGCGAAAGCAGGCCACCGTCGACCGGCGAGGCGACGCTCTGCAGGCAGAGGTTGTTGTGCCTGTTGCGGATCTCGGTCCAGCCGCCGCCCACGTCGGCCAACTGCCACTGCTGCACGTTGTTACGCGAGCACGTCCACTGACGCACCTCGGATCCGGGTGCGGTGGCGAAGTTGAAGTTGTCGAGGCAGAGGTTGCTGTATCGGTTCTTGATCTCGGCGTAACCGTTGCCGAGGTCGGTGACCGCCCACAGCTGGTTCTGCCCCTCGAGGCACGTCCACTGACGCACCTCCGCGCCGGGCTGGGTGTTGAAGGCGTAGTCGTCCATGCAGAGGGTGTTCTGCTGGTTGCGGATCTCCTGGTTGGAGCCTGTACCGACCGGCGCGGCGGCCGCGGCGGGTGTGGCTGCGCCGAGCGTCGTGAGGCCGATGACGAGGGATGCGAAGACAGCGGCGAGCGCCTTCGCCTTCGTGCCTCGCGTCGTGGGGGGTTTCGTCGGGGACGTCGTCGTCCGTGACATGGTGTGCCTTTCGGATCGTCGGACCACCGGCGGGGTGATCCGAGGGTGTTTCGACGCTCGTCGGACGGCCGGGCGAGGCGGTGTCGGACGAGCGGGTGCGCCTCCACCCCGCGCCACAGGAACGCAGGGGTCGCCGATCTCATCGGGTGACGATATCGCCGGGGGGACGCGATCATCACGAAGCGGGAACGTCCATGTTCACGCTAACACTTCGCTTATCGGCCACCTTGTCGCATCAGATCCGGCCCTGTCAAGGTCGAATGTGGACGCGGGTCAGAAACTCGAGCGGCGACGAAAGCGCGCGGTGCGGGCCGTTTGCGGCTCCCTCGTCGAATGAGATGGAGGAGCGCCGGCCGCGAGTCACGCCTCCCCGGTTCGCCTGACGGCTCAGGCGCCCCAGGCCTCGGCGACGGTGCGGCGCACGTCGCCCAGAAGCTGCGGCAGCGCCTTGGTCTTGGCGATGATCGGGAAGAAGTTGGCGTCGGACGCCCAGCGCGGAACGATGTGCTGGTGCAGGTGCGCGTCGACGCCGGCGCCGGCGATCGCGCCCTGGTTCATGCCCAGGTTGAACCCGTCGCACCGCGACACCGCGCGCAGTACCCGCATGCCGCGCTGCGTCAACGCGCCGATCTCCGCCACCTCTTCGTCGGTCGCCTGGTCGTACGTGGCGATGTGCCGGTAGGGGCAGACGAGCAGATGCCCGGAGTTGTAGGGGAAGAGATTGAGCAGGACGTAGGCCGTGGCACCGCGAGCGACGATCAGACCGTCCTCGTCGGTCTTGTCCGGCGCCGCGCAGAACGGGCAGTTCTTCTCCATCGGCTCACGCCCGGCGGAGATGTACGCCATGCGGTGCGGTGTCCACAGGCGCTGGAACTCGTCGGGCACCCCCGGAAGGGTCGCGGCATCGACGAGCTCGGCATCCGTCGTGGACGCGTCGGCCGGCGCCCCGTCCGTCACTGCGTGATGCCCGGGAACGGACCGCGTTGCAGCGGCGTCGGGGTTCGTCACGCCAGATCCTTGGCGGTGTTCACCAGCGTGCGTGCGGCGATCGCGCCGGTGATGTGCGCGACGGCGTCGGCGACGGGGATGCCGTTGAGCTGCGTGCCGTCGCGGAAGCGGAACGAGACCGTACCGTTCGAGCGGTCCTGCTCACCGGCGATCAGCATGAGCGGCACCTTCTGCGTGGTGTGCGTGCGGATCTTCTTCTGCATCCGGTCGTCGCTGTGATCGGCCTCGGCGCGCACGCCGGCGGCCTTGAGGTCGGCGACGATCCCCTGGAGGTAGTCCCCGTACTCGGCGGCGACCGGGACGGCCACGACCTGCACGGGCGCGAGCCAGACCGGGAACGCTCCGGCGTAGTGCTCGAGCAGGATCGCGAAGAAACGCTCGACCGAGCCGAAGAGGGCGCGGTGGATCATGACGGGGCGGTGCTTCTCGCCATCGGGACCGGTGTACTCGAGCTCGAAGCGCTCGGGCTGGTTGAAGTCGAGCTGGATCGTCGACATCTGCCAGGTACGGCCGATCGCGTCGCGCGCCTGCACCGAGATCTTCGGGCCGTAGAACGCCGCCCCGCCCGGGTCGGGAACGAGCTCGAGGCCCGAGGCCTCGGCGACCTCGCGAAGGGTCTCGGTCGCTTCGGTCCAGAGGGTGTCGTCGCCGATGAACTTCGGGTTGCCCTCTTCTTTCGTCGACAGCTCGAGGTAGAAGTCGTTGAGGCCGTAATCGCGCAGCGTCTGCAGCACGAAGTCGAGGCTGTGGGTCAGCTCGCCCTTGACCTGGTCGGCGGTGACGTAGATGTGCGTGTCGTCCTGGGTCATGCCGCGCACGCGCGTGAGACCGGAGAGGGTGCCGCTCTTCTCGTAGCGGTAGACCGACCCGAACTCGCTCAAGCGCAGCGGGAGCTCCCGGTAGCTGCGCCCGCGCGAGCGGAAGATGAGGTTGTGGAACGGGCAGTTCATGGGCTTGAGGTAGTACTCCTGGCCCTCGCGCGAGACGTGCCCGTCGGCATCCACGACCTCGTCGAGCACCATCGGGGGGTACATGCCGTCGGCGTACCACTGCAGGTGGCCGCTCGTCATGAACAGGTCGCCCTTGGTGATGTGCGGGGTGTTCACGACCTCGTAGCCGCTGGCGAGGAGACGCTCGCGCATGTAGCGCTCGATCTCGTAGCGGATGATCCCGCCCTTGGGGTGGAACACCGACAGACCCGGGCCGATCTCGTCGGGGAACGAGAAGAGATCGAGCTCCTTGCCCAGCTTGCGGTGGTCGCGCTTCGCAGCCTCCTCCAGACGGTGCTGGTATGCGCGCAGCTCATCTTTCGTCGGCCACGCGGTGCCGTAGATGCGCTGCAGCTGCGGGTTCTTCTCACTGCCGCGCCAGTAAGCGCCGGCGATACGCGTGAGGTCCCAGCCGTTACCGATCAGGCGCGTGCCGGGCACGTGCGGTCCTCGGCAGAGGTCTTTCCACGCGGTCTCGCCGTCGCGGGTGACGTTGTCGTAGATGGTCAACTCACCGGCGCCCACCTCGACGGACGCGCCCTCGGCGGCCTCGGCTGACCCGCCCTTGAGTCCGATGAGCTCGAGCTTGAACGGCTCGTCGGCGAGTTCGGCGCGAGCCTCATCGTCGGTGACGACCCGACGCACGAACCGCTGGTTCTCGCGGACGATGCGCTCCATCTCCTTCTTGATGACCTTCAGGTCGTCGGGGGTGAAGGGCTCGTCGACCTGGAAGTCGTAGTAGAAGCCGTCGGTGACCGGCGGGCCGATCCCGAGGTTCGTCTGCGGCTTGACGCGTTGAACCGCCTGCGCGAGCACGTGGGCCGTCGAGTGGCGAAGGATCGAGAGGCCGTCGGTGCTGTCGATCGTGACCGGCTCGATGGCGTCGTCGGCGGTCACGATCGTGGCCAGGTCTTTCAGCTCTCCGTTCACGCGCAGCGCGACGACCGAACGGTCGGGGAAGAGGGCGAAGCCATCGGCGGGGAAATCAGTCACAAGCGCATCTCCTGAAGGGGTCCATTCCAGGCTACCCGGCGGCCGTGGCCTCGATCGCACCGGGTGTGCCCCATAGTGGAGCGGTGACTCTGGCCATCATCGGCGGCGTGCTCTGGATCCTCGGGATCGTCGCGCTGCTCACCGGCGCCTTCCCCGCGAGCGAGGCATTGGCCGTCGCCGACCGGGTGTGGCCGATCCTGCTGTTCGTCGTCGCCGTTACGGTGGTGGCGGAGCTGGCATCCAAGGCGGGACTCTTCGACGTCGTCGCCGCGCGCCTGGCGCGCGTCGCGCGCGGCCGCACGGTCTGGCTGTGGGTGCTCGTCGTGGCTCTGGCGACAGTGGCGACGGCGTTCCTCTCGCTCGACACGACGGCGGTTCTGCTGACGCCGGTCGTCATCTCGATGGCGGTGGCGCGCAAGCTCGATCCCCTCCCCTTCGCGTTCGTCACGGTGGTGCTGGCCAACACCGCATCCCTCGTGCTGCCGGTGTCGAACCTGACCAACCTGTTGGCATCCGAAGCCCTCGGTGGCGGGCACGACCCCGTCGCGTTCCTCGCGCTGCTCGGCCCCTCTGCGTTCATCGCGATCGCGGTGTCGGTCGTGGTCCTGACCCTGGTGTTCCTCCGCCGCCTTCCGAAGACGTACCCGGATGCCGCCTCCCCCGCGGTCTCCGACCCGGTGCTCCTACGCGTCGCCGGCGTCGTCACCCTCGCGCTGCTGCCGCTGCTCGTGGTGGGTCTCGAACCGTGGATGCCGGCACTCGGCGCCGCCGTCGTGCTGGCGGTGGCGTTCGCGTGGCGTGCGCCGCGGGGTCTCGGCATCCGTCTCGTGCCCTGGTCGCTGTTGGTGTTCGCGGGTGGCCTCTTCCTCGCCGTCGGCGCGCTGGAGGCGCTCGGCATCGGCCGGGTGACGACGGTGCTCGCCGGCACGGGCGACGATCTCGTGTCGCTCTGGCAACTCGCCGGGGTGGGTGCGCTGGCCGCGAACGGCATCAACAACCTGCCGGCTTACCTGGCGCTGGAGTCGGTCGCGGGCTCCCCCGCGCGCCTTGCGGCCCTGTTGGTGGGTGTCAACGCCGGACCCATCGTCACGCCGTGGGCGTCGCTGGCGACACTGCTGTGGCACGAGAGGCTCGTCGCCGCCGGGGTCGAGGTGAAATGGAGCCGCTTCATCGTGCTCGGCGCCGTGATCGCACCGCTCATCCTGCTGCTGGGCGTGCTGCCGCTGGCGCGGTGAGCCCTGCGGCAGCGGCAGCGCTCCCGCTCAGCCTTGGTACGCGCGCGCCCACGCCTTGCTCGGCTCGATGAGCCAGACGGCCAGCCCCTCGCGCATCTCGTACGGGCTGCCCGTGTAGATCGCCGAGATGCGGTCGACATAGGGCAACGCGTCGTCACCGGCGATGCGCTCGACCGCCTCTCCGCGTACGAATGCCATCGCGTAGGGGTTGTCGGCGCCGGTCACCGAGATCGCGACGCGTGGGTCGCGGCGGAGGTTCCGATCCTTGAGCGTGTCGACTTCGGTGAAGATCGCGAGTCGGTCTCCCTCGACGCCCACCCACAGAGGGACGGAGTGCGGAGACCCGTCTCGCATCAATGTCGCGAGGTGTGCGACGGCATTCGTCTCGAAGTACGGCTTGGCCTCGGTCCAGTCGGTCATGCAGGACACAACGGCCCAGCCGATCCGCCGCATTCCCTCGTCAGGATCGGGCGGTCTCGGGAGCTTGGTCGTTGGGGACCTCGCGGAAGACCATTTCTTCGCGCTGCAGACTCTCACGCGGGCTGAACTCGTCGGGCTCCGGGATGACGTAGAGCCCTCGGCCGGAGTTCGCGTTGTAGGTGAGGGCGTGCAGCCAGGCGGGACTCATCTGCGGCGATCGGCTGCCGTGGTACTTGAACACCAGCGAGACATTCGGGTGGATGTACACGGTCGTGCGACCGCCGCCCGTGCTGATGTCGTCCTTCCACGTGAAGGGGAAACTCTCACCTCGACGCACTTTGGCCATGATGACGGCCTGCAGGTGGGCGAGGAGGCGGTCCTCGAAGTCGACCTTGATGTTGCCGTCATAGATGAACTTGCCCATGCTGCCCCCTTTGCAGCCACCACCGCCCTGCGCGTCTCCGAGCGAGAGGAGGGCGCGAGCCCGAAGGCGGTGATCGCTATATCTCTTCCGGAACTGTCTCCCGCGACGGTGTCGCCCGCAAACCCCCTTGCAGGCTTCGTCGCTTTGCGGACAGCGCGTTTCGTCCCGGCGTCGTCCGAGGTGCTCAGGCGGAGCGGGAGATGCGGATGATGACGCGGTCGCCGGGCTTGCGCTGCACTCGACGGACCAGCGACTCGAACCCGAGGATGGCCCGGTATTGCAGTCCGTACTTGCGGCGGAGTGCGTGATCGGCCCTCGCGTCGTCGGTGGCCGGCCCCGCGATCCGTCCCTGCGCCTCGACGGTGATGGCATCCGGGTCGACTGCGCCCATCCGGCTGCAGGGCCGCAGGGTCACGCGCGCGTCGTTTCGGAGCCGCTTCACCTTGCCCGTCGTGCGCTCACTCGTGACCACGAGCTCGTCGCCGTCGCGTGCGATCCACACCGGCACGGACACCAGCGCGCCGTTGCGGCGATACGTGCCGAGGGAGACGAACGGGGATGCCGAGATCTCACGCCACAGGGTGTCGGGAACAGTCATGGTGCTCAGGCTAGTGGTCGTGACCGAGCCGATAGCGGGGGCGTTCGAACCTGGCGGGACCCCTCCTCGCGCCGCCGCGCCCCTCGCCACGAGCGATGAACCTCAAGACGAGCACAAGGATGACGCAAGGCTCGGCGAAACGCCGTGGCGACGGGGTGCTCATGCCCTAACTTCGAGCTGTCCCCGCCGCTCGGTAGACCCCACACCCGTTCCAGCTGCGGCGGGGACAATCATGTCTCCGGCCGGGAGGCCAGAGCACCGCCGTGTGCGCCGTCGTCTCGCGTACGAGCTCTCCTCCGCCAGGCGGTCGCCAGCGGGGTGTCGGACGGGACCGCATCCTCGACGACGTGATGCTCCTGCGGCGCCGGTGGACACCCCGACCGAGATGCAGCGCGCGACGGATATGTGCAAGCTCAACGTCTTCTGAGGAGCGGATCAAGATGGGCGATTCCGTGTCCCCCATTTGGCGGACATGGGATAGCTTTTACCTGTCCCCGCCGCCAGGCACTCCGCAGCCCCCCTTACTGGCGGCGGGGGCGACACTCTCCCGCAGGCCACGCTCTGCAGTGATCGAGTGACGCTCCCGGTAGCTGCGGGAAAAGTGGCCTCTACGTTTGTGCGAGGACATGGCGTGGAACCGTTCGTTGCCCCTGATCTCGGGACCCCGGTGCCTCTGAGCGTCGACACCGGCTGCCCCAGCAACACGCCCTAGACGCGGGCTCGGCTGGGGCGAGCGACGAGTGATGGTCGCCACCAGCGGCCGTCAGGGTTGCGCCGATCACGATGGACGACTGCGACTTCGCCCCCGACCCTCCCGTCGTCGACGCAGTGGGGGCCGGGCCGGGCTTGGCGCGCGTCGTCAGCGGGTTCAGGTGGTCGCCATGACCAGAAAAACCGTCTCGGCACCCGACCCGTTGCTTGCCAGCCGTTCGACGGAATGTCCCGCCGGTACCGCGAGGCTGACCGGGGCCGGACGATCGGTCGTCGATCCATCGCCGATCTGGCCGTAGGTGTTGTATCCCCACGATCGCACCGAACCGTCCGACGACATCGCGTAGGCGGTTCCCGCAGCTGCACTCACTTGCACCGCTGACGCCACTCTCGTCACGGTTGTGGGCCTGGAACGGTTTGTCGTCGTGCCGTCGCCCACCTGGCCGACGTTGTTGCGCCCCCACCCCCGCACCGAACCGTCGGAAAGCAAGACGAACCCGGTCCCGGAACCTGCGGCGACCTGAGTCGCGCCGGACACGTCGAGCACGGGTGTCGGTGCCGACCGGCTCGTCGTCGTGCCGTCGCCCACCTGACCGGCGTTGTTGAATCCCCATGCCTTGACCGATCCATCGGACAGCAACGCGTACGCGGTTGCGACGTCAGGTATGCCCAACGTCCGGAATCTACCCGCTGCGATCTGGACGACGTTCGACAGGTTGCTCACCGTGGACGGAGTAGATCGATTCGTCGTGCTGCCATCACCGACCTGACCGACGTTGTTGTATCCCCACGCCTTGACCGACTTGTCCGACAGCAGCGCGAATGCGGTGGCGCCGCCGGCCGCGATCTGGGTCACACCCGACAGGTTGGACACCGGTGTGGGCGAGTACCGTGGCGTCGTTGTTCCATCGCCGAGCTGACCGAAGGCGTTGTACCCCCACGCCTTCACGGAACCGTCCGAGAGCAGCGCGTACAGGGAACCCGACCCGGCGGCAATCTGCGTCACATTCGACAGGCCAGGCACCTGAGCCCAGGTCGATCTATCAGTGGACGTGTTGTCTCCCAGCTGTCCGTTGCTGTTGTCGCCCTTGGTCCATACGGTGCCGTTGTTCAGCAGAACGGCGAAGGACCCGCCACTCGCCACGGCATCCACGGCCGGTGAGGGAAACACCAACTCCGTCTGAGCGGGTGTCGAGGAGTAGACGTTCCCTGCGGCGACGAGGTTGGAGCCGATCACTGTGAAGGACTGGGACTTCGACTCGGATCCCGACGTCGCGTTGACCGCGACCGTCGAACCCGGCTTCGTCCACGGTGCCTTGAGGTTCAGCCCCGTCGTCGCGGCACCCGTGCCGTTTGTCACCGCCGACGCCGGGTTGATCGTCGCCCCGCTGGGGCCGGTGAACGAGACGGACGCCCCCGCCGTCGCGGCGCCAGACGCGTTCTTCAGTGTCGCCGTCACCGTGACTGCACCCGAGGCGGGCACCTGCATGTTGGGGGTGCTCAGCATGAGCAGTGCACTGGATGCCGCGAACGCGGGAGTGCTCGCGGTGAGAGCCACCGCGGGTACGGCCCACGCGGCACCGGCGAGGATGTTGCGGCGGGTCAGCGACGCACTCGTGTCGTTCGACGGTGCGGCGGTGGGGTGCGAGTTCGGGTCCATAAGAAGGTCCTTCTCTGTGTGCGAGCGAGTGGCGACGGAGACACATGGAGTGAGCTCACGCGCCTCGCGGCGAGATGTCTTGTCTAGATGACATATACGACCTATCCGCGCATCGCCGGGGGCGCCGTGTGGTCGGCCCCCGGAATCCCGCTCCCATCGTGTGCGCGTTTCACCCCGTCGCTCGTTCACGGCGTCGGACGGGTGCACCCCCGTGGACATGCCGGCTGCGCCCGAGGGCGGGCGAGAGCGCGGTGGTCGAAGCGCGCCCGGGGCTGGAAATACCTGCCGCCGATCTTTGTTCGGTCGAACTCGGTGACGTTCTGCGACCGACTTCTCCGAGGACCCAACCGAACGGGGCTGTCGGCCCTCCATCGGGCGCACACCGCGCGAACGAGAAAGCCCCCGGCGAACCGGGGGCTTTCTCGTTGTGGTGCGCGATACTGGGATCGAACCAGTGACCTCTTCCGTGTCAGGGAAGCGCGCTACCGCTGCGCCAATCGCGCCTATACAGGCTGTTCTGTTGTGAGTTGAGGTGGCGACGGGATTCGAACCCGTGTAAACGGCTTTGCAGGCCGGTGCCTAGCCGCTCGGCCACGCCACCGTGTGTGGTTCGACCCACGTGTCGTGATGCTCCATCGGTTTCCCAGACGGAGATCCCTCCACTCGAGCGGATGACGAGACTCGAACTCGCGACCCCAACCTTGGCAAGGTTGTGCGCTACCAACTGCGCTACATCCGCATTTCGTTCCCGGGGCTTGCCCCGAGCACTCGTAAGACATTACCTGATCTGGGCGTGCGCGCAAAACCGCGCGCGGCCCGGGTGTGTCCGGCACAGGTGGTCTGGAGCACGTTCCGGCATCCGGTACGATCGTTGAGTCCCGTTCGGGATGCGGGCGATTGGCGCAGTTGGTAGCGCGCTTCCTTCACACGGAAGAGGTCATCGGTTCGAGTCCGGTATCGCCCACCGCACAAGCCCCCGGCTCGCCGGGGGCTTTGTCATTCTCCCCACTAGCGCCGAGACAGCCCGGGGCGATGTCCGCGGCATCCGGCGCTCGGCTTCTCAGCCGCGCTGCCACCCGTACCGCGCGGAGAGCGCTGCGGCGACGGCATCGAATCGCTTGCGGTCCAGGGCGGCCGCCTCACGGCGCATGCCCGCGTCGTGCACGAGGTACACCTGCTCGACGTCGATCCACGAGGGGCGGCTCTGCGGGTCCCACTCCCCCGTGCCGAGCGCGAGGTACTGGCGGTCGCCGTCGTGCGGCTTGCTCGTCAGGCGCACGGCGTACGAGTGGGTGGCATCCGCTCTGCCGATGACGAGCACGGGGCGGTCCTTGCCGCGCCCGTCGCGCTCCTCGTAAGGCACCCAGGTCCAGACGATTTCGCCGCCATCGGGCGCGTTGTCGCGTTGTGGGGCGTAGACCAGCGTCAGCCGACGCGGAGGGTCGATCTCGACCGTCTCGCTCCCCCGCGGTGCCATCGGGCGCCGCGACGCCTCTCCCGGCGCGTCCCGGACCGGTGCCGGACGCGCCTGCGGTGCGGACGGGCGCAGCAGGCCCAGGACGGCGGAGATCAGACGAGACGCGGTTCCCATACCGCCCACCCTAGACACGACGAACGGGGCGCCACCGACGAGTCGGTGACGCCCCGTACGGGGTGGAGCGGATCAGCCGCGGGTGTCGGAGAGCACGTAGCCCTCTTCACCGTGCACGACCGTGTCGATGCCGGCGATCTCGTCCTCGTTCTTCACGCGGAAGCCGATGGTCTTGTCGACCGCGAACCCGATGACGAAGGCGAGCACGAACGAGTAGATCATCACGGCGAAGGCGGCGATGGCCTGCACGAGCAGCTGCGTGAGCGAGCCGCTGTAGATGAGACCGGAGCCGTTGGCGAAGATGCCGAGGTACAGCGTTCCGATCAGACCACCGACGAGGTGGATGCCGACCACGTCGAGCGAGTCGTCGAAGCCGAGCTTGAACTTCAGCTCGATGGCGAGGGCGCAGACGGCACCCGCGACGAGGCCGAGGACGATCGCCCAGACCGGCGTCAGCGAGGCGCAGGCCGGGGTGATGGCGACCAGACCCGCGACGGCACCGGAGGCGGCACCGACCGAGGTGGGCTTGCCGTCCTTGATCTTCTCCACGATCAGCCACGCGAGCAGAGCGGCGGCGGGAGCGGCGATCGTGTTGACGAACGCGAGGGCGGCGGTGTTGTCGGCGGCGAGCTCCGAGCCGGCGTTGAAGCCGAACCATCCGAACCACAGCAGGCCCGCACCCAGCAGAACGAACGGCGGGTTGTGGGGGACGTGCGCGCCCTTCTGGAAGCCGACGCGCTTGCCGAGCACCAGAGCGAGCGCGAGTGCTGCGGCACCGGCGTTGATGTGCACCGCGGTACCGCCCGCGAAGTCGATCGCGCCGACACCGAAGACGTCCTGCATGCCGTGGGTGATCCAGCCGCCGTACGAGAACGACCCGTCATCGGCGAGGCCGAAGTTGAACACCCAGCTGGCGACGGGGAAGTACACGACCGTGGCCCAGATGGCGGCGAAGACCATCCACGCGCCGAACTTGGCGCGGTCGGCGATGGCGCCCGAGACGAGCGCGACGGTGATGATGGCGAAGGTGGCCTGGAACGCGACGAACGCGAGCGGCGGGTATGCCGCGCCCTCGGGCGTCTCGAGCACGCTGGCGAGGCCGAAGTTGGTGAAGTCGATCGTCCAGGGCACCTGGGTGGCGCCCTCATCGGTGCTGGGGAAGGCGATGGAGTACCCGTAGAGCACCCACAGCACGCCCATGAGGCCCATCGCGCCGAAGCTCATCATCATCATGCTGATGACGCTCTTGGCCTTGACGAGTCCGCCGTAGAAGAATGCGAGTCCTGGCGTCATGAGCAGCACGAGTGCCGCTGCTATCAGGATGAATGCGGTGTTGCCTTGATCCATCTCGGAGGGAACCTCTCTGCAGGGACGCAGGTAAAGCGTCGGGTCCCCTCAGTGTTCCCACCCCGGGTTACCGTCGTCGTTCGCCTCGTGTTTCAGGCACGTTACAGAGAGCTCACTCCGGTAAACACTGCGTTTCGCGCACCTTCAGGCCACTGATGAGCGGCTCACGAATGCGTGAGCGCCACCATGCGCGACACCGCGCGCAGGTATTTCTTGCGATACCCGCCGCCCAGCATCTCGTCGCTGAACACACTGCTCAACGGCACGCCGGTCGCGCGAATCGGGATCTGCGCGTCGTAGGCCCGGTCGACGAACGCGACGAGGCGCAGCGCCGCCGACTGGTCGTGCAGCACCTGCACGTCGCGCAGGCCGATCGTGGTGACGCCGTCGATGAGGCGGATGAACCGTGAGGGGTGCACGCGCGCGAGATGACCCACGAGCTCCGAGAACGCGTCATCGGATGCCACTCCCCCGGCGGAGGCGGCATCCACCGCCTGTCGGTAGTCGTCGTCGCCGAGCACGCGGGCCGCGCCGTCGATGGCGCGCTGGCGGTAGTCGGTGCCGTCGATGCGGATGGTGCGGAAGCTGTCGGACATCGACTGGATCTCGCGGAGGAAGTCCTGAGCAGCGAAGCGACCCTCGCCCAGCGCGTTGGGAGGGGTGTTCGAGGTCGCGGCGAGCCGTGTTCCGGATGCCACCAGCTCGCCGAGCAGGCGCGTCATCACCATCGTGTCGCCCGGGTCGTCGAGCTCGAACTCGTCGATGCAGAGCAGGTCGGAGCCGCGGAACAGCTCGACGGCTTTGGCGTAGCCGAGCACGCCCACCAGCGCGGTGTACTCGATGAACGAACCGAAGTACTTCCGGCGGGCGGGCATCGCGTGGTAGATCGAGGCGAGCAGGTGGGTCTTTCCGACACCGAAACCGCCGTCGAGGTACACGCCCGGCTTAACCTGCGGCGCCTTCTCGGCCCTTCGGAAGAATCCGCCCTTCTTCGCCGGCGCCGACTGCCTGCCGGCGAACGCCTGCAACAGTTCCTTCGCCTCCTGCTGCGAGGGGTACGCGGCATCCGCCCGGTAGGACTCGAAGGTCGCGCCGTCGAACTGCGGAGGCGGCACGAGAGCACTGACCATCTCGGCTCCCGAGACGGCGGGCTCGCGCTCGGTGAGGTGGATGAGCCCTGTCGTGGCGGGAGTCGAGGTCATGGCCGTCCTGTGTCCAAGTCTTACGGGAGGGTGCGTGCCCCGACACGGCGGATCTAGGGTCGAAGGTGCGGTGTCCAGCCTATGCCGCCGCATCCATCGCCCCGACCGAGGAGATCCCGTGACCGTCGAGTTCGACACCACCTCGCCCAAGTTCGCCGAGTACGCCGAGCCCGGCCGTCTCGTGACCGGCGAATGGCTGCAGGAACGCCTCGGCCAGCCGGGTCTCGTCGTCGTCGAATCCGACGAAGACGTGCTGCTGTACGAGACGGGGCACATCCCCGGCGCCGTGAAGGTGGACTGGCACACCGAGCTGAACGACCCTGTCGTGCGTGACTATGTCGACGGTGAAGGGTTCGCGGAGCTGTTGAGCCGTAAGGGCATCTCGCGCGACGACACCGTCGTCATCTACGGCGACAAGAACAACTGGTGGGCCGCCTACGCGCTGTGGGTGTTCTCGCTGTTCGGCCACGACGACGTACGCCTGCTCGACGGCGGCCGCGACAAGTGGATCGCCGAGGGGCGTCCCGTCACGACCGATAAGACGGTCGTCGAGGCCACCGCGTATCCGGTGGTCGAGCGCGACGACTCCGTCATCCGCGCCTACAAGGACGACGTGCTCCGCCACCTCGGCAACCCCCTCATCGATGTCCGCTCACCGGAGGAGTACTCGGGCGAGCGCACGACGGCGCCCGCCTACCCCGAAGAGGGCGCGTTGCGCGCCGGGCACATCCCGAGCGCCCAGAGTGTTCCGTGGGGCAAGGCCGTGGCCGAAGACGGCGGATTCAAGCCGCGTGCGGAATTGGATGCCATCTACCGCGAGGGTGCGGGCCTCAAGAACGGCGACAAGGTCGTGGCCTATTGCCGCATCGGCGAGCGGTCCAGCCACACGTGGTTCGTGCTCCGGCACCTCCTCGGGTTCGACGACGTGCGCAACTACGACGGCTCCTGGACCGAATGGGGCAGCGCGGTGCGCGTGCCGATCGTGTCGGGCGAAGAGCCCGGCGAGGTGCCCGGGCGCTGATGCCGTCGACGAGCCCGAGCGTGACGGGCGTGGGAGGATGTCCGTGATGTCCGCCAACGCCCTCCCCACCCGCCTCGCCGAGATCCGCGAGGAGTTTCTCGAGCTCGAGGAGCCCGACCGGCTGCAACTGCTGCTGGAGTTCTCCCAGGAGCTTCCCGAGGTGCCGGCGGAGTTCGCCGACCACCCCGAGATGCGCGAGCGGGTCGTGGAGTGTCAGTCGCCGGTCTACATCATCGTCACGGTCGACGCCGACGACAGCGTCGCGATGCACGCCACCGCGCCGGCCGAGGCGCCGACCACGCGCGGGTTCGCGAGCATCCTCGCGCAGGGGCTCACGGGGCTCCGTGCCGACGAAGTGCTCGCCGTGCCCGACGACTTCCCGCTGAGCATCGGGCTCACCCGCGCCGTGAGCCCGCTGCGCATCGCCGGGATGACGGGGATGCTGATGCGCGTGAAGCGGCAAGTCAGCGCCAAGCGCGCAGGGTGACAGCCGCCGCCCGGCCCCCGCGTTCGGGGCGGGTTTCGCGATCCGGGGCGCGAATGGCGCGCCCCAAGACGCAGAATGCGCCCGGAAACCCCGGAAGCTCTCGCGTCAGTCGCGGGCGAGGCCCCGCGCGCGCACCCAGTCGGCGATGGCGGTCACCCAGCGGGTCTCGTCGTAGTTCCACAGCTTCGTGTGGCGTGCGACGTGGAAGGTCTCGATCGTGACGAGGTCGGGCCGGGCGGCGGCCAGTGCATGCGAGGCGTCGGACGGCACGAATCCGTCGTCGTCGCTGTGGAGCACGAGCATCGGGTGCCGGAGTTCGCCGGCGCGCGCCACGGCGTCGAGGCTGTCGAGGGGGATGGCCTCGCCACTGCCCAGGACGGCCGCGCCCCAGTTCGACGCGAGGGCGCTCTGGGCGACGGTGACCACGGGCGCAGGCAATCTCATGAGGCGCGCGTGGAAGCGGAGCACCGTGCGCCAGTCGACGACCGGGGATTCGAGCACGAGACCCGCGATGACGTCGGCGTGGGGCGACTCGAGCGCCGCCTGCAGGGCGAGCGCGCCGCCCATCGACCATCCCATGACGATGACGTGCCGGGCGCCCTGTCGACGTGCGTAGCCGATGGCGGCGTCGAGGTCGCGCCACTCGGTGGCTCCGAGCGCATAGGTGCCGGACGCGCTCTGGGGCGCCTCGCCGTCGTTGCGGTACGACACGACCAGGCTCGTGATGCCCAGGTCGTGGAAGACGGGGACCGCACGCAACGCCTCGGCCTTCGTCGTGCCGCGGCCGTGCACCTGGATCACCCAGACGTCCGTGGCGGCCGGGGCGGCGAACTCCCAGGCGGGACAGGGCCCGACACCGGTATCGATGTCGACGGTGCGGAACGGACGGTGCACCTGCTCGGGGCGGTCGTAATACCACCCGCTGAAGGCGGCGTCGGGTGCGAGGTCGCCGTCGGCGGCGACGTGCGTGAGGAGCTTGCGTGTCACCGTGATCTCGTCTGCGCCCACGATGGAGCCGAGGCGTACGTAGTCGACCGAGCCGACCGTGAAGAGGCCGTATCGGCCCGGCAGGGCCGTGTCGGGTGTGCGCGCGAGGGTGACGGTCTGCGCGGCGGAGTCGACGCGCACGATGCGCGTGTCGGGCAGGCGGCCCGCAGGGTGCACGACGGTGCGGGCGACGCGGAGCGAGACCACGCCGAGGGCGGCGGCCGAGGCGGCGAGCGTCAGGCTGAGAGCCGATAGGGCGATCCGGATGCCAGTTGCTCCGCGTTGCGTTGCGCGGAGACCTGCGGCGCGCCTGGGAGCGTTCATCGAGGCCTCACTCTAGTCTGTGGCCGTGAGTGACCAGCGCGCGGCGGAGGCCGCCAGCCCCTTCGCGCGGGCAGCCGAAGAGGTGCGGGCCACCAGCTTCCGCGAAGATCTGGTCGTTCGCGAGATCCCCTCGCCGGCCGGGCTCGCGCCGTTCTCATTGGCGTTGGCCGGTGACGTGCGACCCGAGGAGCACGCCACGGACTCGCCCTTCGGTACGGGGCGTTTCATTTTGCTGCACGATCCCGAAGAGCCCGAGCCGTGGGGTGGGGCGTGGCGCATCGTCTGCTTCGCGCAGGCTCCCCTCGAGCCCGAGATCGGGGTCGATCCCCTGCTGGCTGAGGTTGCCTGGTCGTGGCTCATCGACGCCCTCGATTCGCGCGGGGCCGAGCGGCACTCGGAGTCGGGCACGGCCACCAAGACCCTCTCCACCGGCTTCGGCGCCCTCTCGTCGCAGGGCGAGGGGTCGCAGATCGAACTTCGCGCGTCATGGTCGCCGCGCGGTCCCTTCCGCCCGCACCTCGAGGCGTGGGCGGAGCTCGTGTGCATGCTCGCCGGCCTCCCCCCGGGGTCGGAGGGTGTCGCAGTGTTCGGAGCCCGGAGGCCCACGCGTGGTTGAGTACATCGTCATCGAGGATGCCGCGGGGCTCAGCTCCGCCTGCGCGGCACTGGCCGAAGGTCACGGTCCCGTCGCGGTCGACGTCGAACGGGCGTCGGGGTTCCGCTACTCCCAGCGGGCGTACCTCATCCAGGTGTTCCGCCGCGGGGCGGGCGTCTTCCTGTTCGACCCGTCGACCATCGAGGACTTCGCGCCGTTGCAGGCGGCGATCGGCGACGTCGAGTGGGTGTTCCACGCGGCGAGCCAGGATCTCCCCTCCCTGCGCGAGCGCGGTCTCGAGCCGTCGTCCATCTTCGACACCGAGCTGGGCTCCCGTGTGCTCGGCCACGAGCGCGTGGGTCTCGGGGCCGTCGTCGAGCAGACGTTGGGCATCACCCTGGCCAAGGCCCACTCGGCCGCAGACTGGTCGACGCGCCCGCTGCCGGCATCCTGGCTCGAGTACGCCGCCCTCGACGTGGAGCACCTCATCGACGTGCGCGACGTGCTCGTGGCCGAACTCGACGAGCAGCAGAAGACGGAGTTCGCCCGGCAGGAGTTCCAGGCGGTGCTCGAGCGCCTCCCGAAACCCGTGCGTGACGACCCTTGGCGTCGCCTCAGCGGTCTGCACTCGGTGCGCGGGCGCCGCGCCCTCGCCGTTGCCCGTTCGCTCTGGCAGGCCCGTGAGGACTACGCCCGTGAGCAGGACGTCGCCCCCGGTCGTCTCGTACCCGACCGCGCCCTCGTGGCGGCGATCCTGGCCGACCCGGCGAGCAAGCAGGCGCTGGCCGGCGTGAAGGAATTCAACGGGCGGGCCAGCCGCACGCAGCTCGACCGGTGGTGGAACGCCATCGTGGCGGGCCGCGAGGCGACGGATCTGCCGGCCGACCGCGTCCCGAGCGACACGCTGCCGCCTCCGCGTGCGTGGGTCGACCGCAATCCCGAAGCCGACCGGCGGCTGAAGGCCGCACGTCCGGCCGTCGAGGCGCGCGCAGAAGAGCTGCGGATGCCGACGGAGAACCTTCTGACGCCCGAGACGCTGCGCCGCGTGGCATGGGCCCCGCCCGGCGAGGTGACGGCCGATTCGGTCGGCGCCGCACTCGCCGACCTCGGTGCGCGACCCTGGCAGATTGAGCAGACTGCACAGGTGATCGCAGATAGCTTTGTAGCTTCCCTCAACGCGGATGACGACGACCCCGCTACTGATTCGTAGGTTCGGACAACCGATTCTCGGGCGCGAAACCGCCTTCCTAGGCTGGGATCATCCCAAACACTGGAGGCAGAGTGGCCGAGATGACGGACGTCTTCTTCGTTGACGGAATGCGAACCCCCTTCGGGCGCGCCGGCGAGAAGGGCATGTACTGGAACACCCGAGCCGATGACCTGGTGGTCAAGGCGATCATCGGGTTGATGGAGCGCAACGGGGACGTGCCGAAGGACCGCATCGACGACGTGGCGATCGCCGCGACGTCGCAGACCGGTGACCAGGGCCTGACCCTGGGACGCACCGCGGCGATCCTCGCGGGACTTCCGATGACGGTGCCCGGCTTCGCGGTCGAGCGCATGTGCGCGGGCGCCATGACGAGCGTCACGACGATGGGCGCCTCGATCGGCGTCGGGATGTATGATCTCGCCCTCGCGGGCGGTGTCGAGCACATGGGGCGTCACCCCATCGGTGGCAATGTCGACCCCAATCCGCGCTTCGTGGCCGAGAAGCTGGTCGATCCGGGCGCGCTCAACATGGGCGTCACCGCCGAGCGCATCCACGACCGCTTCCCGCACTTGACCAAGGAACGTGCCGATCGCTTCGGCGCCGCGAGCCAGCACAAGGTGCAGGCGGCCTATGAGGCGGGCAAGATCCAGCCCGATCTCGTCTCCATCGCCGTCAAGGACGCCGAGGGTGCGTGGGGCCTCGCCACCGAGGACGAAGGTCGTCGCCCCGAGACGACGGTCGAAGGACTCGCGACGCTCAAGACGCCCTTCCGTCCGCACGGTCGGGTCACCGCGGGGACCTCGTCGCCCCTCACCGACGGCGCGACGATCAGCCTGCTCGCGGGCCGGGACGCCGTGAAAGAGTTCGGCCTCGCCCCCAAGATGCGCATGGTGTCGTTCGCCTTCGCGGGCGTCGAGCCCGAGATCATGGGCATCGGGCCGATCCCCTCGACCGAGAAGGCCCTCAAGAAGGCCGGGCTCACGATCGACGACATCGGACTGTTCGAACTGAACGAGGCCTTCGCCATCCAGGTGATCTCGCTCCTCGATCACTTCGGCATCGCCGACGACGACCCCCGCGTGAACCCCTGGGGCGGTGCCATCGCCATCGGCCACCCGCTCGCGGCATCCGGAGTCCGCCTCATGATCCAGTTGGCCGCGCAGTTCGCCGAACGTCCCGACGTGCGCTACGGCCTCACCGCCATGTGCGTGGGCCTCGGCCAGGGTGGCTCGGTCATCTGGGAGAACCCGTTCTTCGACGGAAAGAAGAAGCGCAAGTGACCG
This sequence comes from Microbacterium sp. Leaf151, assembly GCF_001424225.1. Taxonomy (GTDB): domain Bacteria; phylum Actinomycetota; class Actinomycetes; order Actinomycetales; family Microbacteriaceae; genus Microbacterium. The sequence continues at coordinate 499,535 of NZ_LMOR01000002.1, read as the reverse complement.
ATTACTCCACGATCGACTTCTCCCCCCTCGACGCCCTGACCGGCGACGAGGTGGTGACACACTCCCCCGTCCGCGACGTGCGGCTGCCCTCCGGGAACGTGCTGGCACTCATCACCCTCGACAACGGTCGCGACCACACCCGGCCTAACACGCTCGGACCGGCGACGCTCGCGCAGCTCGGGCGCACGCTCGAGACGCTGAAGAACCGGGCCGCGGCCGGCGAGATCCACGCAGTCGCCATCACGGGCAAGCAGTACATCCTCGCCGCCGGTGCCGATCTCTCCGACGTCGCGAAGCTGCCGTCGAAAGACGTCGCCCGCTTGATCGCCCAGCGCGGTCACCAGGTGATCGGCTCACTGTCCGAGCTGGGTGTGCCCTCGTTCGCGTTCGTGAACGGCCTCGCGCTCGGTGGCGGCCTCGAGATCGCGCTGAACTCCACCTACCGCACGGTCGACGCCTCGGCCGCAGCGGTGGCCTTGCCCGAGGTGTTCCTCGGCATCATCCCCGGTTGGGGCGGCGCCTACCTGCTGCCGAACCTCATCGGCATCGAGAACGCCCTCGAGGTCGTGATCTCGAACCCGCTCAAACAGAACCGCATGCTCAAGCCCCAGCAGGCGTTCGACCTCGGGATCATGGATGCCGTCTTCCCGGCGGCCTCGTACCTGGAGGACTCGCTGCGGTGGGCCGACGGCGTGCTCACCGGCCGGGTGAAGGTCGAGCGCAAGAACGAGCCGGGCAAGCTCGAACGCCTGACCAAGTGGCCCATCGCGATCAAGATGGCCCGGGGCATGCTCGAGTCCAAGATCGGCACCGTTCCCCGCTCCCCCTACGTCGCGCTCGATCTGCTCGACAAGGCGAAGAGCGGCACGAAGGCCGAGGGTTTCGCGCGTGAGGACGAGGCTCTCGCCGACCTCATCACGGGCGACCAGTTCGCGGCATCCATGTACGCCTTCGATCTTGTGCAGAAGCGCGCGAAGCGTCCGGTCGGGGCTCCCGACAAGGCGCTCGCGAAGAAGGTCACCCAGGTCGGCGTCATCGGCGCGGGCCTCATGGCGTCGCAGTTCGCGCTGCTGTTCGTGCGCAAGCTCCGGGTTCCGGTGATCATCACCGACCTCGACCAGGGGCGCGTCGACAAGGGCGTGGCATCCATTCGCGAAGAGATCGGCAAGCTCGAAGCCAAGGGCCGCCTCGACGGTGACACCGCCAACCAGCTTCGTGCCCTCGTGCACGGCACGACCGACCGCTCGGAGTTCGCCGACTGCGACTTCGTCATCGAGGCGGTGTTCGAAGAGGTCGGGGTCAAGCAGGAGGTGTTCTCCGCCATCGAGAAGATCGTCGCTGACGACGCGATCCTCGCAACGAACACCTCGTCCCTCTCTGTGGCTGAGATCGGATCGGTGCTGCAGAACCCCGAGCGTCTCGTCGGCTTCCATTTCTTCAACCCCGTCGCGGTCATGCCGCTCATCGAGGTGGTCAAGACGGATGCCACCAGCGACGCCGCTCTGTCCACCGCCTTCGTCGTCGCGAAGGGCCTGGGCAAGAATGCCGTGCTCACCGCCGATGCGCCCGGCTTCGTCGTGAACCGTCTGCTGGCGAAGGTCATGGGCGAGGCGGCACGTGCTGTCTACGAGGGCACCCCGATCACGACGGTCGAGAAGGCGTTCGCGCCCCTCGGGCTGCCGATGGGCCCGTTCCAGCTCATCGACCTCGTGGGCTGGAAGGTCGCGGCCCACGTGCAGGACACGATGGCGCACGCCTTCCCCGACCGCTTCTTCTCGTCGGAGAATTTCCACGAGCTCGCGGCGCTTCCCGAGGTCGTCGAGAAGGACAAGGGCGGCCGTGTGACCGGCTGGACCAGAGCGGCGCAGAAGGTGCTCGTCACCGGAAAGACGCCCGTGGCGCCCGAGACGATCCTCGCCCGCGTGCAGGACGGCCTCGCCCAGGAGATCAAGATCATGCTCGACGAGGGCGTGGTACCCGAGGTGCAGGACATCGACCTGTGCCTCATCCTCGGCGCCGGCTGGCCCTTCATCGACGGTGGCGCCTCGCCCTACCTCGACCGCGAGGGGGCGTCGGAGCGCGCCTTCGGCGACACGTTCCATCACCCGCCCATCCGCGGCATCGGGGGCTGATCCTCTGAACGCGAGAGCGGCGCCGTCCCCGAGGGGCGGCGCCGCTCTCGTCGCTGCGGGCGGGCCCGGGAGTGGGCGGCGTGCGAGGACAGGTGTTTCGGTGACAACAGGCCCGGGCCGGCGGGTCAGGGCCTGTTTCCGCGTGATCGCCTGTTCTGGTGAGACCGGAGTGGTGCGCGGGTCCGGGGAGCGGGCGGCGCGCGAGGACGGGTATTTCGGTGAGAACAGGCCCCGGTAGGCGGGTCACGGCCTGTTACGGCGTGATCGCCTGTTCTGGTGAGACCGCTTGTCTTGGTGAGACCGCTTGTTGGTGCGGTCGCTTGCCCTGGCGGCGGGGCACGCGGCACGGCGCAACAGTGCAGCGCGGGCCAATCGTGAGGGCGGAACGAGATGAGGCCGGGACGCGCGTGCGTCCCGGCCTCATCTCACGGCGGAGCCGATGTCACGGGCGCGACTTCTCCCACTGCTCGATCGTGGGGATAGAACCCGTGGGCGTCTGGCGTGCCATGGGGATGCGGGTACCGAGCACCTGGGCGACGACATCGTGCGCGATCTTGGGAGCCGTGAGGCCGGCATCCTCGAAGATCTGCTCGCGTGTGGCGTGATCGATGAACTCATCGGGGATGCCGAGCTCGTCGACGGCCGTGTCCACCCCCGCCTCGCGCAGCACCTGTCGCACGCGGGTACCGACGCCACCGACGCGGATGCCGTCTTCGATCGTGATGACGAGACGGTGATCGCGCGCGAGGTCGACGATCGACGGCTGCACGGGGATGGCCCAGCGCGGGTCGATGACGGTCGCTCCGATGCCCTGCGCCTCGAGTCGCTCAGCGACCTCGAGGGCGAGGTGCACCATCGGGCCGATGCCGACCAGGAGCACGTCTTCGCTCGCACCGCGGGCGAGAACGTCTACGCCGTCGTGCAGGCGCTCGATGGCCTCGACGTCGTCGTTCACCTTGCCCTTGGGGTAGCGCACCACGGTGGGTGCGTCCTCGACAGCGGCGGCCTCGCGGAACTCCTCACGCAGGCGCGTGGCATCGCGCGGGGCGGCGATTCGGATGCCGGGGACGAGTTGCAGCATCGCCAGATCCCAGATGCCGTGGTGGCTGGGACCGTCGGGGCCCGTCACCCCCGCGCGGTCGAGCACGAAGGTCACGCCCGCCTTGTGGAGGGCGACGTCCATCATGACCTGGTCGAAAGCCCGGTTCATGAAGGTGGCGTAGATGGCGACGACGGGGTGCAGACCACCGAATGCGAGCCCGGCCGCCGAGGCGACCGCGTGCTGTTCGGCGATGCCGACGTCGTAGACCCGCTCGGGGAAGCGCTCGGCGAACTGCTGCAATCCGGTGGGGCGCAGCATCGCCGCGGTCATCGCGATGACGTCGTCTCGTTCGGCGCCGACCTTCGCCAGTTCCTCCGCGAAGACGTCGGTCCACTGCAGACCGCTGCCGGCGCCGAGCGCCTCTCCGGTGATGGGGTCGATCTTGCCCACGGCGTGGAACTGGTCGGCCACATCGCTCATGGCGGGGGCGTAGCCGCTGCCCTTGTCGGTGATCGCGTGCACGATGACCGGTGCCCCGTACGACTTCGCCAGCTCCAGGGTCTCGATGAGCGACTCGAAGTCGTGGCCGTCAATGGGACCGAGGTACTTGATGTCGAGGTTGCTGTACAGCGCTTCGTTGTTGGTGAAACGCGACAGGAAGCCATGGGTGCCGCCGCGCACACCGCGATAGACCGCGCGGGCGGCGGGACCGAGGCGGCGGAACAGGGTGTCAGAGCCGCGGTGCAGGGTGCGATAGGCGTCGTTCGTGCGCACCCGGTTGAGGTAACGCGCCATGCCGCCGATCGTGGGGGCGTAGGAGCGGCCGTTGTCGTTGACGACGATCACGAGGTTGCGGTCGTTGTCGTCGCTGATGTTGTTCAGCGCCTCCCACGTCATACCGCCCGTGAGGGCGCCGTCGCCGACGACGGCGACGACGTGCCGATCACGACGACCGGTGCGGCTGAAGGCGCGCGAGACCCCGTCGGCCCAGCTGAGCGAGCTGGAGGCGTGCGAGGACTCCACGACATCGTGCTCGCTCTCGGAGCGCTGCGGGTAGCCGGCCAGGCCTCCACGCGAACGCAGCGCCGAGAAGTCCTGTCGACCGGTGAGCATCTTGTGCACGTACGACTGGTGGCCGGTGTCGAAGATGATGGGGTCGGAGGGCGAGTCGAAGACCTTGTGCAAGGCGATCGTCAGTTCGACGACACCGAGGTTGGGACCGAGGTGTCCGCCGGTGCGGGCGACGTTCTCTACGAGGAACGAGCGCACCTCGGCGGCCAGCTGTCTCAGCTCGTCAGGGGTGAGCGCGTCGAGGTCGCGGGGTCCGTTGATGCCGGGCAGGAGAGCCATCCGACTCCTCTCGTGCGGTGCGCGCAGTGGTGCGCTCCCGATGAATTCTAGTCTCGGAGGCTGCGGCGGGCTCGGCAACGGCTTGCGCGCCGCGCTGCGACCCGGCCGCGTGACGTCCGTCTGCTGTCCGCTCGAGCGCCTCCGAGGGCCGGCGGATCGGCGATCCGTGACGAACGCGATGTGCCCCGGGAGCACGGGCTCCCGGGGCACATCGTTGCGGGGTGGATCAGACGAGCGAGCGCAGAACGTACTGCAGGATGCCGCCGTTGCGGTAGTAGTCGGCCTCACCGGGGGTGTCGATGCGGACCACGGCGTCGAACGTCACGGTCTGCTTGCCCGCGGGCGAGAACTCGCTGGGCTCGGCGGACACCTTCACCGTCTTGGGCGTGACGCCCTCGTTCAGCTGCTCGAGACCCTCGATCGAGATGATCTCGGTGCCGTCGAGTCCGAGCGACTTCCAGGACTCGCCGGCGGGGAACTGCAGCGGGACGACGCCCATTCCGATGAGGTTCGAGCGGTGGATGCGCTCGAAGCTCTCGGTGATGACGGCCTTCACACCCAGGAGCTTGGTGCCCTTGGCCGCCCAGTCACGTGACGAGCCGGAGCCGTACTCTTTGCCACCGAAGATGACCAGCGGGGTCTCCTGGTCCTGGTAGTTCTGGCACGCGTCGTAGATGTACGACTTCGGGCCACCCTCCTGGGTGAAGTCGCGGGTCCAGCTGCCCTCGACGATCTGGCCGTCGTTGACGGCCGCGACCATCTCGTTCTTCAGGCGGATGTTGGCGAAGGTGCCGCGGATCATGACCTCGTGGTTGCCACGGCGCGAGCCGTAGGAGTTGAAGTCCTTCTGTGCGACCCCGTGCTCGGTGAGGTACTGCGCGGCGGGGGTGCCCGCCTTGATGTTGCCGGCCGGGCTGATGTGGTCGGTGGTCACCGAATCGCCCAGCGTCGCCATGACGCGCGCACCGGTGATGTCGCGCACCGGGTCGGGCTGCATGGTCATGCCGTCGAAGTAGGGGGCCTTGCGCACGTACGTGGAGTCGGCATCCCACTCGAAGATCGGGCCGGTCGGGGTGGGCAGGTTCTTCCAGCGCTCGTCGCCCTCGAAGACGGTGGCGTACTGCTGGATGAACTGCTCACGCGAGATCGACGCGTCGATGATGGTCTGCACCTGGTCGGGTGCGGGCCAGATGTCCTTCAGGAAGACGTCTTCGCCGTTCTGGTCGGTGCCGAGCGCGTCGGTCTCGAAGTCGAAGTTCATCGAACCGGCCAGGGCGTAGGCGACCACCAGCGGCGGGGATGCCAGGTAGTTCATCTTCACATCGGGGCTGATGCGACCCTCGAAGTTTCGGTTGCCCGAGAGCACCGCGGTGACGGCCAGGTCGTTCTCGTTGACGGCCGTGGAGACCTCTTCGATGAGCGGACCCGAGTTGCCGATGCAGATCGTGCAGCCGTAGCCGACGGTGTAGAAGCCGAGGCCCTCGAGCGACTTGTCGAGGCCCGACTTCTCGTAGTAGTCGGTGACGACCTTCGAGCCCGGTCCGAGCGTCGTCTTGACCCAGGGCTTGCGCTTCAGGCCCTTGTCGACGGCGTTCTTGGCGAGCAGGCCCGCCGCGATCATGACCGAGGGGTTCGAGGTGTTGGTGCACGACGTGATGGCGGCCAGGGTGACGGCGCCGTTGTCGAGCAGGTAGGACTGGCCATCGGGCGTCGTCACGCGCACCGGGTTGGAGGCGTTGACCGGGTGCCCGGACGAGATGAGCACCTCGCTGTCAGTGACGTCTTCCTCTTCTTCGCCGGGGACCGAACCGGGGTCGGACGCGGGGAAGGTGCCGTCGACCTCGAGGTCGACGATCGAGTCCGAGACCGAAGCGTCGGCGTAGTTCAGGATGTCCTTCTCGAACTGCGACTTCGCCTCGGACAGCAGGATGCGGTCCTGCGGGCGCTTCGGGCCCGCGATCGAGGGGACGACCGTCGAGAGGTCGAGCTCGATGAACTCGCTGAACGACAGTTCGCGCGACGGGTCGTGCCACAGCTTTTGCTCTTTCGCATACGCCTCGACCAGGTCGACGGTCTGCTCGTCGCGGCCGGTGAGGCGCAGGTACTCGAGGGTGACGTCGTCGATGGGGAACATCGCGGCCGTCGAGCCGAACTCGGGGCTCATGTTGCCGATCGTGGCACGGTTGGCCAGCGGCACCGAGGCGACGCCCTCGCCGTAGAACTCGACGAACTTGCCGACGACGCCGTGCTTGCGCAGCATGTCGGTGATGGTGAGCACGACGTCGGTCGCCGTGACGCCCGCGGGGATCTCACCCGAGAGCTTGAAACCGACGACGCGCGGGATGAGCATCGACACGGGCTGGCCGAGCATGGCGGCCTCGGCCTCGATGCCGCCGACGCCCCATCCGAGAACGCCCAGACCGTTGACCATCGTGGTGTGCGAGTCGGTGCCGACGCAGGTGTCGGGGTAGGCGCGGAGGACGCCGTCGACCGTGCGGTCGTAGATGACCTTCGCCAGGTGCTCGATGTTGACCTGGTGCACGATGCCGGTGCCCGGGGGGACGACCTTGAAGTCATCGAAGGCGGTCTGGCCCCAGCGCAGGAACTGGTACCGCTCGCCGTTGCGCTCGTACTCGATCTCGACGTTGCGCTCGAGGGCGTTCTCGCTGCCGAACAGATCGGCGATCACCGAGTGGTCGATGACCATCTCGGCGGGCGAGAGCGGGTTGATCTTGTTGGGGTCGCCGCCGAGGGCCGTCACAGCCTCGCGCATGGTGGCGAGGTCGACGATGCAGGGGACGCCGGTGAAATCCTGCATCACCACGCGCGCCGGGGTGAACTGGATCTCGGTGTCGGGGTCGGCCGTGGGCACCCACGAACCGAGCGCCTCGATCTGCTCCTTGGTGACGTTGGCACCGTCTTCGGTGCGCAGCAGGTTCTCGAGCAGGACCTTGAGGCTGAAGGGGAGCTTCTCGTGACCGGCGACCGTGTCGATCCGGAAGATCTCGTAGTCGGTGCTGCCGACTGTCAGGGTGCTCTTTGCACCGAAGCTGTCAACCGTGGACACGATCGTCTCCTTCGTCGGCGAATGCGCAGGCGTGGGCCCGCTCCTTCCCATCTTCCCCGCGCTGCGAGGCCGATTCCAGGAAGGTCGACCTAACCGCGGGGAGCGACGGATTTATCTTGATGTCAAGATAATATCAGGACTCTCGCCGAGGTGAGAGAGAACGCACCACGAGCCACGTCACCGCGAGCATCGGGGCGAACAACGGCAGCCCCATCACGATCTTCAACGTGCCGAGCGCCGTCACGTCGCCCGCGAAGTACAGCGGCAGCTGCACGATCAGACGCGCCGCGAACAGCGCCGCCCACGCGAGCGAGAGCCAGGTGTACGCCCGGCGCTTGCGGGGATCGCTGCGCCAGCGCGTGCCCTCCCCCAGCAGGTAGCCGGCGGCCAGACCGATGAGCGGCCAGCCGACCAGCGCCGACACCAGGAATGCGGTGCCGTAGGCGCCGTTGGTGAAGAAGCCGAAGACGAAATTGTCCTGCCCGCGACCCGTCACCAGGGAGAGCACCGCGGCCCCGGCCGTCGCGAGCAGGCCGCCGATCGCCGCGCTCGGTGGCGACTTGGCGATCAGCCGCGCGAGCGTGAACACGACGGCGAGGCCCACGGAGACGCCCAAGCTCAACCAGAGGTTTCCCTGCCGCGTCTCGGGATCGATCGTGAGCGTGAACAGCACGACGAACGCGAGCGAGGGCAACACCGACTCGAGGATGCCGCGCACCCCGCCCATCGCCGACCAGACGGCGGCGCCGGTCGAGCCGTGCTGCGCAGGGTCGAGTCCCGCGCGTCGGGCGGCACTCCCGAGCGCGGCCCCCACGCTCTCGGCTGCGGTGGGCGGCTCGAGCGGAACGCGGTCGCCGTCGGGCGCTGACCGGGTCGGGTCGTCGCTCATGCGGTGCCGGCGGTGCCCGGCATCCGGAGCGGGATCAGATCGCGCGGTGGCATGGGCGAGGTGCCGCGCACGACGACGATCGATCGGAAGAGGTCTTCGACGGCGGCCGCGGCCTCGATGTCGCTGGTCGCGGCTCCCCCGACGACTCCGCGCAGGAACCAGCGCGGGCCGTCGACGCCGACGAAACGAGCAAGACGCTGCGAGGCGACGTCTGCACCCGCCATGACGGGCACCTCGGCGAGCAGCTCCGGGCCGAGGGGGCCCTCGCGCTCCTCGACGCGGCCACCCTGCTGCTTGACCTGCTGACGGATCTGCTCGCGCGTCTCTTGCCACAGACCGCTCGTGCGCGGGGCGGCGAAGGGCTGCACCTGCAGGGTCGAGTCGGCGTAATCGAGGCCGACGGCGACGATGCGCTTGGTCTGCTCCTCGACCTCGAGGCGGAGGTTGAGGCCCTCGCGGGGCAGGATCTTGATGCCGCCGAGATCGATGTAGGGGCGCACCGGGTTGGCCTCGGCCTCGTCGAAGGGACCGGCGCTCTCGCGGTCCATCGGCGCGCTCTTGGCGGGCGGGGCGAGGTCGGTCACGGGCTGCTCCGCCTCGGGGGTGGTCTGCGTCTCGTCGTCGGTCATCGGGTGCTCCCTTGAAGGCTCTGGTATCCGCTCGATCCGAAGCCGCCGTCGCCGCGCGCGCTGTCGGGTAGGTCGTCGACGGAGACGAAGCGCACGGGCGGGACGGGCAACACGATGAGCTGGGCGATGCGGTCGCCGACCGCGATGTCATACGCCTCGTCGAGGTCGGTGTTCAACAGCGCCACCTTGATCTCGCCGCGATAGCCGGCGTCGATCGTGCCGGGCGAGTTGACGATGGTGATGCCGTGCTTGGCGGCGAGGCCGCTGCGGGGTACCACGAAGGCCGCGTGCCCCTCCGGCAGGGCGATCCGCACGCCCGTCGACACGAGCGCGCGGCGACCGGGTTCGAGGCGAACCGCCTCCGCGGCGGTCAGGTCGGCACCGGCGTCGCCCGGGTGGGCGAAGACCGGGGGCTCGGATGCGACAATGAGGACATCCACCGTTTCGGTCACCCCACGAGGGTAATGCAGAAGAGGGGGTGCGGCATCCGCACCGCAGCCGAGTATCGCGAGCGTCTGAGTCCGTCCCTGTGGGCGCTCGTCGCCGCCGCCGTGTGCGGGCCCATGGCCGCCGTGGTCTTCTCACCGCTTGACACGACGCTTGCCCTGTTCATCGGGCTGGTCGTGTCGGTGGCCATCGTGGTGGCGCTGCTCGCCCTCTCGCCGATCGTGGAGGTGCGCGACGGCGAATTGCGCGCCGGTCGCGCGCACATCGCCGTGGATCTGCTGGGTGAGCCCGCGGGAGTCGTGGCCGATGAGGCCCGTACCGCGCGCGGCAGCGGGCTCGATCGCCGGGCGTGGCATGTCATCCGGGGCGGGATCGACGGCATCGTGACGGTGCCGGTGAACGATCCCGACGACCCGACCCCGATGTGGGTCATCTCGACCCGCACGCCGGATCGCCTGGTGGCGGCGATCCAGCGCGCTCAGGTCAGGCTGCGCACTCCAGGCAGATGAAGCCGGGGCCGCTCTCTTCAGCGATCTGGGAGCGGTGCTTCACCAGGAAGCAGCTCATGCAGGTGAACTCGTCCTCCTGCGGGGGAAGGACGACGACATCGAGCTCGATGTCGGAGAGGTCGGCGCCGGGCAGTTCGAAGCCCGAAGGGTTGTCGGCATCCTCGTTGTCGATCGACCCCGACGCTTTGTCGGGCACGCGCTCCTTGAGGGCCTCGATCGACTCGCTGTCGTCCTCGGTCTTGCGCGGTGCGTCGTAATCGGTTGCCATGCGTGCAGGTCTCTACTTCCGGATTTCGTGGTGCTGTGCCCCATCGGGTGCCCGATCGGGCGGCCATAGTTTGCATGACCAGCCTTCGATAAGCAAATGCTCCCGAAGGGGTATGCGTGCCGGGCGAGGCGTGAAACTCGCGGCGCGCCCGCGATATTCCCGAAAGCACGGGGTGGGCATGTCAGCATGGGCGCTGACCGCAGATCGGAGGGGTGTTTCGCATGGAACAGCTCAAAGTCATCGGAACCGAGGATGACGTCCTCGTCGTGGCGACCCAGGCCGGCGAACGCTTCGCCCTCGCACTCGACGAGGTGCTGCGCGTGGAAGCGCGCCGCGCGCGCCGGGATCGTGAAGACGACGACCGCGCCCCGCGTCCCAGCCCCCGCGAGATCCAGGCGCACATCCGGGCCGGCATGTCGGCGCGCGAGGTCGCGACTCTGTTGAACGCACGTATCGAAGACATCGAGCGCTTCGAGGGTCCGGTACTCGCCGAGCGCGAGCACGTCGTCAGCCAAGCCCTCGCGGTGCCCGTGCTGCTCGGCGGCACCATCGAGCACGACACCCCGATCACCTTCGGCGCGGCCGTGCGCGCCAAGCTCTCCGAGGCGGCCGCCTCGGCCGAGCGGTGGAACAGTTGGAAAGAGGGCGCGAGCTGGATGGTGAAGCTCGAGTTCACCGCCAACGGCGTCGACCACGATGCTCGATGGGGATTTGATCCGCGTCGGAGCACGCTGTCGCCCCAGAACGCCGACGCGATCCAGCTCTCGCGCCAGGGATCGCTGCCCGAGGGTCTCATCCCGCGACTGCGCGCCTTGGACACGGTTCAGAAAGACGACTCGCGCTTCGACAGCGGGTCCTTCGGTCCCCGCCGCCTCGACATCGAGGACGAACCGGGCGTGGAGGCCACGGGACCGGTCGCCCCGGCCGTCCAGGCGGCCGCGATCAAGCGCGCACCCGACGTCCCCGTCACCTCGGCCGAGACCGCCGACCTCCTCGAGGCACTTCGCCGGCGCCGCGGACAGCGCGAGCCGCTGCCCGGTATCACCGAGGTCGAGCCGGAGCCGCGTCCGTCGGGTCCGCCCGTGGCGCTGTTCGACGCCGTCGATCCGGGATTCGTCGACGAGCCCGCTGCACCGTCGCCCGAGCCGGAACGCCCGCAGGCCGATTCGGCCCGCCGCGCGAAGGGCCGTCCGTCGATGCCCTCGTGGGACGAGATCGTCTTCGGCGCGCGATCCGACGAGAGCTGATCGCGCGCATCCGACGGATGCCGGGATGTCCGGCATCCACGGGTCTCAGGCGAACGCGCCGAGGCGCAGGAGCGGGACCGCGCGCTCCTCGTCCGTGAGCGAGCCGTGCTGACCCACCATCCGCTGCGGGCGCTTGTCGGGCTCGCGATCGTCGTAGTAAGCGAACCGCCCGCGGGCGGCGACCAGCACATCGCCGATACGGGGACGTACTTCGTCGTCGACCGCGCCGAAGAGACCGGCGGGTATCGCCTCGTCACGCGTCATGACCCAGGCGCGACCGGCCTCGCCCTCTTTCCACGCCGCGGCGACGGCATCCGCGCTTCCGTCCTCGGCGTAGAGGTGGAGCATGCGCGGCTCTCCGCCGACGAGGGCGACGCCGTCGAGCAAAGGATCGCCTTCGCGCAGCAGAACGTGCTTGTGCGCCGGCACGTCGACCATGCCGTGATCGGCGGTGACGACCACGCCGGTGCGCGGATCGATGGCCTCGGCGAGTCGGCGGGCGCCGCTGTCGATGCGTTCGAGGGCGTCGGTCCAGCGGTCGGACTCCCAGCCGTCGCGGTGCCCGGCGGTGTCGAGCTCGGGGGCATACAAGTAGGTGAGGGAGCCCGGATGCCGAGCGGCCAGGTCGGCCGCAATCGTTACTCGCTCGTCGAGGTCGTCGGAGGGGAAGAAAGCCGCCCCCCGCAGCGTCGCCTCGGTGAAGCCGGTCCCGGTGTACATCGGCTTGGACACGACGAACGCCCGGCCGGGGAGCGCGGCGAAGATCGGCTCTCGGCGCTGCCAGGAGTGCGGATCCAGCCCGTCGGTCTCCCATCCGTGCAGCTGGTTGGAGGCGATCAACGTGCCCGGGATCCGTGTGCGATAGCCGACGATGCCATGCACGCCGGGATCGACCCCCGTCAGCAGACTGGTGAGTGCGGCGGCCGTGGTCGAGGGGAAGACCGTCCGTGCGACGTCGCGACGACCACCGGCGGCGGCCAGGAACCGCGCATGACCGCGACGCGCGGCGAGGTTGTGCGCGCCGAGACCGTCGACGAGGAAGACGATCACGCTGCGCGCGGGGGCGAACCACTCGGACGACCCGTCCAGCGCCGCGACGGACTGCGTCAGGACACCGGTGAGGCTCCGAGAGCGCGGCGGGTCCGCCGGTAAGCTGAGTGACATCGGGGCAAGTCTTCCACACGGCTCCCGATTCCCGTCCGTTCCGGACGCCCGCCCGACCCGAGGCCCTCCTATGCCCGATTCCCGTTCCTCTTCCGCCGCGACGTCGCCCGTCGTCGAGCGCATCGAAGACGTCGATGTCTCGACCGAGATGCAGGGGTCCTTCCTCGAGTACGCCTACTCGGTCATCTACTCGCGCGCCCTCCCCGACGCCCGAGACGGTCTCAAGCCGGTGCAGCGCCGCATCCTCTACCAGATGGCCGAGATGGGGCTGCGGCCCGACCGCGGGCACGTCAAGAGCGCCCGCGTCGTCGGCGAGGTCATGGGAAAGCTGCACCCCCACGGCGACGCGCCGATCTACGACGCCCTCGTGCGCCTCGCGCAGCACTTCACGCTCCGCGTGCCGCTGGTCGACGGTCACGGCAACTTCGGCTCACTCGACGACGGCCCGGCGGCGTCGCGGTACACCGAGGCACGTCTCGCTCCCCCGGCCCTCGCCCTCACCGAGAACCTCGACGAAGACGTCGTCGACTTCATTCCGAACTACGACGGCCAGTTCCAACAGCCCGAGGTCTTGCCGGCGGCCTTCCCCAATCTCCTCGTGAACGGCGCGACGGGCATCGCGGTCGGCATGGCCACCAACATGGCCCCGCACAACCTCGTCGAGGTCGTTTCGGCGGCGACGCACCTGCTCCAGCACCCGGATGCGACGGTGGAAGAGCTCATGGAGTTCGTCCCCGGCCCCGACCTGCCCACGGGCGGCATCATCGTCGGTCTCGACGGCATCAAGGATGCGTACACGAACGGTCGCGGCACCTTCCGTACGCGGGCGAAGGCATCGATCGAATCGCTCGGCCCGCGTCGTACCGGCATCGTCATCACGGAGCTGCCCTACCTCGTGGGTGCGGAGCGGGTGATCGAGAAGATCAAAGACGCGGTGCAGGCGAAGAAGCTGGCGGGGATCGCCGACGTCACTGATCTCTCCGATCGACATCACGGTCTGCGGCTGGTCATCGGCATCAAAACCGGGTTCGACCCCAAGGCCGTCCTCGAGCACCTCTACCGGCTGACGCCGCTCGAAGACTCCTTCGGTATCAACAACGTCGCCCTGGTCGACGGGCAGCCGCAGACCCTGGGGTTGCGCGACCTCCTGCGCGTGTACCTCGACCACCGCGTCCGCGTCGTCACCCGGCGCAGCGAGTACCGCCTGGCGCGCCGGCGCGAGCGGCTGCACCTCGTCGAGGGCCTGCTCATCGCGATCCTCGACATCGATGAGGTCATCCAGGTCATCCGCTCGTCCGATGACGGCGAGCAGGCCCGCGCCAAGCTGCAGGAGGTGTTCGACCTCTCGCATCCGCAGGCGGAGTACATCCTCGAATTGCGTCTGCGACGTCTGACGAAGTTCTCGCGCATCGAGCTCGAGGCCGAGCGCGACCAGTTGAACGCCGAGATCGCGCAGCTCGTCGAGCTGCTCGGCAGCGAGACGCTGCTGCGCCAGCAGGTGGCCCGAGAACTGGATGCCGCGGCCGAGGCGTACGGCACGCCGCGACGGACCCTGCTGCTCAACGGCGGACCCGTTCAACCCCGGTCGGCCAAGGCCGCCGCCGCCGCGGATCTGCAGATCGCCGACGCGCCCTGCCGCGTCTACCTGTCGGCCACCGGGCGCATGGTGCGGGCCGAGCTCGTCGCCGACGCGCCGGGCGGTGGCGTGGTCGCGCCCACCCGCCGGTCGAAGCACGATGCGATCCGCTCCTCCGTCGACACCACCACGCGCGGTGACATCGGTGCGGTCACCTCGGCGGGGCGCCTCGTGCGCTTCTCCCCCGTCGACCTGCCCTCGGTGCCGGCCAATTCGGTGCAGGTTGCCGCGGGCATGAAGGTCGAGCAGTATCTGGCGCTCGGCAAGGGCGAGACGGTCATCGGCCTCGTTCCCCTGACCGACGGACCCACCATCGCCCTCGGTACCGAGCAGGGTGTGGTCAAGCGGGTCGCTGCGAGCGAGCTGGGGACGAAGGACGAGATCGAGATCATCGCGTTGCGCGACGGAGACCGTGTCGTCGGAGCGGCCCCCGCAGGTGACAACGCAGAGCTGGTGTTCGTCGCCGACGATGCGCAGCTGCTGCGCTTCGATGCGTCGTCTGTGCGTCCGCAGGGGCGCTCGGCGGGAGGGATGGCCGGCATCCGCCTCTCTGACGGGGCGCGCGCCATCGCCTTCGCCGTCGTGGGTGCGTCGGCGTTCGACGCCGTCGTGGTCACCGTGGCCGGCTCGTCGGCCGCGCTTGCCGGAGCCGACGCCGGCAGCGCGAAGGTCTCGGCCTTCACGGAGTTCCCCGCGAAGGGGCGCGCCACCGGCGGCGTTCGTGCACAGCGGCTTCTGCGCGGCGAAGATGCCCTGGTGCTCGCCTGGGTCGGTATCGAACCGCGCGCGGTGGGTACGGATGGTTCGGTGCGGGCGTTGCCCGAGCCGGGCGCGAAGCGCGACGCCTCGGGCCAGCCCCTCGACGCCGCGGTGGGCGCGATCGGCACCGTCGTTCGCTGAGCCGGGCCGCTCGGCCGCACCAGCTTGCACGATGCGGGCCGCGCCCTGTGGGCGGCGGAGCGGTCGACGCTCAGGTCTACGCGTCGGTGGCGGGTGCCCCGCGGCGGTGGGCGCCGCGCGGCGGCGCGTCGGGGCGAGACTGCGCCGCCCGGATCAGACGTCGATGCTCTCGCGGGCCAACCGGTCGCTGGAATGCACGATGAACTCGCGGCGCGGCGCGACCTCGCTGCCCATCAACAGGTCGAACACCTGGGCTGCGCCCTCCATGTCCTTCACTCGGACGCGACGGAGCGTACGGCCGGCGCGGTCCATGGTGGTGGTCGCGAGCTGGTCGGCATCCATCTCGCCGAGGCCCTTGTAGCGCTGGATGGGCTCTTGCCAGCGCTTGTTCGACTTCTTGAGGCGCGCGAGCAGTGTGTGCAGCTCCTGCTCGCTATACGTGTAGATCGTCTCGTTGGGCTTGGAGCCCGGGTTGATCACGATGACGCGGTGCAGCGGCGGTACGGCCGCGAAGACCCGCCCGGCCTCCACCAGAGGGCGCATGTAGCGGAAGAACAACGTCAGCAGCAGGGTGCGGATGTGCGCACCGTCGACGTCGGCGTCGCTCATGAGGATGATCTTGCCGTAGCGGGCGGCACTGAGGTCGAAGGACCGACCCGACCCGGCCCCGATGACCTGGATGATCGAGGCGCACTCCGCATTCGACAGCATGTCGCTGATCGACGCTTTCTGCGTGTTGAGGATCTTGCCGCGGATGGGCAGCAGCGCCTGATATTCGCTGTTGCGTGCATCGCGCGCGGTGCCGAGGGCGGAGTTTCCCTCGACGATGAACAGTTCGGAGTTGTCGACGTCGTTCGAGCGGCAGTCGACGAGCTTCGACGGCAGCGACGACGACTCGAGCGCGTTCTTACGACGCTGCGTCTCTTTGTGCGTGCGGGCCGAGATGCGCGCCTTCATCTCGGACACGATCTTCTCGAGCAACTGCGCGGTCTGCGCCTTGTCGTCGCGCTTGGGTGAGGCGAATCGCTCCGCCAATTCTTTCTGGACGACGGAGGCCACGATCTGGCGTACCGCGGGGGTGCCCAGCACCTCTTTGGTCTGCCCCTCGAACTGCGGCTCGGGCAAGCGTACGGTCAACACCGCGGTGAGACCGGCGAGCAGGTCGTCTTTCTCGACCTTGTCGCCTCCCACCTTGAGCTTGCGGGCATTCTGCTCCACCTGCGTGCGCAGCACCTTCATCAGACCCAGCTCGAAGCCCTGCTGGTGGGTCCCGCCCTTGGGCGTGGCGATGATGTTGACGAAGGAGCGTGAGGTGGTGTCGTAGCCGGTCCCCCAGCGCACCGCGATGTCGACCTCGCACTCGCGCTGAACCTCGGTGGGAATCATCGACCCGCCGGGTTGCAGCACCGGAACGGTCTCGGTGAACGTTCCGGTGCCGTTCAGGCGCCAGGTGTCGGTGACCGCGGCATCGGGGGCGAGGAACTCCGCGAACTCCGAGATGCCCCCGTCGAAGCGGTAGCTCGTCTCGACCGGTTCTTCCGCGCGCTCGTCGAACACCACGAGCTCGAGCCCGGGCACGAGGAACGCCGTCTGGCGAACGCGCTGCACGAGTTCGTCGTGGCCGAAGGCTGCGTCCTTCGTGAAGATCTGCCGGTCGGCCCAGTACCGGATGCGCGTGCCCGTGACACCGCGCGGCGCCTTGCCCACGACCCGCAGCTCGCTGCTGCGCTCGAACGGCGTGAAGGGTGCGTCGGGGCCGTCTCCGGCGAAGAGCCCGGGCTCACCGCGATGGAACGACATCGCGTAGGTCTTGCCGCCGCGGTCGACCTCGACGTCGAGGCGTTCCGACAGGGCGTTGACGACCGACGCGCCGACACCGTGCAGACCACCGGATGCCGCGTACGAGCCGCCACCGAACTTTCCCCCGGCATGGAGCTTGGTGAAGACCACCTCGACACCGGTCAGACCGGTGCGCGGTTCGACGTCGACGGGGATGCCGCGCGCGCGGTCGCGCACCTCGACGCTGCCGTCGGCGTGCAGCACGATGTCGATGCGGGTGCCGTGCCCGGCGAGGGCTTCATCGACGGAGTTGTCGATGATCTCCCAGAGGCAGTGCATGAGACCGCGGGAGTCGGTGGAGCCGATGTACATTCCGGGGCGCTTGCGCACGGCTTCGAGGCCCTCGAGGACCTGCAGGTGGTGGGCGGAGTACTCGGACGTCACGATCTCCCAGCGTAATCGGGGCCACCGACATCGCCTGGCAGACACACAGCGAGGTGGGGTCGCCGTACGCGCACAGCGAAATGTGATCAAGGCGCGGCATAGGGGAAACATCCGCGTGGTTGTATATGGAGACTCGCCCACGACCACATGAGGAGGGCACCCGAGATGACCACCACGACCGCACCCGACGCGATTGTTCTCGACCACCGTCTGACGGCGGCGGATCGCTGCGACTCCTGCGGCGCGCAGGCATACATCGCCGCCGAGGTCAACGGCAGCGAATTGCTGTTCTGCGCGCACCACGGACGCAAGTACGAAGAGAAGCTGCGCAGCATCGCCACGTCGTGGCACGACGAGACCGCGCGCCTCTCGTCCGCCGACTGAGCCCTCACACCAGATCCGGCCCCGACCGCTTCCTCCGAAGCGGGCCGGGGCCTTTTCTGTGTCCTGACGTTCACGCCGTGTAGACGCGAGGGAGCGAGGGCGACACGCGCAACGCGATCTCCTCGCCGATGGTGTCGATGATCTCCGCGAGATCGGTCGCACTGTACAGCGCCCCTCGACCGAAGACGACGATCTCGTCGCCCGTTCGGGCATCGTCCCACGGCGCGACGACGGTCTCGGTCGCACCGATGTCCTCGACGCGGCGGGGGCCCGCAGGGGTGGCGACGTCGAAGTGCCCGGAGAGGGTGCTCGGCAGGCCGTGCAGACTGCCCACGTCGAGGTGCACGCCCGCCGGGTCGATGGCGTTCACGGTTGCGACCAGGGCGGCGACGGGTTCGATGCCCAGCTCGGTTTCGCCGGGGCCTCCGGCGGGCCGGATGCCGTACGAGAACGCCCCGACCCGCACGAGGTCTTCGCGGAACTCCCCGCGGGCGAAGCCGGCGGCGCTGGCGGCCAAATGGGAGAAGCGTGGGTGAAGGCCCGCGGCGCGCGCCGCGTCGCGCGCGGCCAGGAACAGCGCTCTGGCGTCGTCGTCGTCGGCATCCGAGGCTTCGGAGATGTGCGACCAGATCCCCTCGAAGACCGCTCGACCGTCGGCGACGAGAACGGAGGTCCGTGCGAGGGCGCTGTCCCACTGCTCGGGACGGATGCCGTTGCGGTGGAGGCCGGTGTCGATCTTGAGGTGCACGCGGGCCGGGCCCCCGGTGAGAGTGGCGAGGTCGTCGAGCAGCGCTTCGTCGCCGATGCCGAGGTCGAGGTCGGCGGCCACCCCGGCCGCGAGGTCGTCGAATCCGCCGATGAGCCAGACGAAGATGCGGGCTTCGGGGCCGACCGCCGCGCGCACCGCGCCTCCGGTGGCGACGTCGAAGGCGCCGAACCAGCGGACGCCCTCATCCCACGCCCGGCGCACGAGCGCATCGAGCCCGTGGGCGTACGCGTCGTCCTTGACGACCAGCATGTGCGCGGCAGGCGCCACGGCCGCGCGCACGCGGCGGAGGTTGCGTGCGAAGGCGTCGAGATCGACGCGGTAGACCGCGCTCACGCGGACACCCGGCGGTCGGACCGCGCGCCCACGGCGGCGACGATCTCGGCTGCGCTCCAGCCCGTGGCATCCATCCACTCCGCGAGGGAGGGGTGACCGGCGGCCGGATCGCCGAAGAAGACGACTTCGGTGCCGCGCGGGATCGGGGTGCCGCCGACGTCGACGACGCAGACGTCCATCGCCACGCGACCGACGATCGGGTGGCGACACCCCTCGATGGCCACGGTGGCCACGTTGCCGAGGGAGCGCACGACGCCCTGCGCGTATCCGCCCGTGACGAGCGCCACGTTCGTGTCGGCGGGCGCGCGGTGGGTGTAGCCGTACGAGACGCCCTCGCCCCGCAGCAGCGGCTTGGTGCCCAGGGCGCGCCCGCGCAGCGACAGGACGGGCGTGGTGGCGGAACCCGGGAGGCCGTACAGGACCGCGGCGTCGAGGGCCGCGGCATCCAGCCCGAGATCGGCGAGCACGGATGCCACCCATTCGGCGCCGTGGCCCCACCCGTCCGCTGTCAGCACGTCGTCGCGACCGCCCACGGCCCGCCCGGCGTTCCGGCGCAGCGCGGCCTCCGAAACGAGGGCTACCGGCGCCACTGTCCCGGCCCCGGGCGCGCGGGCAGGGAGCGTGGAGGTCACACATCTAGACTAACGGGGTCCGTCGTCCCCGACCCCGGAGCGTGCATGCCTACCCACGGCTTCTCCCCCGTCACCCGTCTGCGCTACCTCGCCGGACGTGCCCGCCGCATCGACGTGGGCTCGGTGATCGAACGGGCCAAAGAGGCCTCGGCGCAGCACGGCAAATCGCTGCCGCTCGTCGTCGGCGACATGCTCTTCCAGGCGGGCGTGAAGAACGTCGGGTTCCAGGACTACATCGACTACGACTTCGCGATCCTCACCCCGGCCGAGCGCGCGACGTACATGACGCACCCGGTGTCGAACCAGATTTCGCAGAAGTACGACCACCCCGACTTCCGCGGCATCTTCCAGGACAAGGTCGCCTTCGACCGGCGTTTCAGCGAGTTCCTCCGCCGCGAGTGGATGGTGGTCGATGCCCACAACGCCGACGAGCTGCGCGCCTTCGCCGAGCGTCTGGGCACCGTCGTCACGAAGGAGCCCGTCGGCCAGGCGGGAACCGGTGTGCACCGATACCACGCGGCCGAGGTCGCCGACTGGGACGCCTTCCACCGCGGTCTGCTCGAACGCGGCGAGATCCTCGTCGAGGAGGTCATCCGTCAGCACGACGACCTTGCCGCGGTCTGCCCCGGCACCGTGAACACCACGCGCGTCACCGCGTTCTTCGACGGAGAGACGACGCACATCCTCGCGATGGCCCAGAAGTTCGGCCGCGGCGCTGTCAGTGACCAGATGACGTTCGGCGGCTTCTACACGATGCTCGATGACGACGGTCGCGCGCTCGGGGCCGGGTACGACTCCCACGGGCACGTGCACGAGCTGCACCCCGATTCGGGTGTCCGCATCGCCGACTTCCAGCTTCCGCTGATCGAAGAGGTCAAGGCGTTCGTCGATCAGGTCGCGCGCGTCGTGCCGCAGGTGCAGTACGTCGGCTGGGACATCGTCGTCGGCCCCGACGGCCCCGTGCTCGTCGAGGGCAACTGGGGCGCCGGTGTCTACGAGAACAAGCCGAGCGTCACCGGTATCCGCACCGGTCACAAGCCGCGCTACCAGGCCGCTATCGGTTTCTGACACCGGATGCCGCGTAGGCCCGCTCCCGCGAGGGGCGGGCCTTCGCTCTATCCCGGTGGCTTCGACGGGCTGCGACATCCGGCGTCGACGGCCCCAGCGTCGAGGACCCCGAGCGTGTCGCGGGGGCCGGCTCCGAGTCGTGGCATCCGGATACGGCGAAGGCCCGCCCCGTGAACGGAGCGGGCCTTCGCAGGGTCGCGTCAGCCGTGGCGGACGATGCCCAGCGGCGTGGACTCGTGTCCCTGACCGAGCGGATTGTCTTTCAGGATGGCGACGAGGCGCTTCTCTCCCGCTTTGTCCATCGTCGAACCGAGGATGTTGCCGCCCAGGTCGTTGATGTCGACGACCGCCACCTGCAGGTCGCCGCCGAGCAGCGACTTCAGGCGCGCAGCGACCTCGCGCGGGCGGTCGGGCCCCAGCACCACGGCCTGGTTGTACGGCGGGATCGTGCCCGAGGTGGGGCCGTCGATCGCGCGGGCCTTATCGCCGGCGATGCGGTAGAAATCGCCCTTTCGCCCGAACGCCTTCGTCACGGCCGAGACGGCCGCAGCGAACAGGATGCGGGGCGTCCCGCATTCGCGCAACGCCATCTCCATCGTCTCGGGCATGCCGAGTCCGATGCCGTAGGGCGTGCGGGTGACGTACTTGGACAGGAACAGCGCGAGCTTTCTGGGCTGGATGCTGTCGAGCTTGTACGAGCGTCCCTGCGTGATCGCGACGATCTTCTCGGTGACGAACAGCAGGTCGCCCGGCTGCACGGCATCTTTCGCGTACTCGAGAATGAAGGCGTCGAGGTCGTCGCCCGGCATGACGACCCGGGTTCGGATCGGGATGCGGGCGTACGAGGTGCCCTCGACGGTGCGGGTGAGCGCCTTGCCGGCGTTGGCCTCGCCGCTCATTCGAGGTAGTCCCGGAGCGACTGCGAACGGCTGGGGTGACGCAGCTTCGCCATGGTCTTCGACTCGATCTGACGGATGCGCTCGCGCGTGACGCCGAACGTGTCGCCGATCTGGTCGAGGGTCTTGGGCTGACCGTCGCCGAGGCCGAAGCGCATGCGGATCACGCCCGCCTCACGCTCGCTGAGCGAATCGAGGAGCGACTCGAGCTGACGCTGCAGCATCGTGAACCCCACCGCGTCGGCGGGGACGACGGCCTCGGTGTCCTCGATGAGGTCACCGAACTCGCTGTCGCCGTCTTCGCCGAGGGGCGTGTGCAACGAGATCGGCTCGCGGCCGTACTTCTGCACCTCGATGACCTTCTCAGGGGTCATGTCGAGTTCGCGGCTGAGCTCTTCGGGCGTGGGTTCGCGACCGAGGTCTTGCAGCATCTGACGCTGAACGCGCGCGAGCTTGTTGATGACTTCGACCATGTGCACCGGGATGCGGATGGTGCGGGCCTGGTCGGCCATCGCGCGCGTGATCGCCTGGCGGATCCACCAGGTGGCGTAGGTCGAGAACTTGAAGCCCTTGGTGTAGTCGAACTTCTCGACTGCACGGATCAGGCCCAGGTTGCCCTCCTGGATGAGGTCGAGGAACTGCATGCCGCGACCGGTGTAGCGCTTTGCGAGCGAAACGACCAGGCGCAGGTTGGCACCCAGCAGGTGGCTCTTGGCGCGCTGACCGTCACGAGCGACCCACTGAAGGTCGAGACCGAGCTGGTTCGTCTTCTCGGCCGCCGACATGTTCGACAGCTTCTCTTCGGCGAACAGGCCCGCCTCGATACGCATCGCGAGTTCGACCTCTTCGGCCGCGTTCAGCAGCGGGACTTTACCGATCTGCTTCAGGTAGTCCTTCACCGGGTCGGCCGTTGCACCGGTGATCTGCGCCGAGTAGACGGGGACGTCGTCTTCGTCGCTGGAGGAGATGACGATCGCGCCCTGGGGCAGAACCTCGGCGGGTTTGGCCGGGGCATCGTCGTCGTCTTCGTCGTCGGCCTTCTTCGCGTCGGTCTTGACGGCGTCGTCGGAGTCTTCCGAGTCATCACTGTCGTCGGCCTCGAGCGCGACCTCGGCCTCTTCGTCGACCTCTTCGTCTTCGTCGAGGTCGTCGTCCTTCTTCGCCTTGGTCTTCGCCTTGGCCGGCGCGGCCTTGGCCTTGGCGGGGGCCTTCTTGGCGGGAGCCTTCTTCGCGGTCGTCGTCGTCGACGCCGTCACGGTCTCCTCGGAGTTCTCGAGCTCGGCGTCCTTCGCACTCCGGGAGCGGGTCTTGGTTGTCGTGCCTGCCACGTTTCGCCTTTCACCGGGAACGTACGTTGCACGGCCGCCGGTCGTTCTCGGACACTAGTAAGACCCTTGTCAAGTCCCGATCCGAGGAGCGGGGGCTCCTGGACCGGTTGACAATGGGTCAGGTTCTTTATTGTCTCACATCCTCGGACCAGGACTTGACGTGGACCGGGGATCTATGCGTAGACAACGCGGACGCGCCGACGAGCATTCCCGGATGCCGGGGACTCGGCGCTCTGAATAGGTTCGGCGTCGTCGGCGGGGAGCCGCCGTCGTCGGGTCAGCCGAGTTTGCCGCGGCGATCGTCGTCGCCGGGACGCGTCGCGAGGAAGCGCTCCAGCTCGGCGGCCAGCTCGTCGGCGCTGGGCAGATCGCCCGTGTGGATGATCGGCGTCGCCTGTGTCGAGCCCGCCATGTAGGCGTCGTAACGCTCTTCGAGGTTCTCGAGCATGCGCGTGAGTTCGTCGCTGGCCTCGACCTGCTCGGTGACCTTCGTGAGGAACTCACGATTCTCTTCGCGCAGCACCTCGCCCGAGAACTCCAGGCCCGTGGCGGCGGTGAGGCTGTCGAGGGCGGCCAGGGCGGCCGCCGGGTACTCGGTGTCGCCCAGGTAATGGGGAACGAGCAGGGCGAAGCCGACCACCTTGGCTCCGGCCTCGGCGAAGCGGAACTCCAGCAAGTGGCCCGCCGTCGACGGGACCTGCGTGTGGGGACGCCACACCGAGTGGGCTTCGGCGAGGTCGGGACGGGTTCCGCTGACCGTCGTGCCGATCGGGCGGGTGTGCGGCACGGGCATGGGGATCGCGTGCACCCACGTCACCGACGACACCTGGAGCCCGGCCGCCAACTCGAGCACGGACTCGGCGAAGGCCTCCCAGAGGAAGTCGGGCTCGTAGCCGGCGAGCAGAAGGAAGGGCTGCCCCGTCGAGTCGTGCGCGAGCGACAGCTCGAGACGCGCGGGGCGGTAGTCGGTGAGGTGGTCCTCGACGAAAGTGATGATCGGCCGGCGAGCGCGGTAGTCGAGCAGCAGGTCGTTGTCGAAGACGACCACGGGGTTGGGCTCGAGGTCGTTGCGGAAGTACTCGACCAACCGCGTCACGGCGCCACCGGCGTCGGTGAACCCGGTGAGCGAGATCACCAGCGGCAAGCCCGACGGCACGGGCGGTGCCGCGGGAGCGCGGTCGTACAGCGGTGCGGATACGGGCATACGTCCACTTTACGAGCGCTCCCCCCGGGCCGGCGGCGGTGCGTCCCGCTGCTAGCGAACACGCGCGAACCTAGGATGGACACCATGCCCTTCCCCTCTGTGGCGTACACCGACGCCCCCGTTCTCGAGTCCGACGCCGACGCGATCCTCCTGATCGTCCCGACTGTTTCGGAGGGGGCACCGGATCCCGACGGATGGGACGGCCTCGGCGGCGCACTGTCGGCCGTCGGTTTCACGGGCGCGACCGGCTCCTTCCAGCGGGTGCACGTGCCGGGCGTGAACACGCCGCTGGCGGTCGTGGGTGCGGGCACCGATCCGAGTGACTCGGCGCTGCGGGATGCCGCGGGTACGGGCGTTCGTCAGCTCACCGGGTTCTCGCACGTGGCGGTCCAGGCCCTCGTCGACGCCCCGTGGCGTCCGCTGGCCGAGGGCGCGGCCCTCGGCGGGTATCGCTTCGCCGACTACAAGAAGAAGTCCGCGAAGGTGCGCGCCGCGCGCGTCAGCGTCTTCGCGTCCGCGGCGCCGTCCGACGCCGACACCGTCGCCGTCGCCGCCGTCTCGGGCGCTGTGGCGCTGGTGAAAGATCTGGTGACGACCCCCGCCGAGTGGCTCGGACCCGCTGACTTCGCCGACGCCGCCGTCAAGGCCGTCGAGGGACTCCCCGTCGAGGTCGAGGTGCTCGACGAGGCGGCCCTCCGCGAGGGCGGGTATGGCGGCATCCTGGGTGTCGGGCAGGGGTCCGACCGTCCGCCCCGACTGGTGCGGTTGGACTACTCCCCCGCGGGTGCCCAGCGTCACGTCGCGCTGGTCGGCAAGGGGATCACGTTCGACACCGGCGGATTGTCGCTCAAGCCCGCGGCATCCATGGTCGGCATGAAATACGACATGTGCGGCGCCGCCACCGTGCTCGCGGTGCTGAAAGCCGCAGCCGAGATACGCCTGCCGGTCAGGGTCAGCGCGTGGCTGTGCATCGCCGACAACATGCCGTCCGGCCGGGCCATCCGTCCCGGAGACGTGCTGCGCACGCTCGACGGCACCACCGTGGAGGTCCTGAACACGGACGCGGAGGGGCGCCTCGTGCTGGCCGACGGTCTGGCCGCGGCCAGCCGTGAGAAGCCCGACCTCATCGTCGATGTGGCCACGCTGACCGGTGCCATCACGGTCGCCCTCGGAAACCGCCACGCCGGTGTCATGGGCGACGACGACGCCGTGGCGGAGTACCTCGCGGCGGCCGGCCGTGCCTCCGAGCCGGCGTGGCAGTTGCCCCTGCCCGACCACATGGTCGACGACCTCGACTCCCCCATCGCCGATCTGCAGAACGCCAAGATCGGCGACCCGGCGGGCGGCTCGCTTTTCGCCGGTCTCTTCCTGCGGCACTTCATCGGTCGGGTCTCCGAAGATCCGGACGCTGCCCGCATCCCCTGGGTGCATCTGGACATCGCCGGAGTCGGTATGAACAAGTCGGCGCCGTTCGGGTACACCGACAAGGGTGTGACCGGCGCGACGGTCCGTTCGCTCGTCGAGATGCTCTCCGCGGAGGCGGCACGATGACGGACCACACGGCAGACGTCGTCGTGCTGGGCGGCGGAAGTGGCGGATATGCTGCGGCGATCCGCCTCGCCGAGCTCGGAAAAGACGTCGTGCTCGTCGAGAAGGACAAACTCGGCGGCACGTGTCTGCACCGCGGGTGCATCCCGACCAAGGCTCTGCTGCACGCGGGCGAGGTGGCCGACGCCGCCCGGGGCGCCGCCGACATCGGCGTCGACGTCACCCTCGGCGGGATCGACCCCGTTCGCGTGCGTGCCTACCGCGAGGGCATCGTCGCCAAGAAGTTCAAGGGACTCGAGGGTCTCATCTCGGCGCGCGGCATCCGCGTCGTGTCCGGTGAGGGCACGCTCGAGACCGGCCCCGCCGTCCGCGTCGGCGACGACGTGTACCGGGGCACCGACGTCATCTTGGCGACCGGCTCGTACAGCCGGAGTCTGCCGGGCCTCGAGATCGGCGGCCGCGTCCTCACGAGCGAGCAGGCGCTGGACCTCGACGTCATCCCCGAGCGCGTCGTGGTGCTGGGCGGCGGGGTGATCGGCGTCGAGTTCGCCAGCGTGTGGCGCTCGTTCGGCGTCGAGGTCACGATCGTCGAGGCGCTGCCGCACCTGCTGCCCGCCGAGGACGTGTCGTCGAGCAAGGCGCTGGAGCGGGCGTTCCGCAAGCGCGGGATCTCGTTCCAGCTCGGTCGTCGCTTCGCCTCGCTCTCGCAGACCACGGATGCCGCGACCGTCACCCTCGACGACGGATCGGAGCTCGTGGCCGACTACGTCCTCGTCGCCGTCGGGCGTGGGCCCGTCACGGCGGGCCTCGGCTACGAGGAGGCGGGAGTCGTGCTCGACCGGGGCTTCGTGCAGACCGACGACCGTCTGCGCACGGCGTCCGCGCACGTGTGGGCCGTGGGCGACATCGTGCCCGGCCTGCAGCTCGCGCACCGCGGGTTCCAGCAGGGCATCTTCGTCGCCGAGGAGATCGCGGGCTTGACGCCCGTGCTCGTGCCCGACGTGCACGTTCCCCGCGTCGCCTATTCGCACCCGGAAGTGGCCTCCGTCGGGCTCACCGAGGCTCAGGCCCAGGATCGTTATGGATCCGAGGCCGTCAAGGCGTACGAGTACAACCTCGCCGGCAACGGCCGCAGCGAGATCATCGGCACCTCGGGAATCGTCAAGATCGTCCGGCGGGTCGACGGGCCCGTCATCGGGGCGCATCTCGTGGGCGATCGGGTGGGCGAACTCATCTCCGAGGCGCAACTCGCCGTCGGGTGGGAAGCGCACCCGGAAGACATCGCACCGTTCGTCCACGCTCACCCCACCCAGAGCGAAGCGCTGGGCGAGGCCTTCCTGGCCCTCGCCGGCAAGCCCCTGCACGCACTCTGACCACAAACCGGTCACTAAGCTAGATACCGCATCCGGTACGAAGGAGAACTATTCATGAGCACTTCCGTCGTCCTCCCCGCTCTCGGCGAGAGCGTCACCGAGGGAACGGTCACCCGCTGGCTCAAGCAGGTCGGTGACACCGTCCAGGAGGACGAGGGTCTGCTGGAGATCTCGACCGACAAGGTCGACACCGAGATCCCCTCGCCCGTCGCGGGCGTGATCGAAGAGATCCTCGTCCAGGAAGACGAGACCGTCGAGGTCGGCGCCGTCCTCGCCAAGATCGGCGACGGCTCGGGCGCGACGTCGTCCGACGATGCCCCGCAGGCCGCTCCGGCCGAAGAGGAGTCGGCTCCCGCCGAGGAAGCCGCGCCCGCCGCGTCTGCGCCGGCCGAGCAGTCGGCCCCGGCGGAGCAGCCGGCTCCGGCGGCCGATGGCGACTCGACCGAGGTCAAGCTGCCCGAACTGGGCGAGAGCGTGACCGAGGGAACGGTGACCCGCTGGTTGAAGGCCGTCGGCGACGACGTCGCCGTCGATGAGCCGCTGCTCGAGATCTCGACCGACAAGGTCGACACCGAGATTCCCTCGCCCGTCGCGGGCACGCTGCAGGAGATCCTCGTGCAGGAAGACGAGACGGTCAATGTCGGTGCCGCCCTCGCCCGCATCGGCAGCGGTGCGGCTCCCGCGGCGCAGCCCGAGGCGCCCGCCGCTCCGGCCGCCGAAGAGAAGCCGGCCGAGCAGCCTGCCCCCGCCGCGGAGAAGCCCGCGCCCGCGGAAGAGAAGCCCGCCGCCCCGGCCCCCGCCGCAGAAGAGAAGCCCGCCGCTCCGGCTGCGGAGGAGAAGCCTGCAGCTCCGGCCCCGGCCGCGTCGTCGAACGACGACATCACCTACGTCACGCCCCTCGTGCGCCGTCTGGCGCAGCAGCAGGGCGTCGACCTGGCCTCGGTCACGGGCAGCGGCGTGGGCGGTCGCATCCGTAAGGAAGACGTGCTGAAGGCCGCCGAGGCAGCCAAAGCCGCACCCGCCGCGTCGTCCGCTCCCGCGGCTGCCGCGCCCGCCGCTGCTCCGGCGCCAGTGGAGGTCTCGCCGCTGCGCGGCACCACCCAGAAGATGTCGCGTCTGCGCAAGGTCATCGCCGAGCGCGCCGTCGCGTCGATGCAGGCGACGGCTCAGCTGACGACGGTCGTCGAGGTCGACGTGACGAAGGTCGCGGCCCTCCGCGACCGGATGAAGGGCGAGTTCCAGCAGAAGACGGGCGACAAGCTGTCGTTCCTGCCGTTCTTCGCGATCGCGGCCATCGAGGCGCTCAAGTCGTACCCGATCATCAACTCCACGGTCGAGGGCGACGAGATCGTCTACCCCGCCCAGGAGAACGTCGCGATCGCTGTCGACACCGAGCGTGGTCTGCTGACGCCGGTCATCAAGGAGGCGGGCGACAAGAACATCGCACAGCTCGCTCGCGAGATCGCCGATCTCGCCGCGCGCACGCGCGACAACAAGCTGAAGCCCGACGAGCTCGCCGGCGGCACGTTCACGCTGACCAACACCGGTTCGCGCGGCGCGCTGTTCGACACCCCGATCGTCTTCCTGCCGCAGTCGGCCATCCTCGGTCTCGGGGCCGTCGTGAAGAAGCCGGGTGTCGTGTCGGTCGACGGCAAGGACGCGATCTCGGTCCGCTCCTACGTGTACCTCGCACTGTCGTACGACCATCGCACGATCGACGGTGCGGACGCTGCCCGTTTCCTCGGCGCGGTCAAGGCACGCCTCGAAGCGGCGCAGTTCGAAGGCGACCTCGGCATCTGACGAAGCTGAACACCGGCTCATGATGGCTGGTCCGCGACCGCTCTGACGGCGCGGACCAGCCATCGGTCTTCCTGCCTGACGAGCGTCACGTACTGCGTGGTGGAGTCGACGCTGAGCCGGACGACGACGACTCCGCCGAAGTCGTCGACGAGGTGGATGTCGGCGTCGTCCGCGCCGGCGATCAGCGGCTCACGCGGGAACCCCGAGTCCTCCTCATATGACGCCACGCACGCGGCATCACCGTCGCATCGATCGATCTCCGCGAACAGGTCGCGGGCGGTCCCGACGAACTCGCCGGGCGACGAAGGGCTTGCCTGTCGCTGCTGCTCGGGCTCGCTCACGGCCTCATCGGGCGGCAGTGACGGAGGTGTCACCGTCGGCGCGACGGATACCGGCTGCTCGCCGGTGGACGGGGCGAGCGCCGATGGTGCATTCGCCGACGGAGACCCGCCGGCGGCGCGTGCGACCGACGGCTCGGGCGCCGACGCCGCCGACCCGTCGTGGGTCGGCCACGCCAGCAGAGCCGTCACCACGATGACCGCACCGGCGGTGCACAGCGCGCCGAAGCGGACGGCCGGCGAGCTGCGCCATCGCGCACGCACGTCGCGCAACACCTCGTGCACGGCGTCGGCGAGATCGGCGTCGACGAGCTCGAGCATGCGTGACGGCGCTCCCTTCGTCACCTGCCGGGCCGGCGCGGGCGGCGCCTCCGCCACCGGGGTCAACGGTCCCAAGACGAGCGGGATCGGGCAGGCATGCTGGAAGAGTCGGCGCTCGACGGCATCCCACTCGCGAGGCGGCAGAGTGAGCACGCTCTCCCGGGCGCGCGTCAACATGTCTCGGGTGGCGTCGTCGTCGGTGATCGTCGCGATCCGCTCCAGCGTCTCGGCCGTGGCCGCGATGGCATCCGGTCCCCCTTCCTCTTCTTCGGCGACGGGGCACCCATCGGCCCGCAGCCACCATCGTGTGCCGGCGAATCGTCCCGTCGCGCCGCGGCAGCCACGGAGCAGCGCTATCGCGGCCGTGACCGCCTCGCCCGCCGTGAACGCGACGGCGCTTCGGGCGCGACGCCGGAGGTAGGCGTCGAACGGTTCGACCAGGAGGGAGGTCGCGGAGCTGCTCATCCCCCGATGGTGGCGAAGGGTGGCACCGCCCGCGGCGTGGCGACGTCGGAACGGGGACGGATGACGCGTTCACGGCTCTGGGGAGGAGGGGGCGGTGTCGAAGATAGAATCGTTCTCATGGCCGCTCGTACTTCCACGCCCGAGAAGCGTCCGGGCTTCTTCTCGCAGCTCAAGACCCTCTACACCTTCACCCAGAAGGAGTACCGGTGGCTGCCGTTCCTGCTGGCCGGCATCGTGCTGGTGGGCATCGCCCTCGGCGTGGTCGTCGGCTTCCTGATCCCGCCGCTGGCGGTGTGGAGCATCATCCTGTGGGCGGTGACAGGCCTGCTGGCCGGCATCCTGGCCGCAATGATCACCATGACTCGCCTGTCGACCACGGCGATGTACAAGAAGATCGACGGCATGCCGGGTGCCACCGGCCACGTGCTGTCGTCGTCCCTCGGCCGCAACTGGCAGGCTTCCGAGACCCCGGTGGGCGTCAACCCGCGCACGCAGGAGGCTCTGTACCGCGCGATCGGCCGCGGGGGTGTCGTCCTCATCGGTGAGGGCAACCGCAGCCGCCTCACGCGCCTCGTGGGCGAGGAGCGCGGTCGCGTCCAGCGCATCGCCTCGGGCGTTCCCGTGACGGTGCTCTACATCGGACACGGCGACGACGAGGTGCCGATCGCGAAGCTCGCCTCGACCATCAAAGGCCTCCCGAAGAAGGTCGACCGTGCGACGATGGCGGCCGTCATCAAGCGCGTGTCCTCGGTCTCGCAGGGGCTGTCGTCACTGCCGATCCCCAAGGGCGTCGATCCCACCAAGATGCGGTCGCCGCGCCCGCGCTGATCCCGAGATGAAGAAGTTGATCCCGAGATGAAGAGGGCCCCCGCCGTCGCGGGGGCCTTCTCCGTTCGTGCCTCCATCACGTTCGGACGAGGACGGTGCCGACGATCTTGTCGTGCAGACCGCGCTGATCGGCGTCCCAGACCACAGCGGGGATGATCAGGGCCAGAAGCACGGTTCGCACGATCGGGCGCCACAGCCCCACCCATCCCCCGGATGCCAGCTCGAGGCGCATCCCCATGAGGCGGTGTCCGGGGCTTCCCCCGATCAGCGGGATGAAGAGGATCTGCACGGCGAAGAAGATGACGTTGGCCGCGATCGGGTTCGCGAACGGGACGCCGGTCACCGGATCGGGTGTCGAGAAGAAGGCGAAGCCGACCAGGCCCGCGCTGACGACGTCGATCAGGAGCGCGGCGATCCTTCGGCCCGGACGGGCGATGGAGCCGCGCCCCTCGCGGGGAAGACCCAGTCGCTGGCCCGGATAGTCGTGCTCGGAGGGTGCGCTCACGGCATCCAGAGTAATCGGGGCTGCGTAACACGCCCGAAACATGCGAGATATCGCCGAGACACCGGTTCTGTATAGGGTCGAGGAGGCTGGGCGAGGCCCGCCGATCCCGAATGTTCTACCTCTGGAGTCTTCATGTTCAAAGATTCGTCCGAGGTGCTCAAGTTCATCCAGGACGAGGACGTCAAGTTCCTCGACATCCGTTTCACGGATCTTCCTGGTGTGCAGCAGCACTTCAACATCCCCGCCTCGACCGTCGACGAGGAGTTCTTCACCGTCGGGCAGCTGTTCGATGGCTCGTCGATCCGCGGGTTCGCGAACATCCACGAGTCGGACATGCAGCTGATCCCCGACGTGACCACGGCGTACGTCGACCAGTTCCGCGAGGCCAAGACCCTCGTGATGATCTTCGACATCTACAACCCGCGCAACGGTGAGATCTACTCGAAGGACCCGCGTCAGGTCGCCAAGAAGGCCGAGAAGTACCTCGCCTCCACCGGCATCGCCGACACGGCGTTCTTCGCCCCCGAGGCCGAGTTCTACATCTTCGACGACGTGCGCTACGAGGTGAAGCAGAACTCGAGCTTCTTCTCGGTCGACTCCGAGGAAGGCGCGTGGAACACCGGCCGTCAGGAAGAAGGCGGAAACCTCGCCAACAAGACCCCCTACAAGGGCGGGTACTTCCCGGTCTCGCCGGTCGACAAGACGGCCGACCTGCGCGACGACATCACCCTCAAGCTGATCGAGGCGGGCTTCGCGCTCGAGCGCTCGCACCACGAGGTCGGCACCGGTGGTCAGCAGGAGATCAACTACCGCTTCGACACGATGCTGCACGCGGCCGACGACATCTTGAAGTTCAAGTACATCGTCAAGAACACCGCCGAGCTGTGGGGCAAGGTCGCGACCTTCATGCCCAAGCCGCTCTTCGGTGACAACGGCTCGGGAATGCACACCCACCAGTCGCTGTGGAACGACGGCAAGCCGCTGTTCTACGACGAGACCGGCTACGGCGGACTGTCCGACGTCGCCCGCTGGTACATCGGTGGTCTGCTCGCGCACGCTCCCGCGGTGCTGGCCTTCACCAACCCGACCCTCAACAGCTACCACCGTCTGGTGAAGGGGTTCGAGGCGCCGGTGAACCTGGTCTACTCGGCCGGTAACCGCTCCGCGGCCATCCGCATCCCGATCACGGGCACGAACCCCAAGGCCAAGCGCATCGAGTTCCGCGCCCCCGACGCCTCGGGCAACCCGTACCTCGCGTTCGCCGCGCAGCTCATGGCCGGCATCGATGGCATCAAGAACCGCATCGAGCCCCACGAGCCCGTCGACAAGGACCTCTACGAGCTCCCCGCCGAAGAGGCCGCGAACATCCCGCAGGTTCCGAACTCGCTGCTCGACTCGCTCGAGGCCCTGCGCGCCGACCACGAGTTCCTGCTCGCCGGTGGCGTCTTCACGCAGGAGCTCATCGACACCTGGATCGAGTACAAGATCGAGAACGAGATCCAGCCGATGGCCCAGCGTCCGCACCCCTTCGAGTACGAGCTGTACTTCGGGGTCTGATCGCCGCAGCACCACCCGACGCCCGTCCCCGCCGTTTCGCGGGGGCGGGCGTCGTCGCGTTGCGGCGGGACGGTCAGCGGACGGCCCCCGCGCTGCTGTCTCCGTCGACCACGATCGAAGAGGAATGACGGCGCAGCGTGTCGCGACTCACCCCCGTGAGCTCGTGCACAGCGCGTTGGCTCAGCCCCGCGATGTGCATCAGCGCGACGGCGGCGTCGCGGCGCCGCCGCGGCGGCCATGACCTGAGGCGCTGCACGGTGGCCGCGTGGAGGGCTTCTCCGACGCCGATCTCCGTCATCGCGGCGAACCGTCGGGCGCTTTCGACCGCCTGCTTGATCGCGCGCGGTGTCTCGCCCTGGCGCAGAGCAGCGATCACCCGGATGACGCGGTCGTCGATGTCGCCCACCATGTCACGGAGGAGAGACTCGACCATGGCGACGTCGGGGACGCCGACCTCGATGACCGCATCGACGGCGAGATCGATGCGCGCCTCGATCGTCTCCACCAGGACGAGACCCGATCCGGCACGGGCGCGCACGAGCATCGTGAGTGCCTCGACGTCGTGCACCTGCGCATTCTCCAGGTGCACCGTCATCCCGGATGCCGTGGCGGAGGCGACCGCGTCGACGAGACGTGCGAGCGGAACATCGCGCGTCGTCGCGAGATCGATCGTGGTGATCGCACGTCTCCGTTGATGGGCCATCCACCGTACGCGCAGGGTCTTGCCCGTCCCCTCGGCGCCGACGAAGAGCACCGACCCGCCCTCCCCGAGGCGCTCGGCGACGGAGCTGAGGTGACGCGTCTTCGCCGCCCCCAGGCCTTCCCCGGGGGCGGGCACGACGCGCTCCACCGTCGCGATCGGTGCCACGGGACGGTTCTTCGGCTGGACCGGACGGGGTGATGTGCGTTCGAGGATCCCGGCGATCACCTCGGAGGCGCCCGCTCCGTCGTGATCGGCGATCTGCGCGAGCACGGTTCGCGCCGCCGGGTCGGTGCCCCGCACGGCGAATTCGACGATCTGAGCGAGGTCGTCGGCGGCGAGCCGCACCTGGCGTCGACCGCGAGGCGGTGAACCTGCCGAACGGGTGGTGCGGGCAGTGACAGGGATGACGGACATGAGGGATCTCCCGAGCTGAGGTCGACACGATCGGCCGTCGTTCGACGGCCGCGATCCGCCGCATGAGCGGCGGCGTGCGATCTCAGGTACGGGAGATACCGAAGACGATCAGAGGATGCCGCCGTGGCGGCGGCGCTCCCGACGGCATCGCCCCTCCGCGGACCGCCGCGAGCGGGCGGAGGCTCAGGACAACGAACACGACGGCGGTGAGGACGAGCAGAACCACATCGATCGACCCGTCGGCGGCGACCACGTTCGTCGCGTCGGTGTCGACGGGCGGGACCAGCGCGGCATCCGGAATCGCGTTGTCATCCGCGTGAAGGAGGGAACCGACCGTGATGGCACTGTGCGCCGTGCCCTCGTGGTGACCGCCCGCTTCATCGAAGTGCGTCGTGGCCCAGGCGCAGACCAGGAGGAAGACCGCCAGCGCAAGCCGGACCGCACGCTCGGCGGCGCGCCGGTCGGACGAGCGGGATACGGCGACGGTCATCGAGCCGAGCCTAGGCGCGCGTATCCGAGAGCTGACCGCCGGTGGGCGATTGACTACCGTCTGGACACCTGATCTTCACCTGGGCATCGCGAAGGGGTGACCACCGGGCAGTGGGCTTGGCGTGCGGTCGACGGCCGCCCCGATCCGACGAAGGACTCCCCCATGGACTCTCGCACTTCCCGACGCCTCCGCGCGGCCGCCGCCTCGGTGGCCGTCGCGCTGGCGGCCTCGACCTCGATCGGCCTCGTGGCCGCTCCCGCGCTGGCCGCGACGCCCGACATCACCGAGCACGGTGGAGCGGCTCGCAACGACGGCGACATGACCGACCTGCTGCGCGAGTCGATCGTCGACGGTCCCGCCAAGAACGTCATCCTGCTGATCGGCGACGGCATGGGCGACTCCGAGATCACCGTCGCGCGCGACTACGCCGAGGGCGCGGCGGGGCGGTTCGCCGGTATCGACGCGCTCCCCCTGACGGGGCAGTACACGACGTACTCGATCGATGAGGCGGGCAAGCCCAACTACGCCTCCGAGTCGGCCTCGACCGCCAGCGCCTGGTCGACGGGTACCAAGACGGTGAACGGTCGCCTCAGCGTCGACGTCGCCAACACGCCGCAGGCCACCCTGCTCGAGATCGCCAAAGCCAACGGCCTCAAGACCGGCAACGTCTCGACCGCGGAGATCCAGGATGCCACTCCGGGCGCGCAGATCGCCCACATCTCGGCCCGTGGATGCTACGGCCCCGAGCAAGCGTCGAAGAACTGCTCCGCGGAGGCGCTCGAGAACGGCGGCCTCGGCTCGATCAGCGAGCAGCTGCTCAACGTGCGCCCGGACGTCACCCTCGGCGGCGGCGCGGCGAGCTTCGCGCAGACGGCGAAGGCGGGCCCCTGGGAGGGGCGGACGCTCTCGGACCAGGCGCGCGACCGTGGCTACGCCCTCGTGGACGATGCCGCCGGTCTCGACGCGATCACCGCGGCGGATGCCGATCGGCCCCTGCTCGGGCTCTTCAGCGAGGGCAACTTCCCCGTCCGCTGGAACGGCCCCGCGGCGACCGATCTGACCTCCGGTGGCGAGCTCCCCGCTCCGGTCTCCTGCACGGAGAACCCCGATCGTCTGGCCACGGGTCTGTCGCTGGCATCGCTCACCTCTAAGGCGATCGACCTGCTCGACAACGACAACGGCTTCTTCCTGCAGGTCGAGGGCGCGAGCATCGACAAGCAGGACCACGCCGCCAACGCCTGCGGTCAGATCGGTGAGACGGTCGACCTCGACGAGGCCGTGCAGGTCGCCCTGGAGTTCGCACGCACTCAGGGCGACACCCTCGTGGTCGTCACCGCCGACCACGCGCACACGAGCCAGATCGTGGGCTCGGCGATCCCCGGCCTCAACACCCACCTGCTCACTGCCGACGGCCAGCCCCTGATCGTCGCGTATGGAACCTCGCCGGCAGGCGGCTCGCAGCAGCACACCGGCTCCCAGGTGCGTATCGCCGGGTACGGCCCGGGTGCGGCGAACGTCGTCGGTCTCACCGACCAGACCGACCTGTTCTTCACCGCCGCGAACGGCCTCGCCCTCTCGCAGAACCTCGCCGCTCTCAGCGCGCAGGCGACGGTCAGCGTGCCCGCCGAGGTCCGCCCGGGCGACCCGCTCACGGTGGCCGCCGACGGCTTCGCGGCCGACTGGCAGCTCGCCGGCACGGTGTCGACGACAGGCGACCTCGGGCAGCGCGACGCGCTGCGCG
Source organism: Microbacterium sp. Leaf151 (assembly GCF_001424225.1). Classification (GTDB taxonomy): domain Bacteria; phylum Actinomycetota; class Actinomycetes; order Actinomycetales; family Microbacteriaceae; genus Microbacterium. Next base: position 463,335 of record NZ_LMOR01000002.1, on the reverse strand, counting down.
GCTCCGCGCGTTTCGCGACCACGGCCCCGACGGCGGAGGGCACCTACGAAGTCACGGTGAGCGGTGCGCAGACCGGTGTCGTCAAGACCGCGTCGTTCCGCGTGTCCGCCTCGGCGGCTCCTACCCCGACGACCACTCCCACCCCTCTGCCCTCGCCCACGGCCGGGGCGGGCGCTGCGGGCGTGGGGCAGAACGGCGGGGGTTCGCCGCTGGCGATGACCGGTGCGGCTCTGCCCTTGGGCGCGATCGTGCTGGCGATGGGACTGCTCGCCGTCGGCGTGATCCTGCGTCTGCGTCGTCGTCGCCGCACCGAGTTCGTCTGATCCGACTCTCCCCGATGCCCGTTCCCGCACTCGCGGGGGCGGGCATCGAGGCGTTCAGGCGGTGCGTTCGGCCCGCTTCTGCTCCTGGAACACCCGGATGGCCTCGTAGCGTTCGGCCGAACGCGCCTGCCGCTTCGCGGCCTCGACTTCGCGGACCTTCGGCGGTGCCGCGGTGACGAGGTCGTCGAGCAGCAGGCGGACGGACGCCGTGATCTCGGCCACGGCGTGATCGAAGACCGCCTCATTGGCTCGCGACGGCGTAGTCGTCCCCACGATCTTGCGCACGAACTGCAGTGCGGCGTCGTGGCATTCAGCGTCCGTGGCCGGCGGCGTGAAATTGTGCAGGGGGATGATGTTGCGGCACATGCCCCACAGGGTAGGCCGATCGCGGGCGCATGGCGAGAGGGACGACCGATGGGTCCGTCCCCGTCAAGTGCGGGCGGGATGTCGGAGGGGCTTGGAAGGATGGAGGCATGCCGGAGTCTCCTTACGCCTCGCGTCCGTGGTCGACCTCGTACGCCGAGGGCGTCCCGCTCGAGATCGACGTGCCATCGCAAACCCTGCCCGAGATGCTGGCGGCCTCCGTCTCGTCGTACGCAAAGAAGGTGGCCCTGGAGTTCTTCGGTGCGCAGACGACGTACGCGCAGCTCGGCGATGACATCTCGCGTGCCGCCGAAGGGCTCCGCCGGCTGGGCGTCCGCGCGGGCGACCGGGTGGCGCTGGTGCTCCCCAACTGCCCGCAGCACGTCGTCGCGTTCTACGCGGCGTTGCGCCTGGGAGCCATCGTCATCGAGCACAATCCGCTGTACACGGCGCGCGAGCTGCGCCACCAGTTCGAAGATCACGGGGCTCGCTTCGCGATCGTGTGGGACAAACTCGCCGACACCGTCGCCGATTTCCCGTCCGACCTCGCGCTCGAGCACATCGTGAGCGTCGACATCACCGCCGCATTCCCGCTCTCCAAGCGGCTGGCCCTGCGTCTGCCGATCACCAAGGCCCGCACGGCACGCGCGCAACTGACGGCGACACCCCAGTCGAAGCGTCCGAGCCGCTGGGAGAAGCTGCTCACCCGCGGCACGTTGTCGAAGAAGCACCCCGGCCCGCGGGTCGATGACATCGCCCTGCTGCAGTACACCAGTGGCACGACCGGCACGCCCAAGGGGGCGATCCTGACCCACGCCAACCTGCGGGCAAACGCGATGCAGGGGCGGGCGTGGGTGCCGGGGCTCCACGACGGCGAAGAGACGTTTTACGCCGTACTCCCGCTCTTCCACGCGTACGGCCTGACGCTGTGCCTGACGTTCGCGATGAGTATCGGCGCGAAGCTCGTGCTCTTCCCGAAATACGATCTCGATCTCGTCGCCGCGGCCGCGAAGAAGAGCCCGCCGACGTTCCTGCCCGCGGTCCCGCCGATCTACGACCAGCTCGCGCGCGCCGCCGCGCGCGGCTCGATCGATCTGACGAGCGTGCGGTTCGCGATCTCCGGGGCGATGAGCTTGCCGGTGGCGACCGTCGACCGGTGGGAACAGGCCACCGGCGGGCTGCTCGTCGAGGGCTACGGCATGACCGAGTCGTCCCCGGTCGCCCTGGGCAACCCCATCGGCCCCTCGCGGCGGCCGGGAACCGTCGGCGTGCCGTTCCCCAGTACCGAGATCCGCATCGTCGATCCCGAGAACCCGGCCGTCGACCGTCCGCTCGGAGAAGCGGGCGAGTTGCTGCTGCGCGGCCCCCAGGTCTTCCGGGGGTACTGGCAGCGCCCGGCCGACACCGCCGACACCCTGCTGCCCGGCGGCTGGCTGCGCACCGGCGACATCGCTACGGTGTCCTCCGACGGGTTCGTCACCATCGTCGACCGGTTGAAGGAGATCATCATCACCGGTGGCTTCAACGTGGCGCCGACCGAGGTCGAAGACGTGCTCACCTCGCATCCCGACATCGAGAGTGCTGCGGTCGTCGCGCTACCCAAGCCGCGCGGCGGAGAAGACGTCGCCGCTGCCATCGTCGTCCGTGACGGTGTCGACATCTCGTCGGAGACGGTGCGCGACTACTGCAAGACGCGCCTGGCGGCGTACAAGGTGCCGCGCCGCATCGTCGTGGTCGACGACCTTCCGCGCTCGCTCATCGGCAAGGTGCTGCGCCGCGAGGTACGAGAGCGCCTCATGGCGTCGTGAGGCTCGCGGGCTCGGAGCAGATGTCCGCGGGACGCACCCGCGGCCGGCGTCGGACGGGCAACGTACGGCACCGACGAGCCACGAGGTAGGCATGGATGCCGGAGCTCCCGGCAGCCATGCGCCTCAGCCGTAGAAGAGCTTGTCGAAGACGCGCCGAGCCCGACGTGTCGCACCGAGGTAGTCCTCTTCGACGCGCGTCGCCGAGCGGGGCGGATACTCGAGGATTCGCCCGATCCCGTCGAGTCGCACCCGGTCGGCGGGCAGGACGTCGCTCGTCTGCCCCGACAGGAGCGTGTTCGCCGAACGCAGGCGACTTGCGAGATGCCAGGCGGCGGCGAGCTTCTGCGCCGCGTCGGCCTCGACGATCCCCGCCTCGACCGCAGCGTTCAGCGCCGTCAGTGTCGAGGTGGTGCGCATTGCCGGAACGGCTCGGGCGTGTTGCAGCTGCAGCAGCTGCACGAGCCACTCGACGTCGCTGAGCGATCCGGGGCCGAGCTTGAGGTGACGCGCGGGATCGGCGCCCTGCGGGAGCCGCTCGTTCTCGACGCGCGCCTTGATACGGCGGATCTCGCGCAGACCGTTCTGGTCGGCCGACGCCGGATAACGCACCTCGTCGGCGAGCGCCATGAACGCGGCGATGAGCTTGACGCTGCCCGCGACGCCCCGGGCGCGCAGCAGCGCCTGTGCCTCCCACGACAGCGACCATCGCCGGTAGTACTCCGCATACGCCTCGATGGACCGGGCGAGCGGGCCGCTGCGGCCCTCGGGCCGGAGCTCGGCGTCGAGGTCGAGCGGTAGGCGGTGGTCTTCCGAGTGCTCCCGGATGCCGGCGACGAGTTTGAGCGCCAATTGACCCGCGCGCTGCGGGTCGACGCCGTTGGCGCGGTAGACGTACATGACGTCGGCATCCGACCCGAACCCCATCTCGCGCCCGCCGAAGCGCCCCATCGCGATGACCGCGAAGTCGAGGTCGTCGTCTTCGGGCGGCACGACCACGCGTCGCACCGCGCGCAGTGTCGCCTGGATCGTCACCTCCGTGATCGTCGAGAGGGCGTCGGCGAGTTCTTCGAGCGACACTGTTCCGAGGACCGCGGCCATGGCCACCCGCAGCATCTCGCGGCGGCGCAGCGCCCGCACCGACCGCATGGCGTCGTCGATGTTGTGCCAACGGGTCTGGATCGCCCGCGCCTCTTCTTCGAGGGCTTTGCCCGAGCGAGGTCGAAGCAGGGCATCGTCGTCGAGCCAGGCGACGGACTCGGGGATCCACTCCATCAGTTCGCCGATGTAGCGCGAGCCCGAGAGCACGCGCGTGAGACTTTCGGCCGCGCCCGCGGAGTCGCGCAGCATGCGCAGGAACCACGGCGTGTTACCGAGCCGCTCACTGATGCGGCGGAAGACGAGGAGGCCGTAATCGGGATCGACGCCGTCGGCGAACCACCGGATCATGACCGGCATGAGGTGCCGCTGGATCGTCGCCTTGCGGCTGAGGCCGCTGGTCAGTGCCGCGATGTGGCGAAGCGCCCCGGCGGGGTCGCGGAAGCCGATGGCCGCGAGACGGTCGCGCGCCTGCGCGGTGGACAGCGTCCGCTCCCCCTCGGGCAGCGATGCCACGGCCGACAGCAGCGGACGGTAGAACAGGCGCACGTGGATGTCGCGGACCTCGCGCTTGATGGCTTCCCACGCCGCTTGGACCCCGGATGCCGAGTCGGCCAGCCGGGTCGCGCGCGCGAGCACTCGGAGGTCGTCGTCCTTCTCGGGCAGTAGCGCCGTCCGGCGGAGCCCGCGCAACTGCAACCGGTGCTCGAGCAGGCGCAGCGTGCGGTAGTCGCGGGCGAACGCCTCGGCTTCGGAGCGGCCGATGTATCCCTCAGCCACGAGCGCCTCGAGGGCCTCGAGGCTGCCGCGCTGGCGAATGCGCTCGTCGGTCAGGCCGTGTACGAGCTGGAGCAGCTGCACGGTGAACTCGACGTCGCGGATGCCACCGGGCCCGAGCTTGAGCTGACGGTTCACCTCGGCCGAGGGGATGTGCTCGGTCACGCGCTCCCGCATGCGCTGGACGCCCTCGACGAAGTTCTCGCGCGCGGCGCTGTGCCACACCAGCGGCTGCACGGCGGCGATGTACTCGGCGCCGAGGGCCGGGTCACCGGCGATCGCCCGCGCCTTGAGCAACGCCTGGAATTCCCAGCTCTTCGCCCACCGGTCGTAGTACTGCTGGTGCGACGCCAGACTGCGCACGAGCGCGCCCTGCTTGCCCTCGGGGCGCAGGTTCGGATCGACCTCCCAGAGGGGCGGCTCGATCTCGGGGCCGGAGATGCCGCGCATCGTCTGCACGGCGAGGCGGGTACCGATGTCGATCGCCCGAGCCTCCGAGACGACATCGTCGTCGGACGTTCCTCCGACGAAGATCACGTCGACGTCACTGACGTAGTTGAGCTCGCGCGCGCCCGTCTTGCCCATCGCGATGATGGCGAAGCGGGTGGCCTCGACCTGCTCGCGGGGGAAGGCGCCGGGCCCGGGAGCCGACACCCGAGCGCGGGCGACACTCAGCGACGCCTCCAGCGCCGCGCCGGCGATGTCGGCCAACGCCGCCGAGACGACGTCGATCGCCCCCGCCGGGTCGTCCTGACCGAGGTCGTATGCCGCGATACGCGCCAGCAGGCGGCGGTAGCGCACCCGCAGCGCGACCCACGCGGCATCCGAAGCCTCCGACGCGAATCCATCGACGTCGCCGACGGATTCCAGCAGCTCGGCGCGCATCGACTGCTCGTCGGGAACGGTGAGGCCCGCACCCGACAGGTGCACGAGCTCATCGGGATGCCGAAGGTAGAACTCCGCGAAGCCGTCGGACGCCCCCACCAGATCCCACAGCGCACGCCACGCGCCCGCGTCGGCGGCAGCCGCTCTCACGGCCGCCGCGTCGCGCCGGGCCACCTGCAGGATCGCCCGCAGGGCTCCGTCGGGGTCGGCCACGCGCTGCGCCAGCCGCATGGCATCCGCCCGGTCGACACCGACCGTCTCGTCGAGCTCACCGAGCAGGGTGTCCGCCTCGGTGAGCCGCGAGAAGCCGGTGCGAGCGAGCGCGGTGAGCGCGGTGGAGCGATCGCCCGAGGTCATGGGACGACCGTCAGAGTGCTTCGAGGTTGCTCGCGAGCTCGAACGGCGTCACCTGGGCGCGGTACTGCTGCCACTCACGGCGCTTGTTGAGCAGGACGTACTTGAACACCTGCTCGCCCAGCGTCTCGGCGACGAGCTCGGACTCCTCGAGGTACTCGAGAGCGTGGTCGAGGCTCGCCGGCAGAGGCGCGTAACCGAGGGCCCGGCGCTCCGAGTCGGTGAGCGACCACACGTTGTCTTCCGCCTCGGCGGGGAGCTCGTACTCCTCCTCGATGCCCTTGAGACCAGCCGCGAGCATGAGCGCGTACGACAAGTACGGGTTGGCCGCGGAGTCCAGCGCGCGATACTCCACACGGGTCGACTGGCCCTTGTTCGGCTTGTACAGCGGCACGCGCACGAGCGCGGAGCGGTTGTTATGGCCCCAGCAGATGAAGCTGGGTGCCTCGTCGCCGCCCCAGAGGCGCTTGTACGAGTTGACGAACTGGTTCGTCACCGCAGAGATCTCGTTCGCGTGGCGCAGTAGGCCCGCGATGAAGTGGCGACCGACCTTCGACAGCTGGTACTGACCGCCCTCTTCGTAGAAGGCGTTCATGTCGCCCTCGAAGAGCGAGAGGTGGGTGTGCATGCCGCTGCCGGGCTGACCGCTGATGGGCTTGGGCATGAAGGTCGCGTACACGCCCTGCTCGATCGCGACCTCTTTCACGACCGTGCGGAAGGTCATGATGTTGTCGGCCGTGGTGAGGGCGTCGGCATAACGCAGGTCGATCTCGTTCTGCCCGGGGCCGCCCTCGTGGTGGCTGAATTCGACCGAGATGCCGAGGTCTTCGAGCATGCGCACCGAACGGCGGCGGAAGTCGTGCGCCGTGCCGCCGGGGACGTTGTCGAAGTAGCCCGCCGAGTCGACCGGCTGCGGGCGTCCGTCGGGGCCGAGCTGCGACGACTTCAGCAGGTAGAACTCGATCTCGGGGTGCGTGTAGAACGTGAACCCGGCGTCGGCGGCCTTGGCGAGCGTGCGCTTGAGCACGTGGCGGGGGTCGGCGACGGCGGGCTGGCCGTCGGGCGTGGTGATGTCGCAGAACATGCGCGCCGTCGGGTCGATCTCACCGCGCCACGGCAGGATCTGGAACGTCGTGGGGTCGGGGTGGGCGAGCAGGTCGGACTCGTACGAGCGGGTGAGCCCCTCGATCGCCGATCCGTCGAAGCCCAGTCCCTCGGTGAACGCCCCCTCGACCTCGGCCGGGGCGATCGCCACCGACTTCAGCGTCCCCACCACGTCGGTGAACCACAGGCGCACGAACTTGACGCCGCGCTCCTCGATCGTGCGCAGGACGAAATCACGCTGCTTGTCCATCGTCATCCCTCGTATCGGTGCGGTCAGCGGGCGGAGCCGGAGCCCCAGTCGTCACGAGCCTCTTCTTCGGCCCACTTCTTCGAACGCTCCTTGAAGAGCTGCGGCGCGTTGGCCGCCTCTTCGGCGGTGTCGAAAGGGCCGGCGCGGTCGACGGCAGGTGACTCGTACCCTTGCTCGACCTGACCGGTCTCGAGGTTGTACCAGTACTTCGTGTTGTCGTCGCTCACGATGCTCCTCACGTGGGTCTCGCGTGTCGGCGTGAACCGCCGGTGCTCCCCCGATCCTACTGATGCCGACCGCGCGGCTGGATAGGCTGAGGGGTATGGCAACGAATGCGTCTCGTGCGGTCGGAGTGGACATCGGCGGAACCGGCATCAAGGCCGGGATCGTCGACCTGGATGCCGGAGAGCTCGTCAGCGACCGCGTCAAGGTCGCGACTCCCGCAGGTGCCGAGCCCGCCGACGTCCTGACCGCGGTACGCCAGGTGCTCGAGACGCTCGAAGCCCCCGCCGATCTGCCGCTCGGCGTGGCCTTCCCGGCCATCGTGAAGAGCGGCAAGACACTTTCGGCGGCGAACGTCTCGAAGACCTGGATCGGCTTCGAGGCGGAGAAGTTCTTCGAAGACGGTCTGTCGCGTGGCATCCATTTCGCGAACGACGCCGACGTGGCCGGAATCGCCGAGGTGCGTTACGGCGCGGCGAAGGGCGTCGAGGGTCTCGTGATCCTCACCACGCTCGGCACCGGGATCGGCTCGGCCATGATCTACGACGGCGTGCTCGTGCCCAACAGCGAGCTCGGCCACCTGCAGCGCGCCGGTCACAAGAAAGATGCCGAGCACTTCGCCGCTTACTCGGCAATGGAGCGCGAGGAACTGTCGTGGGACAAGTGGGCCACGCGCCTGCAGTGGTACTACGACTACGTCGAGTTCCTCTTCAGCCCCGACCTGCTCGTCGTCGGCGGCGGCGTGTCGAAGCACTCCGAGCAGTTCCTCCCGCTGCTGAAACTGCGCGCGCCCATCGTGCCGGCGAAGCACCGCAACAACGCGGGCATCATCGGTGCGGCGTCCCTCGCCGTTCCCGTGCCTGAGGCGCTGCCCGCCGTCAAGTAGACGGCGCCCTGGTCGTCCCCGTCGTCATGCGGCGTCGACCTGCCGCACGCTGACGGCGTTACGCCACACCACCGGCGCCCAGTGCCCGCCCTCGCACGGCACCTCGAGCATGACCACGCGGTCGTTGCCGCCAGTCGCCCAGGCCGGTTCGCGCGTGGCCGCCCGGTTGGGCCACGTGACCCATGCCCACACGGGACGCTTCTGCGCGTACCACTCGATGGGTCGGGCGCCCCACGTCTCGGGTTGCAGGGTGCACGGGGCGATGGATGCCAGCACCCGCGCGACCATCTCGTCGCTGACCCTCGTCGAACCCATGCGCCGGACCCCTTCCCCGGCCGTGGTCGATGTTAGAACATAACTCCGACATTCACCCCGGGGTTGGACGGGACGCGCACGCGTTCGTCCGCCGACACGCCGCGACCCTCCTGAGGCAGGGGGCCAGCAGGAGGGTCGATGGGTATTCGGCGCGAAGCGCCGGTCGGTTTGGATGCGCTGTGCCGCGCGTCAGGGCGAATGGGCCGGCCTGTACGCCGGGTTCTGTCCGGGGACCCTTCGACAAGCTCGGGGCCCCGTGGACGGTCATCTCTCTCGGCGACACGTTGCCGTGCCGCTCCAGCGGCCTACCCGGGGACTCGGCGAGCCGCGTCAGCATCCCCTGTCTGGCCTTGCTCCGGACGAGGTTTACCTCGCGGGTCGTGTCACCACGACCCCGGTGGTCTCTTACACCACCCTTTCACCCTTACCCCGAACCCCTGCGGGCCGAGGCGGTCTGCTCTCTGTGGCACTGTCTCGCGGATTGCTCCGGGTGGGCGTTACCCACCGTCCTGCCCTGTGGAGCCCGGACGTTCCTCGGCACGGGCGAACCCGTGACGCGACCGTCCAGCCGACCCATTCGCACCGCCCAGTCTACCGGCGGGCGCGCTCAGCCCTTTTCCGCCGTCTGGCCGACGCGCAGGTCGAGGGGGAAGTCGATCGGGAACGTGCCGAAGAGCAGTCGGCCCGCCGATGCAGCCGACTCGCGCACGGCCTCGGCCACGGCCTCCGCGTGCTCGAGGGGGGTGTGCACGACGATCTCGTCGTGGAGGAAGAACGCCAGGTGCGGCGCCCGCCCGAACACCGCGCCCGATGCCGGCGCCGCGCGGGCGGCATCCACCTCGGGGAGGGCGGCCAGGCGCGCGCGCAGGTCGGCCAACCACGCGAGGGCCCACTCGGCGGCAGTGCCCTGCACGACGAAGTTGCGGGTGAAGCGGCCCCGGTCGCGTGCGGAGCGGCGGGCGCGAGTCTCATCGACTCCGGATGCCGCGGCGTCGCTCGCCCGCGACTGCAGCTCGCGCCATGACTCCCCCGCCAGGGGTGACGTGCGCCCGAGCCACGTGTGCACGACTCCCCCTTCTTCACCCGTGCGGGCGGCGTCGTCGACGAGCTGCATGGCCCGCGGGAAGGTGCGCCGGAGCCGCGGCAGCAGACGCCCGCTCTCACCCGTCGTGGCGCCGTACATCGCACCCAGCATCGCGAGCTTCGCCTCGGCGCGGCTGGCGACGGCTCCGCGCTCGACGATGCCGGCGTAGAGGTCGCGACCGGATGCCGCTTCGGCCAGCGCGGTGTCGCGTGCCATCGCCGCGAGCACGCGGGGTTCGAGCTGAGCGACGTCGGCGGTGACGAGGGTCCAGCCAGGGTCGGCACGGACGGCCGTGCGCAATGATCGCGGGATCTGCAGAGCCCCGCCGCCGGATGACGCCCAGCGGCCCGTCACGACCCCTGCCGGAACGTAGACGGGGCGGAACCGATCATCGCGCACCCACTCGTCGAGCCACGCCCACCCGTTCGCGGTGTAGAGGCGCATGAGCTTCTTGTAGGCGATGAGCGGAGCGACGGCGGGGTGGTCGTGCTCGGCGAGCTCCCATCGGCTGGTGGACTGCACCATCAGTCCCGCGCGGTGGAGCGAGCGCAGCAGGCGCGGCTGGGAGTCGAGAGAGGCCGAGGGATCGCCGAGTGCCGCCCGCACGGTGACGGCCGCCTGTTCGATGCGGACGGGGAGCCCTCCCCCGCGCCGGGCGCCGAGTTCACCCTCGAGCAGTTGCTCGTGCGCGGCGCGGCTCCACGGCACTCCTGCGGCATGGAGCTCCGCCGAGATGAGTGCCCCCGCCGACTCGGCCGCACACAGCAACCTCAGCGCGCCGGGTATCTCCGACGACGTGATCGCGGCGACCTGGCGGCGGTACTCCGCCACGGCGGCGTCGGCGCTGTCGGGGACCCCGGATGCCGAGTCGCCCAGGTCGAAGAGCGTGTCTCCGACCGCGGGCACGGCGCTGTCGGCTTCCCATTGCGTGGCGTGGCGGAGACCGTGGTCGTCGGTCAGCGCCTGCGCCTGACGAAGGATGGCGTGCACGAGCCGGAGGTCCCAGGCGCGAGCGACGCGCACGCCGGCCGCGAGCAGGCGCGGATAGGTGGCGGAGGTGTCGGCCCAGACCCATCGGACCTCGCCCGCGCCCTCCCGTGTGGAGACGGCGTCGGCGAGGGCGTCGACGTCGATCTCGGTGGCGCCGGACGGCACGGCATCCGGCCCTACGGAGACGAGGGCGATCCGCCCGGTCGCGCTGCGCCCGACGACGACCGTGTCAGAGACCACGGACGCCGATCGGGGTCATCGGGATTCTTCGGTGCGAACGAGGATCGCGCCGCACTCGGGGCAGAACACCACCTCGTCGGTCTGCGAGCGGCGCACCACGTTGAGGTCGCTGGGCGGCAGCACCATTCGGCATGCTTCGCACGCACCGGCCAGGAGGAGTCCGGCCCCGTTGCCGCGGGACGCGAGACGCTCGTAGAGGGCGAGCAGGGCGGCGGGGACCGAGGCGGCGACGGCGTCGCGATCGCGACGTGCGCCCTCGAGGCGGGTGGTCGCGTCGGCGACGGTGGTCTTGGCCTCGGCGCTCAGCTGCGCGCCCTGTGCGTTGGTGTCGGCGATCAGCGCTTGTTGCTCGGCGACGGCGGCGTCGGCAGCCTCGAGGCGCTCCATGAGGGTGATCTCGATGTCTTCGAGGTCGTCTTTGCGGCGCCGGAGCGACACCAGCTCGTTCTCGAAGCCCTGTGCCTGCTTCGCGTTCGACGAGGCGGCGAGCCGCTCGGTGTCGCGGGCGATTCGGGCGTCGACCACGGCGACGTCGGACTCGAGACGCTTCAGTTCGGCGGTGATGTCGTCACGCGCGTTGGCTCGGGACCCGAGCTCTTGCGAGAGGGCGCCCCGCTGCGCGATCAACTCGCGGACGCGCTCGGCCTGCGGCGGGTTCGCGGCGACCTTCTCATCGCGATGGATTCGCGCATCGAGGTCGGCGAGGTCGAGCAGTTTGCGCTGGTCGGCGGGATCGGCATTCACGGTCTCAACGCTACCCCGGGGGTGGGACATCGGCGGTGCGTCCTCGGACCAGGGGGCGCCGCGGCTTCCGGTGGGCGGCTTCACCCGCGCGGCGAGATCACTCGATTTGTCCGAGATTAACTGACTTTCTGCCGAACGGTGTGTGATGTCGCGAAGGGCATGTCGTCTCGCGGCTCTCCGGCGGATCGGCGCGGGCCTTGGGACGGCGCGGGCATCGGGATGGCGCGGGCCTCGGGACGGCGCCGCGCTAGACTCGTGGCATCCCGGGCCTTTAGCTCAGCTGGTAGAGCGCCACGTTTACACCGTGGATGTCGTCGGTTCGATCCCGGCAGGGCCCACCCTCAATTCAGGACGTTCACGCTCCGCGCGATGACCAGCGCGAGCAGGATGAACCCCGACACCGCCTGCACCATCATGAACAGCTTCGCGCGCGACGACAGCGGCATGACGTCGGTCGGGCTGAACGCCATCGCGTTGGATGCCGAGAAGTAGAGGTAGTCGACGTAGCCCGGCGCCCAGTGGTCGACGTCGGACGAGCGGCGCCGCACCTCGCTCACCGCGTCGCCGTCGGAGTCCTGCGGGAACTGGAAGTCGGCCGCGGGCAGCGCGTCGCGCAGGTCGCGGCGACGGGCGATGGGTCCGCCCCGGTCCATCTCCCAGTAGACGACGGCATAGCCGATGACGTTGATCGCCCACACCTGGGCCGCCCCGAGCAGGGTCGTGGCCCCCTCGCCCTCCCCCTGCAGCAACTGGCGGATGAGCAGCACGAGGGCAACCTGGTTCGCGAGCAGCAGGAGCGCCGTGAACGCCAGCGCGAAGCCGCGCCCCAGGCGCGAATCGCGCGTCAGCCGGGCGGGGTTGGTGGCGATCATCGGGATCGCGCACAGCACACCGGCGCCCACCACGACGTAGCGGAGCACACCCGACGCCTCGCTCGGCAGGACGGCGTACAGGCCCGTCCCGACGGCGAGGGCGATGAGCACCGGCCACCGATGCTCGGGGCGGGTGCGGAACGTGGCGGGATCCTGCGGGCTCACGCGCTCAGGCTAGACCCGCGAGGCTCGCCTCCCCCGCCCGTGCGACGTGGCCCGGCATCCTTCATGAGGAGCACACGGATGCCGCAGACGTCTCGACGTCGAACAGTAGCTGCGAGCGTGCGGCGGGGCGTATCGGCAGCGCGCATCCGGGACCGCCCCGACTCGCTAGGGTGGACTCTGGTTGATTGTGCGGAGCAGACAAGGGTTGCCGCACTCGTATGGCGATTCTCTGGCATGACCTGCCAGACGACGAAAGGTCTTCCGTGACTGTTCACGACCAGGATCCGTATTCGCAGGGGCCGCAGGACAGCGACCCGGAAGAGACCGGGGAGTGGCAGGAATCCCTGCGACAGCTGGTCCAGGCCAAGGGCCCGGCCCGTGCGCGCGAGATCATGCTGAGCCTTCTCAAGGGCTCGAAGGAACTGCACCTCAACGTGCCGATGGTTCCCACCACCGACTACATCAACACCATCTCGCAGAAGAACGAGCCCGAGTTCCCCGGTGACGAGGAGCTCGAGCGGCGCTACCGCAAGTGGATCCGCTGGAACGCCGCGGTCACCGTGCACCGCGCGCAGCGCCCCGGCATCGGTGTCGGCGGCCACATCTCGACCTATGCCTCGTCGGCCGCGCTCTACGAAGTCGGTTTCAACCACTTCTTCCGCGGCCAGGACGACCCCTCGGGCGGCGACCAGATCTTCATCCAGGGCCACGCCTCGCCCGGCGCCTATGCCCGCGCCTACCTCGAGGGTCGCCTCACCGAGGTGCAGCTCGACGGCTTCCGCCAGGAGAAGTCGCAGGCCCCCAACGGCATCCCTTCGTACCCACACCCCCGTCTCATGCCGGAGTTCTGGCAGTTCCCGACGGTGTCGATGGGCCTCGGTCCGATCAACGCCATCTACCAGGCGATGTCGAACAAGTACCTCGCCAACCGCGGCATCAAGAACGTCGGCGACTCGCAGGTCTGGGCCTACCTCGGCGACGGCGAGATGGACGAGGTCGAGAGCCGTGGTCAGCTGCAGGTCGCGGCCAACGAGGGCCTGGACAACCTGAACTTCATCATCAACTGCAACCTCCAGCGCCTCGACGGTCCCGTGCGCGGTAACGGCAAGATCATCCAGGAGCTCGAGAGCTTCTTCCGCGGTGCCGGCTGGAACGTCATCAAGGTCGTCTGGGGCCGCGAGTGGGACGACCTGCTCGCCCGCGACACCGAGGGCGCACTGCTCAACCTGATGAACACCACCCCCGACGGCGATTACCAGACGTATAAGGCCGAGAACGGCGCCTACGTCCGCGAGAACTTCTTCGGTCGCGACCCGCGCGCCCTCGAGCTCGTCAAGGACTTCTCCGACGAGCAGGTCTGGGGCCTCAAGCGCGGTGGCCACGACTACCGCAAGGTCTACGCGGCGTTCAAGGCGGCGGCCGAGCACAAGGGCCAGCCGACCGTCATCCTCGCCAAGACGATCAAGGGCTACGGCCTCGGCCCCCACTTCGAGGGTCGCAACGCCACGCACCAGATGAAGAAGCTGACGCTCGACGACCTCAAGTCGTTCCGCGATGCGATGGAGATCCCCGTCACCGACGCGCAGCTCGAAGAGAACCCGTACCAGCCGCCGTACTACACCCCCGGCGAGAAGGACGAGACGATCCAGTACATGCTGGAGCGTCGCCGTTCGCTCGGCGGGTTCCTGCCCGAGCGCCGCACCACCCACGTCGGTCTCGAGCTCCCCGGGGATGCCGCGTACGCGCTGCCCAAGAAGGGCTCGGGCACCCAGGAGATTGCCACGACGATGGCGTTCGTGCGTCTGCTGAAGGACCTCCTGCGGGTCAAGGACTTCGGTCACCGCATCGTGCCGATCATCCCCGACGAGGCGCGCACGTTCGGTATGGACGCGTATTTCCCGACGGCGAAGATCTACAACCCCAAGGGGCAGCACTACACGTCGGTCGACCGCGAGCTGCTGCTGGCGTACAAGGAGAGCCCGCAGGGGCAGATCATCCACGTCGGCATCAACGAGGCCGGTGCCCTGGCCGCGTTCACGGCGGCGGGTACGTCCTACTCCACCCACGGCGAGCCGCTCATCCCGGTCTACGTCTTCTACTCGATGTTCGGCTTCCAGCGCACCGGCGACGCCCAGTGGGCTGCGGGCGACCAGATGGCGCGCGGTTTCATCATCGGCGCGACCGCGGGTCGCACCACCCTGACGGGTGAGGGTCTGCAGCACGCCGACGGCCACTCGCAGCTGCTGGCATCCACGAACCCGGCGACCGTGTCGTACGACCCGGCCTACGGCTACGAGATCTCGCACATCGTGCGTTCGGGTATCGAGCGCATGTACGGCGGCAACCACCCCGATCCCAACGTCATGTACTACATGACGGTGTACAACGAGCCCTACGTGCAGCCGGCTGAGCCCGAGGGGGTCGACGTCGACGGCATCGTCCGCGGCATCCACCACATCTCCTCGGGTGAGGGCGACGGTCCCCGCACCCAGCTGCTCGCCTCGGGCGTGGGCGTGCCGTGGGCGTTCGAGGCCCAGCGTCTGCTCAAGGACGACTGGGGCGTCGTCGCCGACGTGTGGTCGGTCACCTCGTGGACGGAGCTGCGTCGCGACGGTCTCGCCGCGGACGAGCACAACTTCCTGCACCCCGAAGAGGAGCGCCGCACGCCCTACCTCACCGACAAGCTCAAAGAAGCCGAGGGCCCGGTCGTCGCGGTCAGCGACTGGATGCACGCGGTCCAGGATCAGATCCGCCAGTGGGTCCCGCAGAACTACTGGACGCTCGGTGCCGACGGATTCGGCTTCTCCGACACCCGTGCCGCGGCTCGTCGCTTCTTCAAGATCGACGGTCCCTCGCTGGCCGTCCGCGCCCTGCAGGCGCTGGCCGAAGAGGGCAAGATCGACCGCGCCGTGGTCGGACAGGCCATCGAGAAGTACCGCCTGCACGACGTCAACGCCGGCACCAGCGGCAACGCGGGTGGCGAGGCCTGATCCACGTGACGGATTCCACCGTCGGACCCGGTTCCCCCTCTTCGGGCGGGGCCGGGTCCGACCGGTCTCCGGGAGGGGACGTACGCGCTGAGGCGGCCGTCGAGAAGGCCGAAACGCTCGCGTGGCTGCGTCGCATCTCGGGCGATCTCGCCACCGCCACGATCCAGCGCCTCGAAGAGACGCTCCCCTGGTACGCCGAGATGCCGCCGGCGCGGCGTTCCGCCGTCGGGCTGGTGGCACAGGCCGGCATCACCTCGTTCCTGCAGTGGTTCGAGGAGCCGGCATCCACTCCCGCGATCGCGGCCGACATCTTCGCCGCCGCTCCTCGCGAGCTGCTGCGCAGCGTCAGCCTGACCCAGACGCTGCAGCTGGTACGCGTCACCGTCGAGGTGATGGAGGAGCGGGTCGCCGGCCGCAGCGAAAAGGTGCGCGAGGCGATGCTGTCGTACTCGCGCGAAGTGGCGTTCGCCGCCGCCGACGTCTACGCACGCGCCGCCGAGGCGCGGGGCCTCTGGGACGCGCGCCTCGAAGCCCTCGTCGTCGACTCGATCCTCACCGGCGAGGCCGACGACGAACTCCCCAGCCGCATCGCCGCTCTCGGGTGGCACGGCCACGGCGAGGTGTCGGTGCTCGTGGGCACGACTCCCCCGCAGCTCGATGTCGATCAGGTGCGCCGTACCGCGCGCAAGCTCGGCGTCGACGTGCTCATCGGAGTGCAGGGCCTGCGTCTCGTGCTCGTGCTCGGCCGCGCCGATCTGCCCGCCCGCGGTGGCGCCGAGATCACCGAGCTGCCCTTCACCGACATCGCGAAGCGGCTGGAGCCCAGCTTCGGTACGGGTCACCTCGTGCTCGGACCCGCCGTTCCGGCTCTCGTCGACGCCGGTCAGAGCGCCCGCGCAGCGCTCGCGGGTTTCGCGGTGGC
The DNA here is from genome assembly GCF_001424225.1 of Microbacterium sp. Leaf151. Taxonomy (GTDB): domain Bacteria; phylum Actinomycetota; class Actinomycetes; order Actinomycetales; family Microbacteriaceae; genus Microbacterium. Next base: position 446,946 of record NZ_LMOR01000002.1, on the reverse strand, counting down.
CCGCGCGTGGAGGCACGCGCCGCGGCCCGTCGAGGCCGACGACCTGCTCCCCGAGCGCGCCCTGGCGGGTGACGCGGTGGCGAAGCAGACCCTCGTGGACCGCGTATACCGCCCGCTGCACGCGCACAGCGCCGATCTCGTCGCAACGCTGTGGAGCTACCTCGACAACGGCCGGTCGTTGGAGGCCACGGCCCGCGAGCTGTACGTGCATCCCAACACCGTGCGCTACCGCCTCAAGCGCGTCTCCGAAGTCATTGGATGGGATGCCACGGGCCCGCGCGAGGCGCTCATCCTGCAGACGGCGCTGATCCTCGGATCGATCGGCACCGATGCCACGCGGCGTCGCGGAACCGGCAAACGGCGGCCGTCGCAGCCGCGGTGATGCACGGCACGCACAAAGACACGCCGCATATCTGTGTCGATATCTCCAGAAGCGGTTGAACGATCCCTGTCAGGATGGAGTCGTGATCATCGCCGTCTTCCCGGGACAGGGTTCGCAGACCCCCGGATTCCTCACCCCGTGGCTCGAACTCGACGGAGTACGTGAGCGCCTCGAGGCTTTCTCCGAGCAATCGGGCGTCGACCTGATCGCCGCGGGCACCGAGTGGGACGCCGACCAGATCCGCGACACGGCCGTCGCGCAGCCACTCATCGTGGCAGCGAGCCTCCTCTCGTGGGCCGCCTTCACCGAGCGCGCCGGCACGCCCGTCGCCGGGGTCGCGGGTCACTCGGTCGGCGAGATCGCCGCGCTGGCGGCATCCGGTGTGCTCCGTGACGCCGATGCCCTGCGCCTCGTGGGCCTGCGCGGTCGCGCCATGGCTGACGCAGCTGCGGCGGTCGAGACCGGCATGAGCGCGGTCGTCGGCGGAGACGAGACCGCCGTGCTCGAGCGGCTCGAGACCCTCGGCCTCACCCCCGCCAACTACAACGGCGGCGGCCAGATCGTCGCGGCGGGCGAGAAGCCCGCCCTCGCCGAGCTCGCAGCTGATGCGCCGCGCGGCGCGCGCGTCATCGCCCTGCAGGTGGCCGGCGCCTTCCACACCCGCTTCATGGAGTCCGCGGTCGAGGCGCTTCGCACCGCGGCCGCGGACGTCCCGGTATCCGACCCGGTGACGACGCTGTGGACGAATTCCGACGGCTCCGTCGTCACCGAGGGCCGCCACGCGCTCGACCTGGTGGTCGCGCAGGTCGCCTCCCCCGTGCGGTGGGACCGCTGCATGGCCTCCTTCGCCGAACACGGCGTGACCGGCATCATCGAACTCTCCCCCGCGGGCGCGCTGACCGGGCTCGCCAAGCGCGCCCTGCGCGGCACGCCCACCGTGGCGGTCAAGACCCCCGACGACCTCGACGCGGCCGTCTCACTCTTGAAGGAAGATCAGGCATGAGCACCCCCACCCTCCGTCAGCTGCAGGGCCCCGCCCACACGCGCATCTACGCGTACGGCGCCGCTCGAGGCGAGAACTTCGTGCCCAATGACGACCTCGTCGGCCCCATCGACTCCAGCGACGAGTGGATCCGCCAGCGCACCGGCATCGTGACCCGCGTGCGGGCGAACAAAGACACGGATGCCATCGATCTGGCCACCGAGGCCGCTCGGGAGGCCGTCGAGAAGTCGGGTGTCGCACCCGCCGACATCGACGCCGTGATCGTGGCGACCATCAGCAACCCCAAGCAGACGCCGTCGGCTTCGGCCATCGTCGCCGACCGCATCGGTGCGAACCCCGCGGCCGCCTACGACGTCAACGCCGCCTGCGCCGGATTCGCCTATGGCGTCGGTCAGGCCGACGCGCTGGTGCGCGCGGGCTTGGCGAAGCACGTCGTCGTGGTGGGCGCCGAGAAGCTCAGCGACATCGTCGACCCCACCGACCGCAGCATCTCGTTCCTGCTCGGCGACGGCGCGGGCGCCGTCGTCATCGGTCCCAGCGACACCCCCGGCATCGGCCCCACCGTCTGGGGATCCGACGGATCGAAGGCGGATGCCGTGAGCATGAACGCCACGCTCACCGAGTTCCGCGACGGCACCGCCGCGTGGCCCACCCTGCGCCAGGAGGGGCCCACGGTGTTCCGCTGGGCCGTCTGGGAGATGGTCAAGGTCGCCCGCCAGGCGATCGAGGCCGCGGGCATCGAGCCCGCCGACCTCGCCGCCTTCGTGCCTCACCAGGCGAACATGCGCATCATCGACGAGTTCGCCAAGCAGCTCGGCCTGCCCGAGACCGTCGTGATCGGCCGTGACATCGAGACCACGGGCAACACCTCGGCGGCATCCATCCCGCTCGCCACCCACCGCCTGCTCGAGGAGCACCCCGAGCTCAGCGGCGGACTCGCGCTGCAGATCGGCTTCGGCGCCGGACTCGTGTTCGGCGCGCAGGTCGTCGTCCTCCCCTGACGCACGGTCGTCGAACCCTAAACTGATCCAGGCTCGTTCGGGCCCACCCCAAGAAAAACAGGAGACATCATGGCATTCACCAACGACGAGGTTCTCGCCGGCCTTGCCGAGCTCATCACCGACGAGACCGGTATCTCGGCCGACGAGGTCGCCCTCGAGAAGTCGTTCACCGATGACCTCGACATCGACTCGATCTCGATGATGACGATCGTCGTCAACGCCGAAGAGAAGTTCAGTGTCACCATTCCCGACGACGAGGTCAAGAACCTCAAGACCGTCGGCGACGCCGTGACCTTCATCACGTCGAACCAGTCCTGACACCTCCCGGTGGGGGCTCCGGCCCCCACCGGTCACGATCCGTCGGCCGCACCAAGGATTCTTCGCTCATGAGCACACCCCGCATCGTCGTCACCGGTATCGGTGCCACCTCGCCCATCGGCGGCACCGCCCCCGAGAGCTGGTCGGCGCTGCTCGCCGGCACCTCCGGCGCGCGCACCCTCGAGCACGAGTGGGTCGAGAAGTACAACCTGCCCGTCACCTTCGCGGCCGAGGCGCTCGTGCGCCCCGAGACCGTTCTCGAGCGTCCCGTCGCCAAGCGTCTCGACCCGTCGTCGCAGTTCGCTCTGATCGCGGCGAAAGAAGCCTGGGAAGATGCGGGTGCGCCCGACATCGACCCCGACCGCCTCGGTGTCGACTTCGCCACCGGCATCGGCGGTGTGTGGACGCTGCTCGACGCCTGGGACGATCTGCGTGAGAAGGGGCCGCGCCGCGTCATGCCGATGACGGTGCCGATGCTCATGCCCAACGCCGCGGCGGGCAACCTGTCGCTGCACTTCAACGCCCGTGCGTTCGCCCGCACGGTGGCCTCGGCGTGCGCGTCGAGCACCGAGTCGATCGTCAACGCCGTGCAGCACATCCGCGACGGCCTCGCCGACGTCGTAATCGCCGGCGGCACTGAGTCGGCGATCCACCCGATCACCATCGCGTCGTTCGCGTCGATGCAGGCGCTGTCGAAGCGCAACGACTCCCCCGAGACGGCCTCACGTCCGGCCAGCATCGACCGCGATGGCTTCGTCATGGGCGAGGGCGCCGGGGTGCTGATCCTCGAGACCGAGGAGCATGCCAAGGCGCGCGGCGCCAAGATCTACGCGTCGATCGTCGGAGGCGGCGTCACCGCCGACTCGTACCACATCACCGCCAACGACCCCGAGGGCACGGGCGCGGCCCGAGCCGTGCGCCTGGCACTCGAGATGGCCGGGGCATCTGCCGACGACGTCACGCACATCAACGCGCACGCCACGTCGACCCCCGTCGGCGACCCGAACGAATACCGTGCGCTGCACACGGTGTTCGGCGACCGGATCGACGAGATCCCCGTGTCGGCCACGAAGGCCTCGACCGGGCACCTGCTCGGTGGCACCGGTGCGCTGGAGGCGATCTTCACAGTGCTGGCGCTGCAGGATCGCGTCGCCCCGCCCACGATCAACCTCACCGAGCAGGACCCCGAGGTTCCGTTCTCGCTGTCGGGTTCGCCCGTCGAGCTCGGCGCCGGCGACCAGCTCGCCATCAGCAACTCCTTCGGCTTCGGCGGACACAACGCCGTCGTCGCGATCGCTTCGGTTTGACGGCTGAGGCGCGATCCCGAGTGTCCACGACACCCGGAGGCGCCCTGGCGGACTCCCGAGTATCGACGACGAGCTGACACGGGTCCCTCCGGCGGCGGCCCGCGTCACGGTGCGCAGATGAGAACGCCCCCGGGCATCCCCGACTGAGGTCGGGATGCCCGGGGGCGTTCGTCGTGCCGGGCCGGGGATACGCGGTCTCGGTGCCAGGTGTGTTCACCGACCTCCGCTAGTGGCGCCTCCCCGCCGACGTTCTGTGGCGGCGCTCAGCCCACCTTGTGGAGCCAGACGATCTGCTGATCGTCGCCCGCGTGGCGGAAGGGCTCCAGCTCTTCGTCCCAAGACGAACCGAGAGCGATGTCGAGCTCGCGCTGCAGCTCCAGCAGGTCGCCGGCGGCGACCTCCATCGCGTAGCGCACGCGATCCTCGCCGATGACGACGTTGCCCGCCGCGTCGGTCTGGGCGTAATGGATGCCGAGACCCGGCGTGTGCATCCAGCGTCCGCCATCGCTGCGGGGAGTGGGATCCTCGCTCACTTCGAAGCGCAGATGCTCCCAGCCGCGAATGGCGCTCGCGAGAGCCGCACCGGAACCCACCGGGCCCTCCCAGTAGAACTCCGCGCGGCGGCTGCCCACGAGCACGGGCTGGTCGGCCCAGTCGAAGTTGACGGCTCGGCCGAGGGCGCGTCCTACCGCCCACTCGAGGTGGGGGCACAACGCGCGGGGCGCGGAGTGGATCAGGATCACTCCGCGCGAAGACGTGATCGCCATGGTCTCTCCTTCGTCAGGTACGTCTTCCCCTACGACCTGGGATGGAGTGTGGCGACTGTTCGGTTGTCCGGCCATTATCGCCCGCGCATAACGAAATCACAACACTGTGATTCAGGAGCGGGCGAACCAGAGGGCCCAGTAGAGGACGAAGTTGCGATTGCCGTACGCGGAGCAGTCGTCGCCGGTCCCCCACCGCGCGGCGAGGGCCGCTGGGTTCGGCTGGTACGGCGTGTAGTTGTACAGCGCGGCAGTCGCCTCGTTGGAGATCGTCACGTCGGTACCGCCGCATGCCGGGTCGGGTGAATAGGCGATGTAGTGCGTCCCCGGTTGGCGCATGAAGTCGGAGGCGCTGTAGGACTTGAGGTCGGACGCACCCTGGGCGACCTGGTCGGCGAAGCCTGCGGCGCCGGGGTCGCACGCCGCGTCGTCGGGGCAACGCGCCCCCATCGCCGCACCGAGTTGCCGCTCGGTGGGGGCGCGCGCGGTGCGACCCGAGATGAGACTCTGCTCTTTCTGCAGGGTGACCAGCAGCACCTTCGCCGAGATGCCGCATGCGCGCTGGACGCGGTCGATGACCTCGGCCGCGCTGAGGTCGCCGCCCTCGAAGCCCTCGCAGACGGTCTCGCCCGTCGCGTCGGAGACCACCGGATCGCGGCCCTCGACCGGCATCCGCAAGCGCGCGAGACACGAGTCGGTCGCGCACCGGCCGACCTGTTCGTCGAGGAAGCGCTGGATCTCGTCGGCGGTCAGGGCGTCGCCGTCGTAGAAGTCGTCGTCGCTGATGAGCGTTCCCGGGTCGAAGCCGGTGAGGTCGACGGCATCGCGCCGCGCTTCCGTGTTCCACGCTGCGTTCCACGCGGACGTCAGCGATACCAGGGGCACCACGGCGAGCACGACGAGGGCGATGAGGCCGGCCGCGACGAGGCCGAAGGCGATACGTCGGCGACGGAGCACGCGCGCGCGGTTCGTGCGGCGGCGCCGCGTGCCAGTTCTCGCCACCCTCCGATCGTGCCGTACCGCGCTGACCGCGCGCTGCACATCTCAGGATGTGGCGCGTCGGCCAGCGCGATCGCGGATCGCACGGGGCGGCTCGTGCGCGGCTCGTATGAGCGGTGCGGTCAGCTGCCCGGCTGGGCGGACGGGGTGGGCGCCGTGCCGTCGGCGGGCGGGGTCGGAGCCGTGCCGCCGGCGGGCGGCGTGGGCTTGTCGCCCTCGGCCGGGGGCGTGGGCGCGGTGCCGTCTGCCGGGGGTGTGGGGGCGGTGCCGTCGGCGGGCGGGGTGGGCTTGTCGCCCTCGGCCTTCGGTCCGTGTCCGGGGCCGGCGGGACCGCTCCCGGGTCCGCACTCGCCGGGACCGGAGCCCTCGCCGGGCGCGGGCGGGGTGGGCGCGGTGCCGTCCGCCGGGGGTGTGGGCGCGGTGCCATCCGTTGGGGCGCCGGTGGGGGCGGCGCTGGGGGTCGTGCCGGCGCCTGGGCCGACCGACCCGCCGTCGGCGCTGGGTGCCGAGGTGGCCGCGGCCGTCGACGAGCCGCCGTTGGTCTGCGCAGCCAAGGCGGCGCTTCCGCCGGTGAGGCCGACGGCCACGATGACGGCTCCCGCGATGAGTGCGGGCCGACGCCATGAGCGGCGGCGCGGTTCGGTGGTGTCGTCCAGTCGCGGCAGCGGGGTGGTGGGGTTGTCGTCGTTCATGATCTTCCTCTCGCCGGTGGCGTTCACCGGCTCTGAGACCAGACTTCGAGCCGGGACTGAAGCGAACCTGAAGCTCGTCGACGACCGGTCACTGCATACGCAAGCCATAACCGGCGTACAGCAGTCGCCCCTATCGTCGGCCGAATGTCCCCCGCCGCCCGTGTGCTCGTCGTCGACGATGACGAGACGATCCGCCTTGCCGTCGCGACGGCACTGCGCGCCGAGGGTTTCGTCACCGATGTCGCCGCCGACGGCGTGGACCTGTCCGAACGACTGAGCGCATTCCGCCCCGATCTCGTGGTGCTGGACTGGATGATGCCGGGGCCGAGTGGCATCCGGTTACTGCCCGTCGTGCGCGCGGCGGGCGACACCGCGGTCATCATGCTGACCGCCCGCGACGAGGTCGATGACCGGTTGCGCGGCTTCGCCGAGGGGGCCGACGACTACGTGCTGAAGCCCTTCACGATGGCGGAGCTCGTGGCACGCGCGGGAGCAGTGCTCCGACGGCGCGGGCGGCTGCCTCAGACCATCTCGGTCGGCGATCTCGTCGTCGATCCGGATGCCACGACAGCCCATCGCGCGGGAGCGGTGCTGGATCTGACGGCCACCGAGTTCCGCCTGCTGCACCTGTTGGCCGACGGACGCGGAAGGACCTTGTCGAAGGCGCAGATCCTCACGCAGGTCTGGGGGTACGACGATTACGACCCCAACCTCGTCGAAGTGCACCTCAGCGCGCTGCGGCGCAAGATGGAGCAGCACGGTCCACGTCTCATCCACACCGTGCGCGGTCTCGGCTATCGCTTGAGCGCGGCGCCGTGAGCTCGCTGCCTCCCCTGCGCTCGGGCTCGCTGCGACGTCGGACGATCGTCGCCGTGCTCGCCCTGGTCGCGCTGCTCCTGGTGGTGCTCGCCGTCGTCGTCGACCTCGCGCTCGGCGCTCGCCTTCGTGGACAGATCGAGGAGCGCCTCCGCGACCGCGCCGCCGCGGCCGCGTCGCTCGTCGGCACGGTCGACGACGCCGAGCTCGCCGAGCGCCTGTCGTACCAGGGGCTGGCCGTGCGGATCGACGGGGCGGGTGGTGACTCCGTCGTCGCGGGCCCCAGCCCCGACCAACTGCGCGAAGGTCCCCCGGGGCCGGGCGGGGGGCCGGGTGCAGGCGACCGGTCGGTGCCGCAGCCCACGGCCTCCGGCAGTGTCTCGGTCGTGGCATCCGATGTGTCCGGCGACGACCAGCTCGTGACTCTGCGCTCGACCCTCAGCGACGGCTCCACGCTCACGCTGACGGCATCGGCGGTCGGTGTGGACGAGACGCTCGTGCAGGTGCGCTGGATCATGGCGCTGGCATCCGCTGGCGTCCTGCTGCTCGCGGCCGGGGCGGTGACGGTCGTGGTACGCCGAAGCCTCGGACCGCTCGAGCAGGTGTCGCAGGTCGCGCGGGCCATCGGCGCCGGTGAGCGGGAGCGGCGGCTGCGACCGACGCGATCCGACACCGAGATCGGCCGGGTGGCCGCGGCGCTCGACGACATGCTCGACGACGTCGTGGGGGCCGAGCAGGCGGCGCGTGACGCCGAGGCACGGCTGCGGGCGTTCCTCTCCGACGCCGCGCACGAGTTGCGCACGCCGGTCGCCGGCATCCGCGCCGCCGCCGACACCCTCGTGCGCGCTGACCTCGACGGACCCGAGCGCGATCAGCTCGCGGCCCACGTCGCGCGGGAGGCCACCCGCGCGTCGCGGCTCATCGACGATCTGCTGACGATGGCCCGCGTCGACCGTGGCCTCGAGTTGCACGTCGTCGACGCCGATCTTCGGGCGGTGGTCGAGGCCGAAGTGCGCCGGGTGCCGCTCGTGCACCCCTCGCTACGGATCCGAGCGGAGATCCCGGATGCCGCCGTGCCCGTCCGCATCGACGTCGACCGCATCTCTCAGGTGCTGTCGAATCTCGTCGAGAACGCCGCTCGAGCGACGGGCGGGCGCGGATCGGTGCTCCTCGGCGTCGACAGCGCGGGCGGAGAAGCCCGCGTCACGGTCGACGACGACGGGCCCGGTGTCGCCGACGGCGATCGCGAGCGGATCTTCGAAAGGCTCGTGCGCCTCGACGAGGGACGAGTCTCTTCCGGCGGCGTGGGACTCGGTCTCCCCATCGCGCGAGGCATCGCGCGCGCGCACGGCGGCGACGTCCGCTGCGCGCCCGGGAGGGCTGGAGCACGGTTCGTCGTGACGGTGCCGCGGAGCTGAGGCCACCGGCCCCGCGGCATCCGGCTCAGCCCCTTGACGGGGTCAGGGACGCGCGTGGCCCCCGACGGGCTGGCGGGGCGCCGCGGAGGCCGGAGCGATCCCGGCTGCGGTCAACGTCAGGCCGTCGGCGCCGCTGGCGTCGTGCATCATCTGGTCGACGAGGTTCCGATCGATGGCGGGTTCGCGACCGCCGTAGAACTGCATCACGAGGGCGTTCGACGCATGGATCCAGAGGCTGGCCTGGCGCACGCCCTCGTTGACGGGCAGCTGGAGCATGAACCCCTCGTTGCGACGGAGCTTGTTCATCACGACGATGCGGAGGTGGGCGAGGATGCGGTCGTCGATGTCGAACGATGCACGGTCTCGGTAGATGAGGCGTCCCACGGCTGGTCCTTTTCTGGCGCGCCAAAGCGTACCGGTTGAGCAAGGGCGGGACCACGCCGGGAAGCGAGGCAATGCGGGAGCATCAGTATTTCACCCCCGGAGACGTGTCGGCCGAGTCCGACCGATATATCGCCTGGAGATGCTTCGCCCGTGGACAAACTCCATTTCGGACCGAATCGGACCTGCTCTTGACGCGGCCGCGTTCGTGTTGCATGGTTACCTAGTCAAGTAACTAACCAACAAACGGAGATCGCATGATCGACGACGGCAGAGCGCTGTTCCTCCAGATAGCCGAGGGCGTGGAGGACCAGATCGTCGACGGTTCGCTGCCGGAAGAGAGCCGCGCGCCCTCCACGAACGAACTGGCAGCTTTTCACCGCATCAACCCCGCCACCGCCGCGAAAGGAATCGCCGTGCTCGTCGACAAGGGAGTCCTCTACAAACGCCGGGGAATCGGGATGTTTGTCGCCGACGGAGCCCGCGCACAGCTCCTGGGCGAACGGCGCTCGGCCTTCGCCGATCGCTACCTCGATCCGCTCCTGAGCGAGGCGCGCACGCTCGGCCTCGGCCCCGACGACCTCGCCGAACTCATCCGCGAGCGTGCCGCGCTCGTCTCCTCCCCCGCTCACCTCATCGAAGGGACCGCACGATGACCGCAGTGATCGAAGTGGCCGGCCTCCACAAGCGCTACCGTGACACCGACGCGCTGACCGATGTGTCGTTCGCCGTCGAGGCGGACGCGATCTACGGCCTGCTCGGGCGCAACGGCGCCGGCAAGACGACCCTGATGTCCATCCTCACCGCGCAGAATTTCGCGACCGGCGGGCGCGTCCGGGTCTTCGGGGAAGACCCGTACGAGAACCCGCGGGTGCTATCGCGAATGTGCTTCGTCCGCGAGAGCCAGAAGTATCCGGATGACGCCAAACCCCGCCACGCGTTCGCGGCGGCGCGCCTGTTCTTCCCGAACTGGGACGACGACCTCGCCACCGACCTGATCGAGGCGTTCCAGATCCCCGTCGGACGCACGATCAAGAAGCTGTCGCGCGGCCAGCTCTCGGCGGTGGGTGTGGTCATCGGTCTTGCGTCGCGGGCCGAGATCACCTTCTTCGATGAGCCGTACCTGGGTCTCGACGCCGTCGCGCGCCAGATCTTCTACGACCGGCTGCTGCAGGACTACTCCCTGCACCCGCGCACGATCGTCCTGTCGAGTCACCTGATCGACGAGGTCGCCAATCTGCTCGAGCGCGTCATCGTGCTCGACGGTGGTCGCGTCGTGATGGACGAGGACACGGATGCCGTGCGCGAACGCGCGGCGACGATCATGGGCGACGCCGCCGCGGTCGACGCCTTCTGCGCGGGTCACGAGGTTCTGCACCGTGAGACCTTGGGCCGCGTCGCGTCGGTCACCATCCTGGGCGCCCTGACAACCGAGGACCGCCGGATGCTGGCGGACGCACGGCTGGAGGCCTCCCCGGTGTCGCTGCAGGAGTTTATCGTCCGATCCACCCAACACGCGGCGAGCACGCCGGCCGCCCCCGCCCAGGAAGGAGCGCTCCGATGAACCGCGCGCTGAAGGTCGTCCGCCTCCAACTCATCAACCGCCAGACCTTCGTCTGGATCCCGCTCATCATCCTGTTCGGGTCACTGGCGATCAGCCTGCTGCTCTACGGCATCATCCAGTCGTCGGGCGCCCGTGGGGTCATGATCAGCGGCGGGGTGCAGGCGCCGCTGTGGTACTTCGGCGTCATCGGGGCGCAGGCGCTGACCCGCACGTTCCCGTTCTCCCAGGCGATGAGCGTCACACGTGGTGACTTCTTCGTCGGAACGCTGCTGACGGCGGTGCTCACCGCGGGTCTGCTGTCGGTCGTCTTCGTCATCGGTGGCCTGCTCGAGCAGGCCACGAACGGGTACGGCATGAACGGGTGGTTCTTCTACATCCCGTGGGTGTGGGAAGCAGGCCCGGTGGCGGCCGGCATCGCCTACTTCGCCCTGGCGATGTTCGCCTTCGTCGTGGGTTTCTGGGCGGCGACGATCTTCAAGCGCTTCGGTGGCCTGACGACGGCCGTCACACTGGTGGGCGTCGGCCTCGCTCTCGTCGCGGCAGCGTGGCTCATCACGGCGACCCGCTCGTGGGCCACCGTCGGTGAGAACGTCGTGACGCTGGGGGCGTTCGGGCTGGCCGTCTGCGGCATCGTGCTCACGTTCGCGCTGGCCGCATCGTCGTTCGCGACCCTGCGCCGCGCGATTCCCTGACTGCGGCGATGACGGGCCGGATCGCGATGGGCGGTTCGGCCCCTTCGCGGCTCCCGGGCTCTGGGGTCGTCTCGCACCGTCACCCCGGGCGATCTGTCCGCGGCTCGGGACGCGACGCTTCTCGCCCCGAGCCGGTCGGACTTTTCACGGCCGCCGGGCCCCGGGCCGAACACCGCCGGGCTGCGCTGTCGAGGCGTATCCCCAGCCTGGCGCGCACCACGGTCGATAGGGTCGAAGGGATCTGCGATCATCCGACCCACGAGAGAGAAAACCCGTGAGCCATCACCGCACCTCCACCGACCAGGAGGGCCGATCTTCGAGCCCCCTCTTTTCGAGAGGGGGTGAAATCTGATGCTGGCTGCGGCCTTGACACTCCTGGTGGGTGTCATCGTGACTCTTGCGATCATCGTCGCGTGCGGTTTCTTCGTCGCGCAGGAGTTCGCCTACATGTCGGTCGACCGCTCGCGCATGGCGGCGCTGGCCGAGAAGGGCGATGCGCAGGCGAAGCGCGTCCTCGCCATCACCAAGCGCACGTCGTTCATGCTCTCGGGCGCCCAGTTGGGCATCACCGTCACGGGACTGCTCATCGGCTACGTCGCCGAGCCGTTGATCGGAGAGTCGCTGGGGACACTGCTGGGCGGTGTGGGCATCGACCCGGCCGTCTCGGTGCTCATCGGCACCGTGGGAGCGCTGCTGCTGGCGACCATCGTGACGATGATCTTCGGTGAGCTGTACCCGAAGAACCTCGCCATCGCGAGCCCCGAGCCCCTCGCCCGCGCCCTCGCCATGCCCACGCGCATCTACCTCATGCTGTTCGGGTGGCTCATCACCGTCTTCGACGTCGCCGCCAACGCGCTGCTCCGTCTGTTGCGCATCGAGCCGTTGGAAGACGTCGACGAGAGTGCCACCGCGCGCGACCTCGAGGCCATCATCGAGGAGTCGCGCCAGAGCGGCGATCTGCCCGACGACCTGTCGATCATCATCGACCGCATCCTCGACTTCCCCCAGCGCGATGTCGAGCACGCGATGGTCCCCCGCTCCCAGATCGACTCGGTGACGCCCGACACCACGGTCGGCGAGGTGCGAGCGCTCATGGCGACGGGCCACACGCGCTACCCGGTGATCGGTGACGAAGACTCCCCCGTCGGCGTCGTCGAGCTCATCGACCTCCTGCGCGAGCAGCCTGCCGACGACGCCCCCGTGGCATCCGTCATGCGCGCCGCCGTCGTCATCCCCACCTCGATGCTGCTTCCCGTGGCGTTGGACCGCATGCGACACTCGCGCAACGAACTCGCGTGCGTGGTCGACGAGTACGGCAACTTCGACGGCATCCTGACCATCGAAGACCTCACGGAAGAAGTGATCGGCGAGCTGTCCGATGAGCACGACGTCGAGACCGCCGAGGCGGCGTCCGTCGGCGACGACGCGTGGAGCGTGCCGGGCGACCTGCACCTCGACGAACTCGAGCGCCTCATCGGGCACGACCTCGCCGAGAGCGACGTCGAGACCGTCGCGGGTCTCGTCATCGAGACGCACGGCGACCTGCCGCCCGTCGGCACCGTGGTGCGGATCGACCTCCCCGAGCGTCCGGGCGAGACCGTTCAAGGGATCGACATCGACCGCTGGCTGGCCGTGGAGGTCACCGAGGTCGACCGTCACGTCCCCGCACAGGTGCGCGTGCAGCTGCACGAGGTGGATCGGGATGCCGAGCCCGCCGACGACGCGCGTGCCATCGATGAGGAGGTGACCCGATGAACGGCTGGACCGTCGCCCTCATCACGACGGCGCTGATCGTCGCGAGCGCGTTCTTCGTCATCGTCGAATTCGCCCTGCTCGCCGCACGCCGTCACCGCCTGGAAGAGGAGGCCGCCACCAGCGCCTCCGCCCGCGCTGCGCTTCGCTGCGTCAACGAGCTGACCGTCATGCTCGCCTTCGCGCAGCTCGGCATCACCGCCTGCACGTTCTTGCTCGGTGCCATCACGAAGCCCGCCATCGACTACGCGCTCGCGCCGGTGTTCGAGATGTGGGGTCTGCCGTACGTGCTGGCCGACGTCATCGCGTTCATGCTCGCGCTGATCGTGGTGACGTTCCTGCACCTCGTCATCGGCGAGATGGCACCCAAGTCGTGGGCGATCGCGCACCCCGAGACGGCGGCGAAGGCCACCGGCATCCTGGCCCGTGCGCTCACGTGGCCTCTGCGCCCGTTCCTGCTGTGGATCAACCACATCGCCAACCGTCTGGTGAGGGCGTCGGGCGTGGAGCCGGTCGACAAGGCCGCCGCCGGTGGCCAGGACGCCGACACCATCCGTGAGCTCGTCGCGCACTCGCGCCAGGCGGGCACGCTGGAGCAGAAGTACTCCGAACCGATCGCGCGGGCCATCGCCCTCGGTACGCTCACCGTCGGCGACATCGTGCGCACCGATCGCTCCCCCACCGCTGTACGGATGGATGCCACGGTCGCCGACATCCAGGCGGTCGCCGCCTCGTCGACGCACCTGCGCATCCTCGTCGGCTCCGGGGCGACATCTCGCGTGGTGCACGTGCGCGATACGCTCGCGGTCGATGCGGCCACGCCGGCGCTCGACATCGCGCGCGAGCCCCTGCGGCTGGGACCGGATGCCTCGGCGTACGACGCCCTCGCGCGCATGCGCCGCGGCCGCGTGCAGCTCGCGACGGTCGTCGAGGGCGAGCGGTTGATCGGGGTCGTGACGCTCGACGACCTGCTGCGCGAAATCCTGCCCGGACCGGGCGAGGTGGCCGAGGTCGCGGCGCGATAGGCGCGGTTTCAGGTGCGGGGCGGGTTCTGCGCTTCGGGGCGGACTTCTCCCGCCCCGAACGGCGGGGTCTGCCCCGAACCGCGTCGGCAGCGGGACGGTCGGTATCGCACGTCCGGCGGCGCGCGATCCGGCCAGAACGGCAGGGGGCGGTGGGACGTATCGATGGCGTTCGGAGTGTCAAGCCATCACGGACGTCCGGCGGGGCGGCGTACCGTCGCCCGCGTCAACCACTCCCCTTTCCCCAAGGACTCCCATGAGCAAGATCTGGTTCATCACCGGCGCATCCAAGGGCTTCGGCCGCGAGTGGGCCGAAGCGGCCCTCGAGCGCGGCGACAGCGTCGCCGGTACCGCGCGCAACCTCGACGACGTCCGCGACCTCGTCGATGCGTACCCCGACACGTTCCTGCCCCTGCAGCTCGACGTGACCGACCACGCCGCCGACACCGCCGCGGTGAAAGCCGCGCATGAGCGGTTCGGCCGCCTCGACGTCGTCGTCAACAACGCCGGGTTCGGTCACTTCGGAATGGTGGAGGAACTCACCGAAGACGAGGTGCGCGCGCAGATGGAGACGAACTTCTTCGGCGCACTCTGGGTCACCCAGGCGGCATTGCCCGTCTTGCGCGAGCAGGGGTCGGGCCACATCATCCAGGTGTCCAGCATCGGGGGTATCAGCGCGTTCCCGAGCGTCGGGGTCTATCACGCCTCGAAGTGGGCGCTGGAGGGACTGTCGCAGTCGCTCGCGCAGGAGGTCGCCGGTTTCGGCATCCACGTCACCCTCATCGAGCCCGGCGGATACTCGACCGATTGGTCGGGCCCGTCGGCGAAGCGCAGCGAAGAGATCGAGGCGTACGCCGACGTGCGGGAGCAGGCGTCCAAGCGCCCGTCGGCCGCTGACCCGGGGAAGCCCGAGGCCACCCGCTCCGCCATCCTGAAGGTGGTGGATGCCGAGAAGCCTCCGCTGCGCATCTTCTTCGGCAAGGCACCCCTCGCCATCGCCGAGCGCGACTACGAATCGCGCCTGCAGACGTGGCGCGAGTGGCAGCCGGTATCGGAGGAGGCGCACGGGTCCTGAGAACGGGTGGGGTGGGGGTACGCGGTGGGTCACCGCAGGTAGGAATTGACGAGCAGCGGACCCCGGATGCCGCGGAAGGCACCGATCAGTCGGTCGAGAGCGGCGGGGTTCCAGACCGTCAGCGGCACGTCGTGCGGCCCGAGCGGTTCGAGGCGGCCGAGCCGCAGGCGCACCACCTCCCACCCGGCGCCGCGCAGCGCGCGGTCTTTGCGGCGGTCGGCGTCGGCACGGCGCCCGACATGCTCGAGGCCGTGACGGCCGATCGTGTCGTACTCCACCGCGATCCGCAGCTCGGGGAAGACGAAGTCGGGCCACACCTCGAGGTGGTCGAAGAAGGGACGGGCGACCCGGACGGCGTTGAGTCCCTCCGTGAGCGTCAGATGGTCGCGCAGGTCGGCACGAACGCGATCCTCAGCGGCTGACGCGGGCCTCGGCGCGCAGGCCGAGACGAATGCCTCGCCAACGGCGACCGGGGGCGTCTTGTCGCACAGCCTCGACGGGCGACGGGGCGGCCGGGGGCGGAGCACCGTCTTCTCGGTGACGGCGGGCACGATCACCGACTCGCGCATCGGCAGCGCGACCACGCGTGTCGGGTTCGCGAGCTCGCTGCACTCGGGGCACCAGGCGCTGCGCCGGCGCTCCCGTCCCGGTCGCTGACGTTGCTCCTGCGGAGTGGCCGCGAAGCGATGGCCCGCGTCGC
The DNA here is from genome assembly GCF_001424225.1 of Microbacterium sp. Leaf151. Taxonomy (GTDB): domain Bacteria; phylum Actinomycetota; class Actinomycetes; order Actinomycetales; family Microbacteriaceae; genus Microbacterium. The sequence goes on along the minus strand of NZ_LMOR01000002.1, from coordinate 431,060 downwards.
ACTGCCACAGCAGCAGCACATCGGCCGCGGGAGGCACCTGGCTGAGGACGATCCCTGCATTGAGGTCGGGGTGGTACTGACGTATCAGGGCGGGGTACGCAGCCCACTCCTCGCGATAGGCACCCACCGGGTAAGGCACGTCGCGCCCCTTCGACCTCTGCCGTCGCAGCCACCAAGCCTGCACTCTCTCCGCCACGGGAGGCACGTTAGCGGCGACCACGGACATCGACTCCGCCACGGCGCAATCAGCGCCCGTCCGGCCGTGGCGCTTCGTCGACGCCCCCGGCTCGTCAGAGCCTGAGCAGGAGGGCGTTCGCGGTCAAGCCCGCCGCCGTGCCGCACAGCATCACAGTGTCACCGGGGCCGATCCGCCCCTCGTCCAGACTGGTCGCCAGCATGAACGGCACCGACGAGGACACCATGTTGCCGAACTCCGCGACGCGGTCCACGTATGCGCCTCGCGGGATGCCGATACGGCGCATCGCGATGCCGAGCGCCCTGCTCGCCTGGTGCGGCACGACGAGGTCGATCTCGTCGAGACCGAGACCGACACGGTCGAAGAACCGGGCGAAGAAATCGGGCAGCACGGCCAGCATGCCCAGGAGCGCGCGCCGCCCGTTCATCGCGAAGAGGTAGTCGGACGGGTCGCCGTCGGCGTAGGACTGGGCCGGATGCAGCGATAGTCCGCCGCGCAGCTCGGTGTCGTGCGCGTGTGCGGGCCACGTCTGCTGCAGGCTGCCGAGAACTCCGGGCGCGTTCTTGCCGCCTGTCTCGCGCGTCAGCACCACAGCGGCGGCGGCGTCGGAGAAGAGCTCGAAGCTCTCGCGTTGGCCGGCGTCGAGGAATCGGGACCCGACGTCGCCGGAGACGATGAGCACGCGCTCGTAGTCGCCGGCGGCGAGGTAGCGGGACGCGATGTCCACCGCCGTGATGAAGCTGGTGCAGGTCGAATTGACATCGAAGGCGGCGGCGCCGGCACGAGGGGCGACGCGTTCCATGACGAGTGCGGCCGTGCAGGGGATCGGCTGCACGCCGGCCGCGCAGGCGGCGATGATGCAGTCGATGTCGTCAGGGTGAAGGTCTGCTCGTCGGAGGGCGTCCTCAGCCGCCGCGGCGAGCATGTCGAGCTGCGACATGCCGTCCGGGATGCGGTAGCGCGTCTGGCTCCCGAACGTGACCACCTCGTCGGGGAGGTACGTCCCCCACCCCGCCAGCCGGCACGGCCGGAGCGAAGGCCGCTGTCCGATCGGTGGGTGCTGCAGCATCCTCGTCCCCCTCGTGGTCACAGCAGGTTCCTCCCGGCCGGATGCCGATCGTGGCTGAAGAGGAGCCGGAGCCCGTCTTGCTCGGCGGCCAGGAGCATCTGCGCGGTGGTGCGCTGCGTGGTCGCGTCGTGACTGACCAGTCGCGGGAGGGCGCGGATGCGACGCTCCTCGCCGAGCAGGTCGCGCCCCCAGGCCGCGTCTCCGGCGAGCAGCACCCGGTCTTCGATGAGGGCGCCGAGGTGACCTCGGGCGTGACCGGGCAGATCGACGAGCAGATACGACCCGTCGCCGAAGAGGTCCGCGGTGCGGAGACCGTGCGGACCGGACCCGAACACGGGCGGCGGGAGCACCGTCGCCGCCTCGAACCACGGCGGCAGCAGCCGTCGGAGCACGCCGTCGCGCAGCCGCGGTCGCTCGAGAGTGCGGCGAACCCCGTCGCTGAGGACGAATGCGGCGTCGGGGAAGAAGCGGACGCCGCCGATGTGGTCCGGGTGCAGGTGCGAGAGGACGACGTGCGTGATCGAGGCGGGATCGAGCTGCTCGGCAATCGTGTCGCCCGCGCCGACGCGAGGCGGCAGCATCCTGCGGTACGCCCACCCGCTCAGCCCGGCGCGCCACGGTTCGGGCGCGTAGCCGGTGTCGAAGAGCACGCGCCGCGCACCGAAGCGGTACAGGAACGCCCCGGCCGGGAAGACACGCCGCTCCCGACGGGTACCGCGCAGCAACCGGCTCATGTCGTGGGAGGTCTCGCCGCAGGCGAAGAAGACCAGCTCAGACACGCGCGTACCCCGCGAGGCTCTCGTCGAGCGAAACCGCGGGCCGATAGCCGAGCAGATCGCGCGCGCGGGAGATGTCGAGCGTCTGCGAATGGGCGATCGTCGTGACGGTGTACCGCGTGACGGGCGGCTCGGGATGCCCGGGAAGAACCCCGCACACGGCCTCCAGCAGTGCAGCGACCCTGTAGGCGACCGGGGTCGGCACCGGCCGGTACCGCGGCTCGAGACTCAGCCCCGCGAGCAACTGCTCGAGCACCGCGCGGAACGGACGAGGATCCCCGTTCGTGATGTTGAACGCCTGCCCGTGCACATCGGGCGCCTCGGCCGCGAGCCGCACCGCCAGCGCGACGTTCTCCACCGCTGTCAGGTCGATGAGTCCCCGTCCGCCGCGCATCAGGGGGATGCCGAACCGCTCGCGGACACGCAGGATCCGGGGGACGAGGCTGGGGTCGCCGCGGCCGATGATGCCGCGGGGTCGAAGGATGACGATCTCCGGTCCCGTGCCCTGCGTCGCCGCATGCTGCAGCAGGGACTCCGCCTCGAGTTTCGATCGGATGTAGCCGTTCATCGGATGCCGCGGATCGACCTCGCCCTCCCGGATGCCGATCCGATCGCGAGGGGCGGCGTAGATGCCCGGGGAGGAGATGTGCACGAGTCGACGCGATCGGGCGCGTCGGGCGAACTCGAGCACCCGCGCGGTACCGGCGACGTTGGCGTGCTCGAACTGGGCCGAGCGACCCCATGGCGAGGAGAGCGCCGCGCAGTGCACGACCACATCGACGGTTCGGCCGAGGTCGGCCCGGGCGAGGTCGTCGAGATCGCCGACGAAGGTCTCCCCCGCGGGCAGGGCGGCGGCGTTGCGTCCCGACGCGATCACGTCGTAGCCGTGGGCGCGGAGTTCCCGCACGACGTACCCGCCGAGGAAACCGCTCGCGCCGGTGACCAGCGCCGTCTCCCCTCGACGCGCCGGGCCCGGCGCACCCACCTCTGCTGCTGCCCCCATTCGGCCGATCCTACGGCCGTCGGCCCTAGGATTCGGGACATGCGGATCGCCCTGGTGACCGACTACTACCTGCCCACGCTCGGTGGCGTGCAGACCGCGGTGAAGTCGCTCCGGGAAGCGCTCACCCGAGCCGGTCTCGAGGTGACGGTGTTCTGCCCCCTGGCTCACGGCAGCGACGACCGCTCGATCGTCGCATTGCCCACCTCCCGGGTGTTCCGGCCCGACGGCTACCCGTTCACGTGGTCGCCGCGCGACGCCGTGGCGGTGCTCCGGCGGGAGTTCGCCGAGCGGCGCATCGACGTGGTGCACACGCATTCCGAGATGTTCGCCGCTCTCGCGGGGGTGCGAGCGGCTCGGGATCTGGGAATTCCGGTCGTCCACACCATGCACGGCCGCGTGGACGTGTACACGACGAGTGTCGTTCCTCTCCCCCGCGTCACCGTTCCCCTGCTGGCCGCCCTCCACTCCCGGCAGATCAGCCATCGCGGTCTCCGCGTGCGCGCCGACGCGCCCTACACGGCCACCTCGCCGGCGAGACGCATGTGGCGCCTCATGCTCGCTCAGTCGCGCGCGAGCGACCAGGTGATCGTCCCGTCGACACACTTCGCACGGAAACTCGAGGAGCAAGGGGTGCGGACACCCGTCTCGGTCGTGTCGAACGGGCTCGAGCAGAGCGTGCTCGACCGCGTCGGCGCGCCCATCGAGCGTCGACTCGCCCCCGGGGAGACTCTGCGTCTGCTGTGGGTCGGACGACTCTCGCCGGAGAAGCGTCCCGCGGTGATCGCTGAAGCAGCGCGATCGTTCGCTCTCGATGTCTCGGTGGACGTCTACGGCGACGGCCTCTCGCGAAGGGCGATCGAGCGGATGGGCACCCCCCTCGTCCTTCACGGGTCGGTGTCGCAGCAGGAGGTGCTCGACGCCATGCGGGCGAGCCACCTGCTGGTGTCGAGCTCGTACGACTTCGACAATCAACCGATGGTGATGCTGGAAGCGGCGGCATCCGGTCTTCCCGTGCTCTTCTGCGACCCCGATCTCAGCGAGGTCGTCCCGCCGGGCGGTGGCTTCCTCACCGACACCCCGGACGCCGCGGGCATCACCGCGCTCGTGGCGCGCCTTCGGAGGGAACCCGAAACGATCACCGCCGCGAGCGCGGCCATGATCCGGGCGCGCCCGCAGGTCGCGCAGCGGATCGACCCGGTGATCGAGGTCTACGAGTCCGCGATCACCGGCGTCGCTTCGGCACGGTGAGGCACCGTTCTTCGCATTCCCACGGCTCGGTGAAGAGCGCCTCGGGGACAGCGTCGGTGCATACTACTGCCGCGTCATCGCGGGCTCTCGTAGGGCGGGTGGGACTTGAACCCACGATCGTCGGGTTATGAGCCCGCTGCCTTGACCAGCTTGGCCACCGCCCCCAGCGACGACGAGCCTACCGGCATCCGTCTCCCGTCGCCGCCCGCGGCACGGCACCCGTCTCCCGTCGCTGTTGGCGTCACGGCATCCGTCTCCCGTCGCCGCTCGCGTCGCGGCTCCCGCCGCCGCTGGCGTCACGTCATCCGCGAGATCACCTGCCCGTAGCGAGATGACCCGCCGATGCGCGTAAGAAGAGGTCATCTCGCGCATCGCCGGTCATCTCGGCGACAACCGCCCGACGGCCCGCGACGCGAAACCGCACGGAGCCCGCGTCAGTGCACCCGCGGCTTCTTCGGCTTGCCGTCGGCGGTGATCTGCGGGTGGTGCTTCGTCAGCTGGATGACACCCCACGTGGCGATCGCGCCGGCGATGGCGAAGCCGATGAGCGCCCACGCGGGGGCGGTGGAGGCCTCGCCGAGCACGAGCAGGCCGATCAGCACGGCGACGATGGGGTCGATCACGGTGAGCCCGGCGATCACCAGGTCGGGAGGACCGACCGAGTAGGCGGTCTGCACGAAGTACGCGCCCACGGCGACGGCGGCGAGGAGCGCCACGAGGCACAGCAGGGTCAGCCACTCGAAGTTGCCCGCCTGCGCGCGGCTGATCACGACCTTGGCGAGGGTGGCGACGAAGCCGTAGATGACGCCGGCGGCCATGATGTAGAACAGCGCCTGCGCGCGACGACGCACCAGCACCCAGAAGACGCCGAACACGACCACGACCACGGCCAGGATGCCCAGGATGATGAGCAGCTCGCGTTCGGTGACGACCTGTTCGGTGGCGAAGAACGCCGCGATCGTGACGAAGACGAGGATGCCGCCGACGCACAGGGCGATGGCGATGAGCGACTGCCGGGTCGGTTTGTGGCGCGACACCCGAGCGTTCAGCACGGTGGTGATCACGAGGGCGATCGCACCGAGCGGCTGCACGAGGATCAGCGGCGCCACCGAGAGCGCTGCCAGCTGACACACGATCGCCAGGCCCAGCATGACGGTGCCCGCCATCCACGACGGGCGTGTCAGCAGCGACGTCAGCTGCGACCGCGAGAGGCCGCCGGTCGTCTTGCCGCCGGACAGCCGCTCGACCTTCTGCACGCCACGGTGCTGGTACTGCGCCCCGAACGACATGAACACCGCGCCCAGCAGGGCCAGCGGGATGCCGAGGAGGATGCGCGGGTCGCGGAAGACGCCGACGAGTTGGTCGATTCCGTCGCTGAGAGTGGCATCGAGCGGGATCACGCCTCGACAGTAGCCGCCCCTCGCCTGGTTAGGCTGGAGGCGTGGCCGTACTCCCGATTCGCATCATGGGCGATCCCGTGCTGCACGCACCCGCCTCCCGCGTCGACGAGATCACCGACGAGGTGCGCCAGCTCGTCGCCGACATGTTCGAGACGATGGATGCCGCTCCGGGCGTCGGTCTCGCCGCCCCGCAGGTGGGCGTGGGACTCCGGATCTTCACCTACATGTACGAGGACGACGAGGGCCAGCCCTGGCGGGGAGTCGTGCTCAACCCCGAGCTGTGGATCAGACCGCTCGAACCCGGCTACCCCGACCCGGATGACGAGAGCGAGGGGTGCCTGTCGTTCCCCGGCGAACGCTTCCCCCTCCGCCGCTCCGAGGCTGCGCTGCTCACCGGCACCGACCTCGACGGGCACTCGGTGCGCATCGAGGTCACCGGCTGGCGCGCGCGCATCCTGCAGCACGAGTTCGATCACCTCGACGGCATCCTGTACGTCGACCGTCTCGACGACGAAGACAGCCGTGTCGTGGCCAAGATCGCCAAGAAGCGCAAGTGGGGCAAGCCCGGGGCGTCATGGATGCCGGGAGTCGACGACATCGACGCGTGACGGCCTGACATCGCGTCGATCGCCCTCGTTCGGGAGGCGCGGCGAGACGCTTTTGTTCCCGCACCGTCGAGCTCAGACGCGGGATTCGTGGCGATGCGGGATGACGTGCGCCGGCGCCTCCCCGGCCGGCATCCATTCGCACGTGAAGCTGCCGCGGTAACCGAACAGGAACCCGAAACGCTCGTTGTCGACGCGCATCTCGACATGGAAGCGACCGTCGCGCTCGTCGAAGTGCTCGCGCAGGCTCGCTCGCCCGCTGAAGAGCATCGGGAAGCGGAATCCGAAGCGTCCCTCGTAGAACCGCTGCTCCCCCGAGCGCAGGATCAACGCCCCCTCGTCGTCGACCGTGAGGTCGAGGTCGACCGCGAGGTGCTGGTGCGTACCGAGGTAGTCGACGATGCGCCCGTCGGCGAGGATCATGGTCGCGTCGAACCGTGCCGGGCGGCCGTCGATCTCGTACTCGCGCACGAACGTCACGGTCTCGCGGCCGAACGGGTCGCGGTAGGGGCGGTTCCAGATGACGAACGGCACGTCGCTCCCGACGGCCGGCACGAGGATGTTGCGGAGCTTGCCGATCTGCAGGAATGGGACGGTCCACCACGGTCCGCGTCGGATCTCGGTCATGACCCCGCGGCCCACGCACGCCTCGCCCCCGTCGAGGCCCACGCTGAAGCGCCGCTGCATCATCGGGTGCAACCGGGCGAAGTCGACGCCGATCGCCTCGGCGAAGATCGAGGTCATCGGTCCCCTCCCGGCAGAGGCAGTGCGGCCAGGGTCTCCGGAGCGTCGTCGAGAGCGCGGCGCCGGTGCGGCGCGATGCGGCGGCAACGGCGTGCCAGGGGTCTCTCGTCGCGCCAGAGGGCCGCCGCGGTCAAGAGCGTCCACGTCTCGGGCGGCCGTCCCGTCTCAAGCCACAGCCGGAGCCGGTCGAAGCTCCACGCGGTGGCCCACCCGACGAGGGGGCGCACGACCACGTCGAGCACTCCCCACCCGGGCGTGTAGTCGTACCCGGTGGAGAAGCGGATGCCGGCGGCCGTGGGCTCGTAGCGCCAGTATCCGCGCCCGTCGCGGAGCGGGGAGAGACGATCCGCGGTCGTGAAACGCAGCGCCGAGGTGCGCGTACCGTCGGGGCGGGAGGTCTCGCCGATGCTGATGCCCTGGCCGCGGATGGTGCGCAGCGGCATGTGCCGCTCATAGACGAAACGGGCGGCGCCGTCGGCTGTGCGCGTGGTCGGAGTGATGCGCGAGAAGCGGACGTCCCACCGCACGTGCTGGCGCGGATCCTGCGTCGCGATCCACACCTCGTCGAGGGTCGCCCGAATTGTGGTCTCGACGTAGATCCCCTGTCCCCCCATGCGTTCAGCCTAGGGTCGGGGGCGCCTGCGCTCCGGCAGCAGGTCGCGTGGCGGGCGGCGGCCGCCGGGTCAGCCCGCGGCGAAGCTGTGCAGGTGCAGCTCGTCGCTGATCGCCTCACTCGCGAGGCGGCCTCGCACGCTGGTCCCCTGCGCATCGAGGGGCGGACTCACGACGGCGGCGCCGAGGCGGCCGGGAGCGGCGAGGACGATGGCCCCCGACACGCTGGACTTCGCCGGAACGCCGACGGCTCGCATCCACCGGCCCGATCCGTCGTAGACGCCGCAGGTCGCCATGACTGACACCACGTCTCGCGCCACGCGTGCGGGTACGACGCGCACGCCGGTATGGGGGTTCACACCGCCGTACGCGAGGGTGGCGCCCATGACGGCCAGGGTCTCGGCATCCACCAGGGTCGCGCAGGCCCGCGCGTAGACGGCGACCGCGTCATCCGCACTGACCTGCATGGTGCCCTCGGCTCGCATGAGGTGGGCGAGGGCGTGGTTACGGTCGCCGAGCAGGTGCTCGTTGTGCGCGACGTCCTCGTCGACCGCGAGGTCGTGCCCCGCGAAAGCGGCGAGGCCCTCGGCGATGCGGGCGTCGCGCGCGGCGGGGTCGGAACCGCGCACGAGGGATGCCGCGAGCAGGGCTCCCGCGTTGACCATGGGGTTGGGTGGCCGGCCCGTGCCGCTCTCGAGCTTGATCGCGTCGAACGATTCCCCGGTAGGCTCGATCCCCACTCGGTCGAGCGCCTCGCCCTCGGTGTCGAGCAGCGCCCGGGCGAACAGGAACGGCTTCACCGCCGATTGGATGCTGAAGGCGACGTCGGCGTCGGTCGTCACGCGGGCGGTGCCGTCGGGAAGGACGAGCGCCACCGCGCAGAGCTCGGGATCGGCGTCTGCGAGCTGAGGGATGCTGTCGTCCACCTCTCCGCCGCGTTCATTCATCAGCCGGGCACGGAGGGCATCGAGGTCGTACCGGTGCGGGTCGGGGATCACATGCCCACCCTCGCAGTGATCGACCGTCTCACCGACCGGGTTGCAGAGAAGCCACGCGTGCGGACGGGCTGCGCCATTATGCGTGCCGCCCCCGATGACCGCCAGCCCCCGGCGGAACCGCCCCCGCGCGCCTAGTGTGCGATCAGGCGGCGACCCCGCGCCGCTCCCGCAGTACCGCTCCGCGAAGGACCCGATGAGTCACGCCCCCGACCTCTTGACGGCTCACACGGGCGACATCCTCGGTGGGCGCTACATCCTCCGCGAACGCATCGGCGCCGGTGGAATGGGACGCGTCTTTCGCGCGCGCGATGAGGTGCTCGCCCGTGACGTCGCGATCAAGATCTTCCACGCCGACGGCGCCGGCGAACCCGAACCGCTGCGTCGCCTGTCGGAGGCGCGAGCGCTCGCGGCCCTCGACCACCCCTCGCTCGTCACCCTCTACGACGCCCGCCTCGTCGGTGAAGGTCACGTCTATCTCGTCATGGAGTTGGTCACCGGACCGTCGTTGCAGCGCCGCATCGAGCAGCGGGCGATCCCCGCAGCGGAACTCGCCGGCATCCTGAGCGACCTCGCCGGGGCCCTCGCCGTCGTCCACGAGGCGGGCATCGTGCACCGCGACGTCAAGCCGTCGAACGTCCTGCTGCGACCGCTGCACGGGGCGGCCCGAGAGTCCGAGGCCGTTCTCGCCGACTTCGGCGTCGCCCACCTCATCGACGCGACGCGGTTGACCACCCCGGGCACCGTCATCGGCACTGCCGCCTACCTCGCGCCGGAGCAGGTCCGCGGTGAAGCACCGCAGGCCGCGTCCGACATCTATGCGTTGGGCTTGCTGGCTATCGAGGCGTTGACGCGCCTGCATCCGTTCGGTGCCGGTTCACTGCAGGAGACCCTGCTCGCGCGTCTGGCCCGCCAGCCCGACGTTCCGAATTCGGTGGGTCCACGGTGGCGTTCGCTGCTGGATGCCATGACGGCCGCGGACGCGGGTATGCGACCCACCGCCGCGGAGGTGGCCGCGTGTGCGACCGCGCTCGCCGCAGAGGATCACACCGTCGTCCCGGATGCCGCGAAGCAGCCGCCGGTATGGATGCTGCCGACCGCTCTCATCACCGCGCCGACGGCGACACCCGATGACGCGTCTACGCCGTCGACCGCCGTCCAGGATGCGCTCGGCGCCGCCGCGTCGGGCGCGCCGGAACCGGCCGACGCCGTGCTCGTCTCCGCACCGTCCGATGCCGCACGTCTTGCGGGCCGGACGGATGCCGCGAGTTCGCGCCGCGGTACCGGACGCCGTCCACGACGCCGGGGATGGGCGTGGGGAGCGGCGAGCATCGGTGCGGCCCTGATCGTCGGGGGGCATCTGGCGGCCTTCTCGCTCGGAGCTGCCGGGGGCGCGACCTCGGACCCAGCCTCGGTGCCGGTGACGACTCCCGCGCCCGCGGCCACACCGGCGACGGGGAGCACGCAGGACACACCCCTCGACACCGCGGCACCGGTCTCGGAGACGTCCCCCGCGGAGGACGCCGTTGCGGAGCGGAGCCCCGGGGCGACGACGCCGGTGCAGGCGCCCGTGAGCGTCGAGCGGGCCACCGTGGTGTCGGACGACGCGGGGGTGGGTGCGGCCATTCCCGCGGGTCCGCTGCCGGAGGCGGTCGCGGGCAACGGCTCTGACCCCGGCGGGGTGGCGGACGATTCCTCGGCCGGACCGGATCGCGGCGGTCCGGAGGGCAAGGGACGACCGGACTCCCCCGGGAAGTCGGATGACAGCAAAGGGCGGGGCAACGGGGCCTCGGGCAAGAAGTAGCCGGAGCCGACACTCGTCGCGCGGACGGGCGATCGCGTTTTCGCAGCCTCGTCCGCCGTGGTTGTACACCGTTCGTCGATCGCGTGCGACCGCAGGCGAGCAGGGATGCGACGCTGACCAGGGAGAATGACGAAGGCCCGCCTCTGATGAGGCGGGCCTTTCGTTGGCTCCCCGGCTTGGACTCGAACCAAGAACCTATCGGTTAACAGCCGATTGCTCTGCCAATTGAGCTACCGAGGATCATGCCCGCCTTGCGGTGGGCAACCCCACGATACTAACAGCACGCGGGGGCGGCGAGAAAATCAGGGGGATGAAAGACGTCTCTCGGGCGTGCCGTCGGGAGTCCACTGCACGGCGTCCCCACCATGGCCGAGGCCCACGGCGTGACCGGCGTGGAGCACGAGCACGTCGGCATCCAATTCCCGTGGCGCGTCGGCGTCGTTCGTCACGATGAGGGAGGCCATGTCGCGTTCGTCGCGGCGGCGGGTGATCGCTGTGCGGGCGGCGGCGCGCACCTCGAGGTCGAGGTTGGCGTACAGGTCGTCGGCGACGAACAGGCGCGGCTCGAGCACGAGCGCGCGCGCGAGGGCGACGCGTTGGCGCATGCCGGCGCTGAGCTCGTACGGGTACTTCGGGGCGGTGCCGAGGGGCAGCTCCATCTCGTCGAGCAGCGTCGCCACGCGCACCGCGAGCGCTCGGGTGTTGACGCGCCGGTCGCGGCTCGTGATCGGCTCGGAGATGACGTCGTGCACGGTGAGGCGCGATGGCAGCGCCGCTCCCGCGCCCTGCGGAAGGTACCCGGTGTGGAAGACCCACTCGCGGCGCGCCCTGCCCGGGTGCCGGGCCGAGATCCCGTGCACGCGCGCATCACCGCCGACGACGCTCAGCCCGTCGTCGGGATGGCCGGCGAGGAGCGAGACGAGCGACGACTTGCCCGCCCCCGTGGCTCCGCGGACGACCAGTGTCCGTCCCGGCAGCAGCGTGAAGGTGATGCCGTCGATCACGCGCACGCCACTGCGAGCGAGTGAGAGGTCGTCGGTGCGGAGGACGACGTCGGTGTCGAGGATCCGGGGCATCTGCCAATCCTCGCCCACGAGGGTGAGGGATGCCAACGGCGCGCCCAGAGCGCGTGCCGAGATGGCGTGCGCCTACCGAGACCCTAGGCGGATGCCGAGACCGTGTCCGGTGGATGCGGATGACCCGCGGTCTCCACAACGCCCTGCGGTCTCGGCGCGAACCACCTCCACCGCCGCCGCCGCGGGCGCCCGCTACGAGACGATCAGGCGCTGCCTGTCGGCATCCAATTCGCGAAGGCGGAGGCGCAGACGGCGCCCCTCTTCGGAGTCGGCCGGCACGCGCTGGATGCCCCGGAGCAAGTCGTCCTTCTCGCGCTGCAGCTGGCGCACCAGCAGCCCGCGGGCGAGATCGTTCGCCGAGGCCACCGCGCCCTCTTCGGTGCGCGCGGGGAACTCCGCGGTCAGCAGCTCGGCGGCGAGGGAGCGGAACGGCTCGCGCACCGCCTCGACGGCCGCGACCGCCCAGCCGGGCTGCGAGAGGTCAGTGGATGCCAGCGAGCTGCGCACGGCTTCGAGAGCGGGGTGGCCGAACGGCAGCTGCAGCGCGCGGAGGAATACGTCGGGCTCGATCCGGTGCCCGTATTGCAGGAACGCCATCATCGCCCCCCGCTCGAGGGCGACGTCGCGCGTGTTCGGCAGCGATGCCATCGTGACCGATACCGCGACGGGCGCGGGCTCGGCGACGCGGGCGTTCTCGCGCTGCTCGGCGCGGTCTGCCCCGCGCGCGGCCCGCTCGACGGCGGCCTGCACCTCGGGCATGTCGAGGCCGAGACGACGGGCCAGCACCCGGACGTATCCCGGGCGCAGGGAGGGGTCGCGGATGTCGGCGACGATGGGGGCCGCCGCGCGGAGCGCGCCCGCGCGCCCCTCGACGCTGGCGAGGTCGAAGTCTTTCAGGCGCTGATCGATCACGAACTCGAACATCGGGTTCTTGTTGTCCAGGAGAGCGCGCACGGCGCCGTCGCCGCGCTGCAGGCGCAGATCGCAGGGGTCGAGCCCCTCGGGGGCGACCGCCACGTACGTCTGCGCCGCGAACCGCTTCTCGTCGGCGAAAGCGCGCAACGCCGCCTTCTGCCCCGCGGCATCGGGATCGAAGGTGAAGACGACCTCGCCCGACGAGCTGTCGTCGCCCATGACGCGACGGAGCACCGTGATGTGATCGGTGCCGAAGGCCGTACCGCACGAGGCGATCGCCGTGGTGACCCCCGCGAGGTGGCAGGCCATGACGTCGGTGTACCCCTCGACGACGACCACCCGGTGCGATCGTGAGATGTCGCGCTTGGCCAGATCGAGGCCGTACAGCACCTGCGACTTCTTGTAGATCAGCGTCTCGGGGGTGTTGAGGTACTTCGGGCCCTGGTCGTCGTCGAACAGCTTGCGGGCACCGAAGCCGATCACCTGGCCCGTCACATCGCGGATGGGCCAAATCAGCCGCCCGCGGAAGCGGTCGTAGACTCCTCCGCGTTGGTTGGTCGACACCAGCCCCGCCTTCTCGAGCTCGTCGCGGGAGAACTTCTGCGCCGTCAGGTGGTCGAAGAGATTCGACCACCCCTTCGGGGCGTAGCCGACGCCGAAGTGGGCCGCCGCTCCCGCGTCGAAGCCGCGGTCGCCGAGGAAGCGCCGTCCGATCTCGGCCTCGGGGGTCATCAGCTGGGAGCGGAAGTATTCGGCCGCGGCCGCATTCGCGGCGTACAACCGCGAGCGTCCGGTGGTCTCGGGGGCCGCTCCCCCGTCTTCGTAGTGGAGGGTGAAGCCGACGCGCGCGGCCATGCGCTCGACCGCCTCTGTGAACGACACGTGGTCCAACGCACGAAGGAACGAGTAGACGTCGCCCGACTCGCCGCAGCCGAAGCAGTGGTAGTACCCGACTTGCGGACGCACGTTGAAGCTCGGCGACCGCTCGTCGTGGAAGGGGCACAGGCCCTTCATCGACCCGACGCCGGCAGGCTTCAGCGCTACGCGTTCACCGATCACGTCGGCGATGTTGACCCGCGCCTTCACCTCGTCGACGTCGGCCTGGCGGATGCGGGCCATCAGACATCCGCTCGCGCGGCGCGGGCGCCGGGTGCCCACACGCCGAGTTCGGCGGCATCGACCTCGCCGACGAGCCGGCCGTGCCACGCGATCGCCAGTTGGTCCGTCAGACTCGCCACCTGGTCGACCACCACGCGGCGACGGGCGGTGTCGTCGGCGGCCGCGGCGAAGTCGGGTGCGTGCAGCGCGTCGAGCGCACCGGGGTTCTCCCACATCGCGGATGCCAGTCGCTTCAGCACGTTGCGCTGCTCGCGGTAGAGCACCTTGCGGCCGTCGATCGAGACCACGGTGGCGCCGATGATGCCCTTCAGCACCGCCATCTCGACCTCGACGGCGGCGGGGACGACGACGTGCGCCCGGTAACGCGTGAGCTCGTCGGCGGGATACGCCTCGCGTGTGGCGGCGGTGGCGGCGCGCGCGAAGCGGCCGATGAGGTCGGAGGTGAGGTTCTTCAAGCGCGCGAGGGCGGGACGGGTGCCGTCGAACGACGGGATCCATTCGGGCATGGCCATGAGCCGTTCGAGCCCGGCATCGAGGTCGTCGCGCACGAAGTCGTACCCCACCCAGCGCTGAATGGCGTCGAGAAGCCCCTCGCGGCCGACCCGGGATGCCAGACGCGCGGGGTCGACGTAGCGGTTGACGACCGCGTCTTCGAAGTCGTGCACCGAATAGGCGATGTCGTCGGAGAGGTCCATGGCCTCGGCTTCGATGCACCGCTGGCGGGCGGGCGCGCCGCCCCGCATCCAGTGGAACACCGGCTCGTCGTCGGGATAGACGCCGAACTTGAGGCGCCCGCCTGGATCGGGAACGGGCTCGTCGGCCGTCCACGGGTACTTGCAGGTGGCGTCGAGGCTCGACCGGGTGAGGTTCAGGCCGAACGGCCGACCGTCGGCGCCGAAGACCTTGGGTTCGAGCCGGGTGAGGATGCGCAGCGTCTGCGCGTTGCCCTCGAACCCCCCGATGTCCTCCGCCCACTCGTTGAGCGCGCGTTCGCCGTTGTGCCCGAACGGCGGGTGGCCGAGGTCGTGGCTCAAGCACGCCGTGTCGACGACGTCGGGCGACAGCTGCAGGGCGGTCGCGAGCTCTCGGCCGACCTGGGCCACCTCGAGCGAGTGCGTGAGCCGATTGCGGGCGAAGTCGGCGGGGCTCGCGGGGCTCAGCACCTGGGTCTTGGCGGCGAGGCGGCGCAGCGCCGCGGAGTGGAGCACGCGAGCGCGGTCGCGGGCGAAGTCGTCGCGCTGCGAGCGGTGCTTCTCGACGTGGAAACGGGCAGCGTCCGCGTCGTCGTACCCGAGGGGTCGGGCGGCGGTCACCGCGACCTCAGCCACCGCTGTGGTCCAGCTCCGCGTCGGCCAGGGCACGCCCGGCGTCGTCGCCGATCTCGCGCGAGGCGAGCCAGCCGTCGGGGAGCGCCGGACGCTTGGGGGTGCCGGCACGTCCGCGCTGGCCCTCGGCCGCGGCCCCGGGGTACGGGGCGTCGAGTTCCATCGTGGAGAGCAGGTCGTCGAACTCGTCGAGGGTCGATGCCGTCGCGAGGCTCGCCCGCAGCTCGCCGCCGACGGGATACCCCTTGAAGTACCAGGCGACGTGCTTGCGGATGTCACGGCATCCGCGACCCTCGTCGTCGAAGAACTCGACCAGCAACTCCGCGTGTCGGCGGAAGGCCCGGGCGACGAACCCGAGGGTGGCGTCGACCGGCGCGCCGTGAGCGGCATCGGGGCCGCCGAGCGCGCGGGCCAGATCGCCGAAGAGCCACGGGCGGCCGAGGCAGCCGCGACCGACCACGACGCCGTCGCAGCCGGTCTCGGTCATCATGCGCACGGCATCGTCGGCCGACCAGATGTCGCCGTTGCCGAGTACCGGGACGCTCGTCACGGTCTCTTTGAGCTTCGTGATGGCGGACCAGTCGGCGTGGCCCGAGTAGAACTCGCTCGCCGTGCGGGCGTGCAGGGCGATGGATGCCACCCCGGCACCCTCGGCGATGCGACCGGCCTCGAGGTAGGTGAGGTGATCGGCGTCGATGCCTTTTCGCATCTTGATCGTCAGCGGAGTGCTGCCGGCGGCACGCACGGCTCGCTCGACGATCTCGCGGAACAGGGAGGTCTTCCACGGCAGCGCGGCACCGCCGCCGCGGCGGGTGACCTTCGGCACGGGGCACCCGAAGTTGAGGTCGATGTGGTCGGCGTGGTCTTCATCGACGATCAGGCGCACGGCCGCTTCGACGGTGGCCGGGTCTACGCCGTAGAGCTGGATGGAGCGCGGGGTCTCGGACTCGTGGTGACGGATGAGCCGCATCGTGGTGTCGTTGCGTTCCACGAGTGCACGGGTCGTGATCATCTCGCTCACGTAGAGGCCGGCTCCGTACTCGCGACAGAGGCGGCGGAACGCGGTGTTCGTGATGCCGGCCATGGGCGCGAGGACGACCGGAGCGTCGAGCTCGATGTTTCCGATGCGGAGCGTCCGCGCCGGGGCCGTTGCCGTGGTCATCGTTTCATTCTCCCAGACGTCGTGCGACAGCGGTGCCCACGCCGGTCGGACCGGCCGCGGACACCGCTGTGGAGGAGGGATCAGGCGTCGGCGGTCGCGGATGCCTCGCGACGCTCGCCCCACACCTGGCGCGCGATCTGCGTGAACGCCTCGACCGGCTGCGCACCGCTCACACCGTACTTGCCGTCGATGACGAAGAATGGAACGCCCGTGATTCCGAACTGCTGCGCCTGAGCCTGGTCGGCGCGCACCGCGGCACGGTAGCGCTGCGATGCGAGGGCATCGCGCGCGGCCTCTTCGTCGAGTCCCGCGGCGACGGCGAGCTGCACGAGGTCGTCGTCGCGCCCGACGTGCTTGCCCTCGAGGAAGTACGCCGACATGAGGATTTCGGCGAGTTCGAGCTGACGACCGTTCTCTTTCGCGAAGTGCAGCAGCTCATGCGCCTTGATGGTGTTGGTGTGCTTGAGGAGATCGAAGCGGTAGGTCAGCCCCGCGTCGGCGGCGACGCCGGTGACCCGATCGAGCATCTCCCGCGCCGATTCGGGCGAGATGCCTTTGTGCTGCGAGAGGTAGTCGACCTCTCCCCCGTCGAAGTCCTCGGGGGTGTCGGGTGAGAGCTCGTACGAGTGGTACTCGATCTCGACGACCGGGGCGTCGTCGTCGGCGGCCGTGGCGGCCAGGCCGTTCTCGAGGTTCCGCTTGCCGATGTAGCACCAGGGGCAGGCGATGTCACTCCACACGTCGATCTTGATGGCATCCGTCATGTCGCGTGCAACCCCTTCGATGGTGGATCTATTCCGTTCGCGGCATCCGTCACGCTGTCGGGGTGTCGACCGCACCACCGAAGCGGCGGTCGCGCGACAGATACAGCCCGATCGCGTCCCAGAGGTGCGTGCGACGGAAATCGGGCCACAGGGTGTCGAGGAACACCATCTCGGCGTACGCCGACTCCCACAGCAGGAAGTTCGAGGTGCGCTGCTCGCCGCTGGAGCGCACGAACAGGTCCACGTCGGGCATGTCGGGCTGGTACAGGTTCTTGCGGATCAGCTTCTCGGTCACCGCCGAGGGCTTGAGACGGCCCGCGGCGATGTCGTCGCCGATGCGGCGCATCGCATCCACGATCTCGATCCGTCCGCCGTAGTTGACGCACATCGTGAGGGTGAGGGTGGAATTGCCTTCGGTCAGCCGCTCGGCGTGCTGCAGTTCCTTGATAACGGAGCCCCACAGGCGGGGCTTGCGGCCCGACCAGCGGATGCGCACGCCCCACTCGTTCAGCTGGTCGCGGCGGCGGTGCAGCACCTCGCGGTTGAAGCCCATGAGGAAGCGCACCTCGTCGGGCGAGCGCGACCAGTTCTCGGTCGAGAAGGCGTAGACCGACAGATGTCGCACGCCGGCCTGGATGGCGCCGGCGACGACGTCGAGCAGCGCCGCCTCGCCCGCCCGGTGCCCCTCGACGCGGGTGAGACCCTGGCGGTTCGCCCATCGGCCGTTGCCGTCCATGACGATGGCGACGTGCTCGGGCACTGCGCCCCGCGGGTAGGACGGCGGGTACTCCCCGGTCCAGTCCAGCGGGCGATACGGCACGGCGTCGCGGTGCGTGAACGGCTTCGGTGTCATCGATACGACTCCAGGTGCGGGAGGGAACGGATGCCGCGCTCCAGGTGGAACTGCGCGTAGGCGGCTACGAGGCCCGAGGCCGCCGCCGTCGTGCGACCGGGGGCGGCGTCGATGGTCTCCCACTCCCCCGCCATCAGCGCGCGGAGCATGTCGACCGTGTCGCGCGCGACGCGCGGCGACCCCGCCGGGGCGCAGGTCGAGCAGATCACGCCGCCGAGCTGCGGCAGGAAGTAGTCGTGATCGCCGACCGTGCCGCAACGGGCGCACTCGGTCAGCCCCGGCGCCCAGCCCGAGAGGGCCATCGCGCGAAGCAGGTACGAGTCGAGAACGCTGCGCTCGGGGTGCTCGCCCCGGGCGAGGGAACGGAGCCCGCCGACCAGCAGCAGGTACTGCTGGGGGGTCGCCTCGGCTTCGTTGAGACGGTCGGCGGTCTCCACCATGGCGCTGGCGGTGGTGTAGACGTCGTAGTTCGCCACGATGTCGGCGCCGTACGAGCCGAGCGATTCCGCCTGCTGCACGATGTCGAGGTTGCGTCCCTTGAACAGCTGCACGTCGGCGACCATGAACGGTTCGAGCCGCGACCCGAACTTCGAGGAGGTGCGGCGCACGCCTTTGGCGACCGCGCGGATCTTGCCGTTGCGGCGGCTGAGCAGGGTGAGGATGCGGTCCGCCTCCCCGAGCTTGTGGGTACGCAGGACCACGACCTCGTCGCGGTAGGTGGGCACAGTCCATTATCGTCCTCGACCGCTGCGTGCGGCCTGCGCGGCGCGCGGCCCGCGAACGCCGGCACCGGGCGGGAGAATGGATGCCGTGGACACGCCGACTTTCATCATCCCCCTGTGGGCGGATCTCACCGCCGTCGCCCTGGGTGGCGTGCAGGGGGCGCTGTTCGCGTCGGGCTTCCAGGGGCAGCGGCGCCTCGATCTGCTCGGCGTCGCGATCATCGGCATCCTGCTGGGAATGGGCGGCGGTCTGATCCGCGACCTGCTGCTGGGGCTGACGCCCGCGACGCTTCAGAGCAACTGGTATCTCATCACCGCGACGTTGGCGTCGATCGTCGGCATGCTGCTGTCGGGGATCTTCCAGCGCCTCAATCGTGCGATCGTCATGCTCGACGCGGTCGTGATCGGTCTGTTCGGTGCGTTCGGCACGTCGAAGGCGCTCGCCCTGGGCCTGCCCGCCGTGCCCGCGATCTTCGTCGGCGTCGTGGCAGCCGCGGGCGGCAGCGTGCTGCGCGACGTGCTGATGGGCCTGCCGGTGGCGATCATGCACGTCGGTTCGCTCTATGCCGTCGCCGCGGGTGGCGGCTGTGCGGTGCTCGCCGTCACGGCCGCCTTCGGCGTGCCCCTGCCCCTCGCCGCGGTGATCGGCGTCGTAGTGACGACCGTGATCCGCGTGCTGGCGGTGCTCTTCGACCTCTCGCTCCCGGAGCAGCGCAAGCTCTACCGCCGAAAGGTCGCGGTCGAGACCACCGGCATCCCGATCATCCGCACCGACGACGCGGCCTGAACCGCGCCCGAGCCCGCCTGGCGCCTCACGCGATGACGACGACCTCGTCGCCCTCGCGGATCGTGCCGCCGCCGGCCACGGGCAGGAGCAGGATGCCGAGGGTCGGCTCGTCCTGAGCGAACTCGGTTGTGAGCACGCGCAGCAGTCGCGCGTCGCGCACTCCGGTGTCGGGGTTGGCCGCGATCGCGGCGCAGCGCTCGATCGGCTTCTGCACCTCGAACTCCACCTCGCCGATGCGTACGCGACCGCGCCAGTCGAGCTCGGCCCAGGCCGCGGAACCGCCGACGACGATGTTCGAACGGAATCGCCGATCGTCGACGGGTGCCGGCACGGTGGCGTCCAGGGCCTCGACCGAGGCGGTGCCGTGCAGCGAGACGTATCCGCGCGGGCGATCCTGGAACCTCGCGGTGCGGCCGTCGCCGAGCAGCCCGAGGGGAAGGATGCCGTCGGCATCGAGCAGCTTCGCGTCGCTGGTCGTGCGCAGGTACGCCGTCACGGCATCGGCAAGGCGCGTGCGCCCGCTCTCGCTGAGGTCGGCCTCGATGTCGATGTCGTCGACGCGCAGGCGCAGGGTTCGAGCCTCGTCGTCGTAGGCGAGGTCGACGCGCGCCAACGTGGGGAAGGTCATCAGCGCCAGGCCGCGACTCTTCGGGAAAGTCGCGTCTTCGGGCTCGAGCGCGTCGGCGAAGCGGAAGACGAGGGCGCGGTCGCCCTGCACCCGTCCGTCGTCCTGGATGACGAGCTGCGCCCGGCGTTCGGGCGTGAAGCCTTTGACGGGATAGCGGTACAGGGCATCGACGCGGATCACCCTCTCATCCTCGCACCGCCCGCCGGCCGTGCACGCGCCCTCGCTCTGCCCTCCGGCCCCGCCGTGTCGGCCGGGGCCGGAGAGGCCCTGTCACCCGCGGGCGAGCACCTCGCCGTGCGGCAGCAGGATCCACCCGTCGGGGTGCGCCGCCCACTCGCGCCACGCATCGGAGATGCGCTGCAGCGTGGCGTCGTCGGCGAGGCCGAGCCTCTTCGCGTGCCCGGCGAAGGCCGAGGCGAGCACGCGGTCAGCCCACATGCCGCCCCACCACGCGCGCTTCTCGTCCGTGTCGAAGACCCACACGCTGGCGCTGGCCTCGACTCGGGCGAATCCGGCTTCGCGCGCCCAGGCCTTGAGCCGCCTGCCCGCGTCGGGCTCGCCCGACACCCCGCGGTGCACCCCGTGGTAGATCTCGAGCCACTCGTCGAGGGCGGGGATCCGTGGATGCCAGATCACCCCGCCGTAGTCGACGTCACGCACCGCGACCAGGCCCTCGGGGCCCGCCACGCGGCGGAACTCGCGTAGGGCGTCGACGGGTCGGGCCAGGTGCTGAAGGACCTGATGCGCGTGCACGATGTCGAACGACCCATCGGGGGCATCGAGGTCGTACGCGTCATCGGTGCGGAACTCGACGTTCGTGCGCTCCCCCGCGGTGGCGCGGGCGACCTCGACGACGTCGGGCGCGGCATCCACCCCCACGACCCGCCCCGGGAAGACCCGGTCGGCGAGGTCGACGGTGATGGTGCCGGGGCCGGCGCCCACATCGAGGATGCGGGCGCCGGCGAACAGCGAAGACACCAGGTACGCCGCCGAGTCGGCGACGGTGCGTGCGGCGTGGGAACGCAGCACGCTCTCGTGGTGTCCGTGGGCGTAGGCCACGGCCGTGTTCTTCGGCGTCGAGGTCAGACGCCGGCGAGGGCGTCGGCCGACTGACGGGTGCGGATCGCGCGGTTCACGCCCGAGACGATCGCCTTCAGCGACGCCGTCGAGATGTCGCCGTCGACGCCGACGCCCCACAGGCGCTGGTCGTCGACCTGCAGCTCGACGTAAGCCGCCGCCTGCGCGTCACCACCGGAGCTCAGCGCGTGCTCGACGTAGTCGTAGAGGGTCACGTCGAAGCCCTGAGCGCGCACGATCTCGAGGAACGCCGCGACCGGACCGTTGCCGACCGCCGACGCCGGGTGCACGGTCTCGCCGTCGCGCAGGGAGACGTCGAGGTGCACATCGCCCGACATGTCGCTCGACGAGCGGGTTGACAGCAGTTCGAACCGGCCCCAGCGCTGATCGTCGTTCTTCGACGGCAGGTACTCGTCGGTGAAGATGTCCCAGATCTGCGCGCTCGACACTTCGCCGCCCTCGGCGTCCGTGCGGGCCTGCACGACACCCGAGAACTCGATCTGGAGCTTGCGCGGCAGGTCGATCGCGTGATCGGCCTTCAGCAGGTAGGCGACGCCGCCCTTGCCCGACTGCGAGTTGACGCGGATGACGGCCTCGTAGGAGCGACCCAGGTCTTTCGGGTCGATGGGCAGGTAGGGAACGGCCCACTCGATCTCGTCGACGGTCTTGCCCAAGGCCTCCGCGCGGGCCTCCATCGCCTCGAAGCCCTTCTTGATGGCGTCCTGATGCGAACCGCTGAACGCGGTGAAGACCAGGTCGCCGGCCCACGGGCTGCGCTCGGGCACCGGCAGCTGATTGCAGTACTCGACGGTGCGCTTGACCTGGTCGATGTCGCTGAAGTCGATCTGGGGGTCGATGCCCTGCGTCAGCAGGTTGATGCCCAGGGCCACCAGGTCGACGTTGCCGGTGCGCTCACCGTTGCCGAAGAGGCATCCCTCGATGCGGTCGGCGCCGGCCATATACCCGAGCTCCGCCGCGGCCACAGCGGTGCCGCGGTCGTTGTGCGGGTGCAGCGACAGGATGACGTTCTCGCGGTGGTTCAGGTGACGCGACATCCACTCGATCGAGTCGGCGTAGACGTTGGGGGTCGCCATCTCGACGGTGGCGGGGAGGTTCAGGATGACCTTGCGGTCGGGCGTCGGCTGGAAGACCTCGAGCACCTCGTTGCAGATGCGCAGCGCGAACTCCAGCTCGGTGCCGGTGTAGCTCTCGGGCGAGTACTCGTAGAACACCTCGGTCTCGGGGACCGTCGCCTCGTACCGCTTGCACAGGCGCGCGCCCTCGAGGGCGATGTCGACGATGCCCTGTTCGTCGGTGCGGAACACGACCTCGCGTTGCAGCACCGACGTGGAGTTGTAGAGGTGCACGATGGCCTGCTTCGCGCCGGCGATCGCCTCGTACGTGCGGGCGATGAGGTGCTCGCGCGCCTGCGTCAGCACCTGGATCGTCACGTCGTCGGGGATCAGACCGTCGTCGATGAGCTGGCGCACGAAGTCGAAGTCGGTCTGGCTCGCGCTCGGGAACCCGACCTCGATCTCTTTGTAACCCATCTTCACGAGCAGCTCGAACATCACGCGCTTGCGTTCGGGGCTCATCGGATCGATGAGAGCCTGATTGCCGTCGCGCAGGTCGACGGCGCACCAGCGAGGGGCGGACTCGATGCGCTTCGACGGCCACGTGCGGTCGGGCAGTTCGACGCGGATCTGCTCGTGGAACGGACGGTACTTGTGCACCGGAGCGGAAGTGGGCTTCTGGGTGTTCTTCATGATGTGTCGCTTCTTTAGATTCGTTCGGTGGGGCCGACGACGATCTCCGCGACGAGGAAGGCCCTTAGATCGAGGACTCGTCGCGGCGACTAAGAAGAAGCAGGCCACCGAAGCGCATCCTGCGATCGTAGCAGTGTCGCCGCGCGCGGTTCACGACGTCGGCGTCCAATCCCGCGCGAGGAGGGCGAACCGCAGCTCGTCGCTCCAGCGTCCCTTGAACCATTCGTTCTCGACGAAGTGCGCCTCTTGGCGCATGCCCACCCGCTCGGCCAGGGCCACCGAGCGGACGTTTTCGGGATCGATCCGGGCTGTCAGACGGCGCAGGCCGTACACCCGGAAGGCGGTATCGACGAGGGCACGGACGGCCTCGGTCGCGAGTCCTCGACCGGATGCCGCGGGGCTCACGACCCACCCGATCTCGGCCTCCCCCGCCGCCGGGTCGAGATGGAAGAGCACGAGATCACCGATCACCTGCCCGTCGCTCACGCGCTCGATCACGAGGACGACGCCGCCGCGCTCGCCCTCGAGGTCCGTGCCCCCGAACAGGTGACCGATGCGGCCGCGGATGTCGGCGGGCGTCTGCGGCTCGAACGGCAGGAAAAGGCACACCTCGGCGTCGCCGCGGTAGGCGGCCATGGCGTCGAGGTCGGTCTCGACGAAAGGCCGCAAACGCAGGCGGTCGGTCACCACCTCGAGCGTGTCGGGCGCCGGAGGCAGCGCGAACGGCGACGCGCTCACGGCAGCAGCGCCACCTTGCCGCCCGGGTGTCCGTTCATGACGAAGCCCACGGCCTCGATGGCCTCGGCGAGCGGATAGGTGCGGGCGACGGGAACCTCGAGGACACCGGATGCCGCCAGCTCGAGCACGCGTGCCCGCGCGATGTCGCGGAAGCGCGCGCTCTCGGGTCGCGAACCCGCGATCCACAGGAACCCGTCGGCCTTCGCACGGTCGGGGCTCACGATGGTGACGATACGGTCGCGCTCGGCGACGACGTCGAGCGAGACCCCGATGGCCTCATCGGTACCCACGGCATCCCAGGCGGCGGCGATCGGCGCACCCGAGGCCGCCTGTTCGACCCGCTCGCGGAGCCCCTCGCCGTACGCCACCGGGATGCCCCCGTAGCGTCGAACTCGTTCGGCCGACTCCTCGGCATCCGGACCCACCGTCCCGATGACCCGCACCCCCAGCTCGCGCGCCTGCTGCAGGAGGCTCACGCCGACGGCCCCGGATGCCGCGTGCAGCAGCACGGTCTCGCCCTCGACGACCCGGGTGACCTGGATCATCTCGGCGGCCGTCGTTCCGGCCAGCAGCAGGTTCGCGGCCTCGGCGTGGGAGAGGGGCGCGGGCTTGGCGAACACATCGCGCGAGGGCACGGTGAGCTCGGTGGCGTAGGCGCCCTGCACACGGAATGCGACGACCTCGTCACCCACGGCGAGGGGGCCCGATCCGCCGATGGCGTCGGGGCCGACGGCGGTCACCTCGCCCGACAACTCGTAGCCGATGGGCACGGGGAACTCGACCCCGGGACGCGCGGTGGCGACGTGCTTGGCATCCGCGGGGTTGATACCCGCCGCACGGACGCGCACCGTGACCTCACCGGGACCGGGGGCGGGGATGTCGACTTCGTCGAAGCTCCAGGTCTCGATCGGGCCCGGAGCGGGGGCCGTCCACCTCATCGCCATGGTCGCGCCTTTCGTTGTGCTCGCTTGTCGGTGTTGGCCGTCGGGGTCAGAATCCGAGGCGGCCGAGCTGCTTCGGGTCGCGCTGCCACTCCTTGGCCACGCGGACGTGCAGCGAGAGGTAGACCCGTCCGCCGACGAGGGGTTCGATGCCGGCGCGCGCGCGGGCGCCGACGTCGGCGAGGCGCGAGCCCTTGCGGCCGATGATGATCGCCTTCTGGCTGTCGCGCTCGACGACGATGTTCGCCCAGACGTCGGTCAGGTCGCTGTCTTCGCGCGGGGCGACGTCGTCGATGGTCACCGCGATCGAGTGCGGGAGTTCGTCGCGCACGCCGTGGAGTGCCGCCTCGCGGATGATCTCGGCGATGCGATCCTCGAGTGTCTCGTCGGTGACGACGCCGTCGGCGTACAGCGCGGGACCCACGGGCATGAGCGCCAACAGCTCGTCGCACAGCACATCGAGCTGGTCGTTCGTGACGGCGGACAGCGGGATGACGGCGTCCCAGTCCTCACGCAGCGCATCGACCTCGAGGAGCCGCTCGGTGATCTGATCACGCGAGGCGGCGTCGGTCTTGGTCACCAGCGCGACCTTCTTCGCCCGGGGGTAGCCCGAGAGCGACTCCGCGATCCGGCGATCGCCGGGCCCGACCTTCTCGGTCGCCGGCGCGCAGAACGCGATGACGTCGACATCGCCCAGCACTTGCTCCACGAGGTCGTTGAGGCGCTGGCCGAGCAGCGTGCGCGGTCGATGGATGCCGGGGGTGTCCACGACGACGAGCTGGCCACCGGGGCGGTTCACGATCCCGCGGATGGCGCGTCGCGTGGTCTGCGGCTTCTCGCTCGTGATGGCGACCTTCTCGCCGACGAGGGCGTTGGTCAGCGTGGACTTGCCGACGTTCGGCCGCCCCACGAACGTCACGAAACCGGATCGGGTGTCGCTCATCTGTCGTTCCTCTCGCGCGCGGAGGCGTCGGCCTCGGCGTCTTCGTCTGCGGGGGTCTCGGCACGCTCCACGATGACCGTGGCGATTCCCCGGTTGCGGCCGCGGGACGCGCCGCCGGTGAGGACGAGACCGGAGTGTTCGGCGGTGGCTCCCGGCTGCGGGATGCGGCCGAGGGCCTTGCCCAGCAGTCCACCGACCGAGTCGACGTCGTCGTCGTCGAGTTCGAGACCGAAGAGGTCGCCGACCTCATCGAGTCCGAGTCGGGCGTTGACGCGGTAGCGCCCGTCGCCCAGCTCGACCACCTCGGTGGAGGGGGCGTCGTACTCGTCGGCGATCTCGCCGACGAGCTCCTCGATGAGGTCTTCCATCGTGACCAGGCCCGCGACGCCGCCGTACTCGTCGACGACGAGGCAGACGTGCACGGCATCCTTCTTCATCTGCTGCAGCAGGGTCTCGGCCTTCATCGATTCGGGGACGAAGACCGCCGGCCGGGCGATGCGGCGGATGGGCGCGTCACGCCAACCGGCCTCGTCGCGGAAGCCGTACTGCACGAGGTCTTTCAGGTAGAGCATGCCGACGATGTCGTCGGCCTCGTCGTCGGCCAGCGGCACGCGCGAGACGCCCTTCTCGAGGAACAGCGACAGCGCCTCGCGGGAGGTGGCCGTGGCATCCACGCTGACCATGTCGGTACGCGGGACCATCACCTCGCGCACGTACCGGTCGGTGAAGTCGAAGACGGAGTGGATGAGCTCCCGGTCGTCTTGTTCGATGAGCTCGTTCTCGGCCGCCTCGTCGATGATGCTGAGCAGCTGCTCCTCCGACGCGAACGAGGTCGAGTGCGAGATGCCGGGAGTGACGCGGTTTCCGACCGCCACCAGGCCGTGCGCGAGCGGGCCCAGCAGGATGCGCATGCCGCGTACGACGGGAGCACCGCCGGTCAGGAGCCCCCGCGCGTGCTGCCGGCCCACCGATCGAGGGCTCGCGCCGACGGCCACGAACGAGATGACGGTCATCAGCACCGCTGCGGCGATCACGGCGAGCAGGATGTCGTCGAACATCAGCATGAAAGCGGCGGCGACGAGCACCGCGGCGGTCGTCTCGGCGAGGACGCGGATGAACGAGACAGCCGTGACGTGCGCGTTGGTGTCGTCGGCGATGCGCCGCAGCGCCCGTGCGTTGCGTCCGGAGACGCCGAGCTCGAGCAGATCGGTGCGGGAGGTCACCCCCAGGGCCGCCTCGAACGCCGCCATCAAGCCGCCGAAGGCGACGAGCAGGAAGGCGGCGACGAGGAGCAGCGCTTCGGTCATGCGCGGCGGTGGCGCTCGACGGCCTGGAAACCGGTGATGAGCTCGCGCTGCAGTCCGAACATCTCGCGCTCCTCGTCGGGTTCGGCGTGGTCGAAGCCGAGGAGGTGCAGCAGGCCGTGCGTGGTGAGGAGAATCAGCTCGTCTTGCGTGGAGTGCTTCGCCGCGACCGCTTGGGTCTCGGCGACCGCGGGACACAGGACGATGTCACCGAGGAGCCCCGCGGGGGTCGGCGCGTCTTCGGATCCCGGGCGCAGTTCGTCCATCGGGAAGCTCAGCACGTCGGTGGGTCCGGGCTCGTCCATCCACTGTACGTGGAGTGACTCCATGGCGCCCTCATCGACGAGCACGATCGCCACGTCGGCGTCGGCGCTGACGTGCAGCTCGGCCAGGTTGTACTCCATCAGGCGCAGCAGCACCTGCTCGTCGATCTGGTGGTCGGACTCGTTGTTGATCTCGATCGTCATGAGCGGTTTCGTCTCGGGAGGTGATCGCGGGGGCCGGCGGCGCTTTGGCCGCGTCGCTCCGCACGGGTGGCGAACTCGCTGGCCTCGTCGCGCTCGCGACGCGCCGCGAGGCGCTTCTCGTCGTACTCGCTGTAGGCGTCGACGATGCGGCCGACGAGGTTGTGGCGCACGACGTCGGCGCTGGTGAGACGCGAGAAGTGGATGTCGTCGATATCGTCGAGGACGCGGGTGACCAGGCGGAGTCCCGAGGCACCCTGGGGCAGGTCGACCTGGGTGATGTCGCCGGTCACGACCATGCGCGTGCCGAATCCGAGACGCGTCAGGAACATCTTCATCTGCTCGGGCGTGGTGTTCTGCGCCTCGTCGAGCACGACGAACGAATCGTTCAGCGTGCGTCCGCGCATGTAGGCCAGCGGGGCGACCTCGATGGTGCCCGTGGCCATGAGCTTCGGGACGATGTCGGGGTCCATCATCTCGTTGAGCGCATCGTAGAGCGGCCGCAGGTACGGATCGATCTTGTCGGTGAGGGTGCCCGGGAGGAATCCGAGCCGCTCCCCCGCCTCGACAGCGGGACGCGTCAGGATGATGCGGTTGACCTCTTTGCGCTGCAGCGCCTGCACGGCCTTCGCCATCGCTAGGTACGTCTTGCCGGTACCGGCGGGACCGATGCCGAAGACGATCGTGTTCTCGTCGATCGCGTCGACGTACTCTTTCTGACCCGCGGTCTTCGGGCGGATGACCTTGCCGCGCGACGACAGGATCGCCTCGCCCATGACCTCGGAGGGGCGCGGGCCCCCATCGGAGCGCAGCATGCGGTTCGAGCTCGACACGTCGGACGGATCGAGGCCCTGGCCGGATCGGGTCATCGAAAGCAACTCGTCGACGAGTACGCGCGCGGCGCGCACCGCGTCGGGTGCGCCGGAGAGCGTGATCTCGTTCCCCCGCACGTGCACGTCGACGTCGGGATGTTCTTTCTCGACGACGCGCAGGAGGCGATCCTGCGGGCCGAGCAGTTGCACCATTGCCACGCCGTCGACCTCGATGCGGTCGGAGACGTGCTCTTCGGGGGAATCAGCCACCCAGGCTCTTTTCGTTCAGGCCGCCCGCGAGGACGTGGGCGTGCACGTGGAAGACGGTCTGACCGGCACCCTCGCCGGTGTTGAAGACGAGTCGGAAGTCACCGTCGGAGTGCTCCGCGGCGACGGAGTTGGCGAGACCGATGACCTCGGTGAGCAGATCGGGGTCGCCCGCGGCGAGTTCGACGACATTGCGGTACTGCGCCGTCTTGGGGATGACGAGCAGGTGCACGGGCGCCTGCGGCGCGATGTCGCGGATCGCGAAGGCGTTCTCGGTCTCTGCAACGATCTCGGCGGGGATCTCGCCCTGCAGGATGCGCGTGAAGATCGACGGTTCGCTCATGGCATCCAGTCTAGTGACGGCCTCCGACACCGTGGCCTGCTGTGCGTCGCCGTCAGCGCCGAGGGGCGTGCGAGCCGGTTGACCGGTGGACGGGGCGTGAGATGTGCAGCGGGGCGGGTGGTGTCCGCCCCGCTGCACATTCCCCGCCCCGATCCACGGTGTCGAGGCGGGGCGCGGGACGGCAGGGCCTGCGGTTCGGGCGCCGTCGATGCCGGATGCGCGCACGCGAAGCGCGCGCGTCACCGACCGATACCGGACGCGCGCACGCGAAGCGCGCGCGTCACCAACGCCCGCGGGGCGCGCGCGTCACCAACGCCCGTGCGCAGCAGACAGCACCGAGATGGCCGCCGCCCCCGCGGTCGAGGTGCGAAGCACCGTGTCGCCGAGGCGCACGAGCCGCGCGCCGGCAGCTTCGAGGGCGGAGAGTTCCTCCGGCGCGATCCCGCCCTCGGGGCCGACAACGAGCACGATGTCGCGCCCGTCCGCGGCCTCGTCGGCGACGACGGTGAGACGGTCGGATGCCGACGGCTCGAGCACGAGGACGAGCGCGGTGCCCGCGAGAGCGACCAGGTCGGCCGTGCGGGCGACACCCTCGACCTCGGGGATCCACGCGCGATGCGCTTGTTTGGCGGCCTCGCGCACGATCGTGCGCCAGCGGGCGATTCCCTTGTCGGCCTTGGCATCCCATCGGGACACGCTGCGCGCGGCCTGCCACGGCACGATCGCGTCGACGCCGAGTTCGGTCGCCGCCTGCACGGCGAGCTCGTCACGGTCGCCTTTCGCGAGTGCCTGGACGAGCACGATGCGCGGCGCCGCCGCGGGGCGGTCTTCCCGCGCGGTCACCCGGACGTCGACCTGCTTCGGCGTGGCCGCGGTCACGAGGCCCTCCAGCCAGGCCCCGCGTCCGTCGCCGAGGGTGACCGCCTCGTCGACGCGCACGCGGCGGACCGCCGCGGCGTGGTGCGCCTCTGCACCGGTGAGCGTGACGTCATCCCCCGGCTGAGCGGATGCGGCATCGTCGGTGACGAAGTGCAGCGCCACGGTCAGTGCCGGAAGCGGTCGCGGAACTTGCTGAACATGCCCTGCTGGTGCTCGGCGAGCCGGGGCTTGGGGGCCTTGGTGCGCTTGGCGAACTCTTCGATCAGAGCGCGCTCACGGTGGTCGAGGCGCGTGGGGGTCACCACCTGCACGCCGACCTTGAGGTCACCGCGCTGGCTTCCGCGCAACGGCGTGATGCCGCGGCCCTTGATGGTGAGCACGTCGCCCGACTGCACGCCCGCGCGCACCTCGAGCTCGACGTCGCCGTCGAGCGACTGGATCGTCGTGGTGGCGCCGAGGATGGCGTCGGGCATCGAGACCTCGAGGGTGGCGACGAGGTCGTCGCCGTCGCGGCTGAAGGCGTCGTGCGCCTCGACCGTGATCTCGAGATAGAGGTCGCCGTTGGGGCCGCCCGCGGGGCCCACCTCGCCCGAGCCGGGCAGTTGCAGGCGCAGGCCCGACTCGACACCGGCGGGGATGTCGACCGAGACGGTCCGACGCGCGCGCACACGCCCCTGACCCTGGCACGTGCCGCACGGGTACGGGATCGTCGTGCCGTGCCCCTGGCACACGGTGCAGGGAGCGCTGGTGACGACGTTTCCGAGGAGGCTTCGCACGGTGCGCTGCACGTGGCCGGAGCCGTGGCAGATGTCGCAGGTGACCTCGCTCGTGCCCGGCTGGGTGCATGAGCCCTGACAGGTCTCGCACAGCACGGCCGTGTCGACCTCGAGATCGCGGTGGGCGCCGAACACGACATCGCCGAGCTCGAGCGTCACGCGCACGAGGGCGTCCTGACCGCGCTCACGACGCGAGCGCGGGCGGGGACCGCGGCCCCCGCCGCTCTGGCCTGCGCCGAAGAAGGTCTCGAAGATGTCGCTGAACCCGCCGAAGCCGGCCGCGCCCCCGCCGCCGCCGAACGGGTTCTGATCGCCGCCCATGTCGTAGCGGCGACGCTGCTCGGGGTCGCTCAGCACGTCGTAGGCGTGGGTCACGAGCTTGAAGCGCTCCGACGCGTCGTCGCCGGGGTTCACATCGGGGTGAAGCTGGCGTGCGAGACGTCGGTACGCCTTCTTGATGTCTTCCGGGCTGGCGTCGCGTTCAACGCCCAGGACCTCGTAGTGGTCAGCCACAGTCGCCTTCCTGCCCGCTCTCGCGGGGTCGTTCGGGTGATGCTCGTCAGCGTGCGCTGTCGTCGTCTTCGAGCATGCGGGTCAGATAGTGCGCGACGGCGCGGACCGCCGCCAGATTCGAGGAGTAGTCCATGCGCATCGGGCCGAGGAGGCCGACGCGTGCGCCGCCCTGGGAACCGTCGTAGCGGCTCGCCAGCACGGAGGCCTCGACGAGGCCGAACGGCTCGTTCTCGCGACCGATGCTCGCCGACAGCCCCTTCTCGTCGGCCACCATCTCGGTCATGAGTCGCAGCAGGGTGACCTGCTCTTCGATGGCCTCGAGCAGGGGGTAGATGCTGCCGCGGAAGTCCTGCTCGCGCTTGGCGAGAGTCGCGGCACCGGCCATGACGAGGCGGTCCTGGCGGAACTCCTCGAGTTCTTCGCCGACCACCCGCAGCACGGCGTCGGCGATGGCCTCGATCACGACGCCCGGTCGCGGCGCGTCGGCGGTCGCGTCACCGACGCGCTGAGCGCACTCGGCGACGCTGTGGCCCACGAGCACGGCGCCCACGCGGGCACGGAGCTGGACGATGTCGGCCTCGGTCGGCTCGGCGGGCACCAGCGCGATGCGCTGCGAGACCCGGCCGGTGTCGGTGACGAGGATGACGAGCACCCGGGGACCGCCGAGCGCGACGAGCTCGACGTGCGAGACGTTGGCCCGCGCGAACGAGGGGTACTGGACGATCGCAACCTGGCCCGTCAGTTGCGTGAGGGCGCGTACGGTGCGCGCGAGGAGGTCGTCGAGGTCGCCCGCCTGATCGAGGAAGGAGGTGATGGCGCTGCGCTGAGCGCTCGAGAGCGGACGGAGCTCGGCGAGGTGGTCGACGAACACGCGGTAGCCCTTGTCTGTGGGCACGCGCCCCGACGAGGTGTGCGGCGCAACGATGAGATCTTCGTCTTCGAGCAGGGCCATGTCGTTGCGGATGGTCGCCGCCGACACCCCGAAGGCGTGGCGGTCGACGATCGCCTTGCTCCCGACGGGCTCGCGGGTGTCGACGTAGTCCTGCACGATCGCGCGGAGCACCTGAAGGCCGCGTTCCGACACCATGCGCTGTTCCTCCCGTTTGGCACTCGGCTCGATTGAGTGCCAATTCTACGGGATCGGCACGACACCGCGTCGGGGGGCTCGCGGATGCCGTCTGCCGATCCGGCGAACGCCGACACCGGTGCGGGCGCTGCGAGTAACGCCCTGGCGTGGAGGAAACGGCTCGACGGCGCGTTTCTGCCTCGCGATCGCCGTTGTCGCACTGCCCGGCACGCGACCTCAGCGCCGCCAGAAACGCCCTGGCGTGGAGGAGACGGCTCAACGGCGCGTTTCTGCCTCGCGATCGCGTTTGTCGCAGCTTCCCCGAGGCGCGGCATGCACTCCGGAACGCGCGGTGCGCCGTCAGGCGGTGAGCGCCCGCACCACGGCATCCGCCAACAGACGCCCGCGGCGGGTGAGCACGATGCGCCCGCGCACGGCATCCGCGCCCTCGACGAGACCGTCGGCGATGAGGGATGCCACGGCCTTTCGCCCCTCGCCGAGCAGCTCCGACACCGCCAGGCCCTCGCGGATACGACTGCGCAGCAGCACCGACTCGAGGCGTCGTGCCGTCTCATCGGGGCGCTCCCGACCCGCGGCCGGCGATTCTCCGGCCGCCATCCGCTGCGCGTACGCCGCCGGGTGCTTCACGTTCCACCAGCGCAGGCCCGCGACGTGGCTGTGCGCTCCGGGGCCGAAACCCCACCAGTCCGTGCCCCGCCAGTAGGCGAGATTGTGGCGGGAGCGGTGGGTGACTCCGCGAGACCAGTTCGACACCTCGTACCAGTCGTACCCGGCGGCCGCGAGCAGCTCGTCGGCCAGTTCGTACATGTCGGCTTGAAGGTCGTCGGAGGGCTCCTCGACGACGCCCGAACGGATCTGCCGGGCGAGCTTGGTGCCGTCTTCGACGATCAGCGCGTACGCCGAGATGTGGTCGGGCCCGAGAGCCGTGGCGGCTTCGAGAGAGGCGCGCCAGTCGTCGAGCGACTCCCCCGGCGCGCCGTAGATGAGGTCGACCGAGACGTCCAGCCCCGCTCGCCGTGCGGCCGAGACCGCCGTGGCGACGTTGGCGGGGTCGTGCGTGCGGTCGAGCGCGGCCAGCACGTGCGGACGAGCGGACTGCATGCCGATGGACACGCGGGTGATCCCCGCCGATGCGAGCGTCTGCATCACGGCGTCGTCGACGGTGTCGGGGTTGGCCTCGACGGTCACCTCGGCGCCGTCGGCGACCCCGAACTCGGTGCGCACGGCGTCCAGCATCGTCGCCAGATCGCCGGGCGGGAGGAGCGTGGGCGTTCCGCCCCCGAAGAACACGGTGGATGCCGCGCGGCGACCGCCCGCGGCATCCATCACCGCACCCGCCAGACGCACCTCCGCGGCGAGGGTGTCGGCGAAGTCGTCTTGCCGCGCACCGCGCAGTTCGCTCGCGGTGTAGGTGTTGAAGTCGCAGTAGCCGCAGCGCACTCGGCAGAAGGGCACGTGCAGATACACACCGAAATCGGTGGTGGGATCGACGGCGAGGTCGCCGGGGAGGCGGCCGTCAGCGGGAGCAGGATCTCCGAGCGGTAGAGGCCCGCCCATCAGGACGTGTACAGCGGCGAGATCGCGCGCAGGTACCGCGCGAAAAGCGCCTTGCGGCGGCGGCGCACGCGGCTGGTGAACAGCCGGTAGGTGGGCGCGGTCGGACGATCGAACGCACGCACGACGAACCAGACCTCGTCGTTGTCGCGCCATTCGATCGAGAAAAGCTCTTCGCCGCTGACGATCGAGTGACCGACGGTGCCGAGGATGAATCCGACGCGACGGGGCTCCTCGAAAACCGAGATGACCCGCAGCTCGGCGTCGGCGCGGTGACCGTCGACCTTGCCGTGCAGGTGCACACCCGTACCGGGGCTGACGAACGGGGTGCCGTCGGCGGCGAAGCGCTGCTCGGCCTCGAGGCGGCTGGGGGCGACCGGGGCCCCCTCGGCATCGAACCCGACTCCGGCGTAGCCTTCTCCGGATGCCGGGCGCACGTCGGTGATGCTGAGCTCCTCGCCGCGCAGCGGTGCCCATGACAACAGCAGCTCGCCCGCGGCGACGAAACGCTCCTCGCCACTGCCGATTCGCCACGCGTCTTCGGCGGGCACGGAATGCTCCGGCGGGTACTGCATCAGGTCGGGCGCCTGAGTGGCGCCGACCGCCGCGTAGTCGACCGTGTCATCGGTGAAATTCTGCCGTCGCATGATCCACCCCTCTCGGTTGGGTGCGTTACTTCTTGGCCTCGACGTCGCCCGACAGCGCGGCGATGAACGCCTCTTGCGGCACCTCGACGCGACCCACCATCTTCATGCGCTTCTTGCCCTCTTTCTGCTTCTCGAGGAGCTTGCGCTTGCGGGTGATGTCACCGCCGTAGCACTTGGCGAGCACGTCTTTGCGGATGGCGCGGATGGTCTCGCGCGCGATGATGCGGGCGCCGATGGCGGCCTGGATCGGTACCTCGAACTGTTGGCGCGGGATGAGCTTGCGCAGGCGCTCGGCCATGAGCGTGCCGTAGGCGTACGCCTTCTCACGGTGCACGATCGAGCTGAACGCGTCGACCTTGTCGCCCTGCAGCAGGATGTCGACCTTGACCAGGTCGGC
The DNA here is from genome assembly GCF_001424225.1 of Microbacterium sp. Leaf151. Classification (GTDB taxonomy): domain Bacteria; phylum Actinomycetota; class Actinomycetes; order Actinomycetales; family Microbacteriaceae; genus Microbacterium. The sequence continues at coordinate 396,749 of NZ_LMOR01000002.1, read as the reverse complement.
GGTCTGCTGGCCGGCCGGTTCGTAGTCGAGGCTCGCGTAGCCCTGCGTGCGCGATTTGAGGTGATCGAAGAAATCGAAGACGATCTCGCCGAGGGGCATGTGGTAACGCAGCTCGACGCGGTCTTCGCTGAGGTATTCCATGCCGAGGAGCGTGCCGCGGCGCGTCTGGCAGAGTTCCATGACCGTGCCCACGTAGTCCTTCGGCAGCAGGATGCCGACCTTGACGATCGGCTCCGACACCGACGCGACACGTCCGTCGGGGTACTCGCTGGGGTTGGTGACCGAGACGGTCTCGCCGGTGTCGGTGGTGACCTCGTAGGTCACCGACGGTGCCGTGGTGATGAGGTCGAGCCCGAACTCGCGCGAGAGGCGCTCGGTGATGATCTCGAGGTGCAGAAGCCCCAGGAAGCCCGCGCGGAAGCCGAAGCCGAGCGCGACCGAGGTCTCGGGCTCGTACTGCAGCGAGGCGTCGGACAGCTTGAGCTTGTCGAGCGCTTCCCGCAGCTCGGCGTAGTCGCTGCCGTCGATCGGATAGATGCCCGAGAAGACCATGGGCTTCGGGTCGGTGTACCCGGGCAGCGCCTGGGTGGCGGGCTTGCGGTGGGTGGTGATCGTGTCGCCGACCTTGGACTGGCGCACGTCTTTCACACCGGTGATGAGGTAGCCCACCTCGCCGACGCCGAGGCCGCGGGTGGGCACCGGCTCGGGGCTGGAGACGCCGATCTCGAGCAGCTCGTGCGTGGCGGTGGTCGACATCATCTGGATGCGCTCGCGCGGCTGCAGCGACCCGTCGATCATGCGGACGTAGGTGACCACACCGCGGTACGCGTCGTAGACCGAGTCGAAGATCATCGCCCGGGCCGGGGCGTCGGGCTTGCCGACGGGGGCGGGGATCTTCTCGACGATCAGGTCGAGCAGCTCTTCGACGCCCATGCCGGTCTTGCCGCTCACGCGCAGCACGTCTTCGGGGTTTCCACCGATGAGGCCGGCGAGCTCGGCCGCGTACTTCTCGGGGTCGGCCGCCGGCAGGTCGATCTTGTTCAGCACCGGGATGATCTGCAGGTCGTTCTCGAGCGCCAGGTAGAGGTTGGCCAGCGTCTGGGCCTCGATGCCCTGCGCGGCGTCGACCAGCAGGATGGCGCCCTCGCATGCGGCGAGCGAGCGACTGACCTCGTAGGTGAAGTCGACGTGACCGGGCGTGTCGATCATGTTCAGGGCGAAGGTGCCGTCGGCGGTGGCCCACGGCATCCGGACCGCCTGCGACTTGATCGTGATGCCGCGCTCACGCTCGATGTCCATGCGGTCGAGGTACTGCGCACGCATATCGCGGTCGCTGACGACGCCGGTGATCTGCAGCATGCGGTCGGCCAGCGTCGACTTGCCGTGGTCGATGTGGGCGATGATGCAGAAGTTGCGGATCTGCTCCGGCGGGGTGGCAGACGGCTCGAGGGGCTTCAGGGCGCGGGGTGACATGTTCCGACGATTCTACGGTGGTGCGCCGACATCGCCGTCCGCGGATGCTCAGGGTCCCGGCATCCAGGCTCCTCCCCGGCCGCGACGGCGGCGGTCGCGAGATCACGCGGTCGGCGCGAGACCGCACGTTCGCGTCATCTGCGAGCGTGTGCTCTCATCGCGATCGTGTGATGTCGGCGCTCGGGCTCACAGGTCTCGCCGCGGCACACCCTCATACAGTGGATGCCATGACGGTCCAGGTCGTGTTCGTGCACGGCATCCGCACGTCGTCCACCATGTGGCGGGCGCAGGTCGCGCACCTGCAGGAGCGCGGCAACCCGGTGACCGCGGTCGACCTTCCCGGTCACGGCACGCGCCGCGGGGAGCCGTTCACCCTCGACGAGGCGTACGCCACGATCGACCGGGCGGTTCGGGATGCCGCCGAGCACGGGCCCGTCGTGCTGGTCGGGCATTCGATGGGCGGGCTGCTGTCGATCGACTACCTCGGGCGGGAGGATCCGCCGCCCGTGGCCGCGTTGGTCGCCGCGTCGTGCACGTCTCTTCCTCGCGGTCCGGCGCTGGCGACCTACCGCTATCTGATCCGTCGCGCCGACAGCCTCCCCGACCGCGGCATGGGGTTCACCGACCGGGTGCTCGATCTCACCCTGCCGCCCGAGACGCGTCCCGATTTCGGCGCCGGTGGATACGCCCTCGACGCACAGCACATCGCCCTGGCCTCACTCTCCGACCTCGACCTGCTGGCATCCCTCCGCAGGATCACGGTGCCGCTGTGGTTCGTCAACGGACAGTGGGACCAGCTGCGCATCAACGAGAAGCTGTTCACCGCCGTCGCCCCGCACGCCGAGCTCGTCATCGTGCCGCGCACGACACACATCGTCACTGCGATGCGCCCGCGCGTGTTCAACGCCGTGCTGGACGTGGCGCTCACCACGGTGGAGGCGTCTAGCTGATAGACTCGGTCCTTGGCTTGCGTGTGGGGTTTTTCCCGACCTCCACGACCGCCGGTGCAGCGCCCCTCTACCGCTCGCCCGGCACTTCCAACACTCACTCAAACGAAAGACCGTCGACGTGGCGAATATCAAGTCGCAGATCAAGCGCAACAAGACCAACGAGAAGGCGCGCGAGCGCAACAAGGCCGTCAAGAGCGAGCTGAAGACGCACGTGCGTCGCACGAAGGAAGCCGTGCTGGCCGGTGACAAGGAGGCCGCTGAGAAGGCCCTCGTCGTCGCGACCAAGAAGCTCGACAAGGCCGTGAGCAAGGGTGTCATTCACTCGAACCAGGCCGCGAACCGCAAGTCGGCCATCGCGAAGTCGGTCGCCGCTCTCTGAGCCGCAGCATTTCTTCGAAAGCCCGTCCCGCATCTGCGGGGCGGGCTTCGTCGTTTCCGGAGCGGGTCGTGCCTCGCCACGGCGAGGCGGGGGCGTATCCGGGTGGTGACGATGGGCGCGCAGAGACCGGGCGACGGGCGGAAGCCGGGGTCGCGTGCAAAGGCCGGGCGAGGTGCGGAGGCCGGGGTCGCGGCAAGGGTCGGGCGAGGTGCGGAGGCCGCGGCGGTGTGCGGAGGCCGGGCGAGGTGCGGAGGCCGGGCGAGGTGCGGAGGCCGGGGCGGTGTGCGGAGGCTGGGCGAGGTGCGGAGGCCGGGGCGGTGTGCGGAGGCTGGGCGAGGTGCGGAGGCCGGGGCGGTGTGCGCGGGGCGGGCCGTGTGCGGAGCGGAGGGGGTGGGACGAGCGGAGGACCAACGGGCGCGATTCGGTCCTCCCCTCCCCGCATCTCCTCCCCTGAGCCCCCAGTGGGACCGCGCCGGTTCACCGCCGTCTCGACCTGAGCGGACCGCGGCCCTGGTGCACAGACGCGGTCGACGGTGCATCTCGCGGCGCACCAACTCATCCCCTCGGAGGATGCGGGCCTCGGTCGCCCCTTCATAGCCTGGTTGCCAGGAGGTACGACATGCAGAGTGAGCGCGCGGCGAAATTCTTCGGTGACCGGGAGGACCCGCGAGAGCGTCTTGTGGAGCTGTTCGGAGGAGATGTTCCCGCGAGCGGGCAGCCTCCGGAGCCGGCACTGAGGTGGGCGGCCGCGGTCGCCTCGCCCGATCACGGGGAGGTCGTCGTGGTCCGTGACCTCCGCCGGGCGGAGCCCCGGCTCACATTGATGGCGGCGACGTTCCTCGCGCGTCACCTGATGCGACGCTGACCGGATGCCGTTGCGCGCGACGGCGGACTCAGTCGCCGTAAGGCGCGCGCGTGGCGATGATCGTGATCATGCGCTCGAGGGCGAAGACCGAGTCGCGCGATGCGCCCTTCACTTCGGCGTCGGCCCGGGCGGTGGCGTGGATGGCCATGCCGAGCGTGTTGCCGGTCCAGCCGACGAGGTCGCGGCGGGCGCGGTCGACCTGCCAGTCCTTCATGCCGAGTCGTTGCGCGAGGGCCGGCGACGACTCGCGGGTGCCGGCGACTCGTGCCATCGTCCGCAGCTTCATGGCGACGGCGGCGACGAGGGGGACGGGGTCGGCTCCGGATGCCAGCGCGTGACGGAGCGCGAGCAGCGCCGGCCCGTATTGGCCCGCGATAGCGGTGTCGGCGACGGTGAAGGCGGACGTCTCGACGCGGCCGCCGTAATAGCGCTCGACGGTGCGCTCGTCGATGTCGCCGGGTACGTCGGCGATCAGCTGCTGGCAGGCGGCGGCCAGCTCGGTGAGATCGTCGGCGAACGCCGAGACGAGTGAGCGCAGGGCCACCGGCGCGATGCGCTTCTGCGCCGCCCTGAACTCGCCGACGGCGAAGTCGAAGCGGTCGGAGTCGCGTTTGACAGCAGGACAGGCGATCTCGATACCGCCACCCTGACCCGACCGGATGCCGTCGAGCAGCTTCTTGCCTCGCACGCTCGCGCCGGTGTGCCGGAGCACGACAGTGGCTCCATCTTGCGGATATGCGAGGTACGACACCGCCTCGGCGAGGAACGTATCGCTGCACTTCTCGACGCCGCTCACACGCACGAGCCGGGGCTCGCCGAACAGCGACGGCGAGGTCACGCCGAGCAAGGTGCCGGCGGCGTAGTCGTCGGCGCGGATGTCGGTGACCTCGAGGCTCGGATCTTCGCTCTTGAGCATGGCGCGGATGCCGGCGGTCGCGCGCTCGGCGCAGACCTCTTCGGGCCCCGAGATGAGGACGATCGGCGCCGGCTGCGGGGCGCGCCACGACACCTGGGGGATGGCCGACTTCGCCTTCGCGGGGGCGGAGCGTCGGGGTGCCGGGGTCACTCCCCCAGCCTAGCGATCGGCTCCGACACCGTGTCCCGGTGCGTCGGCTCATCCCCGTGCCCCGCGAGCCCCGTCGCCGTCAGGCGCCGGAACTCGGGCGCGCCCGACCGCCGGTGCCCCTCGGCGCCCTCCGTGTCCCACTCGGAACCCCCTCGCGCGGTGCGCCTCGCCCCGCTGCCCATCCACCCCCTTCAGGACCGCCTCCGTTCACTCGGATCCACCCGACGCCGCGAGCCGGGCCCGCCACCGCTTTTCCTGTCTCACGCGGCGCCTGGCTCGGGTTCTCCGGCGCCCCCGGCTCCCCCGCATGCTCCCGCCAGAGCGTCAGCGTGCCGTGGGCATCGAGCCAGACGGCCAGCGCTCCGTCCTGATCGGTGCGCCCGATCGCGGTGCCGAGGGCTCTCAGCATCGACAGGAGAGAGGCGGTCGGGTGGCCGTAGTCGTTGTCAGCACCCACACCGATCAATCCGACCGTCGGATGCAGATCCTGATACAGACCGGCATCCTGGTCTGCGCTGCCGTGGTGCGCCACTTTCACGATCTGCACCCGGGGCACGTCCACGCGCCGTCGCAGGGCCGCCTGCGACTCCTCGCCGAGATCGCCGAGGAGCACCGTTCGGGGGAAATCGACGCCCGCGACGTCGATCGCGACGCTCGCGTCGTTGCCGGGGTCTGTACGGGGTGCCGGACCGAGCGCCTGCCACCGCGTGGCGCCCAGCGCCCCCGCGGTCCCCGTCGTCGCCTGCTGCAGCTGCGCGCCCGCCGCCGCGAAACGGTCGAGCAGCCGCTGGTCGGCGTGACCGTCCACCGGACCGTGCACGACGAGAGCGGCCCGACCGATCACAGCCGGCGAACCCCCGACGTGGTCGAGATCGAAGTGGGTGAGGACGAGCAGATCGATCCGGTCGATGCCGAACTGGGCCAGGCAGCGGTCGAGAGCTGCGGGATCAGGACCGGTGTCGACCAATGCGGTCGCACCTCCGGACCGCCACAGCGTCGCGTCGCCCTGCCCGACGTCGCACATCGCGAGCTGCCACGTGGAGGGTACGGTGAGCGGCCCCGCGACCGTGCGCACCGCGGAACTCCCCAGGACGAGACCGAGGACGACGGCCATCGCCGCCGACGCGAGGCCGGTGAGGCGGGGCAGGCGTCGAGGACGCACGATCACCAGATGGAGGGCGGCTCCGACGAGAGCGAGGAGTATCGCCCCGGCCGGCCCGTCGGGCCAGGGGAGGTTCTGCGCGGCGACCGAAGAACTCGTGTGCGCGACGGCGGCGATCCACGCCGCGGGCACCCAGGCCAGGGCGGTCAGTCCATCGCGCAACCAGGGGAACGGCGCGACGCACGCGAGTGCCCCGGCGATCGTCGCGGGGGCTGCGGCCGGATCGGCGACGAGGTTGGCCGCAACGCCGAGCAGGGGGACGTGCGGGTCGATGAGCACGATGAGCGGGCCGCAGACGATCTGGGCCGACGTCGGAACGGCGATGGCGAGGGCGAGGGCTCTCGGCATCCATCGACCGAGTCCCGTGGCGAGCGGGCGCGCGAGTACGAGCAGGGCACCGGTCGCCGCGGCGGAGAGTGCGAAGCCCAGAGAGCGCGCCAGCCAGGGGTCGATGACGAGCAGCACGGTGACGGCGAGGGACAGCACCGCAACGCCCATCGCCGGGCGGCCCAGAGCCACCGCGATCATCGCCACCGAGGCCATGGCCGCCGCCCGGACGACACTCGGCTCCGGAGTGACCAAGGCGACGAAGGCGGCCAGGACGACGAACGCCCCACCGACGCGGAGGCCGCGGGGTGCGCCGCACAGGGCGAGGAGGGCGAAGGCCGCGCCCACCACGATGGCGCAGTTCGCGCCCGAGACGGCGGTCAGGTGCGAGAGCGAAGACGCGTTCATGGCGGCCTCGGTCGCCGAGTCGAGGCTGGAGGTGTCGCCGACGGCGAGCCCCGGGACGAGACCGGCCCCTGGTTGCGGTAGACCGCGTGTGGATGCGACCAGCGCATCGCGCAGGCCCTCGAACCACGCCCAGACACCGGTCGGCTCGGTCGCCGAGACGACCTCGCTGCCCCGCACGACGAGCGCGGCACGCTCCCCCGCCGCGGCCGGGATCGCTCGCCCAGACAACGACACCGTGCTGCCCATGCTCGCTCGCGCGAGCGCCGCCCGTCCGCCCGGATCGACGAGCACACGGGCGGGAATCGCGCCGACCACGGTCGTGTCTCCCGCACGCACCGTCGCGGCGGTCGCGTCGAACCAGGCACCCCCGTCGGCCGACCCGTCGATGCGCCCGGTGACCGTCACATCGAGCTCGAGGTAGCGACCGCCCTCCGCTTCAATTGCGGCGATCTGCGACCGCACGGGAGCAAGCGATGCGACGGTCCCCGCGGTCGCGGCTGCGCACGCGAGCGCGACCGCGGCGACGGCCAGCACGGGGTGCCGACGCCACACCAGGACGGCGGTGGCGATGCAGGACAGGATGCCGAGCCCGACGGCGAAGAGGATGGCATCCGGGATCGCGGTGGTCAGCCCGGCGGACACCCAGGTCGCCGCCGCGACCGACACCGAGCGCAGCGTTCGGCGCCGAAGCGCGCTCACACCCGCACCAGATCGCGAAGGGCGGCCAGCATCTTCTCACCGATGCCCGGCACCGACTGCAGATCGTCGACGCTGGTGAACCGGCCGTTCGTCTCACGCCACTCGATGATGCGGTCGGCCATCGCGGGACCCACGCGCGGAAGGGTGTCGAGCTGCTCGGGGGTGGCGGCATTGAGATCGATCAGTCCGTCTGCCGCCGAGCCACCGGAGGCGGGCCCCGCGACTTCGGACCCCACCACCGGCACGACGATCTGCTCGCCGTCGGCGACGGGACGCGCGAGGTTGACCCCGTCGCGTGCCGCGTCATCGGCGAAGCCACCCGCCCGCGCGATGGCATCGGCCACCCGGTCTCCGGCGTCGAGTCGGTAGAGACCGGCCTCGCGTACGGCCCCGGCGACGTGGACGTAGAGTCCGGCCTCGGCGGGGACCCGCGGAGACGATGAGGCGGTCGACACCGGCTCCACGACCTCGGCGCCGGTCGCACCGCGCACCATGCCGATCCCAATCGTGACCGCGAAGGCCAGGAGCACCAGCACGACGACGGCGCCGACGCCCAGGCGCGCGCGCGGCTCCAGCTTGTCGCTCGGTACGGGGTCGGAAGTCGAGGTCACACCAGGACGCTACGAACGCCGTACTGTCTGCGTGGCGACCGGGAACCGATCCGTGCACAAACGCGGCAGCTCGTCCGCCGGGGAGGAGCAGCCCTAGCCTGGGGGGATGTCCGCGAACTCCTGGCGTCCTGTCGTCGCTGCCCTCGCCGATGACCGTGCGCGAGAGATCTACGCGCTCGTCGTCCTCGGACAATCCGTCGACGCGCACCTGTCGTCGCTCTCCCCCGGCAAACGCCGTCGGGTTCTCGACAGCCTTCAGGCGGCGGGACTCATCTCCCCCGTCGACGGCGGCTGGCGGGCGGAGTCCGAGATCTTCCGCATCGCCCTCGCCGCGGCATCCACGCCCGTCCGCCCCGACGGCGTCGCGCGATTCTTCACCGAGGGACGCCTGTCGACCTACCCTTCACGCGCCGCCGACCGCCGGGAGGTGCTCGCCCACATCGCGATCCGCGTCCTGAGGCCGCAGGAAACCATCACCGAGGCCCACGTCACCGATCGACTCGCAGAGATCACCGACGACCCCGTGTCGATGCGGCGCTACCTGATCGACGCGGGCCTCCTCGCCCGCACCCGCGACGGAAGCGCCTACACCTCGGCATCCTGAGCGCGTCGAGCCACCGGATGCCACGTCCCCCGCCCCGCATAACGTGGAGACGTGGCATCGGGCGATCAGGGTCGATGCCGGTTCCGGTGGCTCAACGACCGCAGCCTCGGCGCTACTTCGTGGAGAAACTGACCACCTTCGGCGGACGCACCACCGCGCGCACGATCTCGCGCTCACCGAGGGCGCGGCGCACGCGCTCGTCACCGCGGGCGAGGGCCTCGAGCTGGTCACCGCCGATCTTGGCCGAGACCTCGAGGGTCGCGCGCACCTTGCCGTCGATCTGCACGACGGCGACGACATTGTCTTCCACCAGCAGGGTGGGATCGGCTTGACGCCAGGTCACGAGTCCCACGAATCCGTCGTAGCCGAGCGTCTGCCACATCTCTTCTGCGGTGTGCGGGGCGAACAGGTCGAGGGCCATCGCGATGACCTCGGCGGCCTCACGGACGGCAGGATCACTGACGCCGGCCGAGCCGTCGATCGCCTTGCGGGTGGCGTTGACCAGCTCCATCAGACGGGCGACGACGACGTTGAACTTCGTCTGCTCGATGAGATTCGGCGCCTCGGCCAGGAGGCGGTGCGTCACGCGGCGGAGGGACTTGTCGCCCTCGGCCCAGACCACGTCGGTCTCGCTGTCGACGTCGTGCGCGATGCGCAGGGCGCGGGCGAGGAACTTGGCCGCGCCCGTGGTCGAGACGTCGTTCCAGTCCTTGTCGTCCTCCACCGGGCCGGCGAAGGCCAGGGCCACGCGCAGGGCGTCGGCGCCGTGGGCGTCGAGTTCCTCCTGGAACAGCACCAGGTTGCCCTTGCTCTTCGACATCTTGGCGCCGTCGAGGACGACCATGCCCTGGTTGATGAGACTCGAGAACGGCTCGGTGAACTCGACCAGGCCCATGTCGAACAGCGCCTTGGTGATGAAACGCGCGTACAGCAGGTGCAGGATCGCGTGCTCGACGCCGCCGATGTAGAAGTCGACGGGGCCCCACTTCGACGCCTCACGGCCCGAGAACGCCTCGGTCGAGCTGTCAGGCGAGAGGAAGCGCAGGTAGTACCAGGAGCTGTCGACGAACGTGTCCATGGTGTCGGGGTCGCGCAGCAGCGTCTGGCCCGTCTCGGGGTCGGTGACCTGCACCCACTCCGTCGCCGCTCCCAGGGGCGACGTGCCCTTCGGCTTCAGGTCGAGACCCTCCACCGAGGGCAGCACGACCGGCAGCTGGTCGGCGGGCACCGGCGTGATCGAGCCGTCTTCGCCGTGGAGCATCGGGATGGGTGTGCCCCAGTAGCGCTGACGCGAGATGAGCCAGTCGCGGAGGCGGTAGGTCTTGGCCGCACGGCCGACGCCCTTCGCCTCGAGCTCATCGATCATGCGCGCGATCGCGTGGCGCTTGGACAGGCCGTTCAGCGAGCCGGAGTTGATCATGCGACCATCGCCCGTCAACGCGACGCCGGTCTTCACCGGGTCGGTGTCGTCGAGGTCGCCCAGCGGGTCGATCGGCACCCCCTCGTCGTCGAGCTCGATGACGGGGATCGCACCGGTGACGGGGGCGAGGGTGTCGACGACGACCCGCACGGGCAGGTCGAACGCACGCGCGAAATCGAGGTCGCGCTGGTCGTGGGCGGGCACGGCCATGACCGCGCCGTGACCGTAGTCGGCCAGCACGTAGTCGGCGGCCCAGATCGGCAGCTTCTCGCCGTTGATGGGGTTGATCGCGTAGTGGCCGAGGAACACACCGGTCTTGGGGCGGTCGGTCGCCTGGCGCTCGATGTCGGTCGCGCGTTGCACCTGGGCGAGGTACGCCTCGAACGTCTCTTTCACCCCCTGATCCGCGGATGCCGCCAGCTCGGCGGCCAGGTCGGACTCGGGCGCCACGACGAAGAACGTCGCCCCGTGCAAGGTGTCGGGACGGGTGGAAAAGACCGTGATCTTCTCGGCTCGGCCCTCGATCTCGAACGTGATGTCGGCACCGACGGAGCGACCGATCCAGTTGCGCTGCATCTGGATGACCTTGCTCGGCCAGAAGCCTTCGAGCTGGTTGAGGTCGTCGAGCAGGCGGTCGGCGTAGTCGGTGATGCGCAGGAACCACTGCGTGAGCTTCTTCTTGACCACCACGGCGCCGCTGCGCTCGCTCGTGCCGTCGGGCAGCACCTGCTCGTTGGCGAGCACGGTCTGATCCACCGGATCCCAGTTGACCAGCGCGTCCTTGCGGTACGCCAACCCCTTGTCGTACAGCTTCTGGAACAGCCACTGGTTCCAGCGGTAGTACTCGGGGTCGCTGGTGTGCAGCACCCGGCTCCAGTCGAACGAGACGCCGTAGTCCTTCAGGCTCGCCTTCTGCTGGGCGATGTTCGCGTAGGTCCACTCGACGGGGTCGGCGCCGCGCTTGATGGCGGCGTTCTCGGCGGGCAGACCGAACGAGTCCCACCCGATCGGGTTGAGCACGTTGTAGCCGCGGTGGCGCCAGAAACGGGCGACGATGTCGGAGTAGAGGTAGTTCTCGGCGTGGCCCATGTGCAGGTCGCCCGAGGGGTAGGGGAACATCGCGAGCACGTACTTGCGGGGGCGCGTATCGTCGTCGCCGCCGGCGCGGAACGGGTCTTTCTCGGCCCACGCCTGCTGCCACTTCGCCTGGATGGCGTGGGTGTCGAAGCCACCGTCGCGGGCGTCGGGTGCGGAGTTCTGAGACACGGGAGAACCAATCGTGTGAGTCGGGGAGGCCCGGAGGCCAGCGTCCAGGTTATCGGACCCGGGGTCACCACCCCGGCGGCACCGCGGCCCCGAGAGCGGCGAGAGGGGCTCGCGCCTTGATGCCCACCTCGGCGACCTCGGATGCCGCGACCGACCGCCAGGTGATGCCCCCGCCCGCGCCGACGTAGGCGGCATCCGGATGCACGACGACGCTGCGGATCACCATGGCGAGGTCTGCGGCGCCGTCGTCGCCGATCCATCCGAAGCCACCCGCGTAGAGACCACGCGGGGTCTGCTCGAGTCCGGCGAGGATCCGCATCGCGGACTCCTTCGGCGCGCCGGTCATGCTGCCCGCCGGGAACGTCGCGTCGAGCAGGTCGCCGATGGTGGTTCCGGGCAGGAGCCTGCCCGACACCTCGCTCACGAGTTGGTGAACGTGCGGGTAGGTCTCGACCTCGAGCAGCCGGTCGACGCCGACCGTCGACGGCTCGCAGACCCGGGAGAGGTCGTTGCGCATCAGGTCGACGATCATCACGTTCTCGGCGCGCTCCTTGGCATCCGTCCGCAGGTCTTCGGCGAACGCCGCGTCACGAGCCGGATCGGCGGACCGGGGCCGGGTGCCCTTGATGGGATGCGTGTGCACGGAACCGTCGCGCACCACGAGGAACCGTTCGGGCGACGCACTGACCAGTGCGACCTCGCCGATGCGGACGAAGCCGGCGTGGTGCGATGTCGACGCACGGCGGAGCCGCCGGAACACCGCGAGCGCATCGACCGCGCCGGGCACGGTGAACCGCGTCGTGAGGCACAGCTGGTACGCGTCGCCCTCGCGGATACGGTCGCGGCACGCCTCGATCAGTTCGGCGTAACGGTCGGGGGTGACGCGGGCGGATGCCGTGCCCCGGTCCTCCGCGGGGTCGACCTCGTCGGGCGTCGGCGCCTCGGCGACGCGGGCCGCGAGGGTGGGGTCGCCCACGGCGTACATCCGGCGCAGAGCGTGGTCGAAGGCGAGCAGGGCGTCGACGCGCAGCCACGCGGATTCCCCCTCGTAGGTCTGCCACCCCACCCACCCACCACGGAACGGCCCCAGTTCGTCGTGTGCGGAGCCGGAGGCCGCGGCATCCTGTTCCATCGGCCGGGACGACGGGTCGCGACGGCCCGCGCCCATCCAGCTCCACCCTGTCGCCGCGGCCGTCCCGGCGTCGAGCCAGAAGGCGTCGGGAGCGTCGGCGAACAGGTGCAGGAACACCGCCTCGGGATCGACCCACTCGACGGGGGTGAACGAGGGGGCGGAGTGCGGCACGCTCCCAGGCTAGGCGGGAGCGGCGGCCGTAAGCTGACGGAGGTGAACGAGATCCTCACGTGGCTGCTCGACGTCGTCCAGAACGTCGATCCCGTGCTGCGTACGGTCATCACCGGTCTCGCGGTCATGCTCGAGACGAGCGTGCTGGTCGGCCTCATCGTCCCGGGCGACACGATGGTGATCGTCGCGGGCACCGCCGTCGGCTCGCCGCTCGAGGGCGTCCTGCTGGCCGCGGCGGTCGTGGTGGGCGCCCTGCTGGGTGAGAGCCTCGGGTTCTGGCTCGGCCGGTACTTCGGCCCGCGCATCCGCGCATCGCGCCTCGGCCAGAAGTTGGGCGAGCGCAACTGGGAGCGTGCCGACCGCTACCTCAGCCGCCGCGGAGGGCTGGCGATCTTCCTGTCGCGTTTCCTCCCCGTGCTGCACTCGCTCGTTCCGCTGACCGTCGGAATGAGCGGCTACAGCTATCGCCGCTTCCTCGCGTGGACGACTCCCGCCTGCATCATCTGGGCCGGTCTCTACATCTCGGTCGCGGCCACCGCCGCGGGCACCTACCGCGATCTCGCGGATCAGCTCCACTACGCCGGATACATCTTCGTCGGTATCCTCGTCGTCTTCCTCGTGCTGGTGTTCGTCGGAAAGAAGCTCATCGAGCGCGCAGAGCGACGTCATCTGGCCGATGACGTCCCCACCCTCGGCCGCAGGGACGGTGACGTGAAAGACTGAGGCCGATGCCTCGTTCTCCTCGCTCCACCCGCGCCAAGGTGCTCTGGTTCGCCCGACTCGAGCGCCGCTTCCACCGGTGGCGTGAGCGGAGGGCACGCTCCCGCGGCCTCCGGCCCGCCGTCACCGGTTTTCCGGGCTACGGAACCGAGGAGTGGGTGCGCGTCCTCGGACGCGTGCTGATCGCCCCGCCGATCAAGCGCACCTCGACCGGGGAGTTCGCGAGTCTGCGCGGCTGGCGCAGCTTCGCGGCCGTTCCGGTGGGCATGGCGAAGGTCGACGTCGTGATCGACGGCGTCACGCACACCGTGTCGGCCGATCGTGGCGGCGTGATCGACGCGAAGCTCCCCGCGAGCCTGGCACCCGGGTGGCAGTCGATCACGATGTCGGTCGAGGGCAGCGAGCCGGCCGAGACCCGCGTGTTCATCGTGGGCTCGGATGTGCGCTTCGGCGTCGTGAGCGACATCGACGACACGGTGATGGTGACCCTCCTCCCCCGCCCCTTCCTCGCGGCGTGGAACTCGTTCGTCGTCGACGAGCACGCCCGTCAGCCCGTCCCGGGTATGGCGGTGATGCTCGAGCGACTGACCCGCGAACACCCCGGCACCCCCGTCATCTACCTGTCCACCGGCGCGTGGAACGTCGCCCCGACATTGACGCGGTTCATGCGTCGGCACCTGTTCCCCGCCGGATCGTTCCTGCTCACCGACTGGGGTCCCACGCACGACCGATGGTTCCGGAGCGGCCGCGATCACAAGGAGCTCAACCTGCGGCGCGTCGCGAGCGAGTTCCCGCACGTGAAGTGGCTGCTCGTCGGCGACGACGGTCAGCACGACGACGCGATCTACACGGGCTTCGCGATCGAGCACCCCGACAGCGTCGCAGCGGTCGCGATCCGCCGGCTGTTGCCCGCCGAGGCCGTCCTCGCGGGTGGCCGAACGGTCGTCGACGATCACTCCGCGGCCGAGGTGCCGTGGGTCACCGGGTCCGATGGCGCCGCCCTGCTCGCTCGGCTCGAGGACGTCGGGGTCATTTCGCGCGACGGTTGAGCGGCGGCGGATGCCGCGGTGTGCGCAACCTCAGCGATGTGCACGAAGTGAGTGGCATCCGGGGCACTCGGCCTGAGGTTGTGCGAATCACTGAGGATGTGAGCGGGGATGCCGCGGGCGGCCGATGCCGTCGCCGATGCCGTCGAGCCGATGTCGGAGGGGGCGCGTACGGTGGAGGCATGTGCGGTCGATTCGTCGTGGCCAATGTGGCGTCCGAGCTCATCGGGGTGCTTCGCGCCGATGTCGAGGCTGATGAGCTGCCCCCGCCGTCGTACAACATCGCGCCGACCTCGCGGGTCGGCATCGTGCTCGACTCGATCAAGAGCGAACCACCCGTGCGGCGTCTCGAGGTCGCGCGCTGGGGTCTGGTCCCGGGGTGGGCGAAAGACGTCAAGATCGGCGCACGGGCGTTCAACGCGCGCAGCGAAGAGGTCGAAGACAAGCCCATGTTCCGCAACGCCCTCATCAAGCGTCGCGCGGTGATCCCGGCATCCGGGTACTACGAGTGGAAGACCACCGAGGCGGGCAAGACCCCGCACTACATCCACCCCGCCGACGGCTCGCCGCTCTTCTTCGCCGGTCTCTACGAGTGGTGGAAAGACCCCGTCCTCGCCGACGACGACCCCGCGCGATGGGTGCTGAGCTGCACGATCCTGACGCGCGACGCGATCGGACGCCTTGGCTCGATCCACGACCGTATGCCGCTGTTCATGGACCCCGACTTCGCCGACGCCTGGCTGGACCCGACCACCGAGAATGTCGGCGACGTGCTGGATGCCGCGATCGACGCTGCACCCGATGTGGCCGAGACGCTCGACGACCACGTCGTCTCTGCTGCCGTGGGCAACGTCCGCAACGATTCCCCCGACCTGATCGACGCCGTCGAGTGACCACGCTCCTCCGTTCACCGGCGCTGACGCGCACCGAGTGGACCGCCCTGGCGGACGCGCACGCCGAACGCGCAGACGCGCTCACCGCGGCGCACCGCGCCCGCGCGAGCCGCGCCGAGAAGCATCCGGTCGAGGACTTCCTGTTCACGTACTACTCGTACAAACCCGCGATCCTGCGCCGCTGGCATCCCGGCCCCGACATCGTGCTCGACGACGCCGACGAACGCGCCGGTTGGCGCTGGTACCGCCCCGAGGGTGCGGGCGTTCGCGTGGATGCCGAGCGCTTCCGCGACGAGCGTGGATCGCTCTATCGCGGCGTCGTGAACCTGCTGCGCGCGACGGCGGATCGACCGGCGCAGTTCGGCTGCTTCGGCCTTCACGAGTGGGCGATGGCGTACCGCGCCGACGACGTGCGGCACGCGGTCCCCCTGCGCCTCGGTCGAGACGGCACCGACGCCGTCGTCGACGCGCACGATCTCAAGTGCACGCACTTCGACGCGTTCCGGTTCTTCACACCCGACGCCGTGCCTCGCAACCGTACGCCCTTGTCGCGCGACGACCAGGTCGAGCGCGAGCAGCCCGGATGCCTTCACGCCGGCATGGACGTCTACAAGTGGGCCGTGAAGCTCGGCCCGCTCGTACCGGGTCCGCTGCTGCTCGATGCGTTCGAACTCGCGCGCGACATCCGCACCCTCGACATGGAGGCCTCGCCCTACGATCTGAGCGGCTGGGGCTACCCGGCGGTGGCGATCGAGACGACCGAGGGCAAGGCCGAGTACGTCACCCGCCAACGGACAATGAGTGAGCGTGGGCAGGTGCTCCGCCGCGCCGTGATCGCGGCGGTCACGAGCGGAGACGACACGCCCGGTCGCGCCGATTTCCTGCGGTCGCGAACTGTGTTGTAAGCTCATGGAGTTGCCTCAAACGGGGCAGACAACAAAATAAGGGCCTGTGGCGCAGCTGGTAGCGCACCTGCATGGCATGCAGGGGGTCAGGGGTTCGAGTCCCCTCAGGTCCACATAGAGAGAAAGCCTCCGCTTCGGCGGGGGCTTTCGTCGTTTGTCAGGAGCGGTCGTCGACGCGGCCGCACCCTCCCCTCGGCCCGGCGACGCGGCATCCCTTCCCCCGAACGACGGACGCCCCCGCCGTGGGGCAGGGGCGTCCGAAGAGTGGATCAGCGCGACGAGACGGGCACGCGGGTCCGCGCCGTCTGCGCCTCGCGCATGACGAGCTCGTCTTCGAGCCAGTTCGGCGCCTTGTTGCGCAGGGCGAAGATGTACACCGCGAGCGACGCGGCGATGATGGCCGTCACATACACGATGAACAGCGGAACCTGCTCCGTGCTCTGCGCTCCGGCGTACAGCAGGGGTGCCGTCCCGCCGAACAACGAATTGGCGAGGGCGTATCCGAGGCCGACGCCCAGCGCACGCACGTGGGTGGGGAAGAGCTGGGCCTTCACGAGGGCGTTGATCGAGGTGTAGCCGGTGAGGATGACGAAGCCGCCGAACAGGATCGCGAAGGCCGCGAACTCGTTGGTCTGCTGCGGGAGCATCGTGATGAGGAACCACGTGTACAGCACGCCGCCGACGCCGAAGAAGACCAGCAGCGACTTGCGGCCGACCTTGTCGCTCAGCCACCCGCCGAGGGGCTGCATGAGCATCAGAGCGGTGAGGGCGATGAGGTTGATGACGGTGCCGGTGATCACGTCGCCGCCCGAGAAGGCGGTCTTGACGATGTTGGGGCCGGTGACCGAGTAGGTGTAGAACGCGACCGTGCCGCCCGCGGTGACGGCGAAGCAGAGCAGCAGCGGGCGCCAGTTGTTCACGAGGAGATCGCGCATCGACCCGGAGTCCTTCGACCGGCCCGACCTGGTGTCGTCGATGACGCTCTTCTCCAGCGATTCGTCCATCGTGCGCCGCATCCAGAAGACCGCGACCGCGGCGACACCGCCGATGGCGAACGCGACGCGCCAGCCCCACGACGTGATCGCTTCCTCATCGAGGGTGAGCACCATGACGAGCAGGGTCGTCTGAGCCAGCACGTGACCACCGACGAGGGTGACGTAGTGGAACGACGAGAGGAAGCCGCGTCGGCCGGGCATGGCCGCCTCCGACATATAGGTCGCGCTCGTCCCGTACTCGCCACCGGTCGCGAAGCCCTGCACGAGACGGGCGAACACCAGGATGACGACGGCGCCGACACCGATCATCTCGGCGGTGGGGGCGAAGGCGATGATGAGGGAGCAGAACGCCATCAGCGAGACCGACACGGTCAACGACAGCCGTCGACCGTGGCGATCGGCGAAGCGGCCGAAGAACCAGGAGCCGATGGGGCGCATGAGGAAGGTGACGGCGAAGATCGCCCAGACGTAGATCGTCGAGTTCTTGTCGTCGGAACTGAAGAACTGCGACTCGAAGTACACCGCGAACACCGAGTAGACGTACACGTCGTACCACTCGACGAGGTTGCCCGCCGAGCCCTTCAAGGTGTTCGAGATGGAGCGGCGGAGACTCGTGGGGATCGTGGTCGTGGTGGCCGGTGGTGTCGTC
This sequence comes from Microbacterium sp. Leaf151, assembly GCF_001424225.1. GTDB lineage: Bacteria > Actinomycetota > Actinomycetes > Actinomycetales > Microbacteriaceae > Microbacterium. The sequence goes on along the minus strand of NZ_LMOR01000002.1, from coordinate 379,008 downwards.
GTTGACATAGGAGATCCGATCGGTCGATGGACGGTTCTCGTCTCGTGTGCCGTCGGAGTCTCCCGGCGACGACGACGAGACGTATGCCGACATCATGTCGACAAGCGGCGGCCCTCCGTGCGGATCCTTACATCCGCCTTACATTCACGCCCGGCCCGCAGCGATCCCCCGCGCAGGGGCATGCCTACGATGAGGACATGCACGTACTCGTGGCCGAGGACGACGGCTCCGTCGCCGCAGCGCTCGTCTCGGCGTTGCAGCGCGCCGGCCACGCGAGCACGCGCGTCAGCCGTGGAAGCGACGTGCTGCTGCGCCACCGCGACGCGCAGGTCGTGCTGCTCGACCTGGGCCTGGAAGACATGGACGGCCTCGATGTCCTCCGCCAGCTGCGCGCGGTGAGTCAGATCCCGGTCATCGTCGTCACCGCCCGTGGTGACGAGCGCTCGACGGTGCGGGCGCTGTCGCTCGGTGCCGACGACTACCTGGTCAAGCCCGTGCGCCTGCACGAGCTGCTCGCTCGGCTGCTCGCCGTCACCCGCCGTTACACCCCTCCCGATGAGCCCACGCGCGTGCAGGTCGGCCCGGTCGACATCGACGTCGACGCCCGGCGCGTCACCGTCGACGGGAGCGACGTGGCGCTCACGCCCAACGAGTTCGGCATCCTGTTCTCGCTCGCCCGGCGCGCGGGCCAGATCGTCAGCCGTCAGCAGATCCTCGACGAGGTGTGGGGCGACGCGTACGCGACGTCGTCGCGCTCGTTCGACGTGCACCTGGGTCAGGTGCGCCAGAAGCTCCCCGGGCTGACCATCACCACGGTCCGCGGGGTCGGTTACCGCCTCGAGGATGCCGGATGAAGCTGCGCGTCCTGCTGCCGCTGCTCGTGTTCGGGCTGATCGCGGTCATCGCCGTGCTCATCCCCGTCGCCCAGTCGATCGCCGACTCCCGCACGCAGCAGCTCGCCCTGCAGCGCACCGCCGCCCTCGACCAGGTCGTGCAGCGTGCCCGCACCGCGCTCGTGCAGGGCGACGCCGAGGGCCTACAGACCTACCTCCAGCGCTTCCACGCGGTCTACGGCGAGTCGGTGCTCGTCCTCGACGAGGCCGGGGATGCCGTCGCCTCCGCCGGCGACGTATCGCGCGATGAGCGTGTCGACGAGCTCGTGACCGCGGCATCCCGAGCTCTCCCCCAGCTCGTGCTCCCCCGCGTCACGCCCTGGGGCCCGGACACCTCCGTCGTGGCCGTGCCGGTGATCGCCGCCGGCGACCTGTCGACCGGCGTCGTGGTACTCGCCGTCGACCTCCGCGACGCGCAGATGGACGTGTCGCGTGCCTGGGCCGTGATCGTCGTCATCGGCGTGCTGCTGCTCAGCGCCCTCATGGGGGCGTCGCTGGTGTGGACGCGATGGATCCTGCGCCCGGTGCGCGCCCTCGACGCCGCGGTCGCCGACGTCACCGCCCACCGCGACCCCTCGCCCCTGCGCCCCTCGGGCCCGCCCGAACTTCGACGCCTCAGCCGTGCGTTCGGGGAGATGACGGCCGAGGTCGAGAGCAGCCTCGAGCAGCAGCGCGGATTCGTCGCCGACGCCTCGCATCAGTTGCGGACGCCTCTCGCCGCGATCCGGCTGCGCGTGGACGGCTTACCGCGAGAGGGAGAGGCGGCCACCGACCTCGCGGCCGTCGATGACGACCTCGATCGACTCGAATACACGGTGGGGCGCATGCTCACCCTCGCGAATGCGGAGCACCGCGCCGCGGCGCAGTCGCGGGGGCGCGATCCGGCGCGCGACGACGGTGCCGCGCGGGAGTGCACCGTCACGGCTGCGGAGATCACGGACCGTCACCGCGACCGTCTGGAGGCTGCGGGGCTCCGGCTGACCACCGCTCCGGGCCCGGCGGTCACGGTCCCGTGCGGGCGCGCCGACCTCGACGAGATGGTCGACGTGCTCCTGGACAACGCGGCCAAGTACGCCGGCCCCGCGGCCGAGGTCCGCGTGGGTCTCGCCCAGGATGCCGACGGCATCCGGCTCGTGGTCGAGGACTCCGGTACGCGACTCGCCGACGACGACCTCGCCCGCATGGGCACGCGGTTCTGGCGCGCCGGCCGCGACGCGACGCAGACCGGAACGGGCCTCGGGCTCGCGATCGTGGCCCAGTTGATGCGCGCCGCCGGCGGGCGGCTCGTCCTCGACCGCTCCGCATCCGGGGGGCTCGCGGCTCGCTTGCTGTGGGAGCGATCGTGACGGGGCTCACCCGACGCGGGTTCCTGTGGGCGGGCATGGCCGCCGGAGCGGTCGGTCTCGCCGGCTGCTCCCCCGCCCCGCCCCGCGCCCTGACCCTCGGGTGCGGCGAGCCCGGAGGGAGTTATCTGGAATTCGGCCAGTTGCTGAGCGCGGTCGCACGCGAGACCGGCGGCGTCGAGATCACGGCGCTCGCGACGGAGGGCAGCGTCGAGAACCTCGCCCTGCTCGACGCCGGGAGCGTCGAGCTGGCACTCTCTCTCGCGGACTCCGCGGCAGCAGCCACTCCGGGCGACGACCTCGTCGCCATCGGACGGGTCTACCAGAACTACCTGCAGTGCATCGTGCGCGCCGCCGACGGCCTGACCTCGCTCGCCGACCTGTCGGGGCGCGTCGTCTCACTGGGTGCGGCGGGATCGGGAGCGGCGGCGACCGCGCGCCGGCTTCTGGATGCCGGGGACCTGACGTCGACGTCGACGCCTCCCGTCACGATCGAACGACCGTTCCGCGATGCGGTCGTCGACCTCGAGCAGGGCCGCATCGACGCGCTCTTCTGGTCGGGCGGCGTTCCGACACCCCAGATCGCCGACCTGGCCGATCGGACGCCGATCCGCGTGCTCGACACGACGCCCGTCCTGCCCAAGCTGCTGCGACGGTACCCCGACGCATATGTGGCCACGACGATCCCCGCGGGCGTCTATGGCGCCGACACGTCTGTTCCGACGATCGGTGTCGCCAACCTGCTCCTGACCCACCGCGACCTCGATGACGACCTGGCGCGTCGCCTGGTCGATGTGCTCATCGACGACGCCGCGCGGCTCGTGCCGCCCGGTTCCCTCGGCGTCCAATACCTGACACCGGCGAGTCTGATCGACACGCTGCCCGTGCCGTTGCACCCCGCCGCTGAGCGCCGGTACCGCGAGCGGTACGGCTGAGCGACGCCACGGCAGCAGCGGGACCCGAACGCGAAGAACGCCCCCTGCCGCGGGGCAGAGGGCGTCGTCGAGTGGGGGCTACTCCGCGGCGTGCGCCGGCGTGGGGATCTCGAGCGGGACTACGGGGCAGTCCTTCCAGAGGCGCTCCAGGCCGTAGTACACGCGCTCCTCCTCGTGGAAGACGTGCACGACGAGGTCGCCGAAGTCGAGCAGCACCCAGCGGGACTCCTGACGGCCCTCGCGGCGGAGACGCTTGTGGCCTGCCTCGAGCAGCTTCTCTTCGATCTCGTCGGCGATCGCAGCGACGTTGCGCTCGTTGCGACCGGTGACGAGGAGGAAGACGTCGACGAGGGGAAGGGGCTCCGACACATCGAGGGCGACGAGATCGTCGCCGCCCTTGGCGTCGGCGGCGAGAGCGGCGATCTGCGCCATCTCTTTACCGTTGGTGGTGGCGGTCATCGGAAGACTCCTGTCGTGAAGGCGAGGCCGAGGGTTCCGACCACCGCCAGGAAGAGAGCACCCGTCGTGATGATGAGACCCACGAGGAGCTTGCTCCCCTTCTCGGGCGCCGGGGGACGGATGATCTCCCCGGGTTGCTTGACGGTGCTGATCGCGGCACTCGCCGCGATCGGGGTGGGTGACGAGGCGGCCGGAAGCTCGCCGTCGAGGAGGACGGCGTCGGCGTCGCGGCCGTCAGTGGTGCCGGGGGCGTGCCCGACAGAACCGAGGCCCTCGGGCAGGTCGAACGTGCCCGTGATCATGATCTCGCCGGTCGCCGTCACCGGGCCCACGAGCGGCGCGCCCGTGGGCGTCTGCGAGAGGATCAGCGAATTCGGGGTCGAGACCGTTCCGGTCGCTCCGGTGGTGCGCGAGATGAGCTGGTCGAACGACGACGGGAGCGACACATCGGGCGTCGCGCCGTCGAGCAGCTGGGAGCCGAGGGCGGGGTTGACCACCGACGGTGCGGGAGCCGCCGCGGGGGCGGGGGCCTCGGCCGCCGCCGGGCGGAAGATGGCCGGCTGAGATGCGTCGTCGGGCGTCGGCGTGGACGCGACGAGCGGCGCCGACGACTCGAGGTCGGGGCTGATCACGGGCACGGATGCCGTACGGATCTTCTCCTGAGCGCGCGCCTGCCGGCGGGTGAGGCCGGAGACACCGTGGTCGGCGCCGGCCTCGGTGTAGGAATCGAAAGCGGCGGCGGGCGCCGGATCGACCGGGCGCGCCGTGTCGGCCGACGACGTGCGTTCATCAGCGGTCGGGACGGCCGCGATGACAGCGGGCGCTTCGGGCTCGGCGGTCGGCGCCACGGCATCCGGAGACTCGGGCTCGGCGGTCGGCGCGGGCTCCGCGGTCGGTGCCGCGGCATCCGGAGATTCGGGCTCGGCGGTCGGAGCCGCTTCGTCCGGGGACGGGACGTCGGCGACCGGGGACTCGGTCTCGGCGGTCTGCGCCGTGGCATCCGGGGCCACGGTGTAGTCGTTCGACGTGATGATGGGCGTGGCGCCGGTCTGACGCAGCTCGCGCAACTGACGGCGGGTCAGGGCGGGCGTCTCGGGGGTGTCGGGAGTGCTCATGCCTTGCTCCGGTAGAGATGGTGCTTCGCGATGTACTGCACGACGCCGTCGGGGACGAGGTACCACACGGGGTGTCCTCGACGCACACGGGCGCGGCAGTCTGTGGACGAGATCGACAGGGCGGGGATCTCCAATTGGCTCACGTTCTCGGAAGGGAGCCCCTCGGTGCTCAGCACGTGGCCGGGACGCGAGACGGCGACGAAGTGCGCCAGGTCCCACAACTGCTGATGGTTGCGCCAGCTGAGGATCTGCTCGACCGCGTCGGCGCCGGTGATGAAGAACAGTTCGGCGCCCGGACGCTGCTCGTGCAGATCGCGCAGCGTATCGATCGTGTAGGTGGGGCCGGCCCGATCGACGTCGACGCGGCTGACGGTGAACTGCGGATTGGATGCGGTCGCGATCACCGTCATGAGATAGCGGTGCTCGCTCTCGGTGACGTCGTGCTTCTGCCACGGGCGGCCCGTGGGCACGAAGACGACCTCATCGAGATCGAACGACTGCGCGACCTCGGACGCCGCAACGAGGTGACCGTGATGGATGGGATCGAACGTCCCACCCATGACCCCGATGCGAGGGGCGCGCGTCACCGACATACGGTGGGCCTCAGTGGCCGTGCGCCTCGGGGACAGGCGCGCCGTGCTTCTGCGCGTAGGCCTCGGCCTTGTGCGCGTGGCGGTTCGACACGTTGCGGTACGACAGCGTGACCAGGCTCAGCAGCACGAAGACCACGAATGCCACGGCACCGACCCAGAAGGTCTCGGCCTGCACGTTGCCGCCGTGGTGTCCGCCTTCTTCGGCGGCGTGGGCGAGAAGCGTGGCGAAAGTCATCAGTACTCCGTTCGAGTGGTCTGCGCGGCGCGCAAAGCCATTTTAGGCGGTCAGGCGCGGACCTGGCCGCCGCCGCGCCCGAGCCACTTGGTGCTCGTGAGCTCGGCGAGCCCCATGGGTCCGCGGGCATGCAGTTTTTGCGTCGAGATGCCGACCTCGGCGCCGAAGCCGAACTCGCCCCCGTCGGTGAAGCGGGTGGAGGCGTTGACGAGTACGACCGCCGAGTCGACCTCGGCGAGGAAGCGGTCGGCGGCGGCCCGATCGTCGGTGACGATCGACTCGGTGTGGTGCGTCGAGTAGCGGCGGATGTGGGCGAGGGCGTCGTCGAGGTCGTCGACGACACGCACGGCCAGATCGAGCGTGCCGTATTCGCGCGCCCAGTCTTCTTCGGTTGCCGCGACCACGCGCCCGTCGTGCGCACGGGTCTCGTCGTCTCCGTGCACGGTGACACCGGCGTCGGAAAGGGATGCCAGCAGCTCCGGCAGCAGACGGTCGGCCGCGCCGCGGTGCACGAGTACGGTCTCGACGGCGTTGCATACGCTCGGGCGCTGGGTCTTGGCGTTGAGGACGATGTCGCGCGCCCAGTCGTCGCGGGCGGTGGCGTCGAGGAAGACGTGGACGACGCCCGCACCCGTCTCGATCACCGGCACCGTGGATTCGGTGACGACGGTCTCTATCAGACCGGCGCTCCCCCGCGGGACGAGGACGTCGACGAGACCCCGGGCGTTCATGAGGGCGCGCGCACCCTCGCGGCCGAAGTCGTCGACGCTCTGCACGGCCTCGGGCGACACCCCCTCGGACTGCAGGGCGTCACGCATGACCGACACGAGCACGGCGTTGGTGCGCTGCGCCGCCGACCCACCGCGCAGCACGACGGCGTTCCCGGAGCGCAGGGCGAGCGAGGCGATGTCGACCGTCACGTTGGGGCGTGCCTCGTAGATGGACCCGACGACGCCGAACGGCACCGCGACCTTCTGCAGCTGGATGCCGTTGGGCAGGGTGCGCTCGTCGAGCACGCGTCCGACCGGGTCGGGCAGATCGGCGACGTCGCGGACGGCGGCGGCCAGGGCGGCCACCCGCGCGGTGTCGAGGCGCAGACGGTCGAGGAGTGCCTCGCCGATGGCATCCGCCCGCCCTCGCTCGAGGTCGTCGGCATTGGCGGCGACGATGTCGTCGGACGCGGTCACGAGGGCGTCTGCCACGGCGTTCAGCAGTGCGCTCTTGCGAGCGGAATCGAGGAGGGCGATCTCGCGCGCCGCGTCTTTCGCGAGACGCAGGCGCTCGTCGACGGAGGCGGCGATGACGGTCATGCGCTCAGTGTACCGGCGCGCTAACGGCGCCCACGGGCCCCGTCGCCAGGGTGACGGGATCGGGGTTGGGGGCGAACCACGTGCCGACGGAGTCACCGGCGAGGGCGGATGCCACCAGATCCGCGCTCGTGACGAGCACGCCGACCCCGGCGGTCGAGGCGAGCTTCGCGGCCGACGCCTTGGTTGCCGCTCCCCCGGTGCCCACGCCGTTGACGACTCCGGCGCCGAACTCGAACTCCGACAGATCGTGTCCCCACTCGACGTCGGTGATGGGGCGCGCGCCCGGTTCGCTGGGCGGCCGGGTGAACAGCGTCTCGATGTCGCTCAGCAGCACCAGGGCGTCGGCACCGATGAGCTGGGCGACGAGGGCCGCGAGCCGGTCGTTGTCGCCGAAACGGATCTCGTGGGTGGCGACGGTGTCGTTCTCGTTGACGATCGGGAGGATGCCGAGTCCGAGCAGTCGCTCCATGGCCCGACGGGCGTTGGAGCGGTGCGTGGCGTTCTCGAGGTCACCGGCGGTCAGCAGTACCTGACCCGCGAGCAGCCCGAAGCGATCGAGTGAGGTCTGGTAACGCCACATGAGCACGTTCTGCCCGACCGCGGCCGCGGCCTGCTGGGTCGCCAGGTCGTTCGGACGCCCGCCGAGATCGAGCAGCGGCAGCGCGGTCGCGATGGCGCCCGACGACACCAGAACCACCTCGGTGCCGGCGCGGTGGGCGCCCGAGAGCGCCTCGACGATCGTGTCAATGCGGTGCGCGCCGTCGCCGCTGATGGACGACGACCCCACCTTCACCACGACGCGAGCGGCGCCCGGGATCTCGGCGCGGGTCTCGGCCGTCACCGTGCGTCGTCCTCGGCGCCGAGCACCGCCGAGTCGCCGTCGGGGGTGATGCCGGCGGCACGCGCCGCGCGGCGCTCGGTCTCGAGCTCGGCGCGGGCCTCGGCCTTGGCATCCATCCGCTCGTGGTACCTCTCGCGACGCTCCGAGGAGGTGCGGCGGGGATTCTGCACGAGGCGGGGGTCGGTACCGCGCGGGGCGGTCATCAGCTCGGCCGCAGAGGTGAGCGTGGGCTCCCAGTCGAAGACGATGCCGTCGCCGGGACCGATGACCACTGTCGCGCCGGCGACCGCACCGGCGCGGAACAGTCCCTCTTCGACACCCAGGCGCGCGAGGCGGTCGGCGAGGTAGCCCACGGCCTCTTCGTTCTGGAAGTCGGTCTGCTGCACCCACTTGACCGGCTTGTCGCCGAGGATGCGGTAGACGGGACCGTACGTGCCGCCCTCGACCTTGACCTCGAAGTCCTTGCGCGAACCCTGCGGGCGGATGACGATGCGCTCGGCGGGCGTGTCGTCGATCGTGGCGAGACGGTGCTGCTCGACGACGTCGGCCAGCGCGAAGGTGAGTTCGCGCAGCCCCGCGCGGCTGACCGTCGAGATCTCGAACACGCGGAAGCCGCGGGCCTCGAGGTCGGGGCGCACGAAGTCGGCGAGGTCGCGCGCCTCGGGCACGTCGATCTTGTTCAGGGCGACGATCTGCGGACGCTCGAGCAGCGGCGTCTGCCCCTCGGGCACGGGATAGGCGCCCAGCTCGGCGAGGATGATGTCGAGATCGCTCAGCGGGTCGCGGCCCGGGTCGAGCGTGGCGCAGTCGAGGACGTGCACCAGCGCGGTGCAGCGTTCGACGTGACGCAGGAACTCCAGGCCCAGGCCCTTGCCCTCGCTGGCGCCCTCGATGAGTCCGGGCACGTCGGCGATGGTGAAACGTACGTCGCCGGACTGGACGACGCCGAGGTTGGGGTGGAGCGTCGTGAACGGGTAGTCGGCGATCTTCGGACGCGCAGCGGAAACCGCGGCGATGAGGCTCGACTTGCCGGCGGAGGGGAAGCCGACGAGCGCGATGTCGGCGACGGTCTTCAGCTCGAGGACGACGTCGCCCTCCCAGCCGGGGGTACCCAGCAGGGCGAAACCGGGAGCCTTGCGCTTGGGGGATGAGAGCGAGGCGTTACCGAGGCCGCCGAGGCCACCGGGCGCGACGACGAAACGCATGCCGGGGGTGAGCATGTCGACGAGCACCGTGCCGTCGGGGTCCTTCACGACGGTGCCGAGCGGGACGGGAAGCTCGTGGTCCTCGCCCTCCGCGCCGGAACGGTGGTCGCCCATGCCGAAACCGCCGTTGCCCGCCGAACGGTGCGGCGAGTGGTGGTACGAAAGCAGAGTGGTCACCTGCGGGTCGGCGACGAGCACCACGTCGCCGCCGCCTCCCCCGTTACCGCCATCGGGACCGGCCAGCGGCTTGAACTTCTCGCGGCGCACGGAGACGCAGCCATTGCCGCCCTTGCCCGCACGCAGGTGCAGGGTGACGCGGTCGACGAAGGTGACCATGGCGGGTCCTTCCGGGTTATCGAGCAAACCAGACGCGCGGCAGCCGGTTCGGGAAATGAAACGAGGGGGTGGGCTTCGCCCACCCCCTCGAGCGCCGAAGCGCGGGAATTACTCCGCTGCGGCGGTGACGATGTTGACGACCTTGCGGCCGCCCTTGGCGCCGAACTGGACCGCACCGGGAGCCAGAGCGAACAGCGTGTCGTCGCCACCACGGCCGACGTTGGCGCCGGGGTGGAAGTGCGTGCCGCGCTGACGGACGATGATCTCGCCGGCGAGGACGACCTGACCGCCGAAGCGCTTCACGCCGAGGCGCTGTGCGTTGGAGTCACGACCGTTACGGGTGGAGCTTGCGCCCTTTTTGTGTGCCATCTCTGCGTCTCCTGGCTCTTACTTGATGCCGGTGATCTTGACGCGCGTGAGGTCCTGGCGGTGGCCCTGGCGCTTCTTGTAGCCGGTCTTGTTCTTGAACTTCTGGATCACGATCTTCGGACCGCGCTCCTCGCCGAGCACCTCGGCCGTGACCGAGACCTTCGCGAGCTTGTCGGCGTCGGTCGTGACCGCGTCGCCGTCGACGAACAGGACGGCGGGCAGCTGGATGCTCTCGCCGATCTTCGCCTTCTGGCGGTCGAGCACGACGACCGTGCCGACCTGGACCTTCTCCTGGCGGCCGCCGGCGCGCACAACTGCGTAAACCACTTCACACCTGTTTCATTCGGGAGCGCGGGGCTCCGGTTGTCTGATGACGTTGGGAGGGTCTGATGACCCAAGTCTCGGTGCGATCCGGCCGACGAAAGTCAGCGGGGTCACGCTCCCGTAGGGCGGACGCGACGCACCAAGGGTCGAGTTTAGCTCACCGGGCAGCATCCGGCAAAAGCATCGGCCCGCGTGTCGACCGTAGGATCGCGGAATGGCGATCCTCATCGACGACCCGCAGTGGCCCGCGCACGGACGCCTGTGGGCGCACCTCGTGAGCGACAGCGATCTCGACGAACTTCACGCCTTCGCCGCAGCCGCCGGCATCCCCCGCCGCGCGTTCGATCTCGACCACTACGACGTGCCCGACGAGCGCCACGCCGCTCTGGTCGCCGCCGGTGCCGAGCACGTCGGCGGCAAGGAGCTCGTGCGGCGCCTGCGGGCCTCGGGCCTGCGCGTCACCGCGCGCGAGCGACGCTCCTGACACGCACGTGCCCGGCATCCCTCGCCATACCGACGCGGACGCGTGGGGACGCCCCGGCCGGCTGAGACGTGCGGAGGGGCCGCTCCCGGTCTGGCCGGCGGAGACGTGCGGAGGGGCCGCTCCCGGTCCGGCCGGCGGAGACGTGCGGAGGGGCCGCTCCGAGTCGCGCGCGAGCCCGGCTCGGCGACGAGGAGCAGCCCCTCACGTCCGTCGTCGTGCTCAGGACTCCGTCGTGGGCTGCGCGTTCACAGGGGTGCCGGTCAGGGCAGCCGTGGTCACGCGACGGCGCGAACGGCCCTGGCCCGGGGCCTTCGGCTCGGGCAGCGCCTCGAGCACCGACTCCAGCAGGGCGTCCTTCTCGGTGCGCGGCGTCTTGGGCTCGCGCTTCTTGCGCGGGCGCTTCTCGCGCGCCGGTGCCGGCGCGTCGGCTTCGACCTTCGCCTCGAGGACGGCTTCGACGGATGCCACGACCGCCGCCTCGACGACGGCGGGGTCGTCGACGGTGGGCTTGACGGTGGATGCCGCGATCTGGGCGAGCGCGGACTTCACGCCCTCGGTGATGACGTGCGTGCCGCCGTTCGCGGCCGCTGCCGCACCGTTGCCGGTGCTGTGACCGGTGTTCGATGCGGAAGAAGACGCGTTGTTCGACGAACCGGCGTTGCCTCCGCGTCCACGACGGTTCGAAGAACCGCCGTTCGCGTTGCCATTGCCGTTCGCGGTTCCCGACGGACGGTGCTTGACGACCGGGTCGTGGTGCACGACGACACCGCGACCGGCGCACACCTCGCACGCCTCGCTGAAGGTCTCGAGCAGACCGAGACCGAGCTTCTTGCGCGTCATCTGCACGAGGCCGAGCGAGGTGACCTCGGCGACCTGGTGCTTCGTGCGGTCCCGGCTGAGGCACTCGATGAGTCGGCGCAGCACGAGGTCGCGGTTGGACTCGAGCACCATGTCGATGAAGTCGACGACGATGATGCCGCCGATGTCACGCAGACGCAGCTGGCGCACGATCTCTTCGGCCGCCTCGAGGTTGTTCTTCGTGACGGTCTCTTCGAGGTTGCCGCCCGAGCCGACGAACTTGCCGGTGTTGACGTCGACGACCGTCATCGCCTCGGTGCGGTCGATGACGAGCGAGCCGCCGGAGGGCAGCCAGACCTTGCGGTCGAGGGCTTTCTCGATCTGCTCGGTGACGCGGAACGCGTCGAACGGGTCCTGCTCGCCGTCGTACTTCTCGACGCGCTCGAGCAGGTCGGGGGCCACGCCCTGCAGGTAGCTCGAGATCGTCTGCAGCGCTTCTTCGCCCTGGATGAGCATGCGCGTGAAGTCCTCGTTGAAGACGTCGCGCACGATCTTGACCAGCAGGTCGGGCTCGGAGTGCAGCAGGGCGGGCGCCTGGATGGTCTTGAGCTGGCTCGAGACGTGCTCCCACTGCGAGGTGAGGCGCTGCACGTCGAGGGTCAGCTGCTCCTCGGTGGCGCCCTCGGCGGCCGTGCGCACGATCACGCCGGACGACTCGGGAAGGACCTCTTTGAGGATCTTCTTCAGGCGGGCCCGCTCGGTGTCGGGGAGCTTGCGCGAGATGCCGTTCATCGTGCCGTTCGGCACGTAGACGAGGTAGCGGCCCGGCAGCGAGATCTGGCTGGTCAGGCGCGCGCCCTTGTGGCCCACCGGGTCTTTCGTCACCTGCACGAGCACACGGTCGCCCGACTTGAGGGCGAGCTCGATGCGGCGGGGCTGGTTGTTGGTCTCCACGCCCTCCCAGTCGACCTCGCCGGAGTACAGCACGGCGTTGCGTCCGCGACCGATGTCGACGAACGCGGCCTCCATGCTGGGCAGCACGTTCTGTACACGGCCGAGGTAGACGTTTCCGATGAGGGAGGCGTCCTGATTGCGGGCGACGTAGTGCTCCACGAGCACGTTGTCTTCGAGCACGGCGATCTGGATGCGACCGGCCTTGGAGCGGACGACCATGACGCGGTCGACCGCCTCGCGCCGGGCGAGGAACTCGGCCTCGGTCACGACGGGGCGGCGACGCCCGGCCTCGCGCCCGTCGCGGCGGCGCTGCTTCTTGGCCTCGAGACGGGTGGAGCCCTTGATGCGCTGCGGTTCGGTGATGACCTCGACGGCGCGCTGGCGGACGGGGGCGGCCGGGGGGTCGTTCTGCTCGACCGGGGCGGGTTCGGTGCCGCCACGGCGTCGGTTGCGGCGACGGGCGTTGGCGGACACGCGTTCGGCAGGGCCCTCGTCGTCGCGGTCGTCACGATCGTCGAAGTCGTCACTCAGCGCGAGCGGCGGCAGCGCGGGCGCGTAGAAGTGCAGCGCCGTGGACACGGCCGACACGAAGTTCTCGGGCAGCAGGCCGAGCGATACCGCGGTCGGGCGGGCGGGCTTCTCGGGTGCGGCCGCGGCTTCCGGCTCAGCCGCCTCGGGCTGGGGCTCCGGCTGGGCGGGAGCCTCGGGGGCGGCGTGGGTCTCGCCGACTGCGGGCGCTGCCGCCTCGGCCGTGGGCTCGGTGTCGCCCGGGGCCTCGGTCGCCGGGGACTCCGCCGAAGCAGGCTCATCGGCAGCGGGTGCCGCCGGAGCAGGCTCGTCGGCAGCGGGTGCCGCCGGAGCAGGCTCATCGGCAGCGGGTGCCGCGGGCGCGATGTCGTCGGGAGTGGCATCGGCGGTCTCGGTCACCGCGGTGTCGCTCTCCGCCGTGGCGCTCTCCACCGGATCAGCGGTCTGCGCATCGTCGGCCTCGAGCACAGCGGGGGCCCCGGTGTCTTCGGCGACGGCGTCCTCGGCATCCTGAACCGCCGCCGCCTCGTCTTCGTCGGCGGCCGCTCCGTCGATGTCGGCGGAGTCGGCCTGGGCCGAACTCTCGCCCCCGACGGCCGGAGCGTCGGGCGCATTCAGCGCGGACGTGTCGGCCGCGCTCTCGTCGGTGGGGGTCTGATCGTCTGTCACATCGGCCATGTCGGGGGTTCTCCCTGGCGGGCGACACCGCGCGTCGCCCGACGAAATCTCATGCAGCGCCGCACCCGGCGGGGCCGCGAACTCATTCGGTCTGCAGCAGGCCTGCGGCTCGTGCTGCGAAGGGCGGTCGTCGCCCGAAGTCTTCTGGGTGATGTTCCTGCGGCGCGGCCGCGGCACATCGGCCTTCATTATCGCACGGACCGGCGCCAGGGCCAGCGAACACGTCGGTTCGCCCTGCCCGGAATGCCGATCGTCCGCCGCGCGCACGCGCACGGGCATCTGGATGCCACGTCCTCAGCGCTCGGAAAAGTCGCGGTGGCAGGATTGTCGTATGAGCGAAACCGTCACCCCCCGACTCCCGGTCGTCGTCGCGACCTGGCTGATCTTCGCCGGCATCGTCGGCTGGTGGGCGGCCTTCTCGCTGACGATGGAGCGCTTCCACCAGCTCGAGAACCCGGGAGCCGCGGCATCCTGCGACATCAGCGTGCTCGTGCAGTGCTCGGCGAACCTGCAGTCGGCTCAGGGTGCGGTCTTCGGTTTCCCCAACCCCATCATCGGTCTGTCGGCCTGGATCGCCCCGATCGTCGTCGGCGTCGCGCTGCTGGCCGGAGCCCGGTTCGCCCGCTGGTTCTGGGCGCTGTTCTGGCTCGGGTTCGCCCTCGCGCTGACCTTCGTCATCTGGCTCATCGCGCAGAGCCTGTTCGTGCTCGCGACGCTGTGCCCGTGGTGCATGGTGACGTGGTCGGTCGTGATCCCGTCGTTCTTCGTCGTCACGCTGCACGTGCTGCGCGAGGGCGTCATCCCGGGGGCGCGGGTGCGTGAGGTCGCGGACCGGTTGATGGTGTGGGTGCCATTGATGACGCTGGCCGCCTTCGTCGTCGTCGCGGTGCTCGCGCAGGTGCGCCTGAACGTGCTCGCGCAGTTCTGACACGTGCGGGAGCGCGACGGAGCACCGGTGACCGGCGACTTCGACGGGCTCAGCCCGCTCGTCGAGAGGTCCCTGAGCCTGTCGAAGGGGCCGGGCGACGCGGAACGGACCCACCCGGCAGTTCGCGTCCGCACGATCACTCTGCCGCGCAGATCCTCAGCGATCAGCGCAACCTCAGTCCGAACGCACCGGATGCCGCTGACCCTACGCAGAGCACGGAGGCTGCGAACTGCCCGCATGCTGCGAAAGACGATGGCCGCCACCCGGTGAGGGTAGCGGCCACCATGGCATCCGGGATCAGGCGAACCAGATCGCGAGCTCGCGCTCGGCGGATTCGACGCTGTCGCTCCCGTGGACGAGGTTCTGCTGCACCTTCAGGCCCCAGTCGCGACCGAAGTCGCCGCGGATCGTGCCGGGGGCGGCGGTGGTGGGGTCGGTGGTGCCGGCGAGCGAGCGGAAGCCCTCGATCACGCGGTTGCCCGCGAGACGGATGGCCACGGACGGGCCCGAGAGCATGAACTCCAGCAGCGGCTCGTAGAAGGGCTTGCCCTCGTGCTCGGCGTAGTGCTGGGCGAGCGTCTCACGGTCGGGTTCGACGAGGCGGATGTCGACGAGCGCGTAGCCCTTCGCCTCGATGCGGGCGAGGATCGCGCCGGTGAGGCCGCGAGCGACGCCATCGGGCTTGACGAGGACGAGAGTCTCTTCGGTGGCCATGGGTCATTCTCCGTTCGAGAGGTCGGGGTCAGCGGCGCGCCGCGCATTCGCGCGATCGAGGGCCGCTCCCTTGATCGTCGCATACGCCCACATACCGCCGAAAATGAGCGCGACCACGGCGAGGGCGGGAACGAGGAATCCGCCGAGCAGGAGAAGCACCTGCAGCCCCCATCCGGCGAAGAGTGCCCAGCGGTGACGGAGCATCCCCGAGACGGCGACCATCGCGATCGCCATCACGACGCCGCCGACGATGCCCCACCACGGTTCGATCCCGAACGGCAGCACCCTGAGGCCGTAGACGACAAGGCCGCCGAGGAAGACGATGACCGACTCGAAGCCGAGCACGACGGCGCCGAGCGATTCTTGCGCACCGCGCTGACGGCGGGGGCGCGGAGCGCGGGGTTCGCGAGGACTCACGCCTGCCACCCCGACTTCCAGTCCTCCAGCGCCGACAGACGCAGGGCTTCGCCGGCCAGCACGACGGAGCCGGCGATGACGACGGCGCGGCGGTCCGACTCCACGGCCCACGCGCGCGCGGCGTCGGCGGCGTCTTCGAGGGTGGGGTGCACGGTGACGGGGAGATCGGCCGCCTCGGCGACGTCGGCGATCACGTCGGGGTCGGTCGCACGGTCGCTGTCGGGGGCGGTCGCGAACACGCGGGCCACGGCGGGCACGAGCGCCGACATGATGCCGACCGCATCCTTCCCGTCGAGGATGCCGACCACGGCGCCCCACTCGTCGATGTCGAACGCCTCGTCGAGGGCCGTGACCAGCGCCCGCGCCCCGTGCGGGTTGTGGGCCGCGTCGACGAGCACGGTCGGCGCGGTGCCGACGAGTTGCAGGCGGCCGGGCGAGGTGGCGTTGCCGAGACCGTCGGCGACCACCTCGCCGGCCAACGGCTGCGTACCCCCGCCGATGAGGGATTCGACCGCGGCCACCGCCAGCGCCGCGTTACGGCCCTGGTGCGCGCCGTACTGCGGCAGGTAGACCTCGGCGTACCTGCCGGCGACGCCGCGGATGGAGAGCTGCTGCCCGCCCACCGCGAGGGTCTGCTCCTCGAGCGCGAAACCGTCGCCGTCGACCGACACCGTCGCACCCTCTTTCTCGGCGCGCGCACGGATGACGCGGAGCGCCTCGTCGGGCTGCGCGGCCGACACGACCGCGGCGCCGGGCTTGATGATGCCGGCCTTGACGGTGGCGATCTCGGCGATCGTCGAGCCCAGCCGATCGACGTGGTCGATGTCGATGGGCGTGAACACGGCGACGTCGCCGTCGGCAGTGTTCGTGGAGTCCCACTCCCCGCCCATGCCGACCTCGAGCACGAGCACGTCGATCGGCGCGTCGGCCGCGACGACGAACGCGAGCACGGTGAGCAGCTCGAAGAACGTCAACGGGGCGTCTCCGGCCGCAGCGAGCTCGGCATCCACCATGTCCACGAACGGCTGGATCTCGTCCCACGCGTCGGCGATCGCGGCATCCGCCACGGGTTCTCCGTCGATGAGGATGCGCTCGGTGAAGCGTTCGAGGTGGGGGCTGGTGAACAGGCCCGTGCGAAGCCCCATGGCGCGCAGCAGGCTCTCGATCATGCGGCTGGTCGAGGTCTTGCCGTTCGTGCCGGTCACGTGGATCACGCGGTAGGTGCGCTGCGGGTCGGCGAGCAGCTCGAGCACGCGACGCGTGCGCTCGACGCGCGGCTGCACCCACTGCTCGCCCTGCCGCTCGAGCAGCGCGCTGTAGACGGCGTCGGCTCTGGTGCGGTCGCTCATGCGGGGGCTCCGATCCGCGCGACGGCGACCGTGACGGCGCCCACGTTCGCGTAGGTCTTCGCGGCGATGACGGTCTCGTACTCGGCCGGCGCGATCGCACCGCGTTCGACGAGACGGCCCTCGGGTCCGGCCAGCACGACGGCTTCGGAGAGGGTCTCGGATGCCACCCCAGCGACGTCGAAGGCCTGGGCGACCGCCTGGGCGTCGGCGTCCTCGACGAACGTCAGCGACAGGAAGATGCGATCGCTCACGTCGAAGCCGGCGGCCTTGCGGGTGTCCTGGATGCCGCGGATCATGTCGCGCGCCAGCCCCTCGGCCTCGAGCTCGGGGGTGGTGACGGTGTCGAGCAGCACGAAGCCGCCCGACGACAGCACGGCGAGAGCCTCGCCCTCGGGGCGACCGGCGGTCTCGACCACGAGGTCGTACTCAGCGGGTTCGAGGGGGATGCCACCGGCGACGACCTGTCCGTCGACCTCGCTCCAGTCGCCCTCACGGGCGGCCTTGATCGCCTGCTGCACCTGCTTGCCGAGGCGCGGACCCGCGGCGCGGGCGTTGACCGACAGGCGGTGGGTGATGCCGTACTCAGCCGCCGTGCCGTCCTGCAGGGCGACCTGCTCGACGCTCTTGACGTTGAGCTCCTCGCGGAGGATGTCGTCGAACTGCGCCAGGCCCGCGGCATCCGGGGTCACCACCGTCAGACGCGGCAGCGGCAGGCGCACGCGCTTGCCCTCGCGCTTACGCAGCGCGTTGGCGACGCTCGAGACCTCGCGGACGGTGTCCATCGCGGTGCGGATGTCTTCGGCCGCCGGGAACGCCGTGGCATCCGGCCAATCAGCGAGGTGGACGCTCCGACCGCCGGTGAGGCCCTGCCAGACGCGCTCGGTCACCAGCGGCAGCAGCGGGGCGGCGACGCGGGTGAGCGTCTCGAGCACCGTGTAGAGCGTGTCGAACGCCTCGCGGCTCGTGGGGTCGTCGGTCACACCCACCCAGAAGCGGTCGCGCGAGCGGCGGATGTACCAGTTCGTCAGCACCTCGACGAAGTCGCGCAGGCGCTCGGCGGCAGTCGTGGAGTCGAGGCCCTCGAGGTCGCCCGCGACACCCTCGATGAGGTCGCCCGTGAGCGCGAGGATGTAGCGGTCGAGCACATCGGTGGAGTCGGTGCGCCACTCGGCTTCGTAGCCCTCGGCACCGGATGCATTCGCGTAGGTCGCGAAGAAGTACCACGCGTTCCACAACGGAAGCAGGAACTCGCGCACGCCCGAGCGGATGCCCTCCTCGGTCACGACGAGGTTGCCGCCGCGCAGCACCGAGCTCGACATGAGGAACCACCGCATGGCATCCGAGCCGTCGCGATCGAAGACCTCGCGCACGTCGGGGTAGTTGCGCAGCGACTTCGACATCTTCTGCCCGTCGTTGCCGAGCACGATGCCGTGGCACGACACACCCGTGAAGGCGGGGCGGTCGAAGAGGGCGGTCGAGAGCACGTGCATGACGTAGAACCAGCCGCGCGTCTGCCCGATGTACTCCACGATGAAGTCGGCGGGGGCGTGCTCGTCGAACCACTCGTGGTTCTCGAACGGGTAGTGCACCTGCGCGAACGGCATGGATCCCGAGTCGAACCACACGTCGAGCACGTCCTCGATGCGGCGCATCGTCGACTTCCCCGTGGGGTCGTCGGGGTTCGGGCGCGTGAGGTCGTCGATGTAAGGACGGTGCAGGTCGACCTCGCCGTCGGCGTTCACGGGCAGGCGGCCGAAGTCGGCCTCCATGTCGGCGAGCGAGCCGTACACGTCGACGCGCGGGTAGTTCGCATCGTCGCTCTTCCACACCGGGATCGGCGAGCCCCAGTACCGGTTGCGGCTGATCGACCAGTCGCGCGCGCCCTCGAGCCACTTGCCGAACTGGCCCTCCTTGACGTTCTCGGGCACCCAGGTGATCTGCTGGTTGTTCGCCAGCAGGTCGTCCTTGATGTCGGTGACGCGGACGAACCAGCTCGACACGGCCTTGTAGATGAGGGGGTTCCGGCAGCGCCAGCAATGCGGGTACGAGTGCTCGTACGACGCCTCGCGCAACAGGCGGCCGGCCTGCGTGAGCAGGCGGATGAGCGGGCGGTTCGCCTCGAACCAGAGTTCCCCCGCCACGTCGGTGACCGCCGAGAGGAACCGGCCGCCGTCGTCGAGCGAGATGATCGTGGGCAGGCCCGCGGCATCCGCGAGACGCTTGTCGTCCTCACCGTAGGCCGGTGCCTGGTGCACGATGCCGGTGCCGTCCGACACGGTGACGTAGTCGTCGACGAGGATCTTCCAGGCGTTCTGCGTGCCCCAGATCTCGGCGTCGGCGTAGTAGTCGAAGAGGCGGTCGTAGGACACGCCCTCGAGTTCGGCGCCCGAGATGGTCGTCTCCACGGCCGCGCGGGCGGCATCCGGGCTCTCGTATCCGAGGTCTTTCGCGTAGTTCGGCAGCAGGTCCTCGGCCAGCAGATACCGGTGCGCGACGGCCTCGAAAGCCTCGTCGGCCGCGCCGTCGGGTGCGCGGTGCACGTCGGCGGCGCCGTTCGGGCCGCCCTCGATCACGGCGTACCGGATGCCGGGACCCACCGCGAGCGCGAGGTTGGTCGGGAGGGTCCACGGCGTCGTCGTCCACGCGAGGGCGCGCACACCGGTGAGGCCGAGCGCCTCGGCCTTGGCACCGACGAGCGGGAAGGTGACGGTGACCGAGGGGTCCTGACGCATCTTGTAGACGTCGTCGTCCATGCGCAGCTCATGCGTCGACAGGGGCGTCTCGTCGCGCCAGCAGTACGGCAGCACGCGGTAACCCTCGTAGGCGAGGCCCTTGTCGTGCAGGGTCTTGAAGGCCCAGAGCACGCTCTCCATGTAGGTCGTGTCGAGCGTTTTGTAACCGCGGTCGAAATCGACCCAGCGCGCCTGGCGGGTGACGTAGTCCTGCCACTCGCGCGTGTACTCGAGCACCGACTCGCGGGCCTTGGCGTTGAAGGTCGCCACGCCCATGCGCTCGATCTCGTCCTTCTCGGTGATCCCGAGCTGCTTCATCGCCTCGAGCTCGGCCGGGAGGCCGTGGGTGTCCCACCCGAAGACGCGGTCGACCTTCTTGCCGCGCATCGTCTGGAAGCGCGGGAAGACGTCCTTCGCGTAGCCGGTGAGCAGGTGCCCGTAGTGCGGCAGCCCGTTGGCGAAGGGCGGACCGTCGTAGAACACCCACTCCTCGGCGCCCTCGCGGTTCGCGATCGATGCGCGGAAGGTGTCGTCGGCCTTCCAGAACGCCAGCGTGTCGTCCTCGATGGCCGGGAACCGGGGGCTCGGGACGACGGATGCCGGGGCCTGCCCGGGCGCCGGGGTCGCGGCAGCCGGGGCCGACGTATCCGGGGTCGCGGTACCGCGGGTGGCGGCATCCGAGGTCGAGGCCGTGCCGGTCGCTGCCGGGTCGGCGGCGGGGCCGAAGGATGAGGGGCGTGGGTAGGTCATGTCACTCCGCGGGTCGAGGTCTACTCGCCGGGACGATCCGTGCGGACCGCGGTACCACCCTGCATTGCGCACCCTCGCGGGTACGCCGCTCTCACTGCGGCTGTGACGGGCCTGCCCCGCGCGGTTCTACTCCGGGTCTGGACCCGTTTCTTCCGCGAGCTCCCCGGTGATGGCCGGATCGGTGCTGATGGACCGAGTCTACGCGCTCGCCGCGTTCGGCGCGGCGGCTCTGTGCACGTAGGACACCCCGCCGGTCGCGCGATGCCGCCGAAGATCGTCGAGTGTCCACAACACGCCGCTCACGCCCGGCGGATACGGCGCGTCGTGGACGCTCAACGCCTGGTCCGGCCCGCTCCCGTGAGTGTCCAGAACACGCCGCCCGGCCCCGGTGGATACGGCATGTCATGGACACTCAGCACCGCGTGCGGCCCGCTCGCGCGAGTGTCCACAACACGCCGCTCACGCCCGGCGGATGCGGCGCGTCGTGGACACTCAACGCCTGGTCCGGCCCGCTCCCGTGAGTGTCCAGGACACGCCGCCCGGCCCCGGTGGATACGGCATGTCGTGGACACTCGACTCGGCCGGTAGCCGCGCGGGCTCACGCACCGGGCGCGCGGAGGCCGGCGGCGGCCAGCAACTCCCGTGTGAACGGGTGCCCGGGAGCGGCGAACACGCGTGACACAGCGCCCGAATCCACGACCCGGCCGTCTTTCATCACGATCACGTCATCGGCGACCGCCGCCACCACGTCGAGGTCATGGGTGACGAAGACCATCGCCAGTTCCCGCTCGCGCTGCAGGTCGAGCAGCCGCTCGAGGATCCGCGCCCGCACCGTCGCGTCGAGCGCCGAGACGGGTTCGTCGAGCACGAGCAGATCGGGCGACGCGGCCAGGGCCCGGGCGATCGCGACGCGCTGACGCTGACCGCCCGACAGCTGCGCCGGTCGGCGAGCGACGAATGCCGTCGACAGCCCGACCTCCTCGAGCAGGGTGGCCACGGTCGATCCTCGCGCGGAGCGCGCGACACCCGCGGCGGCGACCGCCTCGGTGAGCGTGCGGCCCACGTTCCACCGCGGGTCGAGCGCTCCCCACGGGTTCTGCTGCACCAGCTGCACGCGCCGCCGGTCCGCTCCGCGCGCGACCGCGCGCCCCCACGGCCGTCCATCGAAGACGAGCTCCCCGGCATCCGCGGCGGAGACACCCACCACGATGCGCGCCAGCGTCGTCTTCCCCGACCCCGACTCCCCCACGACCGCGAGCGTGCGGCCGCGCCGCACCTCGAACGAGACGTCGTCGACAGCGACCCGCTCACCGAACCGCTTCGTCACGCGGTCGGCCGTGAAAATCGGCGCGTCCGACCGCAGCTCGCGCTCCAGCGGCTCGTGCGACACCGCGGCCACGAGCTCCTTCGTGACGGAATGGCGAGGGGATGCCAGCACGTCGGCCGTGGCGCCCGTCTCCACGACGCGTCCCTCGTGCATCACCACGACGCGGTCGGCCACCCGAGCGACGGCACCGAGGTCGTGACTGATGAAGACCACGGCGACGCCGTCGTCGGTGATCCGCCGGAGGAGGTCGAGGACGCGCGCCTGCACGGTGGCATCCAGGGCCGTCGTCGGTTCGTCGGCGACGAGCACAGCCGGATGCGCTGCCAGAGCGGAGGCGATGAGCGCGCGCTGGCGCAGACCGCCCGACAACTCGTGCGGGTACTGGCGTGCGCGCAGGTCGGGCTCGGGCAGCGAGACACGTTCCAGGGTGGCGCGTACACGATCGGCGAGGGTGCGGCCGCGCACGGACGGCTCATGGATGCGGACGGGCTCGGCGACCTCCGCCCCGATCCGTCGCAGCGGGTCGAGCGAGACCAGCGCGTCCTGCGACACGAGCGCGATGCGGTTTCCGCGCAGCGCCCGCCACTGCCGTTCGGTGAGAGACCCCGCGTCGACCCCGTCGACCTCGAGCGATTCAACCGACCACGACAGCTCGTCCGGCACGATACCGAGCAGCGCCCGGGCGCTGAGCGACTTGCCCGCGCCCGACTCCCCCACGACCGCAACGCACTCCCCGGGTGCCACGTCGAGGTCGAGCCCGTCGACGATCGAGCCGTCGGGCCCGTCGATGCGCAGGCGGCGCAGATGCACCCCGTCCGCGAGCCGCCCCCCGGAGTCCGGTTTCCTCGAGCCCGGCGCTCGGCGCGCGCCCGGCATCCCGGGCTCCCGCCCGCTCACGCCCCGCGCTCCTCGGCGCGCGCCCGCAGGGTCCGGCCGACGACGCTCACGCTGACCACCGTCGCGGTGATCGCCAGACCCGGGAAGACCGCGACCCACGGCGCCTGCAACAGCAGGTTGCGCCCGGCCGACAGCATGAGACCCCACTCGGGTGTGGGCTCGGTCGGACCGAGGCCGAGGAAGCTCAGACCCGCGGCCGCCAGGATCGAGGTGCCGACACCGATCGTCGCGAGCACACTCACCGCGCCGAGCACGCCGGGCAGCACGTGGCGCACGTGCACGAACACGGCGGGCACTCCACTGATGCGTGCCGCCTCGACGTACTCGGCGGTGGCGAGGGTGCGCGTCTGTGCGCGCGCGAGACGGATGTAGACGGGCACGGCCGCGATGGTGACCGCGAGGGCGACGTTCGCCGGCCCGGGTCCCAACACCGCCACCACCAGCAGCGCCACGAGGAACTCCGGGAACGCCAGAAGCACGTCGACGATGCGCATCGCGACCGTGTCGACAGGGCGCGGTGCGACCGCGGCGAGCGAGCCCGCGATGACGCCGATCACCAGCGCGAGCCCCGTGGCCAGCAGGCCGATGCCGACCGAGCGCCCGGCACCGAAGACGACGCGCGAGTAGACGTCGCGGCCGCTCTGATCGGTGCCGAACCAGTGCGCGGGACTCGGCGGCTGGAGCGCCGCGCGCACGTCGGTGAGCAGCGGATCGTGGGTGGCCAGAAGAGCCGGAGCCACCGCCGCCAGAGCGATGACGGCCAGGACGACGCCCGCGAGCGAGAGGGCGACGGTGCGGCCGGGGCGGAGCCGCGCGCGGGCGGTGGTTGCGCTCACGAGGCGACCGCCGGGCGAACGTCGACGCCGGTATCGCCGGTCCGACCCCGGGCGAGGCCCACGACAGCGCTCATGAGGGCACCGCCGTGCGGATGTCCAGCGCCGTGGTCGCCGCGCGCAGACGCGGGTCGATGAGCGGCACGACGATGTCGACCACGGTGTTCACGACGACGAATACCAGCGCACTCAACAGGATCACACCGGTGATCACGGGCAGGTCGCGGTCGGTGATGGCCGTCAGCGTCACGCGCCCGATTCCCGGCCGTGCGAACACCGTCTCCACGAGCACCGCCCCACCGAGCAGCGAACCGACGAGGTAGGCGGCGAGTGTCAGACCGCCCACGCTCGCATGTCTCAATGTGTGGTGGACGCTCTCGCGGAGCCGCGTCGCCCCCCGCGCGCGCACGCTCAACAGGAACGGCTCCCGCTCGGCCGCCTCCACCCCGTCGCGCAGCACCTGCGACAGCAGAGCCGCGACCGGTAGCGCGAGGGTGACCGCCGGCAGCACGATCGCCGCGGCATCCCTCGCCCCCGACACCGGAAACCACCCGAGCTGGAACGAGAACACGCTCAACAGCACCAGGCCCGTCCAGAACACCGGCGACGAGAGTATGACGAGCTCGATCCCGGATGCCACGGCTCGGCCCGTCCGCCCGCGCACGAGCAGGGCGGATGCCAGAACCAGCACCACCGCGATGACCAGGGCGAGCGTCGAGAGCTGCAGGGTCGGACCGAGCTGCCGACCGATGACCTCACCCACCGGGAGGCGCAGTTGGTACGACTCCCCGAGGTCACCGCGGAGCAGCCGGCCCACGAACGCGCCGTACTGCTCGAAGACCGGTCGGTCCAGCCCCAGGTCGGCGCGGATCGCGTCCTTGACCGCGTCGCTCACCTGCGCCTGCGGCCCGAGCATCACCTCGACGGGGTCACCCGGGATGATGCGGAACGCCACGAACGCCAGCGTCGCCGCCCCCCACAGGACGAGGACGACGGATGCCACGACCCCGCCGAGGCGCGTCAGCAGCGCGCGCGGGCGAGAGCGTGGCATCCGAGGGTCGGGGTCTCAGCCGACCGACGCGGTGGCGAAGAGCGGACGACCGTAGAGGTCGAACGTCAGGCCGCTCACGTCAGGGCGCACGGCGCTGATCAGCGCGGGGCTGTACAGCGGCACGATGGCGGCATGCTCGGCGTTCCACTGCTGCACCTGGGCGTACACGGCGTTGCGGGCCGCGGCGTCGGTGGTCGAGGCACCCTGCTCCAACAGCGCGTCGAGGGAGGGATCGCTCACCTGCGAGGCGTTCTGGAACCCGTCGGTCGCGAGGTGGCTCTGCAGCAGATCGGCGTCGACGCCCGAGAAGCCCCAGTCGGTGACGTCGAACGTCTTCGGGCCGTACTGCTCGTTGTACGCGCCGGGCTCGAGCACCTCGCGCTGCAGATCGAAACCCACCGCTTTGAGGTCGCTCTGCGCGGCGTTCGCGAGCGCCGCGCGGTCGTCGGGAACCGGGGTCCACGCGATCCAGCGGGCCGTGAGGCGCTGGCCGTCCTTGGTGCGGATGCCGTCGGCATCCCGGCCCGTCCAACCCGCCTCGTCGAGCAGGGCGTTCGCCGCCGACTGGTCGAAGGGCCACGAGTTCTCGAGGCTCGCGTCGTAGCCGGGGGTGGTGGAGCCGAGGATGCTCCATGCGCGCGGGTACTGACCGAAGAAGATCTCCTGCACGGCGGTGTCGACGTCGATCGCGCGCGTGAAGGCCTGACGCACCTTCTGGTCGGCGAAGACGCCGTACTTCTCGTTGAGGAAGAGCGAGTAGGGCAGACCCGGGTACTCGAGCGACTCGACGGTGTCGTCGGCGGGAACCTGGCTGACGAGGTTCGGCGGCAGGTTCGTCACGACATCGGCCTGGCCGCTGGAAAGGGCGCCGACGCGCACCGAGGCCTCGGGCAGGATGTCGACGCGCAGCGTCTCGAAACTCGGCGCCCCGGTGCCGTCGGGGCCCCAGGTGTAGTCGTCGTTGCGGGTGTAGACGATGTCCTGGTCGGGCGTGTATTCGGTCAGCTCGAACGGGCCGGTTCCCACCGTGACGCCGGGGCCGCCGGCCTTGAGCTGGTCGGCCTTGGTCTCGAGCACTGCCGGGGAGTAGAACCCGAGCAGCGACGTGCTGGCGGCCTGAAGGAACGGTGCGTAGGGCTGCGAGAAGCGCACGCGCACGGTGTGGTCGTCAACCACGTCGGTGCCGCCGTACAGGTCGCCTCCGAGCATGGATGCCGCCTGCGCCGACGCCGTCTCGGGATCGACGATGCGGTCGAAGTTCGCCTTCACGGCCGCCGCGTCGAAGGGCGTGCCGTCGTGGAAGGTCACGTCGTCGCGGAGCTGGAAGACGTAGCTCGCACCGCCGTCTTCGACTTCCCACGAGGTCGCGAGCCACGGCGAGAACGAGCCGTCGGCCTCCTGGTAGACCAGCGAGTCGAGCACGGCGCGCTGCACCATGGCCGACACATCGAGCTGGCTGGTCTGCGGGTCCATGTGCCCGGCCGAGAGGTTGGCGCCCTCGATCGCCCAGACGATCTCGCCGTCACCGGAGGCCTCGGGGTCGGACCCCGCGCACGCGGAGAGGGACAGGGCGGCGACAGCAGCGACGGCGACCGCCGTCAGCGCGCGGCGGGTGTGCACAGAAGGCATGGAGAGACCTCGGAAATCTCGATGGGGAACCTCCAGCCTACCCGCGTTCCTGGACCCGGTGCGGAAACCCCGGCCCCCGCGCGCTCGCCCGCGGCGAATGCGCGACCATAGCGCGCACGGGTCGCCTCGTCGCGTGGGTGTCCACGACACCCGGACGATCTCCGACCGCTCCCTGGTGTCGTGGACACTCACGCGGCCACGGAGGCGCCCTGCCCGCGCCGCGGCCCCGCCCCCGGTATCGTGGATGCCACACCCTTCAGGCACGCTCACACAGTGCCGCCCATATCGCTCGAGGAGTACCCGCATGGCCACCATTCCCGACAAGCCCGCCCTGGAAGGCCTCGAGCAGAAGTGGGACGCCGCGTGGAACGAGCGCGGCACGTACGTCTTCGACCGCCTGCGCGCCGCCAAAGTCGGTCGCCAGGGCGTGTACTCCGTGGACACCCCGCCGCCGACGGCATCCGGGAGCCTGCACATCGGCCACGTGTTCTCCTTCACGCACACCGACGTGAAGGTGCGCTTCGAGCGCATGCGCGGCAAGACCGTGTTCTACCCGATGGGCTGGGACGACAACGGCCTGCCCACCGAGCGCCGTGTGCAGAACTACTACGGCGTGCGCTGCGACCCCTCGCTCCCCTACGACGCCGACTTCACCCCGCCGTTCGCCGGCGGCGACAACAAGAACAGCAAGGCCGCCGACCAGGTGCCGATCAGCCGCCGCAACTTCATCGAGCTCTGCGAGCAGCTCACGATCGAGGATGAGAAGCAGTTCGAGGAGCTCTTCCGCGAGCTGGGACTCAGCGTCGACTGGACGCAGACCTACCGCACCATCTCCGACGACTCGATCCGCACGAGCCAGCTGGCGTTCCTGCGCAACATCGAGCGCGGCGAGGCGTATCAGTCGATGGCGCCGACCCTGTGGGACGTCGACTTCCGCTCGGCGATCGCCCAGGCCGAGCTCGAAGACCGCGACCAGCCCGCCGCCTACCACCGCGTGGGCTTCGCGAAGACCGACGGCTCCGGCGACGTCTTCATCGAGACCACCCGCCCCGAGCTGCTCGCCGCGTGCGTCGCTCTCGTGGCCAACCCCGACGACGAGCGCTACCAGCCCCTCTTCGGTACGACCGTGCGCACCCCGCTCTTCGATGTCGAGGTGCCGGTGCTCGCGCACCCGCTCGCGCAGAAGGACAAGGGATCGGGCATCGCCATGATCTGCACCTTCGGTGACGTGACCGACATCATCTGGTGGCGCGAGCTCGACCTGCCGAACCGCACGATCATCGGCAAAGACGGACGCATCGTCGCCGACGCCCCCGACGTGATCGTGACGGATGCCGCGAAGGCGGCGTACGACGAACTCGCGGGCAAGACCGTGTTCAGCGCCAAGAAGCGCATCGTCGAGCTGCTGCAGGAATCCGGCGCCATGGAGGGGGCTCCGAAGCCCTTCACCCACCCCGTGAAGTTCTTTGAGAAGGGCGACCGTCCGCTCGAGATCGTGTCGACGCGCCAGTGGTACATCCGCAACGGTGCTCGGGATGCCGAGCTGCGCGAGCGCCTCGTGGCCCTCGGGCGCGAGATGTCGTGGCATCCCGACTTCATGCGCGTGCGCTTCGAGAACTGGACCAACGGCCTCACCGGCGACTGGCTCGTCTCGCGCCAGCGCTTCTTCGGGGTGCCGATCCCCGTCTGGTACGCGCTGGATGAGAACGGGGAGCGCGACTACGCGCGCGTGCTGACCCCCGACCTCGCCGCCCTCCCGGTCGACCCGACGGTCGATGTGCCCCCGGGGTACACCGAGGACCAGCGTGGAGTGGCCGGCGGCTTCGACCCTGAGCTCGACATCCTCGACACCTGGGCGACGTCGTCGCTCACCCCGCAGCTGGCCGGTGGCTGGCAGCGCGACGAGGAGCTGTGGAACCTCGTCGCACCGTTCGACCTGCGACCGCAGGGTCAGGACATCATCCGCACCTGGCTCTTCTCGACGATGCTGCGCAGCGCCCTCGAAGACGACCGGAGCCCCTGGTCGGATGCCGCGATCTCGGGCTTCATCGTCGATCCCGACCGCAAGAAGATGTCGAAGTCGAAGGGCAACGTCGTCACTCCCGCCGACATCCTGAAGCAGCACGGCTCCGACGCCGTGCGCTATTGGTCGGCGTCGAGCCGCCTGGGCACCGATGCCGCCTTCGACCCGCAGAACCCGACGCAGGTGAAGATCGGTCGGCGCCTGTCGATCAAGCTGCTGAACGCGGCGAAGTTCGTACTGTCCTTCCCCGTGCCCGAGGGCGCCGAGGTCACGCACGACCTCGACGCGTCGATGCTCGCGACCCTGGACGCCGTGATTCGAGACGCCACCGCCGCCTTCGAGGCGTACGACCACGCGCGGGCGCTGGAGATCACCGAGTCGTTCTTCTGGACGTTCTGCGACGACTACCTCGAGCTGGTGAAGGAGCGCGCGTACGACCGGTCCGACGTGGGTCAGGCCTCGGCCGCTCTCGCGCTGCGCACGGCCCTCTCGACGCTGGTGCGCCTGTTCGCCCCCGTGCTGTCGTTCGCCGCTGAAGAGACCTGGTCGTGGTTCGAAGAGGGTTCGGTGCACACCGCCGCGTGGCCGGAGCCGCTCGGCATCGACGGCGACCCCGCCGTGCTCACCGCCGTCAGCGCCGCGCTCATCGGCATCCGTCGCGCCAAGACCGAGGCGAAAGCCTCGCAGAAGACGGCCGTGACATCGCTCACGGTTGCCAGCCCCCACGTCGAGGCGCTGCGCCTCGCTGAGGGCGACCTGCGCGCCGTCGGGCGCATCGAGACGATCGCCTTCGCCGAGGGCGACACCACCACCGTCACCGACATCGTGTTCGCACCCCAGGAGGACTGATGCAGCTCGGAACCCGTTGGACCGCCCGTGAGCAGCCGCCGAAGGCCGTCCCCGAGGCGTTGCACGCGCAGATCGCCGCGGTCGAAGAGGCGCTGAATCCCGACGGGCTCAGCGCGCCCGCCCCGCGGTGGACGCTGACGTTCCTCGAGGGGCGCCCCGTCGCCGAGCTCGACACCGGGGTCATCGTGTCCCAGGATGCCGCGGGCGAGATCGTCGTTCGCTACGACGACGACGACGAGTTCGCCTGAGCCGTCCGTTCGCCACGAAGCCCGCTGCGCCCTCTGGGGCGTCGGCGGGCTTCGTCGTGTGGCGCTTGCGACCCGTCGTGCCCGGGAGCGGAGGAGATTCGGGGGACGGAGGACGTCGCACGCGCCCGGGATCCTCCCCCGGCCGGAAGTCCTCCGCTCGGAGGCTCGCCTCGCCGTTCGCACCTGCGCGCACGGCGGGACCGACGTCCGGGAGTGGAGGAGTTTCCGGCGGCGGAGGACGGCGCACGCTCCCAGGATCCTCCGCCCATCGGAAGTCCTCCCCCCGGATCCGTCGCTCGTGCTCGTAGGCTGGGACGATGACGGATGCCGTGACCAATCCCCTCCTCGCACCGCCCGCTCTCCCCTTCGACCTCCCCCCGTACGGAAGCATCCGGCCCGAGCACTACCTGCCCGCCTTCCACGAGGCGTTCGCCGCTCATCGCGCCGAGATCGACGCCATCACCGCGCAGACGGATGAGCCCACGTTCGAGAACACCCTTCTCGCTCTGGAGCGCAGCGGCGTTCTTCTCGATCGTGTGGCGCGGACCTTCTACACCGTCACGTCTGCCGACGGCACCGCCGAGATCCAGGCGATCGAGGAGGAGCTGGCCCCCCTCATGGCCGCGCACAGCGACGCGATCCAGCTGGACGCCACCCTGTTCGCGCGCATCGCGGAGGTGCACGCCCATCTCGACCGACTCGATCTCGATGCCGAGAGCCGCTACCTCGTGGAACGCCGTCACCGCGAGATGTCGCTGGCCGGCGCGGGGCTCGACGACACGCAGAAGGCGCGCCTGACCGACCTCAACCAGCGTCTCTCGGTCCTCACCACGACGTTCGAGAAGAACCTGCTCGCCGACACCAACGACCTGGCCGTCGTGTTCGACGACGCGGCCGAGCTCGACGGCCTGGGCGCGGGCGAGCTGTCGGCCGCGGCGCAGGCGGCGACCAGTCGAGGCCTGGACGGGCGGTACGTCGTCACCCTGACCTTGTACACCGGTCACCCCTACCTCGCGTCACTGACCAACCGCGAGAGCCGTCGACGTCTGCTCGAGGCGTCCCGCTCACGCGCCGCGCGCGGCAACGCCCACGACAACCGCGACGTCCTCCGCGAGATCGTGCGCGTGCGCGCGGAGCGCGCCGCCCTGCTCGGATACCCCTCGCACGCGGCCGCCGTCCTCGCGGACCAGACGGCGGGGTCTCCGGATGCCGCCCGCGACCTGCTCCGCCGACTCGCTGTGCCCGCCGCCGCCAACGCGCGGTCCGAGCAAGACGCCCTCCAGAAGATCGCCGATGCGGACGGCATCCACATCGAGGCCGCCGACTGGGCCCTCTACACCGAGAAGGTACGCGCCGAGCGGTACGACCTCGATCGCGCGGAGCTGCGCCCCTGGTTCGAAGCGGAGCGCGTTCTGCGCGACGGCGTCTTCTTCGCCGCCGAACAGCTGTACGGCGTGACCATCGCCGAACGTCACGACCTGCAGGGCTACCATCCCGAGGTGCGCGTGTTCGAGGTGCGCAACGCCGACGGTGGCGAGCTCGGGCTGTTCCTGCTCGACCTCTACACCCGCGACAGCAAGCGGGGCGGCGCGTGGATGAACTCGATCGTGACGCAGTCCACGCTGCGCGGCACCGCCCCCGTCGTCGTCAACAATCTCAACGTCAACAAGCCGGCCCCGGGCACGCCGACCCTTCTGACGTTGGATGAGGTCACGACGCTGTTCCACGAGTTCGGTCACGCCCTGCACGGCCTGTTCGCCACGGTGACGTACCCGCACTTCGCCGGCACCGCGGTCTACCGCGATTTCGTCGAGTTCCCGAGCCAGGTGAATGAGATGTGGATCCTCTGGCCCGAGATCCTCACGAACTACGCCCGTCACATCGACACCGGCGAACCGCTCCTGTCCGACGTCGTCGATCGCCTGCATGCCTCGGAGGCGTTCAACCAGGGCTTCGCGACGAGCGAGTACCTCGCGGCATCCTGGATCGATCAGGCGTGGCACGGCCTGTCCGTCGACGAGGCGTCGGCCGAGATCGACGTCGCCGAGTTCGAGGCCGCTGCTCTGGCCGACATCGGCCTCGACAATCCCGTCGTGCCGACCCGGTACGCCTCGACGTACTTCGCGCACGTGTTCTCGGGTGGGTACAGCGCCGGGTACTACTCCTACATCTGGAGCGAGGTTCTCGACGCCGACACCGTCGAATGGTTCCGCGAGAACGGCGGTCTGGCCCGCGCGAACGGTGAGCGCTTCCGCCAGAAGGTGTTGGGCGTCGGTGGCGCCGGCGACCCGCTCGCGGCCTACCGCGACTTCCGTGGACGGGATGCCGACATCCGCCCGCTCCTGGAGCGACGCGGCCTCACGGGGTGACACCGCGCGCGGGGGCGCGCATAGCGCCCCCGCACCGGACCGGAACGGGTGTCGTCGGTGCGTGCGCTTGTGTGCGGGGCGTGCTCGCGCGCCGTGGCGTTTCTGCGCAGGCACGGGTGAGGCCCGGCGCGCGCAGTCGCGATGGCCGTCGGCGTCGTGCGGCTCAGGCGCTACCGTCCCCGGTGCGCGGGCGGCTCAGGCGCTACCGTCCCCGGTGCGCGGGCGGCTCAGGCGCTGCCGTCCCCGGTGCGCGGGTGGCTCAGGCGCTGCGGCGCTTCTGCGCGAGCACGATCGTCGGCTGCGCGCCGTCTTCGACGGAAGCGCGCGTGATGACGACCTTCGCGATGTCGTCGGCCGAGGGCACGTCGAACATGATCGGCCCGAGCACGTCTTCGAGAATGGCGCGAAGCCCGCGGGCGCCCGTCTTGCGCAGCACGGCGAGGTCGGCGATGGCACGCAGGGCGTCTTCGTCGAACTCGAGCTGCACCCCGTCGATCTCGAACATGCGCTGGTACTGCTTGACCAACGCGTTCCGAGGCGCCGTGAGGATCTCCATCAGCGCGTCCTGGTCGAGCGGAGACACGGATGCAACAACGGGCAGACGACCGATGAACTCGGGGATCAGGCCGAACTTGTGGAGGTCTTCGGGCAGCGCCTCGCTGAAGAGGTCGGGCGCGTCTTCCTTGCGGTGCAGCGGGGCACCGAAACCGACGCCGTGCTTACCGACACGCGCGGAGATGATCTCCTCGAGACCCGCGAAAGCGCCGGCGACGATGAACAACACGTTGGTCGTGTCGATCTGGATGAACTCCTGGTGCGGGTGCTTGCGTCCACCCTGCGGCGGGACGGAGGCGACGGTGCCCTCGAGGATCTTCAGCAGCGCCTGCTGAACGCCCTCACCGGAGACGTCGCGCGTGATCGAAGGGTTCTCCGCCTTGCGGGCGATCTTGTCGACCTCGTCGATGTAGATGATGCCGGTCTCGGCGCGCTTCACGTCGAAGTCGGCGGCCTGCAGGAGCTTGAGCAGGATGTTCTCGACGTCTTCACCGACGTAGCCGGCCTCGGTGAGGGCCGTGGCATCCGCCACCGCGAAGGGCACGTTGAGACGCTTCGCGAGCGTCTGTGCGAGGTACGTCTTTCCACATCCCGTGGGACCGAGCAGCAGGATGTTGCTCTTGGCGATGTCGATCTCTTCGGCGCGGGCCTCAGCGGGCTGCAGCGTGCCGTGCGCGCGGATGCGCTTGTAGTGGTTGTAGACGGCGACGGCGAGGGCACGCTTCGCGGCATCCTGACCGACGACGTACTCCTCGAGGAAGGAGAAGATCTCGCGGGGCTTGGGAAGATCGAACTCGGCGACGTCACCGGCCGACGATTCGGCCATGCGCTCTTCGATGATCTCGTTGCACAGCTCGACGCACTCGTCGCAGATGTACACGCCGGGACCGGCGATGAGCTGCTGAACCTGCTTCTGGCTCTTGCCGCAGAAGGAACACTTGAACAAGTCGGCGCTCTCACCGATACGTGCCATGCCGGTTCCTCCCGTCACCCGGCCCCCGCCGGTGTGTAGTCGAGCCTAACCCGTGCCCGTACGAACCAAGGGCATTTACGACCGCGGCGGTGTCATGATCGCCCAGGGCGGACGCGCGGCATCCGCTGACGCCCGCGGTCCACCCGTCAGCGGCGACGCAGCGTGCGTCGAGACGACGTGTCCCTGACACCTCGGCTGCAGCCTGCCACCGTGATGCAGCGTCGATGCGAACCGCGCGCCCGGAGTTCGACGGATGGCGGGCCGGCCGAACACGGCGAAGCCCCGCAGACCGAACGAGGTCTGCGGGGCTTCGTGCGGTGAGTGCCTCAGGCGGTGAGAGCCGCGGGCACACGCTTGCGCGTGGTCAGCACCTGGTCGACGATGCCGTACTCCATCGCCTCGTGAGCGGAGAGGATCTTGTCGCGGTCGATGTCCTTGTTGATCTTCGCGACGTCCTGACCGGTGTGGTGCGCCATCGTGGCTTCGAGCCAGGTGCGCATGCGGAGGATCTCCTGCGCCTGGATCTCGATGTCGGACGCCTGCCCGTGGCCCGCCTCGCCCATCGCGGGCTGGTGGATCAGGATGCGGGCGTTCGGCAGGGCGAGACGCTTGCCGGGGGCGCCGGCGGCGAGCAGCACCGAGGCAGCCGAGGCCGCCTGGCCGAGCACGACGGTCTGGATCTGCGGCGAGACGTACTGCATCGTGTCGTAGATCGCCGTCATGGCCGTGAACGAGCCACCGGGCGAGTTGATGTACATGATGATGTCGCGGTCGGGGTCCTGCGACTCGAGCACGAGCAGCTGGGCCATGACATCGTCGGCCGAGGCGTCGTCGACCTGGACGCCCAGGAAGATGACGCGGTCCTCGAACAGTTTGTTGTAGGGGTCCTGGCGCTTGTAGCCGTAGGCCGTGCGCTCCTCGAACTGAGGGAGGACGTAGCGGCTCGAGGGCATGTGCGCCGCGGCGCCGCCGAAGGTGGGGATGTTCATGTCGGTGTCCTTTTCCTCTCGCCTCAGACCGCAGCGGTTCCGCCGCCGCCGGTGACGTCGGTGGCGTGCTCACGCATGTGGTCGACGAAGCCGTACTCGAGGGCCTCCTGCGCCGTGAACCAACGGTCCCGGTCGCCGTCCTCGTTGATCTGCTCGACGCTCTTGCCCGTCTGCGCCGCAGTGATCTCGGCGAGGCGACGCTTCATGTCGAGGATGAGCTGCGCCTGCGTCTGGATGTCGCTCGACGTTCCGCCGAAGCCACCGTGCGGCTGGTGCAGCAGCACGCGGGCGTTGGGCGTGATGTAGCGCTTGCCCTTGGTGCCGCTGGTCAGCAGCAACTGGCCCATCGACGCCGCCATGCCGATGCCGACGGTGACGATGTCGTTCGGCACGAACTGCATGGTGTCGTAAATCGCCATGCCGGCTGTGATCGAGCCGCCAGGCGAGTTGATGTAGAGGTAGATGTCCTTCTGCGGGTCTTCTGCTGCGAGCAGCAGGATCTTGGCGCAGATCTCGTTGGCGTTATCGTCGCGCACCTCGGAACCGAGCCAGATGATGCGGTCCTTCAGCAGCCTGTCGAAGACGCTCGTTGCCATAAGGGGTTCGGGCATGTGTGCTCCTCTTCCGGTGATCTTCAACGAATCTACCGGCGCGTTCCGGGGCGGGATGCCGTGTTCGCCGCGGGCGGATCAGCGCGGTTCTTCGGCGATTTCACGCGCGTATCCGGTCACCGACCGGGTATAGCGCGGTAGGTGCGGGGCGAGCGCCTGCAGAGCGATGGATGCCGCCCTCTCGGGCTCCCCGTTCGACACCAGCGCGAGCGCGTAGAAGGCGGCCGCCGCGTCGTGCAGGTCGCCGCGCGGCTCGCGCTCGTACTCCGCCCGTAGCAGGGCCAGCGCTTCCGCCGTCTCACCGAGGTTGCGGATCGTGCTGGCGAGTTGGATGGTCGCACGAGTACGACGCTCGTCGTCGAGACCGATCTGGAGCGCCCTGCGGTACAGTCCCTCCGCCTCCCGCTCTCGCCCGGCCGAATCGCGGGCCCCGGCCCGCTCGAACAGCGCCACCGCGTCGTCCTGGGGACGCTCCGTAGCGAGCTCGTCGATGCGGGTGATCACGTCAGTGGGGTCGAGCGTTTCGTCGGCCCACACGGCATCCACTCGGCTCTGCCAGTCGTCCATGACGTCTCTCCGGTCTCCTGGGGTCGTGCTGTCCTGTTGATTGTCCACAACACGCCGCATCACCGGGCCCCGCGCGGCGTGTCCTGGACACTCAACAGCATCCGGGGCCACCGCCGACTCGCTCGCACGCCCCGTCCCCAAAACCCCTGTTGAGTGTCCAGGAATCGCCGTTCGGGTGGCTGGCCTGCGGCGTGTCCTGGACACTCAACAGGGGGTAGGGACGGCATCCGGGAACGACGAAGGGGGCGGATGCCACGGCATCCGCCCCCTTCGTCATGACTTACTCGCTGTCAGCGGCCTTGTCGGCGGCCTTCTTCTTGGCGGGGGCGCGCTTCTTGGCGGGGGCCTTCGCGGGGGCCTCCTCGGCGGGCGACTCTTCGGCGGGCGCTTCTTCTGCCTCGACGACGGCGTCGGCGTCGGCCGCGGCGTCAGCGATCTCCTGCGCCTCTTCGACGACCTCGTCCTCGCCGTCGGTGGGCTCTTCGCCCTCGACGGCGACGAAGCCGGTCAGATCGACGGGCTTGCCGTCGGTGTCGACGACCGTGACCTTGCCGAGCGCGATGGCCAGGGCCTTGTTGCGCGCGACCTCTCCGACGAGCGCGGGCAGCTGGTTGCCCTGCTGCAGCGCGTTGACGAAGTCCTGCGGCGCCATGTTGTACTGCGCGGCCGACTGGATGAGGTACTGGGTCAGCTCGTCCTGCGACACCTGGACGTTGGCGTCTTCGGCGATCTTGTCGAGGACCATCTGCGTGCGGAACTGCTTCTCGCTCGCCTCGGTCACCTCGGCGCGGTGCTCGTCGTCTTCGAGGCGGTTCTCGCCCTCGAGGTGGTTGTGGACCTCGTCCTCGATGAGCGCCGGCGGCACGGGGATCTCGACGGCCTCGAGGAGGGCTTCGATGAACTTGTCGCGCGCAGCGGCGCCCTGCGTGAACACCGACTGCTGCGAGACACGCTCGTTGAGCGACTCGCGGAGTTCGGCGATCGTGTCGAACTCGGATGCCATCTGGGCGAAGTCGTCGTCAGCGTCAGGGAGCTCGCGCTCCTTGACGGCCTTGATGGTCACGGCCACCTCGGCCTCTTCACCGGCGTGGTCGCCGCCGACGAGCTTCGAGCGGAACGTGGTCTCTTCGTCGGCGGTGAGCGACTCGATGGCCTCGTCGATGCCCTCGAGCAGCTCGCCGGAACCGATCTCGTACGACACGCCCTCGGCGCGGTCGATCTCGGCACCGTCGATGGTGGCGACGAGGTCGAGCTCGACGAAGTCACCGGTCGTCGCGGGACGGTCGACGGTGACGAGCGTGCCGAAACGGGCGCGCAGCTTGTCGAGCTCGGCGTCGATGCCGGCCTCGTCGACCTCGGCGGCGTCGACGGTCACCGTGATGGTGTCGTACGCGGGCAGGTCGAACTCGGGGCGCACGTCGACCTCGACGTCGACGATCAGGTCACCCGAGAAGTCTTTCAGCTCGGGCAGTTCGATGATCTCGGCGTTGGGGCGACCGATCACGCGCAGGTCATTCGCCTCGACGGCCGCGCGGTAGAACCCGTCGAGCCCTTCGTTGACGGCGTGCTCGATGACGGCGCCGCGGCCCATGCGCTGGTCGATGATGGGCGCGGGCACCTTGCCCTTGCGGAAGCCGGGGATCTGCACATCTTTGGCGATGTGCTCGTAGGCGTGCGCGATGCTCGGCTTGAGCTCGTCGGGCGAGACCGTGATGTGGAGCTTGACCCGGGTGGGGCTGAGCTTCTCGACGGTGCTGTTGACCATGCGGTTCGTTCTCCTCGTGTGGCCCGCGCGCACGCGGGGGCCGGCTAGGCCTGTGGTCTGTGGGGCCGTGACGTCGGGGCGACAGGATTTGAACCTGCGGCCTCCCGCTCCCAAAGCGGGCGCTCTACCAAGCTGAGCTACGCCCCGGGGCGGCGCGCGGCACGCGCCGACGAAACGACCGCTGAAAGTCTAGTCGATCGGCCTGAGCGCGCAGGTCCCGCCAGACAGGAACCGGCGGAGACGCCCGTGGGTCGCGTTCGCACCACCCGCGCGGGTGTCGTAGAGTGGTCGAGTTCGAGTTCGTCGTCCTCTTCAGGATGCCGAAATTCGGGGCTGTAGCTTAGTGGTAAAGCCTCTGTCTTCCAAACAGATGATGCGAGTTCGATTCTCGTCAGCCCCTCCACATCCTGGCTGTCATGTCGCGTCCGTCACCGCACGGAAAGACTTCGGCAGGACGACGTTCTCCCCGGCATCCGCGAAGAAGCCCGCGACCTGGTTCGGGCGGTACCCGGCGATCCCGCACCCCACCTCGGTGACGAGGAACCGCAGGTCAGGATGCGCGGCCGCGAAGGCGACGAACCGTCGCACCTGCTCCTCGAACACCGTCAGCCCCGACATCGTGTCGATGCCGTACGACTGGCCCTGCAGTCCTTCGCTCTGACCCCAGACGGCGCCGAAGTGGTCGAGGGCGAAGCGCGCCGCTCCCCCGCCGTGCGCGCCGGATGCGTTCGATCCGAAGACGAAGACTTCACCCGGTTGCAGTGACGTGATGTGCATGGCGCGAGCCTACGGACCGACCCGCGTCCCGCAAGGGGCTTCACTCGCCGAGTGCCGGCCGTTCTCCGACGAGCAGCGCTGAACGGTGCCGAGCGCTGTGCGCGACGTAGGTCTGCGCGTTCCGCAGCATCTTAGCCCGCTCATCGTCGCTGAGCGCACGCCGCACCTTCGCCGGAACGCCCGCCACGAGCGAGCCCGCCGGCACCACCGTGCCCTCGAGCACGACCGCTCCCCCGGCCACGAGGCATCCGGGTCCGATCTCGGCGCCGGAGAGGACGACGCTGCCCATGCCGATCAGCGAGCCGTCGCCGATCGTGCATCCGTGGACGACGGCGTTGTGCCCCACCGACACGTCGGCCCCGATGACCACGGGCCGCCCGGCATCGACGTGCACCGAGACGTTGTCCTGCAGGTTGCTGCGCGCCCCGACCGTGATCGACGCGCTGTCCGCTCGAAGGACCGCGTTGTACCAGACGCTCGCGCCTTCGCCGAGGTGCACCTCCCCCACGATCCGCGCACCGGATGCCACGAACGCGGCGGCATCGAGAGCGGGGGCGGCGTCAGGGAGGGCGAGCACGGTGGCATCCGGGGCGATCGTCATGCGCCCGACCCTATCCACGGTCGCCGACGCCGCCGCAAATGCCGCCGGAGAGTAGGTGAGGATTGCCTATTCACCAGGGATTTAGCCGAGCCTCATCTTGCTTGCGGAATGGAACAGAGTGAGTAGCGTTCTTTACATCAGACTTCGAACGTCGCCTAAGGAGCAAAAATGAGCATCGTTCAGACCCCCGCCGCCACCACCGTCGATCCGACCATGGCAGCCGGCACCGCCCAGTTCCTCTCCCCCGTCGTGATCGGCCTCGAGGCGCTCGTCGTCAACGGCAAGCAGGCACACTGGCACGTGCGCGGTGCCAACTTCATCGGCGTGCACGAGCTGCTCGACACGGTCGTCGCCCACGCGCAGGACTGGGCCGACCTCGCCGCTGAGCGCATCGTCGCCCTGGGCCTGCCGATCGACGCCCGTCTGTCGACCGTCGCAGCCAAGGCCAAGGCCACCGAGGTGCCCGCCGGCTTCGCACAGTCCGACGTCGTCATCCGCGCCGTCATCGCCGACATCGACGCCGTGCTCGTCGACCTCGAGGCCGCCATCGAGGGCCTCAACGAGGTCGACATGTCGAGCCAGGACGTCGCCATCGAGATCAAGCGCGGCCTCGACAAGGACCGCTGGTTCCTGTTCGCGCACCTCGCCGCGTAAGACGTGTTTTCTGAGGGGGCGGTGCTTCGGCGCCGCCCCCTTCGTCGTTCTCGTGACGATCGCGTGAGGGGTCAGCACGTGTCGCCGAGTGAATGCCAGGCGACGCTCATCGACCCCTCACGCGCGGGGCTCAGCCGTGCGTGACCCGACCGGCGATCAGCGTCGTGCGCACCGGCATCGTCCGCAGGCTCCGCTCGTCGGCCGTGAGGGGGTCTGCTCCGACGATGACGAGATCCGCCGCCGCGCCGGGTGAGATCTCGGCCGGCGCCGTCGATCCGCCGACGGTGGATGCCGCGATCGCCGTGCCGATGTCGACTCTCTGGTGCGGCTGCCAGGCGTCGCGCCCGTCGCGTGTGCGGAACACCGCCGACGCCATTGCCGCCCACGGATCGAGCGGCGCCACCGGGGCGTCGGACCCGAAGCGCACGTTCGCGCCGCTGTCGACCAGGGCCCGTAGCGGGTACGGCTGCGCGGACTGCTCCGCCCACACGGCATCCGTCATGTCGCGGTCGTCCAGCGCATGCTCGGGCTGAACACTCGCCGCCACCCCCAGCCGAGCGAAGCGCGGGATGTCGGCGTGGGCGACGAGCTGCGCGTGCTCGATGGTGCCGACGGCACCGCTTCGTGCGTACGCGTCGAGGGCGTGACTGTTGGCGACGTCGCCGATCGCGTGGATGGCGCACTCCAGACCCGCCGCCGTCGCCCGCGTCATCATCTCGACGAGCTCGTCGGGTGCCACGGTCAGCAGGCCGTGGTTGTCGACGTCGCCCGGGTAGTGGTGCGCGCACG
The DNA here is from genome assembly GCF_001424225.1 of Microbacterium sp. Leaf151. Classification (GTDB taxonomy): domain Bacteria; phylum Actinomycetota; class Actinomycetes; order Actinomycetales; family Microbacteriaceae; genus Microbacterium. Next base: position 339,211 of record NZ_LMOR01000002.1, on the reverse strand, counting down.
CGGCGGTGCGTGTCCCGAGCGATCCATCGGTAATGGCCTTGAACGGTCCGACACGGATCAGGTCGTCGACGGCGCCGCGCACGGGGTCTCCCGTGCGAAGGCCCTCGGTGATCGCCCGATCCAGGTGCTGCGGGTATGTGCCGTACGTCACGCGCACCGTGTCGAAACCGCGCGCCGCGCGCCGCTGCCACGGGCCGTCGTTCCACGTCATGTCGAGATCGACCATGCCCACGATTCCGCGGGCGGCGGCTGCCCGCGCCATGCGCTCCACGGCCCGGTCGGCGACCTCGGGGTGGACGGCGTTCAGGCGACGCGAGATCTCGAAGGCGTCCTCCTCGCGCAGCATCCCGGATGCCACGGGCGCGAAGCCCTCGCGCCGGAAGGCCGCCGAGTTGAGCCAGACACTGTGCACGTCGGCGTTGATGAGATAGGTCGGAAAGACGCCGGTGGTGGCATCCAGCATCTGCAGGCTCGGCGCGTCGGACCACAGGCCGTCGCGGAATCCGACGCCGACGCGGCATCCCTCGCTCAGCGCCGCCGCGCCCATGACGGCGGCCGCCTCGCGCGCCGACGAGACTCCGGCGAGGGGGACGCGATCAGCGACGAGCGCCCACTGGAGCGCGTGGACGTGGTGGTCCCAGAGCCCTGGAAGCAACCAGCCGCCCTCGCCGTCGATCACGAGACCGGTCGGACGCAGATTGCCGGTGGGCGCGATGTCGGCGATTCGCCCGCCCGCGATGACGATGTCGACCGGTTCATCGGTGGGGAGGAACTCGCTACCGGGACCCGCGACCCGCACCGCGCGGAGGAACCCCGCGCTCTCGCCGATCACGGGCGCACCCGCGCGTCGGCGGCCCGACGCATCTCGGCCGAGAGCTCGGGGTTCTGTGCGGACACGCCCTGGATCACCGTCTCGACCACCTCGGCGCTCTTGTTCTGGCTGAGCTTGCGCTTGGCGGTGACCCGCGTGGGCGTGAGGCGGAAGCCGACCGTCCCACGCTCCAGCCGCTCCACGAACGCGGCGTCGTTGGGCAGCGCGTAGAGGCCGCGCGCGTCGGCGTCGTCGCCCTCGAAACGGGCCACCAGACGTTCGAGCACGCGCAGGTTCTCCTGCGGCGTGAGCAGTTCCGGGATGCCGGACAGGTGCGCCGACACGAAGTTCCACGTCGGCACGGCCGGGACGTCGCCGTACCACCGGGGGGTGATGTAGCCGTGGGGGCCCTGTACGACCACGAGCAGTTCGCGATCGCCGAGCCCGAGGATGAGGTCGTCGGGTTTGCCGACGTGACCGACGATGGTGAGGTCGTCACGTTCGTCGTCGAGCATGACGGCGTAGTGCGAGGCGACGAGGCCGTCGTCGGTCTGACTGACGAGTGTGACCCACGGGTGGCGGTCGATCAGGCGTCGGATCTCACCGACGTCGGTCATCGCGAAGCTGGGGTTCTGACGCACCGGTTCAGCCTAGAACGCCGGTGGCGCGGGCGAGCTCAGCAGCCCGCGCGGAAGACCGCCCGCCGCCTCACGCCTGGCACCTCGGGCACCAGTAGAGCTTGCGCCCCGCCGCCTCCTCCATCAGCACAGTGGTGCCGCAGACACGGCAGGGCAGGCCCGCGCGGTGGTACACCCAGTGCCGGTCGTCGCGGTGGGCCATGGCGCGGCGGTAGGCCGCGGGGTCGAGGTCGTCCATGGTCATCATCTGACCGGTCTCGACGCCGATGGGCAGCAGTCGCGCCCAGTCGCGCCAGATACCGCGCACGACCTCTTCCGGCACCTCACGGCCGGGGGTGTGGGGGTTCTGCCGCGCACGGAACAGCAGCTCGGCGCGGTAGACGTTGCCGATCCCGCTCACCACCGCCTGGTCCATCAGCAGCAGTCCGATCGCCGTCGGCTTCTTCCTCACCGTGGCGGTGAAGCGCTCCTCCCCCTCGGCGACATCGTCGACGAGGGGATCGGGGCCGAGCTTGGCGATGACCGCGGCGATCTCGTCGGGTGTCTGCAGGACGCACGCCGTCGGACCCCGCAGATCGGCGCAGGTCGTCTCGGTGAGAAGACGCAGGCGCACCGCGCCCACGACCGGCGGCGGCCATTCCGTCTGCTCGTCGAGCCCGGTGGTCTGCTCCGACATGCGCACGCGGGCGCGTCGCGGGGCGCCGATCGAACTGAGGGAGTTCTCGCCGGCGGCATCCATGATGGCGTCGTCGATCACCGTGCCGCGCTGGTTCGTCTGCCCCATGCGTCCGTTGGACGACGCGATGGTCGCATCGACCGACACGTCGCCCGAGAAATCCCAGGCGCCGTACATCCCCAGGTGAACACGCAGCCAGACGTCTCCGTCGAACCGCAGGAACATCTGCTTGGCGACGGCTTGCACCTCGAGCGCCTCGCGCCCGTCGATGACCTCGGCGCCCTCGACGAAACGGCCCTGGGGACTGGATGCCGCGACCGTGCGGCCCACGATGTTGCGCTCGAACTGCCGGGCGATGCGGTGGACGGAATGCCCTTCGGGCATCAGCCTGCCTCGGGGTCGAACGAGTCGCTGGCGTCGGTCATGGTGCTCTCGGAGGCGCCCGCGCGCGGATCGGGCAGCAGCACCCCGTCCTGCTCGAACGCGGCGAGCTGCCCGATGCGTCGCGCGTGACGCTCCTCACCCGAGAACGGGGTCGCGATGAAGCGATCGATGAACGAGCTGGCCTCTTCGAAGGAGTGCTGGCGCGCGCCGATCGAGATGACGTTGGCGTCGTTGTGTTCGCGGGCGAGCTCGGCGGTCGAGATGTTCCACACGAGCGCGGCGCGTACGCCGAGCACCTTGTTGGCGGCGATCTGCTCGCCGTTGCCCGAGCCGCCGAAGACCACGCCGAGGGCGTCGACGCCCTCCGCCTGGTCACGGACGACCGCTTGGGCTGCCCGGATGCAGAAGGCGGGGTAGTCGTCGAGCGGGTCGTACTCGACGGGCCCGTGGTCGATCACCTCGTGCCCCTGCGAGGCGAGGTGGTGCTGGATCTGGGTGGAGAACTCGAGACCGGCGTGATCGGTGCCGATGTGGATGCGCATGAGGGAATCCTATTGAGGATCACCGACACCGCGGGGCGGATACGCCGACGCCGCCCGCCCCCTTCGAGGGAACGGGCGGCGTCGATGGTCTCAGGGACGAAGACCCGCGGCCACCGGCTTGAAGCCCGCGCGGATGTTCTCGCAGCAGCCGGGTCGGCAGACGTCGTACCAAGGTCCGAGGTCGGTGAGGTGCGGACGTTCGGCCTTCGGCGTGCCCGCGAGCCGCTCCTCCACCAGGTCGATGAGCCCCGAGACATAGGCGGGGTCGATGCCGGGCGTCGGGGTTCGCACCGCCTTGATGCCGGCCTCCTCGGCCGCCTCCATCGCCTCGGTGTCGAGGTCCCAGAGCACCTCCATGTGGTCGCTGACGAAGCCGAGGGGCACGATCACCACGGCCTCCGCACCGCGGCCAGGGAGCTCGGCGATCACGTCGTTGACGTCGGGTTCGAGCCAGGGCTGCGTGGGCGGGCCGGAGCGCGACTGGTAGACCAGCTCCCACTCCACGTCGGCGACGGCGGCCGCGACCTCGGCCATGACGAACGCCGCGACGGCCTTGTGCTGGGCGGCGTACGCACCGCCCTCGCCGAAGTCGACGTCGCGGGGTCCGGAGCGCTCGGCGTCCGCCGACGGGATGGAGTGGGTGGAGAAGAGCACACGGATCTTCTCGGGCACGATGCCCTCCGCGACGTAGGCCGACACGGCATCCGTCACCCCGCGCACGAACGTCGTCACGAAACCGGGGTGGTCGAAGAACTGGCGCACCTTGTCGATGGTCACCGTCTCGCCGAGCCCCGTCGCCTCCAGGACACGCGCATAGTCTTCGCGGTACTGACGGCAGCTCGAGAACGAGCTGTACGCGCTCGTCGCGATCGCCAGCAGCGTGGTGTCGCCGGCCTCGGCAGCCTCTGTCACCGCCTCTTCGAGGTAGGGCTCCCAGTTGCGGTTGCCCCAGTAGACCGGCAGACCCAGGCCGCGCGCCGCGATCTCGGCCTCGAGCGCCGCCTTCAGCTCGCGGTTGTGCTGGTTGATGGGGCTCACGCCGCCGAAGTGCCGGTAGTGGTGGGCCACCTCCTCGAGGCGCTCGTCGGGGATGCCGCGTCCGCGCGTGACGTTGCGCAGGAACGGGATGACGTCGTCCTGCCCCTCCGGTCCGCCGAACCCGGCGAGGAGGATGCCGTCGTAGGCCACGGGCGTCTCGACCCATTTGGGTCCGGAGGACGCGGCGGGAGAGGCGTAGAGGACGGTTTCGGGGGTGCTGTCCGTGTCGGTCGTGCTCACGCAGACATCCTCCCACTTGCCTGCACAGCCCGGACGGGGGGTATCTCGACACTAGGCTTATGTGGTTGTCGTCGTCGCCGACGGCGTCCGTCGCCACCCGTGCCGACGCGTCTGCGACGATCCACCCTGATCCCCGGGAGAACGCCAGTGCCAGGAGAGAACCTCACCCGCATCGAAGCGCAGGAACGCCGCGCGATCGTCGACACCCGCGAGTACCGGGTGGAGCTCGACCTCACCCGCGGTGACGAGGTCTTCTCCTCGCGCACGGTCGTCACCTTCGCCGCCACCGAGGGGTCGTCGACCTTCATCGATCTGATCGCCCGCACGGTGCACGCCGTCACGCTCAACGGCCGCCCCCTCGACCCGGCGGAGGTGTTCGCCGATTCGCGCATCGCGCTCGAGGGCCTCGGGTCCGAGAACGAGCTCGTCGTCGAGGCCGACTGCGAGTACACCAACACCGGCGAGGGCCTGCACCGCTTCGTCGACCCCGTCGACGGCGAGGTCTACCTCTACTCGCAGTTCGAGGTACCCGACTCGCGCCGTGTGTACACGGTGTTCGAGCAGCCCGATCTGAAGGCCGCGTTCACCTTCTCGGTCACCGCGCCCGCGGCGTGGAAGGTCGTCTCCAACTCCCCCACGCCCGATCCGGTCGCCGTCTCCGACGACGTCGCGCGGTGGGACTTCCCGCCGACGCCGCGCATCTCCTCGTACATCACCGCCCTCGTGGCCGGTCCCTACGAGTCGACCTTCAGCGAGTTGACGAGCGCCGACGGCCGCGTCATCCCCCTCGGTGTCTTCGCCCGCAAGAGCCTGTGGAAGCACCTCGACGCCGACTACGTCTTCGAGAAGACCCGTCAGGGCTTCGCGTACTTCGAGGAGAAGTTCGGCTTCCCCTACCCCTTCGCCAAATACGACCAGCTCTTCGTGCCCGAGTTCAACGCCGGTGCCATGGAGAACGCCGGGGCGGTCACTTTCACAGAGACCTACGTCTTCCGCAGCAAGGTGACGGATGCCGTGAAGGAACGCCGCGTGGTGACGATCCTCCACGAGCTCGCCCACATGTGGTTCGGCGACCTGGTCACCATGAAGTGGTGGAACGACCTGTGGCTCAACGAGTCGTTCGCCGAATGGGCGTCGACGATCGCCACCGCCGAGGCCACCGAGTGGGAGGCCGCCTGGACGACCTTCAACGCGATGGAGAAGACCTGGGCGTACCGCCAGGACCAGTTGCCCTCGACCCACCCGGTCGTCGCCGAGATCAACGACCTCGAAGACGTGCAGGTCAACTTCGACGGCATCACCTACGCCAAGGGCGGGTCGGTGCTCAAGCAGCTCGCCGCCTGGGTCGGCATCGAGCAGTTCTTCGCGGGAGTCGCGGCCTATTTCCAGAAGCACCAGTGGTCGAACACGGAGGTGGGCGATCTGCTCACCGAGCTCGAGACCACGAGCGGGCGCGACCTGGGCGACTGGGCCAAGAAGTGGCTCGAGACCGCCGGCGTCAATACCCTCACCCCGCTGATCGAGGAGGGCGCCGACGGCACGATCTCTCGCTTCGCGATCGTGCAGACGGCGCCGTCCGACTACCCCACGATCCGCCCCCACCGCCTGGGGATCGGCTTCTACTCGCTGAACGACGCGGGCGCCCTGGAGCGCGTCCACCGGATCGAGCTCGACGTCGACGGCGACCGCACCGAGGTGGCGGAGCTGCGCGGCATCCGTCGTCCTGATCTCGTCCTGCTCAACGACGACGACCTCGCCTACGCCAAGATCCGTCTCGATGAGCGCTCGCTCGCCACGGCGATCGCGCACCTGAAGCACATCTCCGACCCCCTCGCGCGCTCGCTCGTGTGGGGCGCGGCCTGGGACCAGACCCGGGATGCCGAGGCCCCGGCCACCGACTACCTCGACCTCGTGCTGCGCAACATCGGCTCCGAGACCGAGTCCACCACGGTGCGCACGACCCTCGCTCAGTTGCAGCTCGCGGCCAACGCCTATGTCACCCCCGCCACCCGTGACGAGGCGCGTCAGCGCGTCGCCGACGGTCTGTGGGAGCTGGCGCAGTCCGCGGAAGCCGGGAGCGACAGCCAGCTGCAGTTCGTCACGGCATTCGCGTCGGCGGCGTCCACCCCGGCTCACGCCGAGACGGTGCGCTCGCTGCGTGACGGCGACACGGTGCTCGCGGGACTCGAGGTCGACACCGACCTGTCGTGGCAGCTGCTCATCTCGCTCGCTGCGGCGGGGGTGGCGACCGCGGCCGACATCGAGGCGGCGCGCGCCGCGGACAACACGGCGAAGGGCGGCGAATTCGCCGCCACCGCGCTGGCGTCCCTGCCGTCGCGCGAAGCGAAGCAGAAGGCGTGGGATTCGCTCATCGACTCCGCCGATGCGCCGAACACGATCGTGCGGGCGACGGCTGCGGGCTTCACCCACCCCGCCACGGTCGACGCGCTGGCCGAGTTCGTCGAGCCCTACTTCGCCATGCTGCTGCCCATCTGGGAGTCGCGCAGCTACCAGATCGCGCAGTACCTCATCGTCGGGCTCTATCCCGCCGCTCTCGCGAACAAGGCCCTCCGCGACGCGACGCGTCAGTGGCTGACGCAGAACGCCGACGCCGCCCCCGCGCTCCGTCGCCTGGTGGGCGAGAACCTCGCCGGCGTCGAGCGCGCGCTGTCCGTGCAGGAGCGCGACGCGCAGTAAACGCTTCCGCCGGATCGGATGCCCTCTCCCCTTCGGGAGGGGGCATCCGTCGTTGCGGATCATCCTCGCGGTGCGTCCACGTCATCCCCGGGGAGGACGACCGATCGAGCGCGGCTTCCTAGCGTGGAAGCATGATCGTTGCAGAAAACCTCACCAAGAGATTCGGCGCCAAGACCGCGGTCGACGGCGTCTCCTTCACCGTCGCCCCGGGACGTGTGACCGGCTTCCTCGGCCCCAACGGCGCGGGCAAGTCGACGACGATGCGCATGATCGTGGGGCTCGACCGGCCCACGGCCGGTTCCGTCACCGTCGGCGGACAGGACTACCAGCGGCTGCGTTCCCCCCTCACCGAGGTCGGCGTGCTGCTGGATGCCAAGGCCGTGCACACCGGACGCTCGGCCCGGGACCACCTCCGCGCCCTCGCCGCGACGCACGGCATCGGCCGCGCGCGCGTCGACGAGGTGATCGAACTCACCGGAATCGGATCGGTCGCGGGAAAGCGCGCCGGCAAGTTCTCGCTCGGCATGGGCCAGCGTCTCGGGATCGCGTCCGCGCTGCTCGGCGACCCCCACACCCTCATCCTCGACGAGCCGGTGAACGGTCTCGATCCCGAGGGCGTCCGCTGGGTGCGCACCTTCGTACGTCACCTCGCCTCGGAGGGGCGGACCGTGCTGCTGTCGAGTCACCTGATGAGCGAGATGTCACAGACGGCCGACCACGTCATCGTCCTGGGGCGCGGGCGGGTGCTCGCCGACGCTCCCCTGTCGGAGCTCGTCGGGTCGTGGACCTCGACGGCGCTGGTTGTGCGCTCCCCCCGCCTGTCCGACCTCGTCGCGGCCCTCCAGATCCCGGATGCCACCGTCTCGGTGCTCGAGCCGGGCACCGCCCAGATCACGGGGGTCACCGCCCAGACCATCGGCGACCTCGCCGCTCGACACGGCATCCCCCTCTACGAACTCACCCCGCGAAGCGGCTCTCTCGAAGACGCCTACCTCGCCCTGACCGAGGACTCGGTCGAATACAAGACCAAGGAGATCGCATGACCTCGCTCGCTGCGGCACCCCGCCGCGCCACGCACGCACCCGCCCACCGCCTTACTTTCGCTCGCCTGTTGCGCAGCGAGACCATCAAGATCCTGACCCTGCGCTCGACGTGGTGGTCGCTGGGAATCACCGCGGTGCTATCGCTGGGGATCTCGTTCCTGCTCGCCCTCGCGGCAAATGACAACGGTGGCGGATTCGCCCCCGCCACCCTGCTGACCGCGCCCGTCCAGTTCACGATGCTGGTGGCCGGGATCTTCGGTGCGATCGTCATCACCGGTGAGTATTCGACCGGCATGATCCGGTCGACCCTGACGGCCGAACCCCGACGTGGCCTGGTCCTTCTGGCCAAAGCCGTCGTCGTGTCGACCGTCATGGCTGTCGCGACGGCCCTGACCTACCTGCTCGCGAGTGCCGTCACGGCCCCCTTGGTCTCGGCGGGCATGGACTGGTCCGATCCCTCCGGTTCGATCATCCCGCTCGCTCTGGGCGTCGCCTCGATGATCGCCTTCAGCCTGATCGGGCTCGGTTTCGGCTTCCTGGTGCGTAATGGCGCGGGAGCCATCGCCGCCACCGTCGGGGTGTTGTTCGTCCTCCCCGTCGTGGTGAGCCTGTTCGCCTTCGCCGGGGAGCGGTGGCAGTGGCTCCTCGATTCGGCCCAGTACCTGCCGATGAACGCCGCCGCACAGCTCACCACTCCCGGCGCGACCGACCTCGCGGGTCCCGCGATCGCGCTGACCGCATGGGCACTCGTGCCCGTTCTGCTCGGGTGGGCGGCGCTGCGGACACGCGACGCCTGACCCCTCCTCCCCACGCTTCCGACCAGACGGATGCCTCGACGCTCAGCCGGCGCCGAGGCATCCGTCGTTAGTCTGAATGGGATGTCCGTTCTCGCCGAAACCATTCCCGAACCAAGCCCGTCTCCCTCCATCACTTCGCCCGCACAGCTGGCCGACCTCGACACCTGGACCTGGATCGGTGGCCAGTTGCTCGGCTTCGGTGGCGTTCTTCTGCGGGTCCTCGGCATCATCGTCGGGATCGCTGTCGCCGCCTGGATCCTGCGCGTGATCATCCGCCGCGTGGTCGACCGCATCGTCAACGGTGCCAAGAGCAAGGCCCGCGTCGACGACACGCAGGCTCTCGACCGCTCCCCGCTCAGCGCCGTCCGCCTCGTGCAGCGCACCCGCACGCTCGGCACAATCCTGCAGAACATCGTCAACGTCATCCTCGTGATCGTCGCGCTCGTGTGGATCGCCGGGATCGTCGCCCCTGACGCCCTCGCGTCGCTGACCCTGCTCACCGCGGCGATCGGCGCCGGGCTCGGTTTCGGCGCCCAGAACATCGTCAAAGACGTGCTCAACGGCATCTTCATCGTCGCCGAGGATCAGATCGGCATCGGCGACGTGGTCGATCTGGGCCTCGCGACCGGCATCGTCGAGTTCGTCAGCGTGCGCATCACGCACGTGCGCGACGTCAACGGCACGCTCTGGTACGTCCGCAACGGCGAGATCACCCGTATCGGAAACATGTCGCAGGGCTGGTCGCGCGTCATCATCGATCTGGCCGTACCGGTGGATGCCGACCTCGACGTCGTCGAGAAAGCGATGCTGAGCGCCGCGAAGACGATGGCGAAAGAGAACAAGTGGCGCTCGCGCATCATCGAGCAGCCCGAGATCTGGGGCCTCGAATCCATCGGCGGCGACGCGATCGTCATCCGTCTGGTGATGAAGACGCGCTCGAGCGCGAAGGACGACGTCGCTCGCGAACTGCGCGCCCGCCTCAAGCGCGCGATCGACGAGCTGGGCATCTCGCTGCCGCAGCTGAACTCCATCGTGCTCACCGGAGCCGAGGGCGCGCAGAGCGTCCGCGGCGCACACCCGCCCAAGACGAAAGAGACGCCCGTCGCGGCGGGCGACGCACGCCCGGTCTGGAAACCGCGCCGACGCAGCAAGCCCCTCGCCTCGGCCGGCGACGGCGATGACGCCGCACCCGTGACGCAGAAGAAGACAGTGCACGACGCGGCGCCCACGACGACGCTCGACCTGCCGGGCGCCGACACCCCCAAACCCACGCCCCCGGCCGTCCGCGCCGACGAAGAAGGCACGAGATGAGCGAACCCGTCAGCTTCTACGACCAGGTCGGGGGGATGGACACCTTCCGTCGCCTCGTCGATGCGTTCTACCGCGGCGTGGCCTCCGACGAGGTGCTCAAGCCGATGTACCCCGAAGAAGACCTGGGCCCCGCCGCAGAGCGCTTGACGCTGTTCCTGGCGCAGTACTGGGGCGGTCCCCCCATCTACGGCGAGACACGCGGACACCCGCGTCTGCGCATGCGGCACATGCCCTTCCACGTCGACCCCGATGCGCGCGACCGATGGCTCCGACACATGCGTGCAGCGGTCGACGAGATCGCCCTCCCGCCCGCGTTCGAGGCGCCGCTCTGGGACTACCTCGAGCGCGCCGCCCACGCCATGGTCAACACCTTCGAGCCCCGCGGCATCGGTCCTCAGCAGAACGGTCGTCCCGACACCGGGTTGCCAGTGCGCGCCGCCGAGTAGCGAGACGGGGGCGGCGGCGTGAACGCCGGCTAGCGAGTGACGGCATGGAGCCCGCCAACACGGAGTCCGCTTCACCGGGTGACGGCGAGGAGTTCGCCGGTGAGCCAGGCGAAGCGGGTTGAGGAAGAATGCGCAGCGCCCGATCCCGCGGACTTCACGACCGCGTCCTGCGGGGCCTGTGGCCGCGGCCGGAACCGGAGACGTGCGGCGCGGGCGAGCCTGGCTGGGCCCAGCCGCACCGCACGTCGCCCGGGACGCGTCAGCGACCGAGGAAGTCGCCGAAGCCCGGAAGGTCGAAGTTCGACATGCTGTCACCAAAGCCGCTGATGCGATCGCCTGCACCCGACACGGCATCCTGCGCGCCGCCGACCCAGTCGGCTGCGCCGCCGGCCCACTCGCCCGCGGCCCCGACATCGACGCCCTCGGCAAGGCTTGCGAGATCGACCCCGGATGCCAGACCCTCGAGGTCGACGCCCTCGGCGAGCCCCATGAAGTCGACACCCATCTGACCGGCCTGCGCGAGCAGGGGACCGGCGACGGCGCTCACGACGGCGCCGCCCGCGACGGCCGCGAGGAGCCCCCCGGCACCGACGACACCGGCTCCGATCAGGCCCCCGCGGCCGGCGCGGGCAAGCAGGGTCGACATGCGTCCGGGGCGCGCTGCTTCCGCGCGCGCCGCCGTCCGAGCGAGCTCATCGGGGGTGTCGGAGCGCGGGCGCTCGTGGGGCGCAAGATCGGCATCCATCCGCTCCCGCACGTGTGCTCGCTGCGCCGGCGTCAGCCGTTCGAAGGCTTCGCGGTGCATCTGCTCGACCCGGTCAGGGTCGGCGGTGCGCAGCAGGTAGTCGTAGCGTGCGATCGCGGCGCGATCGTCGGGCGAGAGGCTCGACGAGCCTCCGGATGCCGTGGGTGGAGCGTAACGCCCGGTCGGCGCGGGCGGGGCACCGTGACCGGCCGGCGGGGCGGGCGGCACCGCGGCAGCCGAACCCGTGCGCCGATCACCGGTGACGGCATCTGCTGCGGAGCGCACCATGTCGCGCCAATCCTTGCCGCCGGCCGCGGCCGGCGGACGCGGCGATGACGACGACGACGATGCCTTGTCGACGGCCTTGGACGCGAGATCGAACAGACGGGAGAACGAGACCACAGGGGCACCCTTCGACGGGCAGCACGGGGCTGCGACGTCAAGGTCTCCTCCGCCCGAATCGGACCAATGCACCCGGAGACCAGCGGTGGCCTCGTGATGACGGATGCATCGCGACGGGAGTACTCCCCTTGCTTCCCTCATCGTATGGCGGCCACCTATGCGCTTGCTGGGTCAGGCGCCTGTCGCGCGCACGGCCGTGAGTCCGGATCGCACCGGGCCCCGCACGAGCACGTGGCCGCGCGCGAGTGTGACGCGCGTCCAGGCGCCGCTCGTGCGCACCGTAGCCGTCTCGCCGCCGGCGATGAACCCCAGCGCGAATGCGGCGAACGCCGTCCCCAGCGGCAGGCCGCCGAGAGCGTCATCGGGCTGACCCCACACCTGCGCGCGAATCACGCGCACGACGTCCTCGCCTGCGTCCGCGGGCAGAGCGTCCGCGACGGCGGCGACTCCGAACTGCGCACGGGATGCCAGAACCGCCGCGTCGATGGCATCCGTCTGGTCCCATCCGCTGCGCGGCGGCGAGATCCCCGCCCACGCGGGAGAGGTCGCGGTCTCGGGAAGGATCACGGCCTGCGCATCATCGGGAGCCGGGAGCAGAGCCGCGGCGTCGACGACGAGATCGCACTCCAGCTCGGGATCGATGGCCGACACACGCAGTCCCAGCACCGTGGGCGTGGTGTCGAAGAGGCCGCGGGGCGCGAGGGGTGCGGCGGTCGTGACGAGCACGCCGTTCTCGGCCCGGAGTCGCACCGTCCCGTCGCCCAAGCGGATCGCGCGGGACGCGAAGGTGAGCAGGTCGGCGGCCGCCTGCGGATCGGGGAACAACAGACGCGCGGACACCCGCCCTAAACTACCAAGCGGTGCGGGCTCGCCGTACCGGAATGGAGTCAGCGTGACCGACGCCGTCGATCCCGTGGCGTCGTTGCTCGCGGTCCTCGACCTCCGCGACGCCGGAGCCCGGACCACCGAAGACATCTTCACCGGCGTCTCGCAGGCTATGCCGTTCGGCCGCGTCTACGGCGGCCAGGTGCTCGCGCAGTCGATCGTCGCGGCATCACGCACCCTGCCACCCGAACGCACGGTGCACTCGATGCACGGCTACTTCTTGCGCCCCGGCGACCCCGCCGACGGCATCACGTTCTCGGTGGATCGCATCCACGACGGCCGCTCGTTCTCGACACGCCGCACCCAGGCCTACCAGGCGGGCGTGCCCATCTTCTCGATGATCGCCTCGTTCCAAGACGACGACCCGGGTCTCGAGCACGCCGAGCCGATGCCCGACGGCATCCCGCTCCCCGAAGACCTCCCGGAGTTCGATCCGCAGGGTCTGCACCCGCTGAGTCGTCGGATGTTCTCCGAGCGTCCGGCCGACGTACTGCACGTCCCCTCACCCCTGTACACCTCGGTCGAGGGCCCGCACGTGCCTCGTCAGGCCGTGTGGATGCGCACGCGTCGCCCCCTGCCCGACGATCCCGCGGTGCACCGCGCCGCACTCGCGTACCTCAGCGACCTCACCATCCAGGAGACGATCCTTCGAGCTCACGGTGTGGCGTGGAGCACGCCGGGGCTCAAGGTCGCCAGCCTCGACCACGCGATGTGGTGGCATCGTCCCGGCCGCGTCGACGACTGGCTCCTGTACGTTCAGGAGTCGCCCAACGCGCGCGGCGGCCGCGGCCTGTCGACCGGACGCATCTACACGCGCGACGGTCTGCTCGTGGCGAGCGTGGCACAGGAGATCATGGTGCGGGTGCCGCGCGACTGACGCCGTCGGCGGATGCCGAGAGCGATGGCCGGGGCCGCGAGCGGCTGACGCCGGCCACCGGCGCCAAGGGTGCCGAAGTCGGCGCTCGTCAGACGACGCGAACGAGCGTTGAGCCGCATCGCGCCTTCGCCGTCAGCCCCGAGCGGAACGTCGACGGTAGTCGATCGGGTCGCCGATGTACGGCGCCCACGCCTCTCGCTCGGCGGAACTCCAGCGGATCGGACGACCGCTGGCGGTGTCGACGAGGACGACGACGACGGTCGCTCGGGCGTAGAGCACCGGCTCGTCGGAACCCGTCGGGCTGAAGACCTCGAAGCAGATGTCAGCGCTCGATCCCCCCATCGCACCGATCCACAGGCGCACGTCGAGAGGGCGTTGGCTGTAAGGAACGGGGCGGAGGTACTCGATCTCTTGGCGCGCGATGAGCGTCGCGCGCTCTCCCCCGCTCTCGAGCACGCTCATGTCGAACACCGCGGTCGGCAGCGGGATGCCGTCGTCGTCGCCGCGCCAGAATGCGCGCAGGCGAGCCTCTTCGAGCAGCTTCAGCATCGAGGTGTTGTTGACGTGTCCGAGGGCGTCGAGATCGCCCCACCGCAGGGGGATCGGCACGTGCACCCGCTCGGGTCCGGCGCCGGCCGGACCCGAGTCGGGGGTTGCAGGAGTGTCAGTCACGCGTGAGCTTGCGGTACGTCGAACGCGCCGGGTTCGCGGCATCCGCCCCGAAGCGTTCGATCTTGTTGGCCTCGTACGCCTCGAAGTTGCCCTCGAACCAGTGCCACTGGTCGGGGTGCTCCTCGGTGCCCTCGTAGGCGAGGATGTGCGTGGCGATGCGGTCGAGGAACCACCGGTCGTGGGTGATGACCACGGCGCAGCCAGGGAACTCGAGAAGGGCGTTCTCGAGTGAGCTGAGGGTCTCGACGTCGAGGTCGTTCGTCGGCTCGTCGAGGAGCAGCAGGTTGCCGCCCTCTTTCAGTGTCATGGCCAGGTTCAAGCGGTTGCGCTCACCACCGGAGAGCACACCGGCCTTCTTCTGCTGATCGGGCCCCTTGAAGCCGAACTTCGACACGTAGGCGCGCGAGGGGATCTCGGTCTTGCCGACCGTGATGATGTCGAGGCCGTCGGACACCACTTCCCAGAGAGTCTTCTCGGGGTCGATGGCCGCGCGCGACTGATCGACGTAGCTGATCTTGACCGTCTCGCCGATCTTCAGCGTTCCCCCGTCGAGCGGCTCGAGGCCGACGATGGTCTTGAAGAGAGTCGTCTTCCCGACGCCGTTGGGGCCGATGACCCCCACGATGCCGTTCGGGGGCAGGTTGAAGCTGAGGTTGCTGATCAGCGAACGGTCGCCGAAGCTCTTCTCGAGCTTCTTCGCGTCGATGACGATGCCGCCGAGGCGCGGGCCCGCGGGGATCTGGATCTCGTCGAAGTCCAATTTGCGCGTGCGCTCGGCTTCGGCTGCCATCTCTTCGTATCGCGCGAGGCGCGCCTTCGACTTGACCTGGCGGCCCTTGGCATTGGAGCGCACCCACTCGAGTTCCTCTTTGAGGCGCTTGGCGAGCTTGGCGTCTTTCTTGCCCTGGACCTCCAGCCGCTGGCCCTTCTTCTCGAGGTAGGTCGAGTAGTTGCCCTCGTACGGGTAGAGGTGCCCGCGGTCGACCTCGGCGATCCACTCCGCGACGTTGTCGAGGAAGTACCGATCGTGGGTGATGGCGATGACCGCGCCCTTGTACGCCTTGAGGTGCTGCTCGAGCCACAGCACGCTTTCGGCGTCGAGGTGGTTGGTGGGCTCGTCGAGAAGCAGCAGGTCGGGCTTCTGCAGCAGGAGCTTCGCAAGGGCGACACGACGACGCTCTCCACCGGAGAGCGGGACCACCGACGCGTCGGCGGGCGGCGTGCGCAGCGCGTCCATCGCCTGCTCGAGCTGGGAGTCGAGGTCCCAGCCGTCGGCGGCGTCGATCTCTTCCTGCAGTGTGCCCATTTCGGCCAGCAGTGCGTCGAAGTCGGCGTCGGGGTCGGCCATGAGGGCCGAGATCTCGTTGAAACGGTCGAGCTTGGGCTTGATCGCCACACCGTCCTGGATGTTCTCCAGCACCGTTTTGGTGTCGTCGAGCTCGGGCTCCTGCATGAGAATGCCGACCGAGAAGCCGGGGCTCAGACGCGCCTCACCGTTCGAGGGATTGTCGAGCCCGGCCATGATCTTGAGGATCGTGGACTTTCCGGCGCCGTTCGGGCCGACCATCCCGATCTTCGCACCGGGGAGGAACGACATCGTGACGTCGTCGAGGATGAGCTTGTCGCCCACAGCCTTGCGGGCACGGACCATGGAATAGATGTATTCGGCCATATCCCGTCCAGTCTAGGGGCGGCGTGCGGCGGGAGCCGACGGGCGCCGAACGCCTCTCACCAGTCGATCGGCCGCGTCTGCCCGATCAGGCACCCGCCCGACGAAAGGCCGGGTAGCACCGTCGTGACGGGATTGCCGATGGAAGGTCCGACCTGACCGACGAGGCAGTCCGCGCCCAGCCGGACGGAGAACTCGATGCTCTCGGCGGCGTTCCCGATCGTCGACTCGTCGGGTGTCACCTGCATAGCCCCCTTGTCGAACCCCGCCCCCGCCAGCGCGTCGATGTAGGCGCGTCCGTCGACCTGACCGGGTCCCGCCCAGACCGTGGCGACGACCTGCGTGAAGAAGGGGAGGTTCTGCTGCGCGCTCCCGCCCGGAACGAATGCGACGGCAGCCGGCGAGCTCGGTGCAGCGGTAACGGCATCCGTCGGAGCCGACGACACCGGGGCGCTCGTGTCGACCGTGTCGGTCGGCGTCGTGGGAGATTCGCCGGTGCAGCCCGTGACGGCCAGAACGGCCAGGAGGGTCAGGGCGGCGAGAGGGCGACCGAAGGAGCGAGACACGGCTTCGAGTCTACGGACCCGCACGCCGCGCTCCCTCGGCCGCCGCCCACCGCGGGCAGTGGTCAGAACGGTCTGTCGGGGTCCATCGCAACGGCGCCACCCGGGCCCGCGCCGACACCGACCGGTTCGTTCGGCGCACCCGGCACCGACCACGCCGCCTCCTCCGCGGCGTCCGCCCCTTCTGCTCCGCCACGGGCGGTGGCCGCCGTGACGGAGTCGGATGCCGCCTCCGTCGGAGCGCCGGGCTTGGGCGCACGGTCGAAGCGCGTGGTTCCCCACCGCAGATCGTGGCCGATGGCATCGGCGACGACATCGGCGCTCACACCGCGTTTGGTCTCGGTCTCCCACTCGCGCAACCTCAGTCTTCCGCTCAAGACGACGCGCTCGCCTTTTCGCAGCGATCGGAGCGCATTGGCGCCCAACTCCCCGAACACGGAGATCGAGTAGTAGTTGGTGTGCGCGTCCACCCACTCACCGCGCTCCTTGTCGAGCCTTCGCTCGCCGACGGCGAGACGAAAGGCGGCGACGGAGCCGCCGGCACGTGTGGCCCGCTGTTCGATGTCCCCGACGATGTTGCCCACGAGGGTGATGTGATCGCTCATGATGTGTCCTCTCGACGTGATGTGCGCTCCGGCATCCGTGTGCCCGACGGATGCCGGAGTTCACTCAGAATGACCGGGTCGAGCGAGCGCGGGTGACACGATTCCACCGTTCCGTGGAGGGATGACGGTGACGCTCGGCTGGGGAGGAACGGCCCCTTGCCCGCGCCGGAGTCGATGTCGGAGGTCGGTCGTACCGTCGAGGCATGACCACCGCACTGTGGAACGATCTCGCCCCGGCTCCGCGCTCGGCCGGGTGGGGAGCGGCGACGCACGTCGCCGCCGGCCTCTGGCGCATCGCCGATCCGCGCGGCATCGTCGTGGGTCACATCCGGGCGATCTCGTCCGACGGCGGCTGGCGCTACGCGGCCGAGCGGTTCCACGCCGCATCCGGCGGCTTCCGCCGGCTCGGAGAATTCTGGTCGTCGAGCGACGCGCTCGAGTGCCTGCGCTATGCGCGCTGATGCGCAGTCGGCGAAGCGTCAGCTCCAGCCGGGCGGGTCAGACGACCCGGGCGAAGTCTTCGCGGGCGGCACTCGTCCGACCGCCGCGCACATCGTCCCAGGCGGCGCGCAAGACGTCGACGGCACGTTCGAGCGTCGCCGGGGGCGACGTGAACGGAACGCGCAGGCGCCGATCGTGACCGCCCTCCACGGCGAAGCGCGACCCCGCCGAGAGCGCCAGCCCACGCGCGCGGGCATTCATGACCAGCGGCGTACTGAGCGGCTCGCCGAGACCCACCCACAGCGACACGCCGCCGAACACGTCGGGCACTTCCCAGTCGGGCAGCGTCCGGCGAAGCGCCGCGACCAGACTGTCGCGGCCCGCGCGCAGCAGCTCCCCGCGTTGATGCGCGATCTCGTCGAGACGGGGTACGAGTCGCCGGGCGATGGCCTGCTCGATCTCGGGAGTGCCGAGATCGTGCACCGGACGTCCGCTCGCGAGGCGCCTGACGATGTCAGGGGCCGCGCGGATCCACCCGACGCGAAGCCCGCCCCACACGGTCTTGCCGAGCGATGCGACACGGATGATGCGATCGTCGTCGGGGAACGGCGCAGGTCCGACCGGGCGGTCGATGTCGAGCTGCGCCGTCGTCTCGTCGAGCACCAGCAGCGTGCCCGCCGCCTGGGCCGCCGATACGAAGGCCGAAACCTCTTCGAGGGTCATGGTCCGGCCCGTCGGATTGTGGAAGTCGGGCATCAGGTAGGCCAACGTCGGCAGAGCGCGGGCGAAGCTCTGCGCGGCGCGCTCGAGGTCCCATCCGGTGTCCGAGTCGACCGGCACGCCGATGAGCCGCGCCCCGACGCGTCGGAAGGCGTCGGCGGCGTGCGGATACGTCGGCGTCTCCAGCATCACCCGGTCTGCTCGGCCGAGCAGCACCGAGGCGATGAGGTGGATGGCGCTCTGGGCGCCCGTCGTGACGAGGATCTGGTCGGGCGACGTGGGCATGCCGCGCCCCGCGTAATGCTGCGCTATCGCGGCACGCAACCCCGCGTCGCCGACCACGTCGTACCCGATACGCGAGACCAGGGCAGGGGCATCCTGCGTCGCCTCGGCGATGACCGCGGGCAGGCCGGGCCACGCGGCGGGGCTCGCCTGCTGCAGGTCGATGGCCGCATCGCCGGCGTCCAACCGCCCGGGGTCGTTCCTCCGCAGGGGAAGCGTCACGCTGCCGCTCCCGCGCAGACTCTCGATGTGCCCGCTGTCGCGCAGACTGCGGTACGCGGCAGCAACCGTCGTCCGGCTCAGGTGCAAAGCCGACGCGAGTTCTCGCTCAGCGGGCAGGGCCGTCGAGGGGGCGAGCCTGTTGTCGAGACACAGCAACCGGATGCCGTCGGCGAGTGCCTCATAGGCGGGTCCGCTCCCCCGCCAGCCGCCGAGAGCGACGGAAAGAGCGCGAGCGGAGATGCGGGAGTCCATCGTGCCACGATAGCCGGATTGGCATCCTCACCTGCGTCCAATCTCATGATTGGATCTCTCCATGCTCTCCCGAATCTCCCGCCTGTTCGTCGGACTCGTGCTGTACGGCGTCGGGTGCGCGCTCACCGTGGCCGCCGGACTCGGCGTCGACCCGTGGACGGTCTTCGCTCAAGGCCTGTCGCGCGTCACGGGCCTCGGGATCGGCTGGATCACCAACATCGTCGGTCTCGCCGTGCTGCTGCTGTGGATCCCGCTTCGCCAGAAGCCCGGGGTCGGCACCATCGCCAACATCCTCCTCGTCGGGACGAGCATGCAGATCGCACTCGGGATCCTCCCGCACCCCGACGCACTCTGGATGCAGGTGCTGCTGCTCGTCGCGGGTGTCGTGCTGGTGGCGGTCGCCTCGGGGCTCTACATCGGCGCCCGCTTCGGACCCGGCCCACGCGACGGACTCATGACGGGTCTGCATGGACGGCTCGGATGGCCCATCTGGGCGTGCCGGCTCACGGTCGAGGGAACGGTGCTCATCCTCGGCTGGCTCCTCGGCGGGACCGTCGGCGTGGGCACGCTCGTCTTCGCCCTGGGCATCGGCCCACTCGTGCACGTCGCGATGCCGTTGCTCGCCTTCACCCGCACCGCGCCGCGCACCCGGCGGCTCGCCCGCGCGTGACGCGGGGCCCGGTCATACCGAAGCGTCCAATGGCATGCCGGTTCCGATGAGCACCACCGGAGTGGGTTTCCCCGCGAAAGCGAAGCGCGTACTCAGCGCCACCCGACACGTGCAGTGATGCGCCCCCGGGCCGGATCCTCCGAACCCGAGAGGCGCAGCCATTTTCAGTGCTCGCGGAACTCCGGCCGGTCGCTCCCGGGCTTGAGGTGGGAGTGGAGGGCGTTCTTCGCGATCTCCATCGACGGGTAGACGCCGAGCCGCTCACCCTTGCCCGCCATGTGCACGCTGTATCCCTCGGCATCCTGCTGGATCTTCCCGACGACCCCGACGGGTCCGTAGGCCACCCAGAGACGCTTGGTCACCGTTTCCGACATGAGTGCTCCTTCGCTCTCGTTGCGCCGGAGATTACGCCCGCGCGGGCGGGCGCGCCAGGGGCTGGTGCGGCGCGTCGGCGACGACGGATATCCTGAAGACGACCCCCAGTAGCTCAGTGGATAGAGCAGCGGCCTTCTAATCCGCCGGTCACACGTTCGAATCGTGTCTGGGGGACCAGATCCCCTCGCCGAGCCCCCTCACTAGAATGTGGGGATGGTAAACGCCTCCGAGAACGACCGGCTCGTCTGGATCGACTGCGAGATGACGGGCCTCGACCTCGCGGTCGACGAACTCGTCGAGATCGCCGTCGTCATCACCGACTTCGAGCTGAACGTGATCGACCCCGGCTTCCAGATCGTCATCAAGCCCGACGACTCCGCCCTGGCCAACATGGGCGACTTCGTCACCGAGATGCACCGGTCCTCCGGCCTGCTCGACGAAATCCCGCACGGGGTGAGCCTCGCGGATGCCGAGTTCCAGGCGCTCGAGTACATTCAGCGCTTCGCCCCGGTCGAGGGCAAAGCGCCCCTCGCCGGCAACACGATCGGCACCGATCGCATGTTCCTGGCGAAATACATGCCGCGCGTCGACCGGTGGCTGCACTATCGCAACGTCGACGTCTCGAGCATCAAGGAGCTCTCGCGCCGGTGGTACCCGCGCGCCTACTACCAGGCGCCGGCCAAGCACGGGGGCCACCGCGCCCTCGCCGACATCCGCGAATCGATCCGCGAACTTGCCTACTATCGCGCCGCGGTCTTCGTCCCCCAGCCCGGTCCCACGAGCGACGAGGCGAAGGCCGTTTCGACGGCAGCCGTGTCGTCGTTCGCACTGGACGTATGACATAATCGTTCAGTTGTCTGCTGCGGCAGACACATGGTGGCTATAGCTCAGTCGGTAGAGCACCGCGTTGTGGTCGCGGGGGTCGCGGGTTCAAGTCCCGTTAGCCACCCCAGTCGAACCAAAGGAAGATCGGGCAAAAGCACGCTCCTCCCTCATCGAGAGCCCGGCGGACACACTCCGCCGGGCTCTCGTGTTTCCGGCCCGCGAGGACCGCGCGCCCGTAGAATCGACGACGGAGTAGCGACCCGACGCCGGAGCCGGCCACGTGCTCCACACACCCCCGGGAGGTTCGCGTGCACGACGGCGAAGACCCGTACGCGGGGAGCATGACGACCTCGTCCGAGCGCGAGGGGGCCACGACGCCGACCGGTGACGGCATCCAGGATCATCCCGCTCTCACCCTCGACGCCGAGGCTTTCGAACGCCTCGTGGTGGACGAGCTCGATCAGCTTCCCGACGACATGATCGAGGGCCTCGACAACGTCGTCTTCGTCGTCGAGGACCGCCCCGAGGACGGCTCCCTCGACCTGCTGGGCCTGTACGACGGGTGGGCGTTGACCGAGCGCGATCGATATGGCGTGGGGGAACTCCCCGACCGCATCATCCTGTACCGCGAGCCCCACCTCGCGGCGTGCGCCGACGAGGACGAGTTGCGCGATGAGATCCACACGACCCTCGTGCACGAGATCGCCCACTTCTACGGCATCGACGACGAGCGGCTCCACGAGCTCGGGTGGGCGTGATGGGTGGCCTGACCATGCCCGACCTCGACGCCGAAACCGATCGGGCGCCGTCGGAACAGCCCCCCTCGACGTGGCAGACCGTCGTGTGGAACGACCCCGTGAATCTGATGAGCTACGTCGCGCACGTCTTCCGCAACTACTTCGGCTTCGACGCCCCCACCGCGCACCGTCTGATGCTCGCCGTTCATCACGACGGCCACGCGGTCGTCGCGCGCGGACCCCGAGAGGTGATGGAGGCGCACACGCAGGCCATGCACGACTTCGGCCTCTGGGCCACTGTCAGAAAGGACCCGGCGTGAGTGAGCGCATCGTCGTGCTCGAGATCAGCGGGCTCGAAGCTCTGCACCTCGCCGGCATCGTCGGTCAGTTCCGCGATCTCCTCGCCGACACCCGGTCGGCCGCCGATCCCGCGGTGACGCGGCTGCTTCCCGATGCGTACCCCGACGATGAGGCTGCGAGTCGAGAATTCCGCCGACTGACGGGCGGCGACCTCCTCGAGCGTCGAGGGCAGGATGCCGCGACGGTCCTCCGGACCCTGGGCATCGACGGCGCCGATCTCGACCCCACGAGCGACCCGGATGCCACGATCGCCGTCGCGCTGGGCGAGGGCGAGGCCCTGGCATGGATGCGGACGCTGTCGGCGGTCCGTCTGGTGCTGGCGACACGGCTCGGCATCCAGACCGAAGACGACCATCAGCCCGACGACCCGCGCTTCGGGGTGTACGACTGGATCGGTTACCGCCTCGACGGGTTGATGACCGCCCTCGACCGACGCTGACCGCGTGTGCATGATGGACGACGCGTCGAGGACGACGACGCTACGGCACCCGAACGACCAGCGAGGCGAGCGAAACCGGGTCGTGCACGGCGATGTGATGGTCTTCTTGAAGCGCCCACCGGTCCCAATGCGGACGGTAGGTGTCGCCGTCGCGGCTCAGAGCGCGCGCTTTGCGCGACGAGGTCGGCGCCTCGACCCAGACCGACACGTCGGCGAGGGCGGCGACCTCCGGTGTGAGCAGACCCGAACCTTCGACGACGAGGGGCAGCGACGGATCGACCGCATGGGCCTCGGCCCGTGCGTCCGCCTCCCAGTCCCACCGTTCCCACACCCCGATCAGCCCCCGCGCGTGGGGGCGCAGGATGCTCTCGCGCGCGTAGGCGACGCCGTCGGCGAGGCCGTCCCAGCCCGGGTAGACGTCATCGAGCGCGACGAGCTGCACGCGGTCCCGACCGGGCCAGCCGGCGACGAGCCGGCGGGCGAGAGAACTCTTGCCGGCCCCGCTGCGGCCGTCGAGCACGACCACCGGGTTGGACGCTCCGACGGCGGCGACGCGGTCGGCCAGCGCGACCACCGCCGCGCCGAGGGCGACGTCGATCGGATCGGTGTTACTTCTTGAGGGCGCGGATGACACGGCTGAGCGCGCGACCGGCGACCCACACGAACGGGATGCCGACGGCGAGCAGCGACACGAGGTTCGGATCGAAGCGCAGGTCGTCGCCGCGGCGGATGTAGGCGCCGAGCGGCAACGTGTAGCCGCCACCCCCGCCACCGCCGTTGCCCTGCTCGTCGGAGCCGCCGCCGTAACCGGCCCACACGAGGGCGACGGGGACGATGCGCACGCCGTCGACATCCTGCTGCTCGCCGTATGCGGCGGAGACGCCGAAGTGGGTGGACTGCTTGCCGAGTTCGAGTGCAATGTTGGGCATGTGCACCACCGTAGCGGGTGGCTCCGTCGCGTCGAAGGGGCGTTGCATCGAGCTCGCGCGCGTGCGACGTCCCAGCCGGGTCCCCGACCTCGTCGAAGGGGCCGCGCGGACCCGGGCCACGCCGAGGCCCCGAGCGCGTCAAGAGGGCCGGTCTCGCCAAGCCGCTGTATCGGAGTTCGTGAGCTCGCGAAGGGACCGCACGGACCCGTACCGAAGCCCCCCGAGCCCATCGGAAGGATTCATCCCACCAGACCGCTGCACCGAGGTTCCTGAGCCCGGCGGAGGGCACGTGCGTCCCGACGACTCAGTGGTCGTACGACGGCCGCGGGTTCGTCGGCAGCGCTCCCCCACCCCGTGACGGTCCCAGCAGCGAACCGCGTGTCACCGCGCCGCGTCCGAAGCGGGCGGTGGCCCCATCGAGCGCCCCCTCGACGCGGCGCCACTCGGCGTCGTCATCCCAGAGGGTGGCCGCCATGGCCGCGGGCTTGAGTTTCTCGCCGCGCACTCCGACGAGCCGCACGGCCTGCCGGCGGTCGACGGAATCGAACAGCTCGATCGCCGCGTCGCCGATGCGCTGGCCGACCGAGGTGGGCTCGGTCAGCGTGCGCGAGCGGCTCAGCGTCGTGAAGTCGGAGAAGCGCACCTTGATGGAGATGGTCGACGCCTCGTACTGCTGGGCACGCAGACGCGCGCCGACACGGTCGGCGAGGCGTCGGAGTTCGACGTGGAGCGTGGCGGTGTCGGAGATGTCGGTGTGGAAAGTCTCTTCGTGACCGACGCTCTTCTCGGAGCGACCCGTGTGCACCTCGCGCGCATCGATGCCCCGCGACAGATGCCAGATCCGCTCGCCCATCGCGCCACCCAGGACCTGATCCAGGGCATGCCGCGGAGTGTCGAGGATGTCGGACACGAGCCGGATGCCGCGGGACTCCAACGCCTCGGCCGCCTTGGGGCCGACGCCCCACAGCGCCCGCACCGAACGGGGTCGGAGGAACGCTTCGGTGTCGGCCGCCGCCACGACGAGCAACCCGTCGGGCTTCGAGATCGTCGAGGCCATCTTGGCCACGTGCTTGGTCGCCGCCACGCCGATGCTGCAGGTGAGTCCGGTCTCTGCCCTCACCCGGGCGCGCAGCTCGCGGGCGATGGTGCCGGGGCTGCCCCAGAGCCGCCGCGCGCCGCGGACGTCGAGGAAGGCCTCGTCGATCGAGAGGGGTTCGACCAGAGGAGTGACGTCGTGAAAGAGTGCCATCACCTGACGCGACATCTCGGTGTAACGGTGGTACGGCGGATTGACCACGATCGCCGTCGGGCACAGTCGAAGGGCGATGGCGACGGGCATGGCCGACTTGACCCCGTACCGACGGGCCTCATAGGACGCGCTCGAGACGACGCCACGGCCCTCGGATCCCCCGATGATCAGCGGCTTGCCCGCCAGCGACGGGTCGTCGAGGACGGCCACAGATGCGAAGAACGCATCCATGTCGACGTGCAGGATGCCCGTGCCGGTGTCATCGGCGTCGGCGCGCGAGACGATGCGCCCCGTGCCGTCTCCGCGTCCCATGCTTCCATTGTCTCCCGGACCTCCGACATCGGGCCGGGGCCGGGGCTCGCCCGGCCGCCGACCCTTGACGGAACGACGGATGCCACGACCCCGAGCCGTTCATGACGGCCGAGGTCGTGGCATCCGGTGTCTCACAGCGCGGCGGCGCGCTCCAGCACGAGCTCGCGTACACGCGCGGCGTCGGCCTGACCTCTCATGGCCTTCATGACCGCGCCGATGACGGCGCCGGCTGCCTGCACCTTGCCGTCGCGGATCTTCGCGAGCACATCGGGCTGAGCGGCGAGGGCGGTGTCGATCGCCGCGATGAGCGCCCCGTCGTCGGAGACGACCGCGAGACCGCGCGAGTCGACGACCTCCTGCGGTGTTCCTTCGCCGGCGATGACGCCCTCGAGCACCTGGCGCGCGAGCTTGTCGGTGAGGGTTCCCGCGTCGACGAGCTTCTGGAGCGCGGCGACGTTGCCGGGCGACACGAGGTCGGCGGCGTCGCGCTCCTGGGTGTTGGCGACGCGGGTGATCTCACCGGTCCACCACTTTCGAGCGGCCGCGGGGGCGGCACCCGCCGCGACGGTCTCGGCGACGGCGTCGAGCAGTCCACCGTTCGCGACGTCCTGGAACTCCAGGTCGGTGAAGCCCCATTCGGCCTTCAGACGGCGACGGCGAGTGGCCGGCGGCTCGGGGAGAGCTGCGCGCAGCTCTTCGATGAGCGCCGGCGCGGGGACCACGGGCAGCAGATCAGGCTCGGGGAAGTAGCGGTAGTCGTCGGCATCCGACTTGGGACGGCCGGGCGAGGTGCGCCCGGTGTCCTCGTGCCAGTGCCGCGTCTCCTGCGTGATCGTGCCGCCCTTGGCGAGGATCGCGGCCTGCCGCTGGATCTCGTAACGCACCGCTCTCTCGACCGAGCGCATCGAGTTGACGTTCTTCGTCTCGGTGCGGGTGCCCAGCTTCTCCTGACCGCGGGGGCGCAGCGACACGTTCGCGTCACAGCGCAGGTTGCCGCGCTCGAGCTTCGCCTCCGAGATGCCGAGTCCGCGGACGATGTCGCGGATGGTCGCGACATAGGCCTTCGCCAGGTCGGGAGCCGAGTGCTCGGCACCGAAGATGGGCTTGGTGACGATCTCGACGAGGGGGACTCCGGCGCGGTTGTAGTCGACCAGCGAATACTCCGCACCCTGGATGCGACCGGTCGAGCCTCCCATGTGGGTGAGCTTTCCCGCGTCCTCCTCCATGTGCGCCCGTTCGATCGGGATCGTCACGATCGTCCCGTCGGCGAGTTCGACGTCGACCGAGCCCTCGAAGGCGATCGGCTCGTCGTACTGGGAGATCTGGTAGTTCTTCCCGAGGTCGGGGTAGAAGTAGTTCTTCCGCGAGAAGCGGCTCGACGGAGCGATCGAGCAGCCGAGGGCGAGGCCGAGGCTGATCGAGGAGCGGATCGCCTCCTGGTTGACCACCGGGAGGGCACCCGGGAGTCCCATGTCGACGGGGGCGACGAGCGTGTTGGGCTCTGCGCCGTGGTTGGCCTCGTTGGCCGGGTTGGGTGCCGCCGAGAACATCTTGGTGGCGGTGTTCAACTCGACGTGCACCTCGAAGCCGAGGACGGGTTCGAAGAGCTCGAGCGCCTCGTCGAAGTCCATGAGTGCGTCTTTGGCCATCAGATCAATCCTGCCTTCGGTCCCTGAGCCTGTCGAAGGGTGAGAGAGGGGGCACGATCCAGCAGCGGTCCGCCCCATTGGTCGACCAGCAGCGCTTCGAGCGCCGCGCCGACACGGTACAGACGGGCGTCTTCGCGGGCGGGGGCGAGGAATTGGATGCCAACGGGCAGACCGTCTTCTTCGGCGAGGCCGCTGGGGATGGAGATGCCCGGGACTCCCGCGAGGTTCGCCGGGATCGTCGTGATGTCGTTCAGGTACATCTGCAGCGGGTCGTCGATCTTCTCGCCGATGCGGAACGCCGTGGTCGGTGCCGACGGGGTCGCGATGACGTCGACCTGGCCGAAGGCCGCGTCGAAGTCCTGCTGGATGAGCGTGCGCACCTTCTGCGCGCTGCCGTAATAGGCGTCGTAGTAGCCGGCCGACAGGGCGTAGGTGCCGAGGATGATGCGTCGCTTGACCTCGGGGCCGAAGCCGGCGTCGCGGGTCGCGGCCATGACGTTCTCGACGGTGGCCGCGCCCCGCGGGTTCACACGCATGCCGAAGCGCACGGAGTCGAACTTCGCGAGATTGCTCGACGCCTCGGCGGGGAGGATCAAGTAGTAGGCGGCCACGCCGTATTCGAAGTGCGGCGCGCTGATCTCGACGATCTCGGCCCCCTGTGCCTCCATCGCCGACAGCGCCGCACGGAACGACGCGGTGACACCCGACTGGAAGCCGCTGCCGTCGAGCTCGCGGACGACGCCGACCCTGAGTCCCTTCAGCACCTGACCCGTCGCACCCTCGCGGGCGGCCGCGGCGAACGACGGCCACGCGTCAGAGAGCGAGGTCGAGTCGTTCGCGTCGTGTCCGCCGATGACGTCGTGCAGCAGTCCCGCGTCGAGCACGGTGCGGGTGACCGGCCCGACCTGATCGAGGCTGGATGCCAGCGCGATGGCGCCGTACCGGCTCACTCCGCCGTAGGTCGGCTTCACGCCCACCGTGCCGGTGACGTGCGCAGGCTGGCGGATCGAGCCGCCGGTGTCGGAGCCGAGGGCGAGCGGCGCCTCGAAAGCGGCGACGGCCGCGGCCGACCCACCGCCGGAGCCTCCGGGGATGCGGTCGAGATCCCACGGGTTCCGGGTGGGGCCGTATGCCGAGAACTCGGTGGAGGAGCCCATCGCGAACTCGTCCATGTTGGTCTTGCCCAGCGGAACCAGGCCCGCAGCGCGCGAGCGCGCAACGACAGTGGCGTCGTAGGGCGACATGTAGCCCTCGAGGATCTTCGATCCGCTCGTGGAGGGCATGTCGGTGGTGACCAGGACGTCTTTCACCGCCAGGGGAACACCGGCCAGCTCGTGCAGCGGCTCACCGGCGGCGCGGCGGCGGTCGATGTCGCGCGCGACGTCGAGCGCGTGGTCACTGACGTGGAGGAAGGCGTGGACGTCACCGTCGACGGCGGCGATGCGGTCGAGATGCGCCTGCGTGGCTTCGACGCTGGACACCTCGGATGCCGAGAGCTTCGCGGCCAGCTCGGCTGCGGTCAGGCGGGTGAGATCGCTCATCGTCCCTGCTCCTTCTTCGCGGACGCAGTGCACACGAGGTCGGTCGTCGACGGGATGTTGCCGGTCACTGTTCCTCCCCCAGGATCGCGGTGACGCGGAAACGGCCGTCGGCTTGGTCGGGCGCGTTCTGCAGCACCTGCTCGCGCGTCAGCTGCGGCTGCACGACGTCGGGGCGGAAGACGTTCTCGAGCGGGATCGGGTGGCTCGTCGCGACGACATCCGGGGTCGCGACCTCGGACACCTTCGCGATGTTGTCGACGATGGCATCCAGTTGGCCGGTGAGGCTCTGCACCTCTTCGTCGCTCAACTGGATCCGAGCGAGCACACCGAGATGGCGCACGAGATCAGGGGTGATTTCAGACACCCGTCGAGTCTAGTTCGCGCGTCGCCGACACCCGGGACCGCGGTGGATGGGGTGCGCGTCGATTCCCGTCCCCCGGGAACCGGGTGACCGATCGTTCCTCGTCGGCTGTGGACAGGTCGGCCGGCGGGAACAGCCCGCGTTCTAGGCTGGCCGGGTGACGAGCTTCGATCCGCCGCGACCCTGGACCACGAGCTACGCCGCGGGGGTGCCGGAAGACCTGGCCCCGCAGAGCGGTTCGCTCATCGACATCGTCGACGCGTCCGTCCGCGATTATCCCGACGCCCCTGCCCTGCAGTTCTTCGGACGGGAGACGACCTACGCCGAGCTCTCCGAGCAGATCGCGCGCGCAGCTGCCGCCTTGGCGGCCCAGGGTGTCCGTGCGGGGGATCCCGTCGCCATCGTGCTGCCGAACTGTCCGCAGCACATCGTCGCCTTCTACGCGGTGCTGCGCCTGGGCGCAGTGGTGGTCGAACACAATCCGCTCTACACCCCGCGCGAACTGCGCAAGCAGTTCGAAGACCACGGTGCGAAGCACGCGATCGTGTGGAGCAAGGTCGTCGCGACGGTGCAGGAGTTCCCCGTCGACCTCCGCGTCGACACGCTCGTCTCGGTCGACGTGACCCGCGCGATGCCCCTGATGACGCGTCTCGCCCTCCGACTTCCGCTCGCCAAGGCACGGCGGTCGCGGTCGGCACTCCATGCGAAGACGAAAGGCGCGGTCGACTGGGACGATCTCGTCCGGCACACGGCGCTTCCGGCCTCGCATCCCGGCCCCGCGGCCGATGACCTCGCGATCATCCAGTACACGAGTGGCACGACGGGCACACCGAAGGGTGCGATGCTCACTCACGCGAACCTCCTCGCGAACGCCGCTCAGGCGCGGGCGTGGGTCCCGCAGATCGTCCGGGGCGAGGGGTGCGTGGTCTACGCGGTCCTGCCGATGTTCCATGCCTACGGCCTCACGCTGTGCCTGACATTCGCGATGTCCATGGGCGCGCGTCTGGTGCTCTTCCCGAAGTTCGATCCCGATCTCGTGCTCGCCGCCACGAAGAAGCACCCGGCCACGTTCCTCCCGCTCGTGCCGCCCATCGCCGACCGGCTCCTGACGGCGGCGCAGCAGCAGGGTGTCTCGCTCGCCGGCACCGACGTGGCCATCTCCGGCGCCATGGCCCTCCCGCACGAGCTCGTCGTGCCGTTCGAGAAGGCGACGGGCGGGTTCCTCGTCGAGGGGTACGGCCTCAGCGAGTGCTCCCCCGTGCTGATGGCGAACCCCGTCGCCGACAACCGTGTCGCCGGAACGGTGGGGCTGCCCCTCCCGGGGACGGAGTGCCGCGTCGTCGACCCCGACGACCCGCACACCGACGTCGAGCGCGGCGAACTCCTCGTACGGGGGCCGCAGGTGTTCCGCGGGTACTACGGCAAGCCCGAAGAAACCGCGGCCGTGTTCGTCGACGACTGGTTCCGCACCGGTGACATCGTGACGATCGACGAGGCGGGCTTCGTCCGCATCGCCGACCGGATCAAAGAACTGATCATCACCGGCGGCTTCAACGTGGCCCCCACCGAGGTCGAGAGCGTGCTGCGCCAGCACCCGTCCGTGATCGACGTCGCGGTCGTGGGGCTGCCCGACGAGCACTCCGGCGAGCAGGTCGTCGCGGCGGTCGTCCCTTCGGATCCCGACACGTTCGAGGCGGAGGCCGTCCGCGCGTTCGCGCGCGGCATCCTGACGCCCTACAAAGTGCCGAAGCGCCTCGTCGTGGTCGAGGAGCTCCCGCGCTCGCTCATCGGCAAGGTCCTGCGGCGGCAGGTGCGCGACCAGCTGTTGTCCGACTGAGCCGCCGCGGCGGAGGCTACCGCGTTCGCGTCCTTCGCTACGGTGGCAACGCGGGTCGATCGCGGCCCGGCTGTGACTTGTGGGGGTAAATCATGACCAGAACACGTGTGCCGTTCGCTCTCTTCGCCGCGTCGGCGCTGCTGCTGCTCGCCGGCTGCTCCGCCGGTGACGCCTCGACGACAGCGGCCGAGTCGGTGGCACCGGCCGCCTCGACCCCGGCGGCCTCGTCACCGTCGCCGGAGGCCGCCGACACGGAGGGCGGACAGTCGAAGGCCGACGCCTGCCAGATCGTCATCGCGTCCTTCCGCGACGTGGTGTCGACCAGCCAGGCCATGGACACCGCCGACCTGCAGGGCACTCTCACGGCCTTCAACGCGCTGACCGAGAAGGTACAGGGCGAGTTCTCGCGCATCACGAACGAGGAGATCGCTCCCGTCGCGCAGAAGGCCGGCGCCCAGCTCGACGAGTATGCGGCGTTCCTCGAGGGCTTCACGGCCGACCCCACCCGAGCGAGCGAGTTCGGCGCTCAGGTGACCGCGCTGCAGGAGAGCTTCACGCAAGCCGGAACGGCCTGCCAGGGCTGACATCGGACGAAGGGGCGGGTGCTCGGTCTCCCGCCCCTCCGTCGTCTCCTCCCGCCGGACGTGTCAGTCGGCGGAACCGCCGCCCGCGTCCTCATCGACCGTCTCTTGATCGCCGTCGAGCGCCGCAGGGCCCTGCTCGACGAGGATGCGGAACTGCGCGGCATCCAGAATCCGCAGCCCGAGTGCCTCGGCCTTCGCGAGTTTGGATCCTGCACCCGGACCCGCCGCGACGAAGTCCGTCTTCTTCGACACGCTCGACGCCGCCTTGCCCCCCGCGGAGATGATCGCCTCCTGCGCGCCCTCGCGCGTGTACCCCTCGATCGAGCCTGTCGCCACCACCGTGACCCCCACGAGCACGCCGCCCGCGGCCGCCGCGGCTCCCGGACCGGGATGGCCGGGAATGGCGAAGCGCACGCCGGCGGCCTGCCAGCGGTCGACGATCTCGCGGTGCCAGTCGACCTCGAACCAATCGATCACCGCGTCGGCGATGATGCCGCCCACCCCTTCGACAGCGGCGAGCTCTTCGCGTGATGCCGCGCGGATGGCGTCGAGCGAGCCGAACCACTGCGCGAGGGCGCGGGCTGCGACCGGTCCGACGTGACGGATGTTGAGCGACACGAGCAGACGCCACAGGTCTTTCGTCTTGGCCTTCTGCAGTTCGGCCACCAGCTTCGTCGCCTGCTCCGACGGGAGTACCTCTCGGAAGTCTTTCCGGATGCCGCGGCGTCGCCGTTCGGCGGCATCGAGTTCTTCGCTGCCCGGCGGGTAGGACGCGGGACCGAGCTTCTGGAAGGGAGCTCGTCGCACCAGTTCACCGGTGTCGGGGTCGATCTTGCGTTCACCCGTTTCGGACTCACGGACGACCACCTCGATGGGGACGAGCTCCTCGATCGTCAGATCGAACAGCCCCGCCTCGGTGTCGAGCGGCGGCCGCTCGGGCACCTCGGGCTGCGTCAGGGCCGCGGCCGTCACTTCACCGAGTGCCTCGATGTCGAGGGCGCCCCGCGAGCCGATGTGCTCGACGCGCCCGCGGACCTGTGCCGGGCAGGATCGCGCGTTCGGACAGCGCAGGTCGATGTCGCCCTCCTTCGCGGGCCGGAGCGCCGTGCCGCACTCGGGGCAGTCGGTGGGCATGATGAAGGCGCGTTCGCTGCCGTCTCGCAGTTCGACCACCGGCCCGAGCACCTCGGGGATGACGTCGCCGGCCTTCCGCAGCACGACCGTGTCGCCGATGAGGACGCCTTTGACCTTCACGACGTCCTGGTTGTGCAGGGTCGCCTGTCGCACGACGCTGCCCGAAACCTTCGCCGGCTCCATGACCGCGAAGGGGGTCGCACGGCCCGTGCGCCCGACCGAGACGACGATGTCGAGCAGCTTCGTGTTGACCTGCTCGGGCGGGTACTTGTAGGCGATCGCCCAGCGCGGAGCGCGGCTGGTCGCCCCGAGTTCGTCGTGCAGCGCGAGCTCATCGACCTTGACGACCACGCCGTCGATCTCGTGCTCGACGGCGTGCCGATGCTCACCGTGGTGCGCGACGAACGACAGGACGCCGTCGATGGTCGACTCCACCCGGCTGTAAGGGGATGTAGGCAGGCCCCACGATCCGAGGAGGTCGTAGATCTCGCTCTGCGCCGCCACCGGCGGCTCGGGCCACGCGCCGATCCCGTGGACGTAGAGCGCGAGCGACTCGATACGGGCGAGCCCTGCTTCGAGCTCGAGCCCGGTCTTCTTCTCGATCTGCTGACGGAGACCGCCGCTGGCGGCGTTGCGCGGATTCGCGAAGGCGGGGAAGCGTCGGGCGGCGGCGATCTCGGCCTTCTCTTCGTCGAAGGCGCGCGCACCCCGACGGCCTGCCGCCCGTTCGCGCGCCTCGGCGACCGCGCGGTCGCGGTACTCCCCCTGCAGACGGTTGAGGTTCTCGAACTTCGCCACCGGGATGAAGACCTCACCGCGTACCTCGACGAGAGCGGGATGGCCCTCGCCCGAGAGCCGGCGCGGGACCCCCGTCACGCGCAGAGCGTTGTCGGTGACGATCTCGCCGACGCGCCCGTCGCCGCGGGTCGCCGCCGACGTCAGCACGCCGTTCTCGTAGCGCAGGTTGATCGCCAGGCCGTCGATCTTGAGTTCGCTGAGCCAGTGCACCTTCCGCCCGGCGGCCGCCTCGGTCTTGACAGCCCAGTCGCGCAGCTCGTCGGCGGAGAAGACGTTGTCGAGGCTGAGCATGCGCTCGGCGTGCTCGATGGTGGCGAGGTCGGTCGCCTCGGCCGCGCCCACCGAGAGGGTGGGGCTGTCCTGCCCCTGCAGCTCCGGATGCAGCCGTTCGAGGGCTTCGAGCCGGTGCATCCAGCCGTCGTAGGTGGCGTCGTCGACGAGCTCAGCGTCACGCCCGTAGTACACCTCGCGCGCACCGACGATGCGCTGGGTGAGGTCGGCCGCCTCGACACGTGCGTCGTCGAGGGAGAGGTCGGGAAGCTGGTCGGGGGAAGTCACCGTCTCAGCTTAGGGACGGGCTCCGACATCGTCCGAGGGCCTTGCTGTGTCGACGATGCCCGGCGCCCGGGTGACGAGCGGAGGACCCGGGACGGAAAGAGGACCCCCACGTGAACGGCACCCTCCGCTCGTCCAACGCCCTCCCCCGATCACACTTACCGGGTCGGAAACGCGGCGCCCCGGCTCAGGCGTCGACCGGCACCGCCGACACGGTCCGGTCGATCGTGAACTGCCCGACCACGCGCGTGCCGTCGTAGAGCACCGCGGTCTGCCCCGGAGCGACGCCGTCGAACGGAGTGTCGGGCCGCACCGTGAGCAGACCGTCTACCAGAGACGCGAACGCGGGAACCGGGTCGGCGTGCGCACGGATCTGCACGTCGCAGGCGAAGGAGTCGGTCGACGGTGCGCGTCCCGCCCAGGTGAAGCGCTCCCCCGCGATCTCGGAGCAGGCGAGCGCCTCCTTCGGGCCGACGACGACCGTGTTGTTGACCGGCCGCACCTCGAGCACGAAGCGGGGCTTTCCATCGGCCGCCGGCACGCCCAGCTGCAGACCGCGGCGCTGTCCGACGGTGAACGCGTGAGCGCCCTCGTGCGAACCGATCACGGCGCCGGTGCGGTCGAGGATCTCGCCGCGCTCGGCCCCTACCTTGTCGGCGAGCCAGCCGCGCGTGTCGCCGTCGGGGATGAAGCAGATGTCGTGGCTGTCGGGCTTCTGCGCCACCGAGAGACCGCGCGATTCCGCCTCCGCACGCACGAGCGCCTTCGACGGCGTGGACCCCAGAGGGAAGGAGGTGTGTGCGAGTTGCTCGGCGGTGAGGACGCCCAGCACGTACGACTGGTCCTTGGCGTTGTCGGACGCGCGGTGCAGCTCACGGCCCTCGGGCGTGTCGACGAGGGTCGCGTAGTGGCCGGTGCACACGGCGTCGAAGCCGAGCTCGAGCGCGCGCTCCAGGAGGGCGGCGAACTTGATCTTCTCGTTGCAGCGCATGCAGGGGTTCGGGGTGCGACCGGCACGGTACTCGGCGACGAAGTCGTCGATCACGTCGTCGCGGAAGCGCTCCGAGAAGTCCCACACGTAGAACGGCATCCCGAGCTTGTCGGCGGCGCGGCGCGCGTCCATCGCGTCTTCGATCGTGCAGCACCCCCGGCTGCCCGCGCGGAGCGTGCCTCCGGCACGCGAGAGCGCGAGATGCACGCCGACCACGTCGTGCCCCGCCTCGACGGCGCGGGCCGCCGCCACCGCGGAGTCGACCCCACCGCTCATCGCCGCCAGAACTCGCATCGCCCCAGTCTACGAACGTGCCGCTGTACGGGCGCCGGATGCCACGGCTCGGGCGTAGGCCTCGGGCAGGCGGGCGAGCACGTCGTCGACGTCGGACGAGGTGGAGGTGTAGCCGAGGGTGAAACGCAGCACCGAACGCGCCGCCCGGTCGTCGAGGCCGAGGGCCAGGACGACGTGCGACGGCTCGGCGACGCCCGCCTGACACGCCGACCCCGTCGACACCGCGATCCCCGCCATGTCGAGCAGGAACAGCAGAGTCTCGCCCGCGGCATCCGGGAACAGCACGTGCGCATTGCCGGGGAGGCGATCGTCCGGGTCGCCGAGCAGGCGCGCCTGCGGGATCGACGAGCGGATGCCGGCGATCAACCGCTCGCGGAGGGCGACGAGCCGCGCCGACTCCCCGACGCGCTCCGCCTCAGCGGCGCGGGCCGCCGCAGCGAACGCGGCCGCCCCGGCGACGTCCTGGGTCCCCGCGCGAAGGCCCCGCTGCTGGCCGCCGCCGTGCACCAGCGGGGTCAGCCGCGCATGCCGCGACACGACCGCCGCGCCCACCCCGACGGGGCCGCCGACCTTGTGCGCCGAGACCGACATCGCCGCGAGACCCCCGGGGGCGGTGCCTTCCCCCCGCCAAGCGGCGAAGTCGACCTCAACCTGCCCCAGCGCCGAGACGGCGTCGAGGTGCAGGGGAACGGAGGCCCCGGATGCCGCAGCGGCCAGGCCCGCGGCATCCTGAAGGGTCCCCACCTCGTTGTTGGCCACGAGCGCGGTCGCGAGGGCCGAACCGGGAAGGGCCGAGGAGAACGCGTCGGCGTCGATGCGCCCGCGCGCGTCGAGCGCCACGGCGCGCACCGCCGCGCTCTCGGCAGACGCGAGCCAACTCACCACGTCGAGCGTCGCATGGTGTTCGCCGTCGGGGAGCACGACGGCATCCCTCCCCTCGGGCCGCGACCACCACAGGCCCTTCAGCGCGAGGTTGGCCGCCTCCGTGCCGCCGGAGGTGAAGACGATCTCGATGGGCTGGCAGCCGAGCACCTCGGCGAGCTGCTCGCGGGCGTCTTCGAGCAATCGACGCGTCGCCTGGCCCGCTCCGTGGATGGATGACGGATTGCCGAGCACCCGATGCGCGTCGAGCCACGCGTCGCGGGCTTCTGCGCGCAGCGGCGTCGTCGCGGCGTGATCGAGGTAGACCTGCACCCTACGTCCCCCTCACGCTGTCCGCTGCCTTCACTACCCTAAGACGCATGGTCCGAACCGAGCCCGCCCTGGCGACCCGTCCTGCTCTGCTGAACCCCGCGTTCGACGACCTCGGTGTGCGCCTCGGCCCCGACGGCGGAACGCTGCGCGTCTGGTCGGCGTCGGCCGATGCGATGCAGCTGCTGATCTTCGACGACGTCGATCTCGACTGGGCTACCGAGACGATCGCCCTCTCCCCCGTCGGAGGCGGAGTCTTCGAGGCCACCACGCCTCTGCTGCGCCCCGGCGCGCGCTACGCCATCCGCGTCGGCGGGCCGCACGGTGCGGGCCACACCTTCAACCCGCAGTCGTTGCTCGTCGATCCTTACTCGCGCGGACTCGTCTCGGGTAGTTTCGGCGACTGGCGTTCGGTGGTGGTCGACGGTTCCTTCGACTGGGGTACCTCGACCAAGCCGCGCGTGCCGCTGGATCGCACGGTCATCTACGAGGGCCACGTGAAGGGCTTGACCAAGCGGCATCCGTTCATCCCGCCGGCGCTGCACGGCACGTATGCGGGCCTCGCCCACCCCGCGATGATCGAGCACCTTCTCTCACTGGGTATCACCAGCGTGGAGCTGCTGCCGGTACACGCGTTCGCGACCGAACCGCGGCTGCTTCAGCTCGGTCTCACCAACTACTGGGGCTACAACACGCTGAACTTCTTCACCCCGCACGCGCCCTATGCCACGGCGGCGAACCGCGCAGAGGGGCCCGAGGCCGTCCTGCGCGAGTTCAAGGGAATGGTCAAGCTGCTGCACGAGGCGGGGCTCGAGGTCATCCTCGACGTGGTCTACAACCACACCGCCGAAGAGGGCCTCGGAGGGCCACGCACGAGTCTGCGCGGAATCGACAACCGGTCGTACTACCGGCAGACGGCGGAGGGCGCGTACATCGATGAGACCGGGTGCGGCAACGCGGTCAACACGTCGACGGATGCCGCGGCCCGTCTCGTGCTCGACTCGGTGCGCTACTGGGCGGACGAAGTGCAGATCGACGGGTTCCGCTTCGATCTCGCGGTGACCCTCGGCCGCGACGAAAGGCATTCGTTCGCGCCCGACCACCCGCTGCTCACCGCGCTCCGCGAAGAAGCCGCCGTTTCAGGCACGAAGCTCATCGCCGAGCCGTGGGACGTCGGGATGGGCGGCTGGCAGACCGGCAATTTCGGCGACGGCTGGCTCGAATGGAACGACCGCTACCGCGACCGTGTCCGCAACTTCTGGCTGAGCGACATCGACTACGCCCGCCGCGCCGACACCGCCCCCGTCGGCATCGGCGGGTTCGCCACGCGCCTCGCCGGCTCCTCGAACACTTTCAGCGAGGAGCGCGGGCCCCTCGCGAGCGTGAACTTCGTCACCGCGCACGACGGCTTCACCCTGCGCGATCTCGTGTCGTACGACGTCAAGCACAACCTCGGCAACGGCGAGCAGAATCGGGACGGAGCCGACACCAACCGCTCCTTCAACCACGGGGCCGAGGGCCCGACCGACGATCAGCGCGTTCTCGCCACCCGGCGAACGGCCATGCGCAACCTGATGGGCACGCTGCTGCTCTCGGCAGGGGTGCCGATGATCACCGCCGGCGACGAGATGGGACGCACGCAGCGCGGCAACAACAACGCCTACTGCCATGACTCGGCCCTCACCTGGTTGTCGTGGGACATGGCGCCGTGGCAGCGCGACCTTTTCGCCCACACGCAGCGATTGCTCCAGCTGCGTCGCGACAACCCGGCGTTGCGTCCTCAGCGCTTCGCGCGCCTCGGGGAGCAGATCCCCTCGGCGTCGGTCATGGAGTGGTTCGACGAGCACGGCCAGACCATGTCGAGCGACCGGTGGAACGACCCGGCCCACCGCACGCTGCAATACCTCGCGACCTCGACACCCGAGCTCGAGGCGCCCAATCGCGTGCTGTTGGTCATCCACGGCACGGAGCACCCATCCGACATCGTTCTCCCCGACCTCGAGGACGCCGTATTCGTCGAGCTGTGGTCCAGCGCCGACGAGACACCCTCCGACGTCCGCGCGACGTTCGCGCCGGGCGACGTCGTTCCCCTCGCCGGTGCGTCGATGCGGTTGTTCCGCGTCGACTGATCAGGCCCCGCTGTCAAGGCCGCACGAAACGATGCGGCAACGTCGGTGGCCCGCGGTAGGTTCGGATCGTGGCCACCACGACGACACTTTCGCCCGAGCTGCCCTGGCGCAGCGCCGCCTCGATCCCCGTGCGTCCGGTCAAACCGACGCCCACGTCGCGACGCGTGGTCACACCGCGCATTCCGATGGCGCTCCCCCACCCGAGCGTGCCGGGCGGAGCCTTCCGCCCATCGGCCTACGTCGGGGAAGCCGTGCCGTTCACGGTCACCGCCTTCCGCGAGGGTCACGACCGCATCGGTGTCAACCTGCGCTTGTTCTCGCCCTCGGGTGACGAGTCGTTGCACCGCCTCAGCCCCCTGAACGACGGATTCGACCGGTGGTCCACGATCGTCGCGCCGCTCGAGCAGGGCGTGTGGCGGTTCCGGTTCGAGTCCTTCGCCGACGACTTCGCCACGTGGGAGCACGCCGCCGAGGTCAAGATCGCGGCGGGTGTCGACAGTGCGCTCATGCGCGAGATGGGCGCGGAGCTCTTCGATCGCGCGCGCGGCGAGAAGAAGCGCCCCGGCACCGACAAAGATGCGCTGTACGAAGCCGCGCGGGCTCTTCGCGACCCGGACCTCCACGACGACGTCGCCCTGTCGATCGTGCGCGATCCCGCGATCGCCGCGCTGTTCGCCGCACGCCCGATGATGGGTCTGGTCTCGGTGGGCCGGGATGCCGAGCTGCTCGTCGAACGCGAACGCGCCGGCGTCGGCGCCTGGTACGAGTTCTTCCCGCGCTCCGAGGGCGCCACGCGAGGCGAGGACGGTTCCGTCGTCAGCGGCACGTTCCGCACCGCCGTCGACCGTCTCCCCGGCGTCGCCGGCATGGGTTTCGACGTGCTCTACCTGCCGCCGATCCACCCCATCGGCGAGACCAACCGCAAGGGCCCGAACAACACTCTCGTCACGCAGCCGGGCGACCCGGGTTCGCCGTGGGCCATCGGCGGTGCCGCGGGCGGTCACGACGCGGTCCACCCCGACCTCGGCACCCTCGACGACTTCCGGGCGTTCGTGGCAGCTGCGCGCGACAACGGCCTCGAGGTGGCCCTCGACCTCGCGCTCCAGGCGTCGCCCGATCACCCCTGGGTCGCGGAGCACCCCGAGTGGTTCACGACGCTGCCCGACGGCTCGATCGCGTTCGCCGAGAACCCGCCGAAGAAGTACCAGGACATCTATCCGGTCAACTTCGACAACGATCCCGACGGCATCCGGGCCGAGGTGC
Organism: Microbacterium sp. Leaf151; assembly: GCF_001424225.1. Lineage (GTDB taxonomy): Bacteria > Actinomycetota > Actinomycetes > Actinomycetales > Microbacteriaceae > Microbacterium. The sequence goes on along the minus strand of NZ_LMOR01000002.1, from coordinate 300,030 downwards.
TGCGCATCGTGCGCCACTGGATCGCCCAGGGCGTGACCATCTTCCGCGTCGACAACCCGCACACCAAGCCCCTGCAGTTCTGGGAGTGGCTGATCGCCACGGTGAGCGCCGAAGAGCCCGATGCGGTGTTCCTCGCCGAGGCCTTCACACGGCCCGCCCCCATGCAGGGCTTGGCCATGGCAGGTTTCCAACAGAGCTACACGTACTTCACCTGGCGCAACACGAAGGAAGAACTCGAGGAGTTCCTCGGTGCGCTCGCGCACGAGACCGACGACTTCCTGCGCCCCAACCTCTTCGTGAACACCCCCGACATCCTCACCGAATACCTGCAGTACGGCGGACGGCCGGCGTACAAGATCCGCGCCGCCATCGCCGCGACCGCGGCTCCGACGTACGGCGTGTACGCGGGGTACGAACTGATCGAGAACGTCGCCCGCCCGGGGTCCGAAGAGAACATCGACAACGAGAAGTACGAGTACAAGTTCCGCGACTGGGAGGGCGCTGAGGCCTCCGGGCACTCGATCGCGCCGTACCTGCGCATGCTCAACGCGGCGCGACGCGCCCATCCGGCTCTCCGTCAGCTGCGCAACCTCGACGTGCACTGGAGCGACGACGACGCGACCCTGGTCTACTCCAAGCACCTGCCCGCAGAGCTCTCGCCGACCGGCGCCTCCGACACGATCATCGTCGTGGCCAACGTCGACCCGCACTCCACACGCGAGACGACCGTCCACCTCGACACGACCGTCTTCGGCATCGAGCCGGGCGCGTCGTACGACGTCGAAGACCTCGTGACCGGCCAGGTCTGGACCTGGGCCGACCACAACTTCGTGCGTCTCGACGCCTTCAACGAGCCCGTGCACATCCTGCACGTCAAGGAGAACCGATGACCCCGCTCCCCGCTGAGATCCTGGATGCCGTCGCCCACGGTGCCCACCACGACCCGCACAGCGTGCTGGGCGTGCACGAGACCGGTGACGGCTGGGTGATCCGTTCGCGGCGTCCCCTCGCCCTCGAGGTCGTCGCCGAACTCGCCGACGGTCAGAGCGTGCCGTTGGAGCACCTACGCGGCGGTATCTGGGAGGCGCACACCGAGGACCACCCCGGTGCATACACCGTGCGCGCGCGCTACGAGGGCAGCGAACACGTCGCCGACGACGGTTACCGGCATGCGCCCTCCATCGGCGAGCTCGACCTCCACCTCGTCTCGGAGGGCCGCCACGAAGAGTTGTGGCGAGTCCTCGGGGCACACGTACGCGAGCTCGACGGATCGCACGGCGTGGCCTTCACGGTCTGGGCACCCGATGCGCGTGCCCTGCGCGTCATCGGCGACTTCAACGGCTGGGACGGCTCGGGCAGTGCCATGCGCTCGATGGGTGGCAGCGGCGTGTGGGAGGTGTTCATCCCGGGCATCGGAACCGGCACGCGGTACAAGTTCGAGATCCTGACCCGCGGCGGTCAGTGGATCGAGAAGGCCGACCCCATGGCGCGCCTCGCCGAGGTGCCGCCGGCGACGGCGTCGGTCGTCACCGAATCCGACTACAGCTGGGCAGACGAGGCGTGGATCGCGCACCGCTCCTCCACCGCTCCGATCGATCGCCCGATGTCGATCTACGAGCTGCACCTCGGCTCGTGGAAGCAGGGCCTGTCCTACCGCGACGCGGCCGACGAGATCATCGACTACGTCGGTGCCCAGGGCTTCACGCACGTCGAGTTCCTGCCCCTGTCCGAGCACCCCTTCGGCGGCTCGTGGGGCTATCAGGTGTCGGGCTACTACGCCCCCACCAGCCGCTTCGGAAACCCCGACGACCTGCGTTACCTGATCGACCGGCTTCACCAGGCCGACATCGGCGTCATCATGGACTGGGTCCCCGGACACTTCCCGAAGGACGACTTCGCCCTCGCCCGCTTCGACGGTGAAGCGCTCTACGAGCACCCCGACCCGCGTCGCGGCGAGCACAAGGACTGGGGCACGCTCATCTTCGACTACGGCCGCAACGAGGTGCGCAACTTCCTCGTCGCCAACGCGCTGTACTGGTTCGAAGAGTTCCACGTCGATGGACTGAGGGTGGATGCCGTGGCGTCCATGCTCTACCTCGACTACTCCCGCAACGAGGGAGAGTGGGCGCCCAACCAGTTCGGGGGCCGCGAGAACCTCGAGGCCGTCCGCTTCCTGCAGGAGGTGAACGCGACCTCCTACAAGCGCTACCCCGGCATCGCGCTCATCGCCGAGGAGTCCACCAGCTTCCCCGGGGTGACCGCGCCGACGTCGGCCGCGGGTCTGGGCTTCGGCTTCAAGTGGAACATGGGCTGGATGAACGACTCGTTGCAGTACATCGGGCGCGACCCCATGTACCGCTCGCACCACGAAGGAGAACTGTCGTTCTCGTTTGTCTACTCGTTCAGCGAGAACTTCGTGCTCCCCATCAGCCACGACGAGGTCGTGCACGGCAAGGGCAGCCTCTTCGGACGGATGCCGGGAGACCACTGGCAGAAGCTGGCGAACATGCGCGCGTTCCTGGCCTACATGTGGGGCCACCCGGGCAAACAGCTGCTGTTCATGGGCCAGGAGTTCGGCCAGATGTCGGAGTGGTCCGAATCGCGCAGCCTCGACTGGTGGATGCTCGACCAGCCCGCCCACCGACAGCTGCACGAGTTCGTCGCCGAGCTGAATCGCGTCTATAAGGATCAGGCGGCCCTCTGGTCGCGCGATCACGACGGGGCGGCATTCTCTCGCCTCGGTGCGCCGGCGTGGAATCCGAACGTACTCGCCTTCGCGCGCCGTGACCACCACGGCAACACCGTCGCAGTCGTCTGCAACTTCTCGGGCGTTCCCCTGGGCGACTTCCCGCTCGACCTTCCCGAGGCGGGCACCTGGACCGAGGTGCTCAACAGCGACGCCGAGGTGTTCGGCGGCTCGGGCCAGGGTAACCTCGGCGCGGTGACGACCGACGCCCGCGGCAACGCGACGCTGACGCTCCCGCCGCTGGGTGTGCTCTGGCTGCACCACCGCGCCGACGCCTGACGGCACGCGAACGTCGAAGGCCCCGTCCTCGGACGGGGCCTTCGTACGTGGCGCGGGGGCGAGGATCACGCCCCCGCCGGTGGCTCAGAAGAGCAGGGATGCCAAGCGGGTGCGCGCGCGGATGACGCGTGCGTCGTCGTCACCGATGAGGCCGAACAGCTCGAGCAGACGCTCGCGCACGGGGGCCCGCTCGTCCGTGGGAAGCGCCGCGAAGATTTCGAGCAGACGCCCGAAGGCATCGTCGACGTGTCCGCCGACGACATCGAGGTCGGCGACGAGGAACTGCGCCTCGATACCGGTCGGCGACGCTGCGGCGGCCGCGCGGGCAGCCTGCAGGTCGGCGTCCTGCACGCGAGCGAGCAGGCGCACCTGCCCGAGACCGGCTCGCGCATCGGCATCGCGCGGATCCTCGACGAGGGCCTTCTCGTAGGCGGCGACCGCACGGGCGTAGTCGCCCTCCTCGATCGCGGCGAATGCTTCGGCGTGCAGCGGCGGGAGTGGCTCGTCACCGGGCTCCTCGGCCGGCGCGACCCCCTCGACCGGCACTGTGCCCGTCACGCCGTGCTGAGCGGCGAGCTGCAGCAGCTGGGCGAACACGTCGCGCACCTGTTCTTCGGGTACCGCCCCCGTGAACAGAGGAACGGGCTGCCCCGCGACGAGCGCGAGGACCATCGGGATGGACTGCGCACGGAAGCCCTGCGCCAGCTGCGGGTTCGCATCGACATCGACCTTGGCGAGCACGAGGCGTCCGCCGAGCTCGGTGACGACCTTCTCGAGCACGGGGCTCAGCTGCTTGCAGGGCTGACACCACTCGGCCCACAGGTCGATGACCACCGGCACGGTGCGCGAGAGCTCGAGGACGTCGCCGAAAGTGGCATCCGTCACATCGAAGACGAGGGGGGTCGCGCCACCCGCCTGGGCGTCGGCAGACGCGGGCGCGGGAGTCTGCGGGCGGTTGCGCAGCGACGAGAGGTCGACGGCACCGCGCAAGACGGAACCGGGGGCGGGAGTGCTCACGGGGACACCTTCGCTTCGAGGAGGCTGGATCGGTAACCGAGCAGGCGGATCTGGTCGTCTGAGCCCTGGCTGGGCACGTAGAAGAACACCTGATCGGAGTAGGTCGTGGTGAAGCCGGTCGCGGATTGGTCGACCCCGGTGAGGGCCTTGACCGCGGGGTTGTTGTCGAGCTTGATGACAGCGTCGGCGTTGGTCGGCTTCGCGGTGTCGCTCTCGTAGACGTTGACCGCGACGATCGCGCCGGTGTCGAGCGTGGCGAGGGCGATCGGGGTCGCGGGGCCGGCCGACGCCGCGAAGCTGATCTCCGCGGTTCCCGCACCGGTCTGGTTCAATTCGTCGGTGCGTTTGGTCTTATTGTCTTGGATGGCCGACAGCAACAGGTCGTTGGCGGTGTCGAACGTCGACCACGACGCACTGTTCTGCCCGTTGTTGATGATGTCGGCGTACGCCGCGGCGACCTTCTCGGGCGCCAGCACGAGGAAACTCGAGTCCGGCGGCACCTGCGTCGCCCCGACGTAGGGCGCAGCGAGCTCGGGCAGATTGGTGGATGCCTCCAGGTTGCCGACGTAGGACGCCTTGTACTCGTCCCAGGGCGACTCCTGCGTCATCATCATGATCGTCGTCGTCGGCGTCGCGGCATCCGCGGACTCCACGACCGTCATGAGCGTGCGCGGCCAGGCCCCCGTGGTCTGCGGGAGCACGATCTGCACCGGCTCGGCGGGGATGGCCGGCAGAGTGGCCCGGTCGGGGATCGCCGCGCGCAGCGTGTAGTTGGTCTGGCGTTCCGCCAGCGCGGGGCCCGCGAGACGCTCAGCGGCCCCCGTCGCGTCGAGGGCCGCATCGGCCTGCGCCACTGTCGACGACACGCGCGACACGATGCGCTGCGCCTGCGCCTCGGTGACGGCGGGAGGGAACTGCCCCTCGGGGACGATCACGGTCGGTGTAGGGCTCGGTGTCTCCTGAGCGGCGAACTGCGGCCACGCGTCGGCGGAGCAGCCGGCGAGGAGGGCGACCGAGACACCCAGAGCGGGCATCGCGATGAGCGCCCTGCGTCCGCCGAGGACGCCACGTCCACGCGAACCGCGTCGGCCGGGGCTGTCGCTGATGACGCCCTTCGCCTCGGCGCCGCCGACCATCGAGATCGGCTCGGTGACGGGCAGGGGCAGTCCCTTTCGGCGCGGACGACGCGAGCGGCGCACGTGCCGGATGCCGAGCAGGTAGAGCACGAGACCGACGAGCAGCACGATGCCCCCGCCGACGATGAGGGGGCCGGCCCACGGGGTGGAGTCGTCGATGGGCCAGCTCACGCTGACGTTGGCGGGAGCGGGGGCGATGCCGTCGGACGCGATGAGCACGCTCATCTCGCTCGGCAACTGCAGGGTGGCGGAGAGCGTGCCCGTCTGTTCGTACTCGTCGAGCCACAGGTCGGAGTCGACGGGGCTGCGACCGGCCGCCGCGGCGCTGGTCGCCGTCACGGTGGGCTGCACCTCACTGGTCTGCACGACGCCTTCGCCGTCGACGGTCACGGCGGTGTAGGGCACATCGGCCAGCCATGCCTCCATGTCGGCGGTGCGGCCGTAGGCGGCGAACACCTCGCCGTCACCCTCCACGCGCAGCGTCTGAGCCCCCGGCACGCTGGTGAGCAGCGCGCCATCGACGAGCGTGTAGGCGGACGTGCCCTCGGTCTGAACGGTCGCCGAGGCCTCGGATGGACCCTGGAACACCGTCCTCTGGGCGATTCCGGCACCGATCATGACGGCCGCGATGACGAACGCCACCACAGCCCAGACGAATCTCACGCTTCACACCATCCCCACCGGCGGCTCGGGCGCCACCGAAGAATCGACGTTCCAGAGTATCCGAGGGCGGCTGAAAGTTCTCGGCGAGGCCCGTCGCGCGCAATTGGCGCCGCCGTCGTCAGTATCCTGACGTCACGGGCGCGAACGCCCGCTGAGGCGGGAGTCTGGCGGCATGAAGATCCACAACCCATTCCGGGTCGCACTGCTGGCTACGCTCGGCGTCGGAGTCGGCCTCCTGCTCATCGGCAGTGTACAGAACCTCTCGACGATCCTCCTTTACGTCGGCACGGCGCTTTTCCTCTCGCTCGGGCTCGACCCCGTGGTCTCGTTCCTCGAGAGGCGCGGCCTCCCGCGCTGGGCGGCCGTGCTCGTGACGATCCTCGGGGTCCTCGGCATCTTCGCCGGGATCATCGTGATGGTCGTGCCCATCATCGTCGGGCAGATCGCGCAACTCGTCGTGCAGGTGGAGCAGCTGCTCCAGCCCGACCGCTGGAACGAGGTCGTGCGGCAGGTGCAGGACTGGGTGTCGGCGAACCTCCCCTGGCTGCGCCTGGACGACGTGTGGGCGGGCGTGCAGCAGTGGATCTCCACTCTCGACGTCGGTTCCATCTCGACCATGATCGGCAACAGCCTCCTGACCGTCGGCGGGGCGGTGGCGGCGGGCCTGGGCGGCGCGTTCATCGTGCTCATCCTGACCATTTACTTCACGGCATCCACTCCGTCGCTGAAGTCGGCGGTGTACCAGCTCGTGCCGGCGTCCAAGCGCGCGCGCTTCATCGAACTCGCCGAGAAGATCACCGACTCCGTGGGCTACTACGTCATGGGCCAGGTCAGTCTGGGCGTCATCAACGGCGTGCTGAGCGCGATCTTCCTGTCGATCATCCAGGCGCCGTTCCCCGCCGTGCTCGCGGTGATCGCCTTCTTCTTCTCGCTCATCCCCCTTGTGGGAACTCTCACCGGGTCGACGATCATCGTGCTGACCTGCCTGATCCCGGGGGTCGGATCGCCCACCATCGCGATCATCGCCCTGGTCTACTACCTCGTTTACATGCAGATCGAGGCGTACGTGATCTCCCCGCGCATCATGAATCGCGCGGTGTCGGTGCCGGGATCCGTCGTGGTCATCTCGGCGCTCGCGGGCGGCGCGCTGCTGAACCTGTTGGGCGCGCTCATCGCGATCCCGGTGGCCGCCAGCATCCTCATCATCTACCGCGAGGTCATCATCCCCCGGCAGAACGAGCGCTGAGCTCAGTCGGCGACGTCGCCGTCCCATTCCACGGGCAGCGGCAGGGCGTCGGGGACGACCGCGGCGACGATCTCGGTCAGCACGCGGCGGGTCTGCGTCTCGCCCACCCACAGGTGCTTGCCGCCCTCGACGGCGATGAGGGTGGCATCCGGAACCGCGGCGAAACGCTCGCGCGCCGCGTCGGGCCGCAGGTAGTCGTCGAATTCGGGCACGAGCACGACCATCCGACGCTCGTCACCCGCCCAGGCGGCGACCTCGTCGGCGGTCGCGCGGTGAAGGGGTGGCGACAGCAGGATGACGCCTTCGATGTCGTGGTCGCGGCCGTACTTCAACGCCAGCTCGGTGCCGAACGACCAGCCCACCAGCCACGGCCGCGGGAGACCCCGCTCCCGAACGAAGTCGACCGCGGCCGCCACGTCGAACACCTCGCTCGCTCCCCCGTCGAAGGCGCCCTCACTCGTACCCCGGGGCGAGGTCGTCCCGCGGGTGTTGAAGCGCAGCACGGCGATGTAGGCGAGAGCGGGAAGGCGGCCGGCGGCCTTGCGCAGGATGTGCGAGTCCATGAATCCACCCGCTGTCGGCAGAGGATGCAGCGTCACGAGAGTGGCGACCGGCGCCCGGTCGGCGGGGAGAGCCAGCTCACCGACGAGGGTGAGGTCGTCGACCGTGTGCAACTCGATGTCTTCCCGACGGGCGGGAAGCAGAACGGGGCCGCGAATCTCCATCAGGCGATCCTCCAACAGTGTGTGTGCCAGTGTCGACGTGCCGCCAGGTCGGCGGCGTCGCCGAGGACGCCGTCAGCGCGCCAGACGACGAGATGAGCGGTCCCCGTCAGAACCGCCCGCCCGCAGCCGGGACAGATGTAGTCCTTCTGCGCCTGCGGGGCGGAGATCGGCTGCACGGTCCACTCGATGCCGCGTCTGACCTCGGTGCGCTTCCACCCGGCGATGAGGCGGTCGAGGGAGTCGTCGCCGCGATCGGGCTCCGGGCGTCGTTTACGGGAGCGGGGCATGGATGCCGCTCACCACCAGTGGTTGTTGGTCCAGAACGCGTAGGCGCCGGCCCAGCTGCCGTAACGGCCCGTGGCGTAACCGGTGGCCCAGCGCAGGTTGTCGACGGGGTCGTAACCGTTGCCGGGCACCTTGCTGCACGGAAGCGCCTGGACGAGCCCGCACGCCCCGGACGAGCGGTTGGTGGCGTTGGGGTTCCACCCGCTCTCGCGGCTGACGATGTAGTCGACGTAGCCCATGTCGGACTCGGCGATGCCCGCCGCGGCCATCCACTCGGCGGGAGCCCCGCCGCCCGTGTAGAACAGCGGCCCGGAACTGCCCGCCGACGACTCGGAGTCCGACTCGCTCTCGCGCGTCGAGGTCGGGGTCGGCGTGGGCGTCGGTGTCGGCTTGGGCTTGACGTAGACGTTGTAGCTGGAGCGATCGAGCTGCGGCGCCTGCTTCTCGCCGAGGGTCGAGACCGCCTGCGTGTCGTCCAAGCCCTCGGCGTAGAGCGTGACCGTCCGCGGCTCATCGGCCTGCGCGGGCTGGAGCGCCGCACCCATGGGGCCTACGTAGGCCACGGTGAAGAGCACCGCCGCGCAGGCGCCGAAGGCGCCGACGACGCCGCGGCGGCGTGACCAGCGGGGGTTGGCTCGACGGGGCATCACCGGAGGGATCACGTCGTGTCCCGTCTCGCCGCGACGGGCGACACGGGGCGATGAGGTGCGGGAGAGGTGCGAACCGGAAGTCACAGTGCCGCTGAGTCTACCGAGGCGCGGCGGGAGGTGTCATCCGCGCTCATCCGACGGCGAGCATCACATCGACGACGGCGTCGAGGACGGCGTCGACCTGAGCTTCGCGGTACCCGCCGCGTTGCATCCGGAAGGCCACCGCACGCACCTGATCGGGGGTTACGGGGTCGCCCGCCGCGAGATACCGCGCCACGCGGTCGGCCACCACGTCGACCTCGTCGACACGGTAGCCGTAGCGGAGGATGCCCACACGCTCGAAGCGCGACCCTCTCGGACGACGCAGACGATCGAGGACGACCTGAGCTGTGTCCCGGGTCTCGGCGACCCACGCGCGGGCCCCGAGTCGCGACAGGGCGTGTTCGCGCTCGCGTGCCGCGAAGGCGTCTTCGACCCGTCCGAGGGCGGCATCGACAGCCGTGACGGAGTAGCCCCCGCGCACGAGGGGGAACGCCGCCGCGCGGACGTCGGAGGACCGGAGCGTCCCGACGTCGTCGCTCTCGAACACTTCGCGCGCACGGGAGAGGAACGTGTCGACGGCACGTCTCTCGTAGCCCTTCGCCCGACCGGAATCGGGGAATGGCATCGCCTCGACCTTGTCGTGGATCTGCGTCTCGCTCATGACACTCCCAACGGTGCGAGGAGGTAGTAGGTCACCAGGGCGGCGGTGGCTGACGGCAGGATCGAGTCGAGGCGGTCGAGCACCCCGCCGTGCCCGGGCAGCCAGGAACTCATGTCTTTGATGCCCAGATCGCGCTTCACCATCGACTCGCCGAGATCCCCGACCGTCGCCGTGGCCAGCACCACGGCACCGAACACCAGGCCCGCCCACCAGGGAACCTGCAGCATGAACACGGCAAGGAGCGCGCCCGCGACGAGGGCGGCGACGCAGGCACCGGCGAAGCCCTCCCACGTCTTCTTGGGGCTGATGCGGGGGGCCATCGGATGCCGCCCGCCCCGCCCGAAGGTGAGGCCCGACACATACGCGCCGGTGTCGGCGGCGACGGCCAGGATGATGAAGGCCAGGACCCACCACTCGCCGCGGGGTTGCGCGAGCAGCACCACCGCCATGCTCGTGAGGAAGGGGACGTACAGCTGGACGAATCCCCCGACCAGCACATCGCCGATCACGTCGATCCGAGCACGGCCGTCCGACGCGATCATCTGGGCGATCACGCGCCACACGACGACGACGACCACGGCGGTGAGGGCCGCGATCCAATGCACCCAGGGACCGAGGAAGAATCCGCTCAGCAGAAGCAGTGATCCCATCACGAGCTGCGGAACCACGTCGACGCGACGTCCTGCGACCTGCAGAGCGCGGGAGAACTCGAGCACCCCGAGGACCATGGCCGCCCCCGCGAAGAACACGAAGAGCCACTTCACGAAGATGAGCGAGGCGACGAGGACCGCGCCGATGCCCACGCCGATCAGCGTCGCGACGATGAGGTCGCGACCGGTGCGTTGTTTGAGCCGCTCATTCGCTTGCCCGAACTCCGCGCGGGCATGGGCGATGTGCTGCTCGGCATCCGTGCGCATGGCACGCAACTGCGATTCGATGGCCGTCACGCCCTCTCCCGTGACCGGTGAGCGGCGCGCGGCCTCTTCCCGACGCGAGCCGGGCAGATCGACCGGCTGATCTTCGCCGGTCTCAGGGGCGTCGGGCATTCGGATCAGACCTCGAGCAGCTCGGCCTCTTTGCGCTTGAGCGCCTCGTCGATCATGTCGACGTGCGTGCGCGTGACGGTGTCGAGCTCCTTCTCGGCGCGTACGAGCTCGTCTTCGCCGACGTCGCTCTTGAGAGCGTCCAAGTCGTCTTTCGCCTTACGACGGAGGTTGCGCACCTGCACCTTCGCGTCCTCACCCTTGCCGCGAACGATCTTGACGTACTCTTTGCGGCGGTCCTGGGTGAGCTCGGGCATGGTGACACGCACGATCGTGCCGTCGTTCGTCGGGTTCACGCCGAGGTTGGGCATGTCGCGGATGGCCTGCTCGATCGCCTTCAGCGCCGTCTTGTCGTACGGGTTGATCACGAGCGTGCGGGCCTCGGGGTTGTTCAACGACGCGAGCTGCGCGAGGGGTGTCGGCGACCCGTAGTAGTCGACCAGCACCTTCTGGAACATCTGGGGGTTCGCGCGCCCGGTACGGACGGTCGCGAAGTCCTCCTTGGCGGCCTCAACAGCGCGATCCATGCGCGCTCCGGCATCGGCGAGGACATCGGCGATCACGGTGACTCCATTCGTTGGGACTGACGTCTCAGTCTAGTCGCGCGCGGGCCCGGCTCCCCGGGCCCGCGCGGCGCGTCACGCGGTGACCAGGGTTCCCATGGTCTCGCCCAGCAGCGCGTCGGTGACGTTGCCGGGCTCCATGCCGAACACGCGCATGTCGATGCCGTTATCCATGCAAAGGCTGAACGCGGTCGAGTCGACGACCTTGAGCCCCTTCTGCAGGGCGTCGCGGTAGGTGATGTGGTCGAGCTTCGTGGCGGAGGAGTCGGTGCGCGGGTCGGCGGTGTAGACGCCGTCCACGCCGTTCTTGGCCACGAGCACCTCGGTCGCGCCGATCTCGAGTGCCCGCTGGGCGGCGACCGTGTCGGTCGAGAAGTAGGGCAGTCCCGCACCGGCGCCGAAGATAACGACGCGCCCCTTCTCGAGGTGGCGGACGGCGCGACGCGGAATGTAGGGCTCGGCGACCTGGGTCATCGAGATGGCCGACTGCACGCGGGTGGCGGCTCCGGCCTGCTCGAGGAAGTCCTGCAGGGCGAGGGCGTTCATGACGGTGCCGAGCATCCCCATGTAGTCGGCGCGTCCGCGGTCCATGCCGCGCTGACTGAGCTCGGCGCCGCGGAAGAAGTTGCCCCCACCGACCACGATCGCGATCTCGACCCGGTCGACGGCCTGGGCGATCTCTCGCGCGATCTGACTCACGACATCCGGGTTCACGCCCAACTGGCCGCCCCCGAACGCCTCCCCCGACAGCTTCAGAAGAACTCGGCGGCGCTTGCTGGCCTCATCGATCACGTGTGGTGTCCTCTCGTCTTGAACAAACTATCCCCCGCGCGTTTCCTGCGTGCGTCCGCGGCGGTCGCAGCGGGAGCCCGGGCAGGGAAAAGGCCCGGGATGCCATGGCATCCCGGGCCTTGTCATGCGTGCGTTACGCGCCGACCTTGAAGCGGGCGAAGTCGGTCAGGGTGAGACCGGCGTCGGACGCGACCTTCGCGACGGACAGCTTGTTGTCCTTCGCGTAGTCCTGGTCGAGCAGCGAGACCTGCTTGAAGAAGGCGTTGACGCGGCCCTCGACGATCTTCGGCAGGGCGGCCTCGGGCTTGCCCTCGTTGCGGGAGATCTCGGTGACGATCTCGCGCTCCTTGTCGACGTCGGCCTCGGGCACGGCGTCGCGGGTGAGGTACGAGGGGTTCGCGAACGAGATGTGCTGCGCGATGGAGCGAGCGGTCTCGGCGTCGTCACCGGTGTAGGCGAGCACCACGCCGACCTGCGGAGGCAGGTCCTTGCTGGTCTTGTGCAGGTACACCTCGAACTTGTCGCCCGAGATCGTGCGCACGCGACGCAGTTCGACCTTCTCGCCAATGATGGCGGCCTCGTCGGAGATGAGCTGCTCGACGGTCTTGCCGTCGGCGTCGGCGGACAGGGCCGTCTCGACCGAGTCGGCACCCGCGGCGGCGGCGGCGTCGACGACCTTGTCGGCCAGAGCGATGAAGCGCTCGTTCTTGGCGACGAAGTCGGTCTCGCAGGCGAGCTCGAGAAGCGTCACGGAACCGTTGGTCTCGCGAGCGGCGACGAGGCCCTCGCTCGTGGAACGGTCGGCGCGCTTGGCGTTGCCCTTGGCACCCTTGAGGCGCAGGATCTCGACGGCCTTCTCGACGTCGCCGTCAGCCTCTTCGAGCGCCTTCTTGGTGTCGACCATGCCGGTGCCGAGCTGCTCGCGCAGCGCCTTGATGTCGGCGATCGTGAAGTTTGCCATGGTGTGGCGGTCTCCTTGTCGTTTTCGTTCTCGATGTGAGCCCGGCGGGGCCGTGTCGCCACCCTCGAGCGAGGGGGCAGTCACGACCCCGCCGGATCGTAGCCTGTGCGGGTGACGCACCGTTCACGCGATGGTGAACCGGGCGTCGCGCGGCTTACTTGCTGTCGGTGGCCTCGGCGTCAGCGGCCTCGGCGTCGGTTGCCACGGCGTCGGTTGCCTCGGCGTCGGCGACCTCGGTCGCGGTCTCGCCCGACTCGGCGGCGACGGTCTCGTCGTGAGCCTCGGCGCCGGCGGCGTCGGCGGGCGACTCCGTTGCAGCCTCGGTGGTCTCGGCGTTCGTCTCGGCGGGCGTCTCGAGCAGGTCGCGCTCCCACTCGGCGAGGGGCTCGGCGGCCTCGTCCTCACCGGCGGGCTGGTGACGCTGGATGAGGCCCTCGGCGGCGGCGTCGGCGATGATGCGCGTGAGCAGGCTCACCGAGCGGATCGCGTCGTCGTTACCGGGGATCGGGTACTGGAACTCGTCGGGGTCGGCGTTGGTGTCGAGGATGCCGATCACGGGGATGCCGAGCTTCTTGGCCTCGTCGACCGCGAGGTGCTCGCGCTTGGCGTCGACGACCCAGATGGCCGACGGGGTCTTCTGCAGGTTGCGGATACCACCGAGCGACTTGTGCAGCTTGTCGAGCTCGCGCTTCTTGAGCAGCAGCTCCTTCTTGGTGAAGCCGCTCTCGGCCGGGTTCTCGTAGTCGAGCTCCTCGAGCTCCTTCATGCGGGCGAGACGCTTCGACACCGTCTGGAAGTTGGTGAGGAGACCACCGAGCCAGCGCTGGTTGACGTAGGGCTGGCCCACGCGGGTCGCCTGCTCGGCGAGGACTTCTTGCGCCTGCTTCTTGGTGCCGACGAAGAGGATGGTGCCGCCGTGCGCGACGGTCTCCTTCACGAACTCGTACGCCTTGTCGATGTACCCGAGCGACTGCTGCAGGTCGATGATGTGGATGCCGGAGCGCTCCGTGAGGATGAAGCGCTTCACCTTCGGGTTCCACCGGCGGGTCTGGTGTCCGAAGTGAACGCCGCTGTCGAGCAGCTGGCGGATGGTGACGACGGCCATGGTCGTACTCCTGTTTCTGAGCGCTTTCGCGCCGTGGTTGTGGTTGTTCGCGTCAAGCGGTTCGCCTGACGAGCCTGGTGCCCGGCGCACACCCGCCACCCGCCGGAGCGGAGGACCATGGGGTGTGGATGCCGCGCGGTGCGTCATTCGCGAGAACGACGCGGTGCGCAATGGGCACGCGGAGTCATCCCGACATGCGGGATGCATCCCCCAGCATACAGGACCGCTCCTCCCCACCGCGTGCCGGTCCCCACCCGCGTAGAGAGCGCGGCCCGCCGGAGAACGCGCGCGGCAGACTGCCTCGATGATGTCGGCATCCCTCCGTTCCTTCGCGGTGCTCGCCGCGCTCCTTCTCGCGGCACCGGAGCCACTCGCCGACCTCGGATGGGTGTGGCCCGTCGAGCACGTCCAGGTCGTGCGGCCCTACGAGGCTCCGGCCCACGCCTACGGACCGGGCCACCGGGGACTCGATCTCTCATCCGGCGAGGTCGTCCGCTCCCCCGCCGACGGGCACGTGGCGTTCGCGGGCGAGGTGGCCGGTCGCCCGGTGGTGACGATCGATCACGGGGGCGGGCTGGTGACGACGCTCGAGCCCGTCGCCTCCGATCTCGCCGTCGGCGATGCCGTCGCGCGGGGGGCTCCGGTCGGTCGGCTCACAGCGGGCGGGCACACCGCGCCGCGGACGCTGCACTTCGGGGTGCGCCTGGACGGGGAGTACGTCAACCCGTTACGGCTGCTCGGTGGCGTGCCGCGGGCGGTCCTGCTCCCGTGCTGCTGATGGTCCGCGGCCCGTGGTGACGCTGCCGTACGGGGTGGCGCGCTGACGACGTCGCTCGCGCACGTACCGGGTCGTCAGCGGATCTTGTTGCCGCTGCCCGACACGACCGCCGACCCGACTCCACCTCCGGAGCGGACGACGTTGTCGTGCCCACGAACCGTGACCGAGGGGATACCCGATGCCGCCTCGGTGGTCGTGCGGTCGCCCTCGATCTCGATGCGTCCGATGCCGGCCGCCGAGATCACCGCGCCGTCGTCTCCCTGGACGATCACCTCGTCGGCGCCGGCGACCTGCACACGGATGCGATCACCCGAGATGCGGAGCGTTCCCACGGTGGCCGCGGACGCGTCGACCCTGAGCGCGGAGCCGGCGACCGTCAGCTCGGTACAGGTACCCGTGACGCGGAACGACTGTTCGGCGCCCGATACGGTGCGACTGCCGTCGCCGCAGTCGAGCGCGTCGGCGTCGGGCGGTGAGGATGCCGCGGGCGTGGGAGCGAGGGGGGTCGCCGTCGACGATGGAGCCGTGGTCTGAGCGACTTGTCCGTCGGGGCTCGGGGGCAGGCGCGATTCGGCCGGTCGCGGGGCGCTGACGTAGATGCACCCCGCCAGGAGGGTGGTGAGGGCCGCCACGCCGAAGAAAGGGAGCAGACGGCGGTTCATGACCTCACGGTAGGCCCGGAAGAAGGCGCTCACCAGGGGGACGTCTCCCCCGACGGGTGGGCAGGATGGGGTGTGCCCATGCGGGGTCGATTCGGTCGCGGAGGTCGTGGGGCGAGACAGTCCGGACGGCGTCGGCCCGGGGTGGGCCAGGCGGGTGCGCCGGCCGCGCGTAACGTGGGGACGGCTCTGCCCCAGGCGCGCGGGTGCGCTACCCGCGCAGGAGGTGAGGACGGGCTCTGCCCCAGGCGCGCGGGTGCGCTGTCCGCGCAGGAGGTGAGGACGGCTCTGCCTCAGGCGCGCGGGTGCGCTGTCCGCGCGGGAGGTGAGGACGGGCTCTGCCCCAGGCGCGCGGGTGCGCTGTCCGCGCAGGAGGTGAGGACGGCTCTGCCTCAGGCGCGCGGGTGCGCCAGCCGGTAGGCCTCGCGCAGGCGTTCAGCCGACACGTGCGTGTAGATCTGCGTGGTGCCCAGGCTCGCGTGCCCGAGGATCTCCTGGACCGCGCGCAGGTCGGCTCCCCCGTCGAGCAGGTGCGTCGCCGCCGAATGACGGAGGGCGTGGGGTCCGAGGACGTCGGTGCCGACACGCGGAGCGACCGTCCGTGACACGAGCGAGTGAACAGCCCGGGGACCCAGTCGTGCCCCCCTCGCCCCCAGGAACACGGCGCGCGCATCACCCGTCGCCGCGAGCCGGCGCGGTGCGGACGCGGCCTCATCTCCACGGCCCTCGTGCAGGGCCGCCTGGCGGCGCGCCACGAGCACGGGACGACCTCGGACGAGGTAAGCCTGCAGGGCGCGCTCAGCTGGAAGACCGAACGGCACCACCCTCTCTTTGTCGCCCTTTCCTCGCAACCGAAGGGTCCGTCGTTCGTGATCGATGTCGTCGAGGTCGAGCCCGCAGATCTCCGATACCCGCGCACCCGAGCCGTAGAGCGCCTCGAGGATCGCGTGGTCGCGCAGGGTGTTCGCGTCCCCGCTCTCCGCGGCCGCGGCGGCGTCGGAGAGTACGTCGTCGAGAGCGGCGGCGGTCGCCACCGTCGGCAGGGTGCGACCACGCTTGGGCGAGACCATCCGCTGCGACGGGTCGACCTCTACCAGCCCCTGCTCTGCGGCCCATCCGAACATCCCCCGCACGGTCGAGGTCCGTCGGGCGGCCGTCGCTTTCGCCTGCCCGGCTTTCGTCGCCTGCCACTGCCACTCGCGCAGATCGTCGACCTCGACGTGGGAGATGTCACGGTCGCCTATCGCTCGGACGAGGTCGGCGAGATCAGCCCGGTAGGCGCGGACCGTTGCGGGCGACAGGCGCCGCACGTCGGCGACGTGGGCGAGATAGCCCTCGACGACCTCAGACGTGCGCATTCGTCCAGACTGCCCCGACGCCGCTCGAATGCGTCCGCCACGCGCCGAAACCCCACGAGACGAAGCGGTCCCCACGCCGCCTGCGACGCCGCACCCCCTAGCCTGTTCGTCGTCCGCCCGCCGCGTCTCGCGCGATCGTGCGCCACGTGCCGTCGTCCTCGCGGAGCACCCGACCTTCCAGCTCGGCGAAGCCCAGCAGGATGGCCGCTTCGTCGGGCGCGAGTCCGCTGCGGCGCGCGACCTCGTCGGGCGAGCGTCCCGTGCGCGACGACAGCGCGTCGAGCAGACGAGTGGTGGCGTCGGTTCGTGCCTGCCCCGCTGCCGCCGGCGGCGGCGGCCCACCGGCACCGAGCATCTCCAGCACGTCGGCTGCCGAGGTCACGCACACGCCGTCGTACTCGCGGAGGATGCGGTGACACCCCGCCGACGCGGCGCTTGTCACCGGTCCCGGAACCGCGCCGAGCGGGCGCCCGAGCGTTGCGGCGTGAGCGGCGGTGTTCAGCGAGCCACTGCGCCATCCTGCTTCGACCACGACGACCGCGTCGGCCATCGCCGCGATGAGCCTGTTCCGCGTGAGGAAGCGCCATTTCGTCGGCGCGGCACCGCATGGCGTCTCGCTCCACACGGCCCCCGTGGCGGCGATCTGAGAGAGAAGGGCCTCGTGACCGCGAGGGTAGGGACGATCGACGCCTCCGGCGAGGAAGGCGACCGTCGCCCCACCCGCAGACAGGGCTGCTCGATGGCAGGCACCGTCGATGCCGTAGGCGGCGCCGGACACGACCGCGACACCCGCCGCGGCGAGATCTGCCGCCAGGTCGACTGCAACACCCTCGCCATAGGCCGTAGACGCGCGGGCGCCCACCAGGGCGACGGCGGGGCGTTCGGCATCCGTCACCGCGCCCCGCCGCCAGAGCGCGAGCGGCGCGTGCGCGCCGAGGTCGTCGAGACGCGTGGGCCACGCGGCATCACCGGGCACCACGAGCGATGCCCTGCACCGCCGGGCCGCATCGAGCGCCGCTTCGACGGCGCCCGGCTGCCCGCGCGGCGCCCAGCGAGCTCGCGCCCGGCGCACCTCGGGATCCTCCGAATCGTCGATTCGGCGCAGCGCCTCGATCGCTCCGTGCTCGGCGACGAGCGCCCCGGCCACACCGTCACCCGGTTCGACGAGCACGCTCCACACCGCCCGCGCGTACGCATCTTGGGCGCGAGTCTGATCGTCACCGCGAAGCCCCCGCACCGCTACCGTCGCCGTCGCCGCGTCGATCGGGATCACGCGCCCGCCCCCTGACGGAGATACAACGCTCGCCCGACGTCATCGAGCCGCAGCCGGTCGTGACCGGCGAGGTCGGCGACGGTCCACGCGACCCGCAGCAGACGGTCGTAGCCGCGGAGCGTCAGCGCCCCGCGACGCAGTGCCACGTCGAGGGGCCGGAGCACCTCCGGCGGCGGGGCTGCCGGCCCCCTCAGCCACGTGCCGGGTACATCGGCGTTGCGGCGCCAAGCCGTCGACGACCATCGCCGCGCGGCGCGCACCCTCGCCTCGGCGACCCGGTTCCGCGCGTCGGCGGAACTGACGACTCGCGCGTCACCCTCTTGGCGGGCCGACGTCACGCGTTGCAGTCGCAGGTCGATGTCGATGCGATCGAGGAGCGGACCCGACAGGCGACGCGAGTACCGGCGGATCGCCTGCGGCGGGCACTCGCACGCTCCCCCGGGAACGCCGTACTGGCCGCAGGGACACGGATTGGTCGCGATCACCAGCTGGAACCGCGCGGGATACGTCGCCGCGACACCTGACCGGTGCACCTGGATCGTGCCGCTCTCGAGCGGCTGCCGCAGTGCATCGAGCACGGAGGCGGGGAACTCGCCGCCCTCGTCGAGGAACAGCACGCCGTCGCTGGCGCGGGCTATCGCGCCGGGGCGGACGACACCGGATCCGCCGCCGATGAGCGCTGCTGCCGTCGCCCCGTGGTGCGGGCTCTCGAAGGGAGGCGTGCGTGAGAGCCGCGTCACGGTGTCGGCCGCGAGTGAACGGACCGAGGCGACCGACAGCGCCGCATCGTCATCGAGGGGCGGCAGGATGCCGGGGAGCCGACGCGCGAGCATCGTCTTGCCCGCGCCCGGCGGCCCGCTCATCAGGATGTGGTGGCCACCAGCGGCCGCGACGATGAGTGCGTCGACAGCCTCGGGCTGTCCGACGACGTCGGCGAGGTCGAGCAGGGTCTCGTCGGAGGCCGCATCCCTCGGCGCCTCCACGGCGACGAGCTCGGCCGCATCGCTGCGGCCGCCGTGCCAGCGCACGACCTCGGCCAGACACGAGGCCGCGAACACCTCCATGCCCTCCACGAGCCGGGCTTCGGCGGCGTTGGCGGTCGGGACGACGACCCGGCCGTGCCCGGCTCGCTGCGCCGCCATGACAGAGGGCAGGACGCCGGGAACCGGACGCAGCCGTCCGTCGAGACCCAGCTCGCCGATGTGGACCGTCGTCGCGACGCGTGCGGCATCCATCTCCACAGACGTCGCCAGAGCGGCCACGGCGATGGCCACGTCGAAGCCGGATCCGCGTTTCGGCAGGCTCGCCGGCGAGAGGTTCACCGTGATCCGCCGCTTGGGCAGATCGAGACCTCGATTGGTGCAGGCGTTGCGCACGCGCCGCCCCGCTTCGCCGAGCGCCTTGTCGGGCAGGCCGATGATGGAGAACTCGGGCGTCTGCGATGAGACATCGGCCTCCACCTCGACGAGATCGCCGCGCAGGCCAGAGAGGGCCACCGCCCACGTTCGCGCGACGGTCACAGGGCGTCCTCGAGGTGCTCCAGGCGGGCCGTGGCCGGGTCGCCACCGGTCAGCCCGATCGCATCGACGCGGAGCCGCCGCCCCCGCGCGAGATCCGGATGCGCCGCGAGCCACGCCATCGCCAGTCGCCAGAGGCGCGTCGCCTTGCGCTTATCGATCGCCTCGAACGGATGCCCGAAGTCTTCGCTGCGCCTGGTCTTCACCTCCACCACGACGAGCGTCCCGTCGCGTTCCGCGACGATGTCGATCTCGCCCTGGGTGCACCGCCAATTGCGCGCGATGATGCGGTAGCCGTCACCTGTCAGGTAGGAGACGGCGCGGTCTTCCCCGGCTCGGCCGAGGTCGTCTTTCGCTGCCATGCCCGAGAGCGTGGCATCCGGGTCCCCCGGCTCGCGGGCCGATTCAGCTCATCCGTGGAGAGCTGAGCGAGATGCGCCCTGGGGAGGAACCTCAGTCGAGCGACAGCTCGTCGGGCAGCTGGAAATCGTGTCGCGAGAGCTCTTCGACGTTCACGTCCTTGAACGTGAGCACTCGCACCGACTTCACGAAACGGTCGGCGCGGTAGATGTCCCAGACCCACACGTCGGTCATTGAGATCTCGAAGTAGAAATCGTGCTCGGTGTCGCGGCGCACGACGTTGACGTCGTTCGCGAGATAGAACCGACGCTCGGTCTCGATCACGTAGGTGAACTGGCGCACGACATCGCGGTACTCGCGGTACAGGGCCAGCTCGAGTTCGCGGTCGTAATCCTCGAAGACGTCGTCATCCATGGTCTTCCCATCCTAGGCGCGCACCGTGGTCCGAGCGGCACGACGATGCACGCCCGGGCGCGTCCGCCAGATGCCCGACCAGCCGAAGCGCGCGCAGAAAGACACACGATGGTCGGACGACCCGTGCCGCCGACTGCAGAGCCGGTCGACGCACCGCCCGGTCACGCAGTCAGAACAGCGTCGGCGCCGCCGCGATCGCCCACGAGTGGCGGTGGTGCACGCTCATGCCGTGCGTCGTGATCGCATCGCGATGGTCGAGGCTGGCGTAGCCCTTGTTGCGCGCCCAGCCGTAGGCGGGCAGGTCGTCGTGCAAACCCGTCATCAGCGCGTCGCGTGCGACCTTGGCGATGACGGATGCCGCGGCCGCACTCGCGCAGTCGCGGTCGGCCTTGATGACGGGCTTGACGTTCAGGCCGGACTCGCCGGCCGGGGTGATGTAGTCGTGGTTGCCGTCGAGGATCACCAGCGCCTCTTCGGGCACCACGCCGTGCGCACGCAGGTCGGCGATGGCCCGGACGGCGGCGAGGCCGAGCGCCCGGATGATGCCGATCTCGTCGATCTCGACCGAACTCGCCCACCCCACCGCACTGTGCTGCACGAAAGCGGCGGCCCGCGCCGCCACCTCGGGTCGGCGCGCCTCGGGCACGAGCTTCGAATCGCGCAGGCCCACCGGCACGCGTTTGCGAGAGCGGGCGGGGTCGATGACGGCCGCCCCGACCGCCACGGGCCCGGCGAGGGCTCCGCGACCGACCTCGTCGCACGCGATGACGATCGCGTGCTGCTTCAGCACGCGACGCTCGAAGGTGAGGGTCGGTTCGATCACTGCTCGGGCGGCGCGGGAACGCCCGCGAACACATCGTGGTGGAAGTCGATCAGGCCGAACCGTGTGAACGGCCAGGTGATGAGGAACGCCCGGCCCACGACGTTGTCGACGGGCACGAAGCCCTTGTTCGGCTGGTCCTGGTTGAAGCGCGAGTCGCGCGAACTGTTGCGGTTGTCGCCGAGCACCCAGAGCGACCCCTCGGGCACGGTGACGTCGTAGGGCACCGGCTCGGGCGACGTCGCACCCGGGGCGAGGCGCACGTAGCTCTCGTCGATGGGGACGCCGTTGACGGTCGTCTGCCCGAGGGCGTTGCAGCACACCACGTGGTCGCCCTCGGTGCCGATCACGCGTTTGATCAGATGGTCGTCACTGTCGGGGGCCGAGAGGCCGAACAGCGAGAGCACCCAGTCCGCTCCCTCGACGACCGGAGACCGCTCCTCGGTGGGCTGGGAGGGAAGCCACCCGCCGGGATCGCGGAACACGACGATGTCTCCACGGGAGTACTCCCCGAACCGCGGGGTCAGTTCGTCGACGAGGATGCGGTCCTTGATCAGCAGCGTGTTCTCCATCGACGCCGACGGGATGTAGAACGACCGCACCACGAATGTCTTGACGAGGAACGACACCAGCAGGGCGATGGCGATGATGACGATCAGGTCGCGGAAGAAGGCCCCCCACCCGCGGCGACGCCGCTCGGGAGCGGCGGTTTCCGTGGCATCCGGGGTCGAGGCGGTCTGGTCGCTCATGTGTTCCTTCACCGGGTTGGTCGCACGCCGACCGAACCGCACAGACCAGGGTCGCACACCCGGATGCCGCGCGTTGACCGTGTCGCCCGCGAAAACGCCGAACGCCCCGTGGGTGAATCCCACGGGGCGTTCGAGAGAGCCGACTCAGCGGTCGCGCTTCTCCTTGATCTTGGCCTTCTTGCCGCGGAGGCTGCGGAGGTAGTAGAGCTTCGCGCGACGCACGTCACCGCGGGTGACGACCTCGATGTGGTCGATCACGGGGCTGTGGACCGGGAAGGTGCGCTCGACGCCGACCTGGAAGCTGACCTTGCGGACGCAGAAGGTCTCGCGCACGCCGTCGCCCGAGCGGCCGATGACGACGCCCTGGAAGACCTGAATACGCGAGCGGCTACCTTCGACGATGTTCACGTGCACCTTGACGGTGTCACCGGGGCCGAAGGTGGGGATGTCGGAGCGGAGCGAGGCCGCGTCGACGGAGTCGAGGATCTGCATGATCGTCACTTCCTGCGACCGCCACAGGTCGATCGCACGATAAAAGGGAAAAGGATGGGACGTGCCCGAGGCCGCGGATGCGACATGACTCCCCTGAGGCAGAGCCGGTCAGGGCACAATCGTCCATTGTGCCACGCGGGAGCCGCCCTGCCAAAACGGTCGACCCTCCAGGGGTCAGTCGGAGCGACGGTTCTCGGGAACGACGATGACCTCGCCGGCCACGGGCGGCTGCATGCGGTCCGTCGTCGGCGGGATGTAGGCCGTGCCGTCGGTCGTGTGCAGCACCGTCACCACGCCGCGCGCTTCGTTCCACAGCTGCGCGAGAGATGACCAGAAGAGCAGCAGGGCTCCGACGATCGACAGCACGAGCAGCGGGAAGAACACCCGCGAGTCGAACATGCCGAGCGCGATGATCACGAGGTGCCAGACGCCGAGTCCGGCGAGATCGCGCCACGACACCGCACGTGTCTCGCGGACGCTCGCGCGAGCGCGGATCACCAGCGACAGCAGCAGCTGGGAGACGAACACCGCCGGCACGGCCACGAACAACCACAGCAGCGCCCACCCGCTACCGCCCGAGAACACGATCCACCCGACGAAGAGCCAGAGCGGCAGGACGAAGGCGGCGGGGAACAACCAGCGGAGGAACAGTCGGCGCAGCACCATGAGGCGATGCTAGAGCGCGCCGATGTGCGGGGCCTTTGAGAATGCAATGGTGCGACGGCACCACGGCAACCGGCCTTGATCGGGGAGAATAGAGGTTCCACGAGAGGATTCACCCATGATCGAACTGCGTACGCCGGCCGAGATCGATGCGATGCGACCCGCGGGGCGCTTCGTCGCGGAGGTGCTGGCGACGCTCCGCGACGAGACCAAGGTGGGCACCAACCTGCTGCACCTCGACCGTCGCGCACACGACATGATCCGGAAGGCCGGCGCCGAGTCCTGCTACATCGACTACCACCCGTCGTTCGGCGCGAGCCCGTTCGGCAAGGTGCTGTGCACCTCGATCAACGACGCGGTCCTGCACGGCCTCCCCCACGACTACGTGCTGCGCGACGGCGACCTCGTCTCGCTCGACTTCGCGGCCTCGGTCGACGGCTGGGTCACCGATTCCGCGGTCTCGTTCGTGGTCGGCACCGCCCGCGACGAAGACCTCGCGCTCATCGACACCACCCAGCGCGCTCTCGCCGCGGCCATCGACGCCGCGACCGTCGGACACAAGATCGGCGACATCTCCGCCGCCATCGCCGCCGTCGCGCACGCCGAGGGCCTCTCGATCAACACCGACTTCGGCGGACACGGCGTCGGGCGCACCATGCACGGCGACCCGCACGTCGCCAACGACGGCAAAGCGGGACGCGGCTATCCGCTGCGGGCGGGCCTGGTCGTTGCGCTCGAGCCATGGTTCCTGCACACGACCGACGAACTGATCACCGACCCCGACGGCTGGACGCTGCGCAGCGCCGACGGATCGCGGGGCTCGCACTCCGAGCACACCGTCGCGATCACGCCCGAGGGGCCCATCGTGCTGACCGACCGCTCGTTCCTCGGCGTCGACTGACCTCGAGAGACCGGATGCCGCGGCCTCGAGGTCGCGGCATCCGTCACGTCCGGCTCGCCCTGCGCCGCGGACGCTCGGAGAAGCGCACGCTTCTCGCAGATTACGCGTCAGGAGCTGCGAGGAGACCGCCGCTCTGCGAGATCGGCGTACGCCCGACGGTGCCGGCCATCCCGGATGCCGCAGCGCTGTGGTCGCGCCCAGCGATCAGTCGGGCAGCAGGTCGGGCCGACGCTCGCGCGTGCGCACGAGCTGCTGCTCGCGTCGCCACGCAGCCACCGCACCGTGGTTCCCGCTCAAGAGCACGGGCGGCACCTCGCGCTCCCGCCAGAGGGCGGGCTTCGTGAACGAGGGGTACTCGAGGAGGCCGTCCTCGTGTGATTCTTCGACCAGGCTCTCGGGATTTCCGACGACGCCGGGGATGAGGCGACCGATCGCCTCGACCATCGCCATGACGGCGACCTCTCCCCCGTTGAGCACGTAGTCGCCCAGGCTGAGCAGACGCACGTCGCCGAGCTCCGCGGCGTAGTCGAACACGCGCTCGTCGATGCCCTCGTACCGCCCGCAGCCGAAGACGAGGTGCGGCGCGACCGAGAGCTCACGGGCGGTGGCCTGCGTGAAGCGCTCACCGGCGGGCGAGGGGAAGACGATGACCGGGCGCGCGACCGCGTCACGCGTCACGGCATCGAGGGCCTCACCCCAGGGTTCGGGCTTCATCACCATGCCGGCACCACCGCCATAGGGCGTGTCGTCGACGGTGCGGTGGCGGTCGTGGGTGAACGCGCGCAAGTCGTGCACATGCACGTCGAGCAGACCGCTCTGCCGAGCCTTGCCCAAGAGCGACACCTCGAGGGCGTCGAAGATCGTGGGGAAGATCGACACGACGTCGATGCGCACGTCAGTCCTCGCGGGTGTCGGAGTCCGCCTCGGACGCGGCGGGATCGGACGCAGCCGAATCGACGTCGGCCGGCTCGGGCTCGTCGTCGGCCTCGGCCGGGAGATCTTCGAAGAGCCCCGCGGGCGGGGTCACGACGACACGGCCACCGGCGATGTCGACCTCGGGCACGATGGCGCTCACGAAGGGCACGAGCACCTCGCGGTCTTCACCGGAGGGGCGGACGATCAGAAGGTCTTGCGCGGGGAAGTGATCGACCCGCGCGACCCGGCCGATGACGGCACCGTCGCGGACGACGTCGAGACCGACCAACTGGTGGTCGTACCAGGCGTCTTCCTCGGTCGGGGCGGCCTCGGTGTCTTGGTCGATCCACAGGATCGCCTTCACGAGGGCCTCGGCCGACGAACGGTCATCGACGCCTTCGAAGAAGACGACCGGGTGGGAGTTCATCCAGCGGAACTCGCGGACCGTCAGCTCGCGGCCATGCCACGGCGAGGACTCGGGAACCTGCAGGGTGAAGGAGCTGCCCGCGACGAAGCGCCCGTCGGGGTCGTCGGTGTACAACTCGAGCTTGAACGCGCCCTTCAGGCCGTGGGCCTTGACGAGTCGTCCGACGCGGAGCTGGGTGTTGGCGGGCTGCGCGCCCGCCACGTCGCCGGTCGCCATCAGTCGTCGGCGACGTCGACGCGCACGCGACGACCATCGGCCAGAGCGGTGATGAGCGTGCGCAGCGCCTTGGCGGTGCGTCCGCCGCGCCCGATCACGCGACCCCGGTCATCGGGGTGCACGCGAACCTCCAGCACGTCTCCGCGAGGAGAGGTGCTGGAACGGATGGTCACGTCATCCGGGTGATCGACGATCCCCTTGACGACGTGTTCGAGCGCGGCAGACAGCACGAGGATTACTCGGCCGAGGTCTCGGCGGCGTCCTCAGCGGGCGCCTCGGCGGGGGCCTCGGCGGCCTTCTTCTCGGCCTTGGGCTTCACGACCGACTTCTTCGAGGCGTCGACCTCGAACGCGGCCTTGGGCTCGCGCACCTTGACGGTGGAGACGGCGTTCGCGTCGCCCTTGAACTTGCCCCAGTCGCCCGTGAGCTTGAGGATGGCGGCGACCTGCTCGGTGGGCTGCGCGCCCACCGACAGCCAGTACTGCGCCCGCTCCGAGTCGACCTCGATGAACGAGGGCTCCTCGGTCGGGTGGTACTTGCCGATCTCCTCGATGACACGACCATCGCGCTTGGTGCGCGAGTCGGCGACGACGATGCGGTAGTAGGGCGCGCGGATCTTTCCGAGGCGCTTGAGACGGATCTTGACAGCCACGATGACTCCTGATGATGAAAATGAACGAACCGAACGCCTGGAGCGTGGGGTGCACACCCGGCGGAAGCTCAAAAGGGGGGACCGCCACTGGATAGAGGGTCGAGTGGTGGGTCCGACCCTCTATTCTGCCAGATCCTTTCGCCTCACCGTGACAGGTGAAGCGAAACGACACGGAACGTCGCGCAGAGTAGCGGAGCGTCTCCCTGCGAGGGCACCGTGTCAGACTGGGCCGCATGAGGCTGCCGTTCGCTGCATCGACGCGTTCGTCCGTGGGTCTGGAGTGGGAGCTCATGCTCGCCGATCGCGAGACGGGCGATCTCGTCCCCCGCGCTCCTGAGATCCTCGAGCATCTCGAGGACAAGACCGCGCTCGAACGCTTCACCGTCACCGGCGAACTGCTGACGAACACGGTCGAGGTCACCAGCGGCGTCGGGCACACGGTCGCCGAGGCGGTCGACGACATCGCGGATGCCATCGGCGCCCTGCGCGAGCAGACCGAGCCGCGCGGAGTCGAGATCCTGTGCGCCGGCAGCCACCCGTTCGCGCAGTGGTTCGACCAGCAGGTCACCGACAAGACGCGCTACCACACCCTCATCGAGCGCACCCAGTGGTGGGGGCGGAACATGATGATCTGGGGCATCCACGTGCACATCGGCGTCGACGACGTCGAGAAGGTGATGCCGATCGTCAACGCCCTGAACGTGTACCTCCCCCACCTGCAGGCGCTGTCGGCCTCCAGCCCCTTCTGGGCCGGCGAACGCACCGGCTACGCGTCGAACCGCGCACTCGTGTTCCAGCAGCTCCCCACCGCGGGCCTGCCCTGGCAGCTCGGCAGCTGGGGCGAGTTCGAGGACTATCTCGACGACATGGTGCGCACAGGGGTGATGGCGGATGCCAGCGAGGTGCGCTGGGACATCCGTCCGGCGCCGAAGTGGGGCACGGTGGAGATCCGCGCGTGCGACGGCATGTCGACCCTGCCCGAGCTCGCGGCCGTCGCCGCTCTCGCACAGACACTCGTCGAGCACTTCTCACGTCTCCTCGACGAGGGGCGTGAGCTGCCCGGCATCCCGCCCTGGTACGCCCGCGAGAACAAGTGGCGCGCCGCCCGGTACGGCCTCGATGCCCGGGTGATCGTCGACCGCGCGGGAACGCAGCGCCCGGTCGTGGAGCACCTGCGCGAGACGATGGAAGAACTCGCCGACATCGCGCTGGAGCTGAAGTGCGCGAGGGAGTTCGCGAGCCTCGAGACCATCCTCGCCACCGGCGGTAGCTCGGCGCGTCAGATCGCGGTGGCCGAGGCCGCCGACGGCGACCTGCGGGAGGTCGTCCAGCACCTGATCCGCGAATTCCGCGGCGGCCCGACGCTGCGCGAGCACCTGGCAGCCCTGCGTGTCTGAGTCGTCTTTCGACGCTGGCTCATAGGCGACCGCTCGTAGGATCGCGGCATGATCTCGGGACGCAGCGCTCCGGCTGTCTCGCTGACGGCCCTCGCAGCCGTGGTCGTGGCCCTGGTCGCCGGGTGCGCGGCCGTGCCCGTGACCGCCGACTCCGCCACCCCGCGACTCCTGCCGGCGCAGCTCGCGGCATCCCCCTCCCCCGCACCGTCGACGAGTGCAACCCCCTCTGAGCGGGTGGTCACTCTCGGCGACTCGGTGATGTCGGGCTTCGGGCTCCCGGCGCGGGACGCATGGCCGCGGCTGCTCGCCCAGCGGACCCACCTCTCACTCGTCAACCTCGCCTGCCCCGGAATGGGCTTCGTGGTGGAGGGCGATTGCGGAACGCCGTACGCCGGGCTCGTGCCCGCGGTGGCCGCCCTGCAGCCCGACCTGGTGATCGTGCAGTCGTCCAGCAACGATTTCTGGCAGGACCCCGACGAGATCCGCTTCGAGACCGCCGACACCGTCGAGCGCCTGCACGAGGCCGCGCCGGACGCGCTCATCGTCGCCCTCAGCACCATCTGGAACGACGATCCCGAGGTACCCGACGACACCGCGGTCACCTCCGACGCGCTGCGCGACGCCGTCGAGGCGGTCGGCGGCACGTACATCGACATCGGTCAGCCGCTCGTCGGACATCCCGAGTGGTTGCAGAGCGACGACGTGCACCCGACCGCCGGCGGGCAGCGGGCGATCGAAGCGGCGGTGTCGTCCGCCCTGCAGGGCGCCGCGGTGCTGCCCTGAGATCGGATGCGGCGGAGGCCGGTCAGCCCTTGCCGAGCATCTTCTGCAGTTCGGCGAGGTCGGCCTCGCTCGGAACCGCCTGACCGCCCAGGCCGAAGCCGGAACCCGTCGCGGGTGCTGCCGCAGCGATGCCGGCGTTCTCGGCCGCGCGCTTGGCGGGATTGCCGGAGCGCGAGCCCTTCGCCTTCTGCTGCTTGCCGCGCTTCGACGACGCGCCGGGCTTGCCGCCGACCGGACCCATACCGGGGATGTTGGGCACACCGCCGCGGGCGACGGTCTTCATCATCTTGGCGGCCTGGTCGAAGCGCTGCACGAGCTGGTTGACGTCGGTGACGGTCATGCCCGAGCCGCGCGCGATGCGCAGGCGACGGGAGCCGTTGAGGATCTTGGGGTTGCGTCGCTCGACGAGGGTCATCGAGCGGATGATCGCCTCGGTGCGATCGATTTCGCGCTCGTCGAAGTCTTCGAGCTGCTGCTTCATGTTTCCCATGCCCGGGAGCATCCCGAGCATCTTCTTCATGGAGCCCATCTTCTTCATCTGCTGCATCTGCTGCAGGAAGTCTTCGAGCGTGAACGTCTCGGTCGCCAGCTTCTCGGCGACCGCCATCGCCTCGGCCTCGTCGAACGCCGACTGCGCCTGCTCGATCAGGGTGAGGATGTCACCGAGGTCGAGGATGCGGGATGCCATGCGGTCGGGGTAGAACGGCTCGACATCGTCGAGGCCCTCACCCGTCGAGGCGAAGATGATCGGGCGGCCGGTGACCGAGGCGACCGAGAGGGCCGCACCACCGCGGGCGTCACCGTCGAGCTTCGACAGCACGACGCCGGTGAAATCGACGCCGTCCTGGAAGGCCTTCGCGGTGTTCACCGCGTCTTGACCGATCATCGCGTCGATGACGAACAGCACCTCGTCGGGCTGCGTCGCCTTGCGGATGTCGGAGGCCTGCTTCATCAGCTCGGCGTCCACGCCGAGGCGGCCGGCGGTGTCGATGATGACGATGTCGTGCTGTTGGCGCGTGGCGTGGGCGACGCCGTCGCGCGCGACCTTGACCGGGTCGCCCACACCGTTGCCGGGCTCGGGGGCGTAGATCGCCGCTCCCGCGCGCTCGGCGACGACCTGCAGCTGGTTCACGGCGTTGGGGCGCTGGAGGTCGCAGGCGACCAGCAGCGGGGTGTGCCCGTCTTTCTCGAGCATCTTCGCGAGCTTCCCCGCGAAGGTCGTCTTTCCGGAGCCCTGGAGACCCGCGAGCATGATGACCGTGGGCGGGTTCTTGGCGAACTGCAGGCGTCGCTGCTGACCGCCCAGGATGCCGATGAGCTCGTCATTGACGATCTGCACGACCTGCTGCGCCGGGTTCAGGGCGCGGTTGACCTCGTCGCCGAGGGCTCGCTCGCGGATTGCGGCAGTGAACTCCTTGACGACGGGCAGCGCCACGTCGGCGTCGAGGAGGGCTCGGCGGATCTCACGCACCGTCCCGTCGACGTCGGCGGGAGTGAGCTGGCCCTTCTTCCGGAGGTTGCGGAAGGTCTCTGTGAGCCGGTCGGAGAGGGTGCCGAAAGTCGCCATGATGTGACGAGTTTACGCGGGCTCCGCGATGACCGCTGCCGTCCTTCCGGCCGTGCCGCACCGCACGACCTCCGCGATCCGCACGACCTCAGCCCGACGGCCCCGGATGCCACTGACCTCACGCGAATGATTGACGCCACGTAAACGCAACCCGGCACCGTGCGGAGAGGCACGCGCACGACGCCGGAGGGGCGAGCGCGGCGCGTCAGACGAGGGCGAGTGCCTCGGCGAGCACCTCGTCGAGGGGTCGCCCCGTCGCGGTGCGGTCCGCCCACGACCAGACCGCCGCCAGCACAGCGGCCGCGAGCGCGCCCGCGCGGACCTCGGCGAGCAGTCGCGGCATCCCGTCTCGCCCGAAGCGGGCCACGACGTGCTGCTGCAGACGGAACTGCCGCACGGCGCGATCACGGTCGAGCTCGGCGGCGATGCCCATGGCATCGGCATTGGTGATCGCCAGGGCGAGGGCGTCGGGCGTCAGTCCGCGGCCGATCATCGCCAGGGCAGCGACGATGTCAGCGCCATCGTGGAGGAGCGCCACGCCTGCGGCGACCTGCTCGTCGAAGCCCGACCACAGCACGTCGCTCTTGGCCGCGAAGTAGTTGAAGAAGCTCGAGCGGCTCACCCCCGCGCGGCGCGTGATGTCGGAGACGCTGGTGGCGTCGTAGCCCTGTTCGAGGAACAGCTCGCACGCCGCCTCGGACAGCACCTCTCTCGAGGAGGAGCGCGGACGTCCGCTGCGCGGTTCGGGGGTCACCGATTCAGATTAGACGGGTCCCCTGCGTGTATTGTTGGACGCAATCCAACATCGGAGGCGGTCGATGATCGACATCCACCACGCGGGCCTCGCTCCGCTTTATGTGCCCTACCTCGACGGGTGGGCCCACCAGCGGCGCGTTCACGCCGACGTCGTCGCCGACGAGCGGCCCGACACGCTGCTGCTCCTCGAGCACGAGGCCGTCTACACCGCCGGCAAGCGCACCGAAGCGCACGAGCGACCCGACGACGGCACCCCCGTCATCGACGTCGACCGCGGCGGCAAGATCACGTGGCACGGACCCGGGCAGCTGGTCGGCTACCCGATCGTGCGGCTACCCGAACCGATCGACGTCGTCGCTCACGTGCGCCGGCTCGAGGCTCTGCTGATCGACGCGCTGCGCGTGCACGGCGTCGACGGCTTCCGGGTCGAGGGACGCAGCGGCGTCTGGGTGAAGCGACCGCTCGGTGTCGACAAGGTCGCGGCCATCGGCGTCCGCGTCGAGAAGGGAGTGACCATGCACGGCTTCGCGGTCAACTGCGACAACTCGCTCGCCGGCTTCCGGCACATCGTCCCCTGCGGGATCTCGGATGCCGGGGTCACGACCGTCAGCGAGGTGGTCGGTGCCGACGTCTCCCCCGCCGACCTCGTTCCCTCCATCGAGCGGGTGTTCCGCGCCGAGTACGCGGCGGTGGCCGCGTGAGCGCCCGCGGAACCGGCAACACGGGAGCCGCGGCATCCACCGCCCCCAACGGGCGGAAGCTGCTGCGCCTCGAGGTGCGCAACGCCGAGACCCCCATCGAGCGCAAGCCCGAGTGGATCAAGACCAAGGCCAAGATGGGCCCCGAGTACACCGCCCTGCAGAACCTGGTGAAGACCGAGGATCTGCACACGGTCTGCCAGGAGGCGGGCTGCCCGAACATCTTCGAGTGCTGGGAGGACCGCGAGGCGACCTTCCTCATCGGCGGCTCCCAGTGCACGCGCCGCTGCGACTTCTGCCAGATCGACACCGGCAAACCCGCCGACTACGACACCGACGAGCCGCGTCGTGTCGCCGAGAGCGTGACCCGGATGCAGCTGCGATACGCGACCGTCACCGGCGTCGCGCGCGACGACCTGCCCGACGAGGGGGCGTGGCTCCACGCCGAGACGGTGCGGCGCATCCACGCCGAGAACCCCGGCACGGGCGTCGAGATCCTCGCGACCGACTTCTCGGGCAACCCGGCGCTGCTGGAAGAGGTCTTCTCGTCGCGTCCCGAGGTGTTCGCGCACAACGTCGAGACGGTTCCTCGCATCTTCAAGCGCATCCGTCCGGCCTTCCGCTACGAGCGCTCCCTCGGCGTGCTGAGCGCCGCCCGCGACGCCGGCCTCATCACCAAGTCGAATCTCATCCTCGGCATGGGCGAGGAACCCGAAGAGGTCGTTCAGGCCCTCGAAGACCTGCGCGCCGCGGGCACCGACATCATCACGATCACGCAGTATCTGCGTCCCACTCCCCGTCACCTCCCCGTGCAGCGCTGGGTGAAGCCCGCGGAGTTCGTCGAGTTCAAAGAAGAGGCCGAGCGCATCGGGTTCCTCGGCGTGCTCGCCGGTCCCCTCGTGCGCTCGTCGTACCGCGCGGGGCGCCTGTGGGCGCAGTCGATGGTGTCGAAGGGGCAGCAGATCCCGCCCCACCTCGCGCACCTCGCGAAGGACATCGTGGACGCCGACGCCGGTTTCGCCCAGGCGGTGTGAGGGCGGCGAGAGGGCCGATCCTCGGCGACGGGTCGCTCACCCGCCGCTGACGGAGCGCGGATCCGAGCGCGGTGTGACGCGCGGGGTCTGCGCGTTCAATCGGCGCTGGTGACCGACTGCACGCGACCGTCGGAGGCGAGGTTGACCAGCAGCACGTCGTCGGTGGCATCCGGATCGAGGGCGTACTCGAGGACCGCGAACGGGTCGGCGCCACCGTGCTCGTCGGCGAGAATCGTCATGCTCATCAGCTGCAGCGCCTTGATGACGTCGATGTGCGTGTCGCCGCTCACATCGGAGAGGAGGTCGTCGAGCTCTTCGCCGAGGGTCGCCTGCTGCTGCAGGACGTACTCGGTCACCTCACTGGTGCGGGAGTCCAGCTCATCGACCATGGCGTTGCGAGCGGCGAGATCGATCGACTCGAGCGAGGAGACCATGGATGCCGCGACGTCGAGGGCCTCGACGGACACGTCGTCCTGATCGGGAGCCGTCAGGTCGACGGTGACGCTCTGGTCACCGAACTCCACGTTCTCACTCCAGAAGATCGACCCGTCGGGGCCGGATTCGAGGAGTCCGAAGAAGTCGTGCTCGATGGCCATGCCTCCATGTAAGCAGTCCGTCCGGGCTTCGGGAAGACGACCCGCCCGCAGCTCGCCGTGCGGTATGGGCACGGATCCGCGAGGGGCCGCCTGCGCGAGCACCCCGCGTGGCGCGTGACCCTGCTCAGTCGACGAGCGAGGCCGCGAACACGTGCGGGGTGAAGCCCGTCAAATCGCCGATGCCCTCGCCCTGCCCGAGGAGCTTGACCGGGATACCGGTGAGCTCCTGCACGGCGAGCACGAACCCGCCCTTGGCCGACCCGTCGAGCTTGGTGAGCACGAGACCCGTGACCCCCGCACTGTCGAGGAAGGCCTGCGCCTGCATCAGACCGTTCTGTCCCGTCGTCGCATCGAGCACGAGGAGCACCTCGCTGATCGGCGCCTGCTTCTCGATCACGCGCTTGATCTTGCCGAGCTCGTCCATCAGGCCGCCCTTGGTGTGCAGGCGCCCGGCGGTGTCGATCAGCACGATCTCGGTCGCGGTCTCCTTGGCGTGGGCGACGGTCTGGAAGGCGACGGATGCCGGATCCTGACCCTCGTGCTGCGGGCGCACGATGGTCGCTCCCCCGCGCTCGGCCCACGTCGCGAGCTGGTCGACCGCCGCGGCGCGGAAGGTGTCGGCCGCGCCGACGACGACCGTGCGGCCGTAACGCTGGAGGAACTTGGCGAACTTGCCGATCGTGGTCGTCTTGCCCACGCCGTTGACGCCGACGACCAGCACGACCGCGGGACGCTCAGTAAGACGGAGCGTCGTGTCGAACTTGGCGAAATGCTCCTCGAGCGTCTCACGGAGCATCCGCTGCAGGTCGCGCGGATCGGTGGTGCGGAAGCGCTCCACCTTCTCGCGCAACTCGTCGATCAGGCGCTCGGTGACGTCGGGGCCGAAGTCGGCGGTGAGCAGCGCCGTCTCGAGGTCGTCCCACGTCGTCTCGTCGATCGTGGGCTTGACGAATAACCCGCGCAGCGCGCGGCCCAGCGACCAGGAGTTCTCAGCCATTGCTTCAGCTTACGGGCGCGGCCTCGTCCGGGGCGGCGGCGCGGACGGCCGCACGATCGCCCACGCGCTGCCCGACCACGGCTGACACGCCGTCCTGGCGCATCGAGACGCCGTACAGCGCGTCGGCGATCTCCATCGTGCGCTTCTGGTGGGTGATGACGATGAGCTGACTGCTCGCGCGCAGCTTCTCGAACACGCCGAGAAGACGCCCGAGGTTCGCGTCGTCGAGGGCCGCTTCGACCTCGTCGAGGATGTAGAACGGGCTCGGCCGCGCGGTGAAGATCGAGGTCAGGAACGCCACCGCCGCGAGCGACCGCTCGCCGCCGGACAGGAGCGACAGTCGCTCGATCTTCTTCCCCACGGGGCGCACGGCGACCTCGATGCCGGTGGTCAACGGCGAGTCGGGGTCGGTGAGCGAGATGCTGCCCGAGCCCCCCGGGAAGAGGATGGGGAAGATCTCGGTGAACGCGACGCGGGTGTCCTCGAACGCGGCGACGAAGATGGTCTGCATCCGTTCGTCGAGGTCGGCGATGATCGTCTGCAGATCTGCGCGGGTCTGCTGCAGATCGGCGAGTTGTTCGGTGAGGAAGGCGTGCCGCTGCTCGAGGGCCGCGAACTCCTCCAGCGCGAGCGGGTTGACCCGGCCCAGCTGCGACAGCTTGCGCTCGGCATCCTGGAGCCGACGCTTCTGAGCCGCGCGATCGAACGGGTCGCCGTCACCGTCCCGTTCGACGGGAACGAGCTGATCGGGGCCGTACTCTGCGACGAGCACGTCTTCATCGAGCGCCAGCTCGGACTGAACGCGCTCCAGCAGGCTCGTGACGTGGAGCTTCTTCTCGTGCATCTGCAGTTCGAGGCCGTGCACGCTCTCGGTGAGGCGCGCAAGACGCTCCCGCACGGCCGCTTCATCGGCGCGGGCGCGTGCCAGTTCTTCGGTGATCGCGGTGCGCGCCGACTCCGCTGCCGCGAGCTC
Source organism: Microbacterium sp. Leaf151 (assembly GCF_001424225.1). Lineage (GTDB taxonomy): Bacteria > Actinomycetota > Actinomycetes > Actinomycetales > Microbacteriaceae > Microbacterium. The sequence goes on along the minus strand of NZ_LMOR01000002.1, from coordinate 265,121 downwards.
GACCCGCGCCTGGCTGACGGAACGGTCGACCGAGTCGAGAAGCGCGGGAAGGTGACTCGCGACCTCCGCGGCGACCTCGCGTTGGGCGCGCCGGAGCACCGCGCGACGGGCGGCCTCCGCCGCGGCCGCACGTTCGCGCTCGCGCTGCTGCTCGAGCTGGACGATGCGGGCCTCCCCCGCCCGCACGCGCTCCTTCAGCGCCTCGATGTCCAGACGCGCTCGCATCTCCGTCTCGCGCGCGGCGTCGACCTCGGCGGCCATGCCCTCGCGCGCCGAGGCGTCGAGCAGAGGGCGCGGCGCCTCGAGTGCGCGCTCGAGCGCGTCGTCGGCACGACGAGCGACGTCTTCGGCCTCGGCCACCGCGGTCTCCGTCTGAGCGAGACCCGCGGCGAGGCGATCGCATTCGGCGACCGCCGCCTCGTGCCGCACCGTGACGCGGTTGACCCTCTCGGCGTGGGCCGCCAGCGCGGCGTCGTGGGCGCGCAGAGTCGACAGCGACTCTTTGGTGCGGTGTCGGGCGTCGGTGAGCGCGCGCTGCTCGTCGGTGAGGGCCTCGCGCAGGGAATCGGCGATGACGACGATCTCATCGAGCCGTACGGCTGCCGCATCGCGCTCGGCGGCGAGCTCCAGCCGCGACCGTCCCGACCCCGACCCGGCCCGGAGCGTCCGGGCCGTCGCGACCTCCCCGGCTCGGGTGACGACGGTGACCTCGGACGGCAGCGACGCCTGCACCTCGCGGACGGTGGCGAGGTCGTCGACGATCACCGTCCGCGTCAGGATGCCGAGCACCCCCGGCGACGCGATGACAACCTCGGTCGCGGGAACGGCCCCCGCCATCCCCGTCGCCGCGTCCGCCGGGGATCCGTCGGGTGCCGCAGCGCCGGCGATGACGATCTCGACGACGCCGAGGTCACCCTCGCGCGCGTCACGCGCGGCGGAGAAGGCCGCCGCGGCATCGTCCACGAGCAGTCCCTCGGCCAGCGATCCCAGGGCCGCGGCGATGGCCGCCTCGTATCCCGCGGTGACCTTGACATCGTCGCCCACGAGGCCGCGCACGCCCCGTCCGCCGACGGCGAGCAGGTCGGCTGCCGCGTTGCGCAGGTCGAGGGCACGGCCGAGCGCGGTCGTCTGCGCGCTGAGGGCGTCGCGCTCGCGCTCGGCGGCGTGGAGGCGTTCGCGCAGTCCGGCGACCTTCGACTCGACGTCGTTCGCATCGCGCTGAGCCCGGTCGTAGGCCGCGGCGTGCTCGTCGGTGGATGCCTCCGGCACCACGTCGGGGTCGAGTTCGGCGCGGGCCCGTTCGGCATCGGCCCGACGGGTGAGGGCCGCATCGAGCGCCCGCTGCTGCCTGTCGACACCGGCCCGGACCGCCGCGAGGGCGGAGTTCGCGGCATCCGCCGTGCCGCGGAGCGCCTGGATCTTCAGGTCGTGCTCGGAAACGAGGGCGCTCTGCGCGGCGATGTCGACATCGAGGGCATCGAGGTCGGCGCGTGCGCGCGTGACGGCGCGGGCGGCCTCGGCCGCGGCATCCTGCGCATCGCCGAGACCCGCGGCGATGTCGTCGATCTCGGCCCGGACGTCGTCGATGGTGCTCTGCGACACGGTCGGGGCGAAGCCTGGGGTATCGGAGCCGTCGTCGGTCAAAAGGGTGAGGCGCTGACCGGCCAGGGAGTACAGGCCGCGCAGGCGCTCCTGCACCTGTTCGAGACCGAACGAGACGCTGCGCGCGCGGTCGACGGCCTCCGAGCGCTGATCGTTCTCGAGCCGCTCGACGCGCCGGCGCAGACCATCGGCCTGTTCCTGTAGACCGAGGCGCTCGGTGTGCCGCTCGCTCTCGGCGCGGGCGGCATCGGCCAGCTGCGTGCGCAGCCGCACGAGGTCGTCGGCGTAGAGTCGCGCCTTCGCATCCCGGACGACGGCGGCGATGGTCGCGGCTTCCCGCGCGATCTCCGCCTGCTTTCCGAGGGGCTTCAACTGTCGGCGCAACTCGCCGGCGAGATCGCTGAGGCGGGTGAGATTGGTCTCCATCGCCTCGAGCTTGCGTACGGTCTTCTCTTTGCGGCGCCGGTGCTTCAGGATGCCGGCGGCCTCTTCGATGAAGCCGCGGCGGTCCTCGGCGGTCGCCTGCAGCACCGTGTCGAGCCGGCCCTGACCGATGATGACGTGCATCTCGCGACCGAGGCCCGAGTCGCTCAGCAGCTCCTGCACGTCGAGCAAGCGGCACGTCTGACCGTTTATGGCGTACTCGCTGGCGCCGGTGCGGAACAGCGTCCGGCTGATGGTGACCTCGCTGTAGTCGATCGGCAGCGCACCGTCGCCGTTGTCGATCGTGAGCTGAACCTCGGCGCGCCCGAGCGGGCCGCGGGTCGAGGTACCGGCGAAGATGACGTCCTCCATCTTTCCGCCGCGCAGGGTCTTGGCGCCTTGTTCCCCCATCACCCACGCGAGAGCGTCGACGACGTTGGATTTGCCCGATCCGTTCGGCCCGACGATGCAGGTCACACCGGGTTCGAGCGCGAAGGTCGTCGACTGGGCGAAGGACTTGAAGCCTTTGAGCGTCACGCTTTTCAGATGCATGTCACCCGCCTTCCCGCCCGGTCGAATCCTCGCCTCACGCTAGTCGAGGATCCGCGGAAAACCGCGGCGGCGGGCCGCGCTCACCTTCACGACGCGCCCGGACGTCGACCGATTCTGGGAAATCGCTTGACCTTCGGTGACGACCTCCGCTAGCGTCGGGGGTCGCAACCGACGTCGAAAGGAGGTCACACCATGATTCGCATCACGACCGGCTTCACCGCCACCGGCTTCATCGCCGCCCCCGTGCTGTCCGCACCCGCCATTGGAGTGACCACCGCCGTCGGCATGCCCCATCTCCAGGGCTGACCCCGTCGCGTAGAGACGCCCCGCGTCTCCGCTTCCCGCGAGCACACCGCTGCTCGCCCGGATCTCCACGATCCTGCTACGCGCTCGTCGCGTCCCTCACTCGCTTTCGCCTCCACGGAGCCTCCGCATGAACGCCCTGTTCGCGCGCGCGCCGCAGCATGCCTCGGCCGCGCTCCCTCCCACCCCGTCCACGATCACGATCGACACCGCCACCGACCAGCCGCTCGGCCTGCTCGACCGGCTGTCGCTGCGCCTCGGCCTGTGGCTGCTCACGCGTCACGCCGCTCGCAGCCGAACGCTCGCGCACCGTGCCGACCAGGCGCACCGTCGCCGCGCAGCCGACGCCGAACGCGCCGCGCGTGAACGCGCCTGGCACCGCACGGCCGCCCTCATCCGGCCGCCGCAGTGATCCCGTGGGGCCGACCGCACCCGGCCGGCCCCACCCCACGACATCTCTTCCGAACCGAAAGCACCCACATGTACTCCCTTCCCGCCGGCCTTGAGCTGCGGCCCCTTCACATCCCGGCATCCATCGACGACGACGATGCCGCCGACTTCCGCGAGATGGTGCGCCTGCGCAACCTCGTCTACGAGGAGATCTCCGGACACGACGACGAGTCGATGCCCGCCGATGAACTGCTCCCCCTGTTCCAGCCCCGGCCGGAGGTGAAGCGGTTCTCGTGGATCGCCGTGTTCCACGGCGAGGTCGTCGGTCGCGCGGGCCTCGACCTCCCGCAGGAGGACGGCGCCCGCACCGGGTCGTACCTCATCGAACTACGCCGGTCCGCGTGGGGTCAGGGCATCGGTCGCGCCGCCTTCGCCATGATCGAGCCCCTCGCCCGCGCCCACGGACGCACGGTCCTGCAGTCGTGGGCGGCGCACCCTGCCGCCGAGGGACCGCAGTTGGCGGCACCCACGGGGTTCGGCGCCGTGCCGAAGGATCACTCGGCGCGGTTCCTGCTGGCATCCGGCTGCACGCTCGAGCAGATCGTGCGCGTGAGCACGCTCGATCTCGCCGACGCACGCCCACGCCTCGGCGCCCTCCTCGCCGAGGCCGAGGCCGCGGCGGCCGGGTATCGCGTGGTGCAGTGGACGCTGCCCACGCCCGACGAGTTCGTCGACTCCTTCGCCTGGATGAAGTCGCGCATGGCGACGGACGCGCCGTCCGCCGACCTGGACGTCGACGAAGAGGTGTGGGATGCTGCTCGGCTCCGTCGCCACGAGGCCACGTACCTCGACGCGGGTCGCCACATGCTGGTGACCGCGGCGCAGCACGTGGACTCGGGAGAGCTCGCCGCGTTCAACGAGCTCGTCATCGGCAAGGACCGCACGGCGGTGACGGGGCAGGAGGACACCCTCGTGGTGGCCTCCCATCGCGGACACCGCCTGGGCCTGCTGGTCAAGTGCGCCGGCCTCCTCGCGTGGCGCGACGTCGCCCCCGACTCGCCGCGCGTGATCACCTACAACGCGGAGGAGAACCGCCCGATGCTCTCGATTAACGAGCGGGTGGGCTTCACCCCGATCTCGTACGAGGGCGTGTGGCAGAAGAACCTCTCCTGACCCCACGGCGCGAGTCGTCAGGCCACGTCGCCCGGGACCGTCCCCGACGCCGCATTCGGGCGACTCGTGCGGTCGGTCCCGGGCGCGGGCCGGGGATCAGCGCCGCTTCTGGCAGTACGGGCAGAAATGGCTCGAGCGGTTCATGAACGACACGCGCACGATCGGGCGCCCGCACCGGGGGCACGGCTGACCCGTGCGCCCATAGGCGTTGAGCGAGTGGGCGAAGTATCCGGCCTGGCCGTTGACGTTCACGTACTGCGCATCGAAGCTCGTGCCCCCCTCGGCCAACGCCTTCTCGAGCACCGCCCGCACCTCGCCGAGCAAGCGGTTCACCGATCGAGTGGGCAGATCGGAGCCCGGCGTCTCGGGGTGGATACGCGACGCCCACAACGATTCGTCGGCGTAGATGTTGCCGATACCGCTGGCGACCGTCTGGTCCAGGAGCACGCGTTTGATCCCTGACGCCGTGCGGCCCAGCCTCGCGCGGAATCGTGCCGCGTCGAAAGCCAGATCGAGCGGATCGCGACCGATGTGCGCCACCTGCGACGGCACACGCGCCAGGTCGGACCCGCGTCCGCCCGCGGCGCCGTCGGGCGTGTCCACGAGCTCGTCGAGCGCGAGCGAGCCGAAGGTGCGCTGGTCGGCGAAGACGACCGACAGCGGTCCGTGCACGGGATGCTCGAGTTCGATGCGGATGCGCTCGTGACGTTCTTCCGGAGCGCCGGGGACGCGCAGGAGCATCTGCCCGCTCATCCCCAGGTGCGTGACGATCGCTTCGTCGCCGGCCACCGGCATCCACAGGAACTTGCCCCGACGGACGGCGGCGGCGATCCGCCGGCCCGTCAGTTCAGCCTCGAAGTGGGCCGCTCCCCCGGTGTGCCGCGTCAACGCGCGCTCGTCGCGCACGTCGACGGACGTGATCAGCGCCCCGGCGACGGCGGGCTCGAGGCCGGCGCGCACGACCTCGACCTCGGGGAGCTCAGGCACGGGTGTCGAGCTCGCGCCACGCCGTGAGGGCGGCGGCCATCTCGGCCTGCTTCTTGCTCGATCCGCTTCCCGTCGTGGCGAGCTCGCCGACGGTGACCGTGGCCGTGAAACGACGGTCGTGATCGGGGCCGGTGGCATCCACCGTGTACACCGGTGCGAGCAGCCCCAACCGGGCGGCGATTTCCTGCAGGCTCGTCTTGGGGTCCATCGCGGCGCCGTAGCGTTCGGGGTCGGCGAGCAGCGGCTCGACCATTCGCAGCACCATGGCTGTCGCCGCCTCAGGACCCGCCGACAGGAAGGTCGCTCCGATGAGCGCCTCCATCGTGTCGGCGAGAATCGAGTCCTTGTCGCGCCCGCCGGTGAGGATCTCACCGCGGCCGAGGCGCACGAATGCCCCGAGCCCGATTCTGCGGGCCACCTCGGCGAGGGCGACGGTCGACACGACGCTGGCGCGACGCTTGGCGAGGCCCCCCTCTTCGAGCTCCGGATGCCGTGTGAATAGACGCACCGTGACGGCCTGCCCGAGCACCGAGTCGCCGAGGAACTCCAGGCGCTCGTTGTGCGGGATGCCGCCGTTCTCGTAGGCGTACGAGCGGTGCGTCAGGGCAAGAGAAAGAAGCTCGGGGTCGATGTCGACCCCGAGCTTCTCAGTGAGCGCAGCGCGCTCGACGTTGTTACGCGTCATGAATCGCCGATCAGACGTCGGCGACCTTGCGGCCCTTGTACTCGAGGAAGAGCTCGGTGCCCTGCGAGTCGGTGACGACCTTCGCCTGGTGAGGGCGGCTGTAGACGACCTTGCCGTTCTCGATGGTCTTGACCAGCGTGGGGGCCTCGGCCTTCCACTGCGCGCGACGCGAGCGGGTGTTGGAGCGGGAGACCTTCCGCTTCGGGGGGTTACCTGCCATGACTAGCTCTTCTCTGTCTTGGGGGCGGCGCGGAGCGCATCGCCGTCGTCTGGGGTGTACTGCTGGAGCGCAGCCCATCGGTTGTCGACAGGCGTCTGCTCCGTGTCGCCGGTGTTTTTCGTCAGCCTCTCGCCCGTGTTCGGGTCGAGCCCGGGGCAGTCCGGCTGACACACCGGCTGGAACGGAAGCGACAGGACAATGGCATCCCGGACCAGATTTTCAAGATCCACGTGGTCGTCTTGAACGTCGAAGTCACTCGCTTCGTGCCCAGGATACGCGAAAAGTTCCTGGAACTCGACTTCGACAGGCTCGTCGATGTCGATGAGGCAGCGTCCGCACACGCCCGTGGCGGTGGTGTCGACGGTGCCCGAGACGAGAATCCCCTCGTGCACCGACTCCAGCCGCACCTCGAGTTCGAGGATCTCGCCCTCGGGGATCGACAGCAGGCCCTCCCCCCATTTCTCGGGGGTGGGGAGGTCGAGGCTGTGCTCGCGCATCTCACCGGGATGGTGCTCGATGTCGCGGACGGGGAGTTGGAAGGGGCCGGGTCGACGGGTTCTCACGGTCGTCCATGCTACCCGCGCGCCCCTGGGCGAGGGCCGGCGGCACGAGCAGCGGTGCGGCGTCGCACGAGCGAACACGCATAAACGCTTTTTGCGCGCAGAAACACGACGAGCGCGTGTTTCTGCGCAGAGATCGCGTTTACGCGTGGAAGGCGGACCACCTCGCACCCGCGGGCGGGGGGGGGTCAGATGCCGCGGGCGCCGGTGTCGAGGTAGCGCGCGACGGCGGGCGGGACGTAGGGCGACACGTCTCCACCGAGGCCGGCCACCTGTCGCACGAGCGAACTCGACACGAGGGCGTGGGAGGGATCGGGCAGCAGGAACACCGTCTCGACGTGTGCGAGGTCGCGGTTGACGATCGCCATCGGGGTCTCGTACGCGACGTCGACCTGCGAACGGATGCCCTTCACCAGCACTTTCGCCCCCACATCGGTGGCGTAGTCGACGAGGAGGCCCACGCTCCACGCCGCGATGATCACGTCTCCTTCGACACCCGCCTCCGAGATCGACTGCTCGAGCAGACGTTGGCGCTCGGCGATGGGCAGCATCGCCTCTTTGCCGGGGTTGTGCACGACGAGCACGTGCAGCTGGTCGAAGAGGCCGGCGGCACGACGGATAACGTCGAGGTGACCGAGCGTGGGCGGGTCGAACGAGCCGGGGACGACGGCGATCCGGGGATCCATGCCGTCAGCCTATCGACGCGACGCGACGGAGAGCCCGGCGTTCAGGACTTCGCCAGCGCGGCACGCTCTTCGACGCCCACGCGGCGTTCGAGGGCGGCGGCGAGTCCGGGATGCCGCACCAGCGCGGGGTCGTCGGCGAGGAGGCGCTCCCCCTCGGCGCGCGCCTCGGTGATGAGGTCGGCGTCGGTCACCACCCGCAGCAGACGCAGCGACGATCGGGCGCCCGATTGCGCTCCGCCGAGGACATCGCCCTCGCCGCGGAGTTCGAGGTCGACCTCGGCGAGGGCGAAGCCGTCGAGGGTGGATGCCACGGCTTCGACCCGCGAACGGGACGACGTGCCGGGGGCGGCCTCGGTCACGAGCAAGCAGAGGCCCGGGACCCCGCCACGACCGACGCGGCCGCGCAACTGGTGCAGCTGCGAGACGCCGAAGCGGTCGGCCTCGAGGATGACCATCGTCGAGGCGTTCGGCACGTCGACCCCGACCTCGATCACGGTCGTCGCCACGAGCACGTCGATGTCGCCGCGGGCGAACGCCTGCATGACGGCGTCCTTCTCATCGGACGGCATCTTGCCGTGCAGGATCTGCACGCGGATGCCGGCGAAGCCCGGAAGCCGCGAGATCAGCGCCTCGACCTGCACGACGCCCCACCGCGTCCGGCTGCTCTCCCCCGCCGCGGGGGCTGCCCCGTCGGGCGCGTCGGCGGGTTCGTCGGTCTTGTCGTCGGTCGCGAGCTGTTCGGCGTCGATGGCCGCGCACACGACGAACGCTTGGCGGCCCTGCGCGACCTCTTCCGCCACGCGGTCCCACACCCGCGCGAACCAGCTCGGCTTCTCGGCCAGCGGCGCGACGAACGATTGGATGCCGGCGCGCCCGGCCGGCATCGTGCGGATCGTGGAGACGTCGAGGTCGCCGAACACCGTCATGGCGACCGTGCGCGGAATGGGCGTCGCCGTGAGCACGAGCGTGTGCGGAGAGTCGCCCTTGGAACGCAGCGCCTCGCGCTGGTCGACGCCGAAGCGGTGCTGCTCGTCGACGACGACGAACCCGAGGTCGGCGAAGGTCGTTGTGGCGCTCAGGAGCGCGTGCGTGCCGACGACGATCCGCGCCTGCCCCGACGCCACACGCAATGCCGCCCGGCGTCGCTCGGCCGCGGGCATCTGCCCCGTCAGCAGCGTCGGCATGAGCTCCGGCGCGAGTTCGGGACCGAGCATGCGCGCGATCGAGCGGAGGTGCTGACCGGCGAGCACCTCGGTGGGGGCGATCAGGGCGGACTGCCCTCCCGACTCGGCCACCTGCATCATCGCCCGCAGAGCGACGAGCGTCTTACCGGAACCCACCTCGCCCTGCACGAGACGGTTCATGGGCCAGTCGCCCGTGAGGTCGGCGGCCAGTTGCGCTCCGACGTTCTGCTGGTCGGGAGTCAGGTCGAAGGGAAGGATCGCGTCGAATCGCTCGAGCAGACCGCCCGGCGCTGCGGGTCGCTTCGTCGCCGAGAGCGCACGGACGAACTGACGCTGCTGCAACAGTGCCGTCTGGAGCACGAAGGCTTCGTGCATGCGCAGGGTCGCCACCGCCGGAGGGATGTCGTCGTCGTTCTCGGGTCGGTGGATGCTCTCGAGCGCCGCACGAGCGGGGAGGAGTCCCCGCCGGGTACGGAGGTCGTCGGGGAGCGGGTCGTCGACGTCGCCGAGTGCGTCGAGGACGACGGCGATCGTCTTCTGTACGAGCGTGCTGGGAACGGAGCTGGTGGCGGGATAGATGGGGATGGGCCTCTTCGCCGTCACCTCGGCCTCGGCGCGGGCTTCGGCGATGTCGTCGAACAGCTCGTAGTCGGGGTTCGTCAGCTGGGTCTGCCGCCGGTACTCGCCGACCTTGCCCGAGAAGATGCCCCGCCGTCCGGGAGTGAGGTCTTTCAGTCGCCAGGGCTGGTTGAAGAACGTCAGCGACATGCGCCCGTCGCCGTCGCTGATCACGACCTCGAGGAGCGAGCCGCGTCGGTTCTGCATGCGACGCTCCGAGGCGCTGACGACCTCGGCGACGATCGTGACGGGTTCGCCTAGCGGCAGCGAGGCGATCGGGGTGAGCTCGCCGCGCCGGGCGTAGCGGCGCGGGTAGTGCTCGAGCAGCTCACCCACGGTCTTCATGCCGAATGCGCGGTCGAACGCCGACGCCGTCTTGCCGCCCACGGCGCCGTCGAGCCGGGAGGCGAGCGAGAGACCGGGCATGCTGACGAGTCTAGGCAGGGCGCCCGACATCGCCGCCCGACCTCGCGCGGCGCGAGCCGGCTGTGGCACGTCCTCCCACCGTGAGACTGAATGACGCTGACGAAGCGACTGCAACCTGCAACCGACTTGTCGGCGAGATGCAGTCTCGCGGATGGGCCCGACGGCCGCACCGAATGCCCCGCTGCCAGGACCGACAGCATCCGCGACCCTAGGCTGGACCGGTGACGCGCATCATCTCCGGCCGAGCGGGCGGCACCGTTCTCGACGTCCCGCCGAAGGGCACCCGCCCGACGAGCGACCGAGTGCGCGAGTCGCTGTTCGGAGCACTCGAGTCGGCGGGCGTCCTCGACGACGCCCGGGTCGCCGACCTCTTCGCGGGCTCCGGAGCGCTGGGATTGGAGAGCCTCAGCCGCGGTGCCGCCTCCGCCGACCTCGTCGAGCTGTCGGCCCCGGCCGCCGCACTGATCCGCAAGAACGCCGAGCGGGTGCGCGCCGCGGGCGTCGCCGCCCCGGCGCGGGTTCACCGCGCGAACGTCACCACCTATCTGGCGGCATCCGCCGACGAGTGGGACCTGGTGTTCCTCGATCCGCCCTACGACATCGCCGACCACGACCTCGCGAAGGCCCTCGTCGCCCTCGCGCCCCACCTGAGCCCGGATGCCGTCGTCATCGTCGAGCGCGCGAAGCGGTCCGCGGCGCCCGACTGGGCTCTTGCCGGTCTGGTGCCCGAGCGCGATCGCAACTACGGCGACACCACGATGTGGTGGGGACGACCTCGCCTGTGAGCGGCGCCGACCCCCGGCGGCACCCGAGTCAGCCCCGACCGGCGTCCCAGTCCCGGTAAGGGTCCCACCCGGCGCGGCCCGTCCACGCCGCGCCGTCCACCTCGATCGCCGCCGCTCCGCGCTGCTGCACGCTCCCGATGCGTCGACCGAGGGTCTCGGCATCCGGGGGGAAGGTCACCAAGAAGCCGTGGTCCTCTCCCCCGCCGAGCGCCCGCGCGGGGTCATCGCCGAGGGCGCTCGAGTCGATGGCGATGGTCACGCCCGACGCGTCAGCGAGGCGTGTCGCGTCCAGTGCGAGGCCGTCCGAGACGTCCATCATCGCGGTGGCTCCGGATGCCGCCGCCCTCAACGCCTCGTCCAGCGGCGGGCGCGGGGCGAGCTGGCTCGACAGCGCCTTCGCGTCGGCGGGGTCGAGGGCGGCACGCGCCTCGTCCGTGAGGGCGACGGGGGCGCCGTCGGTATCCACGAACCTCTCGAACAGCACGTCGAGGCCCCGGGCCGCCTCGCCGAGCTCCCCGATGACGTAGACGCCGTCGCCGACCCGGGCACCCGACCGGCGCACGGGGGCGCGACCGTCGAGACTGCCGAGGGCGGTGACGGCGATCGTCAGCGTGTCCGAGACGGTGAGGTCGCCACCCTCGACGGCGCAGTCGGGTGCCAGCTCCGCGCAGGCAGCCGCGAGGCCGTCCGCGAATCCGCGCACGAACGCGAGGGGCGTCGTATCGGGCATGGCCAACGCCACGAGCAGGGCGATCGGCCGGGCCCCCATCGCGGCGACGTCGGCGAGGTTGACCGCCGCCGCCTTGAAACCGAGGTCGAACGGCGACGACCACGCCAGTCGGAAGTCGGGGCCGTGCACCAGCGTGTCGGTGCTGGCGACGACCCGACCGTCGGGAACGGCCAGCACAGCGGCGTCGTCACCCGGGCCGACCGGGGCGCTGGAGGGCGGAAGGCGGTCGAGGATGCCCCGTAGGATCTGCCCCTCGGACAGCTCCCCCACGGTTGTTTCACGGTCGGGCTCGGCGTCGGTCACTCCCCCACGCTATTAGCCTGGACGGGTGCCCCGCTCCTCCCGCTCCCTCGCACTCCTCGCCGTCCTCGCCCTGGTTCCAGGGCTCGCGGCGTGCAGCACCACGGTGGCGATGGAACCCGCGAAGCTCGCCAACGACCCCGCGTGCGCCTCGGTGATCTCGCGTCTGCCGGAGAGCATCTCGGGCCAGGAACGCCGCTGGACCGACGCGCAGGCGACGGGTGCCTGGGGCGATCCGGCATCCATTCTGATGACCTGCGGTCTCGAACCCCCGGCGCCGTCGACACTGCCGTGCCGCTCGTTCGACGGCGTGGACTGGCTCGTCGACGAGTCGCAGGCCGCCGACAAGCTCTTCACCCTGACGACATACGGTCGCGAGCCCGCGATCCAGGTGTTCCTGAACCAGGGCACCGCGAGCAGCGGCGACGTCGCCCAGGCGCTCGGGCCCCTCATCCGCGAGTACCTGCAGCCGACGGGTTCGGTCTGCACCGCGGCATCCGACGTGGCGGCCTCGCCTGCGCCGACGCCGTAGCCGTAGCCGTAGCCGCCGAGCGAATGCCGCGGGCCGTCGTGGAGCGGGTGCCGCGGTCCCCGTCATGGGGCGGATGCCACGGGCCCCGTCTTCGAGCGGATGCCACGAGCACAACGGCGGGGCTGCCCGTCGACACGCCGCCACCCGGCATCCGTCCACGGCGTGTCGCCCACTTCACCCGTCATTGTGCACCGCACGTAACTGCGACGGGGCGACGGGCCTCAGGCCTTCTCGAGCGCGGCGTCGAGCAGGTCGCTGATGAGGTCGGGGTACGAGAGCCCCGAGGCGATCCAGCACGTGGGGAACATCGAGATCGGCGTGAACCCCGGCATGGTGTTGACCTCGTTCACGTAGAACTCGGTTCCGGTGTAGAAGAAGTCGACACGCGCGAGGCCCTGCCCGCCGATCGCCTCGAACGCCGTCGCGGCAATGCGCTGCATCTCGGCGAGTTCGCCCTCGGCGAGCTCGGCTGGGCACACGAGGTCGACTCCCGGAGCGTCCAGATACTTCGCCTCGAAGTCGTAGAACTCCCGCCCCGTCACGACGATCTCGCCGGCGACGCTCACGCGAACCGGTCCCCCGTCGCGCCCGGGCAGCACACCGCACTCGAGCTCGCGCCCGACGATCGCCTGCTCGACGAGTGCGAGGCGGTCTTCGGCGAAGGCCGTGTCGAGAGCGGCGTCCAGGTCTTCCCACCGCGATACCTTCGTCACGCCCACGCTCGAACCCGCCTCATTGGGCTTGACGAACACCGGCAGGTCGAGGGCGCGCATGCGGCGCTCCCACAGCGCGCGGTCGCGCGCGAGGTCGGCGCGGGTCACCGCGACCCACGGCACCACCGGCACGTTCGCGGAGCGGAGCACCTGCTTCGTGACGTTCTTGCTCATGCCGATCGCCGACATGAGCACGCCGCCGCCGGCGTACGGGATGCCGAGCAGCTCGAGCAGGCCCTGCACCGTTCCGTCTTCCCCGAAGCGGCCGTGGAGGATCGGCAGCACGACGTCGACGTCTCCGAGCGACCGCGTGCCCTCGGCATCCGTCACCGTCCACTCGCGCGTCAGCGTCGAGTCGGGAAGTCGCACGCGGGAGCCGTTGTCGACCACCTCGGGCAGAGCCTCGGGGCGCAGGGCGAACTTGTCGGGATCGTCGTCTTCGAGCACGAAGGCGCCCTCGCGCGTGATGCCGACCGGGATCACCCGGAAGCGGTCACGGTCGATCGCCCGCAGCACCCCGCCCGCCGTGGCGGAACTGATCGAATGCTCGCTGGAGCGCCCGCCGAAGAGCACTACCACCACCGGTTTGGTCATTCTGCGTCCTCTCGCCCTGCGGCTGGTCGTCGTCTGTCGTCAGGTGCGGCGCGATGTCGCGCGGGTCCATGGTGCCGTCGAGCACCATCTTCACCTGCTGCACGATGGGCATGTCGACGCCGACCTGCTTCGCGAGCTGGAGCACGGGGGCCACGGATGCCAAGCCCTCGGCTGTCTGCTGCATCTGGGCCACGACTTCTTTGTAGCCGTACCCCTGGCCGAGCAGTCGCCCGGCGGTGTTGTTACGACTGAGCGGCGACTGGCACGTGGCGATGAGGTCGCCGAGACCGGCGAGACCCTGCAGCGTCTCGGGCTTCGCACCCTGCGCCACGGCGAAATCCGTCATCTCGACGAGCCCGCGCGTGATGATCGAGGCTTTGGTGTTCTCGCCGTAGCCGACGCCGTCGACGATTCCGATCGCGACGGCGATGAGGTTCTTCAGCACTCCGCCGAATTCGGTACCGATCACGTCGGTGTTGACGAACGAGCGGAAGTACCGGTTGCGCGCGCGCCGGGCCACCGCTTCGGCGGTCTCGGGGCTCAGCGAGCTGATGACGGCCGCCGTGGGCTGCTCGCGCGCGATCTCGAGGGCGAGGTTGGGGCCGGATGCCACCGCGATCCGCGCCGGGTCGCACTGCAGAACCTGCTCGATGACCTGGCTCATGCGCAGGCCCGTCGACTTCTCGACGCCCTTCATGAGCGAGACGATCGGCACGTCGGTGTGTTCGACGAACGGCTTGATCGCGGCGAGGTTCTCGCGCAGCGACTGGCTCGGCACAGACAGGTAGATCTGCTCGGCGCCGCGCAGCGCTTCGGCGAGGTCGGTGGTGGCCGTCATGGTCCGCGGCAGATTGATGCCCGCGAGGTACCGGCTGTTGCGCTTGGACTCGGTGATCTCGGCGGCCAGCTCCGGGCGGCGTGCCCACATGACGACTGAGGCTCCGCCGTCGGCGAGGATCTTGCCGAACGTCGTGCCCCAGCTGCCGGCGCCGATGACGGCGACCTTGGGTCCCGCCGCGGGAACGACGTTCTTACGGCTCAAGGCGCCCCGTCTCGTTCTGCCCGTGCTTCGACGGGTCCCAGCGTTCGGTCGGTGCGGGAAGACCCCGGATGCCGCCGAGCATGTCGGCGACACGGTTCATCATCGTGTCGGTCGCCTTGACCAGCGTCGAAGGCTGTGTCGGCGTCGCCGCGTGCTCGGCCAAGTCGAGCGCGGGTCCGAACTCCACGATCACGTGGGAGCGCCGGGGGAACTTCAGCTTCCCGTAGCGCGGCAGGATCTGCTGCACGCCCCACTGCGCCATCGGGATGAGCGGGAGACCGCCCGCCAGGGCGAGGCGTACAGCGCCGGTCTTGCCGCGCATCGGCCACAGGTCGGGGTCCCGGGTCAGCGTGCCCTCGGCGTAGACGATGACTCCCCGACCGTCGCGCGCGATCTGCTCGGCGGCCTTCATCGACTGGTTGGCCCCCGACGACGCGCGCGGAACGGGAACCATGCCGGTGGCCTTCAGCGCCGCACCCAGCACGGGGACACGGAAGAGGCTCTCTTTCGCCATGAACCGGGGGGCGCGGCCGAGTCGCCACACGGCGACGGCCACGACGAGCGGGTCGAACTCGGAATTGTGGTTCGGCGCCAGCACATAGGCCCCCTCGCGGGGCAGGTTCTCGGCGCCGCGGATCTCGATCCGGGCGAAGAGCCCCACCGCGGGCACGATGATCGCCGCGAGCGGCCAGAAGACGCTCGGGCGACTCGTCTCGGGGGTCGCGGTCGCCGACCTCATCCCGCGACGTCGAAATCGGCGTCGAGGGCGGTGAGCTTCTCGAGGAACTTCTCGTAACCGCGGCGGATGATGCCGATGTTGCGCACCGTCGACTCGCCCTGCGCGGCGAGGGCCGCGATGACGTAGCTGTACCCGCCGCGGAGGTCGGGCACCTCGACGTCGGCCGCGTGCAGGGGCGTGGGTCCGTTGATGACGGCGGCCTGCTCGAGGTCGCGGCGAGGAACGCGACGGTCGGCGCTGTGGAGTCCCTTCGGGTGCACGACGATGTCGGCGCCCATCTTGTTCAGGGCCTCGGTGAAACCGAGGCGGTTCTCGTACACCGTCTCGTGCACGACGGAGGTGCCCGACGCCTGGGTGAGGGCGACGATGAGCGGCTGCTGCCAGTCGGTCATGAAGCCGGGGTGCACGTCGGTCTCGACCATCACGGGCTTGAGCGCGTCACCGCGACGGAACAGGATCCCGTCTTCGCGGACGTCGAACCACCCGCCGGCCTTGCGGAAGACGTTGAGGAAGGTCAGCATGTCCTGCTGGCGGGCGCCCTTGGCGAAGATCTCACCGTCGGTGGCAAGGGCAGCGCACGCCCACGAGGCGGCCTCGTTGCGGTCGAAGATCGCGCGGTGGTCGTAGCCGTCGAGACGCTCGACGCCCTCGATGAAGATGACGCGGTTGGGCTCGTACGAGATGATCGCGCCCATCTTCTGCAGCACCGCGATGAGATCCATGATCTCGGGCTCGATGGCGGCGTTGCGGAGCTCCGTCACGCCCTTCGCGCGCACGGCCGTCAGCAGCACCTGCTCCGTCGCGCCGACGCTCGGGTACGGCAGCGTGATGTTCGCACCGTGCAGCCCGTTCGGGGCCGTGATGCGGATGCCCTCGTAGCTCTTGTCGACGACCGCACCGAAGGCGCGCAGCGCGTCCATGTGGAAGTTGATCGGTCGGTCGCCGATGCGGCATCCACCGAGGTCGGGGATGAGCGCCTCGCCGAGCAGGTGCAGCAACGGCCCGCAGAAAAGGATGGGGATGCGCGAGGCACCCGCGTGCGCGTCGATCTCCTCGAAGTGCGCGGCGACCGCGCCGGAGGGGTCGAGGTGGAGTGTGCCCTCTTCGTCGCCCTCGGTCACGGTCACGCCGTGCACCTCGAGGAGCGAACGCACGACCTTGACGTCGCTGATCATGGGGACGTCGCGCAGCGTGCTCGTGGTGTCGCCGAGCAGCGCCGCCACCATCGCCTTCGTGACGAGGTTCTTCGCCCCCTTGACCTCGACGGTGCCGCGCAGCGGGCGACCGCCGCGGATCGTGAGGGTCTCGGCCTCCTCCCAGTCCGGCTGCCCGGGAATGCGGTCTCCGGAATCGGTGACGAGTGTGCTCATAGGGGGGTGGACCTCACTTCGTTGACGAGGGGCGGCGAGTCGACCCGATCGGGTCGATCGGGCTCAGCGGACCGGGAGGGTCCGCGGCCGCCATGCCTCGCGGCGCGCCTCGAACTGCGTGATCTTGTCTTCGTCACGCAGCGTGAGCCCGATGTCGTCGAGCCCTTCGAGAAGCCGCCACCTAGTGTAATCGTCGATGTCGAACGAGACCTGGAGATCGCCGACGGTCGCCGTCTTGGCCTGCAGATCGACGGTCATCTCGATGCCGGGCTGCGCCTCGATCACCGCCCAGATGCGTTCGAGGTCGTCTTCGCTGATCACGCCGGTGACGAGGCCCTGCTTGCCGGAGTTGCCGCGGAAGATGTCAGCGAACTTCGGGCTCAGCACCACCTGGAAGCCGTAATCGCGCAGCGCCCAGACGGCGTGCTCTCGGCTGGAGCCGGTGCCGAAGTCGGGACCGGCGACGAGGACGGATGCCGAGCGGTAGGCGTCCTGGTTGAGGATGAAGTCGGGGTCCTGGCGCCAGTTGGCGAAGAGGGCGTCGTCGAAGCCGGTCTTGGTGACGCGCTTGAGGAAGACCGCCGGGATGATCTGGTCGGTGTCGACGGCCGAGCGCTTCAGCGGGGCGGCGACACCGGTGTGGGTGCTGAACTTCTCCATGTCAGGCCTCCGCCCCGGTCGAAACGGTCTCGTCGGCGCGGGCGGCACCGCCGGTGATCAGGGTGCCGTCGCTCGAGATCGGGTCGAGGTCGGCGGGGCTCGACAGGGTGCCGCGGACAGCCGTGGCCGCCGCGACCAGCGGCGACACCAGGTGCGTGCGTCCGCCCTTGCCCTGCCGTCCTTCGAAGTTGCGGTTCGAGGTGGAGGCACAGCGCTCCCCCGGTGCGAGCTGGTCGGGGTTCATCCCCAGGCACATCGAGCACCCGGCGAAGCGCCACTCCGCACCGAAGTCGACGAACACCTTGTCGAGTCCCTCGGCCTCGGCCTCGAGGCGCACACGGGCCGAGCCCGGCACGACCATGACGCGCACGTTCTCGGCCTTGGTGCGGCCCTGGATGACGGAGGCGAACGCACGGAGGTCTTCGATGCGGCTGTTGGTGCACGAGCCCATGAACACGGCATCCACCGGGATGTCTTTCATCGGGGTGCCGGCGGCGAGGTCCATGTACTCCAGCGCCCGCTCAGCGGCGGCACGCTCGTTGGGGTCGGCGAAGTCGGCCGGGGTGGGCACGACGTCCGACAGCGAGACGCCCTGGCCGGGGTTCGTCCCCCAGGTGACGAACGGCTCCAGGTCGGCTGCGTCGAGGAAGACCTCGGCGTCGTAGACGGCGCCCTCGTCGCTCGGCAGGGTGCGCCAGTAGGCGACGGCGTCGTCCCAGTCCTGGCCCTGCGGGGCGTGCGGCTTGTCTTTGACGTAGGCGAAGGTCGTGTCGTCGGGGGCGATCATGCCCGCGCGGGCGCCCGCCTCGATCGACATGTTGCACATCGTCATGCGCCCCTCCATCGAGAGGGAGCGGATCGCGCTGCCGCGGAACTCGAGCACGTAGCCCTGGCCGCCGTTCGCGCCGATCTTGGCGATGATCGCGAGGATGATGTCCTTCGCGGTGACGCCGGGCTTGAGGTCGCCCTCCACCGTGATGGCCATCGTCTTGAAGGGCTTCAACGGCAGGGTCTGCGTGGCGAGCACGTGTTCGACCTCGCTCGTGCCGATCCCGAACGCCATGGCGCCGAACGCGCCGTGCGTGGAGGTGTGCGAGTCGCCGCAGACGACGGTGATGCCCGGCATAGTGAGCCCGAGCTGGGGACCCACGACGTGGACGATGCCCTGCTCTTTGTCGCCGAGCGAGTGGATGCGCACGTCGAACTCGGCGGCGTTGCGGCGCAGCGTCTCGATCTGCGTGCGGCTGGTGAGGTCGGCGATCGGCTTGTCGATGTCGAGCGTGGGGGTGTTGTGGTCTTCGGTCGCGATCGTCAGATCGAGCCGGCGCACGGGGCGCCCCTCGGCGCGCAGACCATCGAACGCCTGGGGGCTCGTGACCTCGTGCACGAGGTGCAGGTCGATGTAGATGAGGTCGGGCTGACCGTTCTCGCCCTTGACGACGAGGTGGTCGTCCCAGACCTTCTCGGCCAGGGTGCGAGGGTTCTCGGGAATGGTGCTCATGTTTGCGTTTCTCCTCGGGAGGGGTGTGAGGCCCGCGACGAACTCCGCGACGAGAAAGGCCTAGAACAAGGTCTCGTCGCGGCCGCTAAGGAGGAGGCCGGCGATCCGCACCTCGTCACGATACCACCGGGCCGGTCGGCAGCTCCCGCGTAACACGACGCCGCATGTTTGGACGTTGCGCGCACTCGCGTGCGAGCCTGGGCCGACCCGTAGGAAGGAGCGTGCCCCATGGCCGCAGACGCCGAAACCGGATTCTCGACACGACAGGTGCACGCCGGCTCCGCCACCGCTCCCGCCACCCCGCGGGCGATGCCGATCTACCTGACCGCCGGGTTCACGTTCCGCGACCTCGACGAGTCGGCCGCGCACTTCGGCGCGGGCACCGGCTTCGGTTACACCCGCACCGGCAACCCCACCGTGCACGCGGTCGAGGAGCGTCTCGCCTCGATCGAGGGCGGCGATCAGGCCGTGCTCGTCTCCAGCGGCCAGGCCGCGGTGACCGTGGCGCTGCTGGCCCTGGCCGGTGCCGGCGATCACGTCGTCGTCTCGGAGCACATCTACGAGGGAACGCGCGGACTGCTCCTCGACAACCTCGTGCGACTGGGCATCGAGACGACCTTCGTCGACACGTCCGACCTCGACGCCTGGCGGGATGCCATCACCCCGCGCACGAGGGCGTTCTTCGCCGAGACGCTCTCCAACGCCCGCAACGACGTGCTCGACGTTGCGGCGATCTCGGCGATCGGTCGGGAGCACGGCATCCCTCTCGTGGTCGACAGCACCTTCACGACGCCGTACCTGCTGCGGCCGATCGAGCACGGCGCCGCCGTCGTCGTGCACTCGGCGAGCAAATTCCTCGCGGGCCAGGGGGCGGTGCTGGGCGGTGTCATCGTCGACGACGGCCGCTTCGACGCCGCGGCATCCGGTCACCGCTTCACCCACCTCGTGCAGACCGATCGCCTGGGCGGCGCCAGCTACGCCGAGAAGCACGGGGCCCGCGCCCGAGGCGCCTACATCCGCGAGAGTGTCGCCCCGCGCTTCGGTCCCGCGCCCTCGCCGCTGAACGCCTTCCTCATCGGTCAAGGCATCGAGACGCTGAGCCTGCGGGTGGAGCGCCAATCGCAGAATGCGCTGACCGTGGCGCGGTGGCTCGAGGGGCGCCCCGAGGTGGAGCGCGTCGATTACGTCGGCCTCGAGTCGCACCCCCACCACGAGCTGGGGCGGCATTACCTCACGCGCGGGAGCGGCTCGGTCTTCACGGTGACCCTGAGCGGCGGTCTGGAAGCCGCGCGGCACGTCGTGCAGTCGGTGAAGCTCATCACGCACATGACCCATCTCGGCGACGTGCGCTCGCTCGTGCTGCACCCGCAGAGCACCTCGCACTCGGCGCGCACCGTCGAGGAGCGCGAGCGCGCGGGCGTCTTCCCCGGCACGATCCGCCTGTCGATCGGCATCGAGGACATCGACGACATCCTCGCCGATCTGGATCAGGCGCTGGTGGGTGTGCCCGCCCTCGAGCGCGAGACGGTCGTGCTGTGACCCGCCTCCAGCACTTCGGCTGGTTCCTCGCGCGCGGCTTCGGACCGCACGGATGGGGCCACCCGTACCTGCGGTGGAACCATCGTTGGACCGAGCCGGGTCTGTACCAGGACTCCGCCCGCACGCTCGAGCAGGCCGGTTTCGACCTGCTGATCATCGAGGACGCCCCCTCGCTCGGCAGCGCCGAGACCATCGACCTGCGCGTGCGCCACGCGTTCGGCGGCCCGAAGCACGACCCGCTCCTGCTCGCGCCGTACCTGTTCGCGGCGACCCGGCACCTCGGCGTCGTTCCCACGGTGAACCCCGCGGCGTATCTGCCGTACACGGCCGCCCGTCAATTCGCGACGCTGCAGCACCTCAGCGGGCACCGCCTCGGCCTGAACGTCGTGACCGACACGGGCAGCGCGCGACACTTCTCGTCCGCGCCGCAGCTCGGACATGACGCGGCGTACGACCGGGCCGAGGAGTGGCTCGGCGGCATCCGGGATCTCTGGCGCAGCTGGGGCGAGGGCGCCCTCGTCGCCGACGAGGAATCCGGCGTCTACGCCGACGGAACGAGATTGGATGCCACCCGCCACCGCGGCGAGTACTACGGCTTCGATGGCCCGCTGAACGCCGTGCCGTTCACCGACGGCGAGCCGGCCGTCGTTTCTCCGGGCGGGTCGGGCCGCGGACTGTCGTTCGCCGGGCACAACTCCGACGTGCAGCTGGCGCTGGCCCCGCTCGACGAGGCCAGCATCCGCGGTTACCGGGCGCGCATCCACGACGCCGCCGTCGCCGCCGGGCGCACCCCCTCCGACATCAAGATCCTCTTCGCGATCCAGCCGGTGATCGTGTCGTCGCCGGAGGAGGCCGACCGCCTGGTCGCGGCATCCGCCGATCCCTCGGAGGAGGCACTGGTCGCCATCGCCCGAAAGCAGTCGAGCGATCTCGAGACCGACCTCACGGGACTCGACCTCGACAGGCCCCTCGACCGGTCGATCTTCGGTGAACACGTGTCGGAGGGCAGCATCAAGCGCCTCGTCGGGAAGCACGAACCCGACGCGCCGCTGCGGGCCATCCTCGCCGCGCACGCGCGCCTCGGGCGCCTGAACGACGGCACCGGGTTCGTGGGCACGGCCGACGAATTCGCGGACCGCATCGAAGAACTCGGCACGTGGGGCAACGACGGCGTGCTGCTGTGGGGCGACCTCCACCCGGTCACCGTTCACCGCGTGCTCGACGATCTGGTGCCGATCCTGCGGCGGCGCGGGATCCTCCGCGAGGAGTACGTCGACGGCGGCCTGCAGGCGAATTTGCGCGCGTTCTAGGTTCCGGATGCCGTGGTTTCGACGTCCCACGCGGCGCGGTGCGCACCGCGGACGGGCTCTGAGACCGACAGTGACCCGGCTGGCTGAGCCTGTCGAAGCCGCCCGGGACCGCAGGGCCCCGGACCTTCGACGGGCTCAGGGTCCTTCCGTACCTCGCCCTCCTGGGGCACCGCTCGTCAGTCGCGGTCGGGGTGCTCCACCGTCGAGGGGGTGCCCTTCTCGTCGGCGACCTCGGCCGCGGCATCCTGTGCGCCGACGGCCGCGGGCTCGCGACGGGCGGCGATCAGGCTGGCGACCGTCGCGACAGCCATCGACAGGATGATCACGGCGAGCGAGACCCACGTCGAGATCTCCGGCGCCCACTCGATCGACTCGCCGCCGTTGAGGAACGGCAGTTCGTTGACGTGCATCGCGTGCAGGATCAGCTTCACGCCGATGAAGGCCAGGATGAAGGCGATGCCGTAGTGCAGGTACTTCAGGCGGTCGAGCAGGTCGCCGAGCAGGAAGTACAGCTGACGCAGACCCATCAGGGCGAAGAGGTTCGCGGTGAAGACGATGAACGGGCTCTGGGTGATGCCGAAGATCGCGGGGATGGAGTCGATCGCGAACAACAGGTCGGTGACGCCGATCGCGACGAAGACGATGATCATCGGCGTGAACAGCTTCTTGCCGTTGATACGCGTGATGACCTTCTTGCCGTCGTACGCGTCGCTCATCGGCAGGACGCGACGCAGCGTCCGCACGATGAGGTTCTCTTTCTGCGTGTCGTCGTCGTGATCGCCGCCGGGGAACGCCTGCCGGATCGCGGTGTAGATCAGGAACAGACCGAACAGGTAGAAGATCGGGCTGAAGTTCTCGATGATCGTCGCGCCGACCAGGATGAACGCGCCGCGCAGCACCAGCGCGATGATGATGCCCACCATCAGCACCTCCTGCTGATACCGGCGGGGCACCGCGAACTGCCCCATGATCAGCACGAAGACGAACAGATTGTCGATCGACAGGCTGTACTCCGTCAGCCAGCCGGCGACGAACTGCCCCGCCACCTCTCCCCCGGCGACGATCCACATCACGCCCGCGAAGATGAGAGCGAGGGTGACGTAGAACACCACCCACAGGGTGGATTCCTTCGGCGAGGGGATGTGCGGGCGCTTCAGGATGATCAGCAGGTCCGCGACCAGGATCAGTACGAGCACCACCAGGGTGATCGTCTGGAAGAGCGGGTCGAGCTGCAGCTCCATCGCAGGGCCTTTCGTCGGGGGAAACGCTCGAGTTTATCGACCCGACGGGGCGGTCCGTCGGCTTATGTAACTACTTCGCCCGTTGCGGACGTCGCGCCCGTGCCCTCCCGCTGCGCGCCGCCGTTGCAGTCGACCGTCGACAGCGCCGATGGAACCGGCGTGAGACGATCCGCCGCGGCGAGACACTTCTCAGTGAGAGAGTGCTCACGACAGCCCGCCCGAGGAGTGGAACGGATGCCATGACCGACGACGTGATCGACGACAGGGCGCTGGTCGCGCGCGCGGCCGGCGGCTCCGAGGGAGCGTTCCGCGAGCTGTACCGCGCGTACGTGCGCCCGGTGTACTGGGTGGCGTTCGGACTCGTCGGCGATGCCACCGATGCGGAAGACATCGTGCAGGACACCTTCGTGGTCGCCTGGAAGAAGATCCCCTCCCTGCGCCTCGAGGGCGCGTCGCTGCTGCCGTGGCTGGCGACGGTGTGCCGGTTCCAGGCGCAGAACCGTCTGCGCGCCCGGCGCCGGCACGGCTCGCACACGCAGCTCGACGAGCAGATCCCCGCCGCCGTCGACGTCGAGGCGCAGGTCGTCGAGGCACAGACGGTGGCGGCCATCCTCGCCGCCGTGGAGCGGTTGAGCGAGCTGGATCGCGAGATCTTCCGGCTGTGCGCCGCCGAGGGCTACGGCTACGAGGCCGCGGCGGCGTCGCTGGGCGTGTCGCACGGTGCGGTGCGAAACCGCCTCTCCCGCATCCGTTCCCGGGTGCGTGCCAGCGCGATGGAGACGGAGACGCCATGACCACCCCCGCACTGCCCTCACTGTCCGCCGAGCGAGTGGATGCCATGGAGTTCGCCGTTCTCGGACGGATCGCCGATGAGCGCCACCGCGTGCGACGCCGTCGCCGCAACGTCTGGACGGGTGTCGGTGCCGCCGCTGCGGTCGTCGTGGTCGCGGCCGTGGTCGGTCCGGCGTTGACGTCGACGCAGGGAGCCGGCGGGTCGACCGTGATCGGTGCGAGCGGGGCGGAGAGCGC
Source organism: Microbacterium sp. Leaf151 (assembly GCF_001424225.1). GTDB lineage: Bacteria > Actinomycetota > Actinomycetes > Actinomycetales > Microbacteriaceae > Microbacterium. The sequence goes on along the minus strand of NZ_LMOR01000002.1, from coordinate 241,227 downwards.
GCCGGACTTCGCGGGGCAGTCCGACCAGGGCAGCGTCGAAGCCGTCCCGGGGCAGGATGCTGCCGGTTCCAGCGCGCTGCCCGAAGCATCTGCGTCGCGCGACGCAGCAACGCGCGACATCGTCGCCACCGGCTCCAGCACGGTCGAGGTCGACGACGTGCCCGCGGCGATCGATGCGGTCACCTCGGCCGCGGCCGCGGTCGGCGGTTACGTCGAGTCGTCGCAGCTCGGTGGCGGCATGGTCGGGATCCCGATCGACGGTTCCGCGGCGACGCCTGCCACGGCATCCTCCGGCTGGATCACCGTGCGCGTCCCTGCCGAGTCGCTGACCTCTGTCATGGACGGCCTTCGCGACATCGGAGACGTGACGGCGACCAGCGTGAACCGCTCGGACGTGACCGAGCAGACCGTCGACCTGCGTGCGCGGGTCGCCGCCGGTGAGGCATCCGTCGCGCGTCTGACGGAGCTCATGGGTCAGGCGGCATCGGTCGCCGACCTCATCACCGCCGAGTCGGCGCTGGCCGAACGGCAGGCTCAGCTCGACAGCGACCGGCAGGTGCTGCAGTCGATCGAGTCGCAGGTGGCCCTGTCGTCGCTGAGTGTGCAGCTGACCGAGCGCTCGGCATCCGTCACCGCCGACCCCGCCGGCTTCGGCGACGGCCTCGGCGCTGGCTGGAACGGTCTCGTCGCGACGCTGAACGGGGTCGTCATCGGCGTGGGGTTCTTGCTGCCGTGGATCGTGGTGGCCGGGCTCGCGTGGGCTGTGGTGTGGGGCGTACGGCGTGCGGTGCGGCGGCGGCGCGCGGCGCGCGGACGCTGACCTCGGCTCGGAATGGTGCGTTCGCGCCGACAGGGCAGCGGACAGCGCTGACGGCGCATGAGGCTCAGGGCGGCGCGCCCGATCAAACATCGGGTCTCTTCGCGCATACAACGCGAAATGCCGCTGACGATCGGTTATCGTAGACACAACAATCCGATGTTCACGTCAACATCGGCCGACTTGAGCAGTCTCGATGAGGAGACCCCCGATGCGAAAACTTCTCCCTCTCGCGGTGAGCGCGGTAACGGTGGCGGTTCTGACGAGCACGTCGGTGCAACCCGTCGCCGCGGCCGTGCCGACCGCCGCCGCCGCCCAGACCACATCGACGACGGTCATCACCCCGAATCCCTGGTACGAACACACCCCTTTCACCGGGTGGGGCACGAGCCTCGCGTGGTTCGCCAACGCGGCGGGGCGCTACGCGCTGTCGGACGATCCGGATGCCAGAAAGCTGGCAGACGACTTCTACAACCTGCTCTTCAGCGACGCTGGACTGGACCTGCAGACGGTCCGCTACAACATCGGCGGGGGCAACGCGTCGGACACCACCGACTACCTCCGGCCGGGGGCCGCCGTCGAGGGGTGGTGGGCTCAAGACCCCACGGGGGAGGCTGGCCTTTACGGCGGATCACCCACGTCGTACGACGCGCGCGGTGAGCTCCTCGACCAGTGGGACCCCGACAACGATGCCAACTACGACTTCACCGCCGACGCGTCGCAGCGGTGGTGGCTGTCGAAGCTTCAAGCCGATCAGCAGGTGAAGAACTGGGAGTTCTTCTCGAACTCTGCACCGTACTTCCTCACCAATTCCGGGTACGTCTCGGGCCACTGGCGAGGGAGCTCCGACGACCAGCTCGCGGGAGACGGCACCGAGACCGGGTCGACCACGAACGCGACCGAGAAGTTCGCGAAATACATCGCCCGCGTGACCAAATACCTCTCCGACGAGTACGGCATCACCCCCGACACGGTCGAACCACTGAATGAGCCGAACGACTGCCCCAACTGTTGGGCGACCGACGGAACCACCGACAGCCCGAAGGCGCGTCAGGAGGGCATGTCGGTCAAGCCCGACCAGCAAGCGCGGCTCATCCGCGATCTGCGCGAAGCGCTCGACGCTCAGGGGTTGACCACCCGCGAGGGCAAGAACCGCGTCTCGGCCATGGATGCCTCCAGCTCGCAGACGTTCTCCTCCGACTACCTCGGCTCCGACAACGGCGGTAATGGGTACAAGCAGAACGTCGACATCTGGCGCGACGCGCTCGGTCAGATCAACACCCACGGATACGGCGACCAGAGCCGCGCCGCCTGGATCCGCGACATCGCCAAGAGCTTCGACAAGCCACTGATGCAGAGCGAGTTCGAAGGCGACTACTCCGGCACCGGATACGACCCCTACGACTTCACCAACGCGATCAACTTCGCCGATCGCATGAACTATCAGATGGCCCACTACGAGCCGAACTCGTGGGTTCTGTGGCAGCCCGTCGAGGACTACTACAACATGGAACAGCCGCCGTCGACGGGAGGCGAGAACCTGAACTGGGGCTCGATCTTCATCGACTTCGATTGCCAGACCTTCACGCGCGCCGACGGGTCGACGGTGTTCGCTTCGGAACGTCGCGTCGACCGTCTCTACGGCGGCGTCGACGCCAACGGCCACGTGCGCGCCGACGTCCCCGCCTGCGAGCTCGCCACGAACTCGAAGTTCAACATGTTGAAGAACTACACGCACTTCATCCAGGCCGGCGACTCGGTCATCGCCACCGACTCCCTCAAAGCCACGGCAGCGATTCGACCCACCGACAAGAGCCTGCGGGTGGTCTACACCAACAGCGACTCGGCGAGCACCACGGTGAAGCTCGATCTCCGCGGCTTCGGCGACATCGCCCGCGGCGCGACCGTGCAGAAGTTCGTGACCACTCAGGCTCCGTCCGACGGTTCGACCACCGCGAACACGCTGGTGCACGACAGTGCACAAGATGTCGCCGTCGACGCGGGCACCCGCAGCGCGACGCTCGAGGTCCCCGCCCGCTCGGTCACGACCTTCGTCGTGACCGGCGTGTCCGGTGTCTCGGCCGACGCTGCGTCCGCCATCGACGGGCACACCTACCAGCTCGTCGGGCAGGGCTCGGGCAAGCCGATCGCCGCGCGCGCCGCCGGCTCGGCGATCGCGATCGATTCGACAGCAGCCGCGTCGGCACAGAAATGGACCTTCACGGCCGTGGCCGCGGCATCCACTCGACCGACGGACCGCGCCTACGTGCTCAGCAGCAGCGACGGGGCAGTTCTCGTCGGCGACTCCTCGGGTGTCCGCACGACCGCGGAGCTCTCGGTCGCGCGGGCGAAAAGCGACCCCTCCGCGATCTGGATCCTGAACACCACCGACGGCACGCACTTCTCCTTGGTCAACAAGGCGGGGGTGCAGGCCCTCGAGGTGCCGGGCGGAGCCACGACCGACGGCACCGCCCTCGCTCTCTGGGATTCCAACAACGGGACCAATCAGGCATGGACCCTGCGCGACCTGGCAGTCTCCTCCGCCACCGCTCTGACCTCCGCGACGCCGGTCGGACGCGCACCCACCCTGCCCGCCACCGCGATTCCCGCCTACCGGTGGGGAAGTGGTCAGCCCGCGCCGGTGTCGTGGCGACTGCCCGACGCCTCCGTGTGGAACACGCCGGGAACCGTCGTCGTCACGGGGTCCGCGACCGACGCGTACGGCACCGCTTTCGACGTCACGTCGACCGTCGAGGTCGGCGAGTTCACGATCACCGACCCCGCCTCGATGACCGTGCCGGTGGGCAGCTCCCTTCAGCGTCTCGTCGCGCAGGCGCCCTCCGTCGTCGATGCGCGCATCGGAGCCTCGGCGACCGTTCACCCGACGGCGGTCACCTGGGACTGGTCTTCCGTCGACCCGAACGCTCTCACGCGGACCGGCGTCGTCACGGTGACGGGTGCCGCGAAGACCCTGTCCGGCTCGACGACCATCCCCGCAACGCTGAACGTCATCGTCGTCACAGCGACCGACGCGAACATCGCGCGACTGCCTGCCACCCGAGTCGACGCGTCCTTCACGGAGAAGGCGCAGTACACCGCCGAGAACACTCGTGACGGCGACCGCGGAACGGTCTGGTCGAACTGGAAGCCCGAGGCCGGCGCAGATCGCGACCCGTGGTTGAGCTACACCTTCGACCGTCCGTACACGCTGAACTCGCTCGACTTCTTCGTCGGCACGGGCTCGAACGGTGCCGCGGAGTCACCGGTGGCCGGCATCGCGGTGCAGTACCTCAGCACGGACGGGAAGTGGACGAACTCCGGGGTCTCGACCACTCAGATCCAGACCACACCCGGAGTACCCACGACGCTCGATCTGTCGAGCCTCCCCCGGACGACCGGTGTGCGCCTGGCGCTGACATACTCCGCGGGCGGGTACTTCACCAAGGTGGGCGAGGTGGAGATCCTCGGTAAGATCGCGGATTCCGCCGACACGGCAACACTCGCCGCACTGCGGCTGGGGGGCACCCCGATCGACGGTTTCTCGCCCGACACGGCGGACTACCGCGTCGCAAAACCCGCCAGCGGATTGCCGAGCGTCGTCGCCATCCCCACCGACCGGGATGCCACGGCGGCCATCACCCCGCCGACGTCCGCATCGCCCGTCGCGACGATCGTGGTGACCGCCGCGAACGCTCGAGCAAGCCGCACCTACACGGTGACCTTCGTCGATGCGCTGGCGCCGGTGAACGTGCAGACGACCGTGACGCCGCGCTGCGTCGCGGGCAAGGTCACCCTCTACGTGGTCTCCAAGAACGCGGACACCGCGACGGCCACGGTGGGATGGACGACCGCGTACGGCTCCAAGAGCGGTGTGGGCATCCAGCCGACGAAATCCAGCTCGGCGTCCTTCACGACCCGGAAGGCATCCATTCCCGCGGGCACCGTGACGGTCTCGGCGACCGCGGACGGGCGCACTCCGCTCAACGCGGCGGTCCCCTTCCCTGCCACCACCTGCGCGAACTGACCCACAGACTAAGGGGGCACCGACCATATGGTCGGTGCCCCCTTGGTCTTAGTGGCCCCAGCGGGATTCTTCCTTCCGCCCCCTCCACACGCCGCTTCGCGGCGCGCGGAGACTCCGGGGGTGGCGCCCAACTCGCTCACGCGGCTCCTCATCCAGCTACGGCACCCTAACGACAAAAAGGCCCCGACCATTCGGTCGGAGCCTCTTGTCGTTGGTGACCCCAGCGGGATTCGAACCCGCGTTACCGCCGTGAGAGGGCAGCGTACTAGGCCGCTATACGATGGGGCCGCGTCACAACCGTTCAAGTATGCATCACGATTGGCGCGCACGCAAAATCGAGGTGGAACCGTCGAAATCTCGGGCGTGTCTCAGCACGGTACCGCGAACCGGGTGCCGACGGAAGAGGCGATAGACGCTGTTCACCCGCAGCGCCAGCGGTTGCCGCGCTCCCCGCAGGAAGAGTTGACTCGGATCATGCGCCTCACGAAGCACGAACACGCCGCCCTCGTCCTCGTCGAATCCGGCCACTCGCTCGTCATCGATCCCGGCAGCTTCACCTCGCCGATCGAGGACCTCGTCGGTCTGGTCGGAATCGTCCTCACACATGAGCATCCCGATCACTGGACGCCCGAGCACCTCACCCGCCTGCTCAAGGCGCACCCCGGAGTCCCGATCTACGGGCCCGAGGGGGTCGCCCACGCCGCCGCGGGGTTCGAGGTGACCGCCGTGCACCCCGGTGACCGGCTCGACCTCGGGCCGTTCCACCTCGAGTTCTCGGGCGGCGAGCACGCCGTGATCCACGAGTCGATCCCGGTGGTCGACAACGTCGGCGTGCTCGTGAATGACGCGTTCTACTACCCCGGTGACTCGTACACCGTCCCCAAGCACGTAAAGGTGACGCTGCTGGCCGCCCCGGTCGGCGCCCCGTGGCTGAAGATCGGCGACGCGATCGACTACGTCCTCACGGTCAAGCCGGAGCGCGTCTTCGCCACCCACGACATGACGCTGTCCGTCGCGGGAAAGCAGATGGGCGACGCGCGCCTGACGTGGGCCGTAGAACAGAACGGCGGCTCGTTCGTCGACCTCAAGCCCGGCGACACCGTAGACGTCTGATCGGCACGTCCTCGGCGGAAGCTCCGTTCCCGCTCCCACCGCGAGTTCCTGGTGCTCCCGCGCAGACACCCCTGCCAGGCCCCGAACGCGGAAACACCGGATGCCACGAGCCCTGGGGGCCCGTGGCATCCGGTGTTCTGATGCGGAGTGCTTACTGCGCGTCGAGGTCGGTCTCGAGAAGGGCGACGAGCTCGTCGAGCGCCTGCTCGGCACCCTCACCCTCGGCCTTGAGCGTCACGACGGTACCGTGGCCGGCGCCGAGACCCATGAGCGACAGAATGCTGCCGGCGTTGAGGTCGGCACCGCCGTCGGCCGAGATCGTGACGGGGATCTTCTTCTCCTGCACGGCCTGCACGAAGAGTTTCGCGGGGCGGGCGTGGAGTCCCGAGCTGCTGGCGATGGTGGCCTGACGTTCTGCCATGGTGAATCCTCTCGATTCGACGGGGGTCTTATGCGGCGACCGTGGCCGCGGGAGCGGTCTCGGCGACGGAGGCATCCTTCGGAGTGCGACCGATGCCCTTGAGGGCGACGACGATGAGCGCCGTCACGACCGTACCCACAATGATCGCGAGCGGGAAACCCCACACCGGGTTGATGGCGAACAGCACGAAGATGCCGCCGTGAGGTGCGTAGGACTGCACGCCGATCAGCATGCTCAACCCACCGGTGATCGCGCCGCCCACCATCGAGGCAGGGATGACGCGCAGCGGGTCGGCCGCGGCGAAGGGAATCGCGCCCTCGGAGATGAACGAGGCACCCAGCAGCCAGGCGGCCGCACCGTTCTCGCGCTCGACCGGGGTGAACCGTCCGCGCGAGAGGACCGTAGAGGCGAGCGCCATCGCGAGCGGGGGCACCATTCCGGCGGCCATGACCGCGGCCATGATCAGGTACGGAGTGGTGTTCGTCTGGGTCGCGGCGGCGAGGCCGGTCGTAGCGAAGACGTAGGCGACCTTGTTGACGGGGCCACCGAGGTCGAAGCACATCATGAGACCGAGGATCACACCGAGCACGATGGCGCCGGCGCCGCTGGCGGCGAGTCCGGTCAGGCCCTCGGTGAGCGCGGCCATGAGCGAGGCGATCGGGCGACCGAGGAAAAGGATCATCAGACCCGAGGCGAAGATCGAGCCGAGGAAGGGAACGATGACCACCGGCATGAGGCCGCGGAGCCAGCGAGGCGCGTTGAAGCGGCCGAGCCACCAGGCGATGAAGCCGGCGAGGAGCCCTCCGATGATGCCGCCGATGAAGCCGGCGTTCATGAGCACGGCCACGGCACCGGCGACGAAACCGGGCGCGATGCCGGGGCGATCGGCGATCGCGTAGGCGATGAAGCCCGCGAGGACGGCGACGAGGAAGCCCATCGACGTCGCGCCGATCATGAACGCGACCGAGCCGAGGTACTGGCCCAGTCCGCCCTCCGGCAGATCCCAGAGGGAGTTCTGGATGATGACGTTGGCCGCGTCGTCGGTCACCCGATAGCCAGCGAGCAGGAACCCGAGGGCGATGAGCAGACCGCCACCGGCGACGAACGGGATCATGTAGCTGACACCGGTCAGAAGCCAGCGCTGGATGCGGCGGCCGACCGACTGCTGGGCGACCGGCACGTCGGAGGCGGATGCCGCGGCGCCGCTGCCGGGAACTCGGGCGGCGTTCGGGTTCTCGCTGGCGGCGAGAGCCTCGGCGATGAGCTGCTTCGGCTGCTCGATACCGCGCTTGACGCCGGAGCGGACGACCGGCTTGCCGGCGAAGCGCTGAGGTTCGCGCACGTCGACGTCGACCGCGAAGATCACGGCGTCGGCCTCGTCGATGACGCTCTGCGGCAGGGCCTTGTAGCCGCTGGAGCCCTGCGGCTCGACGATCAGCTCGACGCCGTCGGCTTCGGCGCCGGCCGCTGTGAGCGCGTCGGCGGCCATGAAGGTGTGGGCGATGCCGGTGGCGCAGGCGGTGACGGCGACGATCTTCTTCGTCTTGGTGGCGGTGCGGGCGTCGGCGCGGGTGGCGGCGGGCACGGCGGCGGCGGCGGGGGCAGCAGCAGCGGGCTCGGGCGCCGGCGTGATGGCATCCGTGATGATGCGCACCGCGTCTGCGGGCGCCTGCGCGGCACGAAGGCCCGACATGAAGTCGTTCTTCATGAGGCTGCGGGCGAGCTGCGACAGCACCGACAGGTGGGCCTCGTCGGCACCCGAGGGGGCGGCGATGAGGAACACGATGTCGGCGGGACCGTCCGGAGCGCCGAAGTCCACGCCCGGGGTCAGGCGTGCGAAGGCGAGCGTGGGCTCGGTGACCGAGGCGCTGCGCGCGTGCGGGATGCCGATGCCGCCGGGCAGGCCGGTCTCATCCTTCTGCTCTCGGGCCCATGCGTCGTCGAACAGTTCTTGAGCGCTCGTCGCGCGGCCCTGCGCGACGACGCGCTCGGCGAGGGCGCGGATCACCGACTGCTTGTCGGTACCCAGGGGCACGTCGAGTGTGACGAGCTCCGGCGTGATGATGTCGGACATTGTCGATGACCTCCGTGGTCAGGATGTAGCGATGGGGGTGGCGAAGTCGGTGACGACGATGGATGCGGTGGGCAAGTCGTCGGGTGTCGGGGCCTGGGTCCCCGGCAGGGTCGCGGCCGCGGCGCCGTAGGCGATGCTGCGCGCGAGGCGGTCGGGGGCCGTGGCCCCCTCGAGGTCGGCCAGCAGGTAGCCGGCGAGCGAGCTGTCACCCGCGCCGACAGTGCTGGCGACCTGGATCTTGGGGGCGCGTCCGCGCCAGTCGCCGTCAGCCGTGAACAGCAGGGCGCCGTCGGCTCCGAGGGTGACGAGAGCGGATGCCACGCGGCCGGGCACCAGGGCCCGGGCGCGCCGAGCGGCTTCCGCGAGGACGTCGGCGTCGGACGCCGCGTCTTCGCCCACGAGTTCGGCGAGTTCTTCGTGGTTGGGCTTGATCAGGTCGGGGCGAGCGGTCTCGACGACGGCGGCGAGAGCGGCACCCGACGCGTCGACCGCTATACGGGGAGCTGCCGCCCCCCAGCGTGCGCGGACGGCACCGACCAGATCGGCGTAGAACGTCGCAGGAACGCCCGGCGGCAGGGAGCCGGCCAGCACGAGCCAGGTGGCTCCCTCGGCCGCGGCGACGACTCCGGCGACGAGCGCCTCGGCCTCGGCGGCCGTGAGTTCGGCGCCCGGCAGGTTCAGCTTGGTGGTCTCGCCCGACGGATCGGTGATGGTGAGGTTGGCGCGTGCACGGCCGGCGACCTCGACGGTCTGCAGGGCGATGCCGGTGTCTTCCAGCAGCATCCGGTACGGATCGTGCGCGTTCACGGGCACGACGGCACGTGCGGGAGCGCCCGCGGCGGACACGACACGGGCGACGTTGACACCCTTGCCGCCCGCGTCTTCACGGGACGACAGGGCGCGCTGCACTTCGCCGGGGGCGAGGGCGTCCGAGAGCACGACGGCGCGGTCGGCCGATGGGTTGGCGGTGACGGTGACGATCATGCGACACGCACCTCGACGTCGGCGTCGGCGAGGGCTTCCGCCAGGGCTGCGGGCGGGGCCGCATCGGTGACGAGAACGTCGATCTCGTCGAGTCGGGCGAAGCGCACGAGCAGTTCCTCTCCGAATTTGGCCGCGTCGGCCACGAGGACGACGCGACGAGCCGACTGGATGATGGCGGCTTTGACGGCCGCCTCCTCGGGGTCGGGGGTGCTCAGGCCGAAGCCGGCGCTGAGTCCGTTGGTGCCCACGAAGGCGATGTCGGGGCGCAGCTGCGCGATGGCACCGACGGTGTGCGCACCGACCGCGGCCGCGGTGACGCCGCGCACGCGGCCGCCGATCGTGGTGAGCGAAAGCTGCTCCTCGCCCGCGAGCAGATGCGCCGCTTCGAGGGAGTGCGTGACGACCTCGACGCCGCCGCCCGTTCCGAGCGTCTCGGGCAGCATCGCCGCCACGGCGGCGGGGGTGGTGCCGCCGTCGAAAAAGATCGAGCCGCGGAATGACGCGCCGAGCAGGCTCGCGGCTTCGGCGGCGATCGCGCGCTTGGCATCGCCCTGACGGTCGCGACGCTCGGTGAGCGTCGACTCGGCGGTGCTCGCCCGATCGGTGCTGACCGCACCGCCGTGCACGCGGCGCAGCGAGCCGGTGCCCTCGAGGCGGTCGAGATCGCGTCGGACGGTCTCGGTCGTGACGTCGAAGCGGCGGGCGAGGTCGACGACGCTGACGCGTCCGACGTCTCGCAGTTCGCGCTCGATGAGCTGCTGGCGCTCCATTGCGTACACGGGATCCCCTTCGAAGATTCCCACACGATACAACACGAAACCACACAGAGCAACAGTCGCGCGAAGATCGGCCGGCGGTGGTCGAGGACGACCTCTCCGCTCCGCGCGGCGCGGGAGGGCGACCCCTGCACCGAATAGGGGGATCGCCGACCATCCCCGGGCGCTGGGCAGGTAGGCGAGCCGTCCCTGGCGCGCTGGTCGGATAGGTGCGAGCCATCCCCCGGGCGCAGGGCGGGTAGGCGAGCCGTCCCCCGGGCGCGCTGGACGGGTAGGTGAGCAGTCCCGGCATGGCGAGCGCGGCGAAGAAACTTCACCCTCGCGGCGAGACGCCGTTCCGACCGACGGCGCCGCCCTCCTAAGGTGCACGCGACGTCAGGGTTCAGGGCGCCATGTCGGCGGTCGGCACGCCGCGTCAGCGGTCAGCACGCCACGCCACGTCGGCGGTCGACACGCCGCGTCAGTGGTCAGCACGCCGCGCACGCCGCGCCGGCGGTCAGTACTCGGAAACCGTGATCGTGAACGAGACCGTGGCGCCGTCGGGACCCGTGACGGTGGCCGCGGTGGTGCCCACCTCACGCACGATGAATCCGGGCCGGAAGACGGCACCCTCCGACGGTCCGCCGGCGGAGAACTCCGCGACGGCGACGTCTGCGGTCGTCCCTCTCCACTCCGCTTCGCTGCCCTCGGGCACGGCGAGCACGAGTGAGGTGCCCCGGATGACACGGACGTCTGTGCCCTCGAGGTCGTCCGGCGCGACGGTGGTCGGCGGCAGCATCTGATCCATCCCGGAGGGCGACGGAGCGGTCGACGCCGCCGGATCCGCGGTCGATGGGCCCCCGGATGCCGTCGGGGTGCAGCCGGCGATCAGCAACGGCAGGGCCGCAGCCAGGACGACGATGCTGATGCGCTTCACGAGGACCTCCTTCCGGGATGCTATCCCGCCGCATTGCCACCGCGCGGAGGTGGAGCCGTGTCGTCCGCTCCCCCGTGCTCAGTCGCCGTCGGCCGCCTCAACGGAATGGCCCAACGGGATCGCGATCGAGGTCGTGGAGTCGTTGCCGATCCCGAGCAGACCGGTCGGCGACGCAATCGGACGATCGTCATCGGGCAGCAGCTCGGCTTTCGTGCGCGGGCGCGCAGGCTCCCCCGGTAGGCCCGCCCACTCGCTCGGTTCCTCTGGTCGCTGTACGAAGAGTCCCATGCGTCCATTGTCGCCCCGGTGGGTGTTCTCGGACGGGCCGGGGTTCGATCGGTGACCGCGGTACGCCGCGCTGCTGAGGGCTCGGTCACTGCGCGCGGGGGCCCGCGGCGCACGACGCCCGCCCTTCCCCGCGGGGCCGGGATCAGTTGCCCCGCCCCGGCGGCCGTGCTTCGATGAGCGCAGTCCTGGGGGATCGGGGAGCGCCGCGCCTGATCATTCTGTTGCGGCGCCGGTTCCGGTGGTCGTAGACAGTCGTGTGTCGCTGCTCCATGGGGGCTTGGGGTGGTGTCGCGCGGGCCGGGCACTGACGACGACCCGCGTGCGAGCGCGGTCTACAGGGGGTGAATCATCGTGTCCATTCATCGCGCCAGAAAATCGCTGGCCTGTGCTCTATCGCTCGTCGTGGCGATCGGACTGGTCGGGGGGACCGCCGCGAACGCCGCGGCGAACCCCGTCGATCAGGACTCATCCACCACGGCCGGACGCTGGCACACACCGGAGGAGCGGGAACAGTCGCCGGCAGAGCGTTCGGCACCGGTCTCACCGAATCGTCTGTTTTCGGCTGCCGCGGCGCCCGCCAACGACATGCTCGCGAATGCGACGAAGGTGTCGTCGCTGCCGTTCCAAACCAGCGGGCAGCCGTATGTCGGCGCCACCCTGGAGGCGGGTGAGCCGGCGACATGCCGGACAACGGATCCTGACTCGACTGAGTACTTCACGCACGGCGATCGTTCTATCTGGTATCCCTTCACCTCGCCGGTCACTCAGACCCTGTCGTTTGGTGGCGAGGTCGGCTCGGCGTACAGCATGGTCATCGCCTATGCCGCCGCAGGGATGAGTGATCTCACCCGCATCAGCTGCACAGAAGGTGGCTTCCGAGACGAGAACCACCTCCAGGCGCAGGCCGGAGTCACCTACCTCTTCCAGGTGACCGACGACATCTCGTCCGAGACCTCGCCGGGAACGGCGTCGCTGTGGATCCGCGGAAGTGCACCGATCTCGAACCTCTCCCCCTCGACCGCCACTTCCGTATCGGCGCCGAGCACGGTAGCCGGGTCGATCTCGAAGGTGGACAACAACTGGTACACCCCGTATACCGGGCGGTGCGACGGCGGTTTCGCCACGATGTTGGGGACGCGTTGGTACAAATACGTCGCGACCAGTACGACCGGAGTCCGAGTCGACCTCCGCGACAGCTATCACGCCGCGGATGCCGTCGTATGGGCAACAGACGGCACAACTCCCACATCACGCCTATCCTGCTCGGGGCAACAGGAGAGCAACGACAGCTTTGGACCTGGCCCGTACGACGAGTCGAAGGCGTTCGTCGACTTCGCCGTCGAACCCGGCAAGACCTACTTCATCCAGGTCGGCGGCTGGAACTTCAGCGTCGGCGACTACGTGATGAAACTCAGCACCTACCAACTCCCCCTCCTCACCCTCATGCCGACCCCGAAGATCACCGGCACCGCCCAGGTGGGCTCCACGCTCACGGCGAACCCGGGAACCTGGGACGAGGGCACCACCCTCACCTACCAGTGGATGCGAGGCGGCGGCACCTACATCTCCGGGGCGAAGTCATCGACCTACACGGTCAGCCCCGCCGATGCGGGGGCGCAGATCACCGTCGCGGTCACCGCGAGCAAGCCCGGCTACTCCGGGGCACGCAAGACCAGCGCACCGACGGCCGTCGTCGCCAAGGGCGTGCTCACCTCGGCCACCCCGACGCTCAGCGGGGCGCCGGCCGTCGGCAAGACGGTGACCGTCGCGCCGGGTGCATGGGGACCGTCCCCCGTGACGTTCACCTATCAGTGGCTTCGCGGCGGTGCGTCGATCTCGGGCGCCACGTCGGCGAGCTACACCCCCGTCGCCGCCGATGTCGGAACCCGACTGTCGGTCGCAGTGACGGGCACGAAGAGCGGTTACACCTCGAAGGCATCGACCAGCACGTCGGCCGTGGTCGCGAACGGCACCCTGACCGGGGCCAAGCCCACCATCACGGGAACGACGAAGGTGGGGTCCACGCTGACCGCGAAAGCCGGCACGTGGGCGCCCGCGCCGGTGACCCTCAGCCACCAGTGGCTGCGGAACGGCGTGGCGATCTCCGGCGCCACCGCCAGCATGTGCAAGCTCACCTCTGCAGATAAGGGCAAGCGCATCACCGTCCGGGTCACCGGTACCAAGGCGGGCTACACCACCCTGCCTCAGACCAGCACCGCCACCGCCGCCATCGGGTGATCGGCCGCGCGTCCGTCGCCTCCGCGGATGACGCGGGGGCGACGGGCGTGGTACTACCCCACAGGGCGCGCGGACGCCGGCCGGAACGTCCGGGCTTGCGCCGCCACCCCCGGTGCGGGTGAACTTGACGGATGTCCACGGAAACCACCGCGTCTTCCCCGGCCGACTCCGGCAAGCTCAAGCGCGTCGTCACGGGACCGCTGCTCTTCGCCTTCATCGTCGGCGACACGCTCGGCGCCGGCATCTACACGCTCGTCGGTTCGATGGCGACCGACGTCGGCGGGGTGATCTGGCTCCCGCTGCTCATCGCGCTCGTCGTGGCGCTGCTGACGGCCGGCACGTATGCCGAGCTCATCACGAAGTACCCCCACGCCGGTGGTGCCGCCCGATACGCCGAGCGGGCCTTCGGCATCCCGTACGTCTCGTTCCTGGTCGGCTTCCTCATGATGGCCTCCGGCATCACGACGGCGGCGTCGCTGGCGAACGCCTTCGCCGGCGACTATCTCGCTGCGCTGGTGGACATCCCGCCCATCCCCACCGCGATCGCGTTCATCACAATCCTCACGCTCATCAACCTGCGCGGTGTTCGCGAGTCGCTCGGGGCGAACCTGGTGGCATCCGTGATCGAGGTCACCGGTCTCGTCATCGTCATCGTGGTAGCCGCGATGGTCTTCGGCAGCGGAGGGGGCGAACCGGCGCGCATCTTCGAGTTCGCGCCCGACGTGCCCCCGCTGCAGGGCGCCTTCGCCGCCTCGGTCATCGCGTTCTTCTCGTTCCTCGGGTTCGAAGCGGCGGCGAACATGGCAGAGGAGGTCAAGAACCCGTCGCGCACGTACCCGCGCGCCCTGTTCGGGGCGATCGCCACCGCGGCGGTGGTGTACCTGCTCATCGCCCTCGGCGCCGTGATCGTCCTGCCGCCCGCACAATTGGCCGAGTCCACCGGACCGTTGCTCGACGTGGTCGCCGCCAGCGGTGTCGCGATCCCGGCGTGGTTGTTCGGCACGATCGCGCTCGTCGCGATCGCCAACGGCGCACTGCTGTTCATGGTCATGGCCAGCCGCGTCGGATTCGGACTCGCCGAGTCGGGCCTGCTCCCCCACGCCTTCTCGCGCGTGTTGCCGCGGCGCCGCACGCCGTGGGTCTCGATCGTGGTGGTGGGCGCCGCGACGATCGCCCTCTCGTTCGTCGGCGACGTCGCCACCCTGGCCGAGACGACGGTTCTGCTGCTGCTCCTGGTGTTCCTCGCGGCGAACGTCAGCGTGCTGGTGCTGAAGAAAGACGAGGTGGCGCACGAGCACTTCCGCGTCCCCCGCGTCGTCCCCGTGCTGGCGATCATCGCGAGCATCGTGCTGCTCACGCAGCAGACGGGCATCGTCTGGCTCGGCGCGCTCGGTTACATCGCGGTCGGATCGGTGCTGTTCCTGGTTGCGCGGGCGGGGCGTTGGCGTGCCGAGCGCCGCGCCGCGTCGCATTGAGCGGGATGCCGCACGAAATCGATTCAGAAGGGCGTCAACGGGATGCCGCGGGGGTCGGCCCACTGCGCGGAGTCCCGCGTTACAGTGGGCCGCGATCCGCACACCACCGAACCGGACGGGCCGGGATGCCGTCGGGGCGCCCCGGTCAGCGGGAGAGGACGTAGACCAGCTCGAGCGCACCCGCCGCCGTCACCGTCACTTCGCCGCCGATGTCGACGCCGGCGGAGGTCACCGTGGGGAGGCTCATCGTCGTCGCGACGCCCTCTCTCCGCGCCGCTGCGCCGACCTGGTCTTCGAGGGTCGCGATATCGGCATCCGACCATCCCCATTCCCCCGCGCGCCCGCGGAGATCAGCGGAGATGCCCGTCCATGAGCCCGAGGATGCCGACACGACGGCGACCCGGGCGAGCACACCGTCCGTCGTGTCGAGGGAAAATCGCATCACTCCGCTGAAGCGGAGGTCGCCATCGCTACCCCGCACCTCGACGGGAAGGGGAACGAGCGTCTCGACGGTCGTGGAGCCGTCCCCGGGGAGGCCGAGAGCGGCGGCCGGGGCCGGCGCGCCCAGATCGATGGTCACCAGACCCTGTCGATTGAAGAAGTCCTGGCCCGCCTGGTCGAACCGCGACTGGCCGTCGGGGAGCTGTTGGTCGGCCGACGCGACGGGTGTCTCCTCCGTCCACCACGAGTTCGTCATGGCGTACGCACCCAGGCCCACCACCGCGCAGACGATTGCGGCGATCCCCAGCGTGATCGCGGTCAGCAGGCGGTTCTTGCGCCTCGCTCGCGCGCTCGGCGACTCGCGCGGGGGCGACGGGGCGGTGGACGTCATGCGTCCTGCCTAACACGACGCGGCGCGCGCCGCCACCCGGGCGGAACGGGGCCGCCGTCCTGAAGGAAGAGCCGTGGGCGCGCAGAAGAAGGCCCCGAAGGAGACCTCGCCAGTGGCGGTCGCTCGCCGGCGAGAGCCGCCAAAAATCAGAACCTCCCCCGGACGATTTCCGAAGGAGGGAGAGATTCTCGTGCGCGTACAGCTACTGAGACTTGCTGGGGTACCTGGACTCGAACCAAGAACAACGGAACCAGAAACCGCCGTGTTGCCAATTACACCATACCCCAAGGCGCTGAGCCGGAACTCGTGCCGAGGGACAAGCTTACGTGAGATGCCGGGGTGAGCAAAATCGGGGCCCGTCCGTGCGCGTCACGCCAAGCCGGATCTCGCTGGGACGCGCGATACCCGCAGCTTGCTCGGCAGGGTCTGCGAGGGTCGCGCGCTGCTGCGAGGATCGCGTGCGCCCGGCCGATAGTCGCATGCGCCCCGCCGAGCGTCGTGTGCGCACGACCCAGCCTCGTGTGCGCACGACCCAGCTCGTGTGCGCCCGACCCAGCTCGTAAGCGCCCGACCCAGCCTCGCACGCGCCCGACCGAGCGTCGCGTGCGCCCGACCCAGCGTCGCACGCCGCCGACCCAGCGTCGCACGCGCCTGACCGAGCGCCGTCGCGTCCGCTCCGCCCACGCACGGCCCGCTCAAACACCGCGATCCTCGCAGCCTCCGGTCGGGATTCTGCGAGGACCCGGCTCAGCCCAGGTGGGCCACCAGTGCGTTGAGTCGTCGCAGCGTCTCGTCCTTGCCGAGCAGCTCCATCGACTCGAACAGCGGCGGCGACACCCGGCGACCGGTCAGCGCGACGCGGGGCGGGCCGTAGGCGACGCGGGGCTTGAGACCCATCTCGTCGACGAGAGCCGTCGACAGGGCTTCCTGCACACCGTCGGCGGTGAAGTCGTCAACACCTTCCAGGGCGCGGACGGATGCCGTGAGCACCTCGGCCGCGTTCGCCGGGAGCCCCTTCATCGCGTCGTCGGCGTACTCCACGTCGGAGACGAAAAGGAATCCGAGCATGCCCGGCACCTCGCCCAGCAACTGCACGCGCTCCTGCACGAGGGGGGCCGCCTGGGCGATGATCGCACGGTGCTCGGCCGACGGCTCTTCGGCGATGAACCCGGCGCCCGAGAGGTAGGGGACGATCCGGGCGGCGAAGTCGTCGGCATCCAGCAGGCGGATGTGGTCGCCGTTGATCGCCTCGGCCTTCTTCTGGTCGAAGCGGGCGGGGTTGGGGTTGACGTCGGAGATGTCGAACGCGGCGATCATCTCGTCGAGCGAGAACACGTCGCGGTCGCTCGCGAGCGACCAGCCGAGGAGCGAGAGGTAGTTCAGCAGCCCCTCGTGAATGAAGCCCTTCTCGCGCTGCAGGAAGAGGTCGGCCTGCGGGTCGCGCTTGGAAAGTTTCTTGTTCCCCGTCTCGCCCAGCACCAGCGGCATGTGACCGAAGCGCGGGATGAAGGTCGTCACCCCGGCATCCACCAGGGCCGAGTACAACGCGAGCTGCCGGGCCGTGGAGGGCATGAGGTCTTCGCCGCGGATGACGTGGGTGATGCCCATGAGCGCGTCATCGACCGGGTTCACGAACGGGTAGAGGGGCACTCCGCCGGCGCGCACGAGCACGAAGTCGGGGAAGGAGCCGGCCGGGAAGGTGACCTCGCCGCGAATCAGGTCGTCGTAGCTCAGGTCGTGGTCGGGAACGCGCAGGCGCCATGCGGGCTGCCGGCCCTCGGCGCGGAAGGCGGCCTTCTGCTCGTCGGTCAGCTCGCGGTCGTGGTTGTCGTAGCCGAGCTGCTTCGCGCGTCCGTTCGCCTCGTTGCGGGCGTCGATCTCTTCGGCGGTCGAGTAGCTCTCGTACACCGCTCCCGCAGCGACGAGCTCGTCGAGCACCTCGCGGTACAGCTCGTGGCGCTGCGACTGGCGGTAGGGCGCGTGGGGGCCGCCGACCTCGACGCCCTCGTCCCAGTCGATTTTCATCCACCGCAGCGCGTCGAGCAGCTGCTGATAGCTCTCTTCACTGTCGCGAGCGGCGTCGGTGTCTTCGATACGGAAGACGAGTTTGCCGCCGTTGTGCCGGGCGTAGGCCCAGTTGAACAGGACGGTGCGGATGAGACCTACGTGCGGCAGGCCCGTCGGAGACGGGCAGAAGCGGACGCGAACGTCGGCGCCGGAGGCGGTCGTGGTGCGGGGATCGGGCGTGGCAGACATCCCCTTGATCCTACCGGCGGCGCGCTGCGCGCCCCGAGGGGTGGGGATAGTCGGCGAGCACGTCGGTCACGGCGTCGAGGGCCACTCCCACCGCCGGCACGTTCTCGGCCCCGCGGGCGGTGACGACGTGCAGGGTCCGAGCCTCGGCATCCGGCAGGCGGGGCACGGCGATGCCCGACAGCAGGGGCATGGATGCCACGGCCATGCGCGGCAGGATGGCCACGCCCACGCCCTGCGCGACGAGGTTCTCGACCGCGATGTAGTTGTCGGTCTCGAACGCGATGTCGGGTACGAACCCGGCGCGCGCGCACGCCTCGAGCAGGTGGCCGCGGCACTGCGGGCATCCGGCGATCCACCTCTCCCCCGCCAGGCGCGACAGGTCGATCGGGCCTTCGGCGGCCGGGTGGTCGACGGGGAGCACGAGCACCGTGTCATCGCCGCCGACCGTGCGAATGGCGAGTCCCGTGGCCGCGAGGTCGAGCTCGCGGCGGTCTCCGGGGTAGCTGTAGGTGAGGGCGATGTCGGCGCGGTCCTCGCGCACGGCGACGATGGCCTCGGGGGGCTCGGCCTCGACGAAGCTGATCGACACGCCGGGCCGGCGCGCCGTCATTGCCGCGATCACGCGCGGCACGACCGTCGACGACGCCGAGGGGAAGGCAGCGATGCGCACACGTCCCGCGCGGAGTCCCCGGAGTTCGGCGAGGTCGCCCGCCGCGGCATCCAATGCCGTCGTCACCGCCGCGGCGTGCCGCGCGAGAACCCGGCCGGCTTCGGTCAGGCGCACGCCCCGGCCGACGCGCTCGACGATGGGCATGCCCGCGCGGCGTTCCAGGCGGCGCAGCTGTTGGCTCACGGCGGGCTGGCTGTAGCCGAGCAGACGAGCCGCGGCCGTGATCGACCCCGCGTCGGAGATCGCCTTCACGACTCGCAGGGAGTGGGCGTCGAGGTCGTCGTCGGCATCCGTCACCCCGATACATAAGCAGAGACGATGATTCTCATGCAACACCTGTCCTGGTGCAATGAGCTCGCTCGCGCGAACCTGGATCCATGAGCACCCTCGCATCGCACTTCACCGGCGGCCGCGACTACCTCGCCGCGTGCACGCTCGGCATCCCCGCGCGCGGGACCGTGCGCGCCGTCCGCGCAGATCTGGACGCCGCGGCATCCGGTCGCCCCGATATCGCCGCAGCGTCGCGCGCCGTCGAAGACGCCCGCTCGGCCTACGCACGTCTGGTCCACTCCCCCGTCGGTGACGTGGCCATCGCATCGCAGACCTCGGTGATGGTGTCGCTCATCGCCGCCTCCCTGCCCGAAGGCGCTGAGGTTCTGTGCCCCGAGGGTGACTTCTCGTCGCTGGTCGCACCGTTCGTGCACGCCGGGCGCGGCATCCGCCTGCGCACGGCGCCACTCGCCCACCTCGCCGACGCCGTGACGAGCGACACCTCGCTCGTGGCGTTCTCGCTCGTGCAGTCGGCGACGGGCGAGGTGGCGGACGCCGCCGGCATCGCCGCCGCGGCGACCCGCGCAGGCGCCCGCACGCTCTGCGACCTGACCCAGGCCGCGGGCTGGCTGCCGGTCGACGCGACGCTGTTCGATGCGACCGTCTGCCACGCGTACAAGTGGCTGTGCTGCCCTCGCGGCGTGGGCTTCCTGACCGTGACCCCGTCCTTCGCCGCGACCCTGCGTCCCGTACAGGCGGGGTGGTACTCGGGCGACGATCCATGGTCGTCGTGCTACGGCACCGGGGGGCCGCTCGCCTCCGATGCCCGTCGCTTCGACGTCTCGCCCGCGTGGCAGGCCTTCGTCGGCGCCGCCCCCGCGCTCGAGATGTTCGCCGACGCCGACATCACCGAACTGCATGCCCACGCGACGGGCCTCGCGGCGCGTTTCCGTGCGGGACTGGGCCTCGCCCACCCGACGCGTCCGTCCGCGATCGTCACGTGGCCGGATGCCACGGGTGAGGCACTGGCGCGACTGACGGCACACGGCATCACGGCGTCGGGCCGAGCGGGTCGGGCGCGGGTCGCGTTCCACGTGTTCAACGACGACGCCGACGTGAATAGGGCGCTCGAGGCGTTGGGCGCGGGTGGTGCTGTCGGAGCGCGCGGTGCGAGTGGCGTGCTCGGCGCGGGTCGAGCGCATGCTGCGGAGGGAGCGGGCGACGTTGTCGGCGTGCTCCACCTGAGCGGAGCCGAGGGCACCGTCGCGCCGGACTCCGCGCACCGCGTCGGCGCGTTGAGCTACTCGATCTGACCCGTCGGAAGAATCCCCGGATCAGGCGCGCGTCTCACGCCGGATGCGTATCTCACCCCAGCCGCGAGTCTGGCAACGGACGCGTTTGTCACGCTGGACGCGAGCGCACGAAGACCGCGCCCGCGCACACGACAGCGATCGGCACGAACGCCCAGAGCGCGAGACCGCCGTACCCGTTGAGGCCCAGGATGAGCCCTGCGAGCACCGACCCGACGGCGGCGGACCCGGTCATCAGCGTGTCGCTGTGTCCCTGACGCCGAGGGCGAGCAGCGAGCGGCGTCGCTTCGGTGAGCAGGGCCGAACCGGCGACGGTCGCCGCGCTCCAGCCGAGGCCGAGAAGCAGTAGCGCGATGAGGACGCCGGTCTGCGAGTCCGCGGCGGTCGACGCGACCGTGAGGGCCACCGCCAGAAGCACCTGGCCCAGCAGGATCACGGGGATGCGACCGACGCGATCAGCGAGGATGCCGAACACCGGAGACAGCCCGTACATCCCGAACACGTGCAGCGAGATCGTGACTCCCACGGCGACGGTCACGGCATCCGGTGCCACGATGTGGGCGAGATGCACCGGGGTCATCGCCATCACGGCCGCCATCGTGACGTGGGACGCTGCGACCGCGAGCATCGCGAAGCGGGCGATGCGAGGTCGATCGATCTCGGGCGAGGCCCGGGCTGTCGGCGCCCTCTCGCGGTCGAGCCGTTGCGCGAGCAGCAGCGGGTCGGGGCGCAGGACCAGAACGTACAGTGCGAACGCGCATGCCTGGGCGAGGAGCGAGAAGAGGTAGGCGCCCGTGAGCCGGGGCATGCCGATGCTGGCACCGAGGAGTTCTCCCGGCGCCAGGAGCAGCGGACCCACGACTCCACCGACCGTGGTCGCCCAGACCACCGTTGCGAGGTCGCGGCCGCGCCGGGCCGTCGTCGAGAGGTCGGTTGCGGCGAAGCGCGACTGCAGGGTGGCGGCGTTGCCCGCGCCGATCAGCGCAATGCCCACGAGCAGGAGCGGGAACGCGCGCGTCGAAGCGGCCAGGATCACGAGGGCGATACCGCTCAGGGCGGCGACGTTGCCGGTCGTCAGCGCGATCCGTCGCCCACGCCGCGCGGCCAGGCGCGCCAGCGGGATCGCCGTCAGGGCTGCACCGAGGGTCACCGAAGCGGTGGCGAACCCCGAGAGCGACTCTTCGCCCGACAGGTCGGCGGCCAGCAGGGCCCCCAACGACAGCGTCGAGCCGAATGCGACGCCGCTGAGCACCTGCCCAGCCGCCAGCACGCGCACCGTGCGTCGTTGCGCGGCGACGACATCGACCGCCGCGGGCGCCGCGAGGTCAGGCATCGCGCGCGGTGTTGCGCAGGATCCCGATGCCCTCGATCTCGACCTCGATCGTGTCACCCGCGTCGAATGACCCGATGCCCGCGGGAGTGCCCGTGAGGATCAGGTCTCCGGGCAGCAGCGTGAACACCGCCGACGCGTAGGCGATGAGGGCGGGGATGCCGTGGATCATGTCGGACACGGGGCCGTTCTGGCGCACCTCGCCGTTGACCCGCGTTGTGATGACGGCCGCGTCGAGATCGAGGTCGGTCTCGATGACCGGTCCGACCGGGCAGAACGTGTCGAAACCCTTGGCGCGCGACCACTGACCGTCGCTGCGCTGCAGATCGCGCGCCGTGACGTCGTTGGCGACGGTGTACCCGAGGATGTAGTCGCTCGCGCGCTCAGCGGGGACGTTCTTGGCGACGCGGCCGATGACGACGGCCAGCTCGCCCTCGTAGTCGGTGTGGGAACTCAGTGCCGTGGGGCGCACGATCGCGTCACCCGGGCCGATGACCGACGTGTTGGGCTTGAGGAACATCAGCGGTTCGGCGGGGGCCTCGCTCCCCATCTCGGCGGCGTGATCGCGGTAGTTCTTGCCGATGCACACGACCTTGGAACGCGGGATGACCGGGGCGAGCAGAGCCACCTCGGTGAGAGGCACCCGCTCCCCCGTGGTGTCGAACCCGGCGAACATCGGGTCGCCGGCGAGCACGACGAGTTCGCCGTCGTCGACGATCCCGTAGCGAATTGCATCCTGGTGGCTGAATCGTGCGATCTTCACCGGTTCAGCCTATCCGCGAGGTCCGACATCGCCGGGGCGTTCCACAGCCTGCCGAGATGCGGGCTGCGCCGCGGTGCTGCTGGCCCCTGTGCCCCGGCGCTGCTGCGCGCCTGCGCCCCGGCACTGCTGCGCCCCGGCACCGCGGTGCTGCCGCGCCCCGACGCCCCTCCCCGGGAAGGTCGCCGCGTGCGCTGGCCCCGGGAGCACGCATAAACACGATCTCTGTCGATAAACGGGGCGTCAGCGTGTTTATCGACACGAATCGCGTTTATGCCGCGGGGGCCCGGGGACACAGGCTTCGGTCTTTCCGCGAATCCACTCAGGATTCAGCGCGAACGACGGAGGGACCCCCGGCATCCGGGAGTCCCTCCGTGTGCGACGCGTCAGGCGTCGAGTCTGTACAACCAGCCGTGCTTGTCTTCTGCGCGGCCGTACTGGATGTTCGTCAGCTCTTCGCGCAGTTCGAGGGCGAGGGTGCCGGTGGGCTGCTCGTCGATGAAGTCGCGACCCTTGAGCGTGCCGATGGGGGTGACGACGGCGGCGGTTCCACAGGCGAACACCTCGACGATGTCTCCGGATGCCACGCCCTCGCGCCATTCCTTCAGCGAGACGTTGCGTCCCTCGACGCGGTGTCCGCGGTCACGGGCGAGCTGAAGGAGCGAGTCGCGGGTGATGCCCTCGAGGATCGAGTCGGACTGCGGGGTGACGATGGTGCCGTCTTTGTAGACGAACACGACGTTCATGCCGCCGAGCTCTTCGACGTTGCGGTCCTGGTCGAGGAACACGACCTGGTCGCACTCGTTCTCGTACGCCTCGGACTGCGGCAGCAGGCTGGCGGCGTAGTTGCCCCCGGTCTTGGCCGCACCCGTGCCGCCCTTGCCGGCGCGCGAGTAGTCCTCGCTGAGCCAGATCGAGACGGGCTTCACGCCGCCCTTGAAGTAGGCGCCCGCGGGACTGGCGATCACGTAGAAGGCCACCTTGTGCGCGGGGCGCACACCGAGGAAGGCCTCCTTCGCGAACATGAAGGGCCGCAGGTACAGGCTCTGGTCTTCGCCGGAGGGAACCCACGCACCGTCGACGGCGATGAGTTCGCGCAGCGCCTGCAGGAAGTACGGAACGGGCAGCTCGGGCAGAGCCAGACGGCGGGCCGACCGCTGCAGGCGACGACCGTTCTGGTCGGGGCGGAACGTGTGCACAGACCCGTCGGCGTGACGGTAGGCCTTGATGCCCTCGAAGATCTCCTGCCCGTAGTGCAGGACGGCCGCAGCCGGGTCGAGGGAGATGGGGCCGTAGGGCGAGACGCGCGGGCGGTGCCATCCGCCGCGGACCGACCAGCAGATGTCGACCATGTGGTCGGTGAAGCTCTGCCCGAAGCCGGGGGCGGCGAGGATGGCGTCGCGGTCGGCATTGCTCTTGGCTGCGAGATTGCGGGTGACGGCGAACTCGAGCGGGTCGAGTCCGGTGTCGGGGTCGGTGTCGATGGTGGTCATCTGGGGATCCAAAACTGTTCGATGCACGGGGGTGATGCGGGCCGATCGGTCCAGGTTACGCCTGGACGCGTTCGGCGATGGCGTCACCGACCTGCGCGGTGGTTCGGGCGCCGGCACGGCTCGCGATGTCATCCTCGACCGCGCGGGTGACGCGGGCGGCCTCGTCGGTGAGCCCGAGATGATCGAGCAGGAGGGCGACGGAGAGGATCGCGGCCGTGGGGTCGGCCTTCTGAGTACCCGCGATGTCGGGCGCCGATCCGTGGACGGGCTCGAACATCGAGGGGAACGCGCCGTCGGGGTTGATGTTGCCCGATGCGGCGAGGCCGATGCCTCCGGTGACGGCTCCGGCCAGGTCGGTCAGGATGTCGCCGAAAAGGTTGTCGGTGACGATCACGTCGAATCGGCCCGGGTTCGTGACCAGGAAGATGGTTGCCGCGTCGACGTGCAGGTAGTCTACGTCGACCCCGGGGAACTCGGATGCCACGGCATCCACGATCCGCTTCCACATGCCGCCGGCATGCACGAGCACGTTCGTCTTGTGCACGAGCGTGAGCTTGTGCCGGCGTCGCTCTGCGAGGGCGAAGGCATAGCGGACGACGCGCTCGACGCCGTAGGCGGTGTTGACGGAGGTCTCGTTGGCGATCTCGTGGGGGGTGCCCCGGCGGATCGCGCCGCCGTTGCCGACGTAGGGGCCTTCGGTGCCCTCGCGCACGACCAGGAAGTCGATGTCGCCCGGGTCGGCGAGGGGTCCCGCTGCACCGGGGTAGAGCTTGGACGGGCGCAGGTTGACGTAGTGGTCGAGTTCGAAGCGGAGCTTGAGCAGCAGTCCGCGCTCGATGTTGGCGTGGGCCAGGCGGGGGTCACCGGGCACTCCCCCGACAGCGCCGAGCAGGATGGCGTCGTGGGAGGCGATCGCGGCGAGGTCGTCATCGGTGAGGGTGTCACCGGTTTCGAGGTAGCGACCGGCCCCGAGGAAGAACGGCGTCTTCTCGAAGGTGACCTCCGACGCGGCGGTGACCGCGTCGAGGACCTTCACAGCCTCGGAGACGACCTCGGGACCGATGCCGTCACCGGGGATGACGGCCAATTTCACGACACGCGACATCGCTCTCCTCAGAGCTCGGGCACGTCACTTCGTGGACGCGCTGCGGGTTCCTCCCAGGGTAGCGGCAGCGATCACTCCGGCCACGACGATCAGCGCGGCGCCGATGAGGGCGGTCACCACCACTCCGGAGTCGAAGGCGTGCGCCGCCGCTGCGCGCAGCGACTCTGCCAGCGCGGCGTCGTCGAGCGTGTTCGACACGGCCACCGCCCCGGCGAGCGTTTCGCGCGACGCGTCGGCCGCGGCAGCCGAGAGCCCCTCGGGCAGCACGAGCTGCGTGCGGTAGAAGGCGGCGAGGATGCCGCCGAGCACGGCTGTGCCGAGCACCGCGCCCACCTCGTACGCCGTTTCGGAGACGGCGCTGGCGGCGCCCGCCTTGGCCGAGGGGGCGCTGGAGAGGATGAGCTCGTTGGACACGGTCTCGGCCGCCCCGATGCCGATGCCCAGCAGCGCGAAGGCGACGATCAGCTGCACGAGGTCCGCGGTCGAGAGCGCGACCATCACATAAGCCACCACCGAGAACGCCAGAGCCACCGGCACCACGACGCGCGGCGCGAAGCGCTTGGCGACGGGCACCACCGCGAGCCCTGACACGATCATCAATGCGAGGCCCGGCACGAGGGCGAAACCGGCGGTCATCGGGGAGAGCCCGACGACCAGCTGGAGGTGCTGTGCGACGAAATAGAGGAAGCCGACCAGCCCGACGACGCTCAGCAGGTTGACCAGGATGGCACCCGAGAACGTGCCGCGGCGGAACAGCGACATGTCGAGCATGGGCGAGACGGCGCGCTTCTGTCGGCGCACGAACAGCCAGCCGAAGACGACACCCACGACGAAGAGGACGGGAGCGAGCGACAGTGGACCGTCGACCGCGAGCTTCTTGATGCCGTAGACGATGGGCACCATCGTCGCCAGAGACAGCACCACGCTCACCGCGTCGAACCGGCCGGGAGCCGGGTCGCGGCTCTCCGGCACGAAGAACGGCGCGAGCACGAGCAGCGGCACGAGGACGGGCACCGCCATCAGGAACACCGACCCCCACGAGAAGTGCTCGAGCAGGAAGCCGCCGACGATGGGCCCGAGCGCCGCGCCCGCCGAGAAGCCCGACGCCCAGATCGCGATGGCGAAGCGACGCTGGTCGCGGTCGCGGAAGATGCTGCGCAGCAGCGACAGCGTCGACGGCATGAGCATCGCGCCGAACACACCCATCAGGGCGCGACCCGCGATGAGCAGTGCTGCGGTGGGCGCGAACGCCGACAGTGCCGACACGGCGGCGAAACCCGTGGCGCCGATGAGCAGCATGCGCTTGCGACCGAAGCGGTCGCCGAGCGTGCCCATCGTCACGAGCAGACCCGCGAGGACGAGCGGGTAGACGTCGATGATCCACAACTGCTCGATGCTCGAGGGCTGCAGGTCAAGGGCGATCTCGGGTAGCGCGAAGCTCAGCACCGTGTTGTCGACCGAGACGAGCAGCACGGGCAGCATGAGCACCGCCAGCGCGAACCATCCGCGCCACCCGGCGCGGGTCACGGTGATCTCTTGGGTGGGCAACGACGAGATGAGCATTCTTCCGATCCGTTTCTTAACCGTCCAGCCGGTATAGTATCAGAGTTCCCAGGATGTCCACCACTACGATCGAGAAGCCATGAGCCGCCCCCCACTCGCCCGCGACGCCGTCCTCGATGCGTTCTCCCGCATCCTCGTAGACGAGGGTGAGCGCGCCGCGACGATGGATGCCACGGCGCGCACCGCGGGCGTGTCCAAGGGCGGGCTGCTGTATCACTTCAACTCGAAGAGCGCCCTCGAGGCCGCACTCGTGGAGCGCCTCGAACGCCTGGCTCAGGAAGACGTCGACGAGATAGAGAAGTCCGACGAGGGCGTCGTCGCTGCGCACCTCCGGTCGTCGCAGAACACTGGTTCTCCGCTCGATGTGACGATCCTCGCCGTGTCACGTCTGGCGCAGAACGGCAGTGACGCCGCCTCGGCATCGCTTCGCCGCGTGCGGGAGCTGTGGGAGGAGAGCCTCCGCTCCCACACGCGCGATGAGACGGCGCTGCAGATGGTGCTCCTCGTCAGCGACGGGCTCTATTTCAACGCGGTCCTCGACCTGAATGCCGTCGCCGGGCCCCAGCTCGAGGGCACGGAGCTCGACGCGCTCATCGCCCGGGTCGTCGCCGCGACCACCTGACGCGCGCAGGGCCATCGTGGCCACGACGGGGCCCGCGCTGCCGATCGCCGGAACGGCCCCCGTGCGTCCACCCGCGGCGTCGCGCCCCGGATGCACCGAATCGTGCGCGAGAGCCCGGGACGGGAGGAGACCCGGCGACGGGAGGACACCCCACGCCGCCGGCATCCTCCGCTCTCGGAATCTCCTCCGCTCACGGGAGGACGGACCCACGATGCGAAGCCTCGCACCACCCCCGAAGCGTCAGGCGCTCGAGAAGACGAAAGAGGGGGCCGCCGCAGCGACCCCCTCCCCCACGACCTCCCGGTCGTCAGTCCTCGACGATGTCGATCTGTCGGAACAGGTCGGCGCCGACGGCCTCGCGCATGGCGCCGAGGATGTCGTCGGGCACCGGAGAGTCCACCGTGAGCACGGAGAGCGCACGGCCCGTGGCATCCGGAGCCGCCACCTGGAGACCTGCGATGTTGATGCCCGCCTCGCCCAGCTTCTGGCCGTAGATGGCGACGATGCCGGGGCGGTCGGCGTAGCGCATCACGAGGTGGTGCTTCTCGATGGGCACCTCGATGTCGTACCCGTTGATCGAGACGACCTTGGGCACCATGCGTGTCCCCGCGAGCGTGCCGGCGACGGTGAGGGTCGAGCCGTCGGCCAGGGTGCCGCGCAGGATCGTGATGTTGCGGTACAGCGGGCTCTCAGCCTCGACGACCAGGCGCGCCTCGACGCCGCGCTGCTCGGCGAACAGCGGAGCGTTGACGTAAGACACGCTCTCGCTGACGATCCGGCTGAAGTAGCCCTTCAGTGCCGCGAGACGATAGACGCTGACGTCGTACTGGGCGAGCTCGCCGCGCACCTCGATGTCGAGGCTCGTGAGCGCACTGTCGGCGAGGCCGCTGAAGAACTGGCCGAGCATCTCGACCAGCGCGATACCGGGGCGCACGAACGGGTCGATCGCGCCGCCGGCGACGTTCACGGCATCCGGAACGAGGTCGCCCTCGAGCGCGAGCTTGACCGAGCGAGCGACCGAGACGCCGGCCTTCTCCTGCGCCTCTTCGGTGCTGGCACCGAGGTGCGGAGTGACCACGACGTTCGGCAGGTCGAGCAGACGGCGCGCCGGGCCATCCTGGGCGGGCGGCTCGGTGGAGAACACGTCGAGACCCGCCCCGGCGATCTCGCCCGTGGTGAGCGCCTCGAAGAGCGCGTTCTCGTCGATGAGTCCGCCGCGGGCGACGTTGATCACGTAGGCCGTCTTCTTCATGCGGCGCAGCTGTTCGGCGCCGATCATGCCCGTGGTCTCGGGCGTCTTCGGCATGTGGATCGTGACGAAGTCGCTCTGCTCGAGGAGCTCGTCGAGCGAGACGAGCTGCACGCCGAGCTGCTGCGCGCGAGCGGCGGTGACGTAGGGGTCGTACGCGATGACGCGCATGTCGAAACCCTGCAGACGGGCGGCGATGAGGGCGCCGATCCGGCCGAGACCGATGATGCCGATCGTCTTCTCGAACAGCTCGGTGCCGGTGAAAGAGCTGCGCTTCCACAGGCCCTGCGCGAGCGAGGCGTGTGCGGCGGGGATGCGGCGCGCGAGGCTCAGCACGTGCCCGACAGTGAGCTCGGCGGCGGAGATGATGTTCGACGTCGGAGCGTTGACGACCATCACACCGGCAGCGGTGGCCGACTTGATGTCGACGTTGTCGAGACCGACACCGGCGCGGGCGACCACCTTCAGCGACGGCGCCGCGGCGAGGGCCTCGGCGTCGATCTGGGTGGCCGAGCGCACCAGCACCGCGTGCGCGTCGGCAAGGGCCGAGAGCAGCGCGGGGCGGTCGGTCCCGTCGACGTTGCGCACGTCGAAGTCGGGGCCGAGCGCGTCGATCGTGGCGGGAGAGAGTTCTTCGGCGATGAGCACGACGGGCTTCGTCACGGATGCGTCCTTCGAAACGGTGCTGGGGACTGACGCGCACCGCCGCGCACCACCGGCGCGAGCCGGGCGCGCGACCCGTACGGGCCGTCTGCCAGCCTAGCGCGGAGGCGAGGACGCGCCCGACCGTGTGACGGCGGACGATGGATGCCGGGACCCCGCCACCGCGGTCCACAACGTGTGACGGTACCCCGCCGACTTCCGTCCGCCAGCGGCGATCGACCCGTCAGCGATCCATGTCCGGGGACCGCCGAATCGACGCGTCAGCCCCCGTACAGGCCGTACGACGTCGTTCCATAGCCGACGATTGCCAGCCAGAACGCCGCCGACACCGTCAACCCGGCGAGCAGCGCGATCGCGAACTCCCCCGCCCGGCGGCGAGCCCCGATCGCGAAGGCCGCGCCGAATGCGAGGAGGGGGAACGCGATGGGCAGGATGTAGACGAACCATCCCAGTCCGTTGAGCCCGAGCGGTCCGTTCACCTGCTGGATCAACAGCGCGACCGAACTCCACACGACGTAGGCGTAGAACAGGCCGAACACTCCGGCGATCGTCACGACCAGCCAGGTGGGCAGATGGCGGGTGCGCACGGTCTCGCTCATGCGAAGGCTCCCAACGAGAGGAAGGGCCAGGGAACGAGCAGCACGATCCCGAGGATCAGCAGCAGGAAACGCTGCCAGGTGCGCCACGACCGGGTCAGAGCGAGCACCGCGACGAACCACACGAGGGGGGCGAGGGCAGCGCCGATCGTCAGGGCGATCAGCGTGACGGACGGGATGGGCAGTCCCAGCCCCTGCAGCCGCAGGCCGGCGACGAGCCATCCGACGGCGAATAGCAGGAAGGTGGCGGCGACCATGCCGATGCCGATCAGGCCGGCGTTGCCCAGCGGCCTCGAGTGAACGGCATCCTGTTCGTCGTCTTCGGACTCGACGTCGTCGGCTTCCGGATGCCGGGCGGCCGGCGCCGTGGACGATGAACGGGCCTGCAGGGGCTCGGGCGCCGGCTGCAGGGGCTCCGGTCCACGCGCCTCCGCTGCGGGCTCGGAAGCCGGGACAGGCTCGGACGCCGCGGGAGCGGCGCGATCGGGCATGGCCTTCTCGCCGACATCGAGCGTCGGGTCGTCGTCACCGCCCCACGAGAGGGCATCGTCATCGCGCGGAGTGCTCACGCGTCCACGCTAGCGGCGCTCTCCCGCCGTCGGCGCGCGCCCCGCCGCGCGCACCGTGCGCGCCGCACCACATCCGACCGGTGGCTCGGACCCGAGACGAGGAACGCCCCGCGGCCGGAGCCGCGGGGCGTTCAAGGGTGAGGAACTCAGCGCGCGGCCGAGCCTTCGACGTAGTCGCTGTCCTGCTGCTTCCAGGCAAAGAGGCCGCGAAGCTCCTTGCCGGTCGCCTCGATGGGGTGACCCTGCTCCTTCTCGCGGAGCTCGAGGAACTCGGTGGCACCGTTGTCCTGGTCGTCGATGAAGCGCTTTGCGAACGCGCCCGACTGGATGTCGGCGAGCACGGCCTGCATGCTCGTCTTGACCTCGGGCGAGATGACGCGGGGGCCGGAGACGTAGTCGCCGTACTCGGCGGTGTCGGAGATCGACCAGCGCTGCTTGGCGATGCCGCCCTCCCACATGAGGTCGACGATGAGCTTGAGCTCGTGCAGAACCTCGAAGTAGGCGATCTGCGGCTGGTAGCCCGCCTCGACGAGAGTCTCGAAGCCGTACTGCACGAGGTGGCTCATGCCGCCGCAGAGAACGGCCTGCTCGCCGAACAGGTCGGTCTCGGTCTCTTCGGTGAAGGTCGTCTTGATGACACCGGCACGGGTGCCGCCGATGGCCTTCGCGTACGACAGGGCGGTGTCCCAGGCCGAGCCCGAGGCGTCGCGCTCGACGGCGATGATGTCGGGGATGCCGCGGCCGGCGACGTACTCGCGACGCACGGTGTGACCGGGGGCCTTGGGCGCGATGAGGATGACGTCGACACCCTCGGGCGCGTCGATGTAGCCGAAGCGGATGTTGAAGCCGTGCGCGAAGGCGAGCGTCTTGCCCTCGGTCAGCTTGTCTTTGATCGAGTCTGCGAAGATCGAACGCTGGTGCTGGTCGGGCGCGAGCACCATGATGAGGTCGGCCCACTCGGCCGCGTCGGCGACGTTCTTGACCTCGAAGCCGTCTTCCTGCGCCTTGGCGGCCGACTTGGAGCCGTCCTTGAGCGCGATGACGACCTCGACGCCGGAGTCGCGCAGGTTCTGCGCGTGGGCGTGACCCTGCGATCCGTAGCCGACGATCGCGACCTTCTTGCCCTGGATGATCGAGAGGTCGGCGTCGTCGTCGTAGAAGATCTCTGCCATGAGGATGTTTCTCCTTGAGTCAGGTCCCAGAGCAAGTCGAAGGGACCGGGGTTGTGGAACGTGTGAGGTGGAAGATGTGGGCCGCTCGAAAGGCTCGAGGGCGGTGGAGGATCAGCCGCGCAGGACGCGTTCGGTGATGCTCTTGCCACCACGGCCGACGGCGAGCAGGCCCGACTGCGCGAGCTCCTTCACACCGAACGGCTCGATGGCCTTGAGAAACGCCCCGACCTTGCCCGAGTCGCCCGTGATCTCGATGACCATGGCGTCGGGGGCGTAGTCGACGACCGAGGCACGGAACAGGTTGACCACCTCGACCACGTTCGAGCGTGTGGCGTTGTCGGCGCGCACCTTCACGAGCACGTGCTCGCGCTGCACGGATGCCGCGGGGTCGAGCTCGACGATCTTGATGACGTTGATGAGCTTGTTCAGCTGCTTGGTCACCTGCTCGAGCGGCAGGCCCTCGACGTCGACGACGACGGTGATGCGCGAGAGTCCGGGCACCTCGGTGACGCCGACCGCGAGCGACTCGATGTTGAAGCCGCGCCGAGCGAAGAGCCCCGCGACGCGGGTGAGCAGGCCGGGTTTGTCTTCGACCAGGAGGCTCAGAACGTGACGAGACATCTCAGTCCTCCTGCTCGTTGAAGGTGGGCGAGTGATCGCGCGCGTACTGGACG
Source organism: Microbacterium sp. Leaf151 (assembly GCF_001424225.1). Lineage (GTDB taxonomy): Bacteria > Actinomycetota > Actinomycetes > Actinomycetales > Microbacteriaceae > Microbacterium. Next base: position 208,967 of record NZ_LMOR01000002.1, on the reverse strand, counting down.
TAGCTGTTGCTGACGCCCTGGGGCACCATCGGCCACACCATCGCGTCGGCGCTCACGACGAAATCGATCACGACCGGGCGGTCGTTGGTGTCGAGCGCGAGCTGGATGGCGGCGTCGATCTCGTCTTCCTTCTCGACGCGGATGCCCAGGCACCCGTAGGCCTCCGCCAGCTTGACGAAGTCGGGGATGCGGCGCGTTCCGTGGCCCGTGTTCAGATCGGTGTTGGAGTGGCGGCCGTCGAAGAACAGCGTCTGCCACTGGCGCACCATGCCGAGCGAGGAGTTGTTGATGATCGCGACCTTGATCGGGATGTCGTTGATGACGCAGGTCGCGAGCTCCTGGTTGGTCATCTGGAAGCAGCCGTCGCCGTCGATCGCCCACACGGCGCGCTCGGGCTGGGCCACCTTGGCGCCCATGGCGGCGGGTACCGCGTAACCCATGGTGCCGGCGCCGCCGGAGTTCAGCCACGCGTTGGGACGCTCGTACTTGATGAACTGCGCCGCCCACATCTGGTGCTGACCCACTCCCGAGGCGTAGACGCCCTCGGGTCCGGTCATCTCGCCGATGCGCTGGATGACGTACTGCGGTGAGAGGAGACCGTCGGTGGTGGGCGTGTAGCCGAGGGGGAACTCTTCGCGGAGGCCGTTGAGGTAGGTCCACCACTCGGTGTAGTCGTGGGCGTTCTCGGCGTCGGCCGCACGGAAAGCGGCTTCGAGGTCGATGAGAACCTCGCGCAGGTCGCCCACGATCGGCACGTCTGCGGTGCGGATCTTGGAGATCTCGGCGGGGTCGATGTCGACGTGCACCACCTGCGCGTTCGGGGCGAACAGCGCCGCCTTGCCGGTGACGCGGTCGTCGAAGCGGGCGCCGAGCGAGACGATGAGGTCACTCTCTTGCAGGGCGAGCACCGCGGGCACGGTGCCGTGCATGCCCGGCATGCCGAGGTGCTGCTCGTGGGAGTCGGGGAAGGCTCCCCGCGCCATCAGCGTGGTGACCACGGGGGCGCCGGTCGCCTCGGCGAGCACCTTGAGCTCGGCCGACGCGTTCGAGCGGATCGCGCCGCCACCGACGTAGAGGACGGGCTTCTTCGCGGTGGTCAGCAGGTGGGCCGCCGCCTGGATCTGCTTGCCGTGCGCCTTGGTCACCGGTCGGTAACCGGGCAGGTCGATCTTGGGCGGCCACACGAAGGGCGCCTCGGCCTGCTGCGCGTCCTTGGTGATGTCGACGAGCACGGGACCGGGGCGGCCGGTCGAGGCGATCTCGAACGCGGCGGCGATGGCGCCGGGGATCTCGTCGGCCGACTTCACCAGGAACGAGTGCTTGGTGATGGGCATCGTGATGCCGACGATGTCTGCTTCCTGGAAGGCATCGGTACCCATGAGGGTGGAGAACACCTGGCCGGTGATGCACACCAGGGGCACCGAGTCCATGTAGGCGTCGGCGATCGCGGTGACGAGGTTGGTCGCGCCGGGACCGGACGTGGCGATGGCCACGCCGACGCGTCCGGACGCCGCGGCGTATCCCTCAGCCGCGTGACCGGCACCCTGCTCGTGGCGCACGAGGATGTGGCGGACGTGCTCGTCGTCCATGAGCGGGTCGTAGACGGGCATGATCGCGCCGCCCGGCAGACCGAACACATCGGTCACACCCAGCAGATCGAGCGAGCGGACGACCGCCTGTGCGCCCGTCATCATCGGCGCCGGTGCGGTGCGGGAGGGCGGCCGGGGAATGGCCGCGGTGGGGGAATCGATGGACATGGGAGTACCTCGAGAACCAGAGAAGGTGAGAAGGGGGACGGCCGTCAGCCCGTGACCGCGCCCTCCGCAGCGGAGTGCACGAGCTTGGAGTACTTGGCCAGAACGCCACGGGTATAGCGCGGCGGAAGCGGTTCCCAGCCTTCGCGGCGGGAACTCAGCTCGTCTGTCTCGACGATCAAGTCGAGAGTGCGAGCGGCGATATCGACCCGTATCAGATCACCATCGCGCACGAAGGCAATAGGACCTGCGTCCACCGCTTCGGGAGCTATGTGGCCGATGCAGAGGCCGGTTGTGCCGCCTGAGAATCGACCGTCCGTCAAGAGTAGTACATCTTTTCCGAGCCCCGCGCCCTTGATGGCCGCCGTGATGGCGAGCATCTCGCGCATGCCCGGTCCGCCCTTGGGACCCTCGTAGCGGATGACGACGACGTCGCCGGCCTGGATCTGACCCGCCTCGAGGGCGTCCATGGCCGCGCGCTCGCGCTCGAACACGCGGGCAGGGCCCTCGAAGACGTTCCCGTCGAAGCCCGCCGACTTCACGACCGCACCCTCGGGGGCCATCGAGCCGTGCAGGATCGTGATGCCGCCCGTCGCGTGGATCGGGTTGTCGAAGGTGTGGATGACCGTGCCGTCGATGGGATCGGGGTTCAGATCGGCGAGGTTCTCGGCAAGCGTCTTGCCCGTGACGGTCAGCGCGTCACCGTGCAGGAGTCCCTCGTCGAGCATGGCCTTCATGATGACCGGGATGCCGCCCTGGCGGTCGACATCGTTCATGACGTACTTGCCGAACGGCTTCATGTCGGCGACGTGCGGCGTCTTGTCGCCGATGCGGTTGAAGTCGTGCAGCGACAGCTCGACCTCGGCCTCGCGCGCGATGGCGAGCAGGTGCAGCACGACGTTCGTCGAGCCGCCGAGCGCCATGGCGAGGGCGATGGCGTTCTCAAACGCCTCTTTCGTGAGGATGTCGCGGGTGGTGATGCCCTGGCGCAGCAGGTTGACGACGGCCTCGCCCGAGCGGTGGGCGAAGTAGTCGCGACGACGGTCCGCCGACGGCGGGGCGGCGGAGCCGGGGAGGCTGAGTCCGAGCGCCTCGGCCACCGACGCCATGGTGTTGGCCGTGTACATGCCACCGCAGGCACCCTCGCCCGGGGCGAAGGAGCACTCGATGCGCTTGAGGTCGGCCTCACTCATGCGACCCGCCAGGCACGCACCGACGCCCTCGAAGGAGTCGATGATCGTGATCTCCTTCTCGGTACCGTCGGAGAGCTTGACCCAGCCCGGAGCGATCGAGCCGGCGTAGAGGAAGACGCTGGAGAGATCGAGACGAGCGGATGCCATGAGCATGCCGGGGATCGACTTGTCGCAACCCGCGAGCAGCACGGACCCGTCGAGGCGCTCGGCCATCATGACGGTCTCGACGCTGTCGGCGATGACCTCACGCGAGACGAGGGAGAAGTGCATGCCCTCGTGACCCATCGAGATGCCGTCGGAGACGGAGATCGTGCCGAACTGCAGCGGGTATCCACCGCCGGAGTGCACCCCCTCTTTCGCGCCCTGCGCGAGGCGGTCGAGGCTGAGGTTGCAGGGCGTGATCTCGTTCCAGCTCGACGCGATGCCGATCTGGGGCTTGTCCCAGTCGTCGTCGCCCATGCCGACCCCGCGGAGCATGCCGCGCGAGGTCGTGGCTTCGATGCCATCGGTGATGACGCGACTGCGGGGCTTGATGTCGAACTCGCCGGTGTTCGGATTCTGCGGAGCGGGCATCCTCGAAGTCTATTGCGCGCGCGCGTCCCCCCGATGCGCCACAAGGGATGAACGGCGGATTAATCGCCGTGTGCAGGAGCGCCCAAGACCCCTGGACGCGGGCGCCGCCCGGCGCACACGCCGGTCACGCGCCGTGCGCTCGGCGCAGGCGCGCCACGTCCTCCAGTACGGCGACGAACGCGGCGATGTCGTCGACGCGCAGGCTGGCCGTGGTCTCTCCCCCGCCGACCCGGACGCCGAGGTCCTGAGGTCCCAGCGAGCGCAAGGCGTCTTCATCGGTGACGTCGTCGCCGGCGAACAGCACGGCAGACGCCCCGACGCGCTCGCGGAGGCGCGCGACCGCGGAGTCCTTGCCCTCGTGGCGGAACGCGAACTCGAGGATGTCGTGCCCCGTGCGACGTCGCCAGGTGGGGGCTTGCGCTCCGACCAGTGCGTCGACGAGGTCTCGCGCGGCACGGGCGGTCGCGGCATCCGCCGTGCGCGTATGCACGCCGAGGCCGTACTCCTTCGGCTCGATCCACACACCGTCCATCTCATCGGTGCCGGCCGTGGCTTCCCGCTGCAGACGGTCGCGCAGCGCGAGGTCGTCGGTGTCGTCGGGGGTCTCTTCGACGCCGTTGCCGGGCACCCAGAACTGCGCGCCGTGCGAACCCGCGAGCCAGACCGGCGAGTCGTCGGCGTGCTCGGAGATCTCACGAAGGTGGGCCAGCGAACGGCCCGAGACCAGCGCGACGACCGTCCGCGGCAGTGCCGCGAGCTCATCGACGATCGCGCGCGCCGCCGGGGTCATGCGCGCCGACATCGGCTCGTCGACCAGCGGCGACAGCGTGCCGTCGAAGTCCAGCGCGATGAGCAGGGTGTGGGTGGTGGCGACGGCCTCGACCGTCGCGTCGGCGGCGGTCATTCGGCATCCGCCTGATCGTCGTCAGTACCGGCCTCGACCTCGGCGTCCGCTGCACGGGACGAGCGGCCGTGGAACGCCGACAGCGCCTCGAGGAAGCCGCGCGACCAATCCTCGACGTCATGCTCGCGGACGCGACGGCGCAGGGTGCGCATCCGTCGGCCCTGCTCGGCCGCGGGCATGTCGACCGCGCGGATGACGGCATCCTTCAATCCGTCGATGTCGTGCGGGTTGATGAGCAGTGCGCTGCCCATCTCGTCGGCGGCCCCGGCGAATTCGCTCAGCACGAGCACGCCGCGGTTGTCGATGCGGCTGGCGACGTACTCCTTGGCGACGAGGTTCATGCCGTCGCGCAGGGCCGTGACGAGCATGACGTCGGCGGCGAGGAACAGTGCCACCATCTCTTCGCGCGGGTACGACTGATGCAGGTAGCGGATCGCTGTGTGCGTGGTGGTGTCGTAGTCGCCGTTGATACGCCCGACGGTCATCTCGATCTCGTCGCGCAGCTGCATGTACGCGTCGACGCGCTCGCGACTGGGGCTCGCGACCTGCACGAGGGTGGCGTCCTCGACCGTGGCCCGGCCGTCTTCGAGCACCTCGCCCCACGCCTTGAGGCGGTGACGGATGCCCTTGGTGTAGTCGAGTCGGTCGACGCCGAGCAGGATCTTGCGAGGATTGCCGAGTCCCTCGCGGATCTCCCTGGCGCGCTGCTGGATGTCGGGCCGCTGGGCCAACTCGACGTACGACTCCGCGTCGATCGAGATGGGGAACGCCTTCGCCAGGGCGACGCGCGTGCCGCCTTCGGCGTCGGGCACCAGGATGCCGCTGGCCTTGGTCTCGTAGCGCAACTGACGACGTACGGCCCGGGCGAAGTTGCCCGCGTCGGCGACGCGCTGGAAGCCGATGACGTCGGCGCCCAGCAGACCCTCGAGCACCTGCTTGCGCCACGGCAGCTGGGAGTAGAGCCCGTAGGCCGGGAACGGGATGTGGTGGAAGTACCCGATCGTGATGTCGGGGCGCAACTCCCGCAGCAGCTTCGGCACGAGCTGCAGCTGGTAGTCCTGCACCCAGACGGTGCCGCCCTCGGCCGCGACCGCTGCCGCTGCGTCGGCGAAGCGCTTGTTGACCTTGACGTAGGCGTCCCACCACGCGCGCTTGTAGGTGGGCGGCGAGATCACGTCGTGATAGAGCGGCCAGATCGTGTCGTTCGAGAAGCCTTCGTAGTACAGCTGCACGTCGGAGGCGGCGAGCGTGACGGGAACGAGGTGCATGTCGTCGAACTCGAACGGCTCGACGTCGACATCGGCTTGACCTGCCCACCCCACCCACGCACCGTCGGCACTGCGCATGACGGGTTCGAGGGCGGTCACGAGTCCGCCGGGCGAGCGCCGCCACCCCTCTCCATCGGGGGTGCGGTCGACGGGCAATCGGTTCGCGACGACGACGAAATCGGCCTGGGTCACAGGTCCTCCTCGGGGATCGACCTCAGGCTAACAGCGGGCCGGATCCCGGTTCGGGGGCTGGACGCCGGCGTGAGAACCGGTCGTGGGCGCCGGAAACGTTCCGACGCGCCGCATTCCGTCGCCCCCGTTGTTCACCGAACGGGGCGCGCGCGGGTGTCAAGGCGGCGGCGGCGATGAACCACGGGTCGGTAAGTTGGGCGCATGCGGCAGTACATCTTCGGAACCGGTCTCCTCAGCGCCATCACCGGCGGCGTCACGCTCCTGCGCGGACTCAAGAACGACGAGCCGTTCACCTGGCGGACCGCTCTGGCGTGGCTGAGCTGGGGCATCACCCTCGCTCTCGCCGTCGGCGCCGTCGTCGACACGCGTCGCGCCCGCCGGGGCCGAATGATCGCGGGTGACTCCCCCGTCCAGAAGAAGCAGGGCAAGCTGCTGAAGAAGCGCCTCACGCGCTGAGCACCCCTCGAACGTTCCGGATGCCGCGGCCTGAGGGTCGCGGCATCCGTTCGTCGATCAGCGGGTGGGTGTCACCGGGTGAGGATGAGTGCGTCGCCCTGACCGCCGCCGCCGCACAGGGCCACGGCTGCCGTGCCACCGCCCCGACGGATCAGCTCATGCACCGCGTGCACGACCAGCCGGTTGCCGGAGGCGCCGATGGGGTGACCGAGCGCGATGCCGCCGCCGTGCGGGTTGACCACGTCATCGGAGAGTCCGAGCTCGGCCTGCGACCGCGCGACCACGGCCCCGAACGCCTCGTTGATCTCGACGAGATCGAGGTCGGATGCCGCGATGCCCTGCTTCGCGAGCGCCTTCTCGATCGCGCGTGCGGGCTGGGCGTGGAGGGAGTTGTCGGGTCCGGCGACCTGGCCCGAGGCTCCGAGCGTGGCGAGCACGTCCCAGCCGCGCTCCTCGGCGGTCGCGCGGGTCGTGACGACCACGGCAGAAGCGCCGTCAGAGATCTGCGAGGCGTTTCCGGCCGTGATCGAGCCGCCCTCGGCGAAGGCGGGGCGGAGCTTCGCGAGCGTTGCGACCGTGGTGTCAGGGCGGATGCCCTCGTCGGCGGTGACGACGACGGGTTCGCCTTTGCGTTGCGGGATCGACACCGGCACGATCTCGGCGTCGAACACCCCGTCGGCCTGCGCCGCGGCGGCGCGCTGGTGCGAGCGCGCGGCGACGGCATCCTGGGCTTCGCGGGTGACCTCGTAACGGGCGTTCGCGCGCTCGGTCGAGGCGCCCATGCTCTCGCGGTCGTACGCGTCGGTCAGGCCGTCGAAGGCCATGTGGTCGATCACCTCGACGGAGCCGTAGGCGTAGCCCTCGCGCGAGTTCATGAGCAGGTGCGGGGCGCGGGTCATGGATTCCATACCGGCCGCGACGACGACGGTGGCGTCGCCCACGCGCAGCATGCGGGCCGCGTCGATGATCGCCGTGAGACCCGAGAGGCACACCTTGTTGACGGTCGCGGAATGCACATCCCACCCGATTCCGGCCTCGATCGCGGCCTGCCGTGCGGCATTCTGCCCAGCGCCGGCCTGCAGCACCTGACCCACGAGGACGGCGTCGACGGCGTCAGCCGGGATGCCGCCGCGCTCGATGGCTCCGCGGATCGCGGCGGCGCCCAGTTGCACGGCGGTGAGCGGAGCGAGTTGCCCCTTGAGCCGACCCTGCGGGGTGCGTGCGGCGGCGACGATGACGATGTCGTTCTCAGCGCTCATGCGGTCTCGATCTCCTCAGTGAGTCTCACGGTCAGCGGGGGCTCGGTGGCATCCCGCACCTCGTCGACGCCGACGCCCGGGGCGAGCTCGACGAGCACGAGTCCATCCTGCGTCACGTCGATGACGGCGAGGTCGGTGATGATGCGATCGACGACGCCCCGTCCGGTGAGCGGCAGGGAGCACCGGTCGACGATCTTGGGCGAGCCGTCCTTGGCGACGTGCTCCATCAGCACGATCACCCGGGCGGCGCCGTGCACGAGGTCCATCGCGCCGCCGGGGCCCTTGACCATCTTCCCCGGGATCATCCAGTTGGCCAGGTCTCCGGATGCCGACACCTGCATCGCCCCGAGGATCGCGGCATCGATCTTGCCGCCGCGGATCATGCCGAAGCTCAACGCCGAATCGAAGAAGGCGGCCCCCGGGAGGGTCGTCACCGTCTCTTTGCCGGCGTTGATCAGATCGGCGTCCACCGCGTCGTCAGTCGGGTACGGACCCACGCCGAGGATGCCGTTCTCGGACTGCAGCACGACGGTCACCCCGTCGGGCACATGGTTGGGGACCAGGGTCGGCAGGCCGATGCCGAGGTTGACGTAGGCGCCGTCGGCGAGCTCGCGGGCGGCGCGGGCGGCCATCTCCGTGCGGGACAAAGTCATCTCAGATCTCCTTGACGATCGCGGCAGTGGTCCCTGAGCCTGTCGAAGGGACCGGTCCCGGCTCAGCGGCACCCTCGCGGATCGTGCGCTTCTCGATGCGCTTCTCGACGTCGCCGACCTCGACGATGCGGTGCACGAAGACTCCCGGCAGGTGCACGGCATCCGGATCGACCTCGCCCGGCTCGACGAGGTGCTCGACCTGCACGATGCAGGTGCGTCCGGCCATCGCCGCGAGCGGATTGAAGCTGCGCGCGGCCTTGCGGAAGACGAGGTTGCCGTGGCGGTCGCCCTTCCAGGCGTGAACGAGGGCGAAGTCTGTGGTGATCGCCTCTTCCAGGACGAACTCACGGGGCTCGCCGCGCACGTCGAAGCTCCGCACGTCCTTCGCGGGCGATGCCACAGCGATGCCGCCGGTGCCGTCGTAGCGGCGAGGCAGCCCGCCCTCGGCGACCTGCGTGCCGACGCCCGTCTGGGTGTAGAACGCGGCGATGCCCGCGCCGCCGGCGCGCAGCTTCTCGGCCAGCGTGCCCTGCGGGGTGAGCTCGAGTTCGAGTTCGCCCGTCAGGAACTGCCGCTCGAACTCCTTGTTCTCGCCGACGTACGACGAGGTCATCTTGCGGATGCGGCCGGCCCCGAGCAGGATGCCGAGCCCCCAGTCGTCCACCCCGCAGTTGTTCGACACGACGGAGAGATCGCGCGTCCCCTGCGCGAGCAGCGCCTCGATGAGAGCGATGGGATTGCCGGAGAGGCCGAATCCTCCGACGGCGAGCGAGGCTCCGTCGGGGATGTCGGCGACGGCGTCGGCCGCCGATGCCCAGGTCTTGTCGATCACGCGTACTCCTTCGAACAGCGGTGATCCCATGCTGCGACGGTGGGCGCGGGCGCACACAGCGACATCTTGCGATGTGGATGCCGCAGCGCGTAGCGTCCACATCGTGGACACCCCATCTGGATCGGCCCCACGAGCCGGCGTCCCCGGCGCGCAGGTCATCGCCCGTGCGGCGCACCTGCTGCGCCTGGTGACCGCCGCGGGCGACACCGGCACGAGCGTCGGCGACCTCGCGCACGACGCCGCCCTGACCCGCCCGACGGTGCACCGCCTCCTCACCGCGCTGCGCGCGGAGGGACTGGTCGATCGCGACGACGCCTCCGGACGGTGGTTACCGGGGCCGGAGCTGTATCTCATGGGGAGTGTGGCGGCATCCCGATTCGATGTCACCGCCACTGCGCGCGACATCGTGCGCTCGCTCGCGGTACGGACGGAGGAGAGTGCGTTCCTCTCGGTGCGGCGCGGCGATGAGACCGTCTGCCTGGTGCGCGAAGACGGGAGCTTTCCCATCCGCTCGTTCGTCCTGTCGGAGGGGGTGCGCTTCCCGCTGGGCGTCGCGTCGGCCGGACTGGCGATCCTCGCCTTCCTCCCGCCCCAGGATGTGGACGCCTATCTGGAGCGGCATCCGGAGCTGGCGGAGCGGTGGGGAGCGTCGCACTCCCCCGCGCGCCTGCGCGCGCGCATCGCCGATACGAAGGCCCGCGGCTACGCCGTCAATCCGGGGCTGATCGTCGAGGGCAGCTGGGGTCTGGGAGCGGCGGTCTTCACACGGTCGGGTGATCCGCAGTGGGCGCTGAGTTTGACCGGCGTCGAGTTCCGGTTCGGCGGTGAGCGCCTCGCCGAGCTGGGTCGCGTCCTGTTGGCGCACGCGCATCAGCTGTCGACGCGGATCGCCGCGCGATCGTGACGTCCTCCATTTAGATACCCTAGGTATATACCTGCGGTATGCTTTCTCCATGACCCGCGACGACGACCTGCAGACACTCTTGCTCGCGGTGCACGCCCTCACGCGCATCGCGGCCATCGACACCCAGAACGACGCTCCGGCGGCGCAGTGGCGCACGCTCACGCTCTTACGCGACCACGGGCCCCAACGGCTCGGCGATCTGGCAACCCTGAGCCGGGTGACCCAGCCGGGTATGACGCGGCTGGTACATCAGATGGATGCCGCGGGGCTCGTCGAGCGTGCCGCGCACCCGAGCGATTCGCGCGTCAGCGTGATCCGCGCGACCGACGCCGGCCTGGCGGCACTCGCCGGCTGGTTCGAGCAGTTCCGCGCGGCGCTCGCGCCCCACGTCGCCGATTTGTCGGGGACGGAATGGGATGCCGTCGGCGTCGCCGCCTCGGCCCTCTCCCTGCGCGTGGGTCTCGTGCCCGTCGCGCCTCCCACCCACGAACTGGAAGAGGTCGTCCGGTGACCGCCGACACCGCAGCACCCCGCATCTGGCAGCAGCCCGCGCAAGTGTGGGCCGTCGCATTCGCGTGCGTCGTGGCGTTCATGGGCATCGGGCTCGTCGACCCCATCCTTCCGGCCATCGCCGAGTCGTTGCAGGCAAGTCCTGTCGAAACAGAGCTGCTGTTCACGAGCTACCTCGTCGTCACCGGTCTTGCGATGCTCGTGACGAGCTGGATCTCGAGCCGGATCGGAGCGAAGGCGACGCTCCTGGTGGGCTTGGCCCTCATCGTGGTGTTCGCGCTCCTCTGCGCCCTGAGCGGCAGTGTGGACGCGATCATCGGTTTCCGCGCCGGGTGGGGACTCGGCAACGCGCTGTTCATCTCGACCGCTCTCGCCACCATCGTGGGGGCGGCGTCAGGGGGCAGTTCTGCGGCGATCATCCTGTACGAAGCCGCCCTCGGCCTCGGCATCGCCGTGGGGCCGCTGCTGGGCGGCATCCTGGGCGAAGTCAGCTGGCGCGGACCGTTCTTCGGCGTGGTCGCCCTGATGGCCGTCGCGTTCGTGGCCGTGATGCTGCTGCTGCGCGGACCCACTCCCGAGCGCACGCCTCTGGCGTTCAGCGCACCGTTCCGTGCTCTGGGTCGACCCGCGCTGGCGATCCTCGCCGCGACCGCATTGTTCTACAACATCGGCTTCTTCACGCTGCTGGCGTTCTCGCCCTTCCCCCTCGGCTTCGGCGCGATGGGCATCGGCCTGACGTTCTTCGGGTGGGGTCTGGGACTGGCGATCACCAGCGTGTGGGTCGCACCGCTGCTGCTGCGGCGTCTGCGGCTGACGACGGTGCTGCTCATCGCGCTACCGCTTCTCGCCCTCGATCTCGTCGCCGCCGCGTTCGTCGTCTCGTCGGCCGCCGCCCTGGTCACCTGCATCGTGGTCGGCGGACTCGTCCTCGGGGTGGTGAACACCGCGCTCACCGAGGCGGTGATGGAGGCGACCGACCTGCCGCGTTCGGTGGCGTCGTCGGCGTACTCCGCCGTGCGTTTCCTCGGCGGCGCCGTCGCTCCGCCGCTCGCCGCCCTGCTGTGGCACGCCTTCAACGCGGGAGTTCCGTACATCATGGCGGCCGCGTCGGTCGTGATCGCCAGCCTGTGCATCCTGTTCGGACGCCCGCTGCTCGCCCACATCGACGGTGCGCACCCGGATGCCGCCGACGAGGGCGCCGCGGTGCTGGTGGGCGACGCGGCGTGACGCTGCGGAGCCGGTGGTGAGGCGCCGGATGTCCACACTCGATCGGAAACCGATCGGGCGCGGCATCCGGCGCCTCGCCGTGCAAGCGTCAGCCCCAGATGGCCGCCAGGCGTTCGGCTGTCGGCACGGGCGCGATCTCGTCGAGGTCGTCGAGCGTCATCGGCTCGAGCTTGCTGAATCCGCGGTCCCCCTTCGTGCTCTCGGATGCCTCGACGGCGGAGAACGAGTAGTAGGGCGAGACGCTGCCGGCGACGGAGGTGGTCTCCATGGCCAGGCCCGACCACGTGCCGTGGAGCGAGTTCGCGCCGATCACGGGCTGACCCCCCTCGTAGACCGGATAGCGCAGCTGCCCCGTCTTGCCGCCGACCACCAGGGTGTTGCGGGATTCGCCGCCGCTGTTGTTGCCGGCGATGATGCCCTGATTCGTCGACTGGAACACCGCTGAATCCTCGATCACGACGTCGGTGATGGTCCCATCACCCGAGGTGGTGACGAATTGAATGGTGTCCGTGTGGGCGCTGGAGCCGCGCGCCTTGTAGTGCGGCGCGGCGTACAGCCCCGAGAGGGTGAGCCCGTCGATGTCGTATCCGCCGGCGGACTTCACCTCCATTCGGTCGTATCCGGCGCCCTCCGCGGCCTCGGTACCGGCCACCACCTCAACGACATCCGTGTCTCGAACCCCCTGAACGCCATTCGCGGTGATGAGCAGGGTGCGCACGGTCGTGTACCCGAAGCCGAAAGCCTCCACGTTGCGCAGCATCACCGAGGTCGCGCCGAAGTCGATGCCGACGATGGACACGCCGCGGATGCCGACGAACGCGACGCCCTTGTCTCCGGCGGTCTTGACCGAGCCGACACCGTCGCACGGCGTGACGAGGATGCGCGAAGCACGGTCGGCATTGCCGACGTCCTGGATGACGCCCTTGGAGCTGGATCCCGCGCCGTTGCCGCCCGTGATGGTGCCCGGCGAGACACAGACGACCACGTCGTCCGCGGTCTTGGCCTCCGCGTTGATCGCCGCGGAGATCGCGGCCCACGTGGGCTTCACCTGCACCACGCGCGCCTCCCCGACACGGGGGGTGTTCTCGGGCCAGTGGGAGCCGTCGGGGTCGACGGTGCTGACGGGTCCGGCGGGGTCGGGCGCGGGCGGCGTCGGCTCGACCGGAGTCGGTGTCGGTGTCGGTGCGGGCTCGGTCGGTTCCGGCTCGGTCGGCTCGACCGGCGACTCGGGTCCGGACTCGAGGTCGGGTTCGGGGGTGAAGGCGATGTCGATGAGACCGCTGGAGGCCTGTCCGATGGTGGGGAACCCGGCGGAGGCCTTGTAGACCCCGGCCTTCGCGGGAGTGACGATGCCGTTGGTCGTCTTCGCCTCGGCGAAGAAGTTCTCGATGGCGGGGATACGGCCGTTGTTGTCGAGCACGCTGACGGTGTACGAGACATCCGCGTCGAGATCGAGCTCGATCGGGACGGTTCGCCAACCGACCGCGGCCACAGGATCGACCGGGGCCCGGGCCAGAAGGACGCCGGCGGCCGACCAGACCGACGCACTGACGACACCCGAGTTAGAGGCGTTCTGGTAGAAGCGGACGGCCGATAGGGCGCCCGACTCCGCGGGCGAGAAGGTGAAGCCGACCTCGAGCGGACCGGGGACGGGCATCGCGTTGACCTGCGGTCGCGCACTGTCGGGGAGGAGTCCCACCGGCCCGGTCACCGCGGCGACGCTGGGCGTCGCACTTCCGGTGACCAGGGCGGCGGCGACGGCGACGGTGGTGACGATCAGGGTGCGTCGGTGGCGGGCGGACGAACGGGACGGAACACCGGAGGCGGCGTTGAGTTCCATGGGCGCATTGTGCTTTCGGCTCGAGCTCAGGGTGCGCATTATTTCTTTACGCCCCGCGGCGGGTGCAAATGTCAGGACCGCTGCGGCGCAGCAAATCCGACCTCATACCCGTACCATTACGGGTGGATTAAGAATGGACCGCGCGGAGCCCCCTCATTCGAGCTGCCGAACGTGTCGCGCGACCGTACCCACGGTGAAGATCGCGGGAACGACCGGACCGTCCTGCGAACAGTACCTGGATGCCTCGGGCGGATGCCGCGCCTCGACAGCCGTGCAAACCGCACCAGGACGCGGAACGCGCTCTTGACACCGCATCGTCGGGTGCCGGAAGATAGCGGTAACTCGGCCCTTGGGGCGTGAAAGCGAGTGCAATAGCGTCATCCGACGATCTCTCGGCGACTTCCGCGGAACGTGCGAAGAGAATAGACCGCCTGGCGAGCCATGCGACAGGAACCACCGCGAGGCCGTTCTGCCACGTCCGTTTCCGGAGCAATTCACTCGTGCGGTCTGCGAATTTCACCCCTTCGACAAATGACGTCGTCTCTCCGCTGCGCGAACCGTGGATACCAGGAAGCGGCCACTGCACGCCGGAACCAGTAGTGGGGCCACTACGGATCACGGGCGCGACCGCGAGATAGTCGGGCCCACTGCGCACCCGTACGACGCCCTCGCGCGTCAGGACCGGGTCTTCTGACGGCGACGACGGTGGTCGCACCTGCGCCGGGAGACCAGCCGTGCCCCCGGGAAAGGCGGAAGCCCGGCATCTCATCTTGCGATGAGAAACCGGGCTTCGTGGCTTGTGCACCCCCTGGGACTTGAACCCAGAACCCACTGATTAAGAGTCAGTTGCTCTGCCGATTGAGCTAGAGGTGCGTTCCGTTTCGGACCGAAACTCGCGTTCCGAACCGAGGGATTACGTTACCAGGCGTGACGCGGGCACACCAAATCGGCCGCCCGTCGACCGATATCCTTGAGCCGTGTCCCCGATCGAAGCGACGCCTCCGACCCTCACCGACGACCTCGCCCTCGCCCTGCGCCTGGCCGACGCCGCCGACGCCGTATCGATGCGCAGCTTCGACGCGGCCGACCTCCGCATCGACACCAAACCCGACCGCACGCACGTGACCGAGGCCGACCTCGCAACCGAGCGCGCGATTCGCGAGATCCTCGACGCTGAGAGGCCCGACGACGCCGTTCTGGGTGAGGAGTACGGCGCTTCCGGAGACACCGCCCGCCGGTGGGTCATCGACCCCATCGACGGCACGCACAACTACATGCGCGGGATCCCTGTGTGGGCGACGCTGATCGCCCTCTCCGTCGACGGCGTTCCCCGGGTCGGCGTCGTGAGCCAGCCCGCCATCGGGCGTCGCTGGTGGGCCGCGGTCGGACACGGCGCCTGGACGACGACGGCGTCGGGTGAAACCCGCGGCATCCGGGTGTCGGGTGTGGGTGAGATCGGCGCCTCGAGCATCAGCTTCCAGAGCATCCAGCAGTGGGACGGTGTCGAGCTGGTGCCCGCGCTCGAGCGACTGGCGCGCGCGGTCTGGCGCGACCGTGCCTACGGCGACGCGCTGCCCTACATGTGGCTCGCAGAGGGCCGGCTGGAACTCGTCGCCGAGTTCGACGTGAAGGAGTACGACATCGCCGCGATCGCACCGATCGTGCGGGAGGCCGGCGGCCGATTCACCGCGTTCGACGGCTCTGACCGTCTCGACGCGGGGTCGTCGTTCGCGACCAACGGCGTCCTGCACGACGACTTCTTCGCCCTGCTGCACGGCGAGGGGCCCCGGTGACCGGCCCGCGTCGGCGCGCTGCGTGGGCGACGACAGGGGGGCTCCTCGCCGCCGTCCTGCTCAGCGCCTGCACGGGCCCCGCCCCAGAGGCCGTGCCCAGCGTCGCCGAGTCCGCTTCCGGTCCCCCCATCGAGGCTCCCGAGACGACCGCCACACCCGCGTCCGAGACGCCCGACCCCACGTGCGAGAACATCATTCCGCAGGCAACCGCCGACGACTTCACGAGCCTCGGGTGGGTCACGCAGCAAGAGCCATTCCGTATCGGAGCGATCGCGCTCGAAGACGGCATCCAGTGCAAGTGGGGCGATCAGAAGATCGCGTCCGACCGCGTCCAGATCTTCGGGTGGGCGCCGATCGACGAGGCCACCGCCGCCACGGCCCAGAAGGAGCTCGTCGCCTCCGGCTGGAAGGTCGAGGTCGGCGACGACGGCACCTACGTCACCGAGAACCCGGAGTGGCTCGGTGGTCGCGGCGTCGACGGCTACGGACTGACGTACCTGTTCGGCGACGGCTTCGTCAAGCTCGCCGACACACGACAGAGCCTCATCCTCGTCGACACCCCGCGCTGATCGGCAGCGTGCCCGCCGCTCGACCTCAGCGGTACGGGTTGACCGCCTTGGCATCCCGTGCCGCAGCGAAACCCTCATCCCACGCGTCGCCGCGAGCCTCGACGGAGCGCCACAGTTCGTCGGCACGCAGCACCTGGGCGGCGAAGGCGACCCACTCCCCCCACCCCGCTGAGATCCCGGATGCGGAACCCGCAGCGTCGCCGCGCGGCACGGCGGTCCAGGTGGACGCGTCGGGCGTGGGAGCCAGGTGGAAAGGGCCGACGTCGATGCGGAGCGCGCGAGGGTCAGGCATCCTCCGACGCTAGACGCCGCCAGGGGGCCCGACAAGCCGCGCACCGGCGCTGCGGGGCATCCCCGCTCGCGTAGGCTCGGTCGTCGTGGCTATCGGCTCGACCATTCACACCTTCACGGTGCAGCTCTCCGACGTCGATCGCGGCGTGTACGACGAGCTGCAGCTGCGGGTCGCCCGGCATCCGTCCGAGACGGCGCCCTACATGCTCACCCGCGTCCTTGCCTACTGCCTCGAGTACGAGGAGGGCATCGGCTTCAGCGAGGGCGTCGCCGCCACCGACGAGCCGGCCGTCATGGTCAAGGACCTCACCGGAGCGCTCGTGGCGTGGATCGAGGTGGGAGCACCGGATGCCGCGCGGCTGCACACCGGCAGCATGAAGGCCGAGCGCGTCGCCGTCTACACCCACCGCGACCCCGACAAGGTCTCGGCGGCCTGGGCGGGCAAGCGCATCCACCGTGCCGACGAAGTGCTGCTGCACAGCTTCGACCCCGGCTTCATCGAGCGTGTGGCCGAGGGTCTCGAGCGCCGCAGCACCGCCACCCTGACCCGCACCGAGGGTCGCGTGTACCTCGAACTCAACGACGTCTCGGGCGAGAGCGACATCCACACCCGCAGCGCGGGCTGAGCGCACGGATCGCCGACACGCAAGAAGCCCCCGACCCCGCCGAAACGGGCGCGAGCGGGGGCTTCTTCGTGCAACTCTTCGTGACAACGGCTCGTGGAGCTGGGGGGAATCGAACCCCCGTCCAACGCTGGGTCTCCGCGTTTTCTCCGGGCGCAGTCTGTGCAGACGTTCTGCTCGGCTCCGACCTTTGTCACAGACACCTAAGTCGACGAGCCCAGCCTGGGAAAAGTCCCGCGTGACGTCCAGACGCCGTCACACAGCAAGACCCCTAAATGACGCCAGATTCCGTGGCGGGGTCACACACGGTCTGACGGACTATCGGGCTCGCTTACGCAGCGAGGGCGAAGTCAGTGCGCTTAGCATTGGCACTTATTGTTTTGCAGGGAGCGTTTACGAGATAACCCCACATCCTCGGCCCGCTTTCTCGCGGGTTCGCAGGCGCTGTCGAAACCGATCAGCCCCGGGAACTCCGTGAAGGAGCGGCCGTTGTCACGCTATTGAGTTGCCACCTCGGTTGCCGAAACACCCGAGCATCCCACTCTACAACGGTTCGCGGGGCGCCGGGATTCCCACCTCCGGGATACACGGCGCCCGTCGCGTAGGCTCACCGCATGAGCGACGTCGTCATCACCGTCCGGGGCGAGAGCAACTCGCGCGTCCGCGCCGAAGAAGCGGCGGTGCGCGTCACCGTCTCCACCGACGGCCCCACGCGCGGTCCCGTCGTCGAGCGGGCGCAGGAGCGGGCATCGACCGTTCAAGACGGCCTGGTCGCCCACCTCCGCTCCGGCGAGGTGTCGGAGTGGTCGAGCGCGCGGGTCTCGGTGTGGTCGGACCGCCCGTGGAACAACGAGGGGGCACAGCTGCCCCTCGTGCACCACGCCAGCGTCGAGCTGTCGGCGACCTTCACCGACGCCGGTGCGCTGTCGTGGTGGCTGGGCGATGTCGCCGAGTCCGACGACGTGCAGGTCACGGCCGTCGAGTGGCGCCTCTCCCCCGACACGCGCGCACGCGTGGAGCGCGAAGTCGCAGCCGAAGCTGTCCATGTGGCCGTCGAACGCGCCACGGCCTACGCCGACGCCCTGGGCCTCGCATCGGTCGCGGCGGTCGAGATCGCGGATGTCGGATTGCTCGGAGGTCGCCCCGAGTCACCGACGCCGATGGGCGCCCGGATGATGGCCGCCAGTGCCGACGCCGGCCCGTCGTTCAGTCTGCAGCCGCCCGAGATCGTCGTCACGTCGACGGTGGAGGGGCGCTTCCGCGCGGAGTGACCCGCCCGGAGCGACCGCGACCCCGAGGCACTGACGGGGCCCGTAGCGGGGACTGTCAGTCGCCCAGGCGGTTCTTCGTCCGCATCGCGCGCTCCGCCTCGCGCTTGTCTTCGCGCTCACGGATCGTCTGACGCTTCTCGAACTCGCGCTTGCCCTTCGCCACGGCGATCTCGACCTTGGCCCGTCCGTCGAGGAAGTAGAGCCGCAGCGGGACGAGCGTGTATCCGCCCGCCGACACGGCGTGCGAGAGCTTGATGATCTCTTCTTTGTGCAGCAGCAGTTTGCGGGTGCGCTTGGCGGAGTGGTTCGTCCAGTGCCCCTGCGAGTACTCGGGGATGTGGACCGCGTCCAGGAAGGCCTGCCCACCGTCGATGTACGCGTAGCCGTCGGTCAGGTTCGCCCGGCCCTGCCGCAGCGATTTGACCTCGGTGCCGGTCAGGATGAGACCGGCTTCGTAGGTCTTCTCGATGGCGTAGTCGTGACGCGCCTTCTTGTTGGACGCGATGAGCTTTTCACCCTGCTCACGAGGCATGGTGCCACCTCCTCATGATCATGGGCACACAGAGCCTTACAGATTACCCCACGCTCAGGTGCGCAGCCACCGCCGGATCGCGAAGCTGGCACTGAGGGCGGCCAGGATGACGCCCACGACGACGATGACCGGGATGACGATCGCGACGTCGCCCACGTCGACCCACGACGTGATGAAGCCGATGCGGTCTCGCAGGTACTGGTCGACTCCGACGCCGACGATCGCCCAGACCGCGACGCTCGCGAGTGCCGAGCCGACCAGTGCGGCGAGCACGCCCTCGACGACGAACGGTGTCTGGATGAAGCGGTTGGACGCCCCCACGAGCCGCATGATGCCCAGCTCGCGTCGACGCGCGAACGCCGACAGGCGGATGGTGGTGGCTATCAGCAGCACCGCGGCGATCAGCATGAGCCCGGCGATGCCGACGGCGACGTAGGTCGCGACCGTCAGCGCCTGGAACAACGGCTCGAGGTACTGCAGCTGATCCTGGACGTCTTCGACACCCGTCTGGCCGCTGAACGCCTCGGTGATCACGTCCGACTGACGCTGGTCCACCAGATTGATGCTGAAGGTCGCGTTGAACTGGTCGGCCGTGACGACACCGAGGATGTCCTCGGGCAGCTGCTGCTGGGCGTCGGCGAACACCTCGTCGCTCGTCTGGAACGTGTAGTCGCGGATGAGCGGCGCGAGCGCCGGCCCCTCGAGCGTCGCCCTGACCTCGTCGATCTGCTGCTGCGTCGCGGGCTCTCCCGCGGCGCAGGTGTTCACGTTCGACGAAGACGCGCACATGAACACCGCTACCTGGGCACGGTCGGCCCAATACGACTGCATCTTGCCGATCTGCATCTGCATGAGCATTGCCGCGCCGACGAAGGTGAGCGAGACGAAGGTCACGAGGATGACCGAGATGACCATCGACGCGTTACGTCGCAGGCCCGTGAAGGCCTCCGACAGGATGAGCCCGAACCTCATGACGTGGGCCCCACTTCGTCGCTGCGGTCTGTCTTCTTACCGAGGCCGAGGCGGTCGGCGAGTCCGAGCTCGTCGACCTGGGGCGTCGTGACCGGGATGAACCCCGTGTTGGTCCCCGGCTCACGCGGCTGCCGGGTGGGCTCGTCGGCGGGGGCGTCCGATGCCGGCGCCGCCGCGACGTCCGGGGCGGCATCTGCAGTCCGCTCGGCCCGCGGTGCGGGCGCGGCATCCGTCGTCGGGATCGGCTGCAGGGGACCCGTGCGACCGGTGACCTCGCGCTGCACCTCGAGCACCGCCGAGAGGGCGGCGACAGCCGCTGCTCCCTTCTCGACCTCGGGAGTCAGGCGCGGGATGCTGGCGGTGTCGCCGTACCCGCCGCCGCGCTCGTCGCGCACCATCTCGCCACCACTGAGCTCGATCACGCGCCGCTGCATCTGGTCGACGAAGCCGGCCTCGTGCGTGGCCATGACGACGGTCGTCCCGCCGGCGTTGATGCGGGCGAGCAGGCGCATGATGTCGGTGGACGTGCCGGGGTCGAGGTTTCCGGTGGGCTCATCGGCGAGCAGCACCTGGGGACGGTTGACCAGGGCGCGCGCGATGGCGACACGCTGCTGCTCACCACCCGACAGCTCGTGCGGCAGGCGCTTCTCTTTGCCGTCGAGGCCGACGAGCGCGAGGACCTCTGGGACGGCCTGCTGGATGAATCCACGCGACGACCCGGTCACCTGCAGCGTGAACGCGACGTTCTGGAACACGGTCTTGTTCGGCAGAAGCCGGAAGTCCTGGAAGACCGAGCCGATCTCACGGCGGAAGTAGGGCACCTTGCGATTGGACAGGGTGCGCAGGTCGCGACCGAGCACGACCACGCGCCCCTCGCTGGGCGTCTCGGCGCGCAGGATGAGCTGCAGGCACGACGACTTGCCGGACCCCGATGCGCCCACGAGGAAGACGAACTCCCCGCGCTGCACTTCGAAGTCGA
Organism: Microbacterium sp. Leaf151; assembly: GCF_001424225.1. Taxonomy (GTDB): domain Bacteria; phylum Actinomycetota; class Actinomycetes; order Actinomycetales; family Microbacteriaceae; genus Microbacterium. The sequence goes on along the minus strand of NZ_LMOR01000002.1, from coordinate 188,372 downwards.
CGGCGCTGAGGGCGGGCTTCGCGGTGCCGCGATACCGCTTGGTGACGTTTTCGAACCGGATCATGGCTCGATGAGCCTAAGCGCGGGTCCGAGGCACGCCGTCAGGACGCGCCGTGTCGAGAAACGAGAGAACCCTGTGGATGCCGGTCGTCTGGCATCCACAGGGTCTGTCGTCACGTGAGTGTCAGTCGTCTTCTTTTCGCTTGCGCCAGCGGATGCCGGCGGCGATGAGCCCATCGAGGTCGCCGTCGAAGACGACCGCGGGGTTGCCGACCTCGTATCCGGTGCGCAGGTCTTTCACGAGCTGCTGGCCGTAGAGGAAGTAGGAGCGCATCTGGTCGCCCCAGCTCGCGGTGATGGTACCTGCGAGCTCCTTCTTCTTGGCGGCCTCTTCTTCGCGCTTGAGCAGGAGCAGGCGCGTCTGCAGCACGCGCATGGCGGCGGCACGGTTCTGGATCTGCGACTTCTCGTTCTGCATCGACACGACGAGACCCGTGGGAAGGTGCGTGATGCGCACGGCCGAGTCGGTCGTGTTCACCGACTGCCCGCCCGGTCCCGACGACCGGAACACGTCGACGCGGATGTCACCCTCGGGCACATCGACCTCGACGGCTTCTTCCATGACCGGGATGACCTCGACCGCCGCGAAGCTGGTCTGACGCTTGTCGGCACCGCCGAACGGGCTGATCCGCGCGAGGCGGTGAGTGCCCGCCTCGACGGAGAGCGTGCCGTAGGCGTAGGGCACGTCGACCTCGAAGGTCGCAGACTTGATGCCCGCGCCCTCGGCGAACGAGGTGTCCATCACCTTCACGGGGTACTTGTGACGCTCGCACCAGCGCAGATACATACGCAGCAGCATCTCGGCGAAGTCGGTGGCGTCGTCGCCGCCGGCGCCGGAGCGGATCGTGACGACGGCGGAGCGCGGGTCGTACTCGCCGTCGAGGAGGGTCTGCACCTCGAGCTGACCGATCACGTCTTTGAGGGAGGAGAGTTCGCGACGGGCTTCGTCGGCCGACTCTTCGTCGTCCATCTCGATCGCGAGCCCGACGAGCACCTCGAGGTCGTCGAGCCGCTGCTCGATCTCGGACACGCGCTTGAGCTCCGCCTGGCGGTGGCTCAGCCGGCTGGTGACCTTCTGAGCGTTGTCGACGTCGTCCCAGAGGTTCGGGGCACCGGCCTCTTCGCTGAGACGTGCGATGTCTGCGGTGAGTGCGTCGACGTCGACCACGGCCTGGATATCGGCGAAGGTCGAGCGCAGCGCCTGGATGTCGGCGGTCAAATCGAGTTCGAGCATTTGGCATCCAGCCTATCGTGGACACGGTGACAGGCGACTCTCCCCGGAACGTGCTGGTGCGCTTCGCGCCGATGATCTACGGACCCACCCTGCTCTTCGCCATCGGCGAGGGCGCCGTCATCCCCCTCATCCCCGTGATCGCCGACCGGCTCGGCGCCGACGTCGCTCTCGCGGCCCTGGTCGCCGCCGCCCTCGTCGTCGGCCAGCTGTGCGGCAACATCCCCGCCGGGTGGGCCGTGGCCCGATTCGGCGAGCGCGTGACGATGGGCGTCGCCGGCATCGTCGTGCTGGCCGGTCTCGTCGGGATCGTCTTCGCCTCGTCGCTGGCGGTGTTCGCGGCGGCGGTGTTCCTGATCGGCTTCTGCGCGGCGGCGTTCGCGCTGGCCCGCCATTCGTTCATGACGACGCGCGTGCCGCTGCACTTCCGCGCCCGGGCGCTGTCGCTGCTGGGCGGCACCTTCCGGGCGGGCATGTTCGTCGGTCCGTTCATCTCGGCGGCGCTGTTGGGCATCTTCGGTGACGAGACGGCATCCGTGGTCTTCTTCGCCGTGTGCCAGGTCGCGACGATCCTGCTGGTGTTCTTCGGTCCCGACCCCGAGCGGGCCGTGCCCGTCGGCGCGGGCTCGACGCCTCGGCTACCCGCCGCGACCGGGGCGGCCGAGGACACCGGCGAGCCCGTGACCGGCGCGATCCCCACGGTCGAACGAGCGGGCGTCTTCCGCACGATGTGGCGCTTCCGCGGGGTGTTGGCGCGACTCGGCCTCGCGGCCGCCTCCCTCTCGGCGGTGCGGTCGGCCCGCCAGGTGGTGCTCCCGCTGTGGGGTGTCTCGCTGGGGCTGGATGCCGGCACCATCGCGGTGGTGGTGGGGGTGTCGGGTGCCATCGACTTCGCCCTTTTCTACGCCAGCGGTCAGGTGATGGACCGCTTCGGGCGGCTGTGGGCGGCTCTTCCGGCGATGATCCTCATGGGCGCCGGGTTCATCGCGCTCTCGTTCACCCACGATCTGGGCTCCGCGCCCATGTGGTACGCGATGTTCGCCGCCGTGCTCGGTGTGGGCAACGGCCTCTCGAGCGGCATCCTGCTCACTCTCGGCGCAGACATCGCCCCTCCCAGCGAGCCGGCCGCCTTCCTCGGATCGTGGCGGACGCTCACGGACGGCGGCGGGGCGCTGGCCCCGCTGCTCGTGTCGGCGCTCACGGCGGTGGCGTCGCTCTCGGTCGGGGTCGGGGCGATGGGCGCGATCGCGGTGCTGGGCATCATCGGATTCGTCCGGTGGGTGCCGCGGTATGTGCCGCGCACGCGATGAGCCGGCCGGATAGCACGGAAAGGGGCGACGTGCGCGTCACCATCGGCTAGCCTCCGTGCAAAGCAAGTTCACAGGATGGAGATTCCCCCCATGTCCCAATCCCGAGCTCCACTTCGCACAGGCATCGCCGCCCTCGGCGCCGCCGCCCTCATAGCCGCGTTCGCGGTGGCGCCGGCAGGCGCCGCAACGGCCGCGATCCCCAGTGCCTGCGGCACGCTCTCCGCACCTTCACTGACGAAGATGCAGGCGTGTATCGCGTCGGTCGATCCGGCGACGCACTTGAAAGCGCTCCAGAAGATCGCCGATGAGAACGACGGCAATCGCGCGGCGACCACGAGCGGCTACGACGCCAGCGTGGCCTACGTCGCGGGAGTCCTCGAAAAGGCAGGCTGGAAGGTGTCGTACGACGAGTTCGACTTCTTCGTCTCTCCGCCTCCCGTCCTGAAGCAGATCTCGCCGGCCGAGGCGGACTACGTGGCTCTCGAAGCCACGGGCACCGGCTACGGGTCGGTCACGGGTGACGTCGTCGCCGTGGACACCGTTCTCGACCTGCCGCGCGACCCCGTGACGAGCGGGTGCGAACCGGAGGACTTCGCGACCTTCCCCGAGGGCGCCATCGCTCTGGTCCAGAGGGGCACGTGCTCCTTCCGGCAGAAGGCGGTCAACGCCGAGGCCGCCGGAGCCGGCGGCGTCATCATCTTCAATCAGGGCAACACGCCCGACCGCGAGCCGCTCTTCAGCGGCACGCTCCTCGGCACGCCCGATGAGGCTCCGCTGACGATCCCCGTGGTGACGACGAGCTTCGCCGACGGCGAAGCTCTTTCCGTCGGCACCACTGCGACGCTGTCCATCGATCCTCCGGTGAACAAGCCCCAGGTCAACGTCATCGCGGAGCTGCCCGGAAAGAATGCGGACAACGTCGTCATGGCGGGTGCGCACCTCGACAGCGTCGCCGAAGGCGCGGGCATCAACGACAACGGCAGCGGCTCGGCTGCCCTGTTGTCCGCGGCCCAGGCGCTCGGCAACGTCACCCCGCAGAACACCCTGCGGTTCGCGTGGTGGGGAGCCGAGGAAGCCGGCCTGGTCGGCAGCACCTCGTACGTCGATGGGCTCGCCCCCGACCAGATCGAGAAGATCGCCCTCTACCTGAACTTCGACATGATCGCGTCGCCGAACTTCGTCTACACCGTCTACGACGCCGACGAGTCATCCTTCGAGGCGCCTGTCGAAGTGCCGGAGGGATCCGAAGCGATCGAGTCCCTGTTCGCGAGCTACTTCACGGCCCTGCGGCTCCCGTATGACGATTCGGAGTTCAACGGTCGCAGCGACTACGAAGCGTTCATCAACAACGGAATCCCCTCGGGTGGCCTGTTCACGGGTGCCGAAGAGATCAAAACCCCTCAACAGGCTGCACTCTGGGGTGGCACGGCGGGTGCCGCGTTCGACCCCAACTACCACCAGGTGGGTGACACACTCGCGAACCTCTCGAAGAAGTCGCTGTACGTGAACACGGGAGCGCTCGCCACCGCGCTCCTGACGTACGCGTACTCGACCGAGTCGGTCAACGGTGTCACGGGCAAGAAGCTGCCGATCCCGCTCCCGAAGCCCGCTCCGCCCGCCGGCACCTTCGTCGGCGGAGGCGGGATGTCAGTGCCGCACGCGTCGAACGAGTTCTGACGCTCGACACAGCCCCATCGGCGCGGGGTGACACTCGTCTTCACGGCGTGTGTCGCCCCGGACCGTTGCCGCCTGGGCGGCTCGCCACGGGGACTGAGCAACGTTTCCTCTCCCCCTGACGGACGAAACCGCCGGGGTCGCGCATGACGCGCGGCCCCGGCGGTTTCGTGTGTGGCGGTTACTCCGCGTCGCTCACGCGGATGAGCACTTTCCCCGTCGCGCCGTTCGCGACGGCGTCGTGCGCGGCGGCGGTGTCGGCGAGAGGGAACCACGTCAGGGGCAGCCCGGCGTCGTCTCCGACCGGTAGCGCTCCGTCGGCGACGGCTGCCGACACGTCTTCTGCGGCGGCGGCGAGCGCGTCTTCGCCCACGGTGTACAGCAGCAGGCCCTGCCAGCGGACGTTCTTGGCGAAGCTGGCCCGCACCGCGGCGCTGAACGAGTCACCGCCGTTGTCGGCGTAGTAGCCGATCGAGCCGTGGTTGGCGATCACCTCGACATCGAGGGCGGCGTTGTCGGCGATGGCGACCTCGACGATGTGCTCGACGCCGTTCGGTGCGAGCTCGCGGATGCCGTCGGCGAGCGCGTCGCTCGGGTACTGCAGCACGTGGTGGGCGCCGGCAGCGCGCGCGAGCGCCTCCTTCTCATCGCTGCTGACGGTCGCGATCACCGTCGCGCCGGCCCATGCGGCGAGCTGGATCGCCGCGTGGCCGACGGCGCCGGCGCCGCCCTGCACGAGGACCGTGCGTCCGTTCAAGGCTCCCGGCGCGAGTCGGGACGGCCCGTGCTCGTGCCCGGTCAGGGCGCGGTGGGCCGTCATGGCCGGGACGCCGAGGCTCGCCCCGAGGGCGAACGAGGCGTCGTCGGCGAGCGGGACCGCACGGGCGGCCGGGATCACGGCATACTCGGCGGCCGTGCCGGTGGGACGCTCGTGCTGGGCAAGGTAGACCCACACCCGCTGACCCGTCGACGGGATGTCGACGCCGTCGCCGACGGCATCCACGATCCCCGCGCCGTCCTGATTGGGTGTGACCTCATCCCACGAGAACGGGCGACCGCCCTGTCGGGCCTTCCAGTCGGTCGGGTTCACCCCGGACACGGCGATGCGCACGCGCACCTCGCCGGGGCCCGGGTCGAGCAGAGGACGCTCGACGAGCGAGAGGACGGAGGAGTCACCGGTCTGGGAGTACGTGATCGCCTGCATACGGAAGAAAGCGCCCGGCGCTGCGCAGGCATTCCTTCGGCGTGTCGCGAAGGCTCCCGCCACACTGAAATCGTGAGCAGCCTCCTCGTCGCCGACGGCGTCCTCTTCTCCGCCGGAACCGTTCTCGACGCCGACGCCCTGGGAATACGCGACGGCAGAATCGTCGCCGTCGGTTCGCACCGCGACGTGCGCGACGCCCTGGGGAGGGTCGACGACGAGCTCGACGCGCGCGGCGGGCTTGTGACCCCGGGGTTCGTCGATGCGCACCTCCACCTCGGGGGCGGGGCGGTCGACGCCCTCCGCTGCGATCTCGCGGGCGCCAACACGCTCGATGAGATCGACCAGCGCATCCGCACCTTCGCGGTCGGAACCGGCGCCGCCTGGGTCGTGGGCGGAGGATGGGACCCCACGCTCTTCCCTCCCAGCGGCCCCACTGCCGCCCACCTCGACGCACTGGTTCCGGATCGTCCTGCCTTCCTGCTCGACGCCGACCATCACGGCGGGTGGGCGAACTCGGCGGCCCTCGCCGCCGCGGGTATCGACCGCGCCACCCCCGATCCATCCGACGGGCGGATCGAGCGTGCGGCCGACGGCACACCGAGCGGCGCGTTGCGCGAGGGGGCCATGCAGCTGGTCTCTCCCCACATCCCCCCGCACGAGACTGCTGACATCGCGCGGGCCCTTCTCACGGTGTCGCGGTCGGCACTGGCCGCCGGCATCACCGGCTGGCAGGAAGCTGCGCTGGGAGAGTACGCCGGTTACCCCGACTTCTCGCACGCGTACCTCTCGCTCCTGCGTGACGGGTCGCTGGTCGGGCGGGCGACGGGTGCCATCTGGGTGCCGCGAAACCTCACATCGGACACCATCGACGCCTTCGTCGCCGCCTGCCTCGAGCGCGCCCGCGCGAACACGGCGGCCGGGTTTCCCACGCGCACGGCGAAGCTCATGCTGGACGGCATCGTGGAGACGCGGACCGCGCACCTCTGCCACCCCTATCCCGACGGGTCGCATGGCCTGTCGTACTTCGCGCCCGAGCTCGTGCAGCAGCTGGTACCCGCGCTGAACGCCGCCGGTGTCGCCGTCCACGTGCACGCCCTGGGCGACGCGGCGGTCCACGACGCGCTCGACGGATTCGCCGCCGTACCGGCCGATCACCGCGCCCGCGTGCGCAACCACATCGCCCACCTCGAGCTCATCGCCCCCGACGACGTCCCCCGCTTCGCCGAGCTGGGGGTCACCGCCAACTGCCAGCCGTACTGGGCGTGCGCCAACGCCCTCGTTCGTCAGGTCACCCTGCCCCTGCTCGGCGCCGACCGCGCCGACGATCTCTATCCGTTCGCGGCCCTCCGCGATGCCGGCGCCGCGCTCGCGATGGGGTCGGACTGGCCCGTCTCCACCTTCGACCCGTGGCTCGGCATCCACGTGGCCGTCACCCGTCGCCCCCCGGGAGAAGCGGATGCCGAGCCCCTCGGCGCCGCGCACGCCTTCCCGCTCGAGGCGGCGCTCGACGCGTACACGCGCGGCTCGGCAGACCTTCTCGGCATCGGTGCGGGCACCCTCGCTCCGGGTGCCGCGGCCGACCTCGCGATCGCCGACCGCGATCCGTTCACCGGCCCGTCCGTCGACATCCACGAGACTCGGACGAACGCGACCGTGGTGGCGGGTGAGGTGCTCGCGCTTTGACGGCTCGTTCACATCGAGCGCGGGCGCGTCCCGTTTAGACTGAACGCACTCGCGGGAGTGGTGAAATCGGCAGACACGCAGGATTTAGGTTCCTGTGCCTTCGGGCGTGGGGGTTCAAGTCCCCCCTTCCGCACGATTGGCCGCTTCACCCGCACCACCTCTCCGACCCGACGGGACCGATGTGATCCACACCACCGCCGCACTGCTCCCGTGGCTCGACCCCGCGACGATCATCGACGCCGCCGGCCCCTGGGCCCTCGTCATCGTGTGTCTGATCGTCTTCGCCGAGACCGGTCTGCTGATCGGTTTCCTGCTGCCCGGCGACACGTTGCTCATCATGGCGGGCATCCTGTCGAACCCGGTCACGCACCCGCCTCACGGGGTCTTCGGAGTCAACGTCTGGATCACCGGACTGCTGATCGGCCTCGCGGCCTTCCTCGGTGGCGAAGTCGGCTACCTCATCGGCCACAAGGCGGGGCCCGCGATCTTCGAGCGCAAAGAGTCGGGTCTGTTCAGCCGCAAGAACGTCGAGCGCACGAACGCGTTCTTCATCCGCTTCGGCGGACTCACCGTGATCCTCGCCCGCTTCGTGCCGATCGTGCGCACGTTCGCGCCGATCGCCGCGGGTGTCGGCCACATGAACAAGTGGAAGTACACGCTCTATAACCTGATCGGGGCCCTTCTCTGGGGCTTCGGCCTCACCGTCGCGGGCTATCTGCTCAGCCTGATCCCCGGCGTCGGCGAGTTCGTCGCGGAGTACATCGACGTCATCCTCCTGACGGTGGTGGTCGGCACCGTCGGTTTCGTCGTCTTCCACTACTTCCGCGAGCGAGCCGCCGCCAAGCGCGATGCGGCAGCCGGACACGACACCGTCACCCACGACGAGGCCGAGGCGCTGACGCTCGACCCGAAGTCGTTCGAAGACGGCGACCGCCCGGCGCGCTGAGGCTCAGGACGCCTTCGTCTTCTTCTTGGCCGCCGGCTTCTTGTCGGCGGCCTTGTCGTTGTCCCCTGCCCGTGCCGCCCGGCTGCGCTCGACGCTCGCGCGGAGCGCCTCCATCAGGTCGATGACTTCACCGCCGTCGTCTTCCTCCTGCTTTCCGAAGGTGGCATCCGTGTCGATCGCGTCGCCCTGTTCGAGCTTGGCGTCGATGAGGGTGCGCAGCTCCGCCTGATACGCGTCGGTGAACTCCTCGGGATCGAAGTCCTTCGAGAAGCTGTCCACGAGGGATGCCGACATCTCCAGTTCTTTGGCCGAGATCCGCACGCTCTCATCGAGCGCCGGGAACGCCGCCTCGCGCACTTCGTCGGCCCACAACAACGTCTGCAGAACAAGCACGTCTCCGCGCACCCGGAGGGCGGCGAGCCGCGTCTTCTGCCGCAGCGAGAAGCGCACGATCGCGGTGCGGTCCGTCTGCTCGAGCGTCTTGCGCAGGAGCACGTACGCCTTGGGCGACGACGAGTCGGGCTCGAGGTAGTACGCCTTGTCGAGGGTGAGCAGATCGACCTGCTCGCTGGGGACGAACTCGACGACCTCGATCTCACGGCTGCGCTCGCTGGGCAGTGACGCGAGGTCGTCCTTGGTCAAGACGACCGTCTGCTCGCCGTCGTCGTAGGCGCGGTCGATGTCGCCGTAGGGCACGACCTCGCCGTCGACCTCGCAGATGCGCTGGTAGCGGATGCGCCCGCCGTCCTTGTTGTGCACCTGGTGCAGGGAGACGTCGTGATCCTCGGTGGCCGAATACACCTTCACGGGCACGTTGACGAGGCCGAACGTCAGGGCACCCTTCCAGATCGATCGCATGGGTCCAGTGAACACCGAAACGAAGGGGGATGCCGAGACCCTTGCGTCACGGGAGGGTCCCGGTCCCTGCACAGGCTCGGTCGTCAAGCCGCCGGGAGGCGGGCATCGCGACGACAAGATGGACACTGCACCCGTAAGCGGCAGACCCGCCCGACGTGGCACGACCCCCGACGAGAGGAACCCATGGACGACATCGACGCGCTGAAGCGATGCGTGGAACTGGCGACGGAGGCGGTGAACGCCGGGGACGACGCCTTCGGCTCGCTCCTCGTCGACGGCGACGGGCGGATCCTCCGGGAAGAGCGCAACCGAGTCGGTCAGGGTGATCCGACCGCACATCCGGAGATCGCCCTCGTGCGGTGGGCTGTCGCACACCATCCCGCGGCCGAGCGTGCGGCGATGACGGTCTACACCTCGGGCGAGCACTGCGCCATGTGCGCCGCAGCTCACGCGTGGGCGGGCCTCGGCCCCATCGTGTTCGCGGGGTCGACCGCCCAGCTGACGCGGTGGCGCGCCTCGTGGGGCGCGGCCCCCGCACCGATCCGGGCCCTCGCCATCAACGACGTCGCACCGGGTCTCACCTCGCGCGGTCCCTTCGAAGCCTTCGCCGCCGAACTCGAACGATTGCATCTCCGGGTCGCTCGACGCTGATCCGGTACGCCGGGTGACGTCGCGCGCCCGGCGACCTCCTCCGGGCGGCCCGATGCGGCTCGGACCCTCGGCGGGAGCCTCGGTCCCGCAACCCCCTCGGCATCCGGAGCCGTTCCCGCCCTACGCTGGGGCGATGGTGGAGCAGACGGTGCGGATCGGCGGGCGCCGATTGCGCCTGTCGAATCTCGACAAGGTGCTCTACCCCGAGACGGGGACCACCAAGGGCGAGGTCATCGACTACTACTCGCGCATCGCGCCGCGCCTGCTCCCCCACGTCGCCGAACGCCCGGTCACCCGAAAGCGCTGGCCTGACGGGGTCGGCACCGACTCCGACCCGGGCGAGCCGTTCTTCGCGAAGGCCCTCGAACCCGGAGCGCCCGCGTGGGTGCGTCGGTTCCCCATCGATCACTCGTCCGGCGCCAAGGACTATCCGCTCGTGGACGACCTGCCGACACTCGTCTACCTCGCGCAGGTCGCGAGCCTCGAGCTGCACGTGCCGCAGTGGCGGTTCTCGCCCGACGGCGAGCGTCAGAACCCCGACCGTCTCGTGCTCGACCTCGATCCCGGTCCCGGCGTCGGTCTCGCCGAGTGCGCCGAGGTCGCCCGGTGGGCCCGCGCGATCCTGCGGGACATCGGGCTCGACCCCTTGCCGGTCACGAGCGGCAGCAAGGGGATCCACCTGTACGCCCACCTCGACGGTCGCCAATCGAGCGACGCGGCCAGCGCGATCGCGAAGGAACTCGCCCGGGCGATCGAATCCGACCATCCCGACTTGGTGGTCAGCCAGATGTCGAAGGCCGCTCGACCCGGCAAGGTCTTCATCGACTGGAGCCAGAACAACGGGTCCAAGACGACGATCGCGCCCTACTCCCTGCGGGGACGCTCGCACCCGACCGTCGCCGCGCCCCGCACCTGGGAGGAGCTCGAAGATCCCGGGCTGAGCCATCTGCTCTTCAGCGAGGTCCTCGATCGCACCGGAGATCCGCTGGCGCCCCTCGAGCGCGACGCGGGCCCGCTGCGCGCGTACCTCTCGAAGCGCACCGCGGGCAAGACGCCCGAGCCCGTCCCCGACGCGCCGCACGGCGACCCCGCCCCCGAAGGGCTCCCCCGGTTCGTCGTCCAGGAACACCACGCGAGCCGCCTGCACTGGGATCTGCGGCTTGAACACGACGGCGTGCTGGTGAGCTGGGCGGTCCCCCGCGGCATACCGCCGACCACGGCGAAGAACAGTCTCGCCGTGATGACCGAGGATCACCCCATGAAGTATCTCGACTTCGCCGGCGAGATCCCCCGCGGCGAGTACGGCGCGGGTGTCATGACGGTGTGGGACACCGGCACATACGAGCTCGAGAAGTGGCGTGACGACGAGGTGATCGCCACGCTCACCGGGCGCGACGACGGCCCGCTCGGACGGGTGCGACTCGCCCTGATCCGCACCGAGGGGCGGGGCGAGAAGTCGCAGTGGCTGCTGCATCGCATGAAGACGGATGCCGCGGGCCGACCACAGGGCGACGGGGCGCCGGTGGTGGCTCTGGATCACGGCACCACGGCCGGTCGCCCACGCCACGCGGCACCCGACGACGCATCGACCCCGATACGGGCTTCGGACGAGTCCGCGACAAGAGCGCCTGACACCGCGCCCACCGTGGCCGACCTGCGGCCCATGCTCGCCACAGCCGCGACCGCGGGTCTCGCCCGCGCCGCGGCCTCGAGATGGGGCGCTCCGTGGGTGGAGATGAAGTGGGACGGCATCCGGGGGTTGGGCATCTGGGACGGGGAGCGCCTGCGGCTGCGCTCCCGCAACGGCAACGACCTGACCCAGACCTATCCCGAACTGACCGGCGTCGACCTGGGTCTCGGGCCGCGACGTGCGGTCGTCGACGGCGAGATCGTCGCGCTCGACTCTCAGGGGCGCCCCAGCTTCCCCCTGCTGCAGAAGCGCATGAACCTCGCCCAACCGCGCGAGATCTCCCACGAGGCGAAGCGCACGCCGGTGCAGCTCTACCTCTTCGACGTGTTGTCGATCGATGGGCGCGACGTGGCATCCCTTCCCCTGTCCGAGCGGCGTTCTCTGCTCGAGACCCTTGCCGCGCAGGCCGGCGCCCCGGTGGTGGTACCGCCCGTCTTCGACGACGTGGATGCCGCGGTCGCCACCAGCGGCCGGTTCGGTCTCGAGGGCGTCGTCGTCAAAGACCCCGCATCGGCGTACCGGCGTGCAACGCGCTCGGAGCAGTGGTTGAAGGTCAAGCACTCGCGCACGCAGGAGGTCGTGATCGGCGGCATCCGCCCCGGCAAGGGCAACCGCGCGGGCACCATCGGGTCGCTGCTGGTCGGGGTGCCGTCACCCGACGGCCTGCAGTACGCCGGTCGCGTGGGCTCGGGCTTCGGCGAGCAGACCCTCGCACGACTCACCGCCCTGCTCGAGCCCCGGCGCACCGACACCGACCCATTCGTCGGGGTGCCCGCAGCCGACGCCCGAGACGCGCTGTGGGTGCGGCCCGACCTCGTGGCCGAGGTGGAGTTCGCGGAGTTCACCCCCGGCGGCATCCTTCGTCAGGCTCGCTGGCGAGGGCTGCGACCCGACAAAGCTCCGGGCGAGGTGGTGCGGGAGGGCTGATCCCTTCCGGTCCGCAGTGCTATCGGAGCCACCGGGCGCGGCGATCGACGCCGGGGCTAGGCGTGCCGCGAGTCGTGCTCGACGTGGCCGGCGGGTTCGAGCTGGAAGGTCGAGTGCTCCACGTCGAAGTGGTCGGCCAGACACGTCTGCAACGACGCGAGGATCGCCGCCGAACGACCGTCGCTCAGCGCGGCGTCCTCGACGATGACGTGGGCGCTGAACACGGGCGCTCCGCGTGTGAGCTGCCACACGTGAACGTCGTGCACGTCGACCACGCCGTCGGCTCCGCGCAGGTGGTCGCGGATCTCGGCCACGTGCACCCCGACGGGCGCCGATTCGGTCAGGACGACCACGACCTCGCGGAGCAGCCCGATGGCCCGCGGCACGATGAGCACCGCGATGAACAGCGAGGCGATGGCATCCGCCTGCACGAACCCGGTCGTCAGGATGACGATCGCGGCGACGATGACCGCCACCGACCCGATGAGGTCGCCCAGCACCTCGAGGTACGCGCCGCGCACGTTGATGCTGCGCTTCTGCGCACGGCCGAGGAGCCACATCGACACGGCGTTCGCGACCATGCCGACGGCGGCGACCACGAGCATGAGCCCGCCCTGCACCTCCGCCTCGGCCGGTGCGAACAGCCGCTGCACCGCCTCGACTCCCACCCACGCGCACAGCACGATCAGGATGACGCCGTTGACCAGGGCCCCGAGCACCTCGGCGCGCTGGTAACCGTAGGTCCGGCGGTCGTCGGCGGGGCGTGCGGCGATCGAGGTGGCGACGAGGGCGACCACGAGAGCCGCCGCGTCGGTGAACATGTGCGCGGCGTCGGCGAGGAGCGCGAGGGAACCCGACAGGATCGCACCGACGATCTGCACGACCATCACCGTCGCGGTCAGGGCGAGGGCGGTCGCGAGCAGTCGCGTGTTACCGGCATCGCGGACGCCGCCGGCGGGCGCGTGATCGTGCATGCGTCCAGGCTAGGTCCGACCCCCGACACCGCGCGTGTTTCCGCGGCAGTCGGGAATGAGAACCGCTGTCACTCACGGGGATCGCTGACTCGGGGGCGTCCGTTTGCGGACACGACCGCTAGAGGACCTTGTGAGGACGGACCGCGCCTGCCACCTTCGGGGAAGGGCTGCCGACGGCCCGAACGAGGGATTCCGATGGATGAGACCACCGCCACGCGCCCGCCGCTGACGCGCTCCCTGGGCGGGTTCCAGGTCTTCGCGATCTCGTTCGCCTTCATCTCGGTCGTGGTCGGCGTGTTCGCAACCTACGGCGAGATGCTGCAGACCTCGGGACCCGTGGGTGTGTGGCTCTGGGTCGTCGTCGGTGCCGGCCAAACGCTGGTCGCGCTCGTCGTCGCGCAGTTCGCAGCGCGCATCGCCCTCAGCGGGTCGTCGTACCAATGGGCCTCTCGGCTCGCCTCACCCCGCGTGGGGTGGTTCTTCGGCTGGTTGTCGTTCTGGTTCCTCGCCATCGCGGTCGTCGCCATCGCCAACGCGCTCGCCGGTCAAGCGGTCATGCCGCTGCTGGGAATGGACGCCGACGAGGACGTCGCACGCTGGCTGACACTCGTCATCCTGGCCGTGCAGGCGATCCTCGTCATCGTCTCCACGCGACTGCTCGGCATGGTGACGTCGGCCGCGGTCGCCGTCGAGCTGGCGATCGTCGCGGTCCTCGTCGTCGTGCTCCTCGTCGTCGCCCTCGCCACCGGTACCGTGCAGCCGCAGAACCTCGTCTCGCGCGGTGTCGCCGAGGCAGACCCGCAGTACTTCGCCCTGGGCGGCGGGCTGATGGCGGGCATGCTGATGGGGCTCACCACCCTCGTCGGGTTCGATTCCGCGGCCAACCTCGCCGAAGAGGCGAAAGATCCCTATCGAGCGGTTCCCCGCGCGATCGTCGGATCCGTCGTCGCGGCGGCGGTCGCCGGATTCGCGTTCCTGCTCACGCTGACGGTGTCGATCCAAGACCTTGCCGCCGTCACGAGCGACCCTTCCCCCGTCGCCGCGATCATCCGCGGGCAGCTCGGACCCGTCTGGGAGCTGATCCTGCTCGCGGGCATCGCCTTCTCGCTGTTCGGTGCCGGAACCGTGGTGCTGGCCGCCGCCGCCCGACAGGCCTTCGCCATGGCCCGCGACGGCCGCTTCCCCGCCTCGCGCCTCATCGGTCGCGTCGACGCGCGCACCCGCACGCCGGTGTTCGCCACCCTGCTCATCGTCGCCATCGGGTGCGTGCTGATGCTCGTCCTGCCCGGAGAGGCGCTCCTGCAGCTCATCATCGGGAGCACCATCCTCCCCGCCCTCATCTACGCGGGCGTCGTCGTGCTCTACCTGGTCGTACGCCGTCGGCTCGAGCGCCGCGCGGGCGGCTTCAGTCTCGGGCGCGCCGAGGTCCCCGTCGCCGTCGCGGCGCTGGTGTGGATCGCCTTCGCCCTGCTCGCCCTCGTCACCCCCGGCGATGCCCTGGTTCCCGTACTCATCGTCCTCGGGCTCGTCGTCGTGGGCGGCGCGTACTTCGTCCTGCTGCTTCGGCTGCGACCGGGCGTGATGGACGAGCAGCCCGGGGCGGACGATGAGACCGGCCGTGCCGCCACGCCCTGACGTCTTGCGATCATGAGCCCGCGAGCGCTCCCGACGAAAGCGGCGGCGACTCACGACTCCCGCACCGCAGGGCGCTCGGAGCCGCCTCAGCTGCGCAGAGCCCGAAGCTGCGCTTGCACCCGCCGGTGCATGTGCAGTGCCGGATAGACGCTCAGGAACACCGCCATCGGTGCGCGCAGGCGTACGTCGCCGATGTCGTGCGCCGAGTAAGTGTTCTCGAAGCGGTCGATGTAACGACGGAAGTCGCGCGGACGGTCGTCGAGGCGCCGTGCACCGATCGCCGCGACCATCTGGGAGGAGTAGACGATGCGTCGGCCGCCCAGCGCGAGGTGGACGGCGATGTCGAGATCCTCGTGCATGACGTCGTCTTCGTCGTCGCAGAGGAATTCGCGGACGTCTCGCCAGGCATCCGCGCGCAGGGCCATGTTGCTGCCGAAGAGGAAGACGAAGTCGCCCGCGAGCCGCACCTGGAGGCGGCGGAAGGCATCGTCGACCTGCTGGCCGATCGCACGCAACGGGAGGTCGTAGTACTCCACCGGACCCGAGGCCGCGTCGACCTCGCCCGACGCGAACACCTGTGACACCTGGGCCACCCAGTCGGGTTTCAGGGCCGTGTCGGCGTCGATCCGGCCGAGCACATCGCCGATCGCGGCATCCATTCCGAGGTTTCGGGTCGGGACGAGTCCCTGCCTGTCATCCTGACGGAGCAGCCGGATGCCGGCGTCCGGATGCCCCGCGATGAACCGCTCGACGACCGTTCGGGTGGCGTCGGTCGACCGATTGTCGACGACGAGGACCTCGACGGGGGCAACCGTCTGACGAACGATGGCCTCGAGGCACTGGGTGATCACCGTCTCCTCGTTGAAGGCGGGGACGACGATCGACACCGAAGGCAGCACGGTCATCGATCCGGTCTACACGCTCAGAGTGACGCGAGAAGGGGCGCCAGCTGAACGAATGCCCGGGCGCGGTGCGAGTGCGCGTTCTTCTCGGCCGCCGTCCACTCGCCGACAGTGCGCTCCACGCCCGCGGGCTGACCGTCGGGCACGAAGATCGGGTCATACCCGAAACCACCCGGTCCGGCGGGTTTCATCGCCAGGCGACCGGGCCACCGGCCCTCGACCGTCTCCTCGGCGCCGCGCGGATCCACCAGCGCGATCACCGACACGAACTGGGCCGTGCGGTGAGGGTCGGCGACATCGGACAGCTGGTCGAGCAGCAGCTCGAGGTTGGCTGTGGCGTCTTTCTTGTGCCCCGCCCAGTACGCCGAGAACACACCGGGCGAACCGCCCAGCACGTCGACAGCGACGCCGGAGTCGTCGGCGAGGGCGGGCAGCCCCGTGTGGGCCGCGGCCGCGCGCGCCTTGATCAGGGCGTTCTCGGCGAAGGTCACGCCGTCTTCGACCGGCTCGGGTCCGTCGTAGCCGACGACCTCGAGGTCGGGGCGCACCTCGGCCACGATCGCCTGGAACTCCTCGACCTTGTGCGGGTTGTGCGTGGCGAGGACGACGCGTGCCATCTCAGCCCTCGAGCGCCGCGGTCTGGATGCCGCGCAGCTCGGCGCACCCGTTCACGCCCAGTTCGAGCAGACGGTCGAGCTCCGCTTTGTCGAACGGTGCGCCCTCGGCGGTGCCCTGCACCTCGACGAACAGGCCGCGGCCGGTCACGACGACGTTCATGTCGGTTCCAGCCCGAACGTCTTCGACGTAGGCCAAGTCGAGCAGCGGCTCGCCGTCGACGATGCCCACAGACACCGCGGCGACCGAGTCGCGCAGCACCTCGGAGCGCTGGCCGATGAACTTCTTCTCGCGTCCCCAGGCGATGGCATCCGCGAGGGCGACGTAGGCACCGGTGATGGCCGCGGTGCGCGTGCCGCCGTCGGCCTGCAGCACGTCGCAGTCGATCACGATGGTGTTCTCACCCAACGCCTTCGTGTCGACGACGGCGCGCAGCGCACGCCCGATCAGGCGCGAGATCTCGTGCGTGCGCCCACCGACCTTGCCCTTGATGCTCTCGCGGTCGTTGCGGCTGTTCGTCGCGCGCGGCAGCATCGCGTACTCGGCGGTGACCCAGCCCTTGCCCTTGCCGCTCAGCCACCGCGGCACGCCATTGGTGAACGACGCGGTGCACAACACCTTCGTGCCGCCGAACGTGATGAGCGCCGAGCCCTCGGCGTGCGCCGACCACCCGCGCTCGATGGTCACGGGGCGGAGCTGATCGGCGGTGCGGCCGTCTTTGCGGGTCATGGATCCTCCAGAGGAACGGGAACGGGGACGCCACGCCTCAGCGCGGCAGGTCGATGGCGCCGGTCTGCACGAGCTGCACCTCGCGCACCTCGCGGCCCATGAGGCGGTGCGCCAGGCGCAGGAAGTCGTCGGCCGACGAGCCGGTGGCTTCGTAGCGGTGGCGGGGAGTGGCATCCGGACTCGCCAGGAGGTCTCGCGAGACGAGCTGGCGGAAGACGTCTTTCGCGGTCTCGCTGTCGCTGGAGACGAGGCTGACGTCAGGGCCCATCACGTAGCTGATCGCCCCCTCGAGGAACGGGTAGTGCGTGCAACCGAGCACGAGGGTGTCGACGCCGGCGTGCCTCAGCGGCGCGAGGTACTGCTCGGCGGTGGCGAGTACCTCGGGCGAGTCGGTGACGCCCGCCTCGACGAACTCGACGAAGCGCGGGCAGGCCTCGGCGAACACCGTCAGGCGCTCGTTGACCTCGAGCATGTCCTGGTAGGCGCGGGAGCCGATGGTTCCGACCGTGCCGATGACGCCGATCCGGCCGTTTCGGGTGGTCGACATGGCGGTGCGCACAGCGGGGCCGATGACCTCGACCACGGGGACGTCGTAGCGCTCCCGCGCGTCGCGGAGCATCGCCGCCGAGGCGGTGTTGCAGGCGATCACCAGCATCTTCACGCCCTGCTCGACGAGGGTGTCGAGCACCTCGAGGGCGTACCGGCGGACATCGGCGATCGGCTTCGGGCCGTAGGGCGATCGGGCGGTGTCGCCGATGTAGAGGATCGACTCGCGCGGCAGCTGCGCCGACACGGCCCGGGCGACGGTGAGACCGCCGACACCCGAGTCGAAGATCCCGATCGGCGCGTCGTCCATAGGATGCCAGCCTACCGGGCGGGCAGGAGTCGAGCAGGTCGTGCGGGTGCACCGCGCCGGGCTGTCCCCCGTACGACTCCTGCGGGAGCGACGGTTCACGCGGACATCCGGCGGAGACGTGCGGAAACGTCGAAGTCGTGCACCGGCGAGGGCGACCCGGGCGCGTGCATGCGCGGCGGGCGCGGCAACGGCGGGGGCGCCGGAATAGGCTGGCGCGATGACGCGCAGCACTGCTCTGCTCACCGACCGCTATGAACTCACGATGCTGGACGCGGCCCTCCGCGACGGTACGGCCTCACGCCGCTGCGTGTTCGAGGTGTTCGGGCGCCGGCTCTCCGGCGGGCGCCGCTTCGGTGTCGTCGCGGGCACCGGCCGGCTGCTCGGGGCCATCCGCGACTTCCGCTTCGGCGACGATGAGCTGCGCTACCTGCGGGATGCGAGGGTGGTGGATGCCACGACCCTCGACTTCCTCGCCGACTACCGCTTCACCGGATCGGTGACCGGCTACCGCGAGGGCGAGGTGTACTTCCCCGGCTCGCCGCTGCTGACCGTCGAGGGGACCTTCGCGGAGGCCGTACTGCTGGAGACGCTCGCGCTCAGCATCCTGAACTACGACTCCGCCGTGGCCACCGCTGCCGCGCGCATGAGCGTCGCCGCCGGCGACCGACCGCTCGCCGAGATGGGCTCGCGTCGCGCAAGCGAGGAGGCGGCCGTCGCCGCCGCCCGTGCCGCGTACATCGTGGGCTTCTCAGCCACCAGCAACCTCGAGGCGGGGCGGCAGTGGGGCGTTCCGACGATGGGAACCGCCGCCCACGCGTGGACCCTGCTGCACGACAGCGAAGAAGACGCGTTCCGTTCGCAGGTCGACGCGCTCGGCAGCGGTACCACGCTGCTCGTCGACACCTACGACATCGCGGACGGCGTGCGCACGGCCGTGCGCGTGGCCGGCACGCAGCTGGGCGGCGTGCGCATCGACTCGGGCGACCTGCCGATCGTCGCGGGCGAGGTGCGGGCGCTACTGGACGAACTCGGCGCCACGGGCACGCGCATCACCGTCACGAGCGACCTCGACGAATACGCTCTCGCCGCCCTTGCGGCCTCCCCCGTCGACTCCTACGGCGTCGGAACCTCGGTCGCGACCGGATCGGGCGTTGCCACCGCCGGTCTGGTTTTCAAGCTCGTCGCGCGCGAAGCGACCGACGGGTCATGGGTGGGTGTCGCCAAGGCATCGACGCAGAAGGCCTCGCACGGGGGCCGCAAGGCCGCGTTCCGCACCCTCGACGGGGGCACCGCGACCGCCGAACTCATCATGGTCAGCGACGGCTTCGAAGAACTGTCCACCGCGGCCGAGCATCCAGACGCCCGTCCCCTGCAGACGACGCTCATGCGCGACGGTGAGGCCGATACCGCAGCCCTCGGCCCGGAAGGCGTCGAGGCCGCACGCCGACACCATGCCCGCGTGCGCGAGGAGCTACCCGTGCGGGCGCTGGCGCTCAGCAAGTCGGAGCCCGCTCTGCCGACGGAGTACCGCGAGGCGGGCTGACCAGCCGCCGAGGGCCGGCGAAGGACCCGATCGGGACCGGTGCGGGGTTCGGCGCACCGTGGACGGACGGGTCGACGCGCCGCGGGTCGCTGAGGTGAGACGTCGGGTGATCGGAGCCCGCATCGGGCTCTGCCGGTTCGGCCGCCCGGTTAGCGTGAATGGTTGTGCGATCCCGCGACGGCATCGCGGGAAAGGACCCTCATGCCGCACCCCGCAGGCGAAGTCCCTCAGCCGACACGCCGCGGCGCCATCGCTGCAGCAGCCTGGACGGTGCCCGCGATCGTCGCAGCGACTGCGACCCCCGCCCTCGCCGCGTCGGGAGGCAGCGTCCCGGTCGCCAAGATCCGCCCGAGCTCGGACTTCGCGGCGCAGGACCTGCACGAGTACGACGCCGCGACGAACAGCAACCGGGGGCCCATCGCGGTCTACGTCCGCGCGCGGTACGACCAGAACATCGTGTGGTGGCCCGTGCGCGACCCCGGAGTGGCGGTCATCCCGTACGTCGTCTCCGTGGAGGGTCCGCTCGGGCCGTCGACGATGACGGGGGTGCTCAGCATCCCGATCGGTGGATACGTGCAGGACACGCGCACCTACCCGGCCGATGGCAGCCACCCCCTGCCCAGCGGCACCTATCGCTTCACGCTCGTGCTGTTCGGCTCCGACGGGTCGGCGGCGGCGACGACCTCGGTGGAGATCAGCTGACGCTCACTTGACGAGCGACTCGTAGATCTCTTTGCACTGCGGGCACACCGGGAACTTCTCGGGATCGCGACCCGGGGTCCACTTCTTGCCGCAGAGCGCGCGCACCGGTTTGCCCGTGATGGCCGACTCGAGGATCTTGTCCTTCTTCACGTAATGCGAGAAGCGCTCATGGTCGCCGGGCTCGATGTTCTCTTCGCGGATGAGCTCTTCGAGCTCTCGATCCAGGGTCGCGAGACCCCCGCTGTCAGGACTGTCGAGAGGCGTGCTCATGGAGAGCCAGTGTAGCCGCGGACCACGCTCGGCGGTCGGACGGGTTCGACTCAGGTCGCTTCGGCGAACTCCATGAGGCGGGTGGCGCGGCGCTCGTAGACCACGGCGCCCCCCACGATTCCGAGGATCAGCACGACCGCACCGGCGCCCACACCGACCCAGAGCGCCAACATCGCGTCGATGGCGGTGCCGTTGATGGCCTGCCATGTCAGCCAGCCTGCGGGCAGCGCGGTGAGCACCGCCCCGAGCATGACGAGTCCCTGTGCGACGACCCCGCCGGAGCCGGTGCGCTGCGGCTGCTGGAAGGGGCTGTCACCCGGCCGCGATACCGCATAGGGGGCCATCACCGACGAAAGGCTCGACAAACCCAGACCGCCGAGGAACAGGGCCGCGCACACGCCGACCATGGCCGGGAAGATCGCCCAGCGACCGTGCGCGACGATCGCGAGCGGCAGGCTGACGGCGAGGATCGGGATGCCGATGAGCAGGATGGGCACGAGGCGCCCCACGCGATCGGGGATGCCGCGCACGCCGCTGGCGATGTGCATCCACAGGGCCGTGGAGTCGTACGCGAGATCGTTGTGGGGCAGCCAGCCGAAGAACAGCGCCATGATCGGCACCGGCAGCAGCACCGCCAACTCGAACGGCACCCCCGCGACGAGCAGCGGCACCGTGGAGACCACGGCCGCGATCGGCACGATCACGACGTTGACGATGTATCGCCGGTCGCGCAGCCAGTACGACAGGCTCCGGGCGGCGACGGCTCCCCCCGGGGTGCCCGGCAGGAGCGCGAACCACCCGAGTCCGCCGCGCTCGCGCACTGCGGCCGGACGACGCGTCGTGGTGAGCAGAACCTCGACCAGGGCGAACCACGCCAGGGTGAGCAGCGCCACGGTCGCGAGCGCGACGACGAGGCTGCCGACGGCCGCTCCGGTCGTCGGTGCGAGGCCGACGGCCCATGCGGCCCCGACGGGCGTCCACGACAGGATCTCGGCCGCCGACGCCAGCTGCGACGGCACCGCGCCGCGCCACTCGAGCGATCCGAGGAACACCCCGATCGGCACGACGACGACGAGCACCGCGATGAGGTAGACGCTCATCAGTTCGCGGGATTGCCGGGGCCGCTGCACGAGCGCCCCGAGCGCCATGCTGACGCGGGCGAACAGCACGCACGTCGTGAGCCCCAGAACGACGGATGCCACGCCCGCCACCACCGAGGCACCGTGCGCGCCCCACGCCACGGCGACGCTGACGCCGAGGACGAGCGTTACGAGGACGGGCACGCTGAAGAAGCCCGCGAGCAGCAGCGCCCCGGCGAGCGGACGCGGCTCGGGGCCCACGACCGCGAACCGCCGCGGATCGAGGGGGTCGATCGAGGCCGTGACGGGCGGACCGACCGCGAACCCGAGGGTCACCGCGGAACCGGCCAGGACGGTGACGACCGCTGTCGTGAGGCGGTCGGCATCCGCGAGACCGGCGGCGCTCATGGCCGCGAAGACGGTGGCCGCGATAAGAACGACGACGCCGATCGCCCGCCGGATCACGTCGCGCCGGTCGCCCCGCAGGGCGCCCAGCATCATCGCCAGTCTCAGGCGGAGAACGTGTGCAACCACTCGAGGCCCTCCACGTCGCCCAGTCCGCCCGACAGTTCGCGGAAACGCTGCTCGAGCGTCCCCTCGCCGCGCACCTCGTCGACGGTGCCCTCGGCGAGCACCTGGCCCGACACGATGACCGCGACGCGGGAACACACCCGCTCGACGAGCTCCATGCCGTGGCTAGACAGGATCACCGTGCCGCCGTGGTCGACGTAGGTGCGGAGGATGTCGAGGATGACGCCGCTGGACACCGGATCGACGGCCTCGAAGGGCTCATCGAGCACGAGCAGACGCGGAGAATGAATCATCGCACCCGCGAGCATGACCTTCTTCGTCATGCCCGCCGAGTAGTCGGAGACAGGCCGCGCGAGCGCGTCGACGAGGTCGAACGCGCGGGCGAGGTCGGCCATGCGGCTTTCGACGAGTCCGCTGGGGAGCCCCCGCAGCGCACCGTAGTACGACAGCAATTGGCGACCCGTCAGACGGTCGAAGGTGCGCAGGCGATCGGGCAGTACGCCGATCATCTTCTTCGCTTCGCGCGCCCGCTTCTTGGCATCGACGCCGTTGATCGTCACGTCGCCCCCGTCGGCGCGGAGCAGCCCCGCGATGATCGACAGGGTCGTGGTCTTGCCGGCGCCGTTGGGGCCGACCAGACCGTAGAAGGAGCCCGCGGGTACGGTCAGGTCGATCGCGTCGACGGCGCGGAGCTCGCCGAACGTCTTGGTGATGTGGCGGAGCGTGAGCGCGGGGACGGCGGCGTCGCCGGCGTCGCCGGCCGGATCGGTGGATGCCGCTGTGTCGGTGGATGTGGCTATGACGGTGCCCGAATCAGCGGACGCCTCTTCGTCGGTGGCGGAGTGGGCGGAGACGTCTGTGCCGGTGGACGTGTCCGCGGTGACCGCGCCTCCGACGACCGCGTCGGGCGACGCCTCGGCGTCCGTGTCAGCGGGGATCGCGGTGTCGGCGGCCGCCTCGGTGGATGCCTCGGTGGCCGTGTCGACGGGCGTCTCAGTAGGCGTGTCCGCGGTGTCGGGCACCGGGGTGTCGAAGGTCTCGCCGGCTGGGACCTCGTCGTCGAAGCGAACGTCGGACGGAGTGGGATCCTGCGGATCATCGATCTGCGTGTCGTCGAACGTGCGCGCACCCGGGACGTCATCCGGTGCGACAGACCTGGCGCCGGCGCTGTCCCCGGCGTCGGGGACCTGGGATGTCGCCCGTGTACCGTCGGCGTCGTCGCGCGAGTCGAGCGGGGTCGCGACGATCACCTCGACATCGGATGCGGCGGGCTCGAGGTCATCTTCGGCGGCGGGCTCGTCGGCTGTGGTCGACGAGCCGTCAGCGGACGACTCCGCGGCGGGCGGACCGGAGATCACCGGCTCCTCGACGGCGACATCTGCCGGCGTCGGGTCGAGGGCGACGTGCTCGTCGATCCCGTCCGCCACAGGCGCCTCCGCCGCGAGAGCGCCGGGAAGCGGCGGTCGCGGAGGGATGACGATGTCATCGAACGCGACGGGGGACGCGGCCTGGGGCGCGACGAGGTCCGGATCGGACGGTGCCGGGCTCGTCGGATCGGTCTCGTCCGCGGCCGGCGAATCGAACGCCGGAGCGGGCGCCCCCGGAGTCACCGGCGTGACAGCCGCCGCCCCGGTCGTCTCAGGAGTGTCCGCAGCCTCCGAGGTCGCGGGCTGGTCGAGGTCTGCCGGTGCGCCCACGGCATCCGCGGACGAGGGCTGGTCCTCCGCGACACGCGCGTCAGCGGCATCCACCGACGCCGCCGCGGGGACGACGGCCGCGTCAACCGTCGCCTCTTCGGCGGCGGAGGCAGACGCGGTGCTCGGAGGTGCGGGGATCGGCGACGCCGTCGTGGTCGAGGCGGCGGAGGCGCGCGGCGAAGCCGGCTTCTTCGCGGCGGTCCGCGCGGTCGCCGGTTTCTTCGCCGCGGGAGTACGCGGAGCCGTCGTCGCCGAGGCGCGTGCCGCCGCCGTGCGCGGGGCGCGGGGTGCGCGCGGCTTGGAGGCCGGTTTCGCCGCCGCAGCACCGGTCGACGCGTCGGTTTCGGACGCCCCGTCGCCCTGGGTGCGAGCCGGCGGACGCTTCGCAGGCGTGGTCCGCGGTGCGCGCGGGGTCGACGGGGTCTGACGGGCCGCGGGTTCGACGCTCGCCGCGACGCCCTCGGTGTCAGAGGGGGACGAGTCTCGGGGTTCCGGCAGCGACGCTGTCATCGCACCAAACTACCAATCCCCTCCGACACCGCCCTTCCTCTTGCCGACGCCGGTTCCACATGCGTCGGTGCCCCGCGGCCGCGCGGCCTCCGGCGCGGCGAGACCGCGCGCGAGTTGGCGGCGATGGGCCGAGGCGTTCGCCCGACGGATCCGCGCTCCGCCGTCAAGTCACGGCGCACGTCGAGCCGGCCGGGAGAGGATGAGGTCATGGCTGAGAAGGTGCACCGCATCCACTCCCTCCCGCAGGACGCCCCGTGGACGGGCGGACTCCCACCCGCGGGATCGGAGGAGCATCCCCGCACGATCCGCATGCTCGACCGCGTGCTGTCGGTGCAGCGACCCGTCGTGCTCGCGCACCTGCGCAGCATCCGCCTCCGGCATCCGGATGCCACCGTCGAGCAGATCCTGAGGATCCTCGAGCGCCGCTACCTCGCCGCGGTGACCACGGGCGGCGCCGCTGTCGGGGCCACCGCCGTCGTGCCGGGCATCGGCACCGGCGTCACCCTTGCCCTCAGCGGCGTCGAGACCGTCGCATTCCTCGAGGCGACCGCCCTTTACGCGCAGTCGGTCGCGGAGGTCCACGGCGTCGCCGTCGAAGACCCCGACCGAGGGCGGGCCCTCGTGCTCGCGCTGATGCTCGGCAAGGAGGGCGTCGACCTCGTCTCGCAGCTCGCCGCGCAGGCGGCCGGCCGCGGCACCACCCGATCGGGGTACTGGGGCGAACTCATCACGAAGACCCTTCCGCGCGCGGCCGTCGGCCCCCTCGTCGACCGGCTGAAGACCTCGTTCGTGCGGCAGTTCGCCACCCGTGGCGGGGCGTCTTGGCTCGGCAAGGCCCTGCCCTTCGGCGTCGGCGCCGTGGTCGGCGGCACCGGCAACCACATCCTCGGCCGGCGGGTGCTGGTCAACGCACGTCGCGCTTTCGGGAGTCCCCCGCTCGCGCTGCCCGCGGATCTCGAGCCGCGCGAAGGCAGCGAGCCTTTCGAGCGCAGCGCCGTGGGCGGCGTCCGCCGCGCGGGCTCCGTCATCGCCGACGCCGTCGGATCGGCGGGGCGACGCACCGGCTCGGTGGCGCGCAAGGCGCTCCCCCACCGTCGTCAGCGCGACGCCGACGCCGAGACCGTCGACACCGTCGAGACGGACTGACCCCTTCTCATCGAGACCGCCCCGCGCGCAAGTCCTGCGCGACGGGCCCCGTGGCGCGTTAGCCTCACGGCATGGGCGACCTTCTCGATCTCCTCGCTGTCTGGATGCCGCGTCAGCGCTGGTACGGCACGAAAGGCCGCGACCCGCGGCTCACCATCGTGGCCGACTGGCCTCTCGATGACGACGTCCGGCTGCTGCTCGTGCGCGATGAGGCCGTGCACCCGGCCATCGTCTACCAGGTCCCCGTCGCGGTCCGCGCGGAGGGATCGGTTCCGCCTGGCAGCCTCATCGGCGCGTCCGGAGAGGGACAGGTGTGGACGGATGCCACGACCGACGCCGGATTCACCGACCAGCTCTACTCGTGGGTGACCGCCGGCGGCGAGGTCGGCGCGCCCGGCGACGGCTTCATCGGATTCGCCCTCGCGATGTCGGACGGCAAGACGCCGGCAGCGCGCGCGACCGCGAAGGTCTTGAGCGGCGAGCAGTCGAACACGTCGCTGATCTTCCGCCCCGACGAGGGAACCGCCGGCGTGCCCGTCATCTGCAAGCTCTTCCGCCAGGTGAACCCCGGCATCAACCCCGATGTCGAACTGCAGTCCGCTCTGGCAGCTGGCGGTGCCGCGTTCGTTCCGGCGGCCATCGGCGAGGTCCGCGGATCGTGGATGACGCCCGAGGGCGTACCGGTGAGCGGTTCGCTCGCCTTCGCGCAGGAGTTCTTCGACGGCGTCGAGGATGCCTGGCGCGTCGCACTGGATGCCGCCGCGGCCGGCGAGGACTTCGCCGAGCGCGCTCATGCCCTCGGCACCAGCGTCGCGGGCATGCACGTCGCCCTCGCCGCACAGTTCCCCACCCGCGAACCCGACGACGCCGATCGCGCGGCCGTGGTCGGCGCGTGGGACCGACGACTCGCCATCGCCCTCGCCGAGGTGCCGGCGCTGGCCCCCTACGCCGATCGCATCCGTGCGGTGTACGCCGCCGCCGCGCGTGCGCCGTGGCCGTCCCTTCAGCGCGTGCACGGGGATCTGCACCTCGGACAGGTGCTCCACACCCCCTCGAACGGATGGGTCCTGCTCGACTTCGAAGGCGAGCCCCTGCGGCCGATCGAGGAGCGGCTGCTGCCCGACGTGGCCGTGCGCGACGTCGCCGGAATGCTGCGCTCGTTCGACTACGTCTCGGGTGCGGTGGCCGACGACGACGGTGACGCGGTGCGCGCGTGGGTCATCGACGCGCAGCAGGCCTTCCTCGCCGGCTATGCCGATACCGCAGGCGCCGTGCGCACCGACGACGATCCGCTCCTCGCCGCGTTCGAACTCGACAAGGCCGTCTACGAGGCGATCTACGAGACCCGCAATCGTCCCGACTGGATCGGCATTCCGCTGGCCGCGATCGGCCGTCTCGCGCCGCTCGACTGAGGGAGTCGTACCCGCCGGCTCCGGTCCCTTCGACAGGCTCAGGGACCTCCGTCGTCACCGGGCTCGATCGCCCCGGTCGCGGTGGAGGTTCCTGAGCTCGTCGAAGGAACCGTGGTCGGTGCCGCGCTCCGCCGTGACACAACGACGCCACCCCGCGAAACGCGTCGCGGGGTGGCGTCGTGCCCGTGAAGGCGAGGGTCAGCTGGTCGGCATCGAACCGAGTGTCACCTCGGCGGTCCGCTCCTGGCCGCCTCGGAGGTAGGTCACCTGGGCCTCGGCGCCCGCGGCGAGCGCGCGCACCTGGGCGGTGAGGTCGATGGAGTTCGTGACCGGGATGCCGTTGAACTCGGTGATGACGTCGCCCTGGGTCAGGCCCGCGGCTTGCGCTGCACCGCCGCTGACGGCCTCGGCCACGAGAGCGCCGGTGGTGGTCGCCCCCTGCTGGGAGGCGGCATCCTGAACCGACGCGCCCAGCAGACCGTGCGTGGCGGACCCGTTCTCGATGATCTCCGACGAGATGCGCTTGGCGATGTCGGCCGGGATCGAGAAGCCGACCCCGATGTTGCCCGACTGCCCACCCGACGACGAGCCGCCGGCGCTGGCGATCGCGACGTTGATGCCGATCAGCTTGCCCTCGTCGTCGACGAGCGCGCCGCCGGAGTTACCGGGGTTGATGGCCGCGTCGGTCTGGATGACGGCGATCTTGATGGTCTGGCTCGCCGACTGCGACTGCTGACCCTGACCGAAGTCGAAGCGGAACGGGCTCTCCTCCCCGGGCTCGGTCTGCTGCTCGTCGGAGCCGTCGCTGGGTGCGGCCGAGGAGGCGACCTGGATCGACCGGTTCAACGCGCTCACGATCCCGGTGGTCACGGTGTTGGGGAGATCCAGCGGAGCCCCGACGGCGACGGTGGCGTCGCCGACGTTCAGCTTGGAGGAGTCGCCGAACTCGATGGGCGTGAGATCCGACACGTTCTGCAGCTTGATGACGGCGAGGTCGTAGGTGGGGTCGGTGCCGACGACGGTCGCGGCGTACACCTTGCCGTCCGACGTGGTGACCGAGATCCGTGCGTCGCCCGTCTGTCCGTCGAGGGTGACCACGTGGGTGTTGGTGAGCACGTATCCGTCGGCGCTGAGGACGACGCCCGATCCGGTGCCGCCGGCCTGCGAGCCGGTGGCGCTGATGGTGACCACGCTCGGGACGACCTTCGAGGCGACCGCCGCGGTGGCGTTGACGTCCTGCGGGTCATTGACGGTGATGGCCGTGGGACCGGCGACGCTCGAAGCGTTCTCGCCGCCCCAGAGGCTGAGTCCGGCGTACGTACCGCCCAGGCCCGCGCCACCTCCGACGAGGGCCGCTGCCACCAGGAGCGCGGCGATGCGGGGTGCCGAGCTCTTCTTGCGGGCGGGGGTGGATGCCGTCTCGGGCAACGCCAGAGTGGGGTGCGCGTTCGTGGCGGCGGGGCCGAACCCGTGGCCCGTGGGGCTCGGCGCCCCGGAGGGAGCCGAAGCGTAGGCGCCGTGGGCGGATGCACCGGGCTGGGGGGTCGCGGTCCCGGCGGTGGGCGGGGGCCACGCGGCGGCAGCGGCGGCCGGCGAGCGCGTGGGCACCGGCGGCACGTCGGGACGCGAGGTCGCGGCCGGCGGGGTGTGCGCGGCGGGGGCGGGCGTCTCGTGCTGAGGCGAAGGCTCGCTGGTGTGGCTGTGGTCGTTACCCTCGGGACGGTTGTCCGTGGTGTCGCTCATGGGATGCTCCTTCTTCCAGGCGCTTCTACGATGACCACGGATGCTGTGGGTCACCTATGACAGAAGTGAGCCGCCTCTATGGGTCTAGCAGCAACGCACCGCGAAGCATTCCCCCTTGCCCCCGGCGCGCGTGCGGCATGCTGGATCCATGCACCAGCTTCCCGGCGCCTGGCAGCGCACGGCCCGCGGCGCGGGCCTGCTCGCCCCCGACGGCTCCTCGGTCCCCACGATCTTCGCCGAGATGAGCGCGCTCGCCGCGGCCACCGGCGCCCTCAACCTCGGTCAGGGCTTTCCCGACGAGGACGGGCCCGCACCGGTTCTGGAGGCGGCACGGGATGCCATCGCCCGCGGCGTCAACCAGTACGCCCCCGGACGAGGCTTCCCCGATCTGCTGTCGGCCATCGCCGAGCACCAGCGACGGTTCTACGGTCTCGAACTCGACCCGCAGCGTGAGGTGCTGGTCACGGTCGGGGCGACCGAGGCGCTCGCGGCGACCCTGCTGGCCCTGATCGACTCCCCCGACGACGAGGTCGTCGTCTTCGAGCCCTACTACGACTCGTACGCGGCGTGCGTGGCGCTGTCGGGCGCGAAGCTGGTGCCGGTGCCGCTGCGGTGGCCCGACTTCCAGCCCGACCTCGACCAGTTGGCATCCGCGGTCACCGATCGCACGCGGGTGATCCTCGTGAACGACCCGCACAATCCCACCGGCACGGTGTTCTCGCGCGAGGTGCTCGACGAGGTCGTGCGGCTCGCGCATCTGCACGACGCGGTCATCGTCACCGACGAGGTGTACGAGCATCTCGTCTTCGACGGGCCGCACGTGCCGATCGCCACGCTTCCGGGAGCCGCCGAGCGGACGCTCTCGATCTCGTCGGCGGGCAAGACCTTCTCGCTCACCGGATGGAAGACCGGCTGGGTCACCGGCCCCGCCCAGCTCGTGACCGCCGTCCTCGCCGTCAAGCAGTTCCTCACGTACGTGGGGGGCTCGCCCTTCCAGCCCGCGATCGCCGTCGGTCTGCGTCTGCCCGACGCGTTCTTCGCATCGGTCGCCTCCGAGATGGCCGAGAAGGCCCAGCTGCTCGGCACCGGTCTGCGCGCCGCCGGGTTCGAGGTGTCGACCCCCGGCGGGTCGTACTTCACGGTGGTGGATGCCGCCCCGCTCGGCGCCACCGACGCCGACGCGTTCTGCCGCGAGCTGCCCGCCCGCGCCGGAGTGGTCGGCATCCCGCTCACCGCCTTCGTCTCTCCCGCCCACCGGGACCGCTACGCCACGCTGGTGCGGTTCGCGGCGTGCAAGAGGGTCGAGGTGCTCGCCGATGCGGCCGAGCGCCTCGCCGGGATGACGGTGTCGTGAGGCCGGAGGAGCCGAGAATGACCGACGAATGGACCGTTCAGATCTACGTGCCTTCGCCCGCGGCGTCGGGAGAGACTGACGAGCAGGGCACGGGCCGGGCTCCGGGCCTCCGCGACCGCGGCGGCCGAGTGGTCGATGCGAGCGTCGAGGCATTGCGGGAGAACTGGCGCGACACCGTGCAGAAGCTCGTCGAGATCGGTGACGGGATCGATGACGCCGAGTCGGGGTGGGGCGTCGCCGAGATCGAGGTGGGGCTGACCCTGAGCGCGAAGGGCCAGCTGCTGTTCATCGCCGAAGCGGGGGCGGAGGCGTCGGTGAAGATCACGCTGACGCGGCGAGGTGTCGACGTGCGGCCCCCCGCGAAGGACTGAGCGCCCGCGGCACGCGAGACGCCGGCACTCTCGCCTCGGCGCAGCTCGGACGCGCACGACGCCGGTCAGGGCCCCTCAGGGCGTGACGCCTCCAGACTCAGCGAGGGGTCACGCGATAACGACGGAGCTGGAGCGCCGGGTTGACCCGGCGAACCCGCTCGATGGCATCCGGATCGATGTGCGCGACGGCGAGGTCGGTCGATGTGCCCACCTGAGCGACGGTCACCCCCTGCGGGTCGACGATCATCGAGTGCCCCACCCCGAGTGGCGGCGGATGATCGGCCGCGGCGACGAAGAAGGTGTTCTCGATCGCGCGCGCGTGCAGCAACGTGCGCCAGTGATGCTCCTTGAGGGGCCCCCGCACCCACTCTGCCGGCACGAGTGCCACGTCGACGCCCGCGTCGGCGAGCGTGCGCGCGACCTCGGGGAAGCGCAGGTCGTAGCAGGTCATCAGACCGAAGCGCAGTCCGGCGACCTCGAAGGTCTCGGGAGGGGCGATCTCGCCCGGCTCCACCCAGTCGGACTCGCGCTGCCCGAAGGCGTCGTAGAGGTGCAGCTTGCGGTAGATCGCACGGACGCCGTCTCCGCCCACGGCGACGACCGCGTTGCGCACCCGTCGACCGTCGTCGGCCTTCTCGAGCAGACCCGCGACGATCACCGTGTCGAGCTCGCCCGCCAGCACGGTGAGGGCGGCGACGAACGGGCCGTCGATGTCTTCTGCGTTCGCAGCGAGGGTGTCGTCGAACGGGTCGACGAAGTAGCTGGAGTACTCGGGGAACACCACCACGCGCGCGCCACGCTCCGCTCCCGTGCGGGCGGCGGCGGTGATGTGGTCGAGGTTGACGGCGCGCGACGCCACGGGCGCGAATTGCGCCACGGCGACGCCGACGGTGTCCTGACTCATGGCGCGCCCTCTCTCCCCCCGCGCCGGATGAACACCGGCACCACCACCCAGAGTAGGAGGATCACCGCCCCGAGCACGACTCCCGCCGTCACGGCGGCGGCGAAGCCGACCACCACGTCGAACACGAACACCACCACGCCGACGAGAAGAATCGACACGAGCGCCAGCGCTCCCCGGAGGGCGTCATGCCCGAATCGGACGAGCGCGGGCTTCACCTGCAGGTGGAAGACCGCGCGGTGCAGAGCCACGGGTGCGAGCGCCACGACGGCGCTGAGCGCCGCGAGACACACCAGCGCCAGGTAGAACGTCCGCTGCGCCGGGACGAGATCAGCGAACGCGGCCTGGAACGCCAACGCCAACAGGAAGCCCGTGAGAATCTGCGTACCGGTCTGCAGCACCCGCAGTTCTTGCAGGATGTCGTTCCAGTTGCGATCAGCGCGCTGCGCGGGGCTTTCGGGGCGTCCGTCGGCCAGATCATCGAAAGTGTTGCTCACCGGGTCATTCTCTCGCGACACTCCCGGGCTGTGCGTCCCGATTTGCCATGCCGTTCATCTCGGCGTAATGTTTTCTCTTGTGCCGCGGGGTGGAGCAGCTCGGTAGCTCGCTGGGCTCATAACCCAGAGGTCGCAGGTTCAAATCCTGTCCCCGCAACAAGAAGAAGGCCCCGGATCGCGAGATCCGGGGCCTTCTGCCTTTGGTTTCTCGGACGTCCGGCTCCGCGGCATGAGGTCTCCGCGCGGAGCCGGACGAAGCCGTCGTCAGTGGTAACTGCGGTAGCGGCTGGCCGCGGCTGCGGGGGCAGCCACGATGAGAGCGGCGACGAGGAGGAAGACTCCCGTGTCGCCGTGCATGGTGATGATGGCTAGACCCGCCACCGCAAATGCGATGACCGCGGTCCACAGGACGACCGTGGCGAGCGGGGTCGCCCACGTCGGTCGGTCTGCAACATGGTGCGCGTAAGGGTGCTGCATTGCTCCTCGCCTTCGAGTTGCTCTGAAAAACCTGTCCAGGGGGTGCGACAGGGTCGCGCCGGACTACGGCGTCGACTGCGTCGATCGTATGACCATTTCGCATTGGCGACGCAACCCTTGACGGGTGTCGCGGGAAATATGACGAATATCTCTCCACGCGTCCGTCAATCCCCTCCGATGGAGAACTCCGAAACTTGTCCCCCATTAGGGGGACACGTATGATCAGCGAGGCCGATTCGCATTGCGCTTTCTCAGGGCGAGTCGGTGAAGGGGGACGGGGAAAGAGTTGAGCAATGTTTGCACCACTCACGCAGGCGAGGATTTTGATGAGTGAGTTCCTGTTCGGCGCGACGAAGGTCACGTGCGAGACATGCGGGGACTCCGTGCGTCCGCAGCACGCCGTATGGCGCAGCCACCGACCGTATTGCTCGGCGGCGCACGAACACGCTGACCAGCCGTGACTCAGGTCGTCGGCTGCTCCCAGTCGGCGATCCACCAGTCCGAGATCTGCGCCATGTGAGCGGCTGCTTCGCGGTGCGCGTCCGACGAACGCCACTCACCGAACGCCTTGGCGTCGGCGAAGGTGGCGTCCTGAGCAAGGATCGTGCCCTTGCGACCGTCGAGAGACAGCTCGACGGCCCATGAGACGACGCCGACGTGCCTGCCGAGCTCGCGCAGCGTCTTCGCGGCGGCATCGACGTCATCCGTGCCCACACCGTCACGGACGCGGAACAGCACGACGTGCCGGAACATCAGACGCGGAGGGCGCTGGCGTTGTCGCGATACCAGGCGACCGTCCGCTCCATCCCTTCCTCCAGCGAGATGCCGGCGGTCCAGCCCGCGTCGCGGAGGGTGGAGACGTCGAGCAGTTTCTGCGGCGTGCCGTCCGGCTTGGATGTGTCCCAGCGGGTCTCCCCCGTGAAACCCGTCACCCGGGCGATGGTCGCGGCGATCTCGCTGATGGTGACGTCAGATCCCGTACCGACGTTGACCTGACCGGGCCCGTCATAGTGCTCCATGAGATGCAGACAGGCATCGGCCATGTCATCCGCGTGGAGGAACTCGCGTCGGGGAGTACCCGTCCCCCAGTTCGTGACGGTATCCGCGCCCGACGTCGCGGCCTCGTCGTACCGACGGATCAGAGCCGGGAGCACGTGAGAACCCTGCGGTGAGAAATTGTCGTTCGGGCCGTAGAGGTTCGTCGGCATCGCGCTGATCCACGGCAGTCCGTACTGTCGCCGCACCGCCTGAGTGTGCAGGATGCCGGCGATCTTGGCGATCGCGTAGGCGTCGTTCGTCGGCTCGAGGTGGCCGGTCAGCAGGGATTCTTCACGAATGGGTTGATCCGCGAACTTGGGATAGATGCACGACGAACCGAGAAACAGGACGCGCTCGACGTCGTTCGCCAGGGCGGCGTCGAGAACGTTCACCTGAATGCGCATGTTGTCGCTGAGGAAATCGACGGGGTACGTCGAATTGGCCAGGATCCCCCCGACCTTCGCCGCCGCGAGGACGACGTAGCGCGGCTTGATCTCGGCCATGTAGGCGAAGACCGCTTCGCGGTCCTTCAGGTCGAGCTCCGCCGATGTCTTGCCCACGACGTTCTCGAACCCCCCGCGCCGGAGTCGGCGCACGATGGCCGATCCCACCAGACCGCGGTGACCGGCGACGTAGAACGTCGCGTCTCGGTCGAGCTCGCCCGGCGTGTAGGTCACCCCGTCGACGGCTGTCGTCACGCGCGAACTCCCACGAGTTCGCGGTTGCTCCAGCTGGGCAGCGAGACCGTGTCGATCCATTTCGCCCCCTGCTCGAGCGCGACGGTGTCGGCGTCGACCATGAGCCGGGCCAGTTCGTCACCGTGCACGGAGGGCACCCAGCCGAGCTTGTCGGCCGCCTTGCTCGGGTCGCCGATGAGGGCGTCGACCTCGGTCGGGCGCAGATAACGCTCGTCGAAACGCACGTATTCGGCCCAGTCGAGCCCGACATGACCGAACGCCACCTCGAGGAAGTCCTTGATGGTGAAGCCGACGCCCGTGGCGAGAACGAAGTCCTCGGGGGTGTCCGCCTGCAGCATCCGCCACATGCCCTCGACGTACTCGGCGGCGTAGCCCCAGTCGCGGATCGAGTCGAGGTTGCCGAGGTAGAGGTGGTTCTCCTCCCCCGCCTTGATACGCGCGACCGCTCGAGTGATCTTGCGTGTCACGAACGTCTCGCCGCGTCGGGGCGACTCGTGATTGAACAGGATGCCGTTGACGGCGAACATGTCGTACGCCTCGCGGTAGTTCTTTGTGATCCAGTAGCTGTACAGCTTCGCTGCCGCGTACGGGGAACGCGGGTAGAACGGGGTCTCTTCGTTCTGCGGGGGCGGCGTCGCGCCGTAGAGCTCCGATGTGGACGCCTGGTAGAACTTTGTCTGGATGCCGGCGAGGCGCACCGCCTCCAACAGGCGAATGGTCCCCGTGCCCGTCGTGTCGGCGGTGTGCTCCGGTTCGTCGAAGGAGACGCGCACGTGGGACTGGGCGGCGAGGTTGTATACCTCGTCGGGGTCGATCTGGCTCAGCAAGGTGACCATGCGCGCACCGTCGGACAGGTCACCGTAGTGCAGGAACAGCTTGGCTTCCGGGTCGTGCGGGTCGACGTACAGGTGGTCGATGCGACTGGTGTTGAAGG
This sequence comes from Microbacterium sp. Leaf151, assembly GCF_001424225.1. Lineage (GTDB taxonomy): Bacteria > Actinomycetota > Actinomycetes > Actinomycetales > Microbacteriaceae > Microbacterium. Next base: position 153,524 of record NZ_LMOR01000002.1, on the reverse strand, counting down.
TCGACGCACGACGGATCAGACCATGCACCTCGTAGCCCTTCGACAGCAGGAGTTCCGCCAGGTAGGAACCGTCCTGGCCGGTGATGCCGGTGATGAATGCACGCTTCGTCAAAGTACTAGTGCCGATCTCTTGGGGGTCAGATCAATGAACGCGCTCAGCGCCTACAGGGGCGGTCAGATTGTCGAGAAGACTACAGAACCGGTCGATCGCATTTGTTTCCTCGAGAACCGTCTCTTTGTAACGTTTTCCGCTCGCACCGAATCGACGGCATTCGTCACGGTCGGATGCGAGGAGCTTCGCTCCGTCGAGAATCGCCTCCGGGCTTCCCGCCGCAACGACCAGGCCCGCGCCTGCCGCGGTCACTTCTTGAGCGGTGATGCCCGTCGCGTCGGTCGCCGCGAGCACGGGCCGGCCTGAGGCAAAATACGACGTAAGTTTGCTGGGGACGGCCATTTCTGCCACGCCCGGGAGCTCATTGACGAGCAGGATGTCGGCCGATTGGAGCGTCTCGGCGAATGCCTTGTCGTCCAACGGCGGCAGGATCTGCGTCGTCGTGGGGTGCTCGTCGATACGCTGCTGGAGCTCATCGCGTTGGGCGCCATTACCCACCAACACGAAACGTACCCGCTCGCCCCTTTCGTGAGCCAATCGGCCCGCGTCGACGACGTGCTGTAGCCCCTGCTTGACCCCCATGTTGCCGGTGTGGACGACGACGACATCGTCATCGGACCACCCGTGCGCCCGGCGCACATCGGCCACGTCGACGGGCGGCATCGGCGGGAGGTGAGTCCAGTTGCGGACGACGACGATGCGCTCGCGCGGGATCCCGAAGTCGTGATGGACGCGGTCGGCGAAGCGGTCGTGGATCACGACGACGGTCGACGCCGAGCGCAGCAGCCAGGCTTCCAGGGCTCGAAGGGCACGCGCGGCGAGCCCTCCGCCCTGTCCCGTCTCGACGACGCCCAGACCGTACAGATCCTGGACCCACACCACGAAGGGCGTCTCGCGATGGGTCGCGAGTGCGCGCAGGCGGACGATGGCCGACGACAGAAGAGCCGGAGACGCCGCGACGATGGCCGACGGCTGACCCCATCGAACGAACGCCTGGCGCAGTCCGAAGCTCACCTCCGCGAGCGCGCGGGGCACCAACGTGGGCCGGCGGGGCACGAAATGCAGGACGCGGTCGACGATGACGCCGTCCATTCTTTCGCGCTTCGACCACTGCCCGTAACCCGGCGCGATCTTCCACTCCGGATAATGAGGGTGCGCGACGACGGCACGAACTTGGCGCCCGCGCCGCGCGAGCCCGGCAGCCATTGCACCGGTGTACGGGGAGATTCCCGTAGTCTCCGGGGGGTAGTTCAATCCGAAGACGAGAGTTTGCGAAGATTGGCCCACAATGGCCCATCATACGGCTAGACAAAAGCATTGCACCGACCAAGAAAGGGGCGGCATGAACAGCAGCCCGGTGATCGATCTTTCGAAAGCCCCTGGGGAACGTGCTGCGTGGGACCAGCCGACCTGGAAGGTGTATCTTTGGGCCATCTGCGAGCTGCTTTTCGTCACCAACGCCTGGCAGATCAGTTCGACATTGCGCATTATCGTGCTACGAGCGTTCGGCGCCGAGATCGGTGACGACGTCATCTTCCGCCCGCGCACACGTGTCAAGTTCCCCTGGAAGCTGCACGTCGGTCCCCGCTCGTGGATCGGCGAGGGCGTGTGGTTCCACAATCAGGACCACGTCTTCGTCGGAGGCGATGTCGTCATCTCGCAAGAGACGTTCCTCTCGACTGGCAGCCATGCGCACCGACGCGACATGGCGCTCCTCGTGCGACCGATCCGAATCGAAGACGGCGCGTGGATCACGAGCCGCTGCGTCGTGCTGGGTGGCAGCCGGATCGGCCGCTCCGCCCTGCTGCGACCCATGTCGCTCGTGGCCGGTGAGCACATCGGACCAGGCGAGGTCTGGGGCGGAAACCCGTTGAAGTACGTCGGCGAGCGATTCGAGACTGCGAGATGAAGATGAGCGATATTTCCGTGATCGTCCTGACCAAGAACGAGGAGGAGGGTCTTGCCAACACCCTCCGCGAACTCAGTGACTTCGAAGACCTCATCGTCGTCGACTCGAACAGCACAGACCGGACCGTCGAGATTGCTCACAGCCTGGGCGCCCGAGTCGTTAACTTCACGTGGGACGGCGCCTATCCGAAGAAGAAGCAGTGGTCTCTCGACCATGCGGGGGCGAAGAACGATTGGGTGCTTCTGCTGGATGCGGATGAGTACCCCACTCAGGCGCTCAAGGATGAACTTCGAGCCCTGGAAGGAAAGCTCGCCGCCGCCCCAGAGGGGGCCTTTGACATCCACCTGCTGTATCGATTCGGCGGGCGGCTCTTGACTCATGGCCATGTGGTCACGAAGCGCTCGCTCTTGAACACGAAGCGTGCTCGGTTCCCAGAGGTCGCTGACCTCGACGCGCCCGGGATTCGAGAGGTCGAGGGGCACTATCAGCCGTCCACCTCGGCGCCCATCGGGAAGCTGCGCGCTCGTATCGTGCACGACGATCGGGACCCGGTCAGCAGCTGGTTCGCCCGACACAACCGGTACTCCGACTGGGAGGCTCATCTCGAGATGAACCGCGAGCTGAAGAAGGACATCGCCAGCAAACGCACGGTGAAGGGCCGAATCTTCGACTCCGTTCCGATGAAGCCTTTCCTGTTCTTCATGTACGCATTCGTGGCGCGAGCGGGGTTCCTTGACGGTCGGGCGGGCTTCGACTACGCCGTCGCACTCTCCACCTACTACTGGCAGATCGGCGTCAAGAGGCGGGAACTGCTGCGTGTCGCCTGATCCCCGCGGATCGGGGCTCCGCCTCGTACAGATCGTCAACACACTCGACCACACCGATGGTGGACCTGCGCGCAACGCCTTCGAACTCAACCTGGCCCTGAACGCGCAGCCGCGCGTGGAAGCAGCCCTCGTGTGGATCGCGGGAGACGAGAAAGACTCCGTTTCACGCACATTCTCGGACCAAGGGGGCCACCTCCCACCGACTCCTCCGCGACGATTGCGACCGCGTGGACGACCAGGTGCTCGCGAAGTGGGACTCGGCGGCGCCCTTCGGGAGGTTCGGCGAGCGGACGCGCTCGTGCTACACGGGTACTACTTGTGGTGGGTTCCTCTCTTCACCGCAGCTGGCCTGATGTGCCGCACAAGAGTCTTCCTCATGCCGCATGGAGCGCTCACCAGGTACGAGAGAGGACGCAAGAAGGGCAAGAAGGCCCTATTCCATCTGGCTGCCGGATGGTGGATGAACGACCGGCTCGCTGCGTTCGTCACGGGCTCGGAGGTGGAGAAAGGCGAACTTATCGCCGACGGCATCGGGCGAAGAGTGGAGTACGCAGGGGTGGGTACCGCACTCGTCTCGTCACCTCCTGAAGATCGAGCGCTGGCGGACCCGATCCGCCTGTTGACCATGTCGCGCCTCGCCGCGAAGAAGCGTGTCGACGTCGCCGTTCAGGCGGTCCGGCACCTGCTCGACTCGGGTTTGCGCGTGAGTCTCACCGTCGCCGGTGCGGGCGACTCCGAGACGGAACGCTCGATCAAGGAGGTCATCCAATCTCTCGGATTGACGGATGCGGTGCAGATGGTGGGACTCGTCAAGGGAGAGGCCAAGGAGCGACTCCTTGCCGAGAGCGACATCTTCCTCCTGCCCAGCGAAGACGAGAACTTCGGTATCGGTGTGGCGGAGGCCGCGATGCACGGGCTTTTTGTCGTCGCATCGTCGAAAGTCGCAGCTGCCACCATGCTGAGCGAAGAGAGCGCATCGAAGCTCGACTCGACCGACCCCAGGAGTTTCGCCACCGCAGTCGAGCGTGCCGTCGGCGACCACCCCGTCGGCGCTCGTTCACAGATCAGCGCTGAGGCTCGCGAGCTGTTCTCATGGTCTGCCGTTGCGCAGCGGTGGGTGTCGATCGTCGGCGATCGCTCCTGAGACTGACCACATGAAGGCTCAAATCGCGGGACTCGTCGCCACACGGGGAATTTCGGGTGCAGCACAGGCGCTGGCGCTGATCTTCCTGGCGCGCAACTCGAGCACGGCTGAGTTCGCGGCGGTTTCCGTGGTCAGCGGAATCGCGGTGTTCGTATGCGCATTCGCTGACCTCGGGCTCGCCGGTTTCGTCTCGAAAGCGCGCGCCAGGGGCGAAGACAGCCTTGTGCGCGCGGCCCTACGCGTGAACCTCTGGTCGACTCTGCTCTTCGGGGTTTTGTTCGCGCTATGCGCTGCATTGGCTGCGCCCGGGGGCCTCGTTCTCGCGCTGATACTTCTCAGCGTGGGGTTCTTCCTCGAGAAGAATGCGGACACGCTTCTCGGTGTCGCGATCGCAGACGGCAATAAATCCGTGCCCACCATCTCGATCGTAGGGCGACGCGGCATCAATCTGATCGGAGTGGTGGTCGCGGTCGTCTGCGGCTGGGACGCAACCTTGGCGTATTGCCTCTCGTACGCGGTCGGCGGCGCATTCGCGCAGTTCGTCGGAACCCGTTACGTCCGTACCCGCCTCTCCGAGGAACGGTCTCCTACGCCGCTCCGACAGGTGATCCGACGCAGTTCGCGGTACATGTGGCCATTCCTGGCGGGCCAGAGCAGGCTCCTCGACGCCGCCGTCGTCACGGCATTGACCGGGAGCGACACAGCGGCGCGGTATGCGGCGGTGACGCGCCTGGCCCAGCCCGTGCTCATCATCCCCGGGGCGATCGGATCCATCATGCTGCCGCACGCAGCACGACAATCGGGCAGCTACGCGCGACGGATAGCCATCCGACTGATCGGGGCGACGGCCGCTCTCGCGTTGCTGTGCGCCCCCGTAGCCGTGTTCGGATCGCAGATCGTTCAGTGGCTTCTCGGAGACTCTTACGGGGATACCGGTGCCGCGCTGGGGTGGTCGCTTTACGCCATCCTCTTCCTCGGCGTCGCAACTCCTATGACCAACGCACTTCAAGGACTCGACGATGAAGGCTTCGTGGTGTGGAGCAGTCTGGCCCTCGCAGCTGTCCTCCTCTCGTCGGTTGCAGCGGGGGCCAGCATGGGTGGGGTGACAGGCGGCACCATCGGCTTCTGTCTCGCTACCTTCGTGCGGTGGTCGACCTATCTCATTCGTCTGTACTGGCTGCGAAGGAACCCCCGATAATGCACGGACGCTCCCCCACGGCTCCCTCACGAGTCGCACTGGCCGAATTGGCGGAGTTGATGCTCCCAGAACCGGCGGGCATACGTCTCACGGACGAACGTAAGCACGACTCCGCCCCGGCCATCGCGGGAGCGTCCAACCAGATATCGACGGCTGTGGCCCCATGAACGAGTTGAACGGGACCTACAAAAGAGACACGACACCACCCTCAAGATCTGCTCAGAGAACGACGGGATCGGAGCAGGAAACCATAGCGCCACGAACGCTTTCGCCGAGCGTGCGGGCAGGCCTCGACGTCGCGCGCGCAATGGCTGCGCTATACGTGGTGGTTCATCACACCGTCCAGATCCCGGGCCCCGCGGGCGCAATTTTCTCCTTCGGCCAGGAGGCCGTGCTGGTCTTCTTCCTGCTGAGCGGTTTCGTGATCTTCGCGAACGAGAAGGACCGCTCGGCTCGACCAATGGGGTACTACCTCCGGCGCGTTCGGCGAATCTACCCGCCCATGCTGGTCGCGATGGCCATCTCCACAGCGTTGTGGGCTACCGGACTGATTAGTCAATCGTTCTCAGTCGAGTCTCTGTTGGGTACGCTCCTGGCCGTGCAGGATATCGGCTTCCTCAAGCCGGGGGTCGTCACGGACCCTTACCTCGGCAACGATCCGCTTTGGTCCCTGTCTTACGAGATCTTCTTCTACATGGTCTTCCCCATAGTCATGATTGCCTGGCGACGGTCTGAGGTTGCAACGCGTTGGGCCGTGCCGATCGTTTCGGTCGTCGCCTATGCGACGTACCTGATGGCACCCAACCACCTGTCCCTTGTGATCGCGTACTTCCTGATGTGGTGGGCCGGAGCAATGGTCGCGCACCTGTATCTGGGTGGCGGTATCCGCGTGCGTAACGCGCTTCCCGAGTTCGTGGGCCTGACGGTGCTCTGCGCCGCGGCAGCGGTCGGAGTCTTCGCCTATGGCTTCGCGGGACTCGGCTACTTTCCATTCCTGATCTTCCGACACTGCGCAGTCGTGCTGGTCCTTTTCGCACTGCTTTTCACGCCTATCCGCTCACTCCTCGCTCGGATGAGTGTCCGAGTTGCCGGCGCGGCGGCGGCGGTAGCTGGCATCTCGTACGGGCTCTACGTCGTGCACTACCCGATTCTCGTGCAGACCTCAGCCAACGAGTCTTGGTGGATCGTTCCCGCGATCGCGGGAACGATCGGAGCGGCGTGGCTGGCCGACAAGGGGACGGACAAGCTGCTCCCCCGCGCACCTCGCAGTTGACTTTCGACGCATCCAATGTCGCAGATAGATAGGTTCCCAGTCATGATCGCCGGGTCGCACACGCTCACCGTCCGCGCGAAGCATGCCCCGCGCATCTCGCCCGGCAAGTGGACGCTGACGGACATCGGGGGCGCACTCCTCGTGGTCGCTGCGCTCACCTCGCCCTGGAACGCGCTGAACATCGCCAACAACCGCCCCGGCGTGCTGTTCCTGGCTCTGGCCGCGCTACTCATCAGCTTGGACACACTGGCGACTCGTGCACCGGGACGCAGCCCGCTGTGGGTCTGGCTGCCCGCGCTCGCCGTCGCAATCGTCGTCGGCGTGCACGCGGTAATCCCGGTGGACGCTTCCTACCTCCTCGGTCGGTTCGAGTACGTCACTGCTCTCGACGTCACCACGATCAACCCCTGGGTGCGCGCCGGCCAGTGGGTGCTCGCCATGACCGTCCTGCCCGCCGTGCTCGCCCTGGCCGCCCGTCGTCGCCCAGCCTGGGTGCCGCGGGTAATCACGGCGTGGGTAATTGGTGCCGCGGTGAGCGCCCTGGTCGCTATCCTCGATTTCGCAGGGATCACGAACGTCTCCGTCACCCTGCTGGGCTTCCAGAACGGACTGAGCCGCGGTGCGGGCCTCAGCTTCCACCCCAACAGCCTCGGCATCAGCTGCGCTGTCGCGGCCCCCGCCGCGCTATGGATCATGGGCGGCCGACGCTGGCTGGGATTGCTGCTCCTGGCCGTCACATCAGCCGGTGCCGTTTTCTCCGGGTCGCGGGCGGCACAGGCTGGCGTCATTGTCGGCATCCTGTTGGTGCTCATGTTCGCCACGCGAAGCCGCCGAGTCATACCGTGGCTCATCGGCCTCGTTGCAGCGATCGTCGTGTACGTGCTCGTGCTAGACCCGTCGATACTCCAGCAGACTTCCGAACTCTTCCGCTTCTCGAGCGCCAACGCCGCGCAGAGCGATGAGGGACGTTCCGATCTTGCCGCCCAGGCGTTACTCGACTTGCAACACTCGCCGTTACACGGGCTCGGCATCGAATACGTGCTTCTCGCGCACAACATCTATCTGCAGCTCCTCGCGGCGGGCGGCCTACTGTTGTTCCTCGCCGTCGTCAGCTACTGGGTGATGAGCATCCGGGACGCCTGGAGGGTGCGCGGCTTCGAGAGCGGCTTGACCGTCTATCTCGCTGTTAGCGTCTCTGTCTGGCTGCTCGGAGGATGGGTTTCAAACCAACTGATTGACCCGTTCCTCTATTTTCCTGTCGCTGGTATCGCGGCCGCTTTCGCAGTGACGACCAGCAGAGGAACCCAACCGCCCGACGCGCCGGGGAAGGCCCACCGCCGCATCTTCGAGCGCCGCGGCGCGGACGCTCGTCGTCAGTACCGATCTGTGTAGGTCTGGTGGCTATGGAGAGGTCCGACGCACATCCGCAACGCGTCCACGCACACGGGAATGCTCGACGCGACGCCCTCGTCAGCGACCCAGTCGCTTGACAACTTCTGCACCCGAGCCTGCGAATCAGAGATCATGTTTGTCCGAAAGGCTCATGGATCGAGCTTCTCTGCCACGGCCTCGTCAGACTCATTCTCGATCGACGAACCACGGGTCAAACCGCTGCGGTGGATGTTCACCGGGTCCACTCGCCGTGGCGCGAGCTTTCTTGGGGGGATGTCCGATCGCGCCCTCACCTCGGGGTCTCGGTGACCTCAGACTGTTCCGAGTGCCATGAGGCCGAAGAAGGACGCGTTGTAGGTCAGATGGATCAACACCGCACCCCACAGGCGTCCGGTCGCGAGTGTATACACGGCGCAGCCGAAACCGACGAAGACGAGTTGGGTGACTTCCGCACCGCTCAACCCCTCGAAGAAGAGATGCAGGCATACGAATAACGCCACGGACGCCACCGTCGCGGCGACGCCTGCGCCGACGAAGCCGAGAGGTCTTCGCAGCATCTGGTACGTGGCCACCAAAAGGACGCCTCGGAAGAAGAACTCCTCGAACAGGGGCGAGACGAGTCCGCTCGCCACTCGAAAAGACAGTCCCACTAGCTCGTCGCGGGTATCCGCTCCACCGGAGAACGAGGGGAACGGCGAAGAGTTCGCGTTGCTGAGCATGCCCTGGAGAATGCGCAATGCGAGACCCAGGCAGAACGCCCACAACAGGTCGCGCGCGTGAAACGTAAGGAGGCGTGCTGGCACTCCCCTCGAAAACGCCAGGACGGCGGGGAGGCCAAGTCCCCCCCAGAGGACGATCACGGATAACGCGGGGGCCCATGGCATGGGCGATCGGCCGACCCAACCTGAGGCGATGACAGCCACACCGCAGCTGATCAAGGCGGTGGCAATGACGACACCATCCCAACGATGCACACCCCGCCCACCCAGCCGCCAATCCGAGCGGGCACGGCTCGACCGCTCTCGCCTCGCCGCCGAGCTCTGCACCGTCATGCCGTCGCGGCTCACGTGGCGGTCGACTGACATGGTTGGTCGGGTTCGGTGAAACGCCCGGGTGGATCGTCGAAAAGACTCGTCAGCACGTCATTAAGCTACCGTCGATAAAACCGACCGCGACATTCCCGTCGCCGAACCGAAGGCCGCCGTGCTGAGAATCATGACCGTCTGCACAGGCAATATCTGCCGATCACCGGTCGCCGCGCAGGTGCTGCGGACTCGATTGTCGACCCTCGGTGTGAGGGTCGACAGCGCGGGCACGCGGCCGCGTGAAGGCATGCAGGCCACCCATGAAGCTGTAGAGACGGGGGTGGGCATGGGGGCCGTCGCCGACGAACTCGCGCAACATCGCGCCCGGCGTCTGAAGGCGACTGACCTGGAGGCCGTCGATCTCACCGTGGCGATGGCCCGTGAACACCGCCGCGAGGTGGTCGAGCTCGCCCCGGCGCAGATGCGTCGCTGTTTCACGGCGCGGGAGTTCGCGCGCCTCACCGAGGAGATGTCGGATGCGGAACTCTTGGAGGCCGCCTCGAACACCGCCGGCGACCCCCATTCCCGCCTCGCGGGGGCGCTCGCCGCTGTGAACGCTCGACGAGGTCTGGTGCTGCCTCCCATGCGGCCGAATGACGACGACGTCGTGGATCCGTACCGGCGATCCCGCGGTGTCTACGAGCAAGCCGCCCGTCAACTGGAGCCGGCGTTGATAGCGGTGGAACGCGTAGTCCGCCTCGTTGCTCTGGGACCGACACGCGAGGGATGATCCGCTGTCTCAGCATCATCCTGAATGAGAACGACGGATGCGACTGGAGATCGGTTCACCCGGTTGGTTCGGCAAGAGCCGTTAATCCCGTAAACACCTAAATCGACGCCCAATCGACACATGGTTGTAGCGCACCGATCCTGAACGTGACGATTCCTGTGGAAGACTGGGGCTCATTCCTGCGGCCGGGCCGAACAGGCTGGCGGCGCGTTCTTGAAAGGCACCATGGAGCTCAGCGACTACATCCGTATCCTGCGTAAAAACTGGCTCGTCATGATTGTGCTGACATTGCTGGGCGCCGCAGTCATGGTCGGATACACGCTCACCCGCGTTCCCATCTACGAATCGTCGAGCACCGTTTTCGTGTCCACGCAATCGGGCAACACCGTCGCAGAACTTCAGCAAGGCTCGAGCTTCACGCAGGCGCGCATCAACACCTACGTCGGACTCGTGTCCACGCCCATTGTGCTGCAGCCCGTTGTAGACAGCCTCGATCTGGACGTCACGGCCAAGGCACTCGCGAGCGAGGTGAAGGCAACAGCATCGCCGAACTCCACTCTCATCACCGTGACGGTTTCTGATCGGAACGCGGAAAGCGCTGCCGACATCGCGAACGCCATCGCCACGAGCCTGTCCGCCGCCGTGCCCCGGCTGGAGCCCGAAGCAAGTGACGGATCGAGCCCGGTGCGGCTGAGTCTCGTCAGCCAGGCCGAACCCGCGTTGGCGCCTTCGAGCCCCAACACACTTCTCAATGTGGCTCTGGGGTTGTTCGTAGGAGCTGGATTGGCCATCCTCGTCGCCGTTCTCCGGACGAGTTTGGACAACCGGATCCGAACCCCGCGGGACGCCGAACTCATCACGGGCGCTCCGGCCATCGGCGCGATCGCGTACGACGCCAAGGCAAAAGAGCGGCCGCTGATTGTTCATGCTGACCCGTCGAGTCCCCGCGCGGAGTCGTTCAGAGCACTTCGCACGAACCTGCAGTTCCTCGACATGGGCGGCCGATCGAGCTTCGTCATCACCAGCTCGATCCCCAGCGAAGGCAAGTCCACGACGACCATCAATCTCGCGATCGCTCTTGCTGACGCAGGAAAACGAGTCGCGCTGCTCGACACGGACCTGCGCAAGCCGAAGGTGGCCGAGTACCTGGGCATCGAGGGCGGTGCGGGTCTCACCGACGTTCTGATCGGTCGCGCGGACGTTCGCGACGTCATGTTGCCCTGGGGCGGGCGGAGTTTGTACGTCCTCCCCGCCGGCAAGATTCCGCCGAACCCGAGTGAGTTGCTCGGTTCCACCCAGATGGGTGTGCTTCTCGGCGCTCTCGAGAACGACTTCGACGTCGTCCTTTGCGACGGTCCTCCCCTTTTGCCGGTCACAGACGCGGCCATCCTCTCGCGACTCACGAGCGGTGCGCTGATGGTGGTAGCCGCTGGTCGAACAACCAAACATCAGCTCACGGGTGCGACCGAAGCACTGAACGCCGTGGATGCGAACCTAGCCGGCTTCGTCATGTCGATGGTCCCCACCAGAGGACCGGACTCTTACTACTCCGCCTACGGGTATGGGTACGGGTACGGCTCGGTCTATGGCTACGGCGAAGGAGGAGGACCGGTCGATCGGGAACCGAAGACGCTGGCCTCACTGCGATTCCGGACCGGCTCGACAGATGTGACCGGCGAGAGCGAAGCATCCAGAGGTTCAGCCGATCCGGGGCCTCGTCGAACCGCACGAGAAGTCACACGAGACGCGTGAGTCGCCACGGATCGGCCCTGTCGTCTTTAGAGCGTTGCGACGCGAAGGGACGCAAGTCCGCACGCTGGCGGATCGCAGAACGGACGCTCGCCGGTTGAGCTCCCGAATCCTTCCGCCGCGGCTGCACCATGCAGGAAGACTTGCCGCCTGGGTTCTGGCGGCCTTGTCCGTCGTCGCCTGCTTCATCATCGTGTGGGTCGGGGTGCGAGGCGCGCTGGCATATGACCATCTGACTCGTGTAGAAGCATCGGTTTCCGACGTATCAGCGGCGTTCGCGGCGGACCCGTCCCTCGCGGGGCCTGCCCTCGAGAACATCGCGACCGAGGCTCGAGGCGCCCACGAACTCACGTCTGACGGGATCTGGTCCCTGGCCGAACGGACACCGTGGTTGGGCCCACAACTGTCCGCCTTCCGCACCATCGCCGCCTCGTCAGATCAGCTCCTCACCGGTGCGCTACTGCCTCTGGCGGCGGTCGCGCAGGATATTTCCCTCGACGATCTGCGGCCGAGCGGCGGCCGGTTCGATACGGCGCCTTTTGTCGAGCTCGAGCCGACGGCACAACGTGCGGCTGACGCATCGGGTCGCGCAGCATCCGCCATTCAGGGCCTCGACCGTACCCCCCTCATCGGCTCGGTCGGCTCAGCAGTCGATCGAGCCGACGCGTTGTTCACCCGGTCGTCCGCCGCCATCGACGCGCTCGCACGGGCCACGAAGCTCTTCCCCGCCATGCTGGGCGACGACGGTCCGCGCTCGTACCTCGTCCTCGTCCAGAACAACGCCGAGTGGCGTTCTCTCGGTGGCATCACCGGCACCGCGATTCTCATGCGGACCGACGGGGGCGTGATATCGCTCATCGACACGCGGTCCGCCACAGAGCTGTCACGCGGGATCAGGGCGCCCGCCGCGCAACTGCCAGATGACGTGCGGGAGATCTATGGATCCCGTCCTGCTCGGTTCTTCCATAACCTGACGGAGATCCCCGACTTCTCCGTGGACGGCCCGCTAGCGAAGGAGATGTATCGCGAGCAGACGGGAGTCGACGTCGACGGGGTCGTCGCAATCGACCCGGTGACCCTGTCCTACCTACTGCAGGCCACGGGACCGGTCGCTCTCCCGGACGGGGAGTCTCTGACATCCGCCAGCGCCGTGTCCGTTCTGCTGAACGATGTGTACCAGCGCTACCCCGAGCCTGCTGCACAAGATGCCTTCTTCGCCGGCGCAACCGGCGCTGTCTTCTCCGCTCTCCTGGACGGACGGGGCTCCGCGACCGGTCTGGTGACTGCCCTTGCGCGCGCGACCGAAGAACGTCGCATCCTCCTGTGGTCGGCAGATCCGATGCAACGAGCTCTCATCGATGGCACAACCCTCGCCGGCGCCATTCCGACCACGGACTCAGACACCGCTCGTTTCGGCGTGTATCTCAACGACGGGACGGGGTCCAAGATGAGCTTCTACGTTCGACCGATCGTGACACTCACGTGGGGCCCGTGCAGTGCCCAGGACCGTCAGCTCACCGTCACGATGACCTTGACGAACACGGCACCCACAGACGCCGCAACCAGCCTGCCGAAATACGTCACGGGAAATGGGGCTTTTGGGACCGCGCCCGGCGCCGCGACCGTGGTCAGCAACATCTTCCTTCCGGAGGGGTGGAGGCTGGCCTCGGCGACAACCACGAGCGGCACAGGTCCGACGGAGGGATCGTTCGACGGACGAGACGTGCTGACCTTCGGTTCGACACTCGGTCCGCAAGCGACAGACACGGTCGTGATCACCGTCGAATCGGATTCCGGGGCGTCGGAGGCTGAGGCTCTCATCACACCGACCGCGGACGCGTCGCTCCCGACCGCCGTCCAGGCGAGATGCATCTCCTCGCCCAGCGCGACTCTGGGGTAGGGCGGACGCGAGGCGTCCCAAGAATGTTCCGTACAGTGACATTTAACGTGCCGGAAACCACTCCCAGTTTGCATCGGGAATGTACCTAGGCAATACTCAGAATGTCTTATAAAGACCCGCTTCACCGTTGTCCTCCCCTTACGTCGTTGCCGGATAGCACGAGCGCGGACCACCTCTCTCCGGTACCCCGGATTCGAAAGCAGGCATTCATGAAGCTCAATTTTGCAAAGGTCGGCGCTACGGCCGCGCTCGCTGGCGCGCTGCTTCTCGCAGCGCCGGTTGCCGTACAGGCGCAGACTTACGTCCCCACCGCCCCCGGGACCCAGTCTCGCGAGATCACCGAGGATGGGCCCCAGGGCTTCGCCGGCTACCTGCCGGGAAGCCCCGTGTCGTTCACCCTCACCGGCGTCGGGGTGACCAGCTCGAACATCGCGACCGCGGGTCTCGCTGTAACGTCGGCCTCCGTCACGAAGTTCGCGGATGCGTCGGGCTCTGCGACCGCTGTCATCACGCTCCCGGAGCCTCAGGTCGGCACATACCTCCTGACCGCCGCGGGCACCGCGGCTGACGGCAGCCCCACCACGTCGACCGGCGTCGTCGGTGGCGGCACGAGCGTCGGCGGCACGACGAACGCCGGCGGTAGCACCGGCGGAAGCGGCTCGCTGGCTGTGACGGGTATGGACGCGAACTCGCTCCTCGGCTTCTGGGTCGGCGGTGGCGCCCTCGTCCTCGCCGGCGCGACTGTCGCGGTCGCCGCGACGGCACGCCGCAACCGCCGCAGCAAGGCCTGACGCCTCACGCGTTCCTCGAGGGCGTCGCCGACGGAAGTCGGCGACGCCCTTCGGCGTTGTTCCGGGCGGCCCGTCCGTCAACCCTCCGTCCGTGGGCCGTTTCGCAGATTGACTCGTCACATGGACACGACCACCACCGCACCTCTCGACGACGACGGCCGCGACGCCGATACTCCGCCGACGCTGCCATTCGTGCACATGTGGACCGGGCTCGACGGGAGGAGCCGACTCGACGAATCGATCATGCGCGGCTTCGGACTGCAGAGCGTCGGAGGCGGGGCCGACCCGCAGTGGATGCGTCCTTTCCCGGGCGAGGTGGCCGCGGTGCTCTTCGCGGTGCTCCCCGTCGGCTGGGTCGGGGACTGGCATCCATCTCCTCATCCTCAGTGGGTCATTCCGCTGCGCGGGCGCTGGTTCCTCGCGACGCAAGATGGCGCGCGGGTCGAGATGGGTCCCGGAGACATCCATTTCGGACAGGACGTCGACACCGCGGAGATCGACGGCGACCGCGGGCATCTCTCGGGCACCGTGGGCGACGAACCCTGCTGGCAGATGCTCGTGCAGTTCACCTCTTCCCCCGGCGCCCCGACACCGCACCCGTTCGGCTGAACACGTCAACCCGCTCTCCGCTCCCATGCCGACCGGATTGACTGGGCGGATGCCCCTCCCCCTCGACGGTCAGATCCTGCAGCACCCGCGGTCCCCCGAGCAGGTCGAGATCGCCCCGCCCCGCGTCTGGGACGAGCGTCTCGCGGCCGTCCTGCCGCCGTCATCGCGCCTGTTGTCGCTCTACGCCGACGCCACATGGGCCGAAGGCCCCGTGTGGTGGCCGGAGGAGCGTTCCCTCGTCTTCAGCGATGTGATCGGCCGTCGCACGCTCGCCTGGCGCGAAGACGGCAGCATCGTCACGGTGCGCGACCGCTCGAATTTCGCCAACGGCAACACCATGGATGCCGAGGGCCGCCTCGTCCAGGCCGAGCACGGTCGCCGCGGAATCAGCCGTACAGACGCGACCGGCACCGTGCTGCTCGTCGACGCCTTCGAGGGCGAGCCGCTCAACTCGCCCAACGACCTCGTGGTGGCATCCGACGGGGCGATCTGGTTCACCGACCCCACCTACGGCATCTCGGACCCGCGCGAAGGGTATCCCGCCGACCCCGCCCTCCCGCACCAGAGCGTCTACCGCTGGCGCGAGGGCGAGAGCCTGCAGCGCATGATCGATCTCGACCAACCCAACGGTCTGGCCTTCAGCCGCGATGAGCGCACGCTCTACGTCGCCGAGTCCAACGCGGCGGGACTCCCCCGCGTCGTCGCCTGCAGCTGGGACGGCGTGACGCTCGGCACCCCGCGCACCTTCGCGACAGTGGATGCCGGAATCCCGGACGGCTTCGTCGTCGACAGCCGCGACTGGCTCTGGATCTCGAGCGAGGCGGGGGTCGTCATCGTTGACGAGACGGGACGACGCCTGGGCGTTATACCCACCCCGCACGTCGTGAGCAACTGCACCTTCGACTCCGACGAGAAGCGCCTGTTCGTCACCGGCGACAGCGATTTGTGGATGGTCCAGCTGGCATAGGGCGCTGGAGGGGGTCGACGTCGACCGCCGGAAGGATCCCCTGCGCCGACGGGACCGTTGTTCGACGCCGGCGCAGGGTTTTCTGAAGGAGAGCGGCCGTACCGCAAGATCCCCCGAGGAAATCCCCAAGCCGCTCATCCCCCCTGTGCGTGACCCGTAGCGTCGGTCGTGGGCCCGCTCCGTCACGGACATCGCGGGGCGTCGGGCCGGGTAACGAGGAGAGCTACATGAACAACGTGCTGATGCGCGTGCGGGACGCCGTGAACACTTTCGTGTTCGGTAGTCCCGTCGTCTGCTGCGAGACCTGTGGAGCAACCCTCCGACCCAGCCGCGCCGTATGGCGCGGGCAGAGGTCGTACTGCTCTGCGGCCCACGAGTACGCCGACCTCGACACCGGGGACCTGTCCTCGCCCGTCTTCGCGCCGCGGCCGACCGAAGGCGTGGGCGTGCGTGCCACGGCGGATCTCGTCCGTTCCTGACGACTGCACGAAAAGCCGCGGATGTCACCCTGGGCATTTCCGCTGGAAACATGCGTCACCCTTAGTCATCGAGTCTTCGCAGGGGCCCCACGCCTCCGTCGAAACTCTCTGACCGGTGAGTGGTGAGCAACGTTGACAGACGTCGAAATGGCGACGATCCCCGCCGGCCGCGTGCTGCGGGGAGACCTGCGCGGGGCTGAGCGTCGGGAGATCGTCGTCGAGGCGTTCGAGATCGGCGTCTATCCCGTCACCGAGGAGCAGGTGGCCGAACTGCTCGGCATCCCTTCCCGCCACCCCAGGCGCCCCGCCGTCGACCTGAGTTGGCTGCGCGCCATCCGCCTTTGCAACGCGCTGAGCGAGTGGGAGGGGCTCGACCCGGTGTACTCCTTCGACGGCGAGGTCGTCGACGGGGATGCCGAGGCCGACGGCTTCCGCCTGCCCACCGACGACGAGTGGGAGTACGCGTGCCGCGCGGGGTCGGTCTCGGCGGCCTACGGGCCGGTGCGCGACGTGGCGTGGACTGCTGCCGACGGGGTGGGTCACCCGTCGGAGGTCGGCGCGCGCCTGCCCAACCTCCACGGCCTGTTCGACACGCTCGGCAACGTCTGGGAATGGTGCATGGACGCCTACGACCCCGAGGGCGACGGCGACGCCCGCGCGTTCCGGGGCGGCGGCTGGTCGGATGCCCCGGCGCTGGTGCGGGCGACGGCGCGTCGGGGAGGGCGGCCGCGGGAGGGGTTCGACGACGTCGGCGTGCGCGTGGCGCGAGGGCCGGCGCCGCGACGGTAGGGGGTCGCGCACGGCGCCCCGTCAGTCGTCGGTCGCGATGGCCTCGGTGAGTTCGTCCATGAAGCGCGTGACGGTGGCCAGCTGGGTGTCGTCGAAGCGGTCGGCGATCTCGCGCATGGCGCCGAGACGAACGCCGAAGTGCTGGAAGAACTCCCGTCGCGACTTGTCGGTGAGCACGACGACGCGCGCACGACCGTCGGAGGGGTGCGGGCGACGCTCGAGGTGGCCCGACGCCACCAGACGGTCGATGAGCTTGGTGGTGGAGGCTGTCGAGATGCGCAGATGAGCGGCCACGTCGTGCGGACTGACCATCTGCCCTCGATGCTCGCGGATGGTCAGCATTCGCAGCGTCGCGAGGTCGCTGGCGTTCATGTCCATGTCGCCCTTCATGCCGCTGTGCATGCGATCGAGGGCGTCGCTCAGCGTCTGGATGGCGCGCAGCGACTCGACGACACGGGGTCGGCTAGCAGAGGTCGACACGGGGCTGGTCACGGTGGACACCCCCTTTCCGCCTGGGTATAGTCAGGCTCACATCGCTAGCTAAACTAGCAAACAGGAGGCACGATGAGCGAGACCGAGTATGTCGTCCTCCTGGACGATTTCGGAGGCGAGATCGGCACGGCGCCCAAGGCGAGTGTGCACGATACCGACACCCCGTTGCACCTCGCGTTCTCGTGTCACGTCGTCAACGGCGACGGCCAGGTGCTGGTCACCCGGCGCGCGCTGCACAAGAAGACCTGGCCGGGCGTGTGGACCAACTCGTTCTGCGGACACCCCGCCCCGGGCGAACCCATGATCGCGGCCGTCCATCGCCGTGCCGGATTCGAGGTCGGGCTCCGTGTGCGCGATCTCGAACTCGCCCTCCCGCATTTCCGCTACCGCGCCGTCGACGCGAGCGGCATCGTCGAGCACGAGATCTGCCCCGTCTACGTTGCCCGCACCGATGAGGACCCGCAGCCCCACCCCGACGAGGTCGCCGAGTACCGCTGGGTGGACCCCCTCGACCTCGCCGCTTCGCTCGCCGCCACGCCCTGGGCGTTCAGCCCCTGGTTGGTCATGCAGGCCGAGCAGCTTGCGTTGTTCGACGCCCTACCCGCCGTGAGGAGAGCATCGTGATCGTCGCCGTCCCCTCTGCCCCCACTGCGCGGCAAGAGATCGAAGACGCGATCGAGACGGCCCTCGAACGCCTGGAGTACCGCGTCGGGCCGCTGGGCGACGGCGCGCGTGCCCTGGCATCCGCCATCCGCCGCGCCGCCACCGGGGGCAAGCGCTTCCGTCCCCTGCTGGTCGCCGCCGCCTACGACACCCTCGACGGTGACGCCGTCGCGCTCTCGGCACTCTGGCAGGTCGCCGCGGCCTTCGAACTTCTCCACACGGCCTTCGTCGTGCACGACGACGTGATCGACCACGACCTCGAGCGCCGCGGCATCCCGAACATCGGGGGCGAATTCCGCCAACGCGGCCTCGAGAGAGGCGCCGACGAAGCCGGTGCCGCGCTGCTCGGAAACGCCGCGGGAATCCTCGCCGGTGACATGCTTCTGCACGAGGCGGGGCGACTCGTCGCCCTGGCCGACGTGCCGGCGGCCATGCGCGCCGAACTCCTTCGTCTCGTGGAGGATGCCGTGATCGTCTCGGCCGCGGGCGAGCTCGCCGACGTCGAGAACGCCGTCTCCGCGGGCGACGTCGATGCGATGACCGTCCTGGCGGCCACGCGCGACAAGACCGCCGTCTACTCGTTCTCGGCGCCCCTGCAGGCCGGCGCCGTGATGGCCGGCGCAAGCGAGGCTTCCCTCCACGCCCTCGAACGCTTCGGCGAACGCCTGGGACTCGCCTACCAACTCATCGACGACCTCATCGGCGCCTTCGGCACCCCCGCCGTCTCCGGCAAGGACGAGGGCTGCGACCTGCGCGAAGCGAAGAAGACGCACCTGATCTCCCTCGCCCGCGAGACCGAGGACTGGCCCGAGGTGAGCCTCGCGCTCGCACAGGCCCACACCGGTCCCGTGGCCATCCGCGCCGCGCAGGCCGCGCTGTCGGCCTCAGGAGCGCGGAAGGCCCTCGAGCGCATGGTCTACGAGACGCTCGAAGAAGCCACGATGATCGTCGAAGGAGCAATGCTGCCCTCGGCGTGCAAGGCCATGCTGCTCGACCTCGTCGACACCGTGGCGGAGCGCGTTCCGTGAGCACCGCCCACACGGGACTCGAACTCTATTCGCAGACGGCCGACGACGCTGCGGCCGCGGTGATAAACCGGTACTCCACGTCGTTCGGCGTCGCCACACGTCTGCTGGGTGCCCGCCCGCGCCCGCACGTGCGCAACGTCTACGCACTGGTGCGCGTCGCCGACGAGATCGTGGACGGTCCCGCCCACGATGCCGGCCTCACCCCCGAGCGCGAGCGCGCGGTACTCGACGGACTCGAGACCGAGGTGATGGATGCCATCGCCTCCGGCTTCAGCGCCAACCTCGTCGTGCACGCGTTCGCCCGTACCGCGCGCGAGTGCGGCATCGGCGCAGACCTGATCGCCCCGTTCTTCGCCTCGATGCGCACCGATATCGACACCGCGACCCACGACGACCTCTCGCACGACGAGTACGTCTACGGCTCGGCGGAGGTCGTCGGGCTGATGTGCCTGCAGGTGTTCCTCAACGCCGGGATGTCGGCCCCCGCCCGTCCCGCGGCCGACCTCGTCGACGGAGCCCGGCGCCTGGGCGCAGCGTTCCAGGACGTCAACTTCCTGCGCGATCTCGCCGATGACGCCGACCGCCTCGGCCGCGACTACCTCGACGGCGCGGCCGACGACGAGCGGCGCACCGCAGTACTCGACCGGATCGACGCCGACCTCGCCGCCGCGGCATCCGTCATCCCGCACCTGCCGCCCGATTGCCGCGCCGCCGTCACCACCGCGCACGACCTGTTCGCCGAGCTGTCGCGCCGCCTTCGCTCCTCCCCCGCCGGCGCTCCCCGCGTCCGCGTCCCCGACGGTGTCAAAGCCACCCTCGCCGCCCGCGCCCTCCTCGGGCGTCCTCCGAAAGGTTCCCGCTCATGAGCGCCCAGCGCATCGTCGTCATCGGAGGCGGAATCGCCGGACTCGGCACAGCAGCCCTCCTCGCCGACCGCGGCCACGACGTCCAGCTCTTCGAGGCCCGCGACGCCCTGGGCGGTCGCGCCGGCTCGTGGGAGAGCGACGGATTCCGCTTCGACACCGGCCCCAGCTGGTACCTCATGCCCGAGGTGTTCGACCACTTCTTCCGGCTGCTCGGCACGAGTGCCGCGGAGCAGCTCGACCTGGTGCGCCTCGACCCGGCCTACCGGGTCTACGGCCCTCCCGGAAAGGGCGAGCCGATCGACATCGTCTCGGGGCGAGAGGCCGTGCGCGCGCTGTTCGAGGAGCACGAGCCGGGCTCGGGCGACAACATCGACGCCTACCTCGACTCCGCGAAGGACGCGTACGAGCTCTCGACGTCGAAGTTCCTGTACGACCCGTACTCGTCGACGAAGGGACTGCGCGACCCGGCGCTCGTGAAGCGCCTACCCACGCTCATCCCGCTGCTCACGCGGACGCTGTGGAACCGCGTGACCACCGACTTCAAGAACACCCGCCTGCAGCAGATCCTCGCCTACCCGGCGGTATTCCTCGGCGGGTCCCCCTTCGAGGTGCCGAGCCTGTACCACCTCATGAGCCACCTCGACCTGGGTGACGGCGTGCTCTACCCCAAGGGCGGCATGACCGAGATCATCGCCGCGATCGAGAAGCTCGCGCGCGAGCGCGGCGTACGCATCGAGACCTCGACCCCGGTGGATGCCATCATCACCGAATCGGGTGTCGCGCGCGGCGTGCGTCTGGCCGACGGACGCGTCATCTCGGCGGATGCCGTGGTCTCGGGCGCGGACCTGCACCACACCGAGAACGACCTGCTCGAGCAGAAGGACCGCCAGTACCCCGAGAAGTGGTGGAAGGACAAGGTTCCGAGCCCCGGTGCCCTTCTGCTGCTGCTCGGCGTCAAGGGCGAGCTGCCCCAGCTCACCCACCACACCCTGCTGTTCACGGACGACTGGCACACCAACTTCGACGCGATCTTCGGGGAGAACAAGATGATCCCCGACCCTGCGTCGATCTACATCTGCCGTCCGAGCGCGAGCGACGACTCGGTGGCGCCCGAGGGCCACGAGAACCTCTTCGTCCTGGTCCCCGTGCCCGCCGACCCCGACAGCGGGCGCGGCGGCGTCTCGGGCGCCGGCGATGAGCGCATCGAGAAGGCCGCTGATCGAGTCATCGCCCAGATCGCCGAGTGGACCGGCATCCCGGATCTCGCCGAGCGCATCGTCGTGCGCAAGACGATCGCACCCGAGGACTTCGCGAACGACCTGCACGCCTGGCACGGCAACTCGCTCGGACTCGCGCACACGCTGACCCAGAGCGCGATCTTCCGCCCAAAGAACCGCTCGCGCAAGGTGAAGCACCTGTTCTACGCGGGAACGTCTGTGCTCCCGGGCATCGGCCTGCCGATGTGCCTCATCTCGGCCGAGCTCGTCGTCAAGCGCCTGACGGGCGACACTTCCGCCGGCCCCCTCGCAGAGCCCGTCCGCGCGGCGGTCTGAGGTGCCCGGGATCTACCTGGGCGCGATCCTGTTCTCGCTGGCGGGCATGATCGCGATCGACGTGAAGTTCTCGCTGGCGCTGCGCGTAGCCCCGCTGCGCACGACCCTGACGGTGCTCATCGCGACGGCGTTCTTCCTCGTGTGGGACGCCGTGGGAATCGTGACGGGGGTGTTCGTGAAGGGCGAGAGTCCGCTCTTCGTGGGGGTCGAGCTCGCTCCCCACCTGCCGCTCGAAGAGGTCTTCTTCCTGCTGTTCCTGAGCTATCTGTCGGTCGTCATGTACGCGGTCTTCGAGCGTCGGGCGCGGGCGCGGGCGCGGGCGCGGGCTCGCGCCGGCATCCGGGGGCGCGCGTGACCTATCCGCTGATCGTCCTGCCCTTCGTGATCGCCACGGTGCTGGTGACCCTCGCGACGCGGGGGCGCCCGCGGTTCCGCGAGCGCATGGCATCCTCGGGTCTTCTCGCCCTGGTGCTGGTCGCGCTCACCCTGGTGTTCGACAACCTCATGATCGCGGTCGACCTCTTCACCTACCCCACCGAGCACCTCAGCGGCCTGCGCGTCGGACTCGCACCGATCGAGGACTTCGCGTATCCGTTGTGCGCCGCCTTCCTCGTCCCGGCGGTGTTCACGCTGCTCTCCCCCCACACGTCGTCGAAGGATGCCGCATGACTCTGCCCGCGCTGACACCTGTTCGCATCGTGCGCGAGCTGTTCGTGTCATCTCGTCCGGTGAGCTGGATCAACACGGCCTTCCCGTTCGCCGCCGCGTACCTGCTCACGACCCGACAGATCGATGCACCGCTGATCGTCGGCATCATCTTCTTCCTCGTGCCGTACAACCTCGCGATGTACGGCGTGAACGATGTGTTCGACTACGAGTCCGACCTGCGCAACCCCCGTAAGGGCGGCACACACGGCGCGGTGCTCGCCAAGCGGATGCACCCGATCACGCTATGGGCCGCGGCCCTGTCGTGCCTGCCGTTCGTGGTGTACCTGGTCATCATCGGTTCGCCGCTGTCGTGGCTTGTGCTCGCGCTCAGCCTGTTCTTCGTCGTGTTCTATTCCGCTCCCCCGCTGCGGTTGAAGGAACGACCGTTCCTCGACTCGATGACCAGCAGCATCCACTTCTTCTCCCCCGCCGTGTACGGCTTCGTGCTCGCGGGGGCCGTCTGGACGCCGCAGCTGGTGTTCGTTTTCGTGGCCTTCGCGCTGTGGGGCATCGCGTCGCACGCCTTCGGAGCCGTGCAGGACGTCGAGGCCGACCGCGCCGCCGACATCTCGTCGATCGCGACCGCCCGAGGGGCGCGGTGGACCGTGCGCTTCGCCCTCACCGCCTACGCGTTGGCCGGCGTGGCGATGCTCTTCACCGCCTGGCCGGGGCCGTTGACGGCAGTGCTGGTGGTCCCGTACCTGGTGGTCTGCTGGCCCTACCGGAACGTGACGGATGCCGAGAGCGACCGCGCCACCGCAGGGTGGAACCGTTTCCTCTGGCTGAACCAGATCGCCGGATTCGGCACGACGATGCTGCTGATCTGGTGGTGGTTCCTCAGCGCATAGCGCGCCACCGCGCCTGGAGCGGGGCGGGCGTAGCGGGTGTCCCGGACGCCCGGACCGCCCGTCTGGCGCTCACACGGTGTTGAGTGTCCAAGACTCGCCGCACCCGCGGGCGGAACGCGGAGTGTCGTGGACACTCAACGGGTGCGTGGGTACGCCGTGAGGTCGCGGACGGGACGACCGCGGGTGCGCCATCACATCTGTTGAGTGTCCAAGACTCGCCGTTGAGGAGCGCGGCGACCGGCGTGTCCTGGACACTCGACGGGTCGTCCGCCGGGGTAGGGCTCGACGGCCGTACGACGACGCCGGCGCCCCGCGGATGCGGAGCGCCGGCGTCGTGGTGAGGGTCGTCAGCCCGCGGGCGTGGCCTCGGGGGTCGGGGTCGGAGTGGTTGCGCCACCCTGTCCCTCCGCCTCGAGGGCGAGCAGACGCTGGACCGCTGCCGTGAGGCGGGCATCCTGCGTGGCGAACGCGGCCAGATCGCCGCTTGTCAGCGCCGCCTGTCGGGCGGTGAGCGCGTCGCCGGCCTCTTGCAGCGCCGCAGCGTAGTCGCCGGCCGGGACGGTGGTGCCGCCGCCGGTACCACCGGTGTCTCCGCCCTGGCCCTGGTCGACCGGGGTGACGGCCTCGTCGCCCGTGTTGGCGCCGGAGTCACCGCCGAACAGGGTGTCGAGGGCCTCGCTCAGCGTGTTCTCGAACGCGATCTCATTACCGAACGCCACCAGCACGCGCCGCAGCTGCGGCAGCTGCGTGTCACCGGACGACTGCACGAACACCGGCTGCACGTAGAGCAGACCACCGCCGACCGGGAGGGTCAGCAGGTTGCCGTTCAGCACCTCCGACTGCCCCTGCTGCAGGATGTTGATCTGCGACGAGACGGCGGTATCGGAGTCGAAGGTGTTCTGCACCTGACCGGGTCCGGGCACCGTGGTGGCCGCATCGATCACGAGCATCCTCAGACGTCCGTAGTCGTCACGTTTGGACCCCGCCTGGTCTCCGGCGTTGGAATCCACCGCGAGATAACCCGTCAGCACGTTTCGTGCCTGTCCACCCTGGGATGCCGGGATGAAGCTCGTGAACATCGAGTACGACGGGTCGTCCTGGCTGGGCATCTTCATCGTCAGGTAGTACGGCGGCTGGAAGGTCGCCGGGTCCTGCGGGTCGTTCGGGGTGGTCCAGCGGTTGTCCTGACGGTAGAACGACACCGCGTCGTCGACGTGGTAGACGCCGAGCATGGAGCGCTGCACCTTCATTAGGTCGGTCGGGTAGCGCACGTGGCTCATGAGATCCGCCGACATGGCGCTCCAGGGCTGGAGTGAGGTCGGGTAGATGTTCTGCCACGCCTTCAGCAGCGGGTCCTCGTCGTCCCACGCGTACAGATCGACCGAGCCGTCGTACGCGTCGACCGTGGCCTTGACCGAGTTACGGATGTAGTTGATGTCATCCAGTGCGTAGGTCGGAGCCGGGTTGTTCGAGTCGGCGATGGCGCGGGAGAGCGAGACGCCGGTCGAGTACGGGTAGTTCGCACTGGTGGTGTAGCCGTCGATGACCCACTTGATACGACCGTCGACCACCGTGGGGTACGGGTCGCTGTCGAGCGTCAAATACGGCGCGGCCTTCTGGACGCGCGTCTTGGGGTCGCGGTCGTAGAGGATCTGGGATGCATCGTTGACGCTGTCCGAGAAGAGGATCTGCTCCGACTGGAACTTC
Source organism: Microbacterium sp. Leaf151 (assembly GCF_001424225.1). GTDB lineage: Bacteria > Actinomycetota > Actinomycetes > Actinomycetales > Microbacteriaceae > Microbacterium. The sequence continues at coordinate 128,705 of NZ_LMOR01000002.1, read as the reverse complement.
AGCGCGTAGATGAGGCGGTTGAAGACGTTGCCCACGCTCGGTCCGCCGTCGCCGTCGAACGTGGTGCGGGTCTCGGTGCCGCCGTCCGCGCCCAGCGGATAGTCGAGCTCGATCGGGTCCGTGCCTTCGGGCGCACCGACGATCGAGTACGTCGGCGACTGCTCGCCGAAGTAGACGCGCGGCTGGTACTGCAGATCGGTGAGGAAGCCCGTGCCGGGGATGGCCTGCTCGAGGAACACCGGGTCGCCGTCGGCGGTGCGCTCGTTACCGGCGGCCGCCACCATGCCGTAGCCGTGCGTGTAGACGAGGGTGGTGTTCTGCCACGAGGCGGCGTCGCCGAGCTGGCCGATGTTCAGCTCGCGCAGCGAGACGACGGTGTCCTGCGTCTCGCCGTTGATCGTGTAGCGGTCGACGTCGAGCGGGTTCGTGAACTGGTAGTACGCGCGGTACTGCTCGAGCTGGCGCACGGTCGGGCCGATGATCGCGGGATCCATGATGCGCAGCTGCGCGGTGGACTCCGCGTCGTCGCGCAACTGACCGGCCTCGGCCTCGGTCGTGGCCTGGAAGTTCTCTTTCTCGACGTTGTCGATGCCGTAGGCGGCCTTCGTTCCGTCGAGGTTGCGCTGGTAGTACTGGCTCTCGAGGGTGAGCTCGTTGGGGCGCACCTGGAAGGTGGTGACCGCCCACGGGATGGCCGCGCCCACGACGACGGCCGAGACGACCAGGAGGGCCGTACCGATGAGGGGGTAGCGCCAGCGGCCGAGGAACGCGGTGACGAAGAACGCCAGGGCGACGATGACGGCGGCGATCGCGAGGATCGTCTGACCGGGGATGACCGCGTTCGCTCCCACGTAGCCGGGACCCGTGATGCGCTCCGACGGCTCCACCAGTGTGCGGAAACGGTCGAGCCACAGGCTCGCACCCTGCAGGAGCAGGTAGAGACCGGCGAGGATGGCGAGCTGGATACGGGCGGCCTTGGAGATGCGCAGCTCGCGCTGACCCACACGCACCGAACCGTAGAGGTACGACACGACGGCCGTCAGCAGAAGGCACACGAGCACCACGGCCGAGGCGAACCCGAGGGCCGCGGCGTAGAACGGCATCGCGAAGAGATAGAAGCCGGTGTCGAGGCCGAACTGCGGGTCGGTGACGGAGGTCGTCACGCCGTTGATCCACAGCCACGTGGTCTCCCACTGGGCGGACGCGGCGAAGCCGGCGAAGAAGCCGAAGAAGATGGGGATGCCCCACATGGCGAGGCGGCGGAGCGGCTCCACGACCTCCTGGTAGCGATCGAGCTGCGAGTTGAGGCGCGCGTACACCGGGCGCAGGCGGTATGCGAGTTGAATGACGCCCCACACCGGCACCGCCATGGCCAGGAAGCCGACGACGAACATCACGCTGCGACCGATCCACTGCGTGGTAAGCACGCCCGTGAAGCCCAGCTGTGCGAACCACAGCCAGTCGGAATACAGGTTGGCGAAGACGAAGAATGCCACGACGAGCGCGGCGATCACCGCCAGAGTGATGGAGACGATCCGTCGGGAGCGATTCGGGGGCGTGGCCTGGTTCGGCACTGAGGTCGTGGTCACCCCTTCATCCTAGGCGTGGCCTTCTCGGGGTAAGCCGTGAATGCTACGATCCCGAGCCACACGTGGGAAGGGCGTCGAGGTCGCCTCCCTCGCGCACCGTCTCCAGCACCGTCAGAGATTGCTCCAGAGTCGATGTCGAGAACACGCGCAGACCGTCGGGCACGTGACCCACGACCTCATTGCAGTTCGCCTCGGGAGCCAGGAACATCGTCGCGCCGGCATCCAGAGCCCCGTAGAGCTTCTGTCGGATGCCGCCGATCGGTCCGACGTTGCCGTCGGCGTCGATCGTCCCGGTGCCGGCGTAGTGCACGCCACCGGTGAGGTCGCCCGGCGACATCTTGTCGATGATCCCGAGCGCGAACATCATCCCCGCACTGGGGCCGCCCACGTCGTTCAGCTGGATGGTGACGTCGACGGGGAGATCGAACGAGATGCCGAGAACGACGCCCAGGAGGTACTGCGTCTGCCCGTCCACCGTCGTCTCGCGGGGGGTGATCTGCGCGGAACCCGGGATGCCATCGCGCTCGAAGCCCACGGTGACCGGGCCGCCCGCGGCATCCTGGACCTTGGAACGGATCCCCTCGACGCTCGTGACGGCCGTGCCGTCGACCGAGTCGATCACGTCGTTCAGTTGCAGTCGACCCGCCGACGCTCCGTCGTCGTCGGTGCTCGCAACGGTGATCTCCGCCGGAACGTCGTACCCCAGCTCGCGGAGGGCAGCCGCGCTGGCTTCGTTCTGCGAGTCGGTCATGAGGGCGGCGTTCTCGGTGTTGCGCTGCTCGGTGCTCTGGCCCGCGGGGAAGATGCGATCGATGGGCACGACGGCGCGGGAGCGGTCGAACCACGCCCCGGCGAGCTCGAGCCACGAGGGGGTGCGCTCGCGATTTCCGCTCACCTGCACCGTCAGCAGATCGAGCTGCCCGGTGGAGGTGGTGTCGTCTTCGTCCGGGACCGAGATGAGCGGGACGTCCTGTCCGTCGGCGTTCTGCGAGGTGCCCAACGTGTCGAAGACGGGGCCGGGCTGCTGGATGACGTATGCCGAGGGCAGGAACGTCAGGGTGAGCAGAACGAGCGAGGCGATGGTGAGCGCCCACACACCGACGACGGAGCGACGACTCCACCGCTCGCGGGGCGCCGGCACGACGGCGACGTTCTCATCGAACAGGGTCACGGTGGGGGGGTCCTTTGCCGGGTCGTTCGCGTGCGGCGTAAGCGGCGCGAGGCCGGGCCGGCAGATGCGGGGAAGCGTGCGACTAGCGTAGGACTCGTTCCCCCAGACCTGGCTGAAAGGCGGCCGAAATGGCAGACGAGAACCGCGGGCCCGACGACCGGAGCCCCGAGGAGGAGTTCCAGGAGCTGATGCGCCGCCTGATGTCGGGCGACACCAGCGGGATCGACCCCGAGCAGCTCTCCCGCCTATCGGGCATGCAGATCGACCCCGCCATGCTGCAGCAGGTCATGAACCAGCTGCAGGGCGCTTTCGCGGGCACGCAGGAGGGCGTCGACTGGAGCCTGGCGGAGCGCCAGGCCCTGCACATCGCCAACCAGGACGGATTGGGCGTGACCACGGGTCAGCGCACCGACCTCGACCAGGCCTTCACGCTCGCGGGCCTCTGGCTGGGCGAGGCGACGACCATCGCCGACCTGCCGCTCCCGCCCCGCGCCGTCACCCGTGGCGCCTGGGTCGCCGCGACGCTCCCGGTCTGGCAGGAGCTCGCCGAGCCCGTCGCCACGAGCATCGCCGACGCCCTGACCGCGGCTCTCGGCCAGCAGGCACCCGACGACATGCAGGAGATGATCGCCGGAGCGGGGCGCCTCATGCGCACCGTGGGCGGGTCGCTCTTCGCGACGCAGCTCGGTCACGTCGTCGGCCGGCTCTCGACCGAGGTCGTCGGCGGCGGCGATGTCGGCATCCCGGTCATGCCCGACGGCGAGGCGGCCATCCTGCCGCAGAACTTCGCAGACTTCGGCCGTGATCTCGAGATCCCCGACGACCAGCTGGCGCTGTACCTCGCGACGCGCGAGTTGGCGCACGCCCGCCTGTTCCGTCACGCGCGCTGGCTGCGGCTGCACGTGATCTCCCAGGTGCGCGATTTCGCGCACGGGATCCGCGTCGACACCGACGCCCTCGAAGAACTCGCCTCGCGCTTCGATCCGTCGCAGCCGGAAGAGTTGCGCGGTGCGCTCGAGAGCGGAGCGCTGCTGCCCGAACGCTCCGAGGAGCAGACCGCTGCCCTCACGCGCCTCGAGAACCTGCTCGCCACGATCGAGGGATGGGTCGACGTCGTCACCGAAGACGCGACCTCCCGCCTTCCCTCGGCCGCGCGCATCGCCGAGGCCGTTCGCCGGCGTCGCGCGGTCGGCGGCCCCGCCGAGCAGGCGCTCGGCTCGCTCGTCGGTCTCGAACTGCGTCCGCGCCGCATGCGCGAAGCCGCTGTGATGTGGCGTCAGGTGACAGACGCGGTCGGCGTCGAGGGACGTGACGCGCTGTGGGACTACCCCGACCTCATGCCCACCGCCGACGACATCGACGACCCCGCCGCCCTCATCGCGCGCCTCACGGCTGCCTCCCGCGGCGAGGCGGCTCCCTCGGATGCGATGGACGACGCACTCGCGCAGCTGCTGGCCGAAGAGGCCGAGGGCGGCCGGACCGACGACGCCGGCGAGGATGCCGCAGACACGGGGACCGCTCCGACGTCGGACGACGATCGGCCCGACGACGACCCGGCGCCGGGCGACCAGCGGCCGGTGTAGGTCTCTCGCTCTCGAACGCGCCCGGCGAGGAGATCCATGGTCTCCCCCGGGCGCGTTCGTACGTTCGCTGGGCTCGGTCCCTCCTCGCCGGCGCACGGCGAGGATCAGGCGGTGGCCGCTGTCCCGGCGACGGCCGCTGTCCCGGCGACGGCCGCACCGCGGTGGCTGTTCACGGCTCCTCCCCACGCGCCGGAACGTCACCGCGGGTGGGGACAGCGGCATCCGGGGTCGATGGGCGGGTCAGGATCGAGCCATGATCCGACTCGATCCCTCCGCTCTCCCCCTCTGGCGCGATGACGGCCGTGTGCAGTTCGGTGCGCCCGCGCTCGCTCACACCCCGTTCGCCGGTCGATGGGTCGACGTCGTGGTCGCGGCTCTCGTGGCCGGCACGACGCGGGCGGAAGTGCGAGGTCTCGCGCGCGTGCACGGCGCGGCCGACGGCGACGGCGACGCGCTCCTCGACGCGGTGGCGCCCGCGATCGCCTCGTCCCGGCGAGGAACGCCGATCGCCGTGCAGGTCGCCGACGATCTGCCGGCGCGTGTCGTTCGAGCCGTCCTCGCTGCCCTCCCACCGCGTGGGAGCGTGATCCCCTGGGCCGGATCGGCCGGACACCGCGTTCCGACCGGCACGCACGTGGTGCTTCTGGCCGCCCACCGCGTCGACCCGCGACGCGCGGCCGCGCTGCTCAGCGCAGACGTCACGCACATCCCGCTCACGCTCGACGGCGGCAGCGCCGCCGTCGGTCCCGTGGTGGTCCCCGGGCGCACCGCGTGTCTCGCCTGCCTCGACGCGGCCCGGCGCCGTGACGACGCACAATGGCCCTCGATCGCCGCCCAGCTCCTGGGCCGCCCGCGCCCCGACGTCGACGTCGCCCTCGCCGCCGAGGCGGGACGCGCCGCCCGATTTCTGCTCAGCGGGCCGATCGCGTCGACGACGAGGTCGCTGCGCCTGCGCGCCGATTCGTTCCGGCGGGCATGGGAGTTGCATCGGCCGAGCGAAGAGTGCCAGTGCCGATCTCCCGAAGGAAGCGCGAGGGAGACCGTTCCATGCGCCCCCGACCTCGCGCCCAGCTCACCGACAGCGTCCGCGCCGCTCGCGTGACACCGACGTAGGCAAGGCGCCGCTCCTCGTCGACCGCCTCGAACGTCTTCGCGTACGAGATGGGCAGCAACCCCTCGCTCACCCCCACGAGGTACACGTGATCCCACTCGAGACCCTTCGCCGCGTGCAGCGTGGCGAGCGTCACCGTGCGCGTCGTCGGCTCGTGCTGGTCGCGCGCACGTGCCTGCAGATCATCGGTGAACGCGCGCAGGTCGGTGCCCTCCGGTGCGTCTTCGGCGAGACGCAGCAGTGCCGCCCGCGCCTCCCACGCCTCGCGCAGCGCGCCGCCGGCCGCCGGCGGGTCGTCGGTGAGTCCGACGCTGCGCAAGACGTCGCGCACCGTGGCGAGGAAACCCGTCTCCATCGGGGCGACCGATGCCGCCCGGAGCGTCATGAGCGCCTGGCGCACCTCCGGCAGGTCGAAGAACTTGCGCCCGCCCAGCACCGATGCCGCCACGCCGACCCCCGACAATGCGGTGAGCAGCGCCGCCGACTGCGCGTGTGCGCGGTAGAGCACCGCGATGTCGTGCGGGTCGACGCCGCGGATCAGGGAGTCGGCGATCGACCGCGCCACCGCGGTGGCCTCGTCCTCGTCGTCGTCGAAGGCGCGCACGGTGGGGGTCGGTGTGTCCAGAGCGCTCGCCGCGACCAGTTCGAGGGCGCCCGCTCGTCCGCGCATGAGCTCGTTGGCCACGGCGAGCACGGGGGCCGTGGAGCGGTAGTTCCGTTCGAGCCGCACGACGCGAGCGTCCTCGTGGGTGCGCTCGAAGTCCAGCAGGTACCTCGCATCGGCGCCCGTGAACGAGTAGACCGTCTGACTCGCGTCACCCACGACGCACAGGTCGCGCCGATCCCCCAGCCACAGCTCGAGCACGCGGTTCTGCAGCGGCGAGACGTCTTGGTACTCATCCACGGTGAAGTGCCGGTACTGCTCGCGCACCGCGGCGGCGACGTGCGGCTCGGCCTCGATCATCCCGGCGCACGTCAGCAGCACGTCTTCGAAGTCCATCTGGCGCCGCTCGTCCTTGAGCTTCTCGTACGCGCGCTGCAGGGCGACGACCTGGTCGACGCCCAGACGACCGACGCCCTCGGGTCGGTCCGCCGCGTACCGGTCGATGGAGCGCAGGGTGACCTTGCGCCATTCGATCGCGGCCGCGACGTCGCGCAGCGTCGCGGTGTCCGGCGAGAGGCCCACGCCGTCGGCCGCGTGCGCGAGCATGCGCACCTTGTTGTCGATGATCGAGGGGGCCTGGTCGCCGGCGAGCGTGGGCCAGAAGAAGTTGACCTGTGCGAGAGCAGCGGCGTGGAACGTCCGGGCCGATACCCCCGACACCCCGAGCGCACGCAGACGCCCCCGCATCTCACCCGCTGCCTTGGCGGTGAAGGTCACCGCCATCACTCGCTGGGGCGAGTACGCACCCGTGTCGACACCGTGCGCGATGCGCCGCGTGATGACGCGCGTCTTGCCGGTCCCCGCGCCGGCGAGCACGCAGACCGGCCCGCGCAGGGAACGCGCGGCTTCGAGCTGGTGCTCGTCGAGGTCGTCGAGCGGGCCGGTCATGCGATCCCCCGGTACCAGTCGTCGATGAGACGTCGGGCGATGGATGCCGCGCCCGGCAGCGTCACGTCGGACTCCTCGCGCAGCGCCGCACCGATCTCGTCGCGGGTGAACCACCGCACCTCGACGATCTCTTCGCCGTCGGGGCGGGCATCGCCGTCGTCGACGACCCGGGCGCGGAATCCGAGCATGAGCGACCGCGGGTACGGCCACGCTTGCGAACCCCTGTACGCGATGTCGCGCAACCGGACACCGGCTTCTTCCTCCACCTCACGAGCGACGGCGTCTTCCAGGGATTCCCCCGCCTCGGCGAACCCGGCGAAGCACGAGTACCTCTGGCCGCCCCACGCGGCGTTGGCCCCGAGCAGTATCCGGTCGTCGGATTCCGCTGACGTGAGAAGCACGATCACGGCCGGATCGGTGCGTGGAAAGTGCTCTCGCCCGCACGCCGGGCAGTGTCGCGACCACCCGGCATGGCGCACCTGCGTGAGCGTGCCGCACGCAGGGCAGAAGGGCGCGTCGCGCAACCAACCGGCCAGGGCAACGGCGGTGGTGAGCACCTCCGCCTCGCTGGCGGGCAGATCGCCCCCGGCGGCGCGCAACGGCGCCCAGGCGGCGTCCGCGACGAGGTCGTCGGGGGCGTCGTCGGCCAGGACGGCGAGCAGGATCGCTCCCCCGTCGCCGTCACGGCCCAGGAACGCCCACTCGTGAACGCCGGGCACGGTGGTCGCGGTCTTCTCGAGGGTGGCCCCCCGAAGTCGGTCGACCTCGGCCAGGGCGAGATGGCCCCCGATGACAGGCGCGGCGTCGCGACGCACGGCGAGCACGCGGGTGAGGGTGTCGTTCAGGAGGCGGGGCAGCAGATCGCGGTCGTCCCGCTCCGCGGCCGACCTGTCGATACGCACTTCCGGACCCGCAGCGGGATCTGCGGCGGACGGCGTGAACACGGAGCGCGTCATGAGGCACCTCTCTCACGAGTGGACGGGGCGGGCGGTTCCGGCGCGAGCTCCCCCGCTCAAGGGCGTGGCGTGGACGGCGGGGCGAGAGGCCCACCTACCCTGGGAGGCATGGCACGCTCGCCCCTCATTTTAGCTGCGTCGGCGACGACGGCTCTGCCCGGCACCGTGTTCACCAGCGCTCGGGCCCTCACCGAGAACGCGGGCGGACGGTTCGACTCGGCGCTCGCGCGCACCGACGACGGCCGCGAGGTCGTCGTGCGCATGCCTGCCGGCGAAGAGGGCGCCCACGACCTGGCCGCGGAGTCGCGAGCCCTGCACGCCCTGACCGCCGGCGTGCGGGCACTCTTGCCGTTCGCCGTGCCCGAGGTCCTCGGCGAGAGCGGGTCCGGTACGCAGCGCGTGCTCGTGGTCGATCGCATCGACGGCTACCGCATCGATCCCGCGCAGCTGCCGAAGGGGCCCGGTTACGCACCCGCGATCGGCGGGGCGCTCGCGGCCGTCCATGCCCTCCCGGCATCCATCGTGCGTACCGACGGTCTCCCGGTCCGCACGTCCGAGCAGGTCCGCGACGACATCCGACGCCTGCTCGACCGCGCCGACGCCACGGGGCGCGTCAGTGATGACCTCATGCTGCGCTGGCGGCGTGCCCTCGACGTCGACGAACTATGGCGTTTCGAGTCCGCGGTCGTCCTGGGCGGCGCGACCAGCGCGTCGGTCGTCCTCGCCGACGACGCCGACGGCATCCCGCACGTCGCGGGGGTTCTCGACTGGGCCGGCCTCAGCGTCGGCGACCCGGCGGTCGACCTGCGGTGGCTGGCATCCGCCCCCGCCGCCGCCGACGACGTGCACGAGGGCTACGCCGCGGCCGGCGACCGGTCACCCGATCCCCTGCTGCGTGAGCGCGCCCGCCTGTATGCCGAACTGGAATTCGCCCGGTGGCTCGTCCACGGTCACGACGCCGGACAGGCCGACGTGGTCGACGACGCGGTCGCCCTGCTCGACGCCCTGGCCGACGGCGTCCGCGGCGATCACATCGTGCCCGACACGCGGAGCGACATCGACGACGCCATGGCGCTCGTCGAGAGCGTGCCTCCCGTGTCGGCGCCCGGTCGCGTCGACACGTCGATGCAGACCGACGCCTACGACCCCGAGGCCCTGTCGCTGTACCTCGCGGTCGAGCGGGATCGCGCCGCCGCCGCAGATGCGCTCGCCGCCGCGATGGACGACCGTGCGAATCCGGATGCCGCCACCGGCGCCCTCCACGTAGACCAGTTGCCCGCGCCCGACGGCAACGACCACGACGCCACCGCTCCCGTCGACCTGGAAGGTTGGGGTGACGACGCACCGCGCGGCGCCGCTGCGGACGCCGCGGAAGGGTCGGACCACGGCGACGCCACGGCTCGCACGGCTGCGGCCTCGAAGCGGGAGCCGTCGCACGCGGGATCGACTCCCGAGACGGTCGTCGACGACGAAGAAGACGCCCTCCGCGCGAGCCGGGCCGCTCTCCGCCGCTGGGGGGTCTCGGGCGACCCCGCCTGAGCGTTCACCCGGGCGCGGCCGCCCCGCCACGCCCTGGCGTTCGACAGAGCCCCGGGCGAACCCGCCTGAGCCGGTAAGCACCCCACGCGGGTGTCTCTCAGCTCCGAAGCACCAGTTCGTCGCCGACGTAGAACAACGTCACGTCGATGAGGTCGATGTCGATGCCGTGCTTGGCGTGGTACGCCTCACGGTAGAGCTCGAGCTGCAGCATGCGCGCGCGTCGATCGGCGTCGGTGGTGGGCGGCCGACCCGTTTTCCAGTCCACGATCTCGTAGCGGTCGCCGCGGCGGTACACGGCATCCAGTTTGCAGATGACGACGTGCTCGCGACCGTCGAGTCGCGTGGTGACGAAGTCGATCTCCGTCTCGACCTCGAGGGGGCGGAGGTTCGCCCACTCCGACCGTTCGAAGCACTCGCGCAGCCGCTGCAGGTCCGCCGCGTCGGCGGAGGACGCCCCGATCTCGTCGTCATCCCACAGACCGTCGTCGTCCAGCCCGATCCCCGCGCCGACGTGGCCCGAGCGCTGCTCCACCCAGGCATGGAAGAGCGTGCCGAGACGCGTCTGACGGTACGGGCGTTCGGGCATCGGCCGCCGCAGGTCGTCGACGGCGCGGCCGTAGTCCGCGACGAAATCCTTGAACTTCGACGCCGGAATGCGCGTGGGGGCGGGGGCGTGCGTCGGCCGCAGGCGGTCAGCGCGCTCCGCGAGCAGCAGCTCCAGGTCGTCGTCGGCGCGCGCGGGAGGATTCGCGCGCGCGGCGGTGGCGGTCGCCACGGCCGCCGTGATGGCGGTGCGGCGTGCGCCGAGAGGGTCCAGCGGCCAGTGCAGGAGCCGACGCTCTCCGTCGTACGGATCGTCGCCGAGCTCGCCGACGGCGAGGTCGATGCCCAGGGCTTCCGCGGCTTCCTCGAGGAAGACGCTCGGTCGCCGCGGGCGCTTGGTGCCCGACCAACTCGACCCCGACAGCAGAAGATGATCGCGGGCGCGGGTGAACGCCACGTACGCCAGTCGTCGATCCTCGTCCAGCTGACGTGCGCGATTGTCGGACACGAACGCCTCGATCGCTGCCTTCAGATCTTGCTGCGTCTCGGCGCCGCGCCAGCCGAAGACGGGTAGCCAGGCGGAGTCGCCGCGGAACTCGGAGGGCAGGATGCCGAAGCCCAACCAGCCTTTGGTGTCGCGCGCCAGCGACGGCAGCTCGTCGGTCACGAGCCGCACCACCGCCACGGCATCCCACTCGAGTCCTTTCGACCCGTGGATGGTCAGCAATTGGACGACGTCGGCCTCGGGGGGCTCGGTGCGCGGGGCGAACTCGTCGGCCTGCTCGGCGTGGTCGAGCCAGGCCAGGAGGCTCGCGACGGACCCCGACTCGTCGGCCGCGAGGAAGCCGCGGATCTCGTCGACGAACGCACGCAGCTGCGCCGACGCGATGCGCGCGGGTCCGCGCGACTCGTTCGCGGCGAGCTCGATGTCGAGTCGCAGCTCGGTCTCGATCAGCCTGATCAGCTCGGGGATCGGGGCGCCGGCACTACGGCGGAGCCCGGCGAACACGGCCCCCGCCTCGCGCAGACGCGCGCGCCCCTCGGGCGTGATGTCGGCCAACCAACCGTGACCGTCGGTCTGGCGCGTGACGAAGTCGAGGGCGTCGACGAGCGAAGCCCGGTCGGCGCCCGGCGTCGAACGCAGGCGGTTCACCACGTCGGCCGCCAGAGGTTGGAGCGCGACGTCGTGCGTGGCAAGGCGGCGCGCCACCTGGGCGAGCGCGCGGAGGTCGGCGAGGCCGACCGCCCATCGCGGTCCCGACAGCAGACGGATGAGGGCGGACCCCGCCTCGGGGTCGCTCATGACGCGAAGCACCGACACCACGTCGACCACCTCGGGTGTCGTGAGCAGACCCCCCAACCCGAGGATGCGATGAGGGATGCCGCGACGGCCCAGCGCGTCGCCGAAGCGCACCATGTGCTTCTTGCTGCGGAACAGCAGTGCCCCCGTGGTGAGGCGTCCCTCCGCGGCGCGCGCGGCGCGTACGCCCACGAACCATGACGCGACTCGGTCGGCCTCGGCATCGAGGTCGTTTTCGAACACCGTCTCGACGACACCGTCGGGCGCACCCGGCCGTGATCGCAGCTCTTCGACCGCCACAGCCGCGCGGGCGGCGAGCGGCGCGAGGACGGCGTTGGCGGCGTCGAGCACCCGCGCGCTGTTGCGCCAGCTGGTCAGCAGGGAGAAGTGCTGGGATTCGCACGCGGGCGCGAAGGCGGCGGGGAATCCGCCCAGGTTGCCCGCACTCGCGCCACGCCAGGCGTAGATGGCCTGGTGCGGGTCGCCCACGGCCATGACCCCCGTCCCCCCGAACAGCGTCGCGAGCAGGTCGGTCTGAACGACCGAGGTGTCTTGGTATTCATCGAGCAGCACGACACGGTATCGCGCACGGAGCTCCTCGACGACGGCCGGATGCTCCTGGGCGATGCGGAGCGCACCGGCGACCTGATCGGCGAAGTCCATGACGCCGAGGCGCGCCTTCTCACGGTCGTACGCCGCGGCGAGGTCGGCGAGCAGCGAGAGCGCCGACACCTTCGTCGCGGCATCCGCTACCTCTTTGTAGACATCGACGCGGTTGGAGGTCGAGGGGCGTTCGACGACCCGGCCGAACTCGTCGGGGAAGGCCGCGAGCCGATCGAGGTCGACCAGGTTGTCGACGCCGTCGCGGGCGATCCGCAAAGCCGCGTCGATGAGCGTGCGCGGTGACTCCTGCCGCTCCTCCAGGCGGGGGTCGTCGGAGGTGAACACGACGCGTCGCATGAGCAGCCAAGCGGCGGATTCCGACAGCACCGCCGACTCGGCATCCCGCCCGATCCTCAGCCCATGCTCGCGCACGATCGAGTCGGCGAAGCTGTTGTAGGTCGACACCGTCGGGCGGTGCAGGAGCTGGTCGGCGTCGGACGCCGACACGGCGGAGACACCGACCTCGGAGGCGAGGGCGTCGAGCGCCTCTCGACGCGCCGCGTCGCCGCGGGCGCCCTCGACCTGCGCCAGGTCGCCGAAAACGGAGAGCCTGCCCGCGGCGTGCAGGGCCGGAAGGGCGGGCAACAGGCCACGCGACTCGAACTCCGACAGACGCTGCAGTCGCCTCTGGATGCGCTCGGCCAATTCACCCGCGGCTTTTCGCGTGAACGTGAGACCGAGCACCTCGTCTCGACGCACGTGAGCATTGGCGACGAGCCAGACGACGCGGCCGGCCATCGTCTCGGTCTTACCGCTGCCGGCACCCGCCACCACCAGCGCCGGGGCAAGCGGTGCCTCGATGACGGCCGTCTGCTCGGCGGTGGGCGGGAACAGACCTAATGCGGCCGCAATCGTCGCGGCCGAAAGACCACCGGTCATGAGGCGCTCACCGCCGAGACCGTGTGGATGCGGCACAGACCGTAGGAGAACTCGTCCCGGCAGTGCACCTCGTACGGTGCGGCGAAACTCGTGCCCCGCATGACGCCGACGGCGCGCTGGACGCGCGTGACGAACTCGTCACGCTGGGCATCGTCGAACGGCTGCTGCGTCGGCTCGGCGTAGTCCTTCTTCGTCGCACTCGGCCGCAGCACGAGGAGTTTCGCCCCACCCGACGGCAACCCCGCCACCTGCTCGATCGCCCCCGACGAGAAGGCCAGTTGATACGCCGCGAGCTGTGGATTGTCGGCGACCTTCTGGTCGGTCTGCGGTTCGTTCTTGCCGGTCTTGAGATCCACGATCACGACCTCGCCCGCCGGAGTGATCTCGACACGGTCGATGTCGCCGCTGAGCACGGCGCCGTGCTCGCCGGCGTCGGCGAGCGGGATCGGCACCTCGAAGTGCCGCTCCGCGCCCACCAGTCGCCCGCCGGCGTCGTCGAAGCGCCGCAGGTAGGCGGCGAGCCGCCGTACGAGATCACGCGCGCGCGTTCGTTCGGCCCGTTCTCTCCACACGGCATCGAACGCGAGTTCTCCCCAGCGCTCCTCGACGATCGCCCACAGGTCATCTTCGGACGACGACGACGCCGTTTCGAGCGCCGCATGGATGATCGTGCCGATGCCGGCGGTCGTCCCGCCGCGATCGCCGCCGAGGTCGGCGATCACCCAGTCGAGTTGGCACTCCTCGAGGGCGTGCAGACGCGACGGCGAGACGCGCACGTCTTCGCGATCGAGGTCGCGCAGCGGCGCGGTGGAGGTCGGCGACGCGACGCCGTACCACTCGTCGCTCGACGCCCCGGCCACGTCGGCCGCGGCCAGCAGCGCGAGTTGCCCGGCCGCATGGGCGCGATCGGCCGTGGGCACGCGGGGCGCGGTGAGCGAGCGTCGGTGGCGCGCGACGAGACCGCGCAGTGACAACGGGTGTTCGGGAATGGATGCCGCCGGCTCGGGCGCGGGGAGCATCTCGAACAGCACGCTGGGTCCGGTGTCGTCGTCGTCGACCGCCGTGACGATGAGCATGCGCTCGGCGCGGCTGAGGGCGCGCACGAACAGGCGCAGCTCGTCGTGCATGGCCGCTCGCCGTCGATCGAGCATGCCCGCGGCCGGGAGGTCGGGGTTCTGCACCGCGTCGGTGAGGCGCCAGGTCTCGAGCAGTCCCCCGCGCAGGCGCGTGTTGGGCCACACGCCCTCTTGCACGCCGGCGATGATCACCGTGTCGAACGCCGTGCCCGCCGCAGCGGCGGGGGTCAGGATGCGCACCGTGTCGACGACGGCGGGCTGCTCGATGCGGTCTTCCGCCACGTCGCTGTCGAGCACCGCGCGGAGGAAGATCGAGGCTTCGCCGTCGGGTTCGCGTTCGGTGTAGCGCTTCGCCGCCTGGAAGAGGGCCACGACCGCGTCGAGGTCGCGATCAGCCTGCTCGGCGATGGGTCCGTGCCCCCGTGAGGCCTCTCGCCAGGTGCGCGCCAGGGAGCTGCGTTCCCACGCCGTCCACAGCATCTCGTGTGCGGTCGCGCGCGATCGCGCCTGAGCCCCGAGGGCTGAGAGAGTCTCGCCGAGGCGGACGGCCCGCCGCGCCTCGCGGGTGTCGACCGCGGCGAGTTCGAGCGGATACCGCACGCCGGAGACGAGCAGGTCGGTCGCCGAGTGCACGCCGCCGTCTGCCACCTCGGCGTGCCGCAGTGCGGTGCGCAGCCGGCGCAGTTCGATCGGATCGAGGCCGCCGAACGTGCCGAGGAGCGCGTCGACGATGTCCTCGGGAGACCACTCGTCGGGGTCGGTCATGCCCAGCTCGACGAGGCGCACGAGGTCGCGAACGGGTCGCTGCACCCCGAGCGCCAGGCCGGGCCCGCTGGCCCGGGCCGGAACCTCGCGCGCGGCGAGCTCGGACTCGAGGGTGGCCACCTGACGCGAGTCGTGCGCGATCACCGCGCACGAGCCCCAGGGCACACCGCCGAGGACGTGCCGTTCCCGCAGCAACCGCGAGATCGCGTCGGCTTCCTCGGCGGGCGAGCGGAGGAGGTAGGTTCGCACCGACCCCTGCACCGGCGCGCCCTGCGGTGCCCGGCGGTGCGCGACGACGCCGGCGGCGCCGATGCGCGACGACACCTGACGCACGAGGTCGACCTGTTCGGGCGTTCCGCGGTGCGGCGTCCCCAGGGCGACCGTCGTGCCGAGCTCACGGGCCAGCCGGGCGAAGTTCTCCGGGGTCGCGCCACGGAAGGCACCGGATGCCACATCGGGGTCGCCGAAGGCGACCACGCCGATGCCGAGCGCGCGGCACGCTCCGAGCACGTCGATACCGCCGGGGGTGAGCTCCTGCGCGTCGTCGACGAGGATGCACCGCAGCGCCGCGAAGCGCCCCAGCAACTCGCGGTCCGCGCGGGCGTCGTCGAGCACGGCGACGGCCTCGCGGGCGAGGTCGGCGGCGTCGCGATGGGCCCCGCGCATCGACGCGCGGACGGCGCGGTACTCGTCGGAGAACGACGCCAGCGAGGCCCACACGGGCAGGTCGAGGTGGACGGCGAGGTCGGCCAGGTCGGTCGACGACACCCCGAGGTCGGTGCACTCGGCGAGGAACGCGCGAACATCGCCGCGGAAGCCCCGGGTCGCCCTGATCGCGGGGCCGAGCCAGTCGGGCCACCGCGAGACGCCGTCGATCTCGTCGAGAGCGTCGCCCTCGAGAAGGTCGCGGATGATCTGGTCTTCATCGCCGCCCGTGAGCAGCTGCGGTGGTTCGGCGCCACGGCGCACCTCGGCGCCGCGCACGAGCTGGAACGCGAACGACGCGACCGATCGCGCGAGCGCACCCGATGTCGCGCGCCCCACCGCGAGCGCGAGTGGATCGCGCAACGCCGTCGCGGCCGGCCGCGTGGGAGTGAGCACGAGCAGGTGGTCGGGATCGACCCCGGATGCCACGAGCTCGCGCACCCGGGCGAGGAGCGCCGTCGTCTTGCCCGAGCCCGGGGCGCCGACCACGGCTCCGCTGGCCTCCGCCGCCCACGACGCCACCGCCTGCTGGTCGACGTCGAGACCGCCCCCGAGCAGGGGGGATGCCTCGGGGGCAACGGCATCCGGAATCTGCATGCGTCCACGCTAAACCGCACCTCCGACATCGCTCCGCTGGTGGCCCGGGGCGCCGCGCTTTGCCAGCGAGGCCCTACCGCTCGGAGCCGTCCCGGGAGCGGGCGTTCGCCGTCCGCGAAGCGCCGCCCCCACCGGGTCGTCGCCCCGCACGCCTGCCCTAGAGTCGAAGGACGAGCAGGGCCGACCGCGGCCCCGCGAGGAAAGGACGCATCGTGGAGATCCGCATCGGCATCACCAACACCGGCCGCGAACTCAACTTCGAGACCAATGAGAGCTCCGACGCCGTCAAGACCGCCGTCGCTACGGCCCTCGACTCCTCGGCCAGCCACGTCGCCTTCACGGATGTGAAGGGCAACTCCTACCTCGTCCCCACCGCCAACCTGGCCTTCGTCGAGCTCGGCACCGAAGAGTCTCGCCGCGTCGGCTTCGTCGCCTGAGTCCACGACCGTGCAGATCCTGCTCGGCCTGATCATCGGCGCCGTGATCGGACTCGCCGCGCACTTCTCGCTGCCGCACCGCCGACTGCGGGGGGCGCTTCTGGCGCCGCTCGCAGGTGCCGCGGCGGCCGGAGTCGTCTGGACGGCCGCCACGTGGATGGGGCTCGGGGTCGACTCGCCCATCCTGTGGCTCGTCGCCGTCATCGCACCGGCCGCGACCGCCTTCGCTCTCGTCCCGCTCGTCACCCGGGCGCGTCTCGCTCGAGACCACGCGGACCGCGCGCGGCTCGGAGTCTGACGGGCGTCAGTTCGCGCGGTCGATGGCATCCGTCCCGCGCGAGGGGCCGCGTCAGGCGGCCAGCCCCATGGCATCCATCCGTCGTGCGTGCGCACCCATCAGTTCGCTGAAGACGGGCTCGACCTTCTCTTCATCGGCGCGATCGAGGTGCCCGTGCCGAAGGGCTGCGCGGGCGACGAGCAGCGTGTCGCCGACCAGGCGTCGACCCCAGAGGGCCAGGAGCCAACGCCACTCCTCATCGCTGTCGATGGTCGCCGCGATGATGTCGACGATCGCCTGCCTGTCATCGTCGGCCTGCAGGATGCGGGCGACGCGTCTCCCCGTGTCTCCGTAGCTCGACGACAGCGCGAGGTAGAAGTCGTCGAGCAGGCCCGCCGTGATGTGCACGGTCAGCATCGTCTCTTGCGGGCGCACGCCGTGGGTGTTGCGGCGGAAAGCGTCGAGCGACTCGCGGAACGGCAGCATGAGCTGCGTCGGATCGGCTCCCCGGTCGCGGATCAGCGCGACGAGTTCCTGGTGCTTGATGAGGGCCGCACCGGCCGCCCGCGAGAGCGATTCCTTCTCGGCGAGCTCGGGAGTGAGGGCGATCAGCTCGCTCAACGTCTCGAAGAACCCCAGCTGCAGGTAGGCCGCCTGTCCGAGGAAGGTCTCGACGTCGGGCGCGAGTTCGGCGAAGTCGACACGCATCGCCTCGCCGAGATCACCGCGCGAGCGCAGTTGGAGCGTGCGGCCCACGGGGCGCTGACGACGACGTAACCACGCGAACACGTAGACAGCCTAGGCGTCGGGGCCTCCGGAGACACGCCGGGTAGAGTGGTCGGGTCCCGACAACGGATCGGGACCCTGCGCCTGTGGACGAGTGAGGGCGTGGATTCGACTCCCAGGCGGTCTCTCGCCGCCGGAACAGGCACCTCATGACGACATTCGCCGAGCTCGGCGTCGACCAGGACATCGTCGACGCCCTCGCGACCAAGGGCATCATCGATGCCTTCCCCATCCAGGAGCAGACGATCCCCCTCGGTCTCCCCGGTCAGGACATCATCGGCCAGGCCAAGACGGGCACCGGGAAGACCTTCGGCTTCGGAATCCCCGTGGTGCAGCGCCTCGGACCGAACCCCGAGCCGGGCGTGAAGGCCCTGATCGTGGTTCCCACCCGCGAGCTCGCCGTCCAGGTCTACGAAGACATGGACATGCTCACCAGCAACCGCCCCACGAGCGTCGTCGCGATCTACGGCGGCAAGGCGTACGAGGGCCAGATCGACCAGCTCAAGGCCGGCGCGCAGATCGTCGTCGGCACGCCGGGTCGTCTGATCGACCTCGCCAATCAGCGCCTGCTCGACCTCTCGAGCGCGACCGAGGTCGTGCTGGACGAGGCTGACAAGATGCTCGACCTCGGCTTCCTCGCCGACATCGAGAAGATCTTCTCGAAGGTCCCGCCCGTGCGGCACACGCAGCTGTTCTCGGCGACAATGCCCGGCCCGATCGTGGCCCTCGCGCGCCGGTTCATGTCGAACCCGATCCACATGCGCGCCAACGACCCCGACGAGGGTCTGACCCAGGCCAACATCAAGCACCTCGTCTACCGCGCGCACTCGCTCGACAAAGACGAGGTCATCGCCCGCATCCTGCAGTCCGACGGTCGCGAGAAGGCCGTCATCTTCACCCGCACCAAGCGCGCCGCGCAGAAGCTCGTCGACGAGCTCGGCGACCGCGGCTTCAACGCCGCCGCCGTGCATGGCGACATGAGCCAGGAAGCACGCGAGCGTTCGATGGCCGCGTTCAAGGCCGGCAAGAGAGACGTCCTCATCGCCACCGACGTCGCCGCCCGCGGTATCGACGTCAACGACGTCACCCACGTCATCAACCACACCATCCCCGATGACGAGAAGACCTACCTGCACCGCGCCGGCCGCACCGGTCGCGCCGGCAAGACCGGTATCGCGGTGACGTTCGTCGACTGGGACGACCTGCACAAGTGGGCGCTCATCAACCGCGCCCTCGAGTTCGGCCAGCCCGAACCCACCGAGACGTACTCGTCGAGCCCGCACCTCTACACCGATCTCGACATCCCCGAGGGCACGAAGGGCCGCCTCGTGACGGCGCCGAAGGCGGTCGCACCGAGGCCCGAGAAGAAGGCCGACGGCCCCGCGGATGCCGAGGGCGAGAGCGGTCCGCGTCGTCGCCGTCGTCGAGGTGCAACGGGTGCCACGGCCGCCGGCGAGGCGGCTCCCCGCGACGAGGACGGCGCCGGCACGCACGACGGCGCCGGCAAGGAGCACCACGACGGCAATGCGGCCCCGCGTCGTCGCCGTCGCCGCCGCAGCGGTGGCAGCTCCGGCACCCCGACGGCCCCCGTCGCCTGACGCACCGCACCTCGACACGGCGCTGATCCCTCCGGGGGTCGGCGCCGTGTCCGTTCCCCTCGGCGGTGCGGCGGGCGTCCCGCGTTCCTGCGGCACCGGCCGCGCGCGCCTGCGGCACGCGCGCCCCGCGAGGAACGGCATCCGCCCGCGAAAAAGGCCTCGTCCACGCGTTTCCCCCGGCGAACCGCGTTCTCACGGATGCCAGACGGCAACCCCTGAGCCACGAACCGCGCTCCTCAACCGACGCCGGACGGCAACACGAACCGCGAAACGCGTCACTCAACGGATGCCGGACAGGAGCCGCCCGCGCGGGGAGTTCACCGTCTACGGGTAGACCGGCGCCGTCCCGCGGCCGAGGGCGAAGATGCGCGCGACCATGTCATCGGCGGTGGTGTTCTCGCCCGGTACGTTGGGCTTGCCGAGGCCGTGATAATCGCTCGACCCGGTCACGATGAGATCGCGCTCCGCGGCGAGCCGTGCCAGCAACGCGGTCGGCTCGGGCAGGTTCTCGCGATGCGCCAGCTCGAAACCCGCGAGGCCCGCGTCGAGCATCGACTGCAGCACACCGTCGGGCAGCAGAGCCCGCCCGGCCGGGTGCGCGATGATCGGCACACCGCCCGCGCCGACGACGAGCTCCACCGCCGCGACGGGATCCGGGGCGTAGAGCGCCACGTAGTAGTCGCCCGCGGGATGCAGGATGCCGGCGAACGCCTCGGTTCGATCGACCACGATCCCACGAGCCACCAAGGCATCGGCGATGTGCGGGCGCCCGACGGTGGCCCCATCGCTGGTCTGCTCGACGATGTCGTCCCACGCGATGTCGTAGTCGCGCGAGATGCGCTCGGCCATGATCTGCGCACGATCCACGCGCGACGACCGGATGCGATCGGTCATCGCCCGCAGCGCCGGGTCGTCTGGATCCACGAGGTAGGCGAGCAGGTGGACGCTGCGCCAGCGGTGACGCGACGACAGCTCCATACCGGGCACGAACGTCATCCCGAGAGATGTCGCCGCCTCGGCCGCCTCCGCCCATCCCGACGTCGTGTCGTGGTCGGTGAGGGCGGCGGTGCGCAAGCCGTAACGGTGGGCTGCCGCCATGACCTCGGCGGGGGGTTCCGTGCCGTCGGAGTGCGACGAGTGCAGGTGCAGGTCGCTCGGTCCGGTGAATCGAGGGGCATGCGGCACCCATCGAGCGTAGCGCTCCGCTCCCCCGCCCGGACGGTGCCGCACCCGTCATCACCACGCAGGCGGCATCCGGCCGACGTCGGTCGATCTCCCAGACGTCTGACCTAAGGTCGGGTGCGTGCGTCGACTGCTCGGTTCCCTCGTCGCGCTCGTCGTGGCGGCGGGCGCCGCGGTGCTGACGTGGCCCTCCGCATTCGGTGTGGAACGTGTCTTCCCGATCGCGCAGGTGGTCTCGTTCCGCGCTCCCCTGGCTGCCGTGATGATCGCCGCGACACTGCTCATGCTGCTGTTCGCGCTCATCCGCCCGGTGCGGGCGCTGGCCCTCGTGCTCGCTCTGATCTTCGGCGTTTCCGGCGGCGTCAACGCGGCAGTGCTCGCGCAGCGCGGTCTCGGATCCGAAGACCTCCCCGCCAAAACGGAAACCAGCCTGCGCGTCATGACCTGGAACACCGCCGGGTCGGCCACCTCCGCCGAGTCCATCGCCCAGTTCGCGGTGGGGATGCAGGCCGACGTCGTGACCCTCCCCGAGACGACGATCGACACCGGCGCCCAGGTGGCGGAGATGATGCGCGACATGGGCCAACCCATGTGGGCGCACCACGCGGAGTACGGCGAATACGGCATCACCGGATGGGATGCCACCTCGACCACCGTCCTGATCCGCCCCGAGCTGGGCGATTACTCCGTCATCGAATCGTCTCTCGACGGCTCCAGCAACACCTCGACCGTGCCGAGCGCGGTCGCCATGCCGACCTCCGGCGACGGTCCGATCATCGTCGCAGCCCACGCCGTCGCTCCGCGGCGGGACTACATGACGCAGTGGCGCAGCGACCTGCAGTGGCTCGCCGACCAGTGCGCGAGCGACAACGTCATCCTCGCGGGCGACTTCAACGCGACCCTCGACCACATGACGGGGATGGGCGTCGAGGGGGGCACGCTCGGGCGTTGTCACGACACGGCATCCGAGAGCGGGAACGGCGGTGTGGGCACCTGGCCGACGGACGCCCCCGCGATGCTGGGCGCCCCCATCGACCACGTCATGGCGACCCCCGACTGGACCGTGTCGGGCTCCGTCGTCATGCGCTCGCTCGACGGTTCGGGCAGCGACCACCGCCCCATCGTCGTCCAGCTCGAGCGCACCTCCGGCTGAACCGAGACCCGTGGCATCCGTGCGCCCGTCGCGAACCGGTGCGAGACTGGAACGATGGATGCCCCCTCCACCAGCGACACGACCGCGCCGACCGCCGACCCCCAGGCTGACGACACCAAGCCCCTCGACGCTCCGAGCAATCGCAAGGCGCCCTTCCCCCGCGGCTTCCTCGAGACCATCTCGACCGGCTGGGCGGAGCATCCCGACGTCCTTCCCGAGCCACGGGAGCAGTCCGCGTGGGCCGCACATCGACGCGCGCGCGTGTCGGAGGCGTTCCCCGGTCGGCGGGTCGTCGTACCCGCCGGGGGCCTCAAGCAGCGCAGCAACGACACCGACTATCCGTTCCGCGCCCATTCCGCCTTCGCCCACCTGACGGGGTGGGGCCGTGACGCCGAGCCCGACGCCGTGCTCGTCTTCGAACCGCGCGACGAGGGACACGAAGCCGTGCTCTACTTCCGCGAGCGTGCCGATCGCACCACCGCCGAGTTCTACTCCGACGCCACGGTCGGCGAGTTCTGGATCGGTCCCCGCCCCGCGCTCGACGGCGTCGCCGCCGACCTCGCCATCGCCACGGCGCACCTCTCCGACTTCCAACCCGGCGACGACGATCTCACCGTCGGCGACGACGACGAGGTCACCCGGTTCGTCTCGGAGCTGCGTCTGGTCAAAGACGAGTACGAATTGGCCGAGATGGCCCTGGCCGTCGAGGTGACCGGACGCGGCTTCGACGACATCGTCGCCGAACTGCCCCGCATCATCGAGCACCCCCGCGGAGAGCGTCTCGTCGAGGGCGTGTTCCACCAGCGTGCCCGGTCCGACGGCAACAGCGTCGGCTACGACACGATCGCCGCGTCGGGTCCGCACGCGTGCTACCTGCACTGGACGCGCAACGACGGTGCGGTCACGCCCGGCGACCTCATCCTCGTCGACGCCGGCGTCGAGGTCGACAGTCTGTACACGGCCGACATCACACGGACGCTGCCGGTGTCGGGCACGTTCACCGACGTCCAGCGCCGTGTCTACGAGGCGGTCCGTGAAGCCGCCGACGCGTCGTTCGCCGCGGCGAAGGTGGGGGTGCCGTTCCGCCGCCTGCACGAGGCCGCGATGGAGGTCATCGCCGCGCGCGTGGCTGAGTGGGGTCTGCTCCCCGTGACCGCCGAAGAGGCTCTGGACGCCGACAGCGGCGGCCAGCACCGCCGCTACATGGTGCACGGAACGAGCCACCATCTCGGCATCGACGTGCACGACTGCGCCCAGGCGCGTCGCGACATGTACTACGACGGTCTGCTCGCGCCGGGCATGGTGTTCACGATCGAGCCGGGGCTCTACTTCCAGATCGACGATCTCACCGTCCCCGAGGAGTACCGCGGCATCGGCGCCCGCATCGAAGACGACATCGTCATGACCGCCGACGGACCGGTCAATCTGTCGGCGGCGATCCCGCGCACCGCCGACGAGGTCGAGGAGTGGATCGCCCGGCTCTCGCGATGACGTTCACGCCACCGGCATCCTTCACCACGCGTCCGACCCTGCGGGGCACTTTCGGCATGTCGGCGTCTACGCACTGGACGGCCACGGCGACCGCCCAGGCGGTGCTCGAGCGCGGGGGAAACGCGTTCGACGCCGCCGTCGCCGGGGCGTTCGTGCTGCACGTCGTCGAGCCGCATCTGAACGGCCCGGGTGGCGATCTCGTCGCCCTGATCCGGCCGGCGGGAGAAGACCGCCCCCAGGTTCTGATGGGCCAGGGCCCGGCGCCCGCGGCCGCGAGCATCGACCACTTCCGCTCGCGCGGTCTCGACCTCGTGCCCGGAGCGGGCGGCCTGTCCGCCGCCGTTCCCGGCGCCGTCGATGCGTGGTTGCTGCTCCTGCGCGATCACGGCACGTGGGAGCTCGCCGACGCGATCGCCTACGCCATCGGCTATGCCCGTGACGGACATCCGCTCGTCGCGGGGGCCGCGGCCACGATCGCGCGGGTCGCCGACCTGTTCCGCGCGCACTGGCCGACATCGGCGGAGCGGTGGATGCCGACCGGCTCGCCGCCGGCGCCCGACACGGTCCTGAAGAACCCGGCGTGGGCGGACGTCCTCGACGGTCTCGTCGCCGCCGGATTCGACGCGCCGGACCGCGAGGCACGCATCGACGCGGCGCGATCGCGGTGGATGACCGAGGTGCTGCCCGAGGCGGCGGCGTTCATCCGGCGTCCGCACCGGCACGCCGACGGCCGCGATCATCCCGGCGTCCTCGACGCCGACGACTTCGCCCAGTGGCGTGCAGGGTACGAGCCCGCCGTGACCGTTCGATTCCGCGGGTGGGACGTCTACAAGGCCGGCATGTGGTCGCAGGGCCCCGCCCTGCTGCAGACGCTGCGCCTCATCGGTGATGCCGACGACACGCACCTCGACCCCGCGACGGTCGACGGTGCGCACCTTCTGCTCGAGGCCCAGAAGCTCGCGTACGCCGATCGCGACGCGTGGTTCGGCGATACGGACGGAGCCGTCGACATCGACGCCCTGCTCGACGACGACTACATCGCCGCGCGGCGAACGCTCATCGGTCCCGAGGCCTCGACCGACCTGCGCCCCGGATCGCCCGACGGACGACCACCGCGTCTCCCTCCGCTTCGTACCGACGCGGTCGGGGTCGACGGGTCGACGGGCGAGCCGACCGTCGACCGTTCGGGGCAGACGCGCGGAGACACCTGCCACATCGACGTGATCGACCGGTGGGGCAACGCCGTGTCGGCGACCCCGTCGGGCGGTTGGCTGCAGTCGTCGCCGACGGTGCCCTCACTGGGGTTCTGCCTGGGTACGCGGCTGCAGGCGACGTGGCTCACGCCGGGTCACCCGGCATCCCTCGAACCGGGCCGACGACCGCGCACCACGCTGACACCCACCGTGCTGACGCGGGGCGCGGAGGTGATCGCGATGGGCTCACCCGGCGGCGACCAGCAGGACCAGTGGCAGCTGCCTGTCCTGCTGCGTCTGCTGGTCGGCGGGTACTCCGGCCAGCAGGCGATTGACGCGCCGACGCTCAACACGACCGCGCTCATCGACTCGTTCTGGCCGCGCACCTGGATGCCGGCGGGCGCGACGGTCGAGGATCGCCTCGGCGACGAGGTGATCGCCGCCCTCGAAGCGCGTGGTCACCGCGTGCGCCGCACGGGCGACTGGTCGCTCGGGCGTGTGACCGCGGTCGGGCGCGATGTCGACGGTGTCTTGTGGGCCGCTGCCAACCCGCGGGGTGCGCAGGGATACGCCGCCGGACGCTGATCCCGCGTTCGTCTTCGGGCGAGCGCGATGGTGAATTCCGGGCCGTTATCCACAGGCGGGAAACGGGCGCGCGGTCGTCTTCATTAGCATCCGGGGATGTCGTTCTCCGTGCAGCCCGATGAGATCATCGGCATCGCCGATCGTGTCCGTCTCGCCCTCGACGACGCCCTCGATCGCTCCCGCGCACTGCGTGATGCTGTCGAGGCGCTGAGCGGCGCGCTCGGCGGCCTTCCGTCTGCGCGAGCGGCGTTCGACGAGGTCACGCACGCTCGGGTCGAGTTGTCGCGCGGAATCGTGTCGCGGGGTCGGTCAGCCCTTACGACCCTCCGATCGGTCATCCTCGCGTACGTCGAGGCAGACGACGAGATGGCCTCGACGACGTCGCGCACCGACCCCGACCCGGCGCCGTTCGATCCGGCGCGGTTCGGGCGGGCGCGTCCATGACCCCCTCGATCGACGACGTCCCCGTCTGCCCCGCCGATCCCGGCGAGCTGCGTCGACTCGCCATGTCCGTCGAGGCCGCGGGATCCGCCACGAAACCATCGGCCGATCGGATCCTGTTCACCTGGGGGCTGCTGTCGAGTGTGTACCGGGCACCCGAAGCGACCGCGCTGCAGCAGAGCCTGCGTCCACTCGATCCTGCCGCCGCCGAGATCCATACGGGCCTGCGCGGCGCGCGAGCAGCGATCGAGACGCTCGCCGACGAACTCGAGGCGACGAACCGCCGACGCGACGCCCTGATCGAACGACTTCGCGAGCAGACGGCAACCTCGAGCCTCTCCCTCCCCGAGGCGAGCGACGACTTCGGTCGGCGTCTCGACGACATCGCGCACGACGAACGACAAGCCGAATTCCGCCGAGATTGCGCCGCCCTGATCGATGGATGGGATGCCGCAGCACGCGCATGCGCTGCGACACTGCGCGCGATCCCCGACGTCTCATGGACCCTCACCCGCGACCTCCCCGCTGATGAGGTCGCACTGGCTGCGCCATCGAGGTCGCTCGTCGACGAAGCAGCGCTCCCCCTCCTTCACCGTCTCGCCCGCCGCGACGGTGCCGATGCGGCACGCCTGCTGCGCGAGCACCCGGAGTGGCCAGCCATCATCCGACGCGGCCAGCCGGAGGCCGTGGCGACATGGTGGGCGAGCCTGTCCCCCAGCGTCGCGGCCGCGCTCGTCGCGGGGGTCCCCGCCCTGATCGGCAACCTCGACGGCGTCGCCCTCGCCGATCGCGTCGCGGCCAACCGTGCCCGCGCCGCAGGCCACCTGACCGAGCTCCGCGCGAAACGCGACCGCGCGCTCGGTCGTCCCGGTTCAGGTGACGCGCCGCGACGCTTCGTGCCCTCCGCAGACCTCGACGCAATCGATCGGGAGGTGGCGTACTTCGAAGCTGTGATGGCAACACAGAAGCAGTTGTACGCGTGGGACCCCGACCACGGCTCGCTCATCGAGATGTCGGGGGATCCGTCTAGCGCAAAATCAGCGCTGTTCGTCGTGCCGGGTACCAATACGACGGCCGACTCCTTCTACGACGGAAACCACGTCACAGGCTTCGGTGAGTGGCAGGTGCGCGAAGGCTCGGGCTCGGTGGTGTCGTTCACCGTGATGACCGGTCCAATGCCGCAGCTCAGTCCGCTTCTGCTCGACGGACCGCAGCTCAACACCTTCGCCGCGAATAGGGCGCCCGAGTACGCAAACTTCATTCGAGGGGTCTCAGCCGCGCGCCCCGACCTATGGACCATGAGCTACGAGCACTCATATGCGGGGGCGGTCGGGAGTGCAGCCGAGCGCTACGGCGGGACAGTCGATTCCAGGTTCATGGCGGCCTCTGTCGGAGCTGTGGGTCCGTATGTCCCCTCCTCTGAAACCGCTTACTACGCCGCGCAGAGTCCGGACGACATCAACCGCTACTACGCCGGCCAACGCCTCGGGTACGTGGGTTTCGACATCGCCCCCGAAAGCTTCCCAGGAGTGCAGGTCGTCGATACCGGACTGCCAGGATTCGACCCGTGGAAGCTCGCCGGCGCGTCGCCCCTCGTGATTAAGGACAGTGTGGACCACCACAACGCTCTGATGAGCAACGACGAGAATGTGAACGGGGACGTGCTCCGTTTCGTCAAGAAGATCTTGAAGGAGGCAACGGCATGAAACGTAGAGTCAGCGCCATCCTGGCACTGGCAGCCGTGCTCGGACTCGGAGGATGTGGCGTGAACGAACCGACCTATGACACCGTCCGGGAAGAAGTGGTTTCCTCCCTTGATCGGGTCGTGGCAGTCATCCCCGACCCGAAGGAGGTGGCACCTCAGCCCGAGGGCGAGCCGTACTCGTGCGGCGACCCGTTGCTCTTGTCGAATCGCAAGGGAGCATTCTTCACAGGGCACTGGTTCGTTTATGTCCCGGAAGGTTTCGATATCGACGCATTCATCGAGACGCTGCCCGGCCTGCTGGGCGAAGACTGGGAGGTACGCGACACGCAGATCGAGGTTTCGTTCGCGAACGTAGACGTGCTTTACAAGCCCCTGGGCGTCACCGTCAGCGTCGAGGACGCGTTGGCGGGCGACCGCCCGGCCGTCGAACTCCTTGCGATCTCTCGCTGCGGCCTCCTCCCCGATGACACCCGATCTCGCGAGTCACCGGGTGGCCGCGGGCGGTAGAAACATCCCTCACACCCCGCGAACGAACTCCCCCACCACCGGCGCCAGTCCCGCGCCGATCTCGTACGCGGGCCGCCGCGCGCCCTTCACCTCGAACGAGTGGTTGCCGCCGACGACCCAGTGCACCCGGGCATCCTGGCACGAGGCCACGACCTCATCGAACTGCGCCCTCGGATCGATGAACGGGTCGTTCTCCCCCTCGACGAACAGCTGCGGAACCGCGATGGCGGGCAGATGCTCACGCCGCGGCTTGTCGGGCCGGCCGGGCGGGTGCAGGGGGTAACCCAGATAGACCAGCGCTGCGGGGGCGATGACGTCCTCGGCGCACGCGACCGACGCCATCCGCCCGCCGTACGACTTGCCCACGGCAGCCCAACGACCGGGGGCCGCTGCGCCGAGCCACGCCTGCACGCCCGCCCACGTCGCGACGGCGTGAGCCGCGGGTCCGGGCATACGGCGTCCGGCCTCGACGTAGGGGAAGACGAAGCGCAACACTGACACACCGTCCGCCACCAGGGCGTCCGCCAACCCGGCGAGGAACGGATGCTCCATGCCCGCGCCCGCTCCGTGAGCCAGGGCGATCGTCGGCGCCGCCGGCGATTGCGCCCGTGCCCACAGCCCCGACACCTCGGAGGCGCCCGTCGACAGAGTGACGGGGATGCGGACGGACTGGGTGCTCACCGGGAGGGTGGCGTGGAGCCGCCGTCGGCGGCTTGGGCGTCGTCGTCCCCGCGGGGCGACGGCGTCACGCGCTCACCGTACCGGGGCGGCTCCTCACCGGCCGGAGCGGGTGACGAGGCGGGAGACGCCGTGGGGGCCGGCGGGCGCGGCGGAGCGGCCGGGGCATCGCCCCGCGGCGACACGCGTTCCCCATACTGCGGCGGCCCGGCTTCGCCGACGGGAGCGGTGACCGGAGGCCGAGGTGCGACCGCGGGGGCCTCGGTCCCCGGCGCCACACGCTCGCCGTATCGCGGCGGCGCTGCGTCATCCGGAGCGGGTCGTGACACGACAGTGCGCGGCGCTCCCGTGGGTCCGACGATGCCCCGAGCCTTGTGCACACTGCCCGCAGCGACGCACACGTCGTAGTGGTCGGCGGCGACCTGCATGACCGACGCGAAATCACGACGACGGCGCACGATCGAGTAGGTGCCCAGGCTCAGCAGCATGCCGAGCGCCATTCCGACCAGCAGCACGCCGACGAAGGCGGAGATCTGCACGGTCGGGGTCCCGAGGACGAAGATGAACGCGAAGAGCAGACCGAGCATGAGGCCGTTCAGGGCGCCTGAGCGGGCGGCGGTCGCGTAGCCGAGCTTGCCGGTGATGCGCTCGATCGACCGCAGTCCCGACCCGACGATGGCGATGTCGCGCGCGGGAACTTCGCCGGCGATCAGCGACGAGACCGTCTTCTGCGCCTGCTCGTACGTCGGAAACGAAGCGATCTTCTCGCCGACGTCGTCGCGCCCGGCACCCGGACGCTGCGCGAACATACTCATTTCACCATCCTGTCACGCGCGCCTGACCGTTCCCGAGGTGTTCACCAAGACCTGCGGACTACGCTGGACCGGTGAGCACGCAGAGGGTTTTCGTCGCCCGTTTGACGGGCTGCACGGTGTTCGACCCGGCGGGAGACCGTCTGGGCAAGGTGCGCGACGTCGTGGTGATCTACCGCGCGTCGGCGGCGCCGCGCGTCGTGGGGCTCGTCGTCGAGATCCCCGGCCGTCGACATGTGTTCGTGTCCATCGGGCGCGTCACCTCCATCCAGTCGGGTCAGGTCATCACGACCGGCCTCATCAACGTGCGCCGCTTCCAGCAGCGCGGTGGCGAAGTGCGTGTGATGGCCGAGATGCTCGGGCGCCGCGTGAGCCTCGTCGACGGCTCCGGCAGCGCGGTGATCGAAGACGTCGCGATCGAGCGCAACCGCCTCGGCGAATGGGACGTAGGCCAGCTGTTCCTGCGTCGCCCCCGCACGAGCGCCTCCCCGTTCGCCAAGGGGGCGACGACGTTCGCCGCCTGGGGTGAGGTGCGCGAGAACCAGACGCCCGGCGAAGCGCAGTCCGCCGAACAGCTCGTCGCAACCTACTCCGAGCTCAAGCCCGCCGATCTCGCCAACACCCTCCTCGACCTGCCCGAGGAGCGTCTGATCGAGGTGGCGGAGGAGCTCAGCGACGACCGCCTCGCCGACGCTCTCGAAGAGATGCCCGAAGACGAGCAGGTGCACATCCTCGAACAGCTAGGCGACGAGCGTGCCGCCGACATCCTGGATGCCATGGAGCCCGACGACGCGGCCGACCTCCTCGGTCAGCTCCCCGAGTCCCGCTCCGAACAGCTGCTCGAGCTGATGGAGCCCGACGAGGCCGACGACGTGCGCGCCCTTCTGCAGTACGGGCCCGACACCGCCGGTGGCCTCATGACGCCCGAGCCCATCGTGCTGTCGGCGGATGCCACGGTGGCCGAGGCTCTCGCCCTCATCCGCCGTCACGAGCTGCACCCCGCACTCGCGGCATCCGTGTTCATCACCCTCCCGCCGTACGAGACGCCCACCGGGCGGCTCCTGGGAACGGTGCACTTCCAGCGGATGCTGCGCTACCCGCCGCACGAGCGACTCGGCGCGATCATCGACGACACCCTCGAGCCCGTTCCCGCCGACGCCACCGCGGCCGAGGTCGCGCGCCTGCTCGCCAGCTACAACCTCGTGTCGCTGCCCGTGGTCGACCAGGCGCATCGCCTCGTCGGCTGCGTCAGCGTCGACGACGTGCTCGACTACCTGCTGCCCGACGACTGGCGCACGCACGACGGTGACGATCCCACACCCAAGACCACCACGAGGCAGCTCGCGACGCGGAGCATCCCCACCCAGGTCCCGCACACCCCGAGGAGGCGCTGATGGCACGCACGAACCGACGTCCCGCCCTCGACGCACCCCGTGGGCGCACAGGGGTTCTCGCCCCGCGCGCCCCGCAGCCGTCCCGCGACCGTTTCGGGCGCTTCACCGAGTGGGTCGCCCGCGCGATGGGCACGCCCACCTTCCTGCTCTCGCTCACGCTCTTCTGCGTCGTGTGGATGGCCTTCAACTCTTTCGCACCCGAAGAGCTGCGCTTCGACTCGGCGGCGATCGGCTTCACCGCCCTGACGCTCGTGCTCTCGCTGCAGGCGTCGTACGCAGCCCCTCTCATCCTGCTCGCCCAGAACCGACAGGACGACCGCGACCGCGTGCAGATCGAGCAGGACCGCCAACGCTCCGAACGCAACCTCGCCGACACCGAGTACCTCGCTCGTGAGATCGTCGCGCTGCGGATGGCCGTGCGCGACCTGACCGACGAGGTCATCACGAAAGACACCCTGCGCGCCGAGCTCAAAGCCGCCCTCGAGCGTCTCGACGAACACGACGAGCACTCGCGGTCCGGCTCGTGACGGACGAGCTCGCGGAGCGCGTCCGCGCGGCCGTCGCGGCGGTCACCGACCCCGAGCTGCGCCGCCCGCTCGGCGAGCTCGACATGCTGCGCGGCGTCGACGTGCACGGGTCGACCGCCGACGTCGCGATCGCACTGACGATCGTCGGTTGCCCGGCCGCCGATCGCATCGAGCGCGATGTCCGGGATGCCGCAGCCTCGGTCGCGGGCATCGACGCCGTCGACGTGCGGATCGGTGTGATGTCGCCCGACGAGCGCAAGGCCCTGACCGACAAGCTCCGGGGCGGGCGGGCCAAACGGGAGATGCCCTTCGGCCCCGATTCGCTCACCCGCGTCATCGCGGTGACGAGCGGCAAGGGAGGTGTCGGCAAATCGACGATCACCGCCAACCTCGCCGTGGCTCTCGCAGCACGGGGCTTACGCGTCGGACTCGTGGATGCCGACGTTCACGGGTTCTCGATCCCGGGCCTGCTCGGCCTGGTCGACGACGACGGTCTGCCGCCGGCGCCGACGAAGCTCGACGACCTCATCCTCCCGCCCGTGGCCTACGGCGTGAAGGTCATCTCGATAGGGATGTTCCTGCGCCGCCCGGGAGAAGACGCCGCGGGCGCGGTCGCCTGGCGTGGTCCGATGCTGCACCGCACCGTGCAGCAGTTCCTCACCGACGTCTTCTTCGGCGATCTCGATGTGTTGCTGCTCGACATGCCTCCGGGTACGGGTGACGTGGCGATCTCGGTCGGCCAGCTCCTCCCCCACGCCGACGTGCTCGTCGTGACGACCCCGCAGGCGGCCGCCGCCGACGTCGCCGTCCGGTCGGGCCTCGTGGCGCGCCAGACGGGTCAGCGGCCCATCGGCGTGATCGAGAACATGTCCGCGATGACCCTCCCCGACGGGACGCTGCTCGACCTGTTCGGCGCCGGGGGCGGCGAAGCCGTGGCCCGCGCCCTCTCGAGCGAGTACGACGACGTGCCCCTGCTGGCATCCGTCCCCCTGAGTTCCGCCCTGCGGACCGGTGGCGACGACGGGCGTCCGGTCGTCATCGCGAACCCCGACGACCCCGCGGCCTGCGCGATCGACGCCGCCGCCGCGGCCCTCGCGGTGCGCCCGCGTGGACTCGCCGGCAAGCCACTGCGTCTCGGCGTCTGACCCGGTCCCTCTGTCTTCCGGAGAGAGTCGGCTCAGGTGGCCTCGTCGTCGAACGGGGGACGCTCCCCCGCGACGAAGGGTGTCGTCTCCGGCTTCTCCCGGGCGGCCAGAGCCGCCGCACCCGCCGCGCGCATCGTCGCGGTCGGGGTGTCGTCGAGCAGAGCCTCGCGGATGATACGACGCGGGTCGTACTGACGCGG
Organism: Microbacterium sp. Leaf151; assembly: GCF_001424225.1. Taxonomy (GTDB): domain Bacteria; phylum Actinomycetota; class Actinomycetes; order Actinomycetales; family Microbacteriaceae; genus Microbacterium. The sequence continues at coordinate 96,565 of NZ_LMOR01000002.1, read as the reverse complement.
ATCGAGCTTCTTCCAGTCGACGTCGTCGAACTCGGGGCCCATCTCATCGCGCATGCGCGACCGCGCGCCCTGCATGGTCTCTTTCGCGCGTTTGGTGAACTTCGCCAGCGCCTCGGCGTAGCGGGGCAGGCGCTCCGGTCCGATGAGGACCGCCGCGATCACGCCGATCAGCATGAGCTTCTCGATCGTGAGCCCGAAGAACATGCCTCCAGATTACCGGCCGCGCCTGGGGGTCCCGCACCGATCGGCCGTCTAGCCTGAACGAGGAGGTCCATGTGAGCGGTCAACAGGCGAACGAGCGGTTCGTGCAGGAGTCGACGGTCGAGCCCGAGCACATCGCTCGCGCACGGGCGCACGCTCTCGAACTGGGTGCTGCGCCCATCAGTGCGGCGGTCGGTGCGCAGGCGGCTGTCCTCGCGGCGGCATCCCGAGCCCTCAACATCGTCGAGGTCGGAACCGGCGGCGGTGTCTCCGGCCTCTGGCTGCTCCACGGTTCACCGCGCGCGACCCTCACGACGATCGACAACGAACCCGAGCATCTCGGGGCCGCGAGGTCCGCATTCATCGACGCGCGCGTCCCCGCCGCTCGTGCGCGCTTCATCACCGGTCGGGCATCCGATGTCCTCCCGCGCATGAACGAGGCGTCTTACGACATCGTGTTCATCGACGCCGATCCCGAGGGTGTCATCGAATACGTCGAGCATGGGTTGCGACTGGTTCGCGCCGGCGGCACGGTCCTCATCCCCCGCGTGCTTGCGAACGGCGCGGTGGCCGACCCGGTGCGGCGCGACGCCGTGACGACGGCCTACCGCTCGCTCATCCAAGAGGTGCAGACCTCGCCGGCCGTCATCGGGGCCCTGTCGACCACCGGTGAGGGCCTCCTGCAGTTGACGACGCGCCCGACCGACGTCTGAGCGTCGGGGCGCGGCCTCGCGTTCGACGGATCCTTCACCGGTCTCGAGCCCATGCGACAGCCCCCGCGGTTCACCGGCATTCCCGCGCACGCGCGGTCTCAACGACCCACGACGACCGGGTCAGTCGGAGCACGGATCGTCCGCCGAAACCGCGCAGCCCCTCGCCCCGGAAGACACGGAAGGCCGACCCCGAGGGGCCGGCCTTCGCACGTTGACGGTCGTCAGGCGGTGACGACGCCACCGAGGACGTCGTAAAGTTCTTTCGCCTCGGCATCGTTCACGGAGACGACGAGTCGTCCACCCCCCTCGAGCGGCACCCGCACGATGATCAACCGACCCTCTTTCACGGCCTCCATCGGTCCGTCACCGGTACGCGGCTTCATGGCTGCCATCGCGGCCCCCTTCTCATGATTGCTCTCCGACTAGTTTAGTCGGTCACCGGCGCAACCCGCCGTCAAAGGTCGTCACCGGACGTCGCGAGGTCACGGAATCTGCCAATACGTGTTCCCGAGGGCGTACATGTTGTAGATCCACCACCACTGTCCGACCAGGGCGAGGGCGAGCATTCCGAGACGCCATGGCAACGATCGCGGCACCGCAAAGGCGCCGAAGAGCGGCGACGCCGGCACGAGCAACCGGAAGACGCTGGACTGCGGGAAGAACACCAGCAGGAGATAGACGAGATAGCTCGCCGACCAGAGGCGCACCTCGATCCCGAGCTTCTTCACCTGCGGCAGCAGAAGCAGGCCCGCCGCGACGGCGACGACCAGCAGGAAGAGGAAGATGTAGCCCATCTCGGGACCGAGACCCCACTGCGTGAACCAGAAGCCCGCGGCCTTGACCCACCCGTCGACCGGTACGAACCCGCTCTCACCGCCCAACCAGTTGCGCCGCCAGGCGAGCTCGGTGGCGAGGTAGGCCCCCGGATCGCCGGTCACGACAGCGGCCAGCCACTGCCACGAGAACCCCACGAGGGTGGCCAGAGCGCCCAACGACACGATGTGCACCACGTCACGTGCGGGCAGCGCCTCGCTGCGTCGGCGGAGGAAGCGATGGATGCCATAGAGCCCGAGGAAGAGCGCGAAGGCCAGGATGCCGGGGCGGGTGAAGCCCATGGCCGGCACCAGGAGGTACAACCAGCCCCACCGTCGTCGCTGGACGCATCGGATGGACAGGAACAGCAAGAAGAGGAAGAGCGTCTCGGCGTATCCGACCTGGAACAGCGCGGCGAGCGGGCCGCACGAGAAGAGCACGACCGCCCACATCGCGGCATCCCCTCCGATGCGCTCCCGCAGCATTGCGTGCAGAATGACGCACGCCCCATAGCCCGCCACGAGCGAGACCACGACGGCGCCCGTACCCCACGACCCGAGGAAGAATCCGAGACCGGCCGAGAGATAGGCGTACAGCGGCATGAACGCCCAGGCGTTCTCGGCGATGTGACCGGCTTCGGCGAGCGGCAGCTGTGACGGGTACCCCGATACCGCTACCGTCCAGTACCACTGTGCATCCCAGCCGATGGCGAGATCCGACAGCGAGGGGGCGATCCCGAATCGGGATCCCTCGGTCGACAACGACGCCGCGAACAGGAAGAACGCCGTCGTGATCAGACGTGCGATCACGTAGACGATGGCGATCCGCGCCGCGACGGGAAGCCGCGTCCATGCGTTCGCGGTGGTGGTGATGGCGGCTGGAGCGGTCACGACGCGCTCAGCCAGGCGCGGAGCCCGCGTTCGACCGCGTCGATCTGCGCGACGGGGACGCGTTCCTCATCGTGGTGCGCGAGGTGCGGGTCGCCGGGACCGTAGTTCACCGCCGGGATGCCGAGCGCCGAGAATCGCGCCACGTCGGTCCAGCCGTACTTGGGTGTGGGCGTGGCGCCGACGGCATCCACGAATTCCTTCGCCAGGGGCGCGTCGAGCCCCGGGCGCGCTCCCTCGGCGATGTCGACGATGTCGACCTCGAAACCGGTGAACACGTCGCGGACGACGCGTGCGGCGCCCTCGGCGTCCCGGCTGGGAGCGAAGCGGTAATTCACCTCGACCTCGCACGCGTCGGGGATGACGTTGCCCGCGACGCCGCCCGAGATGCGCACGGCGTTGAGTCCTTCGCGGTAGACGAGTCCCTCGACCTCGATCTCACGGGCCCGGTACTCGGCCAGGCGGGCGAGGATGGGGGCGGCCTTGTGGATCGCGTTCTCGCCGATCCAGGAACGGGCACTGTGCGCACGCACGCCGTCGGTGCGGATGAGGGCGCGGAGCGTGCCGTTGCAGCCCCCCTCGACCTCGCCGTTGCTCGGCTCACCGAGGATCGCGAAGTCGCCCTCGAACAGGTCGGGGCGGTTGCGCGACAGACGCCCGAGACCGTTGAGCGTGGAGTCGACCTCTTCGTGGTCGTACCACATCCACGTGATGTCGACCGCGGGGTCGGTGAGCTCCGCGGCGAGCTTGAGCTGCACCGCGACGCCGGCCTTCATGTCGACGGTGCCGCGCCCCCAGAGGAACGCCTGTCCGTCGATCTCCCGGTCTTCGACGGGCAGGTTGCGGTTGATCGGGACCGTGTCGATGTGCCCGGCGATGACCACGCGTCGGCTGCGGCCGAGCGAGGTGCGCGCAACGATCGTGTCGCCGTCGCGAATGACCTCGAGGTGGTCGTAGGCGGAGACGGCGGCCTCGATGGCATCCGCGAGAGGAGTCTCGTCATCGGACACGCTGGGGATGTCGCAGATCGCCCGGGTCAGGTCGACGGACGAGGCGGTGAGGTCGAGCACGGGCATGCCCCCGATCATTTCACACGCGCCCGCGCCGGTAGCCTGAGGGTGTGAGCAACGAACGACGCATCAGCGCTGCCGGCCTCTCCACGCGGACCCTCGACGGAACGGTGCTCGACGCCTGGTTCCCGCGGCCGGTCCTCGGCTCCTCCCCCGACCTGGATGCCGAGAAGGCTGCGCTCGAAGCCTCCGCCGGCCCCGACGAACGACGCGCTGTCGTCGTCGAGACGGTGGCGCTGACCATCGACGCGGATGCTGCGCCCGCCTCCACCGTCGACGCCTATCTGCGTCTGCACGCGCTGTCGCACCTACTCGTGCGTCCGAACGAGATCAACCTCGACGGCATCTTCAGCCACCTCCCCAACGTCGCATGGACGAACGCCGGTCCTGTGCACCCCGACGATGCGGCGCGCCTCCTTCCGCTGCTGAAACGCCACGGCATCGAGGTGCAGGGTCTCGACAAGTTCCCCCGTCTGACCGACTATGTCCTGCCCGTGGGCGTACGCATCGCCGACGCGTCCCGCGTGCGCCTGGGCGCGCACCTCTCCCCCGGAACGACGGTGATGCACGAGGGCTTCGTCAACTTCAACGCCGGCACCCTCGGTTCCTCGATGGTCGAGGGCCGTGTGTCGCAGGGCGTCGTCATCGGCGACGGGACCGACATCGGCGGCGGCGCATCGATCATGGGCACGCTGTCTGGCGGCGGCACCCACCGTGTCTCGATCGGTGCGCGGACGCTCCTCGGCGCGAACGCGGGCATCGGTATCTCGCTCGGCGACGACTGCGTTGTGGAGGCGGGACTCTACGTCACCGCCGGCACCAAGGTGAAGATCGGTGACGAGACGCTCAAGGCCGGCGAGCTGTCGGGCCGCGACGGCATCCTGTTCCGTCGCAATTCCCTGACCGGCGCCGTCGAGGCATCCGCGAGAGCCGGCGTCGGCGTGACACTGAACGAGGCGCTGCACGCCTGACGACGCTGAACCCCTCCGAGGAACGCCTTCCGCCCGAAGAAACGCCCCCTCGCGGCGTGTCTTTGGGCGGGAGGCGTTTTTCGCGAACAGCGCGCCGATGTCAGTCGCGCAGGCGCACCGACAAGCAGGTGACGCAGCCCTCGAGCTTCTCGAACTCGCTGATGGCGACCGTCACGACCTCGAACCCGCGGCCGCGATGCGACGCGGCCGTCAGCGGGGCATCCGCCGACATCAGCACCGTGCGCTCGTCGAGCACGACCACCGCGGTCCCGTGCTCCTCCGCAACCGCCGCGAAGACGGGGAACAGCGCGGGGTCGTCGACGAGCGACTCGAACCCGATCACGGTGCCGTCCGGCAGCGCGGTCACACCCGACTTCAGGTGCAGCACCTTGGTCACGGGGATCTCTCGCACCTCCCAGCCGCGCGGCTCGACGATCTCGCGCAATTGCGCGATGCCCGCGGCATTCGACCGCGACGAAGCGCCCACGTAGACCGTGCGACCGACCTTGAGCACGTCTCCGCCGTCGAGCGTCCCGGGCGCCACGATCTCGGCGGTCTCGATTCCGGATGCCACGACACCGGCGCGCACCGTCTCGGCCTCGCCGCGGCGCGAAGCGGCGCCGGCTCGGCACAGCACGGCGAGGTCGCCGAACACCACCACGGCATCCTCCACGAACACCCCGTCGGGCTGGTCGTCGGCGGGGGCCATCTCCACGACGTCCCAGCCGAGCCCACGGAAGGCGTCGACGTAGGCGTTCCACTGCGTGAGCGCGAGCTCGGCGTCGACGGGGACCCGATCGAGGTGGGTGAGCTCGCCGTCGGCGAGCAGCGGCGAGGGACGACGAACGAGCAAACGCGGCATGCCCCGACCCTACTGCGCCGCCTCCCCGGCATCGGCCCGGCTGCTCGGCATCCACCCGATCGACCGTTCCGAGCCGCGCGCAATCGCCCCTCCCCCTCGCATAAGCGCGATTCCTGCGCAGAAACGCGCCGGCGGAGTGTTCATGGTGCGGAATCGTGTTTACGCGCGACCCCGGTCCCGCCCACGACGCCAAGCCCCGCTCCTCGGGTGGAGGGACGCGAAACGCCCCGCCCCTCGCGTGGAGGGACGGGGCGTCGTGGCGCGGCGTGTCAGCCGACGCCGGGGTAATTGCGCTCGGCGGCACCCGTGTACAACTGCTGCGGGCGGCCGATCTTGGTCTGCGGGTCGGTGATGGCCTCCCGCCACTGAGCGAGCCAGCCGGGGAGGCGACCGATGGCGAACAGCACCGTGAACATCCGCGTCGGGAAACCCATCGCCTTGTAGATCACGCCGGTGTAGAAGTCGACGTTCGGGTACAGACGACGCTCCTTGAAGTAGTCGTCTTCGAGAGCGATCTGCTCGAGCTCCTTGGCGAGGTCGAGGAGCGGGTCGCTGACGCCGAGGGCTTCGAGCACCTCGTCGGCGGCCTCTTTGACGAGCTTCGCGCGCGGGTCGTAGTTCTTGTATACGCGGTGACCGAAGCCCATGAGCTTGACGCCCGCTTCCTTGTTCTTCACGCGCTCGACGAAACGCTCGACGCTCTCGCCGGAGTCGCGCATGCGGCCGAGCATCTGCAGCACGGCCTCGTTCGCGCCGCCGTGCAGGGGCCCCGAAAGGGCCTGGATGCCGGCGGAGATCGACGCGAACTGGTTGGCACCGGTCGAGCCCACCAGGCGGACGGTTGAGGTGGAGGCGTTCTGCTCGTGGTCCTCGTGCAGCATCAGCAGCAGATCGAGGGCCTTCGTCATGACGGGATTGATCTCGTACGGCTCGCTCATGACGCCGAAATTGAGTTTGAGGAAGTTGTCGACGAAGCCCATCGAGTTATCGGGGTAAAGGAAGGCCTGCCCGATGCTCTTCTTGTGCGCGTATGCCGCGATCACCGGAAGCTTGGCGAGCATGCGGACGGTGTTGAGCTCGACGTGCTCGGGGTTGTGCGGGTCGGACTCCGACTCGTAGTACGTCGACAGAGCAGCCGTCGCCGCCGACAGCACCGACATGGGGTGCGCGGTCGGCGGGAGCGACGAGAACAAGCTCTTCAGGTCTTCGTGCAGCAGGGTGTGACGGCGGATGCGCTCGTCGAACGACGCGAGCTCGGACGCCGAAGGGAGCTCGCCGTAGATGAGCAGCCACGCCACCTCGAGGTAGGTGCTGTTCTTCGCGAGCTGCTCGATCGGGTAGCCGCGGTAACGCAGGATGCCCTGGTCGCCGTCGATGTAGGTGATGTCGGACTTCGTCGAGGCGGTGTTGACGAAGCCGTAGTCGAGCGCCGTATGACCGGTCTGCTTGGTCAGCGACGCCATGTCGATGCTCGGTACCCCATCGGTACCTCGCAGGACCGGGAATTCGGCGGTGGTACCCCCCACCGTGAGGGTGGCCTTGTCGTGCTGCGTACCCGCGTCGCTCACCGCGCCTCCTTGCGATTTCTGGTCGCCCGTGTGGTCGATAGCGGGGTCCGAGGTTCCCGCGTCACGTCGACCAATGGATGCCACGGGTGTGTCATCCGGGTCGGCACGCGCACGGATGGTGACCCGGGCACAGTGCTTTTACAGCCTAGTAGTCACGCTGACGTACAGACGACACCGCCAAAGGGTGCCCCCATCGAATGGAGGGATCCTCCTGCGCACGTCGCGCCGCGCGCGGGTGACTCCGCATCACCGGGACGCGCCGACGCGACGCCGCTACGCCCGGAGCCGCTCCGCCGCCGCGGCGATCCGCTCGTCGGTCGCCGTCAGCGAGAACCGCACGTGGTTCGGGTAGTGCTCGCCGTAGAAGTGTCCCGGACCGACCAGGATGCCGAGTTCAGCCAGGCGCTCCACGCTGTCCCACGCGTCGCGCCCCTCGGTCGCCCACAGGTACAGCCCACCCTCGCTGTGATCGATCGTGAAACCGGCTGCCTCGACCGCGGGCTTCAGCACCGCGCGGCGGCGGGCGTACAGCTCGCGCTGTGCGGCCACGTGCGCGTCGTCGCCGAGGGCGACGGTCATCGCCCGTTGCACGGGAGCCGGCGGCATGAGACCGAGGTGCTTCCGGCCGGTCAGCAGCCGCGCCACGAGCACCGGGTCTCCGGCGAGGAACGCCGCGCGATACCCGGCGAGATTGGACTGCTTGCTGAGCGAGTACACCGACAGCACATCGGTCAGATCGTCGCCCACGACGGCGGGGTCGAGCACGCTGGGCACGCGCTCGGTGTCCCACGGTGCGTCCCACCCGAGCTCGGCATAGCACTCGTCTGATGCCAGGACGGCGCCGATCGCGCGCGCCCGCGTCACGGCATCCTGAAGCTCATCGACCGAGAGCACCCGGCCGTCGGGATTGCCGGGCGAGTTGATCCACACGAGCTTGGTGTGAGCGGGCCACTCGGCCGGGTCATCGGATGCCACGGCCTCGGCACCCACGAGACGGGCACCGACCTCGTACGTCGGGTACGCGGCGCGGGGGTGCACGACGACGTCACCGGGACCGAGGTTCAGCAGGAGGGGCAGCAGCGCCACGAGCTCTTTGGAGCCGACCGTGGGGAGAACGTTCGCGGCCTCGAGACCGGGAACGCCGCGGCGACGGTGGTACCACTCGGCGATCGCCTCGCGAAGCGCCGGTGTACCGGCAGTCTGCGGGTACGAGTGCGCGTCGGTCGCGTCGGCCAGTGCCTCAGCGATGACGGCAGGAGTGGGATCGACGGGCGAGCCGATCGACAGGTCGACGATGCCGTCGAGGTGACGTCGAGCGCGCTCCGCGTAGGGGGCGACGGCGTCCCAGGGGTAGTCGGCGAGGTCGGCGACGCCCACGGCTCAGTGGCTCTGCGGGGGCAGCTGCGAGATGACGGGGTGATCCTTCGCGATCACGCCGACCTTGGCGGCTCCACCGGGCGAGCCGATGTCATCGAAGAACTCGACGTTGGCCTTGTAGTAGTCGGACCACTCTTCGGGCAGGTCGTCTTCGTAGTAGATCGCCTCGACGGGGCAGACCGGCTCGCATGCACCGCAGTCGACGCATTCGTCGGGGTGGATGTAGAGCGATCGTTCACCCTCGTAGATGCAGTCGACGGGGCACTCGTCGATGCAGGCGCGGTCCTTGACATCGACACACGGGAGGGCGATCACGTAAGTCACCCGCTCAGTCTAATCGCGCCGGGGAACCCGGCCCCGCAGCGAGGCCGGGTACCTAGGATTCGGCGGGGCGTTGAGCGGCGCGGAGCCGCGAGAAGTCGGGCCACATCGCCACGAGCACCATGAGTGCCGGACCCACGACCGTCCAGACCAGCGGAACCCACTCGGTTCCGGCCGTCGGAGCCGCGACGATCGCGGAGCCCCCGGGACCCACCTGAGAGAAGAGGTAGGTGGCCGCGGTGATCCCGAGGCCCCCCGCGAGGGCGTTGACCCGATCACCGGTGAGGGTGCGAAGCGCGACAAGCAGCGCGGCGCTTCCGACGGTCGCCAGGATCAGGCCGACCGGGACCGGCCCGACGAGGAACGCCTGGCCGACCGTTCCCGCCGAGCCGTAGAACGCGCCGATCAGGAAGGCGACGGCCCACCCGACGATCCGCAGAATCGTGGAGCTCACCGCGTCAGTCTAGGAGCGGACGTCGATGGTGAGGCTGGGAACAGCAATCATCCGGTGACGGCGTCCATCCACCGAGCAGCTGTCCGCGCGCTCATACCGCCCACCCCCACAGCCGCAGAAGCGCCGCCGTCACCGCCGCACCCGCGACGACGACGAGGAACGGCGCTCGCGCCCACAGCAGCAGCGCAGCCACCGCCACGGCGGGGAGTCGCGCATCCACGACGATCGCCGCACCCGCAGCGACGGTCTGCACCATCACGAGCGCGGCCAGCAGCGCCACGGTGAGCAGGTCGGCGATCCGGGCGGGACGTGGGGCGTCGAGCCACCGTGCGGGCAGCAGATACCCCACCGCCTTCAGCGCGACGCAGATGATGGATGCCACGAGCACCGCGGTCCACAGGGTCATGGCATCTCCTTCTCTTCCGGCGTCGCACCGGGGGGTGTCGACGGGCGACGCGGATCGAACAGTCCCACCGCCACGGCCACCCCGGCGGCGGCGATGACGGGGATGCCGGGCATGAGCCACGGCGTGAGGAGCGCGGCGACGACAGCGGCACCGGCGGCGACGGCCCAGGGTTGCCGCCCGCGCAGTCGCGGCCAGAGCAGCGCGAGGAACGCCGACGCCGCGGCGGCGTCGAGGCCGTAGGTGCGCGGGTCGCCCAGCACATCGCCCAGCAGCGCGCCGATGAGCGTCGACACGTTCCACCCCAGCCAGATGGCGATGCCGGTGACCCAGAAGCCGGCTTGGCGAGCACGCGGGGTGTCCTGCGACAGTCCCACCGCGACCGACTCGTCGATGGTGAACTGCGTCGCGGCGGCCTTGCGCCAGAACCCGCCCGCGACGATGGGGGCCATGCGCATCGCGTAGGCGGCGTTGCGCACGCCGAGCAGGGCGGACGACGCGATCGCCGCCGGAGCCGCGGCGAGCCCACCGGCCGCGATGACGCCGACGAAGGCGAACTGCGACCCGCCGGTGAACATCAGCAGGCTCAGGACGCAGGTCTGCCAGACATCGAGCCCTGATGCCACCGACAGCGCGCCGAACGAGACGCCGTAGGCGCTGGTCGCGAGGGCGACGGCGAGGCCCTGTCGCGATGCCACACCCTCGGGTGTTCGGTGAAACGAACGCATGGACATCATCGTGAACGACGCTGGGTTGTTCGTCAAGTCGAACGAACGGCAAGCATAATGAACACATGACGGATCTCGGCGACCGTATCGCGACGACCCTTCGACGCGAGCGTGAGAGGCGCGACCTCAGCGTGTCGGAGCTCGCCCGACGCGCCGGCGTCGCGAAGGCGACGGTGTCCCAGCTCGAGAACGGCGGTGGGAACCCCAGCGTCGAGACGCTGTGGGCTCTTGCCTCCGCTCTCGAGGTGCCGTTCGCGATCCTCGTCGACGAGGGGGTGCGCTCCCCCACCCTGATCCGCGCGGGTGAGGCGACCACGGCCGTGCCGTCGTCGGCATCCGACTATCTCGCCGTGCTGCTGTCGGCCAGCCCCCCGCACGCGCGGCGCGACATCTACCTGCTGAGCGCCGAACCGGGTTCACCACGGCTCTCGGACCCGCACCCCCGGGGCACGGTGGAGCACCTCGTGATGGTCACCGGCCGCGGCCGAGTGGGCCCCGTCGACGAGCCGTACGAACTCTCCCCGGGCGACTACCTGTCGTATCCGGGCGACGCCCCGCACGTCTTCGAGGCGCTCACACCCGGCATGAGCGCGGTGTGCGTGGTCGAGTCGCACTGACCCGCAATCCGCGCGCAATCCGCCGACCCCGCTGTCGAGTGTCCAAGACACTCCGCGTCGACGGGTCCGCACGCGGCGTTTCTCGGACACTGAGCGCTGCTCGGAGGCGGAACGGGTCGACGGGGGCGAGGAGGCGGGCTATCGTGCCGGGCATGTCCCGCATCTTCGGCGTCGCGTTCTCGGCCGTCTACCCGCTCTACATCACGAAGGTCGAGCGCAAGGGACGTACCAAAGACGAGTTGGATGCCGTGATCCGCTGGGTCACGGGCTTCGACGACGAGCAGCTCGCCCGGCACGCGGGCGGCACCACGACGTTCCGCGAGTTCTTCGACGAAGCGACGCTCAATCCCCGCGCCGACCTGGTCACGGGTGTCATCTGCGGCATCCGGGTCGAGGAGATCGAGGATCCCCTGATGTACCGCATCCGGGTGCTCGACAAGCTCGTCGACGAACTGGCGAAGGGACGGCCGCTCGCGAAGGTGCTCCGCGCCGACGCGAACTGCGCCCACACCACCCGTTGAGTGTCCAGAACACGCCGCGTCGCCGGCCGAGTCACGGCGTGTCGTGGACACTCAACTGTGGTGGGCGGCACGCGGAGACGGAACGGCCCCGCGCAGCGCGAGCTGAGCGGGGCCGTTCCAGAGGGAGCGACGCTTACGCGTTGGCATCCTGACGCTTCAGACGCGAGGCGGAGCGGCCGCGCTCGGTCGCGTCGAGCACGACCTTGCGGATACGAACAGCCTCGGGAGTGACCTCGACGCATTCGTCGTCGCGGGCGAACTCGAGGCTCTCTTCCAGCGTCAGCAGGCGCGGGGGCGTCATCGACTCGAAGGTGTCGGAGCTGGCCGCACGCATGTTCGTCAGCTTCTTCTCTTTGGTGATGTTGACGTCCATGTCGTCGGCGCGCGAGTTCTCGCCGATGACCATGCCTTCGTAGACCTCCTGCGTGGGCTGCACGAAGAAGCTCATACGCTCCTGCAGGGCGATCATTGCGAACGGGGTGACGACACCCATGCGGTCAGCGACGATCGAGCCGTTCTGGCGGGTCGAGATGTGGCCGGCCCACGGCTCGTAGCCGTGCGAGATCGCGTTGGCGATACCGGTGCCGCGCGTGGTGGTGAGGAACTCGGTTCGGAAGCCGATGAGACCGCGCGAGGGGACGACGAATTCCATGCGCACCCAGCCGGTGCCGTGGTTCGTCATGTTCTCCATACGACCCTTGCGGCCGGCGAGCAGCTGCGTGATCGCGCCGAGGTACTCCTCGGGGGAATCGATGGTGAGGTGCTCGAACGGCTCGTAGGTCTTGCCGTCGACCTTCTTCGTGACCACCTGGGGCTTGCCCACGGTGAGCTCGAAGCCCTCACGCCGCATGTTCTCGACGAGGATGGCGAGGGCGAGCTCTCCGCGGCCCTGAACCTCCCACGCGTCGGGGCGTCCGATGTCGACGACCTTGAGCGAGACGTTGCCGATGAGCTCGCGGTCGAGGCGGTCCTTGACCATGCGCGCGGTGAGCTTGTGGCCCTTGACCTTGCCCATGAGGGGCGAGGTGTTGGTGCCGATGGTCATCGAGATGGCCGGATCGTCGACCGTGATGGCCTTGAGCGGACGCACGTCTTCGGGGTCGGCGATGGTCTCGCCGATCGTGATGTCGGGGAAGCCGGCGATGGCGACGATGTCGCCGGGGCCGGCGTCGTCGGCCGGGTAGCGCTCGAGCGCACGGGTCTTGAGCAGCTCGGTGATGCGGGCATTGCTGGTGGTGCCGTCGGCGCGCACCCAGGCCACCGTCTGGCCCTTCTTCAGCGTCCCGTTGAAGACACGCAGCAACGCGAGGCGGCCGAGGAAGGGGCTCGAGTCGAGGTTGGTGACCCACGCCTGCAGCGGCGCTTCGTCGTCGTACGACGGTGCCGGGACATGCTCGAGGATCGCGCCGAAGAGCGGCTCGAGGTCGTCGTTGTCGGGCAGCGAACCGTCGGCCGGACGGTTCAGCGACGCAGCTCCCGCGCGGCCGGACGCGTAGACCACGGGCACGTCGAGCAGGGCGTCGACGTCGAGGTCGGGCACGTCGTCGACGAGGTCGGACGCCAGGCCCAGCAGCAGATCGTGCGCCTCTTCTTCGACCTCGGCGATACGCGCGTCGGGGCGATCGGTCTTGTTGACCAGCAGGATGACGGGGAGTTTGGCCTCGAGGGCCTTGCGCAGCACGAAGCGCGTCTGGGGCAGCGGGCCCTCGGACGCGTCGACGAGCAGCACGACACCGTCGACCATCGACAGGCCGCGCTCGACCTCGCCACCGAAGTCGGCGTGACCCGGGGTGTCGATGACGTTGATCGTCACGGGAACATCGCTGTGAACGCCCTTGTAGGTGATCGCCGTGTTCTTGGCGAGGATCGTGATGCCTTTTTCGCGCTCGAGGTCGTTGGAGTCCATCGCGCGCTCTTCGACGTGCGCGTGGTCACCGAACGAGCCGGTCTGGCGGAGCATGGCGTCGACGAGGGTCGTCTTGCCGTGGTCGACGTGCGCGACGATCGCGACGTTGCGGAGGTCAGGACGAAGGGCGTGCGCCATGGAGGGTCTCCAGGAAAATTCGGGGTGGCGCCCGGAATCGGGCCTGCCCAGTCTACCGGGCGCCCACGACACTCCCGGCAGGTGACGTTCAGGAATGGCCCGGGCACCCGGAAGGGCCGGAATCCCGCCCCCTCCACACGAGCCTGCGATCGCGAACGGGGAGGCGAATCCGCGCATCGCCCGAACGACCCGACGAACGAGAAGGGGCGGCGTCCGCGCGGGCGCCGCCCCTTCTCGGCACCGATCAGGATGCCGGAGTGTTCTTCAACAGCTCGTGACGCAACTCGCGGCGGGCGGCCTGCACCTCGACGTCGGGAACCGGAATCGCCGCGATGAGACGCTGCGTGTACGGCTCCTTCGGCGCGCGCAGGATTTCGTCGCGGGTGCCCTGTTCCGCGATCTTTCCGCGGTTGAGCACGACGATGCGGTCGGCCATGGCATCCACCACGGCCAGGTCGTGACTGATGAACAGGCAGGCGAAGCGGTGTTCTTTCTGCAGCTCGCTCAGCAGTTCGAGCACGCGAGCCTGCACCGAGACGTCGAGGGCGCTGGTCGGTTCGTCAGCCACGAGCAGACGCGGCTGCAACGACAGGGCGCGGGCGATGCCGACGCGCTGCTTCTGGCCACCCGAGAGCTCGTGCGGGTAGCGGTTGCGGTAGCTCCGCGGCAGGCGCACCTCGTCGAGGAGCTTCTCGACCCGGGCATCCAGCGCTGCGCCCTTGGCCTCGCCCGCCAGGAACAGCGGCTCGCCGATGGACTCCCCGATCGGCAGACGAGGATTGAGCGACGACGACGGGTCCTGGAACACGATGCCCACGCGGCGACGCAGCGACTTGACCAGCTTGCGCGATCCGCTCGAGATGTCGACGCCGTCGACGACGAGCCGGCCGTCGGCGATGGGCTGGAGGCCGATCGCGGCGCGTCCGATGGTCGACTTGCCCGAGCCCGACTCCCCCACGAGGCCGACGATCTCGCCCTCGGCGATCCCGAGCGTGACGTCGTCGACGGCGCGGAACGCGGCGACCCGGCCCTTCTTGCCGTATTCGATGGAGACGTTTTCGAGCTGCAGCACGGGATGCGCGATCTCGGGTGCTGCGGCGGCCAGCGCGAGGGCCTCGGTGCGCGCCGGACCTTCGGCGACCGCCGTGGCCAGGGCCTCCACCAGGTCGACAGATGACTCGCCCTCCAGCGTCTCGCCCAGGCGCGGCACCGAGGCCAGCAGCTCCTTGGTGTAGGCGTCCTTCGGTGACCCGAGAACCTGGGCCGCCGGGCCCTGCTCGACGATGTCGCCCGCCTTCATCACGACGATCCAGTCGGCGAGGTCGGCCACCACTCCCATGTCGTGCGTGATGAGCAGCACGGCGGAGTCGAGACGGTCGCGGAGGTCGCGGATGAGGTCCAGGATCTCCGCCTGCACCGTGACATCGAGCGCGGTGGTCGGCTCATCGGCGATCAGCAGGGCGGGCTCCAGGCTGATCGACTGGGCGATCATCGCGCGCTGACGTTGTCCGCCGGACAGCTGATGCGGGTACGACGCGAACGCCTTCGCCGGGTCGGGCAGCCCCACCATCTCGAGCAGTTCGAGCGCTCGCGCCTTGGCCTGCGTCGGGGCGATGGTGGTGTGGGCGCGGAGCGCCTCGATGATCTGCGAACCGACGGTGAGCACCGGGTTCAGGGCCGTCATGGGCTCCTGGAAGATCGCCGCGACCTCGGGACCGCGCAGCTGCCGCATCTGCGCGGTCGACAGCCCGGTCACCTCGCGACCGTTCACCTTGATGCTGCCGGTGACGCGACTGTTGCGCGGGAGGAGGTCGAGCACGGCCATCGAGCTGACGCTCTTGCCCGAGCCGGACTCTCCCACCACCGCGACGACCTGCCCGCGCGCGATCGAGTAGGTCAGGTGCTTCGCCGCGGGGACCCATACGTCGTCGACGGCGAAGTCGACGCTGACATCGGCCATCTCCAGGGCGGGGATGCCGGACTTCTCGGTCGTGCTCATGAGATTGTCCTCTCGTTCCCGCCGAGCGGGAGGGAGTGATCGGGGAATGGAAGAATCGGGGGATGCCACGCCAGACGTTCCGTTCGACGTTCACCCGGGTCCTGTGCGGGATCGTGTGGGCGATCATCGCCGTCGTGGCGATCGGCCTGCTCGTGACCCCCGCCGCCACCGACGCCCCGGCTCTGGTCATCGTGGGCGCACTGGGGGCGGCGGCCCTGGTGGGCGGCATCCTGTGGTCGCCCTCGGTGTCGGTCGACGACGAGGGAGTCCAGGTCGACAACATCACCCTGCGCTACCGCGTGCCGTGGTCTGCGCTCGTGCACGTCGACACCCGCTACGCGCTGCAGCTGCACACCCCGCACCGACGCATCAGCGTCACCGCCGCACCGTCGCCCGGCGCGGCCGGCTCGCTGCGCGCCGCGCGGGCCCATCGCCGGAGCGAGAGCGCGTTGACGCCGCAGGTACGTCCCGGCGATCTGCCGAACACCGATTCCGGCCGCGCGGCCGAAATGGTGCGCACCCGCTGGTACGCGCTCCGCGACGCCGGGCGCATCGAAGCGGGTAAGGCCGAACAGACCCCCGTCGCCGTCGCCGCACGCGTCGACAACGTGGTGCTGCTCCTCGTCGGCGCAGCCGGCGTCATCGCGGCGATCGCCCTCGCGTGAGGGCCACGCGGAGACGGTCGTCATGACGACGGTGTCTCCGGATGCACCCGGGCCTGCGTGCTCGCCGGAGCCGTGACGGACGAGCCGGCCTGCTCCTTGGTGCGACGCAGCGAGAAGCGCTTCTGGCGCGGGTCGAATGCGTCGCGAAGGCCGTCGCCGACGAAGTTGACGAGCACGGCCAGCAGCACGATGAACACGGCCGGCCACCAGAACAGCCACGGACGGGTCGAGAACGCCGACTGGTTGTCGGAGATGATCAGACCCAGCGAGACGTCGGGCGGACGCACACCGAGCTGCAGGTAGCTCAGCGCGGTTTCGAGGAGGATCGCGGATGCCGCGAGCAGCGTCGCCGCGACGATCACGACGCCGATGGCGTTGGGCAGGATGTGCTTGAAGATGATGCGGGCGTCGCTGGCTCCGGCCACGCGGGCTGCTTCGACGAACTCGCGCTCTCGCAGCGAGAGGAACTCGGCTCGAACGAGGCGCGCGATCGTCGTCCACGAGATCATCGCGAGGAAGAACGCCAGCGGCACGACGCCCAGACCGCCCGTCGCGCGACCGACGACCGCGCCGATGACGATGATGGGGATGACGATGAAGACGTCGGTGATGCGCATGAGCACCGCATCCACCCACCCGCGGTAATAGCCGGCGAGGGCGCCGATCACGGTACCGACGGTCGTGCCGACGATGCTGATGACCAGCATGACCAGGATCGAGTTCTGGATGCCGCGCATCGTCATGGCGAAGTAGTCGATGCCGATGCGGTCCTGACCTAACGGGTGGTCTCCGACGGCGAACGGGAACACCGACAGTGTCGGTGCGCCACCGTTGTTCTGGGGATTCAGCGTCGTGAAGTCGTACTTCCACCAACCGGGGATCGGACCGAGGCCGATCGCCGAGACGGAGAAGATCGCCAACAGGATGAACAGGATGCCGGAGACGACGGCGACCTTGTTCGCGAGGAAACGCCGCAGGACGAGTCGTCCCTGGCTCACGCCGACGGTGTTGCGCTCGTCTGCGGGAGCCGGCGCATCCACGTTCGCGGGCTCGGGGAGCATCTGGGTCATGCGGAGACCTCCGGGAATCGGACGGCGGCGATCATGCGACGACTCGCACGCGGGGGTCGAGCGCCGCGTAGGCGAGATCGGCCAGGAAGTTGAACACGATGGCGGTGATGGCGATGACGATGAAGTACCCCATCACCGGGTTGACGTCGACGCGACGGATCGAGGCGACGAACAACTGCCCCATGCCGGGGATGGCGAAGACCTGTTCGGTGATGACCGCGCCACCGAGGAGCGCTCCGACGTCGGTCGCGATCAGCGTCACGATGGGGATCAGCATGTTGCGGAGACCATGGCGCATCACCACGGTGCGCTCGGGCAGACCCTTCGCGCGCGCGGTGCGGATGAAGTCCTGGTTCATCACCTCGAGCATGCCCGCACGGGCATAACGGGTGTAACCCGCGAACGAGATGAGCAACAGCGAGATCGTCGGCAGCAGCAGGTGCGTGAACGTGTCGATACCGCTGATCCACATGTCGCCGTTGAACCCCGGAGTCGCCGCACCGACCGTGGCGATCGGGCGACCGTTGATACGAGGGTTGTCGACGTACGCCGGCCACGACTGCATGTAGCGGTCGAGCACGACGAGAGCGAACGAGAAGAAGGCGACGATCGCGCCGATGCGCGCCGTCATCCCGCGGTCGCGCGCACCGACGAGGTACCCGGTGACGAGACCCACCACGACGGCCACGACGATCAGGATGATGATCGTGGGGACCGTGGAGATGTCGAACAGTCCCTGCAGGACGTAGTAGGCGATGTAGGAGATCACACCGTTGCCTGCCGCGACGATCAGCGCACGACGGTTCGACAGGCCCGAGATGAGCGCGGTGGTGATGACGACCACCCCGGCGATCAGCAGGAGCAGGCCCACCGGGCCGAAACCGGGGTTGCGGAACCAGTCGGTGACGTTGAAGTACACCAGCAGGGCGACGGTCGCCGCGGCGGCGGTGCCGGCGACGATCGCGCGTCGACGCGCCGAGCCGCCGATCATCGCCTGCCAGATCACCGCCGCGACGACGGCGAGCAGCACGATCACCCAGATCGGGATCGATGTCGCCGACTCGAGGAAGCTGTTGAACCCGAGGGCGAGGAACTCCTTGAGGAGCACGGCGACGAGGAACGACGGCAGCGAGAAGAGGAAGAAGCTCAGCAGGGTGATGCCGAAGTCGAATCCGCTGTACTGGCGGAGGGCGGATACGACGCCGACGACGATGCCGAGCACGATGGCCAGCACGAACGACGCCGTCACGAGCTGGAGAGTGGAGCCCACCGCAGTGGGAAGGATGTCGAGCACGGGCGCGTTACTGATGGTGAGACCGAGGTCGCACGTCCCGGCGAACGGGATGAGGCAGCCGGCGGCGCCGCCGAGCCACAGGAAGTAGCGCAAGGGGGCGGGGACGCTGAGGTCGAGCGCGGCGACGCGCGCGGCGATCAGCTGATCGCGGTTGGCGGCGGTGCTGTCGCGGAGGTCCTGGAGCGGGTCGCCGGAGTTGGCGGCGAGCACGTACATGATGAACGACGCGGCCAAGAGAACCAGGATCGAGACGGCGATGCGCCTGAGAATGAATCCGACCATCGCGGGAGGTCTTCTTTCGATCGGGTGACGGGCGCCGAAAAGGCGCCCTGGACAGAATAGTCGCGGGCATGGCGAAACGGCGCTGCACGCACGCGAAGTGAGGCGCCGGAGCCGAGCGACTCCGGCGCCTCACATGGACTCAACGGGTCATCAACCCGCCAGCGTCCACTCCTGCGCGTTCCACACGATGCCGGTCTGGCCGCCGAAGTAATCGACACCCGTCACCGAACCGTTGTCGGCGAACAGACCGGGCGACTGGAAGAGCGGAAGACCGTAGAAGTCCTTCGCCGTCGCCGTGTCGATCTGCACCTTGATGTCAGCGAGCTCGGTGGGGTCGACCGTCACCTGGCTCTCGTCGACGAGGGTGTCGACGGCGCTGTTGCTGTAGTTGTTGTAGTTTCCGCCGCCGGCGGTCTTGAAGATCTGCGGGAGTGCGGCGTTACCGGCACCGGGCGAGACCCACCCGAAGATCGAGGCGTCGTAGCTGCCGCTGCCCAGCAGCGAGCTCCAGTCGGGCGAGCCCGCGTCTTCGATCACGAAACCGGCCTGCTGCGCCGACTGCTGAATGGCGCGGAAGCTGTCGACACGGTTCGGGTTGTTGGTGTTGTAGAGGATGCGCACCGTCGGGGTCGCACCGTTCAGCAGAGCCGTGGCACCCGCGATGTCGGGCTCCGTGAAGGCGTCGTAGCCACTGGCCGCGACAGCGGTGGTGTACTGGTCGCCCTCGGTGGGGAGGAAGATCTGCGAGTTGAGAACCTCGGCGTCGGGGTTGACGGGCGTGACGATCGACTCGAGGATCTGCTGGCGCGGGATCGTCTTGAGGAAGGCCTCACGCACGTTCGCGTCGGCGAAGACCCCGCCGAAGCTCAGGTCGACGTGGTCGTAGGCGAGCTGGTTGCCCGAGTGGACCGTGGCGTTCGCGTTCTCGAGAGCCGTCAGCGTGTCGGCCGAGGCCTGCGGCTGGATCGCCTGCACCTCACCGTTCTGAAGAGCCGTGACCTGCGCGTTCGAGTCACCGATGAAGCGGATGATCAGCTGGTCGTACGAGGGCGACATCTCGCCCTTGTAGTTGGGGTTCTTGCCCAGCGTGATGCTCTGCTCGGGCGTGAAGTCGGTCACGATGAACGGACCGCTCGCAACGAGCAGGCTCTCATCGGTCGGCATGGCGGTGACGTCGTAGCCGGTGTTCCAGAAGTCCGCGGCGGCCTTGAGGGTCTCGTTCGGCGCGACGGGAGCAGCGGTGTCGCCCTTGGGGAGCGTGTTGAGCAACTCGATGAAGTCGGCTTCGGAGACGCCGGCCTTCTCGGCGAGCACGTGGGCGGGCTTGCCGATGGGGTTGACGAGCTCGTAGTCGACGTAAGGGGTCGAGTAGGTCAGCGTCATCGACATGTTGTCGTCGCCGATCTCGGGGAACGCCGTGGTGTCGAGGCCCGCGGTGCTGCCGGCGAGGCTGAAGTACTGGGTGCCGCCGTTGGTGACGTCACCGGTCGCCGGGTCGAGGATCGCGTCGTTGTAGTAGCCCGAGTTGATGGCCCAGTTGACGAGCATGTCGTCGGCGTTGATGGGCTCGCCGTCCGACCAGGTCAGTCCCTCGTTGATGGTGTACTTCACCGTCAGCGGGTCTTCGGAGAGCGTCTCGTAGGTGCCGAAGTCGGTGTTGTCGAGGACCGAGAAGTCCTTGTCGAGGCGCTGGAAGCCGCCGAGTCCGAGGCCGCCGCTCACTCCGGTGAGGTAGCCCACCATGCCGTTGGTGTCGAGGTTGGCCTCGGGGGTGTCTCCGTTGAACGAGGTGAACGCGTTCGTCGTGGCGATCGTGATCGTGCCACCCGTGTTCGTTTCGCCCTCGGGCGTGGCTGTGGTGGTGCATCCGGCGAGTGCCAGAGCCGCGACCGCGACTCCTGCTCCCGCCGTGAGGGCGCGTGCGCGCCGGGTCTTTTCAGACACTTTGCCTCCAGTGCAAGGTTGACGAGCACCCCACCGAGCAGACAGCCGGGGGGAGCCGTGGATACCGAAACGATAGGTACATGTCACCTGATGGTCAAAACATTTAGATGTTTCGTTACAGACCTTTAACCTCCGGCGTGCTCATCCGAGCATTTTGACAATCCCACGGGTCGTCGCTGCCCGCCCGCCCTTTCCCCGCAGGGGCGCTCATCGGCATCCCATAGGTGCGTCCCGATCGCGCGGTGTTGAATGTCTCCCATGTCCCGGCATCCCTCGGCCACGCGCCCCGGTACGGCTGACCTGTCGACGTCGACAGAGACGATCGGCCCCTTCCCCCCACCCATCGAGCGCTCCGACGCCTACGCGCGCACGCGGCTGGCGTGGGAGGTCGTCCTCGTCCTCCTGATCAGCGTCGGCCAGTCCGCGATCTACTCGGTGGTGTCTTTCGTGCGGGCGGCCACGCGCGCGCCCATCTCTCAGCAGCAGACGCAGCTGAATCCGTCGCGCAGTGCCGAGCCGCTGTGGGACGCGATCTATCAGTTCCTCGACATCTTCTTCTCGCTGGCCCTCGTCGCCGTCGCGATCTATCTGCTGTGGGAACCGGCCGGCAACGCCCTGCGGCGCATCGGTCTCGACTTCCGCCGGTTCGGGTCCGACGTGCTCCGCGGGCTCGCGCTCGTCCTGCTGATCGGCGTACCCGGTATCGGGGTCTACGCCATCGGCCGCGCGATCGGTCAGAGCATCGCGGTCGTCCCCGCGCCCCTCGACTCGTCGTGGTGGGTGATCGCGCTGCTCGTGCTCGCGGCGCTCCGCGCCGGCCTCACCGAGGAGGTCATCTTCCTCGGGTACCTCTTTGACCGGCTGCGCCGCCTGGGCTGGTCGTGGACGGGAGTGATCGTCTCGACCGCGCTGCTGCGAGGGAGCTACCACCTGTACCAGGGATGGCCGTCAGCGCTCGGAAACGTCGTCATGGGATTGGTGTTCGGCTGGTGCTACAAGCGATGGGGGCGGGTCATGCCGCTGGTCGTGGCGCACACCGTCATCGACATCATTGCCTTCGTCGGCTACCCGCTCGCGGCCGCCTGGTGGCCGGGGATCTTCGCCCCGCCTGCGACTCCGACACCCTGAACGCCTCCAGCCACTGTTTACTGCGGAGGCGCGGACCAGGTCCAGAACGCCGGCGGCACACCGTCGGGTTCGGAGGTGTAGTCCACTCCCCCGACTCCGGCGGCAGACACGACGGCACCCGTGCGCTCGAACAGCGGCACGCCGGCGAACGCGGCGAACAGCGAGCGGTCGATCTCCTTGGCCTCGGCGAGGATGTCCACCGGATCGGTGTGCACGGTCAGCTCGGCGAAGAGCTCGTCGGTGTTCGGGCCGTCCACGCCTTCGGCGATGCGATCACGCGCCGACCGGTAGAGGCTTTCGTCCTCGCCGACCCACGAGAGGGTGGCATCCGCGGTGTCGTCCGCCGTGGCGGCACGCACGGCGATGCCTGCCCGCGCCCCCATCGACACGAGCCGCGGGAAGACCTGCGACGACAGCTCGTCGGTCGCGTCGTAGGCCACGCGCAGGACGGCGGCGCGATCACCGAGCGCATTGCGCGCGGCATCCGCATCACTGCCCGTACCGGGCGCGCCGTTGCCCGAGACGAGGTCGTTGTACAGCTGGCCGGTCGCCGACGACGACAGGAACGACTGCAGCGGCTGCGCGTCGGGACGCATCGGACCGAGCACGTCACGCACGATCGAGGAGCGGTCGATGGCCAGCGTCATCGCTTGACGCAGATCGGATGCCGTCTCTTCGGCGAACCGCAGGTGCAGGGTCTGGGTGGTGGGGCCGATCTGCACCTGGTAGCCCGCATCGGTGAGCGTCTCGCGCTCCGCCACGTCGATCTCGCCGACGTTGGCGATGTCGACGACCCCCGCTTCGAGCGCGGAGAGCTGCGCCGCCCGATCGGGGAAGAAGCGCACGCTGAGACTCTCGAGGCCGGGGAAGTGCGCACCCTGGTAGCTGTCGCGTCGGGCGAGGGTCAGCGTGTCGGCTGTCGACTCCGTCACCGTCCAGGGACCGGCGGAGACGACACTGGCCGGGTCGACCGCGGTGCCGGCGGGCACGTCGAAGCCGGTATTCCAGGCCTGCGCCGCGGCCGCCAGCACCGGGTTCGGTGCGGCCGGAGCCTGCGGGTCGCCCTCGGGGACGGTGAGGATCGCCGTGAGCAGATCCTCTACGCTCACACCCGCGCGTTCGGCGACGACGTGTACCGGTCGGTCGAGCAGCCACTGCCGGTTCCAGTCCGCGAACGGTTCGTCGTACGTGAGGGTGAGCGTGTCGTCTGACCGGTCGATGCTGGGCCGCGCGGTCCGCGCGTTCGGGTCGGCGGGCATCGCGGTGTCGAAGTACCTCGTGCCCGAGACGATCTGACCGGCGTCGTCGTAGGTGGCGTCGTCGAAGAAGTGCGAGGTGACGGCCCAGCCGAACAAGAGGTCGTCGAGGCTGACGGGCGTGCCGTCGGACCAGACGCGATCGTCGAACAGTTCGTAGCTGACCTTCAGCGGGTCGCCCTGCACCCGGGTGATGCGGCCGAAACCGTCGTTGGGGACCACCTGCAGGTCGCCGTCGAGCGACCCGAGCTTCTCGTCGAGGAGGGATGCCACGGCCCGGTTGGCGGGGGTGTCTCCCGCGGCGCTGGCGGCGTTGAAGCTGGTGAGCGAGCCGACGACGCCCACCGTCAGGGTGGTGGGCGGTGTTTCCTGCTCGGTCTCGGGCGCGGGCTCCGGAGCCGAGCACCCGGCGAGGACGATCCCCACGGCGGCGAGGAGGGCGATCACGCGTCCCGGGCCACCGCGTCGTCGGGTCGGTCGAAGTTCCTCGTTCACGCCGTGATGCACACCGGGAACCTTACTAAATGCCCGCTGTGCGAATCCGGGGTGGGTGGGGGCGGACGTGGACGACCTCCCCCTCTCGGCTCCGCCGCACGGGTTCTCGGCGACCGCCCCGAGGGAACGGTCGCCGAGAACCCCGCTGTCAGGCGAACGCCTCCGGCGGCGGGCACGAGCACACCAGGTTGCGGTCGCCGTACGCCTGGTCGATGCGTCGCACCGGCGGCCAGTATTTGCCGCGGATCAGCGAACGCACGGGATACACGGCCGTCTCGCGCGAGTACGGATGGTCCCACTCGCCCACCACGACCGTCTCGGCGGTGTGCGGGGCATTCACGAGCGGGTTGTCCTCGGCGGGCCACTCCCCCGCGGCGACGGCGAGCGCCTCGTGCTTGATCGCGATCATGGCATCCACGAACCGATCGAGTTCGGCGAGGTCCTCGCTCTCGGTCGGCTCGACCATGAGGGTGCCGGCGACGGGGAACGACATCGTCGGAGCGTGGAATCCGTAGTCGATGAGGCGCTTGGCCACGTCGTCGACGGTGACGCCGGTCTGTTCCTTGAGCGGACGCAGGTCGAGGATGCACTCATGCGCGACCAGGCCGCCCTCCCCCGCGTAGAGCACCGGGTAGTGCTCCCGCAGGCGGGTGGCGATGTAGTTCGCCGACAGTACCGCGGCGGCCGTGGCCCGTCGGAGTCCCTCGGTGCCCATCATGCGCACGTACGCCCACGAGATCGGGAGGATGCCTGCGGAGCCGTGGGGCGCCGCCGACACGGGGCCGCCGTCGAACGTGCCCCCGGCGTGGTCGGCGCGCTGCGAGAAGGGGTGCGACGGGAGGTGGGGCGCGAGGTGCGCCTTGGCTGCGACCGGGCCGACGCCGGGTCCGCCGCCGCCGTGCGGGATTGCGAACGTCTTGTGGAGGTTCAGGTGCGACACGTCTCCGCCCAGGTCGCCGAAGCGGGCGAAGCCGAGAAGCGCGTTGAGGTTCGCCCCGTCGACGTAGACCTGACCGCCGGCGTCGTGGACGGCCTGCGTGATCTCCAGCACGTCGTGCTCGTACACCCCGTGCGTCGAGGGGTACGTGATCATCAGGGCCGACAGCTCGGCGGCGTGCTGTGCGATCTTGGCGCGCAGGTCGCCGAGGTCGACGTTGCCGGCCTCGTCGCAGGCGACGACGACGACCTTCATGCCGGCGAGGATCGCGGAAGCGGCGTTGGTGCCGTGCGCCGACGAGGGGATGAGGCACACCGCGCGCTCGGTGTCGCCGTTCGCGAGGTGATAGCCACGGATCGCCAGCAGACCCGCGAGCTCGCCCTGCGAGCCGGCGTTGGGCTGAAGCGACACAGCGTCGTAGCCGGTGACCTCGGCGAGCCACCGTTCGAGCTGGTCGATCATCTCGAGGTAGCCGTGCACGTCGGCCTCGGGGGCGAAGGGGTGCACGCGTGAGAACTCCGGCCACGACACAGCCGCCATCTCGGTGGCGGCGTTCAACTTCATCGTGCACGAGCCCAGCGGGATCATGCCGCGGTCGAGCGCGTAGTCGCGGTCGGCGAGCGACTTGAGGTAGCGCATCATCGCCGTCTCGCTGCGATGCGTGTGGAAGACGGGGTGGGTGAGGTACTCGTCGTCGCGGTGCAGCGAGTCGTCGACGCCGCGCAAGGCGATCCCCTCGGGCAGCTCCTCAGTCGCGAGGCCGAACGCATCGAGGACGGCCGAGATGTCGGCATCCGTCGTGGTCTCATCCACCGACACGCCCACGGTCGCGTCGTCGACCCACAGCAACTGGTATCCGCGCTCCCGGGCGCGGTCGACCACGTCTTGCGCGCGTCCGGGGACGTGCACGCGAACGGTGTCGAAGAACGCATCGGATGCCAGCGTCAGATCGTACGAGCGGAGGGCGGATGCCAGGGCGTCGGCCCTCCGCGCGACCCGCGTCGCGATGCTTTTGAGCCCCTGCGGGCCGTGGTAAACCGCGTACATCGCCGCCATGACAGCGAGCAGCACCTGGGCCGTGCAGATGTTCGAGGTCGCCTTCTCGCGCCGGATGTGCTGCTCGCGCGTCTGCAGCGACAGGCGGTAGGCGGGGGCGCCGACGGCATCCTGGGACACGCCCACGAGACGCCCCGGGAGCTGGCGCTCGAGACCGGCGCGCACGGCCATGTACCCGGCGTGCGGACCGCCGAAGCCGAGCGGCACACCGAAGCGTTGCGTGGTTCCCACCGCAACGTCGGCGCCGAGAGCGCCGGGCGAGCGCAGCAGGGTCAGGGCCAGCAGATCGGCGGCGGCGACGACGAGACCGCCCGCGGCGTGGACGGCGTCGGCGACGGCCGAGAAGTCCCACACGCGCCCGGTGGCGCCGGGGTACTGCACGAAGGCTCCGAACGCCTCAGGGAGCTCGCCGTCGAACGAGGTCTCGTGGATGAGGATGCCGACGGCCGCGGCGCGGTGGTGCAGCAGCGCCTTCGTCTGCGGCAGGGCGTCGACGTCGACGAGGAAGACGCCGGTCTTGGCCTTCGACGCGCGCCGGGCGACGAGCATGCCCTCTACGACGGCGGTGGATTCGTCGAGCATGGACGCGTTGGCCGTGGCGAGCCCCGTCAGGTCGGTGACCATCGTCTGGAAGTTGATGAGCGCCTCGAGACGTCCCTGCGAGATCTCGGGCTGATACGGCGTATAAGCGGTGTACCACGAAGGGTTCTCGAGGACGTTCCGCGCGATCACCGACGGGGTGAAGGTGTCGTAGTAGCCCAGGCCGATCAGCGGGCGCGCCGAGCGATTCGCGTTCGCGAGTTCGCGGAGTTCCGCGAGGGCCTCGGCCTCGGTGGCCGCGGGCGGGATCGAACTGGTCGCGCGAGGTTGGACGTGGATGGATGCCGGGACGGCGGTCTCGACGAGCGCCTCGACGCTGTCATACCCGACGACCTCGAGCATGCGGGCCTCGGCGTCGGCGTCGATGCCGATGTGGCGATCGACGAACCCTTCGACACGCTCAGGGACCGTCTGAGGGACGGCATGCGTCCGGGGAGGGAGGAGAGTGCTCATGCGGTGAGGCCCTCGTAGGCGGCGCGGTCGAGGAGGTCGCCGGGCAGCTCGCCCTCGACGCGGATCTTGATAAGCCAGCCCCCGGCGAAGGGTTCGGCGTTCACGAGAGAGGGGTCGTCGACCACGGCGTCGTTCACCTCGACGACGGTGCCGGTCAGGGGTGCGTAGAGCTCGCCGACCGACTTGGTCGATTCGATCTCACCGCAGACGTCGCCGGCGGAGACCGCGGAGTCGGTGCCGGGCAGCTCGACGAAGACGACGTCGCCGAGCTTGTCGGCGGCGAAGTCGGTGATGCCGACGGTCGCGATGTCCCCCTCGAGGGAGATCCACTCGTGCTCGGACGTGTAGCTGAGGGCGGTGAGGTCGGTCATGCGTTTCTCCGATAGAAGGGAAGGGCGGTGACGATGGCGGGGATGCGGGTTCCGCGCACGTCGATGGTCAGTTCAGTTCCGGGTTCGGATGCCGCGGGCGCGACGAAAGCCATCGCGACCGGGTGACCGAGGGTGGGGCTGAGAGCGCCGCTGGTGATCTCGCCGACGCTGTCGTCGCCGTGCAGCACCGCGTAGCCGGCGCGACCGGCACGGCGGCCCTCCGAGACGAGCCCTACCAGCACGGGCGCATCGACGGGTCCGGACGAGAGGCCGTCTTTTCCGACGAACGCCTCCTTGTCGACGGCGACGACCCGACCGAGGCCGGCCTGGGCGGGAACGATGTCGCGGGAGAGCTCGTGTCCGTACAGCGGCATGCCCGCTTCGAGCCGAAGAGTGTCGCGCGCGGCGAGACCGCACGGCACGAGACCCTTCTCGGCGCCCGCGGCGAGCGCGGCGTCCCACAGGGCACCCGCGTGGGCCGCGGGGATCAGGAGCTCGTAACCGTCTTCGCCGGTGTATCCGGTTCGGGCGACGAAGAGCGGCGCCCCCTCGAACGTCCCGTCGGTCCACGCGTAGTAGCCGAGTTCGTCGAGCGCCGTACCGGTGATCTCGACCCCCGGCGTGGAGCTCAGGATGCCGCGCGCCTCGGGGCCCTGGAGGGCGACGAGGGCGAACTGGTCGGTGACGTCTTCGACCCGCGGGATAGCCCCACCGGATACAACGGCGTAGTCGGTTCCCTCGAGCGGGCCGTCGATGAATGCTTGCACCGCGGACCACGTGGCACGGGCGCCGTCTAACGCCGCGGCCACGGCATCCCGGTTTCCCGCATTCGCGATCACCAGGAAGTAGTCCTCGCCGGTGCGGTAGACGATCACGTCGTCGATGATCCCGCCGTCGTCGGCGAGAACGAGCGAGTACTTCGCTTTGCCGATCTTCATGGTCGAGACCCGGCCGGCGAGCACATAGTCGAGGAATTCTGCGGCTCGGCCACCCTGCACCCAGAACTCGGCCATGTGCGAGATGTCGAATAGCCCGGCCGCTTCACGGACGGCGTGATGCTCGGCGAGGTCGGAGGTGTAGCGCACGGGCATGTTCCAGCCACCGAAGTCGGTGAACGAGGCGCCGAGGGCCTCGTGCCGATCGTGTAGCGGCGACGTGCGCGGTGGAGCGGGGGTGTTGATCATGAGTTCTGCCGTTCGCGATGACGGACAGACGCCGGTCAGCGCCTGAAGAACTCCCCCTCTGTCATGGGCCTGAGAGTTTCACCCGCGACGTCGCTCGAGGACGCGGGCTTTCACCGTCGGCGGATCCGGCGCAGTGCACCCGGATCACTTTCCAGAGTGGCCCGATCGACGCGGTACGCGTACCTGAGAGATTGGCGGGGAGGCTTGCTCCTTCGGTGCCCGGCTGTGTGCGCCGGAGCTCTCCCGCATCGATCATGGGGCCGGTGTGGACTTGTGGGGTCAGCTTATCGGAGTGGGGTGCGGGGTACAGCCCCGGTGATGTCCGGAAGTGAGTGAGGTCGTGCGCTCAATACGTGTCGCCACGCCAGATGTCCTCGGGGAGGCGGATACACGGGGAGAACGAGGTCACGTAAACCTCCCCCGTCTCTGTGTCATATCGGACAACCCACGCTGAATGATGGTGGCCGACGATCTCGAGGATGGAATCCTCATCATCTGTGCGTCGATTAAGCGCGAGACCCTCATCGGCGGCCAAGTGCTCCTCGATCGGATCGAGCACGAGCGCGGAGTCCGCTCCTGATTGCACGTGGGCCGTTAGACCGCCCGCCCACTGCTCACCGCCGTCGCGGGAACACGGCAGGAATACCCCGGTTTCCTTCTGCTCCACGTCGAGTAGTAATTCCGTCGGGAGCGCACCGGCGATCTCCCGCTCAATTGATTGTGTGTACTGCTTCGCGTCCGGCAGCGAGAGATCGGGATCGACATTCTCAACGAACGTGACGCACCCGCTGAGGACAAGGGCGCATCCTGCGAGGACGGTCAACGTGCACTGCGTTCTCATCTCCGCGCCTCCCGGATGCTGTTCCGAATGTCTTCACGAGGGCGAGTGTTCTCCTGCTGGTCGGACACGATCAACAGATGCGACCCGATCGGGTCACTCGAGACACGAATGGAAGGCCCGCCGGGATCGAGGAAGGGTGCCAGATCTCCACCGAGCGGAACGTCGTAGTCGCCGGGCCGATCGTAGATGTGGGTCGAGAAGTCCGGTGTTGCGTCAGGGTTGCGCCCCTCCCCTACGAGTCCCACGTCTTGCGCCATGGATAAGAAGTCGGTGTAGCTCCAATGAAAGTACTTCGTGCTCGGGTCGGCGGCCCAATCTCGTGGAACCCATGCCCCGGCGAACGAGTGGACGGCGTCGTAGTGGGCGCCAGCAAGCTCGGAACTCGTCACGGGGACAAGCCCCCAGCTGTATCCACCCGCGATCTGGTGAGCTTCAGCCGTGTGAGAGTCGATGCGCATTTCGCCCACGAAGCGAGCCAGCGCCTCCCCCGCCGGAACCGCTCGATCTTGTTCGTTCGCCTCGCGAATGCCGGACACCTGCTCCGCTAAAGCGGGACCCTCGTCGTCGCCCGGGAACGCGGTCCCCTTCCACACGAACGCGACCATCTCCGTGTCCTGGTCCACCAGCCACGCCGACATCGCCTGAGCCTCACCCCCATAAAAGCTCTCCACCGACGTGAACGTCCCCGGCACATATGTCAGCACCCGCTGCGTTCCCGGACCCGGCGTCCCGATCATCTCGGCGATGCGGTTCTCCTCCGGTCGGTAGAGCACGAGCTGCACGTCTCCGGCCACGACGCGGTCTAGGTAGCCGCGTTCGGCGGTGAGGCGGTCGAGCGCACTCTGCCGCTCCGCTCGCAAGGTCGCCATCGCGCCCTCCTTCAAGAGCGATTCGTAATGCGCGATGTCCCTGTCGACGAGCGCGATCCGATCACGCGCCACGACGCGGTTCGCGGCGACGCGGGCGAGTGGCGGCACTCCACCGAGCGCACCCACCACCTCGGGAGCGCCGTTGATCAGCGCGGTCTGCCGCCCGGGTGGCAGCGCGTCCCACCACGCCTTCACCGTCTGCGGTGCGGGGGGACGCCGACGCAGCCGCTCCACCCAGTCGGGATGATCGGCGAGGATCTGCTTCATCCGTCCGGCTCCGCCTCGGGCGATCTCGACCAGCGGTGCGAGCATCGTCTCGGCGGCGACCGCTTCGGTGCGCATCTGCCAGGTGATCCGCGGACCGATCGGCGGCGGCTCCGCTCCGGTCGCCGCGAGGGGCAGCGGGGGCGGCTCGGCGATCCCGGCGAGGTCGCGGCACGCGTCGTCGATCACGGCGGCGACATCGGACCGCAGGCGCGCGATGGCCGACTCGACGTCGGCGTGACCTGACGCCGTGCTCTTCGTCGCGAGAGCGGTTGCGGCAGCGTCGTCGACGAGCAGAGAACGCCTCCATTCGAGAATCGCGAGCGCGTCGGCGAGTTCACCCAGAACCGCACCCACTCGCGCAAATGCCTCACTCGTCTGCCGTCCGCCCGTCGAGAGGCTGTTCATCCTCTCCGTGAGCTCCGCCGCCTCGGGAGCGTCGTAGAGCGCACCCAGGTCACGCCACTCGACGACGACCTCGTCGGCCGTCGGTGTGACCGCCGACGCGCGATCGCGCAGCCGAATGGCGGCATGCTCCAGCTCGTCGGAGCGAGCGGGTAGGGACGGTACGTCCGAGCGCTGCTGATTCACGAGACCGTCCAGCGTCCGTGCCCGCGCGAATCAGCGGCGCGATCGGTATCGACGGCCATCGCGGCATCCGCTCGGCAGTATTCGACGACAGCGCGCTCGGCAGCCCACAGAACTGCTCCCCCGTGCTCCGCCAGCGCCGTCGCGCGCTCCACCCAGGGGTCGACAGCTCTGGCAAAGGCGCGAGCAAGATCGGGCGTGAGGGCCACGGCATCCCGCACGTCGTTCGCAACGAACGTCACGCCGAAAACGGCCTCGGCAAGGGCGTCGAGACGCCGTGCCGTCCGCGCCGCCAGGTCGAGGAAGCCTTTCACGTCGATCGCATATCGGTCAGCCATGCGGCGACCCTAGAGAAATGCGTCCGACGGCCTCGAAAGTTCTCCACAGGCCGCGCGGGGTGAACCCTCGCGCCGTTCGCGCACCGGCCGCGCGGCTCAGCCCCACAAACACGCCGACATCGCGGAGCGCGCGGCCGCCGCGCTCGGCCCCGCGGCTGTTTCAGCCGTCCGAACACACCCGTTCGCCGGGCAGCCCGGGCAGATGCCCACCCATAAGGAGCACTCGGCCGCCCCGTTCAGCCCCGGGCGCAGCTCCCGGATGCCACCGGCGCCGTCAGCGCGTCGATCTGCCCCATGACCGGCTCGAGCTCGGCCGGCGTCATGGCGTACCCGACGTTGTCGTCGGTGTCGGAGCGGGCGAACACGATGCCGCCGACCTCACCACCCGTGGTGAGAAGCGGTCCGCCGGAGTTACCGGGGCGGACGATCGCGGCCAGGGCGTAGATGTCGCGCGGCGCGGACGAACCGTCGTAGATGTCGGGGACGGGAACCGTTCCCTCCGACAGCACCTGGGCGCTCCCCGAAGTGAACGGACCTCCGCCGGGGTATCCCTGCACCACGGCCGGCGAGCCGACGTCGAGTGTCGAGACGACGGGGAGGGGCGCGGCATCCAGACCGTCGACGGCGACCACGGCGATGTCGTCGATGGGATCGAAGTAGACCACGCGTCCCTCACGGGCGGGGCGACCGGGCAGTTCCACGACCGGGGTGTCGACACCGGCGACCACGTGGGCATTCGTCATCACGCGGTCAGCGGCCACGACGAACCCCGACCCGCTCGATGTCACACCGCACGCGTACGCGGTGCCCGAGATGCGGGCGACCGACTGTGCCGCCTGGGTCAGGGCCGGATCGTCGAGCGCGACCGCGGGGGCGCTCGGAACGGGGCCTATCTGAATGAGCTGCCCGAGGCGAGGGATGCCTTCGGCGAAGACGGTTCCGCGAAGCTCGGCGAGCGCGCCGCGTACCGGCGCCGGAGTCAGGTCGTCGATCGTTCGCACGACCGTCGAGGAACCGAGCGCTGCCGACACGACCGGCACCCCCACGGGCGTCAAAGACCCGGCGGCGAACGAAATGGCGAGCGCCGCGGCGGCGACGTTGACCACTCCACCGAGGAGACGTTCGGGCACCCGGAGCTTGATGCGATCGGCACCTCGACGGATGAAGCCGCCCACGGCGGTACCGAGACCCGACCCGATGAGCAGGAGCAGGATGCCGGCGAGGATCATCGCCGGCCCGCGCCACGACGGCGAGGTGACCCACTGCCCCACGAACGGCGTCGCCCAGTAGGCGGCCACGGCGCCGACGGCGAGACCGGCGAAGAAGCCGATGGTCGCGAGGAATCCCCGTGCCAGGCCCGTGATGAGCGCGATCACCAGCAGGGCGATCAGAACGATGTCGATGATCGGCATCCGACCTCCCCAATCCGACTTCTACGCTAGGCCGCGCGTCTGAGAGAACCCTTTCGACGCGACCGGGGACGGTGGAGTCCCGGACTCCGACGCCGCGTCGGGCTGACGCTCGGGCTTGGGGCGGGTTTGGCGCGTTGGGGCCGGGCGGATCGCGCCCCGAACGCGCGAATTGCGCCCCACACGCGGGGAAGCCCCCGCGTACCCCGCCGACCCCGCCCCGTCGAGGTCCGGGGCGCGATTCGTGCAGTGGGGCGGACTTCCCCCGCCCCGGTGCACATGTCGTGCCCCGACCGCCCGCCCCAGCTCGCAGGCCCTCCATCCCGCTGCAGTTCGGGGCACATTCTGGGTACGGGGGCGGACGCCACCCGCCCCAATGTGCAAGTCGCGCCCCACCCGCCCGCGCCACCCCACAACCCGCCCGCCCCGCTCAGACCGCCCAGGGCCCCACCCCCGACTCCCACGCTGCAACGCTGATTCGCCCTTCGGGTCGAGATGACACTAAGATCGGACGCGGAGATATGGTCACCATGACAAGAACCCCCGCCCCCGAGACCCGTGATGCCGACGTGCGCGTCGCGGTGTCGACCGTGATCTTCAGCGTGCGCCGCGACGAGCACGACGAACCGGTGCTCTCACTCCCCCTCGTCCGCCGCACCCGCGACCCCTTCGCCGGCAGGTGGGCGCTGCCCGGCGGCTGGCTCGACGCGGCCGAGGGGCTCGACGTCGCGGCATCCCGAACCCTTGCCGAGACAACGGGACTCACGCCGAGCTATCTCGAGCAGCTCTACGCCTTCGGCGCCGTCGACCGCTCTCCCACGCGCGTCGTGTCGATCGTCTACTGGGCGCTGCTGCGCTCAGACGAAGTCGACGCACAGGTCGCCGCTCACGC
Source organism: Microbacterium sp. Leaf151 (assembly GCF_001424225.1). Lineage (GTDB taxonomy): Bacteria > Actinomycetota > Actinomycetes > Actinomycetales > Microbacteriaceae > Microbacterium. The sequence goes on along the minus strand of NZ_LMOR01000002.1, from coordinate 63,080 downwards.
GCGGGGCGGAGACGCCCCCGAGAACGTCGAGTGGTTCGACGCCACCGACCTGCCGCCCCTGGCCTTCGACCACGACGACATCGTCGAGTACACGCTGTGGCGCCTGCGCAACAAGGTCGGCTACAGCCGCATCGCACACGGTCTGCTCCCCGACGAGTTCACGCTGGCCGACCTCCGCGAGGTCAACGAGACGATCCTCGGCAAGCGTCTCGACCCGGCGAACTTCCGCCGCCAGGTTGACACGTCCGACACCCTCATCCCCACCGAGCGCTTCCGCACCGGAAGCCACCGCCCCGCCCGTCTGTACCGCTACAACCGCGATGTGGAGCTCGCCGACCGCGGCCCGCTCTCCACCCGTCACTGATCGGAACGCCCATGGCCGCCACACCCCTCACCCTGCAGCCCCGCCCCGCGATCGACCCGAGCGTCGATCACGCGATCCAGGCGATCGTCTCCGGCGCGTCGATCGACGCCACGTGCACCACCGACCTCGCCGTCGGCCCGTGGGACTTCGACACGCGTCCCGGGTACGGCCCCGGCTCGTCGATGGGCGACGTCATCCCCACGGGTGCGCCGCGCCAGGGAGAGCTGCCGCAGCGGTACCGCGACGCGTCCGACGACGAGCTCGATGCGCGGATCCGTGCGGCGAAGCAGACGCTCGGCGACCGCGTCGTCGTGCTCGGGCACTTCTACCAGCGCGAAGAGGTGGTGCGGCACGCCGATTACGTCGGCGACTCGTTCCAGCTCGCCAATGCGGCCCTCGAGCACCCCGAGGCCGAGGCGATCGTCTTCTGCGGCGTGCACTTCATGGCAGAGACCGCCGACCTGCTGTCGACGTCCGAGCAGGCCGTCATCCTGCCGAACCTCGCCGCCGGGTGCTCGATGGCCGACATGGCCGACATCGATCAGGTGGAGGAGTGCTGGGAGCAGCTCGAAGACGTGCTCGGCGACCTCGACACCCCGGATGCCGACGGCCTCGTACCCGTCATCCCGGTGACGTACATGAACTCCTCCGCCGCCATCAAAGGCTTCGTGGGCCGGCACGGCGGCATCGTCTGCACCTCCTCCAATGCCCGCACGGTGCTCGAGTGGGCGTTCGCGCGCGGGCGTCGCGTGCTGTTCTTCCCCGACCAGCACCTGGGCCGCAACACCGCCAAGGCGATGGGCGTGCCGCTCGAGCAGATGCCGATGTGGAACCCGCGCAAGGCCCTCGGCGGCTCGACCGCCGAGCAGGTGCAGGGCAGCCGCGTCATCCTCTGGCACGGATTCTGCTCGGTGCACCGCCGCTTCACCGTCGACCAGATCGACAAGGCGCGTGACGAGCACCCCGGAGTCCGCGTGATCGTGCACCCCGAGTGCCCGATGGACGTCGTGGATGCCGCTGACGAAGCGGGGTCCACCGACCTCATCCGCAAGGCGATCGCCGCCGCCACGGAGCCCACGACCTTCGCGATCGGTACCGAGATCAACCTCGTGCAGCGCCTAGCGGCCCAGTACCCGCAGCACGAGATCTTCTGCCTCGACCCCGTGGTCTGCCCCTGCTCGACGATGTACCGCATCCACCCGGGCTACCTCGCATGGGTCCTGGAGTCGCTCGTCGCAGGTGACGTCGTCAACCGCATCACGGTCCCGGACGACGTCGCCGCCCCCGCCACGCTCGCCCTCGAGCGCATGCTCGCGGCCAAGCCCAGCGGTGCGGTGAAATGACCACCGTCGTCGTGGTGGGCAGCGGCATCGCCGGCCTCACGGCGGCGTTGCACGCGGCGGAGAACGGATGCCGCGTCACGATCGTGACGAAGGGTGACCTGTCCGAGACCAACACGCGCTGGGCGCAGGGCGGCGTGGCCGCCGTCACCCACCCCGCCGACAGCGTCGCCTCGCACGCGGCCGACACGCGAACCGCCGGCGCAGGGCTGAACGACGCGGCCGCTGTGAACGTGCTGGTCGGTGAGGGGCCCGCGCTCATCGCCGAACTCGTGGCACGCGGCGTCGACTTCGACCGCGCGCCCGACGGCGGCTTCGCCCGCGGGCTCGAAGCGGCGCACGCGATGCCGCGGGTGCTGCACGCCGGCGGTGACGCGACCGGGGCGGAGATCCAGGCGGCGCTCGGTGCCGCCATACGTTCCGCCGGGCTGCGTGTGCGCGAGCAGGCGCTGTTGCGCGACCTCGTGCTGCGCGGCGGGCGCGTCGTCGGCGTCGAGCTCGACGGCGGCGAGCGCATCGACGCCGACGCGGTGATCCTTGCGACGGGCGGCGCGGGCCAGCTCTACGCGCACACCACCAACCCTCTCGGCGCGACCGGCGACGGAATAGCGGCCGCCCTGCGTGCGGGTGCTGAGGTCGCCGACCTCGAGTTCGTGCAGTTCCACCCCACCGCCCTCGCCGCGGGCGCGCCCTTCCTCGTCTCCGAGGCCGTGCGCGGGGAGGGCGCGACCCTCATCGACGATGCCGGACGCCGCTTCTGCTTCGACGCCCACCCCGACGGCGAGCTCGCGCCGCGCGATGTCGTCGCCCGCGCAAACGCCCGGGCGATGGCCGCCCAGAACGGCCGTCCGGTGCGTCTGGATGCCACGGCGCTGGGAGCCGAGCATCTCGCGCAGCGCTTCCCCACGATCGACGCCGCCGTGCGCGAGCGCGGTCTGGACTGGGCCGTGGATCCGATACCGGTGACCCCCGCGGCGCACTACCTGATGGGCGGAATCGTGACCGACCTCGACGGGCGCACGACGGTACCAGGGCTGTACGCGGTGGGCGAGACGGCCCGCACCGGCGTGCACGGTGCGAACCGCCTGGCATCCAATTCGCTGCTCGAGGGGGCCGTTTTCGGTGCACGCGCGGGGGATGCCGTGGCTCGGGGCCTCGAGTGGCCGGCTCCTCCGCCAGCGGGGCCCGAAGCCGCCGGGCCGCCGCCGAAGCCGCGCCCGTCCGCGGGTGCCCCGCCCTTCTCGCGCACCGAGCTGCAGCGGGTGATGTGGGCAGAGGCCGGCCTCGTCCGCGCCGCCGCCGGTCTGGAACGTGCGGCCGGCATCCTCGCCGCGTGGAGCGCCGACCCCTCTCCGCGGTCGGTCGAAGACGCCAATCTGCTCCTCGTCGCCCGCCACGTCGTCGCCGCCGCCCGGGCGCGCACCGGATCGGTCGGGGCGCACTACCGGTCGGATGCCCCGGATGCCGGGATCCCGGTCCTCCTCGCCACGGGTGACACGACGATGAGGGAGGCAGCCCGCGCCGTGGGTGCGACCGGCGCGGTCGTCGCGACGCCCCACCCCGCCCGCTCCTCCGCCGCCGCGCGCGACGACGCGGCATCCGCTCCCTTCACCCAGGAGGTCCTCGCATGCTGACCCGTACCGCCATCGATCGCGTCGTCTCGGCCGCCCTCGAAGAAGATGCACCCTGGGGCGACCTCACCAGCGACACGCTCATCCCCGCCGATGCGACCGCGCGGGCGGCACTCGTCGCGCGCGTCGACGGGGTCTTCTCCGGCGCCGCCGTGTTCGCTGCGGCCTTCACGCTCACGGACTCATCCGTCGTGGTCGAGCAGCGGACCGCCGACGGGCAGCACTTCTCGTCGGGCGACACGCTCGCGGTGGTCACCGGTCCCGCGCGAGCGGTGCTGACCGCCGAGCGGATCGGTTTGAACTTCGTGCAGCGCATGTCGGGGATCGCGACGCTGACCAGCCGGTACGTGGCCGAGGTCGCGCACACGGGCGCCCGCATCGTCGACACCCGCAAGACCACTCCGGGCCTGCGTGCGATCGAGCGTCAGGCGGTACGCGACGGCGGCGGCCACAACCATCGCTTCTCGCTCTCGGACGCCGTGATGGCGAAAGACAACCACCTCGCCGTGCTGACGGCGAACGGGATGTCGGTGACACAGGCTCTCGAGAGCGCGATCGCCCGGCTCCCGCACACCACGCACGTCGAGGTGGAGGTGGATCGTCTCGACCAGATCGACGCGGTGCTCGCCGCGGGCGTGGGCACGATCATGCTCGACAACTTCTCGCTCGACGACCTGCGGGTGGGGGTTGCCCGCATCGCCGGAGCCGCCCAGATCGAAGCCTCGGGCGGAGTGACCCTCGAAACCGTGCGCGCGATCGCCGAGACCGGGGTCGACGTCATCTCGGTCGGCGCCCTCACCCACTCGGCTCCGTCTCTGGATCTGGGTCTGGACATCCGCATCGAGACGGCGTGACGCTCTACCTCGACAACGCCGCGACCACCCCCGTGCGCCCGGAGGTGCTCGAGGCGATGGCTCCCTACCTCACGCGGTTCTTCGGCAACCCGTCGAGCCAGCACGAGGTGGGCGGGGCCGCGGCATCCGCGCTCGACGATGCCCGCCGCCGCGTCGCCGCCGTGCTCGGCATGCGCGCCGGCGATGTCATGTTCACCTCCGGCGGCACCGAGTCGAACAACGCCGCGATCAAGGGCCTCGTTCTGGGATCCGGGCGCCGACACCTCGTCACGACCGCGATCGAGCACGAATCGGTGCTCGCCTCGGCCGATTACCTCGCGCGCCTGCACGGGGTCGAGGTCACCCACGCGCCGGTCGACGCGACGGGCATCCTCACGCCCGAGGTCCTGGACGCAGCGCTCCGCGATGATACGGCGTTGGTCAGCATCGGTTACGCCAACAACGAGGTCGGCACGATCCAGGATGCCGCCGCCCTCACGGCCGTCGCCCACGCCCGCGGCGTGCCGCTGCACCTCGACGCCGTCCAAGCCGCCGGGTGGCTGCCCCTCGCCGGGCTCGGAGCGGATGCCGTGACCGTGGCCGGTCACAAGATCGCGGCCCCCAAGGGCACCGGCATCCTGGCTGTCCGGGGCCGGCTGCCGTTCGAACCGCTCCTGCACGGCGGCGGACAGGAGCGCGGGCGCCGCTCGGGCACTCCCGACGTCGCCGGAGCGGTGGCCATCGCCCGAGCGCTCGAACTCGCGGAGGCGGAGCGTCTCGACGAGGTCGCGAGGCTGTCGGCTCTCCGCGACGCCTTCATCGCCCGGGTGCTCGCCCTCGTTCCCGGCGCCCGGCTGACCGGACACCCCACCCGGCGGTTGCCGGGTACGGCGAGTTTCGTCTTCCCGGGCACCAACGGCGAGACGGTGCTGCTCGAGCTCGAGCGCCGCGGGATCGTCTCCTCCAGCGGATCCGCGTGCGCCGCCGGCAGCGACGAGGCCTCGCACGTGCTCACGGCGCTCGGCGTTGCACACGACGACGCACGGACCGCCGTGCGCTTCACTCTGCCGCACGCGCTCACGATATCCTTGGAAGCGGTGGCCGATGCGGTCGCCGATGCTGTTTCGGCCATAGGATCGCGCGGGTGAGCTCCCGCGCCGTCACCGTCATCGTTCCCGGCTTCGACGTCGCCGCGTACGCCGCGGAGGCGCTCGACTCCCTGCGCGCGCAGAGCCACGATCACTGGACCGCCGTCCTGGTCGACGATGCCTCCACCGACGACACGACCCGCATCTTCGCCGACGCCGCCGCCACCGACCCGCGGTTCCGTTTCGTGCGACACGACCGGCAGCGCGGCCTCGGCGCCGCACGCAACACCGGACTCACCCTCGTCGACACCCCGTACACGGCATTCCTCGACGCTGACGACCGGATGCGGCCCGACGCGCTGACGCGCCTCACCGACACCCTCGAACGCACGGGCAGCGACTTCGTCGTGGGCGCATACGTTCGTCTGCGACCGGATGCCGAGGGCCACGGCTACACGGCCGGCGACGTGCAGCCGTGGGTCGCCGCGGCCACCGACCCGACGCGGGAGGGGACGACCCTCGCGGCCCATCCCGCGGCATCCGGGAACATCGTCGCGTGGTCGAAGGTCAGCCGCACGGCCTTCTGGCGCACGCACGACCTGCGTTTCCCCGAGGGGCGCTACTACGAGGATCAGGTGCTCGCGCAGCGCATGTACACGCTCGCCGAGACGTTCGACGTGATGCCCGATGTGGTCGTCGAGTGGCGGCAGCGCCGTGACGGCGGCTCGATCACCCAGCGCCTCGGCGAGCTCGACGTGCTGCGCGATTACCTCGACGCACTCGGCGAGGGCATCGCCCTGCTCCGGGCAGCCGGGGCCGACGCGGCGGTGCGGGAACGCGCGTCGCTCATCCGTACGCTCGACCTTCCCCCGCTGCTGCGCATCGGCGAGACGCACGCCGACCCGGCGTACCGGGTGGCGCTGGAGGCGTTCGTGGAGACGCTGCCGGCCTGAGCCGGCCCGGCAGGCGAGGCGGGAGAGCCCATCGGAGCCACTGTCATCCGCACGCCCAGACCCTCCACGGGCTCGGTGTCGTCGCTCTGCGCCAGGATGCTGCCGGCGCAAGCGAGGCGACCGAGCCCGACTCAGCCTCGTGCCCGTGCCAGTCGGGCGCTAGGCCGGCGGCTCATCGGCGCGGCGGGCGGGCAGCGCGGCGTGTGCGAGACCCGCTGCATCCTGCTGCTCCTCCGCGAGCACGAAAGAGGCGGCGAGTTGCTCGGCCGCGAGGCTCGCGTAGAGGCCGCCCGCGGCGAGCAACTCGCTGTGCGTGCCCGACTCGACGATGCGCCCGGCGTCGACGACGTGGATGCGGTCGGCACCGATCACCGTCGACAGTCGGTGCGCGATCGACAGAGTCGTGCGTCCGTGCGAGGCGGTCTCGAGAGCTTCCTGCACGATGCGTTCCGACACGGTGTCGAGGGCGCTCGTCGCCTCGTCGAGCAGGAGCACCGGCGGGTCCTTCAGCAGCACGCGCGCGATGGCGATGCGCTGCTTCTCGCCGCCCGACAGGCGGTACCCGCGCTCACCGACCACGGTGTCGTAGCCAGCCTCGAACGACGCGATCACGTGGTGGATGTTCGCGGCGCGGCAGGCGGCCACGATCTCGTCGTCGGTCGCATCCGGTCGCGCATAGCGCAGGTTCTCGCGCACGGTGGCGTGGAAGAGATACGTCTCTTGCGAAACGATGCCGATCTCGTCGACGATCGAAGCACGGTCGAGGGTACGCACGTCGGCGCCCGAGAACATCACCGCGCCGCCGGACGCCTCGTACATGCGCGGGGTCAGGTAGAGGATGGTCGTCTTACCCGCGCCCGACGGCCCGACGAACGCGACGTGCTGCCCGGGCTCGACCGTGAACGACACCGCGTCGAGCGTGGGACGCGTGTGCGCCGGAGCGTCGGGATAGCGGAACTCCACATCACGGAACTCGATGCGGCCCAGCGGTCCGGGTGCCGCCGACACGGGGGGCGCGTCGGGCACATCGACGATCGCCGGCTTCAGGTCGAGGTACTCGAAGATGCGGGCGAACAGCGCCGACGAGGTCTGCACGTCGAGCGCGACGCGCATGAGCCCCAAGAGCGGCATGAGCAGGCGCGCCTGCACCGTGGTGAAGGCGACGATCGTACCCGCAGTGATCGCCCCGGCACCCCCGCCGATGAGGTAGCCGGAGACAAGGTAGATGATCGCCGGCACGCTCGACATGATCACCTGGACGACGGCGAAGAAGCCCTGACCGCTCATCGCCCGACGCACCTGCAGATGCACCTGGTTGTCGTTCTCGGCATCGAAACGCGCCGATTCGGTCCGCTGGCGGTTGAAGGACTTCGACAGCAGGATTCCCGACACACTCAGCGTCTCTTGTGTGATCGCCGAGAGCTCAGACAGGCTCTCTTGCGTCTCGCCCGCGATGCGCGCCCGCACCTGGCCGACCCGCCGCTGCACGAAGATCAGGAACGGCATGAGGGCGACGGCGATCAAGGTCAGCCGCCAGTCGATCAGGATCATCGCGACCAGCGATGCGATCACGGTCACGGCGTTGCCCAGGATGCTGGTGACGGTGTTCGTGAGAACGCCCGAGACACCGCCGACGTCGTTCTGCAGACGCGATTGGATGACACCCGTCTTCGTGCGCGTGAAGAAGCCGAGCTCCATCGACTGCAGGTGGTCGAACAGACGCGTGCGCAGATCACCCGTGACGCGGTTGCCCACCGTGGCCGTGAGCCAGGTCTGCCCGACATTCAGCCCGGCCGAGAGCAGGAAGAGCACGATCATCACGCTGACGAGCTCTGCCAGCAACCCGAGGTCGGGGCTCGATCCATCGACCGGGAACAGCGCGTCGTCGAAGATCCGCTGCACGAGCAGCGGCGGGATGACGGCCACAGCGGCGCCCACCACGACGAGAACGGCGGTGAAGGCGATCCGCCACCGGTAGGGCCGGAACAGCTCGACGACGCGGCGGCCCAGGTCGGCGACGCGCGGCGCCTGGGCGTTCCGACGGCGCTGCACGTCGGCGTCGACGCCGCGGAACATGCTTCCGCCCACACCACCCGGGTTCATGCGGGCCAGCCTACGTCCGACCGCCGACACCGGCTCCGCCTGACCGGTGTCGGAGGTGCCCGCTAGACTCGGGCCTCGCCCTCTGCGGCATCCCTCCCCAGGTTTTTCTCTCGACGTCGGAATATCTCGACGTCCGGCTCCGTTGTCGCTCATCGCAGTCACCCCCGTGGCGCCACGAAGCCCCCGTACGAATAGGACCTCGTCATGGCCGCCACCGGCACCGTTTCCTCCGCTCCGCCCCAGACTTCTTCGGGCGTCACGGCCGAGCAGAGCCGCGTCATCTGGCTGCTGCTCACCGCCGCCTTCGTCGCGATCCTGAACGAGACGACGATGAACGTCGCGATTCCGTTCCTGATCCGCGACCTCGGCATCACCGCCGTCGCCGCCCAGTGGCTGACCACCGCTTTCATGCTGACGATGGCGGTCGTCATCCCGATCACCGGATTCCTTCTCCAGCGCTTCACCACGCGCCAAGTGTTCGTCACCGCGATGTCGCTGTTCTCGGCGGGCACCCTGGTCGCCTTCCTCGCCCCCGGATTCGAAGTGCTCGTCGTGGCCCGCGTCATCCAGGCATCCGGTACCGCGATCATGATGCCGCTGCTGATGACGACGATCATGACGATCGTGCCGCCCGCCCAGCGCGGCCGCATGATGGGTCGCGTCAGCATCGTCATGGCGCTCGCGCCCGCCATCGGCCCGACCATGTCGGGGCTCGTCCTCCAGTCGCTGGGCTGGCACTGGATCTTCGGCATCGTCCTGCCCATCGCACTCGTGGCGCTCTTCGTCGGCGCGCGGTGGATCCACAACCTCGGCGAGACCCGGAACGCCCCCATCGACGTGACCAGCGTCATCCTCTCGGCGCTCGGTTTCGGTGGTCTCGTGTTCGGCCTCAGCCAGATCGGTGGCGGACACGGCGGTGACGCCGGAGCCGCCGACGCGTCGCTCGTCACTCTGGTCGTGTCGCTGGCCATCGGCGTCATCGGACTCGCCTCGTTCGTCTGGCGACAGCTGCGTCTGCAGCGCACCGACTCCGCGCTGCTCGACCTGCGTGTCTTCCGCTCCCGCAACTTCACCCTGTCGGTGGCCCAGTTGGGCGTGATGTCACTGGCCTTCTTCGGCGCGATCACGCTGCTGCCGCTGTACCTGCAGACGGTGCTCGAGAAGACGCCGCTCGAAACCGGGCTCGCCGTGCTGCCGGGTTCGCTCGCAATGGGCCTCGCCGGCCCCGTGATCGGCCGCATCTACGACCGGTTCGGCACACAGATCCTGCTGGTCCCCGGCGCGATCATCGTCAGCGCGACCCTGTGGTTCTACACCACCCTCGGAACCGACACGTCGTTCCCGCTGCTCATCGGCGTGCAGACGGTCATGATGCTCGGTCTCGCCCTGTCGTTCACGCCGCTGTTCACGGCATCCCTGGGCTCGCTCGAGCCCCGGTTCTATTCGTACGGCTCGGCCATCGTCGGCACCGTGCAGCAGGTCGCGGGCGCCGCGGGCATCGCGCTGCTCGTCACGATCATGTCGTCGGTGTCGGCCTCGACGGGCACGGGGCTCGAGGCGGATGCCGCCGGCACGCGCGTGGCGTTCCTGATCGCGGCGGTCATCTCGCTGCCGCTCATCATCGGCGCGTTCCTCATCCGCAAGCCCGCCGACCAGCTCGAGGGGGCAACACCGCTGGCGCACTGACGCGGGCGGCGCGAAAGCTCACCGCCAGCGCACTGACGCGCGCGACTCAGGAGAACCATCGCCGGCGCTCTGACGCGGGCGGCACGGGGTCGTCCAGACGCGGGCGACGCGGCGTCGACCCGGCCCGACGCAACGCCTCGGGCAGGCCGGTCCCGTCTGCGGTTTCACGGCTCAGCGACTGCCTTCAGATCCGTCACGGTTCAGGCGACGCAACAGCAGCACCGGGCTTCTCCGAACCGCGAGTAGCGCGCGCAACGGTGATGTACTGGTGCAGGAGCAGACCCTGACCGGGCAGACCCGGATCAGGATGCCGCGAGCGACAGGCTCAGAGCGAGCAGGAACCGCCGCCGCAGCACTGCGATGCGGGCCGCGCGGCGTCGTCCGCCTCCTCGGCGGGAGCGTTCAGCAGCGTGATCAGCGGCTTCTCAGCGGGCTTCGCGTCAGACATCGTGTCACCGGACATGGACTCCATGCTACGCCCGTGCGTACGCGACGGGGCTGCGTGCGCCGTCGGCGCATCTGGGCCGCGCACGACGGCGCAGCGTCGACCATCCCCACCTCGGGCGCCCCACCGCGCGCGACGGGTCGCCTTGGCGGGCTCACGTCTCAGACGCCCCCGGAGCGCGACGGGATTACCCTCCTCGCCCGGCATCCGCAACCCCCGCCTCGGGTGCGACGCCCATTCCTAGCGTGGCAACGACCCCCGATCGAGAAAGAGAGAGTCGAACCATGACCGATCTCAGCGGCAAGCGCATCGCCTTCCTGGCCACAGACGGATTCGAAGACAGCGAGCTCACCAGCCCGTGGGAGGCCGTGACCTCCGCCGGCGCCGAAGCCGTGCTGGTCTCGCCGAACGAGGGCAGCATCAGCGGCGAGAAGGGCCACAAGCAGAAAGTCGACCTCGCGGTGTCGGGTGCGTCGGCCGGCGACTTCGACGCCCTGGTCCTGCCCGGAGGCGTGCAGAACGCCGACGACATCCGCATCGTCAAGGATGCCGTGTCGTTCACCCGCGACTTCTTCGATCAGCACAAGCCCGTCGCGGTCATCTGCCACGGAGGGTGGATCCTGACCGAGGCCGACGTGCTCGAGGGCCGCACGCTCACGAGCTATCCGACGCTGCAGACCGACCTGCGTAACGCCGGTGCGACGTGGGTCGATGAAGAGGTGCACGTCGACCAGGGGCTCGTGTCGAGCCGCAACCCCGATGACCTGCCCGCGTTCAACGCGATGCTCGTCGAAGAAGTCGCCGAGGGCACGCACTCGGGCCAGACCGCCTGACTCAGCAGCAGACGAGGGGCTCCGGACCGCGGTCCGGAGCCCCTCGTGCGTAGGGATCAGTCGGCGCCCTGGCAGGACGGACACCACTGCCCGCCACCCTTCGTGCCGGGGATGTCCTCGACGACGCCCCCGCAGTCCGGACACGGCTCACCGGTACGCCCGTGCACCCGCATCGCCGCGACCTTCGCCGCCTTCTGCCCGGCGATCGGCACCCCCCGGCGGGCGATCACGGCGGCGGCCATCGTGTCGTGCAGCGCACTCCACAGCCGCGTGATCTCGTCGTCCGTCAGTGCCGCCGCGTGCGCCAGGGGCGACAGTCGAGCGGCGAAGAGGATCTCGTCGGAGTAGGCGTTGCCGATCCCGGCGAGCGTCTCCTGCTCCTGCAGCAGCGCCTTCAGCTGCTTGCGCCGACCGCCGAGCGCCTCGGCCAGCATCGCTCGAGAATAGGCGGGATCCGCGGCATCCGGACCGAGCTTGGCGACCGAGGGAACGTCGTCCGCGGCATCCACCACGTGGAGCTGCACCGACAGCCAGTCCCCCGCGTCTGTGACGCCCAGGACGGCGTCGTCGAACATCAGGCGAGCGATGACCGCCGCGACCGGCGCGTCGTCCGGCCGCTCCGCGACCGCCCCCTCGTCCCACGTCGCCCAACCCGCCCGCCCGAATCCGAGGCCGAGGTGCACGCCCTCGACGTCGACGTCGATGTGCTTGCCGTGGCGGGTCACGCCGGTGACGTCGCGACCGATCAGCTCGTCGAGCGGGCGCCCGCGGGTCTTCAGCGCCCGGCCCTCGACGAGCTCGACACCGGTCACGGTGCGTCGGAGGAGGCGCTCGCGCAGAAACGACGCGAGCGCCTCGACCTCAGGAGCTTCGGGCACGGTCCGCGGCCCTCAGGCCCCCGACTGAGGTGCGGTCGGCTCTGCCGGCGGCACGGTGGGTGCGGGATACGTCTTCTCCGCGGACGCCGCGGGACGGCGCGTCGATTCTGCGAACGCGTCGGCCACCACGCGGCCCTGGATGATCTGCGTCAGGTCGATGCCGGTCGCCGCACGCACGGCCTCGAACGACGCCCGGAGGCCCGTGGCCGATTCGGTCGCCAGGTGCCCGCTGGCTCCCTCCCCGCCGAGGACGGTGATGTTGCCGACCCGGTCGTAGCCCTTCGCGAATTCGGCCATCATCGGCACCAATGCCTCGAGGGCGCGCTGCGCCAGCAGGGCCTCCTGGTTATGCGACAGCGCCTCCGCCTCAGCGCGAATGGCCTCAGCGCGAGCCTCACCGGCCAGACGCACGGCCTGCGCGTCGGCCTCGGCACGCACGCGCACCGCAGCCGCTTCCTGCTCGGCGATCGCGGCGCGCGCCTGCGCCGCCTTGATCTGCGAGTACGACTCGGCGTCGGCGTCTTTCTGACGCTGGTACAGGTCGGCGTCTGCGACGCGGGAGACCTCGGACTCCAGGCGGGCCTGCGTGTTCTGCGCCTCCTGCTGCAGGACGGCCTGCCGACGCTCGGCTCGTGTCAGCGCCTCCGCCTGCTCGGCCTCGGCGTTGGCGCGACCGACCTCGGCCTTGGCCGCAGCGCTGTTCTTGTCGAGCGCGGTCTGCTCGATGAGGTTGGCCTCGTCGGTCGCGATCTGTCGCGCGCGGATCTCACGCACGGCGTTGATGCGGGCGACCTCGGCCTCGCGCTTGACACGCTCGACCTCGGTCGCACCGAGCGCCGAGATGTAGCCGTTCAGGTCGGTGATGCCCTGGATCTGGAAAGAGTCGAGGATGAGGCCCTGCGAAGAGAGGTCCTGCTTGATGCCTTCGGCGATCTGGTCCGACAGGCGCTGGCGGTCGCGCATGAGTTCTTCGACGGTCAGCGTCGCCACCACTCCGCGCAGCGCACCCTCGAGCTGCTCCGTGGTGAACTGCTCGATCGCCTTGTCTTGCGAGGCGAAGCGCTCCGCCGCCCGACGCACCGACTCGGGGTCCGAGCCGATCTTGACCAGGGCGACGCCACTGACGTTGACCGTGACGCCGGTGGACGACTGCGCGGTCGGCTCCATCTTGATCTGGCGGGCTCGCAGCGAGATCATCTCGCCGCGCTGCGTCAGCGGGTTGACGATCGCCCCGCCGCCCGTGATGACCGTGATGCGGGAGGAGTTGCCGTCGGAGCTCTTCTGCCGCTTACCGACGATGACCAGGGCCTCGTCGGCCTTCGCGACGCGATACCAGCCGCGGATGACCAGGGCGAGGACGGCCATGACGACCACCGCGACCACCACGACGATGGCCACGATGACTCCGACGGCTCCCAATGCGGCGAGTTCCATGCTTCTCCTTCGACGGGCGCCGCCGAGGCGGCGCGGGGAATTCCTTCCAACCTAACGGGGGGCCACGCGGCTGTGTCCACCCCTTACGCGCATGATCGGCGTCCGCCGGGGTGGGGAGGAGCGTACCGTGGAGGCATAGGCGGCCCGAACCGCCGAAGAAGGGTCCCCCACATGAAGATCGTCTCGTCGCAGGACTGGCGCGATGCCATCCGCTTCGACGCCCCCGTCCTGGTCGCCGATGTCGTGCCGGGCGAAGCCACCCGCTGCGTCGCCTGCGGCACCGATGGTCCGCTCTACGAGCGCACCGAGCTGTGGGCGGTCAAGCACCGCCACCCCAAGCACCACGACGGGTTCGTCCGCTTCTACTGCGAAGCGCACAAGCCGGCCGCGCCCCCTCCGCCGCCGGTCGCCCCCGTCACCGCCGCCCGCACCCGGGCAGCCGCCGCCCCGCGCGCGGAGCGCCGGAGCGCGAGCCCGAGGCCGACGCTCATCACCGACCGCCCCACGCGTACTATGTGCCCCGATTGCTTCGTCGAGGTGTCCGTCGGAGGCGACTGCGGCATGTGCGGTGCACAGGTCGTCTGACGCCCCGCACGCATGACAGAACCGCCCCGGGATTCACCCGGGGCGGTTCTGTCGTCATCGAGCGTCAGCGAGCGGAGATGGTCCACCCCGCCTCGTGAGACGCGCCCGGATCGAGCGAGACGACGCCGGTGTCGAAGTCGTAGGCATCGTCGTTGAAAGCGTCGGGCGCGCAGGTCATCGGCTCCACCGCCAGCCCGGCGCGGTGTCCGGGCGTACCGGGGCCGGTGGGCAGGTCGGCCGTGTGGATCTGCACCCAGGGACACTCGCCGGCCCAGCTCATCGCCACGCCGGTGCCCGACGGATCAGTCACCACCACCTCGGCCCGGCCGTCGGCATCCCGGATCAGCCCCGTGTACGCGTGGTCGATCTCGACCGCACCGAGGACGCGCTCCTCGCGGAAGTCGAACCGGTCGGCGTCGACGGTCACGGATGCCAGGGCCACCGGCGACAGACGGTCCGGCGTCACCTCGAGCACGGTGTCGGCCGGGAGGGTGAGGTTCCATTCATCCAGGGTCGCGGGGCCGGCGACGAGGTACGGGTGCGGTCCGGTCCCCCACGGTGCGGGAGTGTCCGACAGGTTCGTCGCGCGGACCGTCTGCGTGAGGCCGGCGGCATCCAAGCGGTACGTCGTCGACACCACCAGCCACCACGGGTAACCCGCCTGCGCGGTGATCGTCGCGCTCAGTGTGACGGCGCTGTCCGAGGCGTCGGTGACGTTCCAGTCCGCCCACGACAGCAACCCGTGCAGGGCGTGAGCGCGGTCGGGCTCGGTGAGGGGGAGCTGGTGCTCGACACCGTCGAAATGATGGATGCCGTCGACCACGCGGTTGGGCCACGGCGCCAGCGTGGTTCCGCGGTAGGCGGGACGCAGCTCGTCGGCGTCGAACGGCACGACGAGGTCGCGACCCTCATGTGTCAATGAGCGGAGCGAGGCGCCGACGCTGGCAATGGCGGCTTCGTAGCCGTGAGCGCGGAGGACGACGGGGGTGCCCGAGACGAGCGTAGGGGTCTCGGTGGGAACGGCAGTGGTCATGTCGCCATTATCGTGGTCGCACCGTGGGAGCCACGGCATCCCGGGCCGTCACGTCGGTCGGGTCGGTCACGCAAGATCTTCCTGCCGCCATCACGGCATGCCGTGTCGTCAGCCGCGCGTGGTCGCGGGCGCACGGAGTCGCCGTGTCGTTCGTCCGGTGCGGAGTGCCCGAGAACGACGAATGCCCCGACCGTGACGATCGGGGCATTCGGGGAGGGCGCTTATTTGAAGGCGTCCTTGACGTTCTCGCCGGCCTTCTTGACGTTGGCCTTGCTCTGGTCGCCCTGACCCTCGGCTTCGAGACGCTCGTTGTCGGTCGCCTTGCCGAAAGCTTCTTTCGCCTTGCCGGCGATGTCTTCAGCGGCGTTCTTGATCTTGTCGTCGAGTCCCATGGCGGCTCCTCCCGTGTGGTCCTCGGGTATTTCCCGATGGCAATCACGGTAGGTCTCCTCTCTCCGAGCGGTGGGGGGCTTGAAATTCGTCTCGGCGTGAGGCAATGCCCCGGGTTAGATTCGAGAGGTGCGCGCCTGCCCATCCCGCTTCCTGCTCACCTCCGAGGCTGAGACGTGAGTACCCTCGCCGATTTCCACAGCCTCCTCGACGACGCCCCTCGCGAACCCCAGCGCAATGGCCGTGCCGGCCGCATCGCGCTGATCGTCTTCCTCGTCATCACCTTCGTGGTTCTCGGCGGTAGCGGCGGATACGTCTGGTGGGCTTCGTCGGCCGCTCTTCCCGCACCGACCGTCACGTCGCAGACGCCGATCGCGTCCGCGGGGCCGGCGGCATCCCTCGCCCTGCCCGCCGACGGCGCGATGCTGATGAGCGTCGAGGGAGGCGCAGAGTATCTGGGACCGGATGCCGCGGGGGCCTTCGCCTCGTCGGGCGGCAACGACGCGCGGCCCATTGCGAGCATCGCGAAGCTCGTCACCGCCCTCGTCGTACTCGACGCCCACCCGCTCGACGGGCCGGGCGATCCCGGTCCGACGATCGCGTTCACCGAGGCCGACACCGATCTCTACGACCAGTTCTACGTGCAGGATGCGGTCATCGCATCGATGCCCGACGGGCTGACGATGTCGCTGCACGACTCGCTCGCAACCATGCTGATTCCCTCGGCCGCGAACTACGCCGTCGCCACCGCCCGCTGGGCGTTCGGCTCCGAGGGGGCGTATGTACAGGCGGCTCGGTCGTGGCTGAGCGCGAACGGCTTGAACGACACGCGGATCGTGGATGCCACCGGGATCGACGAGCGCAACACGAGCACGCCCAGCGACCTCGTGGCGCTCGGCCGCATCGCCGCGGCGAACCCCGTCGTCGCCGCGATCGTCCGGACGCCGTCGATCACCGTCCGGGGGCCCGGGACCGTCACCAACACCAACGATCTGCTCGGCACCCTCGGAATCTCGGGCATGAAGACCGGCAACTTGGGCGACGGGACGTTCAATCTCCTTTTCACGTCCACCCTCGACGTCGGTATCGGCGCCCCCCTGAGCATCACGGGTGTGCGCATGAGCGGCGCGACCCACGACAGCACCGATGAAGACGTCGCGCTCTTGCTGCAGAGCCTCAAGTACGGGTTCCACGACCTGACCCTGGGGACCGCCGGCGACGACATCGGCACGATCTCCACGCCCTGGGGCTCTCGTGCGTCCCTCGTGCTCGCCGAGAATGCGGCGCTCCGCACCTGGTCGGACACAACCGTGACGGTGAACCTCGACACCAGAACGCCGCAGAATTACGCAGACGGCGAGGTCGTGGGAACCGTGACCTGGACGGCCGGCCCGCAGACGACGGCATCCGAGGTCGAGATCAAGGGCGCGATCGAGGAACCGACCCTGTGGTGGCGTCTGACCCACCCGACCGAACTCGGCTGACGCACCCCGCGGTTCAGAGGGTCACACCGCCGGCAGCTCCGCGTGAGCGACGACGGCATCGCCGGTGTCTCGCAGTTCCATTCGCGCCGCGTCGCCGCGCAGCACCGCCGCGTTCATGCGACAGACGATGGGGACGGCTGAACCGAGCACCTCTCCGGCGCTGAACTCGGTGCCGTCCTCCCCGACGAAGACGAGCTCGTACGTCGCTCCCACGTCGAGTCCCGACGCCTCCAGGTACGCTTCCGTGCCCCACGTGTGGGCGACGACCTCCGCTGAGACATCGATGCCGCCGATGTCGTCGCGCACCTCGATCTGCTCCACGGCGCCGAGGGTGCCCGGCGGGCCCGAGGGCGCGGGAGCACGGAACGCGCCGGCACCGTTCGCACCGATCACGAGACCCGCGGCAAGGCACGCCGCGCCCACGAGCGGCACGACCCACCGGCGGGGACGCCGCGCGAGAGGAGCCATCGGCGCTGATCCGACCGCCGTCGAGGCGCCGCGGTCGAGCGAGGTCTCGATCCGCGCGAACAGGTCGCCCGCATCGCGGGGGGTGGTCCATCCGAGATCGCCCTGGCGCAGCCGCCCGGCGACCCCTTCGAGCGCGGCGAACTCTTCGTCACGCTCCGGGTCGGAACGACGGAGCCCCTCGAACTCCACCGACTCGGCGGGGGTCAATTCTCCCGCCAGCGCGGCGGAGACCAGTTCGGCCCAGCGGTCATCGGGAGTGCGCATCGGGCTCCTCCATCTCTTCGAGGTGCGCCCGGAGGGCGCGCAGTGCGTGAAAGGTTCGGGTGCGCCAGGTCGCAACGGGGACGCCCGTGGCATCCGACAGCTCCTGGTAGGTGCGACCGTGAAGGTGGATCGCGACGACGGCCGTGCGATGCGCCTCCGTGAGCACCGACAGCGCCTCGAGCATCCGCAGCCGTTCGAGGGGATCGATTGCCTCCGCCGCCCGACTTTCGAGCTCCGCGTGGTCGCCGATGAGGGGCAGCCGGGCGCGGGCGCGGAGGGCGTCCACGATCACGTTCCGGGCGATCGAGAACAGCCAGGTGCGCTCGGAGGCTTCTCGGGGATCGAATCGCTCCCGCGCTCGCCAGGCGCGGAAGAAGGTCTCCTGCACGCAATCTTCCGCGAGAGGACGGTCGCGGAGCGCGTTCACGGCATACCCGAGCAGCGCACTGCCGTCGTCGTCGAACGCGCGGCGGAGGTCGAATCCCACCCCCGCGATGCGTCGTCGAGACGCGTCCATGCGCCTCTCCCTGCTCCGTCCGGCGGACTCCGTCATGCGCGCCGTCCTCTCCGAGGCTAACGGTCGCCCCGACGGCGGCCTGCGAGGTATACGTCACCGACGGGCTCGGCGTTCATCGCGGAGCAATTCGCCGCGGAGATGAACGCTCGGCCGCTCCCTGTCGTACACGCCCTCAACCGGACGCTCCGCGTCCCGATCGAAAGGCACGACGATGACGAAGAAGACGTACGCCCGCCCGGTGACGATCGGCGCCCTGGCCGGTGTCGCCCTGCTGGCCGTGGGCTCCCCCGCCTTCGCCGACACCGAGGTCGACGAACCGTCGCAGTTCACGAGCGCATTCACCGTGATGGCGACGCCCGACCAGGTGATCAACAACGACGGGGTGGCGACACCGGGGCAGAGCGGTGCGACCGGCACGTTCACGTTCCGCATCAACTCCGACCAGGAGATCATCTGCTACGACATCCGCCTCGAGGGGGTCAGCGGCGACTACCAGAGCCCGGCGAAGACGGCGACGCACATCCATGAGGCCGCCGTCGGCAAGCCCGGCCCGCCGCGCATCGCCTTCCCCAACCCCGCGCCCGTCGGCGACGGCCCGCGCACCTCGTCAGGATGCCTGCAGGGTCCCTTCACCACCGGCGTCGTCGCCAACGGTGCCGACACCGGGACGAACTTCTCGCTCAAGCAGATCGAGGCGAACCCCGCCGGCTTCACCGGCGACTCCCACACCGTCGATTTCGCCGCCGGAGTGGTCCGCGGCCAGCTGACGTCCATTCCCGTCGGCGGGGTCGACACCGGCGCCGGTGGAGCGGCAACGAGTGAGTTCTCCGGTTGGGGACTCGCCGCAACGGCCGGCGGGCTCGGCCTCGCCGCCGCCACCGCCTTCGTCGTCCAGCGCCGCCGCGCGGCCGCGGCCGAGTGATCGACGCGCGGCGCGGTGCGCGGCGGCAGACCCCGCTGGGGTGGCCGGCGCGCACCGCGTGCGCGTTCGCGCTCGTCGCCGTGCTGATCTGCGCGGGGTGCAGCGCGGCGCCGCAGGCGGCCTCCCCCACACCTTCCCCACCGGCCCCGACGGCCGTCGCGACCCCGTCCAC
The DNA here is from genome assembly GCF_001424225.1 of Microbacterium sp. Leaf151. Taxonomy (GTDB): domain Bacteria; phylum Actinomycetota; class Actinomycetes; order Actinomycetales; family Microbacteriaceae; genus Microbacterium. Next base: position 43,657 of record NZ_LMOR01000002.1, on the reverse strand, counting down.
GACGATCGCGCCGCCCGACGTGGACGCGGCGGCCCCGCCCGTACCCGTCGCCCCCGCACGCGTCGTCATCCCGGCCCTCACGCTCGACGAGCCGTTGATCGAACTGGGGATCGCCGACGACGGGGGCATGGAGGTTCCGGTCGACTACGACGAGGTCGGATGGTTCTCCGGCGGGGGGCGCCCCGGCGGAAACGGACCCACCGTCATCGCCGCCCACGTCGACTCACCCACGGGCCCCGCGGTTTTCCAGGCTCTAGAGGACCTCGCGGTGGGGGACGTCGTCGAGGTGTACGGCGCCGACGGCGTCGCGCACGACTACCGCGTCACCGAGACCGCCGACTATCCCAAGTCGGCCTTCCCCACCGCCCGCGTCTTCGGAGCCACCGCCCGTGACGAGCTGCGGCTCATCACCTGCGGCGGCGTCTTCGACCGGGATGCCGGTACGTACGTCGACAACCGGGTGGTCTACGCCGTGCCGGCGTGATCACCCAGCACGGGAACCCGGTGTCGGGGTAGCCTCCTCGACATGTCGCAGCACGAGCCCAGAAGATCTCCCGCCGGCCATGCGATATTCCTCGTCATCTTCGCCGCGCTGTTCGCGGGTGGGCTCGTCGTGACGTTCCTCGCCGCGCCGCTGCTCGCCCTCACCCCGCTGCAATGGGTCGTCGCGCTCGTTCTCACGGTCGTTACGGGAGCCGCGACCGCGTGGGAGGTTCGATGCCTGGTCGCGGCGCTCAGGCATTCGAAACGCTCTCGCCCGAGCTGAACGGAGTGCCGACGACCGCTCGATCACGGAGCATCGACGAAGCACTCTGCCGTTCCCGCCCGCCCCGTCTGGGATGAACCACCGCACGCAGCCGGATGCGACGCTGTCGCTCCTCAAGGCGTGGTCGACGAGCCGCCGACGGACGAAGGCCGTCCACGTGAGTCCCCGAGCCCGCTCGTCCCAATGATGGCGTCCGTCAGTTGTTGAAGCGGAACTCCACCACGTCGCCGTCCTGCATGACGTAGTCCTTGCCCTCCAGGCGCGCCTTGCCCTTGGAGCGGGCCTCGGCGACCGAGCCGAGCTCGACGAGGTCGGCGAACGAGATGACCTCCGCCTTGATGAAGCCCTTCTCGAAGTCGGTGTGGATGACACCGGCCGCCTGCGGGGCCTTCGCGCCCTGCGGGATCGTCCACGCGCGCGCTTCCTTCGGCCCCGCGGTGAGGTAGGTCTGCAGGCCGAGCGTGTCGAAGCCGATGCGGGCGAGCTGGTCGAGGCCGGACTCGTCCTGACCGGTGGATGCCAACAACTCGGCGGCATCTTCGGGGTCGAGGTCGATCAGCTCGGACTCGATCTTGGCATCCAGGAAGACGGCCTTCGCGGGCGCGACGAGCGCCGACAGTTCATCTTTGCGCGCGGGGTCGGTGAGCACGGCCTCATCGACATTGAAGACGAAGATGAAGGGCTTCGCGGTCAGCAGACCCAGCTCGCGGATCGGCGAGAGGTCGATTTCGGATGCCGAGAGCAGCACGCCGCGCTGAAGCGCGTCCTGTGCGGCCTTCGCGGTGTCGAGCACCGAGGGGTCGAGCTTCTTGCCCTTGACCTCTTTCTCGTACCGCGTGATCGCCTTCTCGAGCGTCTGCAGGTCGGCGAGCTGGAGCTCGGCGTTGATCGTCTCCATGTCGCCGGCGGGGTTGACCTTGCCGTCGACATGGACCACGTCGTCGTCGGCGAATCCGCGGACGACCTGGGCGATGGCATCCGCCTCACGGATGTTGGCGAGGAACTGGTTGCCGAGGCCCTCACCTTCGCTGGCTCCGCGCACGATGCCGGCGATGTCGACGAACGACACCGCGGCCGGCACGAGACGCTCGCTGCTGAACACGTCGGCGAGCTTCTGCAGCCGCGCATCGGGAAGGTTCACGACCCCGACGTTGGGCTCGATCGTGGCGAACGGGTAGTTCGCGGCGAGCACCGAGTTCTTGGTCAGGGCGTTGAAGAGGGTCGACTTGCCGACGTTGGGAAGGCCGACGATTCCGATGGTAAGAGCCACGGGAGTCCAGGTTACCCGGCCGCCGCCCGCTCAACGTCCTCGGCTCCTCTCGCCGACGCGTCGAGCTCCGGGACGCAACGTCGCCGACGCGATCAGTGTCGTCGCGCGCGGAACGCGTGCGTGACGTACGACAATGCGACCGCCCCTCCGTCGGCCAGGTCGGGGAGGGATGCCACAACCACCTCGACCGCCGCGTCGACGCATGCGCGCGTCTCGGGGTCGGCTCGTCCGCGCTCCCCCGCACCCGACCGCACCTCGGATGCCGCCGACCCCGGCGCGCCTCACCCCTTCGACGCGGCGGCGGGTCAGGGTGGATCCGTGGCATTGGACTTCACCGCGATCGACTTCGAAACGGCGAACTCCAGCGGCGCGTCCGCGTGCGCGGTCGGCCTCGCCCGAGTGCGGGGCGGCCGGGTGGTCGCGACCGCCGCCTGGTTGATCAAGCCCCCGGCCGGACACGACGACTTCGCCCCCATCAACGTTGGCATCCACGGCATCCAGCCCGCCCACGTGGTGAACGCGCCGTCGTGGAGCGATCAGCTCGCACGCCTCACCGCCTTCGCCGGCGCCGACGTCCTGGTTGCGCACAACGCCGGCTTCGACATGTCGGTGCTGCGTCGGGCCTGCGCCGCGACGGGCGACGAGTGCCCGCCCTACCGCTACCTCTGCAGCGTGCAGATGTCGCGCAAAACGTACGCGCTCGCCTCGTATCGCCTTCCGCTCGTCGCCGCCGAGGCCGGATGCTCCCCCTTCGCGCACCATGACGCGCTCGCCGACGCCGTCGCCTGCGCCGAGATCACCATCGACTGCGCGCGCCGCGCGGGCGCCGAAGACGTGCACGCCCTGGCCGCGCACCTCGGCGTGCGGGTCTCGCAGATCGCGGTCGAAGCGGTCGAACGCGCCGTCGCCTGAGCACCACCGGCGGCGTCACTCCGGCGATGTCGGAGGTCTGGTGCATGCTCGGAACATGGATGCCAGCGCCCTCCTCTTCGTGATCCTCGCCCTCGCCCTCGGCGTCGCCGCCGGGTGGTTCGTGGGGTCGTCGCGGGCCTCCGCGCGGGCTGCGATCGAACAGCAGGCGTTGGGCTCGCGTGCCGCCGCCGCCGAGACGGCACGTGTGGGTGTACAGGCCCAACTCGACCATCAGGTCGCGTTGTACCGAGAGCTGGTCGGGCAATCCCGCGCCGACCAAGCCGCACGAGAGGAACGCGAGCGTCGCGAGCAGACGGTCCTGCGTGCGCTCGACCCGGTGCGCGACACGCTCGACGCGATGCAGCGCAAGGTCGACGGCCTCGAGCGCGACCGTGTCGAGCAGTACTCCGCGCTCGGCGAGCAGCTGCGGCTCTCGCGCGAGGCCGACGAAGCACTCCGCGCCACCACCGAGTCCCTCGCCTCCGCGATGCGTTCCGGCACGACCCGCGGCGTCTGGGGCGAGACGCAGTTGCGGCGGGTCGTCGAGGCGGCCGGTCTCACCCGTTACGTCGACTTCGACCTGCAGGCGACGATCTCCAGCGACGCCGGCGCGGGTCGCCCCGACATGGTGGTGCGCCTCCCGGGCGGCAAGGCCCTCGCGGTGGATGCCAAGGTCCCCCTCGACGCGTACCTGCAGGCGAGCGCCATCGCCGTCACGGCCGCCGGCGAGGAAGGAGCGCGGCGCGCGGCGCTCCTGACGAAACACGCACGCGCCGTTCGCGCCCACGTCGACGCGCTCGCCAAGAAGGCCTACTGGGCCGGGCTGACGACGAGCCCCGAATTCGTCGTCTGCTTCCTTCCGAGCGAATCATTGCTGGCGTCCGCGCTCGATGAAGATCCGGCCCTCCTCGACTACGCCTTTACGCGTCGAGTGGCCCTCGCCTCTCCCGTCAACCTCTGGGCGGTGCTGAAGACAGTCGCCTTCACGTGGACGCAGCAAGACGTCTCAGACGAGGCGCGCACCCTCTTCGCCCTCGGCACCGAGTTGTACGACCGGGTGGGCGTCCTCGCGAGCCACGCGGGCGACCTCCGCCGCGCCATCGAGCGCACGGTCGACAGCTACAACAAGTTCGCAGGGTCGCTCGAGACACGGGTGCTGGTCACCGCACGCAAGTTCCCCGGTATCGATGAGACCAAGCTCGACGTGGTCGCGGCTCCCGGCGCCGTCGACTCCGTGCCCAGACGGTGGACGGCACCCGAGATGCTCGACCTGGAGTCCGATCCACGACAGTCGTCCATCGCGCGGACGGATGAAGACGCTTCATCGCCGCGGCTCTCGGGAGCCGACCTCGGTGATGTGCGCGAGAGGGCGGGGCTGGCCGCCGATGACGCCTGAACGGTGTGTCGGTGAGCCCGCGGCTCAGGCGCCGCCGGGCACCCAACTGAGCAGGCTGATGACGGCGGCGGAGACGCCGACGAAGGCGCCGACCATCCACCAGGCGCTCACTTCGTGGCCCTCGGCGCGGCGCACGCGCAGCAGTACGTCGGGTCGGCGTGCCGGGTCGACGGCGCTGGCGATGACCGCCTGGGCACCTGTCTGAGGTGCGGTCTGGTTCGTCGGAGCTGTAGTCACGGACGATCCCCCTTCGGGTCTCGGAAGAACACAGCGTCACCGTTGACACCTCTACCGATTGTGCCAGAGTCCTCCTGAGAGACCGGTCACGCTTGCGTCACGACACGCCCGACTGCACCTGCGCGGACCATCTGCGCGCCGCACGGCTGCCCCCTGCACGTCGAAACGGCCCCCCGCCGACGAGACGGTTGCAGCATGCAGCCGTCATGTCAGCGAGATGCCGTCTCGCGAGATGCACCACTCAGCCCAGGAGGGCCGGCGTCACAGCCACTTCGACGTCAGGTGTTCCGACGTGATGCGGCGCAGGGTCCCCGACGCCCCACGCAGAACGACGCTTTCGGTGTAAAGGAAGTCGCCCTCGCGGCGCACGCCCGCAACGAGCTGACCATCGGTCACGCCAGTGGCGACGAAGATCGTGTTCTTGCCCTTCACCAGACCGTCGGCCTCGTACACCTCGCCGTCGATCAAAAGTCCGGCATCCCGGCCCTTCTCCTTCTCGTCGTCGGTGCGAGGTGCGAGCACTCCCTGGATGTGACCGCCGAGCGCCTTGATCGCGCAGGCGGTCACGATCCCCTCGGGGCTGCCGCCGATGCCGACGCACATGTCGGTGCGGGCGTTGTGACGGGCCGCGTTGATGCCGCCGGCCACGTCGCCGTCGCTCATCAGACGGGTGCCGGCGCCGGCCTCGCGGATGTCGGCGATGAGCTGCTCGTGCCGCGGGCGGTTCAGCACCGAGACGACGAGCTCGTCGACGGGCTTGCCGAGGGCCTTCGCGAGAAGGCGGATGTTCTCACCGATCGGCAGGCGGATGTCGACGACACCCACTCCCGCGGGACCGGTCACGAGCTTGTCCATGTAGAAGACGCTCGAGGCCTCGAGCATGGTGCCCTGGTCGGACACCGCGATCACCGAGAGGGCGTTCTGGCGACCGGCGGCGGTCAGCGAGGTACCGTCGATCGGATCCACGGCCACGTCGCACTGGGGGCCGCGGCCGCTGCCCACGCGCTCCCCGTTGTAGAGCATGGGCGCGTTGTCCTTCTCGCCCTCGCCGATGACGATCGTGCCGTCGAAGTTGACGGTGCTGAAGAAGGCGCGCATCGCGTCGACCGCGGCACCGTCAGCGGCTTCCTTGTCGCCTCGCCCGATGAAGGGGACGGCGCGGATGGATGCCGCTTCCGTCGCCCTCACCAACTCCAGAGCCAGGTTGCGGTCGGGGTGCAAAGGGCTCATGTCGGCAGTCAGGCTCACCATGGGGCCCACTGTATCCAGCAAAGCGACGACAATCGCGGGTTTTCACCACTCCCGGGGCGAAGGAATGGCGCTTCTTAACGTTTCCGCAGAAGTGGCCGGTTCCTGTCGCGCGCGCCATGTCACGATCCGACGCCTTCGCTAGGCTGACGGTGTCCCGACAACACCAAGGAGCACCTCCATGCCCGTCGCTACCCCTGAGCAGTACGCCGACATGCTCGACCGCGCCAAGGCCGGCAGCTTCGCGTACCCCGCGATCAACGTCTCGAGCTCGCAGACCATCAACTCGGTGCTCCAGGGCCTGACCGAGGCCGGCTCCGACGGCATCCTCCAGGTCACCACCGGTGGCGCCGATTACTTCGCGGGCCACACCGTCAAGGCCCGCGCCACCGGCGCGCTGGCCTTCGCCCGGTACGTCACTGAGGTCGCCAAGAACTACCCGATCACCGTGGCCCTGCACACCGACCACTGCCCCAAGGATGCTCTGCCCGGCTTCGTCCTCCCCCTTCTCGAGGCCTCGGAAGAAGAGGTGAAGGCCGGCCGCAACCCGATCTTCCAGTCGCACATGTGGGACGGCTCGGCCGTTCCCCTCGACGAGAACATCGACATCGCGGCCGACCTCCTCCCCCGCATGAAGAACATCAACGCCATCCTCGAGATCGAGGTCGGCGTCGTCGGCGGCGAAGAAGACGGCGTTCAGCACGAGGGCTCGAACGACGCCCTGTACACCACGGTCGCCGACGTCACCAAGGCCGTCGAGCGCCTCGGCCTCGGCGAGAACGGCCGCTACATCTCGGCCCTCACCTTCGGCAACGTGCACGGCGTGTACAAGCCCGGCGGTGTGAAGCTCCGCCCCGAGCTGCTCGGCGAGATCCAGGAAGGCATCGCCGCGCACTTCGGCACCGGACCCAAGCCCCTCGACCTCGTGTTCCACGGCGGCAGCGGCTCGACCGATGACGAGATCGCCCTCGCCGTCGCCAACGGCGTCGTCAAGATGAACATCGACACCGACACCCAGTACGCCTTCACGCGCTCGATCGCCGGTTACATGTTCTCGAACTACGAGGGCGTGCTGAAGCTCGACGGCGAGGTCGGCAACAAGAAGCAGTACGACCCCCGCGCCTGGGGCAAGGTCGCCGAGTCCGCGATGGCCGTGCGCGTGGTCGAGGCCACCAAGCAGCTCGGCTCGTACGGCCAGTCGAAGAGCTGACACACCCGCTCGAGCGAACGCCCCGGTCTCCGTACCGGGGCGTTCGTCGTTTCCGGATGCCGCGGCCCGAGCCTGAGCCGCGACACGCGCCCGCCGTGCGCAACGGCGGGTCGGCTCGGCGACACGCTGATGACACGCCACCGCGAACGGCGTGTCACCGAAATTCCCCGCCGTTGTGCGCGCGCGAGGGCGACCGGATGCCGAGACCCGGAGCGTCAGCTCCGGTACACCTCGATCACCGTCGGCGCGCCCTCGGGTACCGACAGCACCTCGATGGCATCCCCCGCCCGGACGTCGCCGGCCCGGCGCACGCGCAGGTACGCGCCGAGTCGCCCCTCGTCGGAGAAGCGCTTCACCCACCCGCGCGCCGCGGAGCCGCCGACCCACCGCGCGAACGTCGCGCACGGGGTGCGGGGCATCGTCACCTCCACCTCGACGGTGTCGCCGATGCGCCAGATCTCGCCGATGCGGGCGCCGTTGACGTCGAGCCCCTCGACGCGGAGGTTCTCTCCGAACCACCCGGAGGGGAGATCTCGGTCGAGCTCTCGCTCCCAGAACTCCGCGTCCTCGTGGGCGTAGGCGTACACCGCCTTGTCGGGACCGCCGTGATGCTTCCGGCTCGCCTGCACGTCGGCGCGGACGCCCAGCTTTCCGACGCGAACGTCGCCCTCGATCGGGCGCTTGTCGATGGCGGTGACGCCGACGGATCCGGCATCCGGATGCAGGGTGTGGACGGCGCAGACGGCGACGAGACGGGGCATGCGACGATGCTAGAACGTCGCCGCAGCGCTTCCCGACTGCGCGGCGGAGCGCCGCGGGCCTCGTCGGCGCCGCGCCGATTCGCCTCGAGCGTCCACGAGATGGCCGATCCCGCTCCGCGGGCCCGACTCACGGCGTGTCGAACGTCCGCCGCATCACGACGCGGTCGCCGTCGACCGTGCGGATCTCGACCGCGTCGATGTCCGCTGCGGCGAGGTCGGTGCCGGCGCTCAGCTCAGTCGTCGATCCCGGGCCGGCGCGCCACGTCGACAGCACACTCGTCGACCCCGCATCGTCGGTGATCGCGAGGGCGTAGGGCCAGCCGCCGGGCGGCGCGTCGAGCACCTGCCCGGTGTACTGGCACACGAGGTCGATGCGCGTGCCCCAGGGCACGGAGGTGAGCTTGACCGACGCTTTGAGGGGCGCTCCCCCGATGTCGTCGAGCGCGTAGACCGCCCCCGACGGTTGCACTGCACCGGTCACCGCGATGACGCTCGGCACGGCGATCGCGACCAGCGCGACGGATGCCGCCAGCGTCCACGCCGTGACGCGGCGGGCGCGCCGACGACGCGCCGTTCGCACGAAGCGGCCCCGCAACGACGGATGGGGCTCCGAGATCGGCACCGGGCCGGTCGACTCGCCCACGGCGCGCGCCCGCTCGACGGACAGCCGCGACAGCAGCCCGGCGGTCGGCGCGAGTTCGGAGACGGCTGCCCGGCACTCGGTGCACACCGCGAGGTGCGCTTCGAACTCCGCTCGATCGGCGGCGCTCAGGGCTCCGAGGACGTAGGCGCCGTCCGCGTCGGACAGGCGCTCGTGATCGGCGGTCATCGGGTCACCCCTCTTTCCTGCAGCGCGAGCCGCAGCGCCCGCACGGCGTAGTGCAGACGCGACTTGACGGTTCCGGCGGGTATGCCGAGCTCCTCGGCCGCCTGGGCGACGCTGCGCCCGCCGTAATAGGCGCTGACGATGACGGCGCGGTGGTCGGGAGTGAGGGTGGCCAGTGCCTCCTCGACGAGCAGGGCGTCGAACATGGCATCCGTATCGTCGTCACGCACCCGCTCGGGCAGTTCGTCCACGGGCAGTTCATGACGGCGCCGGGCGCTGCGCGCCTCGTCGATGACGATGTTGCGGGCGACGGTGTACATCCACGACCGCAGTGACGAGGGATCGTCGGTCATCACCCGCGGCGTGCGCCATGCGCGCAGAAGGGTCTCCTGCACCACGTCGTCGGCGCCGGAGTGATCGCCGGTCAGGCTCACGACGTACCGCCATACGGGGACGGCGTGCGCGTCGTACAGCGCCGTCAGCTGCGCGTGCTCGTCCCGCACCACGGCATCCCCTCTCCCCGTCTCGAGAAACCCTCTCGAATGAACACGGGATGCCGGCTCACCCGGTTCAGTTCGGGGCGCTGCCGATGATGGCCGTCATGAACTGCTGATCGCCGACCAAGGCGAGGGTGACGCACACACCGGCGATCAGTGCGGTGGCGACGAAACCCGCGAGGGGGATCCAGAACGCGATGCGACCTCGCCTCAACCGCCGCCAGGTGAGCAGGGCGGTGAGCAGCCATCCGATGCCGTAGACGAGGGCTGCGGCCGCACCCCAGACGTAGCCCGCCTGCAGGTTCGTATAGGTCGCGTCGACGCTCAGCACGGCGGCGGCCGACTCGGCGTAGCGCGGGAAGTCGAGCAGCTGCACGATGGTCGACACCGTGGAGACGAGCCCGTAGGCCAGCAGACCACCCGTGATGATGCGGTCCCACAGCGGTCCGCGCAACGCTCCGGGTCGGGGTGCAGCGGCGGGTGTGGGCGCTGACGCCGGTGCCGCCGCAGGCGGCTCGGGCTGCGGGGCCACACCGGCCTCGAGCGCCTCGGTCACCTCGGGTCGCTGGATGCGCGCGCGCTGCTCTTCGGGAGTGGCGTACTCGCCGTACTGCGGGCGCGGCCGGGCCTCGGGGTTCTCGGACGAGGCGTCGCTCACGCGCTGCTCCGACCGCCGAGCGCGCGGCTGTCGCGTTGGCCGTTGGCATCCTGACGCAGCTCTTTCGGGAGCGAGAAGATGAGGTCTTCCTCGGCGGTGCGCACCTCTTCGACGTCGCGGTACCCCGCACCGGCGAGTTCTTCAAGCACCTCGGTGACGAGCACCTCGGGAACCGAGGCGCCGCTGGTCACGCCCACGGTCTGGACGCCCTCGAGCCACTCCTGCTTGACCTCGTCGACGTAGTCGACGCGGTAGGCCGCCTTCGCGCCGTACTCGAGGGCGACCTCGACGAGGCGGACGCTGTTGGAGGAGTTCGCCGAGCCCACCACGATCACGAGATCAGCACCGACGGCGACCTTCTTGATCGCGACCTGGCGGTTCTGCGTGGCGTAGCAGATGTCGTCGGACGGCGGATCCTGCAGCTGCGGGAAGCGCTCGCGCAGGCGACGTACGGTCTCCATCGTCTCGTCGACCGACAGGGTCGTCTGCGACAGCCACACGACCTTCGACGGATCGCGCACCTCGATCTCGTCGGCGTGCTCGGGCGAGTTCACCACGGTGACGTGCTCGGGGGCCTCGCCGGCCGTCCCCTCGACCTCTTCGTGGCCCTCGTGGCCGATCAGCAGGATCTCGAAATCGTCGCGCGCGAAGCGCACCGCCTCGCGGTGCACCTTCGTCACGAGCGGGCAGGTGGCGTCGATCGCCTGGAGTCCCCGGTCGGATGCCGCCGACACGACGGCGGGCGACACACCGTGGGCGCTGAAGACGACGTGCGAGCCTGCGGGCACCTCGTCGACCTCCTCGACGAAGACGGCGCCCTTCTTCTCGAGCTCGGTGACGACGTGGATGTTGTGCACGATCTGCTTGCGCACATAGACCGGGGCGCCGTATCGCTCGAGCGCCTTCTCGACGGCGATGACCGCGCGATCGACGCCCGCGCAGTATCCACGGGGTGCGGCGAGCAGCACCTTCTTCTTTCCGACGACGGGGATATCCTGGAGCCGCCCGCGTCGACCCGGGATGCGGGGAACGGGCAGGTGCACGGCAGGTGAGCTCACCCCGCGATTCTACCGGGGTGCCCCTGGACGCCGGCCGAACCTCCCCCACCGAGACCCGCATGGATATGATGAGCCCCTTCCCGTCCGAGACCCTGTCGCCTCACGCGCACCCCGCCGTCGGCGCGCATCCGAGCGAGTGACATGACCTCCTTCCACCCCGAGACCGTCGCAGGGCAGGCGCCGCCCGCCGACAGCGTGCACCCGCGCGACTCCCGCACCGACGCCCCCACCTCGGTCTCCCGGCTGAACGACACGATCCGCGGCTTCATCGAGCGCTGGGGGTCGGTGTGGGTCGAGGGCGAGATCACCTCCTTCAACCGCCGCGGCGGCAACGTATTCGGACGCCTGAAAGATCTGGGAACCGAATCGACCGTCGCGTTCCGCATCTGGTCGAGCACGCTGAACCGTCTGCCCAAAGACCTCAAGGTGGGCGACCACGTCGTCGCATGCGTCAAGGCCGACTACTTCCCCCGCACCGGCGACTTCTCGTTCTCGATCTCGGCGATGCGCCACGTGGGCCTCGGCGAGCAACTGGAGCGCCTCGAGGCCCTGCGTGTGCAGTTGCGGTCGGAGGGCCTCTTCGACCCGGTTCGCAAGAAGAAGCTGCCCTTCCTCCCCCACTGCATCGGCCTCATCACGGGCGAGAATTCTGATGCCGAGAAAGACGTCCACCGCAACGCCGAGTTGCGCTGGCCGCGGGTGCGCTTCCGCACCAAGCACGCCGCCGTGCAGGGTGAGCGATGCGTACCCGAGACGATCGCGGCGCTGAAGGCACTGGATGCCGACCCCGACGTCGACGTGATCGTGATCGCGCGCGGCGGCGGCGATCCTCAGACGCTGCTCGGCTTCAGCGATGAGCGGCTGTTGCGCGCGGTGGCCTCGGCATCCACTCCGATCGTCAGCGCCATCGGCCACGAGAACGACCGACCCCTGCTCGACGACGTCGCCGACGTCCGCGCTTCGACGCCCACCGACGCCGCCAAGCGGGTCGTGCCCGACGTCAGCGAGCAGCGGGCGCTCGTGGCGCAACTGCGCGCACGACTGACGGGACGCCTCACACAGCGTGTGCTGCACGACATCGCCCAACTCGAGCAGATCCGCTCGCGCCCGGCGCTGCGCGCGCCCCACTCGATGCTCACCTCGCGGGCCCAGGAGCTGTGGATGCTGTCGAATCGCGGTCGCGACATCGTCGACCGCCGCATCGAGGGCGAACGGCGTCGCACGAACGAGCTCGGCGCAGGGCTCCGCGCGCTCTCGCCCCTCGCGACGCTGGCCCGCGGGTACGCGATCGCGCAACTCCCCGACGGTTCGGTGCTGCGTGACGCGGCCGACGCCCCGGTCGGGACCGCCCTGCGCGTGACTGTCGAACAGGGCAGCGTCGCCGCCCGATCGGAGGGGACCGTCCCCGACGCCGTCGCGCACGACGCGGCGAGCGCGGATGGATCCGACGAGCCGCAGACGGACGCCGCGGATCGCGCCGATTCCCCGGCGACCGCGGATCGACCCCTCGATGCCGAGGCAACCGGCGACGGGGTGTCGGTGGGTCCCGCCTAGAATGGATGCCATGACCGCGACGACCCCCGGCTCCGCCGCCGACGTCGCGTCCCTCTCGTTCGAGCAGGCTCGCGACGAGCTCGTGCGCGTCGTCGCCGAGCTCGAGCAGGGCGCACCGACGCTCGAAGAGTCACTGGCCCTCTGGGAGCGCGGCGAGAAGCTGTACGCCCGGTGCGAAGAGTGGCTGCTCGGGGCGAAGCGCCGACTCGACGCCGCTCGTGGCGAAGGAGACGAGTGATGGCCCGCGTCGTCGCGCACCTCGGTCGCCCCGAGACCCCGCAAGAGACAGCCGACCGCAAGGCGGAGTCCTCGCGTCGGTACCGCTCGAGCAAGACCTTCCGCAATCTCATCGCGGCGCTGCTCGTCATCATCGCGGTCGTCGTCGTCGTCGTCGCCGCGGTCCCCCGGGGAGAACCGGCGCCGCGGCCTGCGCCCGACGTGCCCGCCCTGGCCGCTGATCTCGAAGCCGAGCGCGGGCGCCCCGTGCTGTCGCCCTCGCTGGGCGAGGGCTGGCGTGTCAACCAGGCCACTGTCGAGGGCGTCGGGGGTACCGAGGCGTGGACGATGGTCTACGTCCGCTCCGGCGAGTCGGGCTTCCTCCGCGTCGCTCAGGGCTTCGACGCCGACGAGGCCTGGGTCGGTCAGGTGCTCGACGGCACCCGCAGCACCGAGACGACCGAGATCGACGGCATCACCTGGAACGTCTACCGGCCCGCCAACCCGTCGGGTACGGGGAACATCGATTACGCCCTGGCCGCACCGGCCGGCCCCGACTACGTGCTCGTCTACGGCGACGCAGCCCCGGAGACGGCGGCGTTGGCGGCCGCATCCGTCACCGACCAGGTCGAGCAGTTGAGAGAGGTTCCGTGAGCGAGCGCATGACCCCCCGTCAGGTGTGGCAGCAGATGGTGGAGGGAAACCAGCGATTCATCGCGGGTGCTCCCGCCCATCCCCGGCAAGACGTGGAGCGTCGCACCGAGCTCGCCAGCTCGCAACACCCCACCGCGGCGCTGTTCGGCTGCTCCGATTCGCGTCTGGCCGCCGAGATCATCTTCGACGAGGGGCTCGGCGACCTGTTCGTCGTGCGAAACGCCGGCCAGGTCATCTCGGATTCGGTCATCGGCAGCCTCGAGTACGCCGTCGGGGTCCTCGAAGTGCCGCTCATCGTCGTCCTCGCGCACGACGCCTGCGGCGCCGTGGGGGCCGCAATCGACAGCACCGGCCTCGATGCCCCGACCCTGCCTGCCTACATCTGGCGTCAGATCGCCCCCATCGTGCCGGCGGTGCGCCGCGTGCAGCGCGCCAGTGCGGTTGACGGACGCCTGCCCGAGCACGTCGACCCCGAACAGGTCGGCCGCGAGCACCTGCGCCACACCGTGGCCGAGTTGCTGCGCGCATCCGAACTCATCAGCGAGGCGGTGGCCGAGGGCCGTACCGCCGTCGTGGGCGCCAATTACCGTCTCGACGAGGGAGAAGCGTCCCCCGTCGTCATCGTGGGCGATGTGGTCGACGAGCGCGTCGAAGCCGCCCGCAGCTGAGAACCACCGAACACCGATCTGGAGGAACGACGACGTGACCGACATCGAGTACCGCATCGAACACGACACCATGGGTGAAGTGCGGGTGCCCAAGGACGCCCTCTACGCCGCGCAGACGCAGCGCGCCGTCGAGAACTTCCCCATCTCCGGGTCCGGGCTCGAATCGACGCAGATCGCCGCCCTCGCGCGCATCAAGAAGGCCGCCGCGCTCGCCAACAAAGAGCTCGGCACCCTCGACGGACAGATCGCGGATGCCATCGCCCAGGCCGCCGACGAGGTCGTCACCGGTCGCCACGACGCGCAGTTCCCCGTCGACACCTACCAGACCGGCAGCGGCACCTCGTCGAACATGAACATGAACGAGGTGCTCGCGACACTGGCGACCGGCATCCTCGGGTCGAGCGTTCACCCCAACGATCACGTGAACGCCTCGCAGTCCTCCAATGACGTGTTCCCCACCTCGGTGCACATCGCCGTCACCCAAGCCCTCATCACCGATCTCATCCCCGCTCTCGAGCACCTCTCGGTGGCGCTCGAGACCAAGGCGCAGGCGTGGAAGGGGATTGTGAAGTCGGGTCGCACCCACCTCATGGACGCCACCCCCGTCACCCTCGGCCAGGAGTTCGGCGGCTATGCCCGCCAGATGCGCCTGGGTGTCGAGCGCGTGCAGGCGGTGCTCCCCCGCGTCGGCGAGGTGCCCCTCGGCGGCACTGCGGTCGGCACCGGCATCAACACGCCCCTCGGCTTCCCGCAGAAGGTCATCGAGCTGCTCGCGGCCGAGACCGGGTTGCCGATCACCGAGGCGAAGGACCACTTCGAGGCGCAGGCCAACCGCGACGGCCTGGTCGAGGCGTCCGGCGCACTCCGCACCATCGCCGTGTCGCTGACCAAGATCAACAACGACATCCGCTGGATGGGATCGGGACCGAACACCGGTCTCGGCGAGCTGCACATCCCCGACCTGCAGCCCGGATCCTCGATCATGCCCGGCAAGGTCAACCCGGTCGTCCCCGAGGCCACCCTCATGGTCTGCGCTCGGGTCATCGGCAATGACGCGACCGTCGCGTGGGCCGGCGCCTCGGGCTCGTTCGAGCTCAACGTCGCCATCCCCGTCATGGGCACGGCGCTGCTGGAGTCGATCCGCCTGCTCTCGAACGCCATGCGCGTGCTCGCCGACAAGACCATCGACGGCCTCGAGGCCAACGTGGCCCGCGCCGAGGCCTTCGCCGGTATGTCGCCCTCGATCGTCACGCCGCTGAACAAGGTCATCGGTTACGAAGCCGCTGCCAAGATCGCCAAGCATTCCGTCGCCAAGGGCATCACCGTTCGTGAGGCCGTCGTCGATCTCGGCTACGTCGAACGGGGCGAGATCACCGAAGAGGTGCTCGACGCCAAACTCGACCTGCTGTCGATGACGCACCCCGGCTGAGCATCCCACGCACGTCCACGACGCCGAGGCGCGCCATAATCGGAGGATGAGCCCCGCGACGAGACCCGTCTCGACGCGTGGGCGACTTCTCGGCGCGATCCTCGGCGTCGTGCTGCTCGGCATGATCCTCGCCGGTGGCGTCACGTTCCTCGTGCAGAGCGATCGCGTGATCGCCAACGCCGAGCGTCAGCTCGACGGGTTCGTCTCGACGGTGTCGACGAGCGGTCAGGATGCCGCCGACCTCATCGCCGCGGCCATTCCGGGCCGCACCGATGGCACGCTCGCCCTCGCCGACGCGCAGGTGCTCGCCGCGACGCCTTCACCCCCGGGCCTGCGTCTGGCCGACGACGCCGAGCTCGTGGCATCCCTCGCCGGGGTCGTGGCCGAGGGGCGCCTCACGGGACGCCTCGACAGCAATCAGGGCCCCCTCCTCTACGCCGCGGTGCCCGCACGCGGCGGCACCGTCGTGCAGGTCATCTCGATCGATCAGCGGATGGAGCTCGTCACCCTCTCCACCACCACCTACGGCATCACGGCGCTGGCGGTGCTGATCCTCATCGGCATCGCGGGGTACTTCGTCACCGGCCGCCTGTTCTCGCCGTTGCGGCGTCTGCGTGCGACCGCCGACGCGATCACGATCGACGACCTGGGCACGCGCCTGCGCGCGCGCGGCAACGACGAGATCTCCGATCTCACCACCTCGGTCAACTCCATGCTCGACCGCCTCGCGATGTCGGTCGATGCGCAGCGCCAGCTGCTCGACGACGTGCGGCACGAGCTCAAGACGCCCATCACCATCGTCCGCGGCCACCTCGAGATGATGGATCCCGCCGACCCGCACGACGTCACCGAGACACGCGACCTCGGCATCGCCGAGCTCGACCGCCTTTCTCGCCTCGTCGACGACATCGACGCCCTCGCCGACATCGAGACCGGTGCTCTCTCGGATGCCGTCATCGACGTCGGAGCGCTCACCGACCGCGTCGCGGAACTCGCGGGAGCGATCGCGGGACACACCTGGAGCGTCGAGCGGCGCGCCCGCGCC
This sequence comes from Microbacterium sp. Leaf151, assembly GCF_001424225.1. Classification (GTDB taxonomy): domain Bacteria; phylum Actinomycetota; class Actinomycetes; order Actinomycetales; family Microbacteriaceae; genus Microbacterium. The sequence continues at coordinate 27,252 of NZ_LMOR01000002.1, read as the reverse complement.
CGCATCCGCGGCGACGCCGACCGTCTGGTGCAGGCGTGGCTCCAGCTCGCCGACAACGCCGCGAAGTACACCCCTGAAGGCAGCCCCATCGAGATCGGCAGCTCCGTCGACGACAGCACCGCCCACCTGTGGGTGCGCGACCACGGTCCCGGCATCCCCCCGGCCGCCCGCCATCGCGTGTTCCGCCGCTTCGACCGACTGTCCACCCGTCGGGGTGTCGAAGGTTCGGGCCTCGGCCTCTCGATCGTGGATGCCATCGCCAAGGCGCATGACGGACACTGCGCCGTCGTCGACACCCCCGGCGGCGGCGCCACGGTCGTGCTCCACATCCCCGTGGCCGGTGCGCTGTCGCCGGCCGATCTTCCCACGCCCGTACGCGCGGGCGACGTCGTCATGCAGAGAGAGGCCACCGGATGACCCGCATCCTCATCGCGGAAGACGAGGAGCGCATCTCCTCCTTCGTGGCGAAGGGGCTGGAGTCCGCGGGCTACCAGACGCTGATCGTCGACGACGGCGCTGACGCGCTCGACACCGCGCTCGCCGGTGAGGTCGACCTGGTGCTGCTCGATGTGGGGCTGCCCTCGCTCGACGGTTTCGAGGTGCTGCGGAGCCTCCGCGGCCAGGGATCGACAATCCCCGTCATCATGCTCACCGCGCGCACCAGCACGCGCGACACGGTCGACGGTCTCGACGCCGGAGCGAACGACTACGTCGCGAAGCCCTTCAAATTCGACGAACTGCTCGCCCGCGTGCGCTCGCGCTTGCGCGAGCCGGTCACGGTGGGCTCGATGACGATCGGCCACGGCGACGTCTCGCTCGACATCCTCGCCCGGCGCGCGACGGTCGCCGGCCGCGAGATCGACCTCAGCGCTCGCGAGTTCGCCCTCGCCGAGGAGTTCCTCCGCCATGCCGGGCAGGTGCTCAGCCGCGAGCAGCTGCTCAGCCGCGTCTGGGGGATGGACTTCGACCCGTCATCCAACGTGGTCGACGTCTACGTACGCTATCTGCGCGCGAAGGTCGGGTCGGGTCATATCGTCACGGTGCGAGGAGCCGGTTACCGCTGGGAGTGAGTCGCCGTGCGGCAGCGCCGTGAACCCCGAAAACCCCCGGCGGGGGGCACCGGGGGTTCTGGAGAGACGCGTCCGGTGGTCTTCCGGCTCACCCGAAGAGCGGTGACCTGCGCGTGACGTGTTCTCTTGTTTCCATGGGGGAACCGCCGAAGCGGTGACGAAGTCTCCTTCGTCGACGTGTTCTACTCTGGCCGGTTTTCGTGAGAGAGGGGGGAGCCGAAAATGAGAAAGCTCTCATCTGCGTGGATCGCCGCCTTCTCGGCGAAGGGCCGGGATGCCATGGCATCCCGGCCCCTCGCTACATCCGGTCCTACGACAGCTCGCCGGCCTCCAGCAGCTCGGTCACCAGAGCCGCGATCGCGGAGCGCTCGGACCGCGTCAGGGTGACGTGGCCGAAGAGGCCGTGACCCTTCAGCGTCTCGATGACCGATGCGACACCGTCGTGACGCCCGACGCGCAGGTTGTCGCGCTGACCGACGTCGTGGGTCAGCACCACGCGGGAGTTCTGGCCGATGCGGCTGAGCACGGTCAGCAGCACGTTGCGTTCGAGCGACTGCGCCTCGTCGACGATGACGAAGGCGTCGTGCAGCGAACGGCCACGGATGTGCGTCAGCGGCAGCACCTCGAGCATGCCCCTCGCGAGCACCTCCTCGAGCACGTTCCCCGAGACGACCGAACCCAGCGTGTCGAAGACCGCCTGGCCCCACGGACCCATCTTCTCGGCCTGATCGCCCGGGAGATAGCCGAGCTCCTGTCCACCGACCGCGAAGAGGGGGCGGAAGACGATGATCTTCTTCTGCTGCTGCCGCTCCAGCACGGCTTCCAGCGCCGCACACAGGGCCAGCGCCGACTTACCGGTGCCGGCTCGTCCGCCGAGCGAGACGATGCCCACCTCGGGGTCGAGCAACAGGTCGAGCGCGATGCGCTGCTCAGCCGACCGGCCGTGCAGTCCGAACGCTTCGCGGTCGCCGCGGACGAGACGGTACTCGCCCTTGCCGGTGACGCGACCGAGGGCGGAGCCGCGCTCGGAGTGGATGACGAGACCGGTGTTGACCGGCATCCCCTTCACCGCGTCGCTGACGGCGACCTCGGTCTCGTAGAGGTCGGCGAGGTCGTCGCCCGACACGTCGATCGAGGAGATGCCCGTCCACCCGGAGTCCATCGCCTGCTCGGCGAGGTATTCCTCGGTGTTCAGGCCGAGGGATGCCGCCTTGACGCGCATCGGCAGGTCCTTCGACACCACGGTCACCTCGGCGCCGTCCTTGGCGATGTTCATCGCCACGGCGAGGATGCGGCTGTCGTTGCCACCCGTGCGCATGCCGGAGGGCAGCACGCTGGGGTCGGTGTTGTTCAGCTCGACGCGGAGCGAGCCGTTGTCGCCGACGGCGACCGGGAAGTCGAGACGGCCGTGCTCGACGCGGAGCTCGTCGAGGTGGCGCAGCGCCTGGCGGGCGAAGTACCCGATCTCGGGGTCGTGACGTTTGCCCTCGAGTTCCATGATCACGACGACGGGGATCACCACCGCGTTCTCGGCGAAGCGGAAGAACGCCCGCGGGTCACTCAGAAGGACGGAGGTGTCCAGGACGTACGTGCGAAGCGCCTGATCGGCCCCCGCTTCGGACTTTGCGCTCTCGACGACGTGACGCTGGTCGTACGGTGCTCGTGTAGCCACAACCCACTCCCGACCCGGGTGTTTCACCCGGTTTTCACGAGTCGACCTGTGGGTCACGAGTCGCAATCCGAAGGCCGACTCGATCGGACTCCGTGTCCGATGCTTCACCGTACGACGCTCCGAGAGTCGCGAGGGTCGTTAACACGCCGCGAATGTGACGAGTTCATGAACACCTTGTTCGCGCGGCTCATCGTCCGGAAAGTAGTTCGGCGGATGCCGCTCGTTCCGCCCGCGTGAAGGGCAGACCCTTCGACGTGCCCGGCCTCCGCTGCGCCCTCGCGCCGGTGCCCGTCCACTGGCCACGGGGGGGGTGAATGCGTCTCGGCCGTCGGGCCTACTGCCCGAAACGACGATCGCGCGCGCCGAAATCGCGGATGGCTCGCAGAAAGTCGACCTCGCGCAGGTCGGGCCCGAGGGCCTCGACGAAGTAGAACTCCGAGTGTGCGGACTGCCACAAGAGGAAGTCGCTGAGACGTTGTTCTCCGGAGGTGCGGATGACCAGGTCGGGATCGGCCTGACCGCCCGTGTACAGATGCTCGCCGATCTGCTCGGGAGTGAGACTCGCGGCGAGCTCCTCCAACGAGCCACCCGACTCGTCGTGCTTGGCGATGATGGAGCGCACGGCATCCACGATCTCACTGCGGCCTCCGTAGCCGACCGCCAGGTTCACGTGCAGGCCCTTGTGACCGCGCGTGCGTTCGGTGACCTCGTTCAGCACCTCGGCGAGTTCGGGCGGCAGTCCGTGCGCGCGTCCCACGTGCTTCACCCGCCAGTTCGGCTCGTGCGACAGCTCTCGGGCGAGTTCGGCGATGATCTCGAGCAGGTCCTGCAGCTCTTTGCTCTCCCGCTTGACGAGGTTGTCGTTCGACAGCAGGTACAGCGACACCACCTCGATGCCGAGGTCGTCGCACCATCGCAGGAACTCGTGCATCTTCGCTGCGCCGGCGCGGTGGCCGTGGGCGGCACTGTCGTACCCGAGCTGACGCGCCCAGCGACGGTTGCCGTCGATCATCATCGCGACGTGGTGCGGCACGGTCGCCGGCATGCGGCGGCGGAGGCGCGAGATGTACAGACGATAGAGGGGGCCTCGCCCCTCGTTCTTCCACACGCGCGCCACCCGCATACGCTACCGCGTCCGACGGCCGCCACACGGCGGGCTCGGGGTGGCGTCGCCCGGGTGACGGGTGAGCGCCGGCGCCATGTTCCCCCCGGAGCATGGGAGCGGACGTAGTGTCGAGGTGTGACACGTCCGACGCCCGCAGACGGCCCCGAGATGCCCCAGCTCCCCCTCATCGAGGCAGGGTCGGTGGGCGCCGCGGTCGAGCTCAAGCCGACGTGGCGCGGGTGGATCCACGCGGGTACGTTCCCCGTCGCGATCGCCGCGGGGATCGTCCTGATCGTGCTCGCGCAGGGCGCCCCCGCCAAGTGGGCATCGGCGGTGTTCATGGCGACCTCCATGCTGCTCTTCGGCAATTCCGCGCTGTACCACCGCTTCCACTGGAAGCCGAAGACTCTGGCGGTGCTCAAGCGCATCGACCACGCGAACATCCTGCTGCTCATCGCGGGCACGTACACGCCGATCGCGGTGCTGGCGCTGCCGACGCCGAAGACCGTGCTGCTGCTGTCGATCGTGTGGGGCGGTGCCGTTCTCGGCATCCTGTTCCGTGTGTTCTGGATCAACGCGCCGCGCTGGCTCTACGTGGCGCTGTACCTGGCACTCGGGTGGGCCGCGGTGATGTACCTCGGCGACCTGCTGGCGGCGAATGTCGCGATGATGCTCCTCGTCGTCGTCGGCGGGCTGCTGTACACCGCCGGCGCGATCATCTACGCGGTGAAGAAGCCCAACCCGTGGCCGGGGCACTTCGGGTTCCACGAGATCTTCCACGTGTGCACGGTGCTGGCATTCCTCTGCCACTGGACGGCGTGCCTGCTCATCGCACTCCAGCCCGCCTACCACGGCGGCTGAGAGGAAGATCTCCCGCGGCGACCGGAGGACGTGCCTCGCGAGCCGAGGCCGCCGGATGCAGCAGACCCGCAGGATGTGCCACTGATTCGGATGCCGGCGGCATCCTGATCCGACTCCGTTGCCGCGACCCGGATGCGGTGAACGGGCGGTCGCGCCTCGGCGGAGCCCGGCGCGAGTGAGGCTCGCTGCCGGCGCCCCCGAGGTCACGCCTCAGCCACGCCCGGCGGGATCAGCGACGCGGCGGAGCAGGATCGATGTCTTCGTCGTCGGTCTCGCTGGCCGCGGCGGCTGAGCGCGCCTGCTCCTCGGCATCCAACTCGGCGTTCACCTCTTCGCGGTAGCGACCGCGACGGATGCGGCGCAGCATGTCCCAGACGAGGAGGAACACCGCGATCGCGATGAAGGCGATCGCGGCGAAACCGAGCGGGCCGGGTGTGACGATCGACTCATCGGGGGTCACCACCGGTGAGGGCGTGGTCGCGAGGGCGACGATCACGGGGAGCATGGAGTCCTTCGGTGCGGGAGCGCGTAGCCTGGAACTCCAGCCTAAAGCCCGGGGAGACCATGACGACGCAAGACCTGCTCGACGACCGTTACGGGCGCACGCGCTCCCCGCGGCGCCGCCTCCTCGGCTGGTCGATCGTCGCCGTGCTGGCCCTCGGTGCGATCGGCTACCTCGGGTGGACGACCGTGGCCAGCAGCGCCGGGTCGGTCACCGCGACCGACACCGGGTTCTCGGTCACCGACGACCGGTCCGTCTCCGCCACGTTCCAGATCACGGCGCCCATCGGCCAGCCGGTCGCGTGCGCTCTCGAAGCCCGCGACGAAGAGCACGGCACCGTCGGGTGGCGGGTCGTGCAGTACCCGGCATCCGAAGAGCATTCCCGGGCTTTCAGCGAGACGATTCCCACGCTCTCGCTGGCCACGACAGGTTTTGTCAACGCCTGCTGGGTGCCGTAAACTCGCGGAATCACGACGCGCCCCGGCTCGATGCCGGGGCGTTCGACATATGCCCGGCGGTTCCGTGCGACCGCCGCTCGCCTCTCGAAGAAGGAGTACTCGTGTCCAACGGCGCTCAGGTGACGTTCCTCACGCAAGACGCCTACGACCGTCTCCACAATGAGCTGGAGCACCTCTCGACCACGGGTCGCGAGGAGATCGCCAAGCGCATCGAGTCGGCGCGCGAAGAGGGCGACCTGAAGGAGAACGGCGGCTACCACGCCGCGAAAGACGAGCAGGGCAAGCAGGAGGCGCGCATCCGCACCCTCCAGCAGCTGTTGAAAGACGCGAAGGTCGGCGAGGCCCCCGAGAGCCACGGTGTCGTGGAGTCGGGCACCGTCGTGACCGCCGTGATCGCCGGTGGTGAAGAGAAGTTCCTGCTCGGCAACCGCGAGATCGCCGCCGACTCCGAGCTCGACGTGTACAGCGAGGCGTCTCCGCTGGGTGCCGCCATCCTCGGCCTCAAAGAGGGCGACAAGGGTTCGTACACCGCGCCGAACGGCAAAGAGATCGCGGTCGAGATCGTCAAGGTCGAGACCTACTCGGGCCAGTAAGCCCCTTTCGCTCGCGAGCCGCTCCCCCGGATGGGTGGGCGGCTCGCGGCGTTCAGAAGTATGGATGCCTCGACGCCGCTTCGGCCCTGCCGCGCCGAGGGCGGCGTTCCGCCGTGCAGCGGCGGCGTCGCCGAGCCACGCGCCGGGGCATCCGATGTGCACCGGGGTGCGCGCCGGCCCCGCCCCGCTGCACGAAACGCGCCCCGCAGGGCCGACCCCCGCGGCGCGACGACCACGACGCGCCGAGAGATCAGTCGGGGACGACGGTCGCGACGAACCCGGCCTCTTCCAGCGTCGAGATGACGAGCGCACGGTGCTCGGCGCCGCGCGTCTCGACGCTCAACTGCAGGATGACCTCGCTGATCTGCAGGCCCTGTCCGTGGCGGGTGTGGAGCACCTCGATGACGTTCGCACCGACCCCGGCCAGCAGCTCCGACACTCGCGCGAGCTGCCCGGGACGATCGGGCAGCGGGATGCGCAGCGACATGTACCGCCCGGATGCCGAGAGCCCGTGCGCCACGACGCGCTGGAGCAGCAGCGGGTCGATGTTGCCGCCCGAGAGGATAGTGACCGTCGGGCCGTGCGCCGTGATCTTCCCCGCAAGGATGGCGGCCACACCGACGGCGCCGGCCGGCTCGACGACCTGCTTCGCGCGTTCGAGGAGGACGAGGAGCGCTCGCGCGATGTCGTCCTCCGTGACGGTGACGACCTCGTCGACGTACTGACGGATCAGTTCGAACGGGAGGTCGCCGGGACGGGCGACCGCGATGCCGTCGGCGATGGTCGGGGTGGTCGCGACCTGCATCGGATAGCCCGCGGCCAGCGACGACGGATAGGCGGCGGAGTTGTGCGCCTGCACCCCGATGATGCGCACCTCGCGCCCCTCGGCGGCCGCGCGGGCCTTCACCGCGGCCGCGACACCGGCCGCCAGCCCTCCCCCGCCGATGCCGACGATCACGGTCTCGAGGTCGGGCATGTCTTCGACCAGTTCGAGGCCGAGCGTGCCCTGACCCACGATGATGTCGCGGTGGTCGAAGGGGTGGATCAGCACGGCACCGGTACGCTCGGCGAACTCGGCGGCGAGGCGCAGAGGGGTCTCCACGGTGGCCCCCTCGAGGATCACCTCGGCGCCGTAGCCCTTGGTAGCGAGCAGTTTGGGCACGGGAACGCCCAGCGGCATGAAGATCGTCGCGGCGATGCCGAGCTGCTGCGCGGCCAACGCGACACCCTGGGCGTGATTGCCGGCGGAGGCGGCGACGACGCCGCGGGCGCGCTCCTCCGCCGTGAGGCGGGAGAGACGATAGGTCGCGCCGCGGATCTTGAACGAGCCGGTGCGCTGAAGGTTCTCGAGCTTGAGGTTGACGGGCACGCCGAGCAGCTCGCTGAGGTGCAGTGACTCGTCGAGCGGCGTGCGCGTGATGATGCCGCGCAGAGCCTGCGCGGCATCCTCGAACTCGGCAAGGGTGGGGGTGTCGTTCATGGTCTCCTTGCGCGTTCGCGCGGGACGGTCTGCCAGATGAGATCTCGGGATGCCAGGGCTTCGCCCTCGTGCTGCCAGGCCTTCGACGCGAGGTAGACGGCGACGACGTTGACGAACGCCGCCAGCGGCACGGCGAAGAGGGCACCGGCGATGCCGCCGATCATGGCACCGCCGGCGACGACGAGTACGACGGCCAGCGGGTGCACCTTGACGGCTGAGCCCATGAGGATCGGCTGCAGGATGTGGCTTTCGACCTGCTGCACACCCAAGACGACGATCAGCATGAACAGGGCGATGAGCGGGCCGTTGTAGACCAACGCGATGAACACCGCGAGAGCGCCCGTCGCGACCGCCCCGACGAACGGGATGAACGCGCCGAGGAAGACGAGCACGCCGATCGGGATGGAGAGCGGAACGCCGAGCAGGAAAGCGCCGAGACCGATGCCGACCGCGTCGATGGTCGCGACCAGCAGTTGCGTGCGGGCATAGCTCTTGACCGTGCGCCAGCCGGCACGACCGGCGCCGTCGACGGCGGGGCGGGCGACACGGGGGAAGAGCCGTGTCGTCCAGCGCCAGATGCCGCCGCCGTCGGCGAGCAGGCAGAGCAGGATGAACAGCGTCAGCAGCACCCCCGTGGCAACGTGGCCGAGGGTCGTACCGATGGCGAGGGCGCCGGTCCACAACACCTCCGCCTGCTGCTGGAGGAAGGTGGCGGCCTGCCGCAGACCATCGTCGATCTGCTGAGCGCTGAGGTGGAGCGGCCCGTCGATGAGGTACAGGCGGAATTGCTCGACCGCCTGCGTGGTGCGCTCGCGCACCGACCCGAACTCGCGGGTGATCTGCCATACGGCGAGCCACACGAGTCCCGAGATGATGGCGATCGTCCCCAGCACCGCCACGATGATCGCGAGCCACTTCGGCCAGCGATGGCGCAGCAAGAACGAGAAGCCCGGCCACACCAGCGCCGTCACGAGGATGGCCACGAGAAGCGGGATGACGAGGAGCTTCAGCTGGATGACGAGGAAGACGACGACGGCGAGAGCCGCCGCGATGACGAGCAGGCGCCACGCATAGGCGGTGGCCTGACGCAGCCCGGGCGGGACCGGGGGCTGGAGGTCGCTCGAGACGGTGCGACGCTTGAGGGCGTCGAGGAACGATCCACGCGGTTCGGGATCGGTTCCACTCATTCCGCCAGCCTACCGCCGCCCTCCCGCATCGCTCGCGGGCGATGTCGGTGGTTGGGGATACCGTGAGGGGCATGACGACGACCCTCCGTCGCGCCGACGCGCGTCGCATCGCTCTGGCCGCTCAGGGCTTCGCCCGTCCGCGTCCCACGGCCGTCGGCACGCGCCAGATCACCGCCGCGCTGCGCCGCCTGCTCATCCTGCAGATCGACTCCGTCAACGTCTTCGCCCGCTCGCACTACATGCCGCTGTTCGCCCGTCTCGGCTCGTACGACACCGCGCTGCTCGACAAACTGGCGTTCTCGCGACGGCCGACCTGGGTCGAGTCGTGGGCGCATGTGGCATCCCTCGTCTCGGTCGACGATTGGCCGCTGCTGCAGTTCCGACGCGATGACATGCGCCGCAAATACGGCCACGACGCCTGGGCGGAGGCGAATCAGCCGCTCCTGCAGTGGCTCCGCGACGAGCTGGCCGAGCGCGGGCCGCTGCGGCCGGCCGAGATCGATCGCGATGCCCGCAGAGGCACCCGCGGCGCGTGGTGGGGCTGGGACGACGCCAAGAACGGTCTCGAGCGGCTGTGGTTGTTCGGCGATGTGGCGATCGCCGGACGACGCGGGTTCGAACGACGCTACGCCCTGGCATACGACGTGTTGCCCGCTTCCGCGCTCGAGACGACGGTGCCACGGGCGGAGGCGATCACCGAGCTCGTGCGCCGCGCCGCCGTCGCCTACGGCGTCGCGACGGCGTCCGACCTGGCCGACTATTGGCGTATCCGCGATCGGCCCGCCGTGCTGGCCGGCATTCGCGATCTCGTCGACGCCGGTGAACTGATACCGGTCGAAGTGGAGGGGTGGCGGATCGCGGGTCGTCCCGCCAAGGCATGGTTGCACCGAGACGCCGCCCGCCCGCGAAAGGTCGACGCCGCGGCGATCCTTACGCCCTTCGACCCGGTGGTGTGGTTCCGCGACCGGGCGGAGCGACTGTTCGATTTCGACTACCGCATCGAGATCTACACCCCGGCGCCGCAGCGCCGGTTCGGCTACTACTCGCTGCCGGTGCTCGTCGGCGACGACGTCGTGGGCCGACTCGACCTCAAGGCCGACCGCGCCTCCAGCGCCCTGCGCGTGCAGTCGGCGTGGTGGGAGGCCGGAGCGCCCCCCGATGCCGCCGAGCGCATCGCCGCAGAACTCCTCACGGCCGCGCGCTGGCAGGGTCTCGAGACGGTGACCGTGTCGCGGTGGGGCGACGCAGCAGACGCCGTCGCCGGGGCGCTCGCGGCGGAGCGGCACGAACACCCCGACGGCCGGTCGAACTGAAACGCCCCCTCCGCCGGAGCGGAGGGGGCGTGTTCGGTCAGAACTGCACGCGGGGAGGTTCCGCGATCGCGGCGCCGTCGATGACTTCGAAGAACTCGCGTTCGTGGAAGCCGAGCTGGCGTGCGAACAGGTTGTTGGGGAACACCTTGATCTTCGTGTTCAGTTCGCGGACGCCGCCGTTGTAGAACCGGCGCGACGCCTGGATCTTGTCTTCGGTATCGACGATCGAGTGCTGCAGCTGCAGGAAGTTCTGGCTCGCCTGCAGCTGCGGGTACGCCTCGGCCACGGCGAACAGCGACTTCAGCGCCTGCTGCATGTGTCCCTCGGCGATACCGGCCTCGGCGGGGCTCTGCGCCGACAGCGTCTCAGCGCGGGCACGCGTGACGTTCTCGAACACGGCCTTCTCGTGCGCCGCGTACCCCTTCACCGTCTCGATGAGGTTGGGCAGCAGGTCGGCGCGCCGCTTGAGCTGCACCGTGATGTCACTCCACGCCTCGTCGACGCGCACGTTCAGCGCGACCAGGGCGTTGTAGGTGGCCCAGAGGTAGATGCCCGCGATCACCAGGATGCCGACGATCACAATGACCGGTACGAGCCACTCCCACATAAGTCCCCACACTTCCGTTCGAGAGATTGCTCTTCAGTGTAACTACGGGGTGGGGCGGGGGCCGGGCGGTGCTGAGGACTCCCAGGGGATCTGGATCGAGTCGACCGCGATGCCGGCGGGCCGGATCGTCGCGTACCCCCGGTGGGACTCGAACCCACACTGAAGCGATTTTAAGTCGCCTGCCTCTGCCATTGGGCTACGGGGGCCCTCTTCCACCGTATCGTGGGGCGGCCTCGCGCCCGCCGTCCTGCGGACCGCAACCCCGACACGCCGACCCCGGATGCCAACACCCGGCGCGTTGCCCACGGCATCCACTCGACGGCTCGAGCACGTCAGCCCGCGGCATCCGGAAACGACGAGACCCCCGCACCGGAAGGGCGCGGGGGTCTCGGAACGTGAGGTGTTACTTCGCCGCGACGGGCTCGGCCTTGTTCTCGGCCGGAGCGGGCGCGTCTGCGGCGGGAGCTGCCGGACGCGGGCGCGCGGCGAACTCCTCGAACGCGGCGCGGGGCTGCTGGACGGCCTCGAGGTTCACGACCTCACGACCGTGCAGGAAGTTCTGCATCCAGTCGCCGACCACGCGGAACTTGCGCTCCCACGTGGGCATGGCCAGGCCGTGGTAGCCGCGGTGGGCGAACCAGGCGATCAGGCCGGTCAGGGCGATGTTGCCCGACTGGAATGCGCCGTTGTACAGGCCGAGACCCGCAACGGCACCGAGGTTCTTGTGGAAGTACTGCTTGGGCTCCTCGCCCCGCAGGACCGCCACGATGTTCTTCGCCATGAGCTTGCCCTGGCGCACCGCGTGCTGGGCGTTGGGGACGCAGAAGCCACCGACGCCGCCACCCGACAGGTCGGGAACGGCCGAAACGTCACCGGCGGCCCAGGCGCCCTCGACGATGTCTTCGTCGGTACCGACGCGCAGGTCGGGACGGGTGCGGATGCGGCCGCGCTCCTCGACGGGCAGGTCGCTGCCGCGGACGACCGTGGGGTTGGCCATGACGCCGGCGGTCCAGATGATGAGGTCGGTCGGCAGGTTCTCGCCGGTCGACAGCTCGACGACGCCGTCGACGGCACCCTTGACCTGGGTGTCGAGATGCACGAAGGCACCCTTCTTCGCCAGGTCGGCGAGGACCCACTCGCTCGTCTTCTGCGACACCTCGGGCATGATGCGGCCCATTGCCTCGATGAGGTGGAAGTGCGTGTCGTCGAACGTCAGCGTCGGGTACTGCTTCAGCAGCGACGAGGCGTAGGCGCGCAGTTCGGCGAACACCTCGATGCCGGCGAAGCCGCCGCCGACGACCACGACGGTCAGCAGACGGTCGCGCTCGGGTCCGGCGGGGAGCACGGACGCCTTGTCGAAGTTCGAGGTGAGGCGGTCACGGATGGCGACGGCCTCCTCGATGGTCTTGAGGCCGATGGCGTTGTCGGCGATGCCGGGGATCGGGAAGGTCCGCGAGACGGCACCGGCGGTCACGACGATCTGGTCGTAGGCCTGCTCGAAGGACTCGTCGCCCGCGATCGGAGTGATCGTGGCGGTCTTGGTCGCGTGCGAGATGCCCGTGATCTTGCCGGCGATGACCGTGGTGCGCTTCAGGTGGCGACGAAGGCCCACCACGACGTGACGGGGCTCGATCTCGCCGGCGGCGACCTCGGGGAGGAACGGCTGGTACGTCATGTACGGCAGCGGGTCGACGAGCGTGACTTCGGCCTCGTTGCGGCCGAGGAGCTTCTCGAGCTTCCACGCGGTGTAGAAACCTGCGTAGCCCCCACCGACGATGAGGATTCTGGGCACGGTAGTGGTCACGATGGGAGGGACTCCTCGTTAATGATGCGGCTCGGCTCGCGGGAGGTGCGTGCCTGTCGGGATCGCCGGGCAGCAGCAGTGACGCCGAGCGCAATCATTATAGCGGCCAGCGTGGCAGCGCCGAGCGGCAACGACCCGTAGAGCACGCTATCGCGCGACGGCAGCAGAGGCGAACTCGCCTGCGGCGCCGATTGGACCGGCGGGAGCGGCGGGATGGTGACCGGGCTCGCGCTGGGCTCGGGTGCAGGCTGGGCGTCCGCTCGGCGGTAGAGGCGGATCCATTCCGTGAGGCTTCCCAGCGGGTTCTCGCTCACGGTCGCGACCGGGCTGGACGACACCGCGCCGGCGGCATCCACCAGGCCGTAGCCGTACAGCTTGTCGGGCTTGGTCGACGCACCCGCGGCAGGCTTCGCCGTCTGAATGAGGCGGTTGAGGACGTTGTCGGCGTCGAGTTCGGGGTGCGCGGCGCGCACCAGCGCGGCGATGCCAGCGACGATGGGGGCCGCGCCGCTCGTACCGTTCCACTGCACCAGGCTGCCGTCGGCGGAAACGCCGATCAGACGCTCACTGGGCGCGGAGAGGCCGATCGTGATGCCCTGCGTCGACGCGCTGTTGCTCGCAGCGCCGCTCGGGTCGACACCGCCCACGGCCAGGACGCCGGGGATCGTGGCGGGCGCGCCCACGCGGTCGGTGCCGCTCCCCCGGTTGCCGGCCGCCACGACGACGACGACGTTCTTGTCGAAGGCGTACTCGAACGCCTCGTCCCAGCTGCGGTCCCAGTCGAGGGTGTTCGTCGTGAGCGAGAGGTTGATGACGGTGGCGCCGTTGTCGACGGCCCATTTCATGGCCTCGGCGATCTGCTCGGTGAACGGCTTCGACGTCGTCGCGCCGAATCCGACCGAGATCGACAACAGCTCGGCCTCGGGAGCGACGCCGATCATGCCGCGGCCATTGCCGGTGCCGCGGGCGGCGGCGAGCGAAGCGACCCAGCTGCCGTGGTTGGCGTCCACCGCGCCGACGGGCGTGCGTCCGTCGCTCGATCCGACGCCCGAGACGTCGACGCCGCCGATGACAGCACCACTGAACTCCGTCGGGCCGCGGCCGATGCCGGTGTCGATGATGGCGATCTTCTGCCCGGCTCCGCGCGTGGTCTTCCACGCCTCGCGGACGCCGTACTGGTCGAGCCAGTACTCTGCCGCGCGCACCGAGTCCGTCGGGTCCTCGGCGACCGGGCCCGCCGGCAGCTGCGGGGCCGCCGTGGACGTCGGCGGGACGGGTGTCGCCGACGCGCCCGTGAGCACCGCCACCAGGATGACGGATGCCACGGCGGCGGCGACGCGCTTCATCCGCCGGTCCCGGGGCTCTCGCACTGGCAGCGTTCGGGCGACCACGTACCGCGCTCGAGGGCTCGGTCGCCAATGGGGTTCACGCCCGGACCGGCCGCAAGAGCGTGCCCCGCGAGCGCGTGCAGGCACTTCACACGCGTGGGCATGCCGCCGGCCGAGATCCCGGCGATCTCCTCGGGCTCCCCGTAGGCGGCCCGGTCGCGGAGATAAGACCGGTGCGCCGCCTCGTACTGCTGCTGCAGCTCTTCGCTCTCGGCGAGCTCGTCGGAGAACTCCTTCATGACGTGCCCGGCTTCGAGTACCGACATCGCGGCGGTCGCGGCCGGGTGGGTGAGGTAGTAGAACGTGGGGAAAGGGCTGCCGTCGTCGAGACGGGGAGAGGTCGCCACCACCGTCGGGTTCCCGCACGCGCATCGAGCGGCGATCCCGATGACTCCGCGGGGAACGCGTCCGAGCTGCGCCTTGAGCACAGCCAGGTCGGCGTTGGATGCGGGAGGAAGAGTCGCGGTAGTCATCGCTCCCAGGGTACCCGGCCCCTCCGGCGCGTGTCGGAAGGCGGGACGGATGCGGTCAGGGTGCGCGAGCGTCGGGCGCGGGCGTCGGATCGGGCACGCCGATCGTGGGCACGGCCACTTGCGCCGCGCCGGACGCGGTGACCGAGCGCACCAGTTGCGCCATCCAGTCGGTACGCGTCTGACCCACGTCTCCGCTGACGTCGTCCTGCTCCTGCGGCGTCGCCGACGCGGGCAGGTCGTTGTCGATGAGGTAGACGACCTCGCCCGGGAAGGTATAGCCGAGGCGCTCACGCGCCTGCGTACGGATGTATGCGGGGTCCGACCATCGGTCGCGCTGCATCTGCAGATCCTCGACCTCGGACTGGCCGATCTTCACCGCGCTCTCGAGCGCCTGGATCTGCTGACGCTGGTCCATGTACGTCCCCACCGAGGGCACAAGCACGAAGGTGCCTAGCACGACCAGACCGAGCATGATGACGACGAAACCCGAGACGCGCACTCGGCCGAGCCAGTCGCGCACGTCCACGCGGCGTTCGGGCGCCGACGGTCGCGGCGGACGATCGGGCCGGGCGCTGGGCGCACGCTTCGGTGTCTTCTTCGCCTTCGGGGCCTCGGATGCCAGGGGACGGCGGGGAGGCAGGGTCGGTCGTTCCACGCCCCTCCCTTCGTTTCATGGACTGTCGATCAGGCCGCAGGCGAGTCTACGTCGCCACTTCGAGGCGCTCCGGGGACGCGCCGGGGGCTCGGCATCCGCTCAGACGGGTGACCATGATCGGCCGGGACGCCGGGATCTCGACCGCCGGGTAGCGCCCTCGCGGACCCCGGGAAACAAGAAGGGAGGGGGAGCCCCGCGGCTCCCCCTCCCTCGGATCGAACGATCAGCCCTTGAAACGGGGGAACGCCGAGCGGCCCGCGAAGACCGCGGCGTCGCCGAGGTCTTCCTCGATGCGGAGCAGCTGGTTGTACTTCGCGACGCGCTCGCTGCGCGCGGGGGCACCGGTCTTGATTTGTCCGGCGTTGACCGCGACGGCGAGGTCGGCGATGGTGGTGTCCTCGGTCTCGCCCGAGCGGTGCGACAGCATCGAGGTGTAGCCCGAGCGGGTGGCCAGGTTGATGGCATCCAGGGTCTCGCTCAGCGTGCCGATCTGGTTGACCTTGACGAGCAGCGAGTTGGCGATGCCGAGGTCGATGCCCTTCTGCAGACGCTGGGGGTTGGTGACGAACAGGTCGTCGCCGACGAGCTGCACCTTGGAGCCGATGGCCTCCGTCAGCTTCTTCCAGCCGTCCCAGTCGTCCTCTGCGAGCGCGTCCTCGATCGTGACGATCGGGAAGTTCGCGACGAGGTCGGCGAAGTAGTCGACGAGCGTGTCGACGCTCCACTCCTTGCCCTCGACGGTGTACACGCCGTCCTTGAAGAACTCGGTCGCGGCAACGTCGAGGCCGACCGCGATGTCCGTGCCGGGGGTGAAGCCGGCCTTCTCGATCGCGCGGATGAGGAAGTCCAGGCCCTCGCGGTTGCTGGGCAGGTCGGGGGCGAAGCCGCCCTCGTCGCCGAGACCCGTGTTGTACCCCGCGGACTTCAGCTCGCCCTTGAGGACGTGGTAGACCTCGGTGCCCCAGCGCAGGGACTCGCTGTAGGTGTCGGCGCCGATGGGCGCGAGGAAGAACTCCTGGAAGTCGATGCCGTTGTCGGCGTGCTCGCCTCCGTTGATGACGTTGAACAGCGGCACGGGCAGCAGGTGCGCGTTGGGGCCGCCGAGGTAGCGGAACAGGGGCAGGTCGGCGCTGTCGGCGGCGGCCTTGGCGACGGCGAGCGAGACGCCGAGGATGGCGTTGGCGCCGGTGCGCGACTTGTTCTCGGTGCCGTCGGTCTCGATCAGGATCTCGTCGATGATGCGCTGCTCGCTGGCTTCGACGCCCTCGATGGCGGGACCGAGCTCGTCGACGACGGCGGCGACGGCCTTCAGCACACCCTTGCCGCTGTAGCGGCTCTTGTCGCCGTCGCGCAGCTCGTAGGCCTCGAACGCGCCGGTGGACGCGCCGGAGGGGACGGCCGCCCGCTGGACGATTCCGTCGTCGAGGAGCACCTCCACCTCGACGGTCGGGTTACCGCGCGAATCCAGGATCTCGCGCGCGTTGACAGCCTCGATAAGTGCCACGAAGGACTCCTCGTTGGTTCTGGGGAAAGAGGGCGGAGCGTCGTCGGTCCGTCGTCGAGTCTAGTGACACGGGGTGACGGCCGTGGGGACGGATGCCGGTCAGCCGTGGATCCGCGGACGCGAGGTGGCGGAACCCGTCGGTTGCGGGCAGGTCCTTCGACCGGCACGGACCTCGCGACCGGGTCAGGGAGCGGCGGTGTCGACGATGATCGCCAGCGCGATGCCGTCCCACCCTTTGCGGTCGAGGGTCTGCAAGGCGGTGGCGTCGAAGCGGGGGTCGGTGCCGAGCATCTCGACGCCGCGGCGCGCGCCCCGGACCTTCGTGTCGGCAGTGTCGGCGTCGGCGACCTCTCCCGCGCGCACGACGTTGTCGAGCACGACGACGGTGCCGCGCCGACCCAGGCGCGCCGCCCAGTCGAGATACAGGGTGTTGGACTCCTTGTCGGCGTCGATGAAGACGAGGTCGAACGGGACGCCGCCCGCAAGGGTCGGCAGCACGTCGGCCCCGCGTCCGATCCGCACCTCGACGCGGTCGGCGACTCCGGCGCGCGCGAGGTTGGCGCGGGCGATCTGCGCGTTGTCCGGTTCGGCCTCGATCGTCACGACGCGGCCGGCGGGGCCGACGGCGCGGGCGAACCAGATCGTGGAGTACCCGCCGAGGGTGCCGATCTCGAGCACCCTCCGCGCCCCGGCGATCCGGGCGAGCAGATGCAGGAACTTCCCGTTGACGGGGGCCACCTCGATCGCCGGGAGACCGGCGTCGTGCTGCGCCCGCAGCGCGGCATCCAGCATCGGATCGTCACCCACGAGGGTGGCCGTGAGGAAGGCGTCGACGTCGTCGTGGGTAGGCACCATCCCACCCTGTCGACGCGGGCAGCGCGGGTCAACGCCCGGGAGGCCCGTGCTGGCCCGAGCGCGCACGGGCCCGACGTGGGCGACGTGTCAGCGGGCGTCGGACCTCGCGGCCGCCTCGAGCGCAGCGAGCACCGCCGGCAGCAGCGCCTCGGCCGTGCGTCGGTAACCCAGGGCACTCGGATGGAAGCGGTCGACGCTGAACATCTCGTCGGGGCGCTCGGCGAACACCGGACCCACCGCCCGCGAGAGGGCGACGACGCGACCGCCGGCGCGATGGACGGCGGTGGCCTGCGCGGCAGCCAACTGCCGCGACGACCGCGCAGCGAGCGCCCGAAGAGGCTGCGGGATCGCACGGAGCGTCCCGAGGTCCGGACACGTTCCCACGACCACCGGGATGCCGTCGTCGCGCAGCGCTCGCACGACGTCCTCGAGCTGCTCGGCGGATCGGGATGCCGGGATGCGGTGCGTCACATCGTTGCCGCCGACGACGATCACGGCGGCATCCGCTCGGTACTCCGCCGGAAGAGCGGCGATCTGCCCCGCAAGGGCTGACGTCTCCGACCCCACGACGGCGACGGTGCGCAACCGGACCGGGCGACCGGCCTGCCGCGCGATGCCCTTCGCCAGGCGCGCGCCGAGCGTGTCGCGCCGGTGCCCTGCGCCGAGACCCGCAGCGATGGAGTCCCCGAGCAGCAGGAGCTCGACAGGCTCCCCCGGATGCTTCTTGCGGCGCCAGATCCGGTCGGCATCCAGAGCCTCTTCGCCGAGGGGCTTGCCGATGCGGCGCCGTGCGATCGCCGCCTGTCGCGTGAGCAGGGCGCGGAGCCCCACCGCCGCCGCACTCAGCACGGCGATCGACGACGCGGCCGTCACGGCGAGGGGCCGACGCGGAGACATGCTCCGATGACACTCGCCCGGGGTGAACGCCCGGTGGACGACGCGTGACGCTGCGGCGACGGTGGCCTCCCGGCATCCCGTGGATTCTCGAGCAGTGTCGGGATACCGGAATCTCTAACGCCCCGCTCAGACCGCGGCGCGTGCGCCTCGTGCGCGCAGCACGACGGCCAGCACGAGCACGGCGACGGCGAGCACGAGGTCGAGGGCGAGCCCCGCGAGGAGCTCCTCTCGGCCGGCCACCCCGCTGAAGCTCACCACCCCGCCGATCACGATCACCCCGAACGACAGCGCGATCTGCTGTGCAGTGCTGAACATGCCTCCGGAGAGCCCGGCCGCCTCCACCGGCACCTCGCGCACGACGAGCTGGGTGAGGGGCGAGAAGATCAGCGCCTGTCCCGCTCCGAGCACCAGCAGGGCCGGCTGCAGCCAGAGGCCGATTCCGCTCCCCCACGCCGCGACGAGGATCGCGGCCATCGCCACGAGCGCGACGATCTGAAGCGCGACCCCGAGCACGAGCGTCGAGTCGCCGAGACGGCTCTGGATGCGGGCCACCGCGAGCGAGACTCCGGCGAAGACCACGGCGAAGGGCAGCAGTGCCATCCCCGCCTCGAAGGAAGTGAGACCCCCGGCCTCGACGGCTCGCGGGAAGACGTACAGCAGCGCGGAGTATCCCGCGAAGAAGAGCCCCGCTGCGATCAGCCCGAGTTGCAGGGGCCGCAGGCGCAGGACGCTGGGCGGCAGCAGGGGGACGCGGCCAGAGCGCTCGACGGCATCCTGGTGCTTCCACATCGACCACAGCGCGCCTGCGGCGACGACGAGCGCTACGGCCACCGGCCATGACCAGTTCCACACGGGTCCGAAGGTCAGCGCGACGGAGGCGGCGAGGATTCCGAGGGCGAGCGCCACGGTCCCGATCAGGTCGATGGCAACGACCTCATGAGCCCGGGAGCTCGGGGCCAGAGGCGCCAGGGCGATCGCCGCGCCGGCGACGAACGCCACCACCACGAACACCGCTCGCCATCCCTCGACGGGGCCGAAGGAGAGGGCGGCGAGGGCGCCGCCGGCGACCTGACCGACCGCGGCGCCGATTCCTCCGCTCGCGCCGAACGCGGCGATCGCGCGGGTACGGGCCGGTCCCCGCGAGGTGGCCTGGATGGTCGCGAGCACCTGAGGGGTGCAGAGGGCTGCGCCCACGCCCTGGATGACGCGCGCGACGATGAGGGTGTCGATCGAGGGAGCGAGGGCGCACGCGATGGCCGAGACGAGGAACAGCCCCATCCCGAGGGCGTAGAGGCGGTGGCGGCCGAACCGGTCGCCGAGTCGCCCGCCGAGGATCAGCAGCACAGCGAAAGGGATGCCGTAGCCGGCGATGACCAGTTCGAGCGAGATGTCGTCGGCGCCGAAGCGCTCGCGGAGCGTCGGGAGGATCACCGTCACCGCATTGAAGGCGAACGTTCCCACGCCCGGTCCGAGGAGGAATCCCAGATATCGCCACGTCGGTACGCCTTCGGCGAGGTCGGGGCGGATCGGCACCGGCGCGCTCCCGGTGGCGGGGTGGGCGGAAGTCGTCATGGTGCCAGCATGGAGACCGCGGCATCCTGGTACCAGGAGTGCGCTCATCCTGGTAGTGGGAGCACTCCCCTCGGAGCGCACGCATGCCGAGCCGGCGATCTACGATCGCCGCGAGAGAGAGGGACGCCATGACGCGATCCGATGACGCCCGCGTGGAGTTCGCCGCGTTCCTGCGCAGCCGCCGCGCCCGCCTCCGCCCCGCCGACGTCGGCCTCCCCGACGGTACGCGTCGCCGGGTGACGGGCCTCCGCCGCGAAGAAGTCGCACAACTCGCCGGCGTCGGACTCACGTGGTACACCTGGCTCGAGCAGGGTCGCCCCATCGCCGCGTCCGCCCAGGTCGTCACCGCCATCGCGCGAGCCCTGCGATTGAGCGATGACGAGCGCGACCACCTCTTCGCCCTCGCCGACCTCCCGGTCCCCGACCGCGAAGCGCGACTCTGCGTCGGGGCGACCCATCTCGACCTGCTCGAGAAGCTCCTGCCGTACCCGGCCGCGGTGCAGACCGCCCGCTTCGACATCCGTGCCTACAACCGCGCCTACCGTTACCTCTTCGACGACCTCGACGACATCCCCGCCGAGCGCCGGAACTGCGCCGTGCTGCTGTTCACCGATTCCGATTGGCAGCGGTCGCATGCCGACCTCGACCACGCGCAGCGGCGCATCGCCGCGCGTCTGCGATCGGCGTACGGGCGCCACCATGAAGAACCCGCGTGGCAGCGGTTCATCGCCGATCTCGAAGAGGAGTCCCCGCGGTTCAGGGAGCTGTGGCGCCTCGGCGACGTCGGCGGGGAGCGGAACGCCACCAAGCACCTCGTGCACGCCCGCGTCGGCGAGCTGCACCTCGAGATGTCGAGCCTGTGGATCGACGACGGCCTCGGCTCACGCGTCGTGTGGTTCTCGCCCCGGGATGCCGCGACCGCGGGGCGCCTGGAGCGTCTCGCCGCCGAGAGTCCCGAGGAGGCGTTGATCAGCGCGGTGGCGTGAGGGGAACCCGTGTCGAGGCTCCGCTCCCTTCGCCGAGCGAGCCGCAGCCTGGCGGATATCGGCCCTCGGGTGCTGCCACGGGAGGGGTCGGCGTCCCCCGAGGGACGGGCGCACCTCGGCGCGGATCAGGCGAGCGACTTGAACTCGAGCGTGTCGGCGGTCGTCTCGGTGCCGACGGAGGCGAACGAGGTGTAGCCGTCCGCCGCGGACCGCTCGAGCAGCGCCTTCATGTTCTTCACCCGCTGCTCGATGCGCACGCGTGCGCCCTCGGCGACGAGGTGCGCCTTCATCGCGAGCAACGGGGCGAGGGCGACGTCGCGGTCGTGAACGAGCACGACGGAGCGCTCCCCCTCGGCGTCGGTGTCGGGCAGCAGGTCGACGATGCGTTCGAAGCCGATCGAGAATCCCACGGCCGGGACCTGTTGGCCGAGGAAGCGACCGATCATGCCGTCGTAGCGTCCTCCGCCGCCGAGCGAGTAGTCGACGCTCGGGTGCGCCAGTTCGAAGATGGTGCCGGTGTAGTAGCCCATCCCGCGCACGAGGAACGGGTCGAAAACCAAGGGCGCATCGGCACCTCGGGCGGCGGCGACGGTGTCGCCCAGGGCCACGAGGTGGGTGATGACCTCGTCGGGGATGCCGTCGGGAAGGGCCGAACGGATCCCGACCTCGTCGAACGTCGGAGATGCCGCCGGCCGGTCGAGGTAGGCGGAGAGAGCATCGACGGCGCCCTCGTCGGCTCCCCGTCCGCGGAGCTCGGCGACGACGCCCGAGGGCCCGACCTTGTCGAGCTTGTCGATCGTGATCAGAACGCCGGGACGCTCCTCGGGGGCGAAACCGAACACGTCGAGCATCGCGTCGAGCACGCGGCGGTCGTTCACGCGGATCGAGCCGCCCGTGAGCCCCAGAGCGTCGAGCACGTCGAGACTCGCGACCATGAGCTCGGCCTCGGCGCGGGCGGTGGCGTCGCCGATGACGTCGATGTCGCACTGGAGGAACTGGCGGTAGCGCCCCTTCTGCGGACGCTCGGCGCGCCACACCGGCGCCATCTGGATCGCGCGGAACACCGTCGGCAGCTGCGCGCGGTTCGTCGCGTAGAAGCGGGCGAGCGGAACGGTGAGGTCGTAGCGCAGGCCCAGGTCGGCGAGGGCGGCCGGGTCGTCTGCCGCAGCGCGGATGCCCTCGGCATCCATCCCGCGCTTCAGGATGCTGAACGACAGCTTCTCGTTGTCGCCGCCGATACCGGCGTGGAGGCGGTCGTAGTCCTCCATGACGGGCGTCTCGATCTCATCGAACCCGTGCGCGCGGTACCGCTCGCGGATGACGGCGAGCACGCGCTCGCGACGGGCCTTGTCAGCGGGGAGGAAGTCGCGCATGCCGCGCGGCGGGTTCACAGATGCCACGGCCCCATTGTTCCAGGCTCGGGCGGCAGGTCCGGATGCGGGGGCGGCTGACGCCTGCCTGGCTCGATGTCGACGGCTGATCGCCCGTCACGCACGCTCGTCGTGCGCCCCCGCGCCGAGGAAGTGATCTCGCGTGAGGACCCGTTCAGCCCGCCGGTGTTCCGGGGTACCGCTCTGCGGTCTGCACCTCGGTGCGCAGCATGCGGAGGCGCTCGCGCAGGGCGCGTTCGGCATCCCACCCGCGGGTGCGTCCCAGGTGCACCAGCATCAGCAGCGCGTCGCCCAGCTCCGTCTCGGTCTCGGGATCCGCCAGCCGATGCGACGGGGCGGGCACCCCGGTCTGCGCCGCCTTGCCCAGCATCTTCTGCGCCAGCGCCAGCGAGGGCATGTGGTCGCTGACCCCGTCCAGGACGCTCGTGCGCGCACGCTTCTCAGCGGCCTTCGCCGCGTCCCAGTGCACGAGGACCTCTTCGGGAGTGGATGCCACGGCATCCGCGAAAACGTGGGGATGACGCCGCACCATCTTCTCGGTCAGGCCACGCGCCACATCGTCGATGTCGAACGGGTCGTCGGGATCGCCCGCGGCGATCTCGGCGTGGAACAGCACCTGCCAGAGCAGGTCGCCGAGCTCTTCGCGCAGGTCGGCGCGGGTGCCCGCCTCCACCGCGTCGATCACCTCGGCGCTCTCCTCGACGAGGTACGGCACGAGGTCGCGATGGTCGATCTGCTGCGTCCACACGCACCGTTCGCGCACGGCGTGCATGGTCTCGGCGGCCTCGCGCAGGGCGTCGTCGCTCACGGGATCTCCTTCCGCGACCCGTGACGCCCGGCATCCACCGGTTCCGCGGGAAACGCTCCCCCGAGTATGCCCCGCCCGCCGCTCCTCCGGTCGAGCCGAGACGGATCTCGCGGATCCCCGGATACCGGGTCCTCCCCGCGCGGGACGTCTCGACGGCGGCGGGCGCAACGTTCCGAGCGGATCTCCGTTGGGCGGCGCGCGGGTTTCTCCCGCTCGAAGAGTCTCCGTGCGTCTCGACGGCGGCGGGCGCACCCGCCCCGGGCGTCGGAAAAGTTCGCACGACACTCCGCGCGCGGCCTCACGTCGGCCATGATGCTGCCCCCAGGCCGGACAATCTCCGACTCGTGGCGCGCCGCCGAGTCGGCTCGACGGCTTCTCCACACGCTGTCGACCGGTACCACCGCGTCGACGTGTCATCTGCGCGCAACGCGACGCAGATAATCTTGGCCGTGTGCGTGATCTGACCCCGACCGAGGCCATCGACCTCGTGGGCCGCTTCGAAGCCGGCCAAGAGCTCCCCGAACAGATGCGTGCCGACGTGCGCCTGCTCGGATCGTTGCTGGGCCGTGTCCTTCGGGAGAGCGGCTCCCCCGGACTGTACGACGACGTCGAACGACTTCGTACGGCGACGATCCAGGCCTACACCGACGAGACACCCGCCGCGTTCGAGCGAGCCGCGGCCATCGCCGACGACTTCTCCATCGAGCGGGCCGACGAAGTCGCCCGTGCCTTCACGGCGTACTTCCACCTCGTCAACCTCGTCGAAGAGCATCAGCGCGTGCGCGTCCTGCGCGAGCGCGGTGATCAGCCGTCGCGCAGCGGCATCCCCGACACGATCGCCAGCGCCTTCGAGAGGCTGTCGAGCGAGGTCGGCGAAGAGACCGCCCTCGCGCGACTCCAGGCCCTGCGCTTCCACCCCGTCTTCACGGCGCACCCCACCGAGGCCCGGCGCCGAGCGATCTCGACGAGCATCCGTCGTTTGTCGGAACTCCTCGGCGAACGCGACGCCGCGGGCGAGAACGCGGCCGAGACCCGTCGCACCGAGCGCCGCATGCTGGAGGAGATCGACACGCTCTGGCGCACCGCTCCCCTCCGCCGCGAGAAGCCGTCTCCCGTCGACGAGGTGCGCTCGGTCATGGCCGTGTTCGACGAGACGCTGTACACCGCCGTGCCGCACGTCTATCGCCGAATCGACGACATCCTCCAGGGCGAGAACGCGGGATCCCGCGCGCCTATCGTGAAGCCGTTCGTCCGCGTCGGTTCCTGGGTCGGTGGAGACCGTGACGGCAACCCGTTCGTCACGGCGTCCGTGACCCGCAAGGCCGCCTCGATCGCGAGCGAACACGTGCTCCTGGGCCTGGAGCGCACCGCGCTCCGCGTGGGGCGAGGTCTGACCCTGGATGCCGGCACCACCCCGCCCAGCGACGCCCTCGTCGCTCTGTGGCACCGCCTGCGTGCCGCCGACGAAGATGCTGCGACGGAGATCGCCGAGCGCTCCCCCGAGGAGCCGCACCGCCGGATCCTGCTGCTGCTGGCTCGGAAGATCGCCGCGACCCGCACCCGCAACGCCGACCTGGCGTACCGCGACCCCGAGCACCTGCTCGCCGATCTGCGAACCGTGCAAGAGTCGCTCGTCACCGCCGGCGCCGCGCGGCAGGCCTACGGTGCGCTGCAGAGACTGGTGTGGCAGGTCGAGACGTACGGCTTCCACCTCACCGAGCTCGAGGTCCGCCAGCACTCGGCGGTACACCGCAAGGTGCTCGAAGAGCTTCGCGTCGGCGGTCAGCGCAGCGAATTGACCGACGAGGTGCTTGAGGTCTTCCGCTCCATCGCTTACGTACAAGAGCGCTTCGGACCCCGCGCCGCCGGCCGCTACATCGTCTCGTTCACGCAGTCCGCCGAAGACCTCGCGAACGTGCACGAACTCGCCTCGTACGCGATGGGCCCGGGCGAGGCGCTCCCCGTGCTCGACGTCATCCCGTTGTTCGAGACGTTCGCCGACCTGCAGGCGGCTCCCGGCATCCTCGCCGATATCGTGACGCACCCCTCGTTCGTCAGCCGACTGGATGCCACCGGCCGTCGCCTCGAGGTCATGCTCGGCTACTCCGACTCGTCGAAAGACGTCGGCCCCGTCGCTGCGAACCTCGCTCTCTACGAGGCTCAGGCGCAGATCTCGACCTGGGCTGCAGCCGAGGGCATCGAGTTGACGCTCTTCCACGGCCGCGGTGGCGCGCTCGGTCGAGGCGGCGGACCCGCCAACTCGGCCATCCTGGCCCAGCCGCCCCACTCGGTCGATGGTCGGTTCAAGCTCACCGAACAGGGCGAGGTGATCTTCGCTCGCTACGGCGACCCCGACATCGCAATGCGCCACATCGACCAGGTCGCGGCTGCGGTGCTCACGGCATCCTCTCCCTCGATCGAGCGGCGCAACCGGGGAGCGGCCGATGCCTTCGCCGACGTCGCTCGCATCATGGACATCGCCTCGCGCGAGCGTTTCTTCGCCCTGGTGAAGGCGCCCGGCTTTGCGCCGTGGTTCGCCACGGTCACTCCGATGGAGGAGCTCGGCCACCTCGCCCTCGGCTCGCGCCCCGCACGCCGAGGTCTGTCAGTGGAGTCGCTCGAAGACCTCCGAGCGATCCCGTGGGTGTTCTCGTGGACGCAGGCGCGCATCAACCTCGCGGGATGGTTCGGTCTCGGCACGGCACTCGACGCCGTCGACGATGAGCAGCGTCTCCGTGAGGCCTACGAGCAGTGGCCGCTGTTCCGCACGATGATCGACAACGTCGCAATGAGCCTGGCGAAGGCCGACGAGCGCATCGCCCGCCGCTACCTCGCGCTCGGCGACCGCGACGACCTCGCTCAGCTCGTCATGGACGAGATGCTGCTCACCCGCTCTTGGGTCGAGCGCATCACCGGCGGCGATCTGCTCGGAAACAAGCCCGTTCTGCAGCGCGCCGTGAAGATGCGCAGCCCCTACGTCGACGCCCTGTCACTGCTGCAGCTGCGGGCGCTCCGCGCCCTGCGCGATGCCTCGACCGAGTCGGAGATCCCGGATGCCGAGCAGCAGCGCCTCCTGCTGTTGTCGGTGAGTGGCGTGGCTGCGGGTCTGCAGAACACCGGCTGAGCTCGAACCCATCCCGTGACGCGCCGGCGCCCCCGGAACGGGTGACGGCGCGCCACTTTTCCCGCGCGGCGAGGGGCACGACCGTCGGGTCGACGTCTCAGTCCAGTCGGACGTCTGAGGCGTGGCGGGAGAGGCTCCGGCCGTAGCGCTCGGTGAGCTGCACCATCAGGTCAGGCGTCTCGCGGTCGAGCCCGAAGACATAACCCGGGAAGTCGAGCTCCTTCTGCGCAGCCCAGATCTCCTCGTGACGGTCGGGTGGGAGGATGAGCAGCGGATCGCCGACTGCGACCCAGGAGATCGGGACGATGGTCTCGGCGGGCAACACCGTGCGTAGGTGGACGACCGCATTGATGCGGACCTCGCTGCGATCTCCGATCTCGGCTCCGTTGAAGATACGGGTGCCGGTGGCGAGGAAGACCTCGGCGCCGATGTCGGCGCCCGCGACACTTGCCATCGGACCGATCAGGGTGTGCGGCCCGATGTGCACGGGGTGGGTTGCGCTGGCCCGGATCAGAGCGTTCTCCATCACGATGGTGTTCTCCCCCAGCACCACCGGGCTGCCCTCGGCGGTGAGAACAGCGCCGTGCAGAACCTGGCACCCGGCCCCGATGGTCACGTCTCCGCTGATGACGGCTGTGGGCGCCACAACGGCATCCGGATGAATGCGGGGATCGTCCCCGAGGTGACTGAATCGCATGGCCGCGTCCTTCCCGTCGATGCGGTCAGCGTAGCGCCGACCCTCATAGGGGAGCGACCGCGACGTGCACCGGGTACGACGAAGCGCTGGTGCGTGGTCCCCCCGGTTGGGGGATCACGTACCAGCGCGTGGTGGTGCGTGGGTGGTGAAATGCGAAATGGCCACCCAGCGTTGGGTGGCCATTTCGGCTTAAAGGAAGTCCGGCGGTGTCCTACTCTGGCTTAAAGGAAGTCCGGCGGTGTCCTACTCT
>NZ_LMOR01000001.1 GCF_001424225.1 Microbacterium sp. Leaf151 | reverse complement strand
GACCTGCACGCCGAAGCGCAGCTCGGCCTCGGTCTTGTCACCCTCGGTGACGGCGACGAAGCGCATGTTGTCACCGAAGCGGGCGAGCTTGAGGGTGCGGGCGGCGGTCCAGCCGGCGGCGGCGCGCTCCCAATCTTCGATCTGCTGGCGGACGGCCGGGTTCGACACGTGGCCGACGACCGTCTTGCGCGCGACTCCCAGACGCGTCTGGATGTACCCGAACTCGCGGTCGCCGTGAGCGGCCTGGTTCAGGTTCATGAAGTCGAAGTCGATGTCGTTCCACGGCAACTCGACGTTCGCCTGCGTGTGCAGGTGGAGCAGCGGCTTCTGCAGGGCGTCGAGCCCCGAGATCCACATCTTCGCGGGGCTGAACGTGTGCATCCACGCGATCACGCCGATGACGTCGTCGCGGCCGTTGATCTCCAGCGCCATGCGGCGGATGCTGTCGGAGTCCTTGAGCACGGGCTTCCAGACGACCTTGACGGGCAGGCCGGCGAGTCCCTCGACGACGGCCTGCGACTGCTCGGCGACCTGCTTGAGGGTCTCTTCTCCGTAGAGGTTCTGACTGCCGGTGACGAACCAGACCTCGTAGCCGTCGAGATCGTTCCGGAGAGTGGTGCGGGTCATGCGGGAATTCCTTTTTGTGGTGGGAGTGGCGACGGCCGAGGTCAGGACGTCGCCGCGATCGCGGCGTGCTCGATGGCGAGCCCCGCGCGGTATCGGGTGAGGTAAGCGGCGAACCCGGGGACGTCCTCGGGGTCGGGGTCGATCGAGACGAACCCCGCCTGCGCGAAGACGCGGTCGGTGAGGTAGGCGTCGATCGGGTCGCCCGCGGTGTCTGCGGCGAATGCTGCGAGGACCGCGATCCCCCACGCCCCACCCTCGGACGCGGTTGCCGCAACCGCGACCGGCGCGTCCAGCGCACCGGCGAGGAAGCGCTGCGCGATCCCGGCCGTGCGGAACACACCGCCGTGCGCGTACATGCGGTCGAGCTCCACACCCTCGGCGGCGAGCACGCGCATGCCCAGGGCGAGCGTGCCGAACACGCCGTACAGCTGCGCGCGCATGAAGTTCGCCAGCGTGAGGCGGCTGTCGGGCGTACGGACGAAGAGCGGCCGCCCCTCCGGCAGACCCGCGATGGGTTCTCCCGCCAGGTGGTTGTAGGCGAGCAGGCCGCCGGCGTCGGGCGCACCGTCCAGCGACTCCATGAACAGCGCCTCGAACACCTCGTCGGGGTCGAGGGTGCCGCCGGCAATGGCCGCGAACCGCTCGAACAGCCCCACCCAGGCGGCGAGCTCGCTCGCGCCGTTGTTGCAGTGCACCATGGCGACCAGGTCGCCGGCGGGGGTGGTGACGAGATCCAGCTCGTCGTGCGTGCGGCGAAGCGGCCCTTCGAGCACCACCATGGCGAAGATGCTCGTACCCGCGCTGACGTTACCGGTGCGGGGGGCGACGGAGTTCGTCGCGACCATACCGGTGCCGGCGTCGCCCTCGGGCGGGCAGAACAGCACGCCCGGACGCAGTGCGCCGGTCGGATCCAGGAGCGCCGCACCCTCGGTGGTCAGTTCCCCCGCGGCTTCGCCGGCGACGAGCACGTCGGGCAGCAGCGAGCGGAGGCGGAGGCCCGGGGCCCGCTCCGCCACGAGGCGGTCGAACTTGGCCGCCATGACGGCGTCGTAGTCGCGTGTGGCGACGTCGATGGGAAACATGCCGGAGGCGTCTCCGATGCCGAGCACCCGACGGCCGGTCAGCTTCTCGTGGACGTACCCGGCGAGAGTGGTGAAGGATGCCACGTCGGGGATGTGGTCTTCTTCGTCGAGCACCGCCTGGTAGAGGTGCGCGATCGACCAGCGCAGCGGGATGTTCGTGCCCAGCAGCTCCGACAGCACGCCGGCGGCCCGCTCGGTGGAGGTGTTCCGCCAGGTGCGGAACGGCACGAGCAGCTCCCCCTCGGCGTCGAACGCGAGGTAGCCGTGCATCATCGCCGACACGCCCGCCGCGGCGAGGGTCTCGATCGCGACGCCGTGGAGACGCTGCACGTCGGCAGCCAGCGCAGCGTAGGCGGTCTGCACACCCGTCCAGACGTCGTTCAACGAGTACGTCCAGTTGCCGTCGCGGTAGCGGTTCTCCCAGGCGTGCGAGCCGGTGGCCAGCACGCGGGTGGGCTCGTCGGCATCCACGAGGCAGGCCTTGATGCGGGTCGAACCGAGTTCGATGCCGAGCACGGCGCGGCCGGAGGCGATGACCTCGGCGGGCGAGGTGGTCACGGCGCTCACCGGCGTGCGTCCGTGTTCTGCCCGTACACGTTCTGGTAGCGGTTGTAGAGCGCGTCGATGTGTTCCTGCGGGATGGGGATGAGCGGTCCCGCCTCGCGGGCGATGTGCACGGTGCGCGCGACGTCCTCGAGCATGACGGCCGCCTTCACCGCATCCTTCGCGTTGGAGCCGATCGTGAACGGACCGTGGTTCTGCATGATGACGCCGCGCGAACGGTGACCGCGCAGGGTCTCGACGATGCCCCGGCCGATGGAGTCGTCGCCGATGNCCGATCGTGAACGGACCGTGGTTCTGCATGATGACGCCGCGCGAACGGTGACCGCGCAGGGTCTCGACGATGCCCCGGCCGATGGAGTCGTCGCCGATGATCGCGAACGGGCCGACCGGGATGGGTCCGCCGAACTCGTCGGCCATGGCCGTGATCACGCAGGGAATCTCTTCCCCGCGGGCCGCCCACGCGACGCCGTAGGTGGAGTGCGTGTGCACGACCCCGCCGACCTCGGGCATGTGGCGGTACACGTAGGCGTGGGCTGCCGTGTCGCTCGAGGGGCTGCGCTCACTGCCCGGCGTACCGGGGATCGCGTTGCCGTCGAGGTCGCACAGGATCATGTTCTCGGGCGACAGGTCGTCGTACGAGACGCCCGAGGGCTTGATGACGAACAGATCCGCGCCGGGCACGCGGCCCGAGACGTTTCCGCCGGTCCACACGATCAGGTTGTAGCGCACCAGTTCGGCGTGCAGCCGGGCGACGTCCTCGCGGACACGGTCGATGGATTCCTGGACGCCGGGGGGGAAGTCAGCAGGGGACGCTGCCACGGTGTTCTCCTTGCGGGTGTGCGGGTCGACGACGGTGCTCATTTTCGGCGTCGCGCGGTCAGCACGCGCTGCAGCAGGACGAACGCGAGCAGGATACCGCCGGTGATGATGGTCAGGTATTCGGGGCGGATGCCACCGTCTTTGGTGATGATCATGGCCAGGGCGGCGAGCACCAGCGAACCGACGACCGAACCGAGGACGTAGCCGGCACCGCCGGTCAGGAGCGTTCCGCCGATGACGACGGCGGCGATGGCATCCAGTTCCCATCCGATGCCGGTGACGTTCTGCGCCTTCCCGCCCACCTCGGCTGTGTAGACGACGGCCGCGAGGCCGGCAAGGGCACCGCTGAGCACGTAGATGAGCACGCGGGTGCGGGCGACGGGGAGTCCCATCAGCTGCGCCGAGTTCTCGGCCCCGCCGATGCCGTACACCGTGCGGCCGGTGCGGGTGCGGTGCAGGAGCATGAAGGCGGCTGCGACCACGAGCACGGCGATGAAGAAGCCGGGCGTGAGCACGAGGTCGTTCGTCTTCGGACCGTCGTACAGCTTCCAGTCGGTGGCGAGCACCAGGATCGGGGAGTTGTCCGGTGCCTGCACCGGCACGGTCGAGAGAATGGATGCCAGACCTCGGGCGAGGAACATCATGGCCAGCGTGGCGATGAACGGCTGCACGTTGAAGTACTGGATCAGGACGCCCGAGACGAGACCGAACAGAGCGCCGAACACGATCATCAGGATGACGGCGACCCAGCCGTTGACGCCGTTGTTCATCAGCATGACGCCCGACACCGAGGTGAAGGCGACGACGGCGCCGACCGAGAGGTCGATGCCTCCCGACAGGATGACGATGGTCATGCCGACGGCGAGGATGATCGTGGGCGCGAAGCTGACGAGCAGGCTCGACATGGTGCCGGCGTGGAACACGCGGCCGTATGCGAGCTCGGCGTACACGAGCATCGCGACGAGGAGCACGACGGCGGCCAGCGTCGGGACGGCGGACTGGCTGCGACCCCACATGCGGGAGATCGCCAGGCCCCGCACCGGGACCTCGGTGCCGTGCGAGGGCGACGGGGGTGAGACGGTCGTGCTCATGCGACGACCTCCTTACGGGTACGGCGGCGTCCGGCCTGGAGGACGAAGGTCCTCACCCGCTCGGACTGCAGCAGGACGAGCAGCACGATGACGATGGCCTTGAAGGCCGGGGTCGCCGCGGCGGAGACCCCGAGGAAGAGCACGGTCTTGTTCAGGGTTGCGATCAGCAGAGCCCCGATGGTCGACCCGAGGATGGAGAACTTGCCTCCGGCGAGGGAGGTGCCGCCGATGACGACGGCGAGGATCGCGTCGAGCTCCATCTGGTAGCCGGTGCCCGAGACGTCGACCGTCATGACCTCCGACACCGTGAACAGACCACCGCCGGCGGCGAGGATGCCCGAGAGCACGTAGACGGTGATGAGGATCGGACGAGGACGGATGCCGGCGAGGCGGCTCGCGTCGGGGTTCACACCGATCGACTCGATCATGAGACCCAGTGCGGTGCGGCGCATGATCACGGTGACGATCACGACGATGACGATCGCCGTGACGAAGCTGATCGGCAGTCCGAGCACCTGGCCGTTGGAGATCTGCTGGAACGGCTGGTTCTGCGAGTTGGTGTTCTGCCCGCCCGTGATCACGCGGGCGATACCGCGGGCGGCGAGCATCATCACCAGGGTGCTGATGAACGGCTGGAGCCCCACGACCGAGACGAGCAGGCCGTTGACGAGACCGAGGACCGCGCCGAGCAGCAGCGCGAGGCCGATCGCCATGAACATGGCGCCGAACGAACTCGCCTCGTTGATCGAGCGCAGGAGCTCCATGGCGGCGGCACCACCGACGGCCATGATCGAGCCGACCGAGAGGTCGATGCCCTTCGTGGCGATGACGAAGGTCATGCCGAGGGCGATCATGATGATCGGCGCCGACACCCGCAGGATGTCGAGCAGGTTGCCCGAGAGCTGTCCGGTCGTCGGGTTGATACCGACCGAGAGGTAGGTCGGGTCTTTGATGACGTTCAGCGACAGCAGCAGGACGATGCCGATGATGCCCCAGAACCAGGGGGTGCGCAGAAGCGACTTGAAGACGGTCATCAGCGGGTCTCTCCTTCGGCGAGGGCCTCGGTCTGGGCTTCTGCCTCTTCTTCGGTCTCGGCCGCGATGATCGACACGACGCGCTCGGCGGTGACGTCGGGGCCGTTGACGATCTCGCCGACCTTCTCGTGGTCCTTCATGATCACGATGCGCTCGGACAGGCGAACGACCTCTTCGAGCTCGGACGAGATGAACACGACGCTCATGCCCGCCTCGGCGAGCTCGGCGACGGTTTCCTGGATGTCGGCCTTGGCGCCGACATCGATGCCGC
This sequence comes from Microbacterium sp. Leaf151, assembly GCF_001424225.1. GTDB lineage: Bacteria > Actinomycetota > Actinomycetes > Actinomycetales > Microbacteriaceae > Microbacterium. The sequence continues at coordinate 902,191 of NZ_LMOR01000001.1, read as the reverse complement.
GGGTCGGCTCGTCGAGCAGCAGCAGTTCCGGGTCGGTCGCCAGCCACCGGCCCAGCAGGACCTTCTGCTGATTGCCGCCCGAGAGCAGGCGGATCGGGCGCTCGGGGTCGTTCGGTCGGACGCTGAAACGCTCCATGTAGGTCGAGACGAGCTGGTCGACCTCTTTGGCGGGAATGCGACGCAGCCACCCGCGCTTGGCCTGCAGCGCGAGCATGATGTTCTCGCGGATGCTGAGGTCTCCGATGATGCCGTCGTCGCGACGGTTCTCGGTCGAGTAGGCGATGTGGTTGCCCAGACCCGAGACCGGGGAGTTGACGTTGACCTTCTTGCCCTTGAGGCGCACGGTGCCCGCGTCGGGGCGATCGGCGCCGGCGATGAGGCGAGCGAGTTCGGTGCGACCGGAGCCGAGCAGGCCGGCGAAGCCGACCACCTCCCCCTTGTGGATCTCGATGTCGGTGGGGGCGAGGGCTCCCGCGCGGGCGATGCCCTCGGCGGCGTAGACGGGGGTCTCGTTGCGATCGCGAGCGTCGACCTGGCGATTGGAGCCGAGGGCGCGCAGCGCCTCGATGTCCTTGCCGATCATCTTCGAGATGAGCTGCGTGCGGTCGAGGTCGCGGGTCAGGTACTCGCCCACGAAACCGCCGTTGCGCAGCACCGTGATGCGGTCGCTGATCGCGTAGACCTGATCGAGGAAGTGCGAGACGAAAAGGATGGCCACACCCTGGTCGCGCAGGCGACGCATGACGGTGAAGAGAACCTCGACCTCGGCGGAGTCCAGGCTCGAGGTCGGCTCGTCGAGGATGAGCACCTTCGAGTTGGTGACCATCGCGCGGCTGATGGCGACGAGCTGCTGCAGGGCGATCGAGATCGATGACAGCGGAGCACGGGGGTCGAGGTGGCCGAGACCCATGCCGGTCAGCGCCTCCTTGGCGCGAGCGTGCGTGGCGCGCCAGTTGATGCCGAACGGTCCGCGGATCTCGTGGCCCAGCATGACGTTCTCACCGATGGTGAGGTTGGTGCAGAGGTTGACCTCTTGGTAGACGGTCGAGATGCCGGCCGCCTGCGCCGAGGCGGTGCCGGTCAGGCGCCGCTCCTCGCCGAAGATGAGGATCGATCCGGAGTCGATCTGGTAGACGCCGGTCAGCGCCTTGATGAGCGTGGACTTGCCCGCGCCGTTCTCGCCCATGAGGGTATGGACTTCTCCCGGCAGGAGTCGGAAGTTCACTTCGTCGAGGGCTTTGACGCCGGGGAATGTGATCGATGCGCCGCGGACTTCGACGATCGGTAGGGATTCTGTCATCGCTGACGAACTTCCTCGCTGGTACGGAGCGGGTGGGGAATGCGGAGTGGGGGCAGCCCGGGCGGGCCGCCCCCACTCCATGAGTGGTGCTGTCGAGCGGGTGGACCCGGCTTAGAAGCCGAGGCCCTCGGACAGTGCCGTCTCGGCCGCTTCGGGCGAGTCGAAGGTCGCGCTGTCGACGATGATCGTCTTCTCGACGGTGTCGCCGGCGATGGCCGACTTCACGGCGTCGACGGCGGTGTCGCCGAAGAAGGGGTTGTACTGGGCGACGAAGCTGAGCTGACCGGCGGCCAGTGCCTCGAGCGCACCCTTCGTGCCGTCGATGGTGGCGATCTTGACGTCGGTGCCGGGGGTCAGACCCGCGGCGGAAACAGCCTGAGCGGCGCCGATGCCCATCTCGTCGTTCTGGGCGAAGATGAACTGGATGTCGTTGTTGTTGGCCTTCAGGACGGTCTCGATGACGGACTTACCCTCGTCGGTCTTCCAGTTGGCGGTCTGCGCGCCGACCTTGGTGAAGCCCGATGCGTTGGCGACCTCGGCGTCGAAGCCCTCGTTGCGCTCGTTGACGACCGACAGGCCGGGTACGCCCTCGAGCACGAAGTACTTGGCGCCCGACGGGAAGGCCGAGACGGCCCACGAGCCGACCGACTCCGCGACCTGCTTGTTGTCGGGGGCGATGCGCGTGACGTAGAGGTCGTCGCTCGCGTCGACGCCGCGGTCGAGGAGCACGACCGGGATCTCGGCCTCCTTGGCGAGCTCGAGCGAGGACTCCCAGCCCGAGGCCTCGGTGGCCGTGAGCAGGATGACGTCGACCTCGTCGTTGACGAAGGTCGCGAAAGCGTCGAGCTGCGACTTCTGGTCGCTGGGGCTGGCCGCCGGGGCGTACTTGAGGTCGAAGCCGGCATCCGCGGTGAACGCGTCCTTGATCGCCTGCTCGTTGGCGTTACGCCATCCACCCTCGGGACCGACGGCGACGAAGCCGACCGTGGTGACGTCGCCCGCGGCGTCGCCCTCACCGCTACCTGCATCGGCGCCACCGGCACAGCCGGCGAGGCCAAGGGCGACGACGCCCACACCGATGAATCCGACGACGCCGCGCATGCGCTTCGAAATCGACATTTGTTCTCCTCCTTGAGATCTCTCCAGCATTCGGGTTGGAGAGGGGATGCTGTGCAGCTGTGAGCGGCACTCCTGGTCTTCCTTAGTGTGCGCGCTAACATTCAAGAGCGCAAGACTTTTTCACGAGAAATCCCCGGTTTCAGATCACAACTCGATCACGGCCCGATCGGAGGCCTCGACCGCGTCGATCCCGCGACGAATCAGCCGGGTACGACGGCCGTCGTCGACTCGCGAACGATCAGCTTCGGCCGGATCGTGTCGTGGCTGGGATCGGTGTCGCCCTCGATCGCGGCGATGAGCTGCTGCAGCGCCAGCTCGCCGAGTTCGGCGAAATTCTGGCGGACCGTGGTCAGCGGCGGAAGGAAGTGTCGTGCGTCGGACAGATCGTCGAACCCCACGACGTTCACGTCTTCGGGAACGCGGATGCCGCGACCGTGCAACCCGTGGATGACGCCCAACGCGATCTGGTCGTTCGCCGCGAACACGGCGGTGGTGTCGCCCAGGTCGAAGGACTTCCCGAACTCGAAGCCGAAGTCGCTCGTCCAGTCGCCGATGATGATCGGCCCCTCCGGCAGACCCGCCTCGGAGAGGCATTCGCGCCAGCCCTCCATGCGCTCACGGGCGTCAAACCAGTCCATGGGACCGGCGAGGTGGGCGATGCGCCGATGGCCGAGCCCGATGAGGTGCCGGACGGCCAGTCGCGCACCCTCGCGCTGATCGACGCCGACGGTGTGCCAGGCGGCATCCGCCTCGGCCTTGATGACGATGGTGGGAAGGCCGGTGGTCTGCTGCCGCAGCAGATCGAGCGATGACTCGCGCGGCGCGATGACGCACAACGCGTCGACCCCCTGGGTGACGAGCTCCATCACCCCGGAATCCATCTGCGACGCGTCGTCATCGCCGATCGAGAACGCGCTCACGGCGTACCCCACCTCGCGTGCCGCCTTCTCGAGGGCGCGGAGGGTGCTGTTCGGACCGTTCTGCACGGGCCCGTCGATGAGCACGCCGATCCGGCGGGCTCGCCGGGTGGCGAGGGCCCGGGCGATCGAACTCGGCGTGTAGTTCATCTCCTCGATCGCCTGCAAGACACGCGCGCGCGTCGTCTCGCGGATGTTCGGATGGCCGTTCAAGACCCGCGACACCGTCATGTGCGACACGCCGGCGCGACGCGCGACGTCGTAGATGCTGGGCCGCTGCCACCCGCGACTCGAGGACTGGGGCATTGAGGTCTTCCGATCCGAACATCATGGGCGAGGTGCGCACCGGACGATCCCAACGCACAGGCAGGCCACGGACCACGCCGAAAAAGGCCTGATCACAACATTCCATACTATTCGCCGACCCCGCACGCGTCACGGCCGGACGATAGGCATGCGCCCTCTCCCCTCGCCGCCGGATGACACGCGCGACGACGGGGGCCGCGCTCTCACGCGCGGCGACGGTGACGATGCAGCAGAGCCACACCGACGGCCACGACGACGACGGCCCCGGCGGCCATCAGCCAGGCCGGCTCGAACCCGGTGGCCGCGAGCCATCCGTGGTCGGGCACGCCGGACGGCGACGGCGTGACGCCCGCGGGGGCGGAGGGAAGGACCGTCGGCAGGGGGGTGATGTCGACGTCGACGTAGACGGCTTCGTCTCGCTGCAGCACCGTCGCCGCAAGGGTCATCGGCGTCCCTCTGTGGGCGCGGAGTCCGTGGCCTCGGTGCGGCCGGGGGCGGCTTCCGTCGACGTGGGCGAGACGACGTCGGCCGAGGCGGCGGCCGAGCCGTTCGCCGCGAGACGCCCTTCTTCGCGCGCACGATCGAGGGCGGCCGTGAAGCGGCGGCGGCGCCAGAAGAGGGCCGCGACGATCAGCAGGACGCCGAGCAGGACGAGGAGTTGCGGCACGGGGATCGCCCACAGCGACGCATCCGCCGACTGGGGTGCGACCTCGACGGCACCGCCGCCCAGATCGGTCGCCGTCGGCGCCAGGTCGATGGATCCCGGCACGAAGAACGTGGGCCACACATCGGCGACCGCGACGGTGAACGAGCGGGACTCCCCCGGCAGAAGCTCTTGGCGCGGTGCGCCGTCGGCGGGGAAGACCGCGGATCCGGTGCCGATGGTCGTAGCCCCGGTGACGAGCAGGCTGGCGTTGCCGGTGTTCTCGACCGTGAACGACGTGCTCGCGGAGCCCGGACGGAACGGGTTCCACGACATGTCGTATCCCGACTCGATCCCCGAAACGGCGTACGAGGGAACGATGTCGCCGGTGACGCGCGTCATCACGCGGAAGCCGACGCGGCTCTCGACCCCGACCTCGGAGCCGCTGGCGTCGGTACCGACGGAGGAGACGGACGCGGCGATGCCCGCCGCGTGGTCACCCGGGATGGCTCCCTCCGGCACCGTGGTGGTGAAGGGAACGACGACGGTACCGTTCGGTCCGACCGTGACCGAGTCGGGCAGGTCGATCCACAGACCCGCGTCGACGGACTCCTTATCGGAGGGCAGCATGTTGAACCGCCCGTTGTCGGTGTAGTAGCCGTCCGCCGCGGAGAGGGCGAACGTCACCTCCGTGCGGCTGAGGTTGCGGACGGCGAGGAAGTCCGCCCGCGAAGCCCCGGGGTCGAGTTCCTGCTGGATGACACCGCGATCGTCGGCGCCCGACTCGTCGGCCGGAGTGACCGACCAGGTGATGTCATCGGCGGATGCCGCGGATGCGGCGGGTACGCCGACGATGAACGGCGCGACGACAGCCGCGAGAGCGACTGTCATCCGCATGAGAAAGGGGCGTGTCCTGAACATACCGCTGCGTCACCATCCCAGATGTTCGTCGATCCCGTCGACATCGACCCGTATACGAAACTGCGGGCCGAGTCCTGTTCAGGACTCGGCCCGCTCGCGCTTCGAGCTTACGGGGTGTAAGCGTCCTCGAACAGCGACAGCGTCAGCGTCGACGAGTACGCGCCCGGCGTGACACCGGTGTCGGTCTTCAGCACCAGGGCGGCGTTCGCGGTCCACGAGGACTCTCCGCCCTCCTTGACGGCGGCCGAGTCGAGGGCGGTGTACAGCAGCTCCTGGTCGACGAGGCCGACCGCGTCGTCTCCGGTGTCCTCGGACGTCTGGACCTCTTCACCCTCGGCAACGAGACCGGTGTCGCCCTCGTTGAGGAGGTTGGGGGTCCAGCCGAGGTGGTCGGGGGAGATGGTGGCGCCGCCCGGGCCGGTGAAGGCCGAGGCCTGACCGACCACATACCAGTAGCGCTCCGCCGGGATGTCGGCGACATCGCGGGTGTCGGTGACGGTGACGGTGGGCAGGGCGCCGTCGAACTGGCGCACCTCGGCGTCACCTGACGGGGACTCCGTCAGCGTGGCCGACGTGCCGGCCACCGTGAGGCTCAGGCTGCCGGGACCGTCGACGGGCGCGATCTGCACGTTGACGTCGACGTTCTCGTCTCCGACCTCGGCGGCGAAAGCGGCACCAGCGGTGCCCACGAGCACCAGACCGCCGGCAGCAGCCACGGCGATACGCGCCACGGCACCCTTGGAAAACTTCATTGTGTACTCCATTTCTTCGCCCGACACCGACGTCGAACGACTAGCAAGCTCACCGGACGCTCCGGTCGTTGCGGGAAGGATCCGGGTCATCCCCCGCCCCGCGACATGATGAATGTTAGCGAGAACACCAACCGAAGACAAGTGTTTCGAATGGTGGACGAGGAATCGGGATCACGGGTCGCGCGGCGAGGAGCGCGCGCCTTCGGACCGCGGCACCGCCGCTCACGGGAGCGGCGGTGGCGCGACCCGCGGGGTTCAGCGGGAGGACCCGCGCGCCGGCGGATGACCCGATCGACTCGGGCCACCCACCGGCGACGCAGGGTCAGCCGCAGCTGCCCCGGGGGGTCGGTACGGTGAACGACGTCGCGTCATTCTTCGTACCGCTGGTCACCGCGTCGATCGACAGCGTCCCGGCGTCGACCGATGCCGCGCGCGTCGCGAACGTCGTCGAGGCGGACTTGCCCGCGGCGACGGTGATCTTCTTGCTGCCGAAGGAACCGGCGACCGTGACGTCGGCGGCGACGGAGTCGGCGTTGGTCACCGTCACGACCTGCGTCACCTTGCCGGCGATGCAGCGGTTCGCCGCGGTGGCGGACAGGTCGAGACCCAGCGACAGCGCCTCGGACGACGACGCGGTGACCCGGCCGTCGGCGTACCCGTCGTATCGCGCGGTCACCGAGCGCACCGTGGCCGGCACCTCGACGGAGGCGGAGCGCTGGCTGAGCTTCACCGTCTGCGTCCAGCCTTCGCCCGTGAAGGTCACGGTGCCCGCGACGTCACCCCGGTCGGCGGCGGCGACGACGGCGGTGGCCGTGCGCCCCTCACGCGTGAGGGCGGTGGTCGAAGCGACCGCCTTGACCGACGTCCAATCGCGCATGGCGGTGAGGACCGACTGGTTCACGCTCACGAACGAACCGTGGCGCGGGCTGGCGGGCAGGCCGCCGACCGGGCGGACGTTCCAATCGGCGCGACGCGACAGGCGGTCGCTCTGCGAGCTGCTCGCGATGGCACCGCCCGTGGTGACGAAGGCACGGTATCCGCCCGCACCGAAGTTGTCGACGAGGAAGGCGTATCCGTCGCCCCCGGCATTGTTCGGGTCACCCTCGTTGAGCTTGACGATCTGCGGACCCTCGCCGACCTCGTTCGTCTCGAGACGGGTCATGTAGGTGTCGGTGAGCTGCCACGTCTTCTCGGGATCGGCATTCCAGTCCGAGCGGGTCGTCGGCGCGGTCAGCACCTTCGACCGCTCGAGGAAGATGTCCTTGCCCGCCTCGAGGCCGTCGGCTGCGCCGCCCTCTTCGTTCTTGGAGAAGCGGTAGTAGTAGTCGCCGATCTTCTGCACGGTCGAGTCGATGCGGGCGAAGCCGGTGTTCTGCCACTCGGTGGGCGGGTAGGTGAACGTCTTGAAGTCGCGCGTGAGCACGTAGAACACCCGCGCCTGCAGGTTGTCGGTGTTGGTGTGCGACGCGTCCTTGTACAGACGCGACGAGAAGTGCACGACGTACGACTGCAGCGCGTCGTCCCAGTAGGCCTCGGGGGCCCAGGTCATGCCGGCCTCGGGCTGGTTGACCGTGATGCCCTCGTTGACGCCGTTCGTGCGGGTCCACTGCACGAGGTCGGTCGATTCCCAGACCTCGATCTTGAGCGAGCCGTTCGACTGCGCCGGGCCCCAGCCCGTGCCGCAGCTGATGCACAGGTCGGTGGCGACCATGTAGTACTTGTCGCCGTCCTTCGACCGCAGGATGTACGGGTCGCGCAGACCCTTCGTGTCGGTCGTCGACGTGATGACGGGCTGACCGCCGTTCACGGGCGAGAACGAGAAGAAGTCGTTGCCCGACGTCGCCGCCTGGTAGATCTTCTCGTCGCCGTCGGACTTGAAGTACGCCGCGGCGTATCCGGCATCCGGAGCCCAGCGTCCCTTCTCGGCGACCGTGACCTCGAACGTCTTCTGCGCGGACTGCCCGTTGAGGGTGGCCGTCGCCGTCAGCGTGACCTTCGCGTCTCCCGCGCCGTAGGCGGGACGTGCGACGAGACCGCCGCCGCGGTAGGGGTCGGCGGCACCGACGGCCGGCGCGACGTACGCGGCCGAGGTCGAGGAGACCAGGGCGGGGTTCGACGAGGTCCAGCTGATCGCGGCGCCGTTGACGGCGCCCTTCGTGGCCAGCGGCAGGTTTTCGGTCGTGCGGGATGCCAGGGAGATGGCATCCAGGTCGGTGGAGACGCTGGGAGCGATGACTGTGACGTCGAAGGTCAGGACGCCCAGCGAGCTCGTCGCCGTGAGGGTCACCGCGGTGTTCGCCGTGATCGAGCGCGAGACGACCCCGGTGGTCGACACGACGGCCGGGTTGGACGACGCCCAGGTCAGCGCGACGCCGTTCACGGACGAGGCGAGGTTGAGGTTGCTCGAGACGCTGTCGAGCGAGGTGTTGGAGCGCAGCATGGTCGCCGCGACGTCACCACGCAGGAGCGCGGAGGTGGTCGACGACTTCTGCGACGCCGTGGGCATGCTCGACCCGACCTGCGCGGAGGTGAGCGCCGCGTCCCAGAACTTGACGTCGGTGACGTCGGCGCGCAGCAGCGAGTCGCCCTGGTAGAGCGACCGGCCGAGGTAACCGAGCACGTTGCCCGAGGGGATGATCGAGCTGAGCGAGTTGGCGTGCGTGAGGGTCGAGATGACGCTCCCGTCGCGGTACAGCGTCAAGGTGTTGCCGCTGCCGACCATCGTCAGGGTCGTGAACCCCGGATTGAGTCCGCCGCCGGCGGGCATACGCGTCTCGCCGTTGCTGCTACCGCTCTTGACGCGGATGGCGGCGAGCACCTGGTCGGTGTAGCCGCCCTGCGCCGAACGCGGGCTGAGGAAGATGTGGTTGCCGAGCTGCGTGGTGTTCCACGGCCCGACGCCGTCGCCGATGACCCACCCGAAGTGGTTCGCCGCGGACTGTGCCGCGACCGTGTACTCGACGGTGAAGTCGTTGTCGGTTCCCGTGACCAGGCCCTTGGGAAGCGCGGCGTAGCCGTCGGCTTTGAACCGCAGCACGGCGTCACCGGCGGCGTCGGCGAACGACGCGTCGGTGAAACCGGTGAGCGAGGCGTTGCGACCGTTGCCCGAGACGTCGAGCAGCGACGTGCCGGAGTGCGACATGTCGTAGTGCGCCGTCGGTGCCGGCACGTCGGCGGCGTACGCGGCGGGCGCGACCATGCTCATCGTCGAGGCGACGAGCACGCCGGTGACAGACGCGGTCAGCGCCTTCGACACACGACGCGAACGCACGGCTCGGGGTGGGCGGGTGACCGGTGATCTCATCTTCGAGACCTTTCTCTCGGCGCTGTGCGCGCGGCTTCGACGGTGGGGGCCGAGGCGAAGCGGTGGGGTGGTGCGCCGAGGCGGCGGCGCGTCGGTCGCCCCCGGGAAGGACGACCTCGAGAGCGCTCGCGCGCTCCCGTGAGGCGACGGCGGATGCCGATCGTGCTGCACACGTTAGCGGTACCAGTCGCGCGGGGCAATCATTCGTTGACGTCAACATCCGCGTGCTCCCGTGCGACTGCGACGGGCACCCGCTGCCTCACTGCCCGCGCGGGCAGTGAGGCTACGAGGTCTTGTTTCGGCCCCCTGTGAGCGATAACATTCAGCATCCCTGCACGACGGCAGCCAACGACGGCTGTCCGAAAGGATCGCAATGGAGCACCCCCTGCCCCGCCGCGCGCTCGCGAGCGTCGCGACACTCGCCCTTGCGCTGACCGGCGCCCTCGTCGCCGCGCAGCCCGCTGCCGCCGCCGATGACCGGCTCGTCGCCCATTACCCCCTCACGGACGCGAGCGGCACCACCGCCGTCGATGCGTCCGGCAAGGGTCGAAACGCCACCTACGTCGGAGGCGCGGCCCTGACGGGCGGCGAGGGCGTGCGGCTGGACGGCACCGACGACTACGTCGACCTGCCCGACAACCTGCTGGCCGGCCTCGACTCGATCACCATCAGCACCGACGTCCTGGTGCGCGGCGATCAGGGCACGCCGTACTTCATCTACGGCCTCGGCAACACGGACGGCGGGGGTGTCGGCAACGGCTACCTCTACTCGACCGGCAACTCGTACAAGACGTCGATCGCGACGGGCAACTGGAGCACCGAGCAGACGGTGAACAGCAACGCCAACCTGCAGCGCGACGTGTGGAAGACCCTCACCTACACCCTCGACGACGCCACCGACACGGCGCGCATCTACCTCGACGGCGCGCAGGTCGGCCAGGCCACGGGCGTCACCACCAAGCCGAGCGCCATCGGCGGCGGATCCACCGCGGCGAACTACATCGGCCGCTCGGTCTACAACGCCGACCGCCGCCTCGCCGGCAGCGTGCGCGACTTCCGGGTCTACAACGCCGCCCTGTCGGCATCCGATGTCGCCGCCCTCGTCCCCACCGACGCCACCCGTCTGCAGCGCGACGCCGCGGCCCTTTCGCTCGGCGACCTGAGCGCCGTGACCGCCGACCTGCGTCTGCCCACGACGGGCGTCAACGGCGCCGCCATCAGCTGGGCCTCCAGCAACACCGCCGCGGTGAGCGCGACCGGCAAGGTCACGCGCCCGGCGGCCGGACAGCAGCCCGCCACCGCGACGCTGACGGCGACCCTAACCCGTGGCTCGGCCACCGAGACCCGCACCTTCGCCGTCACCGTGGCGGCGATGCCGGGCAACGCCGAGCTCGCGAAGGCCGACCTCGACAAGATCAGCATTCCTAACGCCACCGACGTGCGCGGCAACATCACCCTCCCGGCCACCGGGTCGGTCAACGGCACGGCCATCACGTGGTCGGCCTCGCCGTCGGGTGTGATCTCGACGTCGGCGACCGGCGGCAAAGCTGCCGGCGTCGTCACGCGCGGCGCGACCGACACGAAGGTGACGCTGACCGCCGCGGCATCCGGAACATCCGTCACCCGTCAGATCGAGGTCACGGTCAGGGCCGCTCCGGCGGGTCTCGACAAGGACTACACAGCCGGATACCTGTGGACCCACTTCGCCACCGAGGGCGGCTACGAGAAGATCTTCATGGGGCACAGCACCGACGGTCTGCACTGGGAGAAGCTGAACGACAACAAGTCGATCCTCGCGAACCTGGGCGGCGACCTCGGCGTGCGCGACCCGCACCTCGTGCGCTCCCCCGAGGGCGACAAGTACTGGATCATCGGCACCGACCTGCACGCCGAAGGCGGCGGAGCCGGCGGTTCGGGCTGGGACCAGCTCAACGCCAGCCAGAACCTCGTCGTGTGGGAGTCCACTGACTTGGTGAACTGGAGCGACCAGCGCATCGTCTTCGCCGGCTTCGACAAGGCCGGCTGCGTGTGGGCGCCCGAGGCGATCTACAACGAGGCGACCGGCGAGTACTACGTGTACTGGGCCGCGCGCGACCAGACCGACAACAACACGCCCGACTGGGCGCTGCGCATGTACCTCACCAAGACGCGTGACTTCACGACGTTCACGAAGCCCGAGATCTGGACGACGCTGAACCCGAAGGGCGACGGTCAGGGCGGTCGGAACATCATCGACTCGACCATCGCGAAGGAGGGCGACACCTACTACCGGTTCTCGACCTCCGACTGGGACACGGTCGTCGACACCGCCCCGTCGCTCGACGGTCCCTGGACGCAGAAGATCGCTCCCGGGCAAGCTGCCGCGGCGGGTCTGCGCGGCCGCATGGAGGGTCTCACCGTCTACCAGCTGCCCGATGGTCGATGGTCGGTCATGGGCGACGAGTTCAACTACTACGCTCACACCGCCGACACACTCGCCGGCAACAAATACACCCAGCTGAGCGCCGGTCCCGGAGCGAACCAATTCTCGTTCGACCAGAGCTTCCGTCACGGGTCCGTCCTGCGCCTCTCGAAGGCGGAAGAGGCGCGTCTGCTCGAGAAGTACGGCGACACCCCGGTCACACCGGAAGAGCCTCAGCAGGGCCCGATCGCGGAGTACACGTTCGAGAACGGCTCCCTCGCCGACTCGGTGGGCGACGCCGACCTCACCGCCTCCGGCACGGCATCCATCGCCACGGATGCCGAGAAGGGCTCGGCTCTGAAGCTGACCGGTGCGGCGAACGGCTTCGCCTCGTTCCCGACCGGGTTCTTCGACGGCCGCGACACGATGACGGTCTCGATGGACATCAAGTCCGAGCGCACGAGCGGGAACTTCTTCACCTTCGCCTTCGGGCAGAGCCAGGACAAGTACTCCTTCCTGCGGGTGCGGGGCGGTGAGGCGCGCACCGCGATCACGAAGGCGACGTGGCAGAACGAGTCCGACGTCACCGGCAGCATCTCGAGCGGCCAGTGGCACAAGTACGACCTCGTCTACGACGGCAAGACGCTGCGCATGTACATCGACGGGGTGAAGGTCGATGAGAACCTCGCCCTGAACGCCTCGGTGAGCGAGCTCGGCTCCAACCTCATGGGCTATCTCGGCAAGTCGCTGTACAGCGCGGACGGGTACTTCCAGGGCTGGTACGACAACGTCCGGGTATACAACCGGGCGCTGTCGAACACGGAGATCCTGCAGAACGCGGGCGTCGAGGACCAGCTGCTCGACGTGTCGCTCACGCAGCCCGAGAAGCTGAAGATGGCTCCGATCACCGACGGCAAGGCGCGCACCGTCATCCTGCCGGTGGTCAAGGGAACCGACGTGTCGAAGCTCGCCCCGACCTTCACCACGGTCCCCGGCTCCACGGTGTCGCCCGCCTCGGGCACGACCGTCGACCTGACCGCTCCGGTCACCTACACCGTGACGACGCCCTCGGGCGCCAAGGCGGAGTGGAAGATCGAGGCGCGCGTGGTCAACAGCCCCGTGCTGCCCGGCCTGTACGCCGACCCGAACATCGCGGTGTTCGGTGACACGTACTACATCTACGCGACGTCCGACGGCTTCCCCGGCTGGGGCGGCAAGGAGTTCTACGTCTGGAAGTCGAAGAACCTGACGGACTGGACGCGGTCGGCGACGCCCTTCCTCACGCTCGACGGGACCAACGGCAACGTGCCGTGGGCCACGGGCAACGCGTGGGCGCCCACCATCATCGAGCGCGACGGGAAGCACTACTTCTACTTCAGCGGCCACAACGCCGCCCTCGACCGCAAGACGATCGGTGTCGCCGTGGCCGACAACCCCGAGGGGCCCTTCACGGCGGAGCCCAACGCGATGATCCTCAACAACGAGGCCGTCACGTCGGGCCAGGCCATCGACCCCGCCGCCTTCCACGACCCGGTGACGGGCAAGTGGTACCTCGGCTGGGGCAACGGCTCCCCCGTTCTGGCAGAGCTGGCCGACGACATGAAGTCGATCAAGCCGGGCACCTACCAGCGGATCAACGGCCTGACCGACTTCCGCGAGGGCGTGTTCTTCAACTACCGGAAGGGCCTGTACCACCTGACCTACGCCATCGATGACACCGGATCGGAGAACTACCGCGTCGGGTACGCCACCGCGACGAGCATGAACGGGCCCTGGACGTACCGCGGCGTGATCCTCGAGAAGGACCTGTCTCTCGGCATCAAGGGGCCGGGCCACAGCTCGATCATCAACGTTCCCGGAACCGACGACTGGTACATCGCGTACCACCGCTTCGCGATGCCGAACGGCAACGGGAACAACCGCGAGACCACCATCGACAAGGTGACGTTCGGCGCCGACGGCCTCATGCAGAAGGTCATCCCGACCCTCGAGAGCGTGAAGCCGCAGACTGTTCCCTCGCCGGGTCCCGAGGTCACGGCCGCCGTGACCAGCCGGTGCGTGGCGGGCAAGGTGGTGCTGGCGGTGTCGGTCACCAACCGTGACGATGCCCCGGTTTCGCTGAACATGACGTCGGACCACGGGTCGAAGACGGTGGCATCCCTCGCCGCGGGCAAGACGACGACGCAGAGCTTCACGGTGCGCGCGTCGTCGCTGGCGGCCGGCACCGTGACGGTCACCGCGACCGACGCGGGTGGCGCAGCGACCGAGGTGAAGGCCGGATACGGCGCGCGCACCTGCGGCTGAGACGTGACGCGCCTCACCGGTGGGTGAGGAGGGTGGGCCCCGGCTTCGGCCGGGGCCCACTTCGCGTGGGGGCTGCGGCTCCCGCCGGGACTCCTTGTCGTTCTCTCAGGAAAACCTCTTGTTACCGAGAACGCGACCACGTTAGCGTGGAACAAGAGGTCACCCTCGCCCACCGACCAGGGTTCCCTGAACCCGCGTAGGGGTCGTCGACGTCGACGGCTCCGAGAAAGATTCCCGATGACTCGTCGTCAGATTCTCTCCGTCCTCGCCAGAGGGCTGCTCGTCACCTCGGCCGTCGCGCCGGTGGGACTGGTCGCCTGGGAGCAGGCCGATTTCGAGAGCAGCGCCGTCTTCCAGATGGACGCCTCCGAGCCCGACACCCTGTTCATCAACGGGCGCGCGTTCATTCTGGAGTGACACCGCCGCGGGCGATCCGGCCCGTCGCGCGATCGTCCTCCCCCTCAGTGGATCGGCATCCCGGTTCCCTCCGGAGGGACGCCGCGATCACCGCCTCGACTGCGGAGCGTTCGTCGACCCGCGCACGATCAGCTCCGGCGGGATCATGTCATCGCGCATCATTCTCGGCTCAACGTCGCTCCAGCCGCTCGACGAAGCGATCGCAGTGCCGCTCCCCAGAAGCTCCTCACCGGCAGACCGCACACCCGAAGAGCGGCGCGATGGTCGATGGCGACCACCGTTGCGGCGCCGACAGCGACGCACCACCACGCGAGGAACACGACCCCTCGAACGGGGGTCGGCATCCGGACGAAACCCGGCCGCAACTGGTCGATCTGAAAAGCGAGGTGGTGCTCCTCATCGAGGGCGATTCGTGTTCCGATGGCACTCATCACTTCATCCGGTCCAGACCGCGCGAGGACGACGAAGTAGGGCATGGCCACCGCCTCGGCGGCCAGAAACAGTGCCAGTTCGGTGCGCAAACCGAGCGAGCGGCGCAACCGGGTGAACACCTCGTCGGACCGGTGGGTGGTCACAGTGTCCGCACCCAGATACTGAAGTCCCCGCTTGAAGAGCGTCGAGTGCCGTTGCTCCTCCGCTGCGAGCATCCGCAGCGCCTCCCGCGGGGCCGCACTCTGCCCTCGGGCCGTGCGCAAGAGATGTAACCCCTCTCCCCCTTCACCCAGTTCGAATCTCTGAAACGACCGGATGACAGCCGTGCGCACGTTCTCCGGAAGGTCCGCCGCAGTGTCCCAGTCGACGCCCGCCTCGATGGCCTCCCCGCGCGCTCGGTTCGCAGCGAAGTGGCCCACCCACCCGTCGAAGACCTGGTCGGGCATGTCCGTCGGCGGGCGAAGCGTCATCGCGCAAGCCTCGCAGTCGGCACTCCCTCGACCCGACGCCGAATCCGCGAACGCGGTCCGCGCCTGAGAGACTGCACCCGTGAGCGGAAAGATCTGGGGATTCATCACCGCAGCTATCGGGTTGACGACCATCGTCTTGCTCGTCATCTACGGCACCGAGTACGGAACGTGGCTCGATGAGATCGGTCCGCTCATCGATCTGGAAGATGCCGCAGCCGCGCCGACCATCGCACTGCCCGCGGCGATCGGACTTCTCGCAATCGGGCAGCTCGTGGGCGGCCTCGCCGTAGGACTGACCGCCTCACACCCAGAGCGGGTCGCTGCCGCACCCGCGCACCCGTCGAAACCCGGCCCCGAATGAGCCACACAGATCACTCGCGCGGCCGGCCGCGAGCAGTGCGCATACTCGTTCTGATCGTCGTGGTCGCTGTCGTCGCGGCTTGCGGACTGTGGGTCGGGCGGCTGCTCTTCGACAGCCAGTGGACGCTGACGTTGCACGAACTCCTCGAGAACACCGGGGCCGAGAACCCTCCGGTGACCGAGCCGCGGGACATCACCGGTACCGCGTGCGGGGAGGCGGTGGAGTGCGTCGAGGCTTACGCCACACAGGAAGCGACGTACTACCGATTCGGCTCGCGAGGGGCGGCCGAGCGATTCGCGGCGACCGTCGAAGACGGATTCCGGTCGAACTACATCGTGATGGACTTCGCGGGCGCCACGGCAGCTTCCGCGTCCGAGCAGCTCTGGGCGATGCAGCATCTCGCCGGCACCTGGCAGGACTACGAGGGCACTTTCCCGGACCGGTGACCGCCGGGCCGGGTGGGCGGCCGGTCGGTTCGCGGTGCCACCTGCAGAGACCGCGGACGTCCATCAGCATGAGCTCTCGCCGTTGGCGTGATGGCCGGCTCCGGGCCGGGACTCGATCTCGAGACGACGAACCCCCGAAGCCCCCGGGCGAGCAATGCCGCGCCTCAACGCTGGGTGATCGGCCAACTCTCCACGTCGAACTGCGCGAACGGCTGCGGGGAGAAGATCGAGTAGGAACCCCAGTCGTCGATCTGGAGCGTCATGACAGCGATCCACCCAACCGCCAGAGCGACCAGCGTGACGATCACGATCGCCATCCGCGCGTTCCCCAGGATGCGAAACGCGTAGTCCTCATCGACAGCGCGTCGCAGGATGAGCGTGAGCGAGCCGATCACGATCGCCGCCAGCAAGAGGAAGACAAGTGGACTCGGGCTCAGCGTCGCCATACCGCAGGAGGGCTCGATATCGGTGGGGGCGCCGTCCGCGGTGAGGAAACCCTGCCCGTTCGAGCTGATGCCGCCCGTGCAGCTCTGATGCGTCCCGCGGAGGAACGTGCCCAACACCCCCGACGCGACGACTCCCCACACGAGAAGCGAACGGATGCCGACGATGATCGCCGCCCCGGGAAGCAGCGGCGTCGAGTTCTCGGCGGTGGCGGTCATGACGTCCTCCTCGGAAGAGAGCGGGGTTTTCACTCTCCCACGGTTCGTGGGTCGCGGCGATCCTGCTGGATGTCAGTTCGGAGCCGCGCCTTGGGTCGTCTCCCATTGAGCCGAGCGGTCCCTTCGCGAATGCCGAGCAGTCACGGGCCTACCACGTGTCCGTCTGCCCGAACCTGCGTCACACGCTGGGCTTCGTCGAGGAGGATGAAGTCGGCGCACCAGCCCGAGGCGAGCCGTCCGAAATCTCCGTCGATGCCAAGGACGCGGGCGGGGGCAGCCGTGAGAGCGTGCACGGCACGAACTTCGTCGATTCCCCCAGCGGTGACGGTGCGGAACGCCGAGTCGAGTGTCAGCGTGGACCCCGCCAAAGTGTCGCTTTCAGGAAGTGTGGCTCGACCCGACGCGACATCGACCGCCAGCGATCCGAGGAGGGAGCTGCCGTCGCCCGCACCGGCCGCTGCCATGGCGTCGGTGATCAGCGCGATACGGCCGGGGGCGCTGTCGAAAGCGAGCCGCACGACGTCGGGGTGAAGGTGGTGCCCGTCCGCGATGATCTCAAGTGTGACGCGCTCGTCAGCGAGCGCCACCGGCAGCGGCCCGGGTTGCCGGTGATGAATCCCGGGGACGGCATTGAAGGCATGGGTGACGAGCGTCGCTCCGTGATCGAAAGCCAGCCGAGCAGTTTCCGCATCCGCATCCGTGTGCCCGACGGCGACGACGACGCCCGCTGCGACGAGACGGTCGATGCTCGCAATGGCGCCGGGAAGCTCTGGGGCGATGGTGATCTGGCACAGGTATCCGCGCGAAGCCTCGAGCAGTCGATCGATGATCGCGGGATCGGGCAGCTGCAATGCCCGCGGATCGTGCGCGCCGCGTCGGTCGGGTGCAAGGAAGGGCCCCTCCAAGTGTGCTCCGAGAACAAGCGGGTCCGCGTCGGCCAAGTCCGCGATCTGCGAGAGGCTGCGCTCAAGTCGCTCCAACGGCGCGGAGACGAGGCTGATCAGCGACCTCGTCGTTCCGTGAGCGCGGTGAGTGGCGAGGCCCACGGCGATGGCGGCGGGACCGTCGTCGAACGAGACGCCCCCGCCGCCATGCACGTGCAGATCGATGAAGCCGGGGACGACGGTGACACCGGTGGCGGCGTACACGTCCGTCCCCGGCCGGAGCTCGTCGCGCCAGCCGTGCCCGGTTCCGGTCCGGACGATTCGATCACCGCGGGTCGCGAGCCAGAAATCTTCGACGATACCGTCGGTGTCGACCTTGCGCGCGCCGTGGATGATCGATTCGGGGGCGGGTCCTGTGGGGTGGCTCACTCGAAAAGCGACAGGGTGAGCACCGACGAGTAGTCGCCGGGGTCGACGTCGGAGGGGACGCGCAGCGTGAGGTCGGCGGTTGCCGTCCAACTGCCCTCGCTTACGACGTCACGCGAGCCACCGGTGCTGACGAAGAGTTCCTGGTCCTGCAGGCCGGTGTTGTTGGGAGCCTCCCCGTCGGCAGTGAGGACGGGGTCGCCTGCGGCGACCAGCCCGGAGTCGCCACCGTCGATCAGCCGTGGTGCCCATCCGAGGTTCTCGGCGCCGATCGCGGGCTGGCCGGAGTCGCCGACGAAGTCAGACGCGGAGCCGAGCACGTACCAGGCAGCGTCCGAGGGCACGTCTTGCGGCGCTCGGGTGTCCGAGACGGTAACGGTCGGCAGCGTACCGGTGAACTGGCGGACGAGTGCCGTCGAACCGTCCTCGGCGAGGGATGCCGAGGTGCCGGCGACGGTCAGAGTGAGCGCACCCGGGGTGGTCAGCGGTTCGATCGTGACCCCGACGTCGACTGGTGAATCACCGAACGAGATCTCCTCGGCGTGAGCGGTTCCGGCGATCGCGAGGAGCACGACGGCTCCGGCCGCAGCAGCGCCTGAGCGGGCGAAGAAGTTGCGGGTGGTCATGGTTTCTCCGTAAGGGGTCGGTCTGCATGTGGCGGTCGAGTAGCGGGGTTGCGGGGAGGCGACGGACGGACCCGCCGCCTCCCCCGGGGTCAGCAGGTGCGGGCGGTGTACGGAGTGGTCGTCGTTGTGGTCGCACCCCCAGCGCCGGTTGCAGTGACAACTACCTGTCCGGCCGGCATCGTCTTCTGGCGGGTGGTGAAGACATGGAAGGCGTTCTTCCCGGCCGCCGTCGTGGCGAACGTTTTCGTCCCGTAGGGCGAGACGATCCGCAAGGCCAAGGCGCCGGAGGTGGTGTTCGCGACCGTGGTGTTAAGAACCGCTTTACCCGCGATGCATCGGCTGGTCACCACGGGGTTGATGGTGATCGTGGAAGCACCGAGCTCGGTGACCGTGCCGCTGGCCACGAGGGGGCCTTCAACGCCGGGCGCGCGACCGATCACGGAACTGATGGACGTGAAGGACCGGAGGGCGAGAGCAGAGCCGTCGTTCCAGCTGCGCTCAGCCATGGCTCGTAGTGGTCCCCGGATGCCGTCTGCGACCTGTGTTTCCGTCTGAGCGGCAGGGGTGTCGCTCCAGATCGCGAACGATGCGCCGAGCAGCTGCGGAGTGTACGGGGCGGTCAGAACTTGGGTTCCACCCTGGTAGGTCGGGAAAACACCGGGCTTCCAGTCGCGGTTCCAGATCTTGGCGGCGGTCGGGTACGTGTATCCCGCGTTCTCGCCGAGCACGTAGTAGAACACCGAGTCGTTGAAGTTGACGACGTTATGGCCGGCGTCGAGAGCGGTGCGCAGAAGTGCCATCTGGGGGCTCCAGTTGGTCCACCATGTGATCTCGATGTCCTTCTCGAGCGTGACGTGGGTGCTGCGGAACATGCCGTCGTTCCACACCCGGGTCGTGAAACCCTTGGAGCGGATGTAGCTGTTCATATCGTTCGCGAACCCGGTGAGCAGGTCGAAGCCGGTGGCCCCGGCGCCGTATCTCGCCGCTGCAGCGTTCTGCAGCACGGGGTAGCGCTCCATGTGCTCGAAGTCGACGAACTCGTCGGCGCCGAGGTTCCAGTGCGTGCTGCCGGCGAAGAGGGCCGCATACTCGTCGATGAGCGTTTTGGCGAAGGCGACGGCCGCGGGGTTGGTGATGTCGAGGGCGCCGCGCACGGCGGTCCCGTTCGCGTCCTTGAGCTGGTACTGCGGGTACTTCGCGAGGACTGCCTGGAGGTGACCGGGCATGTCGAGCGAGGGGACGACGGCAATGTGCTGATCCGCGGCCAGGGAAAGGATCTCGCGGACCTGCGCCTTGGTGAGCGCATTGGGTGAGGCGATGGTGGGGTAGCTGTCGCTGACGATCCCGAAACCTTCGTTCTCGGAGAAGTGCAGTTGCAGGGTGTTCAGCCCGACGTACGACATGTCGCGCAGTTGCTGCTCGATCCAGGTCTTCGAGTACTGCTTTCGGCCGACGTCGATGTGGAGGCTGCGCTCGGGGACCGCCGGGGCGCTGATCACGCTGCCGGTGGGAACGGAAGACGTCGCCTTCAGGTTCTGCACGATCTGGCGGGTTCCGGCGAAAACGCCGGCCGCGCTCTCACCGGTGACCTCGACGGCACTGCCGACCGTGATGGAGTATGCCTCAGCGCTTGTTCGGGAGGGGACGTCGCCGGTGGTGAGGACGATGTCGTTCGCGCGGATCTGCGCACGGGTGCCGACGACGATGGGGAGAGCCGCAGCCGTGGAACCGCTGGTGGCGAGTTCGGAGCTCAAGCGCTTCGCCTCGGCTTCGAGGGCGGTCCGCTGCTCGCTGAGGAGGAGGATCCGTGAGTCCGCCGAGACCTTCCAGGAGCCGCCATCGAGGGTGAGGGATGAGGGTTGGGGAAGGGCTGACCAGATGGGTGCGACGGAAGAGTCTTCGGACGACACCGTCGCGAAGTCGACCTGGCCCGCGGTCCCGGTCGACGCGGGGTTCTTCGTTCCGGTGAGCCGCATCGTGAGGGTATGGGGTCCCGCGGCAAGTGCGCCGGTATCGGCGAGGAGCTGCTGGTGGGCGACCGTGGCTGCGTAACCGTCGAAGGTCGTCTCAGGTCCGCCGTCGACGCTGAAGGCGTAGATCCCGTGAGCGGGGTGCTTCGCTCCGTAGAGCTTCGCTCCCGTTCCGACGAAGCTGAGGGTCACGCTCTGACCGGCAGTGCCGTTCGCGTAGTGCTCGGTGCCATCGAACCAGCGGTCGGTCGGCAGTCCGGAGTCGTTCGCCCAGGAGCCCGAATAGGTGAAGCGGTTCTCGCCGCTGGTCTGTGACTCGTCGACATCGGTGTAGACCGTCGCGGCCGCGGCGGGCGCTGCCGTTGCACCGACGGCGATGAGGGAGGTGACGAGCACGGCGACGAGTGTTCTGAGCACGGGCACCCTCCGTACGCGTCGGGGGTGGGCGGGGGTGAGGGGAGACATCTTTTCCTACTTTCGTGAGGGGGTGACGGGGAGGAAGTCGGTGAGCGGTTCCGAGGTGTCGAGTGGGCGGCGCGCCTCCGCCATCGAGGGCAGTGCTGTCAGCGGGAGTCGAGGGCGTCGGCCATCGCCCGGACGAGGTGCGGGTCGGTGGAGGTCGGGGCTCGGTGTCCGTCGGAGGGTCCAAGCGGCACGGAGAGGCGTTGTGAGGGCGCGGGTGACGCGCGTCCTCGCGCAGAGAAGTGGACCGCGGCAACGCGACAGCGTACAAGCGCGGGTACGTCTTCGACGGTCGCCCCGCCCCCGGCCATGACTTCGACGGATCCCGCAGATCGAGTCATCTGCTCGATGATGCCGTCGCGTAATCCGGCTGCGACGCTGGCGCGGCCGCCCGAGGTCAAGACGCGATCAACCCCCAATCGCCCGAGTTCGGCAGCAGCGCGGACAGGATCCGCGGAGTGGTCGATGGCGCGGTGGAAGGTGATGTACGGCGTGATCGCGCGTGCGCCCTGGTGGGCAGCGGCTACCAGCCGCTGGGTGGCGGTCTCGTCGATGCCACCGTCGGAGCGCAGCGCACCGAGGACGACGCCGTCTGCACCCGCCGCCACGATTGCCGTGATGTCGCGCACCATGACATCCAGCTCGTCCTCGGTATAGAGGAAGTCGCCTGGCCGGCAACGGATCAGGACGTGGGCAGGCACGCCCGCTGCCACGAGGGCCTCGACGGCGCCGATCGACGGGGTGATACCGCCGACGTCGAGCGCGCTGCAGAGCTCGACACGATCGGCGCCGGCTTCGCGTGCCGTGAGAGCTTGGGAGGTCGACTCGACTGCAACCTCCAGTGCGGGCCGGATCATGCCGGGGCCTGGATGCTGTCGAGGGAGCGGTGCTCCCAGGCGAACCTGTAGTAGTCGCGGTATTCGAGCGACGCACCCGCCTCTTCGTCGACGATCACGATCACGTGCGGGTGGAGCTGGATGACCGACCCGGGGCATGAGGAGGAAAGGGGTCCCTCCACCGCTCGCGTCACGGCGTTGCTCTTCGCGCTCCCGAAGGCCAGTAGCACCAGGGTGCGGGCTTGGAGGATCGTTCCCAGGCCCTGGGTGAGGCAGTGTGTCGGCACCTGACCGGCATGGTCGAAGAACCGTGCGTTGTCGCTCCGAGTCTGCTCGGTGAGCGCCTTCACTCTCGTGCGGGAGGCGAGGGAGGAGCCGGGCTCGTTGAAGCCGATGTGGCCGGTTCGGCCGATCCCGAGGATCTGCAGATCGATGCCGCCCGCGCGAGTGATCGCCGCTTCGAAGCGAGCGCCTGCCGTAGCCAGTGGTCCTCCGTCGTCACCGGGCACGCGCAGGAGAGTCGGGTCGACGCCTAGCGGTGCGGCGTATTCGCGTTCGAGGACGGAGCGGTACGACTCGGGGTGACCAGTGCGTAGACCGACGTACTCGTCGAGGGCGAAGGCGGGCGTGGATGCGACGTCAACGCCTTGGTCGCGGAGCTGCGCCCACACACCCAGAGGTGTTGAGCCGGTGGCGACCCCGAGTACGGCGTCCGCGCGTTGGGCGAGGGTTTCCGCGATGAGTCCGGCCGCGAGGGCGGCTCCGGCCTCAGGTGAGGGGACGAGGGCGACTTCGGTCATCGGGGTTCTCCGAGCAGGGCGGCACCGAGGGCGGCGACGGGGAGTCCGGTCGGCGGCAGTACGACGCGTGAAGGAAGGTCGAGCATTTTCAGGAATGATGACCGAGCGCTCCACTCGGTGAGCACACCTCGGACTTCGTCAAGGAGTGAGGGGTGATGCGTGCTGAGCCCGCCGCCGATGATGACGGAATCGACATCGAGGGTGAGCACGAGGGCGCGGACAGCGGAGGCGATCCCCTCGATCCAGGTACGGTGCACGTCGATCGCGGCGCGATCGCCCGCGGCGACGGCCTTGTGCAGTTCGGCCAACGCCTGCCCGGGAGCGGCGGGCCACATGCGGGCGAGCCCGGAGCCCGAGGTGTACAACTCGAGACAACCGCGCTGACCGCAGGCGCAGAGCGGCCCGTCCTGCACGACGGGCATGTGACCGATCTCACCGGCCGTACCTCGGGATCCTCGCCACAGAGTGCCCTGGAGGACGAGGCCGGCAGCGAGTCCTGTACCGAGATTGAGATAGGCGATTGACGCGTTGCGCGCAAGCCCGAGGGCATGGAAGGCCCCGAGACCAGCGGCATTCACGTCGTTCTCGATGCGGACGGGAACTCCGAGGAGCGCGGAGAGCTCAGATCCGAGCGCTAAGTCGTCTATGCCGAGGTTCACGGCATGCCGCACACGACCCGTGCCGCTTTCGATCGCCCCGGGGATGCCGACACCGACAGCCCCGATATCCGCCAGGTCGAGGCCGACGTTCGCAGCCAGTGTCGAAGCGAGAGCCGCCGTGTTCGCGAGCACCTGCCGTGCACCGTATCCGGTCGGCAAGCGATCGAGGGCGATGACGCGTCCGTGCTCGACGAGGACCACCTCGATCTTGGACCCTCCGATGTCGATTCCCATCCGAAGAGCGCGCGCGCGGGCGACTGTGAGGGGATCGCGAGCGGCGCTGCCGCCGTCGTCGAGGCGGCGCGTCACGGCGGAGTGCACGGCACTCACTTGACAGCCCCGGCGGTCAAGCCCCCGACAAGTCGTTTCTCGATCAAGAAGAAGAGCAGGACGACGGGCAGGATGGCGACGATCGAGACGCCGAAGACGTACTGCCAGCTGGTCTCGTATTGGCCGACGAACTTCGTCAGGGCTACGGCGAGAGGCTGATTGCCGGCCGTGGAGAGGATCACGAGGCTCGCCGCGAACTCGTTCCAGCATGCGACGAACGTGTAGACGATCGCGGTGACGATGCCCGGCCAGACGAGCGGCAGGTTGATGCGGAAGAGAACCGTCATGCGGCCTGCCCCGTCGAGTTGAGCGGCCTCATCGATCTCCTTCGGCACACCAGCGAAGAAGCTGTGCATGATCCACACCGCGAACGACAGGTTGAAACCCGCGTTGACGAGGATCATCGCGAGCCACGTGTCGGTCAGCCCGAGCGAGACGAACTGCCGGAACAATCCGGAAGTGAGTACCGCCGGTTGCAGCATCTGCGTGACGATGACGAGCGCGAGAAACACGAGTCGGCCGGGGAAGCGGAAGCGAGCCGTGTAGTACGCCGCGGGCAAAGAGACCAGAAGTACGAGGATCGTCGCGAAAACCGAGATGACGACCGTCGAGATGAGGTTCTGCACCAGGGGCGTCTCGGGGGTGGACCACATCGAGATGTAGTTCTCCCAGTGCCATTCGGTGGGGAGGTACGTCGGCTCGACGGAGCGAATCTGCGCCCGGGTCTTCACCGAACCGAAAAGCATGATCGCATACGGGAGCAAGAACACCAGGAGGACGGTGGCCCCGGCGACCATGCGCAGGGCGACCGCGCCAGCCGAGACGTGATCGCTCGTGTAGCGGCGGGCGCGACGCCGAGCAGAAAGTGCAGCGCTCACGCGTCGACCTCCTTGAGGGGACGAACGACTCGGACGAAGACGGCGACGACCACGATGACGATCGCGAAGGCAATGACACTCAACGCACTAGCCGTATCGATCCGCTGCTGGTTCTGCATGTACTTGAAGATCATCGTCATCACGGTGTCCGCGTCGTACCCGGGTAGCGAATCGGTCATCACTCGCAGGATCGGGAGCGAGTTGAAGACGTTGATGATGTTGATGAGGACGGCGACCGAGAGCGTCGAGCGCAGCTGAGGAAGAACGATGGACACGTATGTCCGCCAGCGCCCCGCGCCATCGATTCTCGCCGCCTCGAGCACATCGGCGGGTACGGTCTGAAGCCCGGCGAGGATCGTGTACGTCGTGAAGGGAAGCGAGACGAAGACAGCGACGGCGATGGCCCAGGCGAACGCTGTCTCGGGGTTTCGGGTCCAGCCATACCCCTCTGGGGTGTCCACCAAGCCGACATCGACGAGCAACTTGTTGATGATCCCGAAGTACGGTTCAAGTCCGTAGTAGATGACGAGGGTGGTCATCACCACGCTCGCCGCCCACGGAACGATGACCGCCATCCTCACCAGTCGTCGACCGGGGAATGCCTTGTTCAGGAGCTGAGCGAGCAGCAGCGACAGGACAACGGTGAGAACGACGACCGAGACGACCCAGACGACAGTGCGTCCCATGATCGGCCAGAACTCGGGGAAGGTGACAACGTCGATGTAGTTCTGCAGTCCGGCGCTGCCTCGATCGACGCCACTCTGGCTGATGTCGCGAGTCGAGTTGTAGAACATCACGACCGCCGGGAATCCGACGACACCGATAACCAGCAACAGCGCAGGGCCGATCCAGGGAAGTGCTCGGAGGATCTCGCCCAGGGCGGCGGAACGGGCGGACGGAATGGCACCGCCCGCTCCGCCGTCAGAGGAGAGGCCCACGGCCGGACCAGGATCGGCCGGATGCGGCCGCCTCGGCGTCTCGGTCTGATTCGTCATGATGGGCTCTCTCAACTCTTCGCTGCAGGGTCAGTGGACGAACGGAGGTCAGCCCGCGTTGGCCTGGGTCTGGATCTCGGTGAGTACGCTCTGCGCGTCGCTGCCGGTGGCGAGCTTGCCGAAGAGCGCCTTGAAGGCCGCGTCGGCCGCCGACCACTTCGGGTTCCCGCTCGGGTAGAACTTCGCGTCGGGCAGCACTGCGAGGAACGGCGCGAGCGCCTCCTCACCGCTCAGCGCCTCAGAGCCGGAAACGGTGGTGGGGAGGAACCCCTCCGCCTTCACCCACGGCACGTAGACGTCCGAGGAGTAGAGGAAGTCGAGGAAGGAGGTGATGGCTTCCTTCTTCGAGCCGTCGTTCTTGAACGCCATCAGGTGGTCGGCCACGCCGAGCGTCAGCGGGGAACCGTCCTCCGTGGGGATCGGGGCGATGGAGTAATCGAGGTCGGGGTTGCCCTCGGCGATCTGGCCGACGGTGGGCGGGAGGCCGATCTGCATGCCGATCTTGCCCTGGATGAAGATGTCCATCAGCGGGCTGCGGTTCGTCGAGCCGGGGTCGGCCTGGGTGGCGCCGGCGTCGATCATCGTCTGGATGAACCTCGCTCCCGCGAGGTTGGCGGGGTCGTCGATCGTGAGCGTCTCCGCGTTGCCGAGTTCTCCACCACCGCCCCACAGCCAGACGGCCGCCTCAGCCTGAGCCTCTTCCGATCCGAGGGGCATGCCGTAGCCGGCAATACCGTCTCCGAGCGCGGACACCTTCGTCGCGGCGTCGAGCAGCTCGGCCCACGTCGTCGGCACCGTTGCGCCCGCCTGGTCGAGGAGCGCGTTGTTGACGAAGAGCGCGCGGGCGGATGCGATCCACGGCAGACCGTAGACGGTGTCGCCCACCTTCGCGTTGGCAAGGAAAGACGTCTGGAAATCGCCATAGGTGTTGCTGGAGACGACCTCCTCGACGGGGTAGAGCAGGTCGTCGTCGGCGAAGGACGCGAAAGGGCCTCCGTTATAGATATCGGGTGCTTGGTTGGCCTGAACCTTTGTCGCGATCACGCTCTCGAGGTTGTCCCACGACTGCACCTCGAGCTCGACGTTGATGCCCGGGTTCGCCTTCTCGAAGCCGTCGATGACGGTCTCCCACAGACCCTGCGTCGAGTCGGAGTAACTCGGGACGAGCAAACTGAGAGTGGTGCCGCTGCCATCTCCCTCGGTTGCGGTGCTGCCGCCGAAGCCGCAGCCGGTCAGCGCGAGAGCAGAAGTGAGGCCGATGGCGGCGAGAGGGAGAAAACGCTTACGGGCGGACATGGAACTCCTTGGACCAGGGTCGGGTGTGGATGCAGGAATGGACGACGACCAGCCCGCGGCCCCGCACTCTCAGCGGAATCCCGAAGGAGTTTGTAAGGACGCCTTACCAATCGTTGGCATGACTCTCCTCTAACGCTCAGGCAAATGCAAGGTGTGCTAACAAATTGTCTATAAGCCGAAACACGCCGAGTCCTCCCCCGAAATCTTCGGGCTCACACGTCTTCGCCCGACGGCGCGTCAAGACCCTCTCGCCTCATGCTCCGCTGATCATGACGGTGCTGCTGTGAAGCGCCGGGTCTCTGCCGCAGCCGAGGAGCGCCCGCCGATCGGCCGGTTCTTCGAGGACCGTGGGCATCGCCCGTGGGGTGGACGCGCGCACGGGCCTCGCCGTCGGCGGCATCGGCTCCACGCGCATCTACGCCTCATCAAGCATCGTGCGACGTGTCACAACTCATGCACCGCAGAAGACACCTCGATCCGGCCCGGTCAGCACGCCCTAGGTGAGTCCTAGTTCCACCTCGAGAACTCGCGCCGCGGCGCCGAGAAGTGTCGCATCCAGACCGAGGGTCGAACGGCGTACAGCGACGTGGCCGTGGAAGGCGTCCGTTGTGCGCGCGTGGATTGTGCGGTTCGTCGCCTCAACCAGTGAATCGCTCACCAGTTCGGGTGGCCCGTTCACAACGATCTCGTCAGGGTCGAGCGCGGCGATCACCGGTGAGAGCACCAGTCCAAGCCGCTCTCCCGCCGAGGAAAGGACGGCTTCGGCGGATCCCGCCCCCGCAGCAGCGATGGCGGCGGTGAGGCGCGGTGCGGCGAGCCAGGTCTCGAGGCAGCCGCGCTTGCCGCAGATGCAGAGCGGACCGTCGTCGGCGCCGGCTATGACGTGCCCGATCTCGCCTGCCGAGGACGCTGATCCGTGCCGGATTCGTCCGTCGAGCAGGATGCCGGCGCCGACGCCGCGGCCGATGCGCACCAACACGATGTCTGCCGCGGACTCGCCGATGGAGCGCTCGGCGAGGGCCGCGAGGTCGGCATCATTGGCGACGTGGCAGGGCACCCCTGTCGCGGCGCGAACACTCGAGCTGAGGTCGACCCCCGTCCAACCCAGGTTCGGCGCGCTGAGGACGAGCCCGCGGTCGTCCACGATGCCGGGCGTCGCCACTCCGATGCCAAGGACCGGCCGGGGAGACGAGTCGACGAGATCCGCCGCGAGCTCGACTACTCGGCGCAACGCCTCTGCTCCATTCGCCCCCTCCGCACTGCGTGTCGCGCGGACGAGGATCTCGCCGTCCAGGCTGAGGAGCGCTCCACGGAACACCACATGGTCGCTCACGTCGATACCGACGATGAGGGAGCTCCGGCGATCGATATCGACCTGCATGGAAGGCTTCCCCGGCCCCGGTCCCGTCCGCAAACCGAGTTCTCGCAACAGACCCTCGCCAAGGAGGTCGCCCACGAGATCAGACATTGTCACCCGGGTGATACCGGTCTCGCGTGCGAGATCGGCGCGGCTGCGCGGGCCCGCGTCGAGAAGTGTCTGCAGGACGAGGGTCCGGTTGTGTCGACGGACGTCCTCTGGCAGCAGCTTCGAGCCGGCCGTCGCGGACCTACCCATGTACACCTCCGAACACATCTTGTTTAGTTAACCAAGGCTACGAATAGCCTCGCACGGTATCGGCGGTCGGAGCGTCGGTGGAGATCTCGACCCGTCGCGCATGCAGCACCGGCGCTGCGTGTCCCGCCTAGCGTGGCCGGAAGAGGGCGGTGACCATCGTGGTCTGCTAGGGTTCGCTCCTGCTCGTCCTCATCGTTCCTCGGCGCGAAGTCGGTTTCCGCCTCGTCGACCGGGGGTGCTTTTCCACGACGCGCGACACGCGGAATGGCACGGAGGCGACTCGGCACGAGTGCCGAGGCCCTCGGTCCCCCCGAACTCCCCCAGCGGGAGACGGACGTCGCGACGCGCCGCTCATCGCGCGTCGGGCGCTCGCGGATTTTACGGCAGACATCGCCCGCCCCGCCCACCGACGCCGCGGTACGCCGCATCAGCTGACGCCTCCCCTCCCCCTGCCTGTTGAGTGTCCAGAACACGCCGCGTCCCGGACGGGGATGCGGCGTGTTCTGGACACTCACCGTCACTTGATGCCGCTGCGCGCGAAGCCCGCCACGAAATACCGCTGGAAGACCAGGAACACGATCGCGATCGGCACCACGTTCAGCAGGGCGTACGCCATGGTCGCGCCGTAGTCGCTGCCGAACTGGCCCTGCAGGTAGAGCAGGCCGATCGGCAGGGTGAACAGCCGGTTCTCGCGTAGGGCGATCAGGGGCCAGGCGAAGTCGTTCCACGACGACAGCAGGCTCATGAACACCAGCACGGCGATGAGCGGCTTCGACAGCGGCAGCACGACGCGCAGGAACGTCTGCACGTGGCCCGCTCCGTCGAGCCGCGCCGCCTCGATCAGTTCGCGCGGGATGCCGAGCATGAACTGCCGCGCGAGGAAGAGCCCGAACGCGGATGCCGAGACGGGAAGGATGACCGCCCAGTACGTGCCGTACAGGCCCGTGGCGGTGACGATGCGGAACAGCGACACCATGATCACCTGCACCGGCAGCACGAGGGTCGCGAGCGCCAGGAAGAAAAGCGCCGTCGATCCGCGGAAGCGCAGCTGCGCGAACGCGTATCCGGCGAGCAGGCTCGTCGTGACCGAGATGAGGGTCACCACGACGGCGATGGCGACGGAGTTGCCGAACCAGGTCGCCACCGGGAACGACGCGAACACGCGCTCGAAGTTCTCGAACGTCACCTCGCGCGGCCACAGGCGCAGCTCCCGGCCGCCCAACAGCTCGGCGCGGGACGAGAAGGCCACCGCGAGCATCCAATACAGCGGCGACACCGCCGCGAGCCCGACAACCGCGACGATGATCGTGCGCAGCGCCGTTCCCCGGCGTCGCGTGCGATCGGCGGCCTTCCGACCGGCAGTCACGGTCGGCGGTGACACGGGAGATGTGGATGCCACCCGCTCGTCGACGCTCATTCGACCACGTCCTTCGTGTTGCTGGCGCGGTACTGCGCGGCGGCGAAGACAAGCGCGAAGAGGAACAGCACCATGCCGATCGCCGCGGCATAGCCCTGGTCACGCGTCACGAAGCCCGTCTCGTAGGCGTATGTCACGAGCACGCTGGTCGCTCCTCCCGGTCCGCCCCCGGTGAGCACGAACACGATGTCGAACACCTGGAACGAGAAGATGACGTTGAGCACGACGAGGAAGAACGATGTCGGGCCCAGCAGCGGCACCGTCACATGGCGGAAGCGCTGCAGACGGCTCGCTCCGTCGAGCGTGGCGGCCTCGTACAGGTCGGGGCCGATGCCCTGCAGCCCCGCGAGGTAGATGAGCATGTTGAAGCCGGTGCGCCACCACACCGTCGCCAGCACGATCGTCGCGAACGCCGGCAGCGGATCCGACTGCCAGGTGACGGGTGAGAGCCCGACGGCCGACAGCAGACGGTTCAGGATGCCGGAGTTCTGATCGAACACGAGCACACCGATGAGAGCGGTGGCGACGCCCGACACCGCCATCGGCAGGATCAGCAGCGAGCGCCAGAGCGGACGCGCCGGCAGCGCCGAGTTCAGGAGCGTCGCGGCCACCAGCCCCAGGAGCATCGAGAGCGGCGTCACCAGCACGGTGAAGAGCACGGTGTTGCCGAGGGCCCGCCAGAACAGCGGGTCCCCCGCGAGCCGCGCGTAGTTGTCGAGCCCGGTGAATGTGCCCGCGCCGAAGCCGTCGGTGCGCTGCAGGCTGACCACGAACGCCCCCACCAGCGGCACGAGCACGAACACCAGCAGCAGCAGATAGTTCGGCGCGATGAATCCGTAGGCCGCGAGCGCCTCTCGACGCGCGCCGGGGCGGCGGGTGCGCATCCGCTCCCCCGACCCCGAACGACCCGACCGCGACACCGTGTCGGGCCGGGCGACCGCGGTGTCAGCCACCGGTGGCCGCGCCGATCCCCGACTGCAGGTTCGTCACCGTGGTCGCGGCATCCTGTGCCCCGGTGAAGGCGAGGTCGAGTTGCTCTTTCAGGACCGGAATGATCGCCGACATCGACGGGCTCGCGACCTGCGCGACGTCCTGCGGCTGCACGAGTGAGGCCTGCCCGGCGAACACCGGGGCGAGATCCGGGCGCACGTCGAACTCGAGGTCGTCATTGAGCAGATCGCCGCGGGTGGGGAGGAGGGATGCCGCGCGGCAGAAGTCGCGCATGGGGTCGGCGTTCGTGACGAACTCCAGGAACGCCGCGGCCAGCTCGGGCTGCTGCGTGTTCGCGGTGGCGACGAGCGCGTTGCCTCCGAAGTCGCTGCCCGCGCGGACGTTGCGCGGAGCATAGGTCGCGGTCCACTCGAAGTCTGCGGTGGTCTCGGCATCCGGGATCTGGAACGCGCCCGACCACACCATCGCCACCGACTGCGAGAACCAGGACTCCGCCGCGTAGCTCGACGAGGAGATCGTGTTGTTGGCCGGTACGTAGTTCTTGGTGAAGAACGAGCTCGAGAACTCCACGGCCTCACGGGCGGCGTCGGAGTCGATCGCCGGAGTCTTCTGGTCGCTTTCGAGGAAGGCGCCGTCGGACTGGAACAGCAGGCTCAGCCAGCGCGTGACACCGTTCCCCTGCCAGTTGTAGGCCCACGGCCAGCGGTCGGCGGGAAGGCCCGCGCGGAGCCGCTCGCCGAGGGCGTCGAGCTCGTCCCACGTCCACGCCTGATCGGCCGAGGTGGGGATCTCCGACGGGTCGATGCCCGCCTGGCGGAACATGTCGAGGTTGACGAGGATCGCCGAGGTGTCGGTGTGGTGCGGCAGTCCGAAGGTACCGTCACCGTTCTGCACGGCCGCCCACGCCTGCGGGGTGAACTGCCCCTGGCGATCGGCCGAGAGCAGGGGCTTCAGGTCGAGCAGCTGCCCGCGCCCGGCGTAGGCGCCGAACGTGTAATACGGCACGCGGAAGATGTCGGGCGGGTTGCCCGCCTGCAGCTGCGCATCGATGTTCGTGAACATCTGCTCGTACGGCACCGCGTTGAGCTCGACGGTCGAACCCTCGTTCGCCGCCTCGAACGCGGCAATGGCGGAGCGGAATCCGGCGAGCTCGGCATCCGTCCCCCACGTGGTGAAGGTGAGAGTGCCCTGGCGTCTCTCGGCAGGGGCGGTCTGGACGAATCCGCAGCTCGCGAGGAGGAAAGGCAGCGCGAGCGCGCCCGATCCGGCGAGGAAGGTACGGCGTGTCAAAGGCATGACGGACTCCGATGGTTGTCGTCGAGAAGCGGACGCCGGGGCTGCGATGCTTCTCGCGGCTGACGGTACCCCCGTCCATTTCTGGGATCAGGGGGTTGCGCCGGCGGCTTCCGCCTGCGCAGACACCGCTTCTGCGCGAAGTCCAGCCCCATTCCGCCCGGTGGACGCGCGCGTAACGTGTCGTCCGTGACGTTCAACGACAATGCGCGCGTCGGCGGCAATTCCGCCAAACGCCGGGGCGGAACTGTGGCGGCGATCGGCGGCGGAACGGTCGGCATCGGCGCGATCGTGGTGCTGCTGTTCTCCGCCCTCACCGGCACCGACTTGACCGGCCTCCTGGGCGGTCAGGAAGCCGCGGGCCCGGAAAGCGGCGGCGAGGAGATAGCCGCCTGCGAGACGGGCCGGGATGCCAACCGCGACGACGCCTGTCGCCTGGCCGCGACCTCGCTCAACATCGACCAGTTCTGGGCGGAGCGCCTCGAGGGCTATCGCGAGCCGCAGCTCGTCATCGTCGACCAGGCGACGGGGAGCTCGTGCGGCACGGCCTCGAACTCGACGGGTCCGTTCTACTGCCCGCCCGATGAGACGGTCTTCGTCGACCCGACGTTCTTCTCCATCCTGCGCGCGCAGTACGACACGACCGCCGGCCCCCTGGCGCAGCTGTACGTACTCGCACACGAGTACGGCCACCACGTGCAGAACCTCACCGGCGTCTTCGAGCAGTATCCGAACAACGGCACCGGTCCGGACAGCAACGGGGTGCGCACCGAACTTCAGGCCGACTGCTACGCGGGGGCGTGGGTCGCCGCCGCGGGCGAACAGGTCGACGAGAACGGCACGCCCTACCTGCAGCCGCCGACGCAACAGCAGATCGTCGATGCCCTCTCGGCGGCATCCGCCGTGGGCGATGACCACATCCAGGCCGAATCGGGCGGTGTCGTCAACCCCGAGAGCTTCACGCACGGCTCCAGCGAGCAGCGCACCCGCTGGTTCGACGTCGGGTACGACAGCGGGGTGAACGCCTGCGACACGTTCTCGGTGCCGGGCCAGAACCTTTAAGGGTCGCGGATTCCGAGTGTCGGGGACACCGTCGCTCGCCGGTCGCACCGAGAGTGCGTGACCGGCGGACGGCGTCGAGGGAACGCGCCCCGTCACCAGGACAGGGGATGCGGCGAGAACAGGTCGACCTGACGTCGGTGGGCCTGTTCTGGTTCTCTCCCCTGTTCTCATGCCGCCACCGCGTCGTCGGCGAACGAACGGATGCCACGACCCGGCGACCTGTCAGAGGCGCGCCGGGCCGCGGCATCCGGGCTCGGACCGTCAGTCCTTCCGCGTGCGGGGGCGCAGGATGACGACGAGCAGCACACCGACCAGTGCGACGACGCCGCCCCCGAGCAGCAGGCCGAGCGTGAGACCCGACATCCCGCCGGTACTCGCCGGTTCAGCCGCCGCCTCGGTCGCTCCTGCTGCGCTCGCGCAGGGAGAGGCCTCGGCGCCCGTCGAGACGCTCTGGCCCGTGTACGCGAACGGGATGACACCCGAGACGGGGTGCCCGTCGGACGAAACCGCCCGCCACTCCACGGAGTAGTCGCCGGGGGCTCCGAGGGCGACGGGCAGCGTGAGGGTCGGTCCCGCCAGCGCCGCGCACTCGCTTTCGTAATGGCGCCCGTCCGGGCCGACGACGATGACGATGTTGCCGCCGTCGGTGCCGAGGAGGTTGGCGCTGAAGTCCAGGCGCACCTCCGACAGGGACGACACCGTGTCACCCTCGGCGGGCGAGGACGATACGAGGGAGTCGTGCGCCGAGGCGGCGGTCGCCCCGCCGAGGGCGGCGGTCATCGCGGCCGCGACCACCGCCGCCCCGGCCAGAACCCGCCGCAGCACGTTCCGGGATGCCACGATCAGCTCCGCTTCGGGCGACGCGCGAAGGCGAGGGCGCCGAGCACGGCCCCGGCGACGGCGACGACGAGGGCGGCGATGCTCAGGCCGAGGGCGACGCCGGACGAGTCGTCGGACGGCACCGAGGTCGCCGTCATCGCGTCGGCCGCCGGGGCTGCCGACGCGGCACCGTGCCCGCTGTGGCTGTGCTCGCCGCTGGGCGGGGTGTCGTTGATGTAGAGCACCGGCGCGGGCTCGAGCGTGTCGTCCGCCGCCACCTCGTCGGGTGTCGCCGCCCAGTCCACGACCTCGCCATCGGAGTAGGTCTGGGTGGCCGGGAGAACGATGCTGCCGGTGTCGGGCACCGGCCCGAGCACGGCGGAGAAGATCTGGAACTGGTCCTGACCGATACCGACGCCGGGATCGGCCTGCCACACGATCTTCAGCGCGGCATCCGAGATGGTGTTGCCCTCGACCTCGACCGGTGCGGGCAGTGCGCCCTTCTCGACGGTGGCCGTCCAGCCGGGAACGGGCTGCACGAGAACGGCGCTCAACGGGGTGTCGGTGGGGAGGGACACCTCGAGTTTGACGGTGGACGCGGTCTCGCTCTCGGTGGGAACCCGGAAGTTGACGGTGGCGTAGCTGCCCGGGGTGGCGGTGTCCGGGTTGACGGTGACATGGGCGGATGCCGCGAGGGGCGCGGCGATCGCGAGGGCCACGCCGGCGGTGAGGCCGACGAGGGCACGACGAAGAGTGGTCTTGCGAGACATGGTGCTGCTTTCTGACGGTGCGCACGCCGAACGGGCGTCTTGCGCGGTTGATGAGGGTGAGGTGTCACGCCGCGCGCGGCGGACCCCGGTGCCTCATCGGCGACAACACCGTCATCGGCGTCGTCAGCAGCAGCGGCGCGGGCGCCGCGGGAACGGCATCCGTCCGCGGGCCGAGTCCGCGCAGGGGGCGCATCATCGACAGGGCCGCGATGACGAAGCGGACGACCGCCTGCACGGCCCGCTCACCGCGACCGAGCGCGAGGATCGTGACCACCGCGGCGAGGGCGTGCGCCGCCCACATCCACGGCGAGTGCGCCGCGTGCACCGCGGGCAGATGGGCGGTGGCGGCGGCGTCGAAGAGCGCGGTCACTCCCCCGTGATGCGCGCCGCCGACGGCTATGCCGTCACCGCGCAGGTCGAGGGTCAGGATGCCGTGGAACAACGCCTGGCTCAGCACCACCGCGGCCGACAGTCGCCACCACGACATCGCGCGTCCGGCCAGCAGCACGCACACGGGTGCGGCGAGGCTCAGCGCGAGCGCGACATTCGACGCCGGCGGCAACTGCGAACCGACCGAGGCGTGCGAGACGGTCGCGACGAAGGTCGCCACGGCGGCAGCGGCGACACCGCGACCCACGCGCTGCGCGCGCCCTGCTCTCGACGACATGCGACTCCCTCGCGACCAGCCTAGGCGCCCGAGAACCTGCGACGCCGGTGGTGCTCCGGCGTCGAGACACGGCAGCCCGGCGTCGACGCCGAGCCGCCCCGCGCACTACGGCGGACGCCACCATCGACACGCCGACACACGGCACCCGGTGCCGGCACCGGCACGGGCACCGGCACC
Source organism: Microbacterium sp. Leaf151 (assembly GCF_001424225.1). GTDB lineage: Bacteria > Actinomycetota > Actinomycetes > Actinomycetales > Microbacteriaceae > Microbacterium. The sequence goes on along the minus strand of NZ_LMOR01000001.1, from coordinate 866,503 downwards.
GGCGTGTCGGCTAGAAGCCCCGCCTTGGTGCACCGACCCGCGCACGGGATGCCGGGCACGCCGCGTGGTCACAGGCTCGCGCGCAGCGCCTCCCACGCGTCGTGCGCCGCGTCAGCGAGCAGTTCGACATCGGGCACCGCGTCGGGATCGACGCAGAAGCCGACCCCGAGCCACCGGTCGTTGGAGATCGCCGCGACCCGCAGCGCGTGCCGCGGGCCGGGCTCCGACGACGTGTACACGTGCCCCACCCGGCGTCCCGCGACGGCCACCGGCACCTGCGGGCCGGGCACGTTCGAGATGGCGAGGGCGAACTCGCGTGGATCGTCGGCGAGCCCCCGCGCCAAGGCGCCGACGGGCCCGGCCGCGGCGAGCGCACGGAACAGCTCGTCGAGCGATCGGGCGTCGTGCGCGTGCTTGCGTGCGCGGATCTGCGCGCTCAGCAGGTCGAGTCGACGCAGGTCGTCCGGCTCGTCGAGATGCAGCCCCACATCGACGAAGGAGTCGCGATTGCCGGATGCCGCGGCATCTTCCCCCTTCTCGTGCAGGCTCACCGGAACCTGGGCATTCATGCGGGGCGCGTGACCGCGATGGAGGAGGCGCCGGCGCAGTGCCCCGGCGATCACGGCGAGGAGGACGTCGTTCACGGTGGCGTGGGCCGGGCGCGACGCGCCGACCGCCCGCGCCTCGGCGAGAGGGACGTCGACGAAGGCGAGTGCGCGACGCGCGGTGAGGGGGCGATCGAACGGCGAGCGCGAGCCGGGGTGCCCCAGCTCGCGGGCGAGGGTCATCGGCATCCGTTCCCATTCGCTCCAGCGCGTCGGGCGGGCGTCGGGGTCGCGGAGGCCGACCTCGTGGGCCGGGGCGTCGTGCGGCTCGAAGAGCACCGACTCGAGGAAGCGCACCGCCGTGAGACCGTCGGCGAGCGCGTGATGAAGGCGCACCGCGACCGCCTCGCGTCCGTCAGCGAGGGGGCCGACCAGGTCGACGCTCCACAGGGGCCGGGAGCGGTCGAGGGGCTCCGACATGAGTCGCCCCACGACGGCTCGGAGCTCTGCGGGGTCGGCGGCGGCGTGCCTGCGCACATGATGCTGCACCTCAATCTCGGCCGCCTCGACCCAGGCGGGGCCCTGGCCGTCGTCGACCACGACCTGACGTCCGCGCGGAAAGGCCGGGAGGCGATCGGCGACGCTCGTCCGCACCGCGTCGAGGTCGAGGGCCTCGCCCGGCTCGAGCACCAGCAGCTTCAGGGCGTGCCCGCGCACGACGTCGGACTCGAGCGCCAGGATGCGCGCATCGGCCGGAGACAAAGGCTCTCTCATGCGGTCACCGTAGGGCAGACCTGCTCATCGCGCGACCGTTCCCCGGTCGACCGTCGGGCTCACCACACCGGCCCGGTCGTCGACGAGCCTTCGGCGGCCCAGCCAGCCGGTGAGCCCGCGTCCGTCGCGCCAGACGAACACCAGCGCGACCGTGGCCAGCGCCAGCACGGTCGCCGCGGCCGACCACGGCGCAGGCAGCGCACTGAGCAGCACGAACGCGCCCGCGCCCGTGAGGAACCGCAGCGGGCGAGCCACCCAAGCGGGCAGCACGCCGTCGGTGAAGCGCACGCGCGTGGCGATATCGCCGACCGAGCGGCCCGTCGCCAGCACCACCAGGAGCCAGAGTCCTGTCGAAACGGCCGTACCCGCGAGGGAGGCGACCTCGTCGGTCGAGAAGGTAGCCGTCTCCCCCAGAGCGAGGGTGATCACCGCCTGAACGACGACGGACACCGCGAAGCTGACGAGCCAGACACCCACGACGTCGCACACGATGCCCAGGACGCGACGGCGACGGGTGACCGGGCGGGGCTTCTCGGCATCCGGAGCCCTCCGCGCCCCGCGGTGCTGGGCCGGGACGGCGAACGCGAGAAGCGAGCCCAGCAGAGCCCCCGAGGTGTTCACGATGAGGTCGTCGACGTCGAACACACGGTAGGCGCAGGGGAAGATGCCCCACACGCCGGTGAGCTGGGTGGTCTCGATGATCCCCGAGATCACGAACCCCGACAGCCCCGCGATGAGGATGCCGCGCCCGCCGAGTACGCGCAGGAAGAAGCCCAGGGGCAGGAACAGCAGCACGTTCAGCGCCACCTGCAACACCACGGGATCGGTGAGGTAGCGGCCCGAGACGGCGACGGCGGAGCGGATGTCGTCGACGAACTCGAACGGCCGCAGGTTCACCCCGCGACACCGGTAGTCGTCGGACTCGGGAACCGGCACGAGCGTGTAGGTCCAGATCGCCCAGAAGTACACCGCCGCGCTTGCCCAGAGAGCCGTGCGCCAGAGCGTCAACCCTCCGCGGCGGCGATAGCTGACCGCGACGAAGGGGATGAACGCCAGCACTGCGACGACCGCCCCCGCCACGACGGCGAGCAGGCCGGATCCCAGGATGTTGTCCACCCCGCGAGCTTAGGGAAGGATCCCCGCGCCGAAACGTAGCCTGTGCAGGTGACCCGCGCCGACGACCTCCGCGACGTCCTCGTGAACCACATCGCCGAAGTCGGCTTCGCCGCGCACGGCCTGCACGTCCGTGTCGGCGACGACGTCGCCACCCACCGGTGGGCGCCCGATGTGCGCGAAGAGATCCACTCGGTCGCCAAGGCGGTGGCGGTGCTGGCCGCGGGCATCGCCGTCGATGAGGGGCTCGTGTCGCTCGACGAGCCGGTCGCGCGCCTCCTCCCCGGCACCGCGGCCGACGACGTGACCCTGCGTCACCTGCTGTCGATGTCGAGCGGGATCGACCTGCCGTGGTCGGAGACGATGATGACCGACTGGCCCGACCTGGCCGCCGAGTTCGTCTCGCGCCCCTCCCGCGGCCGTACGTTCCAGTACTCCAACGCCAGCACGTACACGGCCATGCACGCCCTGTCTCAGCGCACCGGCGACATCGAGGGGTACCTGCGCCCGCGCCTGTTCGCCCCTCTCGGCCTCGCCGACGTCTCCTGGCGGAGATGCCCGAACGGGCGCGTGCTCGGCGGTGAGGGCCTCGCCCTCCGCACCGAGGAGATGGCGCGCCTCGGGCTCCTCATCCGCGACCGCGGCATGCTCGACGGCCGGCGCTTGGTCTCGGCCGGAGTGGTGGATGCCATGCACGCGGGGTGGGTCGACACGGGCGGCACCGCCGACGGGTACCGCCGTTACGGCCTCGCGGGATGGGAGGGCCCCGGCAGAGCCTGGCGCCTGCACGGGGCGCACGGTCAACTGATCGTGTTCACGGGCGACGCGGTCGTCACGATCTCGGCGCACGACCACGGCGGCGCCGACGGGATCGCCGCGTTCATCGCCGCTCAGGCCGCCTGAAACCGCCCCCGCACGCCGTCGGCGCCACCCCCGCCCGCCGGCATCCGCCATCAGCAGAGGTCACGGTCCGGCGACCATGACGTGAACGACGAGCGCGTCACATTGCGCAGAACCCCCGGTGGGCGTAATGTCGCGCGCCGTGACTGACGAAAGTCGCGGGGACGTCGAAGAGACTCCGATCGCGAAACGCATCCTGATCGGCGAGCCCCTCACCTCGGAGAAACTCGACGAACAGCTCCTTCCCAAGAAGATGGCTCTGCCCATCTTCGCCTCCGACGCGCTGTCTTCCGTGGCCTACGCGCCACAGGAGCTGCTGATGATCCTGCTCATCGGCGGAACGGCGCTGTTGACCCTCAGCCCGTGGGTCGCGGTGGCCGTCATCGTGCTGCTGACCGTCGTCGTGCTGAGCTATCGGCAGCTCATCAAGGCCTACCCCTCGGGCGGCGGCGACTACGAGGTCGCCAGCAAGAACCTGGGCGAGGTGCCCGGCGTCATCGTGGCCGCGGCCCTGCTCGTCGATTACGTGCTCACGGTGGCCGTGTCGGTGGCATCCGGGGTCGACAACATCATCTCGGCGCTTCCCGAGCTGAACCCGTTCCGCGTCGAGATCGCCGTCGGCTTCGTCATCCTGATCGTGATCGTGAACCTCCGGGGCGTCCGCGAGGCGTCGAGCGTCTTCGCGATCCCGACCTATCTCTTCATCGGCTCGGTCGCGGTGATGATCGTCGTGGGCCTGGCCCGGACGCTCGCCGGCGATGCCCCCGTCGCCTCCAGCCAGCAGTACGACGTGCAGGCCGAATCGCTCACGCAGGCAGCGCTGATCCTTCTCGTGCTGCGGGCGTTCTCCAGCGGATGTTCCGCCCTCACGGGTGTGGAGGCCGTGTCGAACGGCGTCCCCGCGTTCCGCAAGCCCAAGATCCGCAACGCCCAGACGACGCTGAGCCTCATGGGCGGCATCGCGATCCTGCTGTTCGCAGGCCTGACCGCCCTCGCGCTCATCGCCGGTGTGCACTACGCCGAGAACCCCTGCAACCTCATCGGCTTCGACTGCGCGAACAACCCGCAGCCGAGCCTCATGGCCCAGGTCGCGGCCGCCACGTTCGGGTCGGGCAGCGTCCTCTTCTTCGTCATCCAGGCCGCCACCGCGTGCGTCCTGCTGCTGGCCGCCAACACCGCGTTCAACGGCTTCCCGCTGCTGGGCGCCGTGCTCGCTCGCGACGGCTACGCCCCCAAGGCGCTCAACACCCGCGGCGACCGCCTGGTGTACTCGAACGGCATGATCATCCTCGGCATCGTCGCCATCGGCGTGCTGATCGTGTACCAGGCCAACCTCACAACACTGATCCAGCTGTACATCATCGGCGTCTTCGTATCGTTCTCGCTCGGGCAGATCGGCATGGTCCGGCACTGGCGGCGCGCGCTGCGCGAGTTCAAGCTGCTGCCCGCGGAAGCGGCGAAGCAGCAGTCCGCGGCGATCGAGCGGCGCTCCGCGATCTCGGGCCTGTGGATCAACTCCGTCGGCGCCGGCATGACCGTGCTGGTGCTGCTGATCGTCACGGTCACGAAGTTCACCCACGGAGCGTGGCTCGTGTTCATCGCGATCCCGATCCTCGCGGTACTGATGATCGGCGTGAACCGGTACTACCGCGACGTCGAGCACGAGATCCAGATGGATGACACGGTGCACTTCGGCTCGTCGGGCGACGTGGCGATCGTGCTCGTCAACCGTCTGCAGAAGCCCACGTCGAAGGCCATCGACTACGCCCTCGCCGCCAACCATGACAAGACCCTCGCCGTGCACGTCGCGATCACCGAGGAGGAGTCGGCCAAGCTGCAGAAGGACTGGGCAGAGCACGAAGTACCCATCCCCCTCGTGATCATCGACTCGCCCTACCGTGCCTACACCTCGCCCGTGTCGGCGTTCATCAAGAAGTACCGCGAGAAGAACGGCTCGGCGATCGTCACGGTCTACCTGCCGCAGTACATCGTGGGGCACTGGTGGGAGTCGATCCTGCACAACCGCCGCTCGCGCCGCCTCGCGCACCAGCTCATGCTCATCCACGGCGTCTCGATCAACCTGGTGCCGTGGCTGCTCGACTCGTCCGAGCTCATCTACGGTCGCCGTTCACGCCCCCTCCCCGGCCAGCAGCGCGGTGGGCAGCCCGTGGCGAACGCCCCGGCCCCGCGCCCGAAGAAGACGCCACCCGGCTCGGCATCCTGAGTTCCGCCCGACGCCCCCGTCCCTGTGGCGGGGGCGTCGGCGTTCGGGCGGCGAGACGTTCGAGGTGGCGAGGCGTTCGAGGTGGCGCCGGAGTCCGGGCCACGCCGGTGTTCGGGCGGCGCCTCACGGCGCCGTGCGAGCCCGTTGAGTGTCCACAACACGCCGACGGGTTCGGAAACCACCGGCGTGTTGTGGACGTTCAACCGGGAAGGCGGAGGCCGTCAGTCGGTCGGGCGCCGGCGCATGCGCTTGACGTCGGTGCGGCGCTGCTTCGCCTGCAGGCGTCGCTCCTTCGAGCCGCGGGTGGGCCTCGTGGCGCGGCGGGGCGGCGCGGGCGGACGCAGGGCGTCGCCGACGATCGTGGCGAGTCTCTCGCGGGCGGCGTCGCGGTTGCGCAGCTGCGCGCGGTGCTCCGATGCCGCGATCGTCAGCACGCCATCGATGAGGCGGGCGCCGAGCCGGTCGACGAGCCGCTCGCGCTGCGTGCGCGACAGCACCGCCGAGCCCGCGGCATCCCACATCAGTTCGACGCGCGAGTCCGCGGTGTTCACACCCTGCCCGCCCGGGCCCGAGGAGCGCGAGAACCGCCACGACAGCTCGGACTCCGGGATGACCAGGTGCGCGGTGACCCGCACGCCGGGGCCGTCGGAAGGGAGCATGCCTCCATGATGCGCCCGCGCGCGGTCGCGTGCGACGACTCGCGCCGCACGCCGACGCGGCGTGAGCCGTCGGCTCGCGCACGCCTCCTGCATGCCGACCCACCAGGACCGTAAGGGCCACGGCGTGCGCGTTACGCAGGAGTTGTGTGCCGTCGGCCGGCAAGCCCCGTCGGCCCCGCGCCAACCACAGACCCGGCGCCGCTCGCGCACAACTCCTGCGAATCCCGACCACCGGGACCGTAAGGGCCACGGCGAGGGCATCCTGCCGGAGCTGTGCTGCCCCGCCCTGCCGAGGCTCCGTGCCGCACCGCCCCGCCGGAGCTCCGCGGCGTGAGCACTCCGTATGCGTCCGCCAGCGACCCGTAGGGAAACCGTTAGGACGCCCGGATGCCGTGCCCGGGCGGAGTTGTATCGACACACGTGCCGCCCCGCGGCGCCCGCGGTCCTGCCGCGGTTCTGTTCCGATCCTGGAGTCGTCGTGCTCGATGCCGTCTTCCTCGCCGCGACCGTCGCGCTTTTCGCGCTGGTCGCGCTCGTCGCCAAGGGGGTCGAGAAGCTGGGTCCCGAAGCCCGCCCCTCGTCCGCCCGCACCACCGGCCCGTCCGCCCCCGCGGCACGCCGGAACGGGGGCGAGCGCTCATGATCTTCTTCTCGATCCTCGCCGCGGTCCTCGCGGTCGCCGCCGTCGTCTACCTCGTGGTCGCCCTCGTCCGCCCCGAGAAGTTCTGACATGGACGCCGGAACGATCTGGTCCATCATCCTGACCAGCCTCACCCTCATCGTCGCGCTGGGCCTGGCGTACCGCCCCCTCGGCGACTACATCGCCCGCATCTACACCGGCGAGCGCGACCTCGCCGTCGAGCGCGTCACTTACCGCCTGATCGGCGTCGACGCGCGCAGCGCTCAGACCTGGCAGGCGTACCTGCGCTCGGTGCTGCTGTTCTCCTTCGTCGGTGTCGTGTTCGTGTACGCGATCATGCGCCTGCAGGCGGTGCTGCCGTTCTCGCTCGGCCTCGAGGCCCCCGGCGAGGCGCTGTCGTTCAACACCGCCGTCTCGTTCGTCACGAACACCAACTGGCAGTCGTACTCGGGTGAGACCACCCTCGGGTACACGGTGCAGTTCGCCGCCCTCACGGTGCAGAACTTCGTCAGCGCCGCGGTCGGCATCGCCATCGCCATGGCCCTCGTCCGTGGGTTCGCGTACCGCCGCAGCGGCGTGATCGGCAACTTCTGGGTCGACCTCGTGCGCGGCACCTACCGCCTGCTCCTGCCGTTCGCGGTCGTCGCGGCGATCGTGCTGCTGGCGGGTGGCGTCATCCAGAACCTCACGGGGTTCACGGATGCCACGACCCTCGCGGGAGCCGCCCAGTCGATCCCGGGTGGGCCGGTCGCCTCGCAGGAGGCGATCAAGCTCCTCGGCACCAACGGCGGCGGGTTCTTCAACACCAACTCCGCCCACCCGTTCGAGAACCCCACCCCGTGGACGAGCCTCTTGTCGATCTTCCTGATGCTCGTCATCCCGTTCTCACTCCCCCGCGCCTTCGGGCGCATCGTCGGCGACAACCGCCAGGGCTACACGATCCTGGGCGTCATGGCCGCGATCTTCGCGGCATCCACTGCCCTCCTCACCTGGGCGGAGCTCGCCGGCAACGGGACCGCCCCGATGCTCGCGGGCGGGGCGATGGAGGGCAAGGAGGTGCGGTTCGGCATCTTCGGCTCGACGCTGTTCGGCTCGACCAGCACGCTCACCTCCACCGGCGCCGTCAACTCGATGCACGACAGCTACACGGCCCTCGGCGGCATGATGCCGATGATCAACATGATGCTGGGCGAGGTCGCCCCCGGCGGCGTCGGCTCGGGCCTGTACGGCATGCTGATCCTTGCCGTGATCGCGGTGTTCGTCGGCGGCCTGCTCATCGGTCGCACCCCCGAGTACCTCGGCAAGAAGATCGGGCCGCGCGAGATCAAGCTCGCGAGCCTCTACATCCTCGTGACGCCCACGCTCGTGCTCGCGGGCACCGCGATGAGCTTCGGTATCCCGGCCATCCGCGCCGACGTCGAGGGCACCTCGATCTGGAATCCCGGGGTGCACGGTCTGAGCGAAGTGCTCTACGCGTTCACCTCGGCGGCCAACAACAACGGCTCCGCCTTCGCCGGTCTGACGGCCAACACCCCGTGGTTCAACACCGCACTCGGCGTGGCGATGCTGCTCGGCCGGTTCCTGCCGATCGTGTTCGTGCTGGCGCTGGCCGGTGCCCTGGCGGCCCAGGATGCCGTGCCCTCCACCGCCGGAACCCTGCCGACGCACCGCCCGCAGTTCGCGGGCCTGCTCGCCGGTGTCGCCGTGATCGTCACGGCGCTCACCTACTTCCCCGTCCTCACCCTCGGACCCCTCGCTGAAGGACTTACCCGCTGATGTCCACGCTCACGCACGCTCCGGCTCCCGTCGACGAAGCCTCGACCCCTACCCCGCGCCGCGCGTTCAGCGCCGCGCAGATCGTCGCCGCTCTCCCGGGCGCCGCGAAGAAGCTCAACCCCGCCGCCCAGTGGCGCAACCCCGTGATGTTCCTGGTGTGGGTCGGCGCGGCCCTGACCACGCTCATCGCGATCGCCGAACCGTTCCTCGGGGACGCATCGACAGGCTCAGCGTCCCCTGGCGGCTCAGCGTCCGAGACCCTGCCGTTCGGCTTCACCTGGGCCATCGCGGTCTGGCTGTGGCTCACGGTGTTCTTCGCGAACATCGCAGAGGCCGTCGCCGAGGGCCGTGGCAAGGCGCAGGCGGCGACCCTGCGCAAGACCCGCACGACCACCTCGGCCCGCCGCGTCGTCTCGTACTCTCCCGAGGACCCCTCGGCATCCCGTGCCACGACCGAGGATGTGCCCTCGGGCGACCTGCGCGTCGGCGACGTCGTGCTGGTCGAGACGGGCGAGCTCATCCCCGGAGACGGCGACATCGTCAACGGCATCGCCACTGTCGACGAATCGGCCATCACGGGCGAGTCGGCGCCGGTCGTTCGTGAGTCCGGTGGCGACCGCAGCGCCGTCACCGGCGGAACCCGCGTGCTGAGCGACCGTATCGTGGTGAAGGTCACCTCCCAGCCGGGCGAGACCTTCGTCGACCGCATGATCGCGCTCGTCGAGGGCGCCTCGCGCCAGCGGACGCCGAACGAGATCGCGCTGAACATCCTGCTGGCGAGCCTGTCGATCGTGTTCGTGATCGTGGTGCTCGTGCTCAACCCGATCGCCTCGTACGCGGCCTCGCCCGTGTCGATCCCCGTGCTCGTCGCGCTGCTCGTGTGCCTCATCCCCACGACCATCGGCGCGCTGCTGAGCGCCATCGGCATCGCGGGCATGGACCGGCTCGTCCAGAGGAACGTGCTGGCGATGTCGGGCCGCGCGGTCGAGGCCGCGGGGGACGTCACCACCCTGCTGCTCGACAAGACCGGCACCATCACCTACGGCAACCGCCGCGCCTCGGCCTTCGTGCCGATGAAGGGCGTCGGCGCTCCGGAACTGGCCGAGTTCGCCTCACTGTCGTCGCAGGCCGACCCCACGCCCGAGGGCGTCTCGGTGGTCGAGCTCGCGGCATCGCAGGGCATCGTCGCCGAGATGCCCCGCGGCGCGGAATCGGTGCCCTTCACCGCGCAGACCCGCATGAGCGGCCTCGACCTCGTCGACGGCACCCAGGTGCGAAAGGGCGCGAGCTCCGCCGTACTCGCCTGGCTCGAGAGCACGGGAACCCCCGTCGGCGCGGCACTGCGCGCGCAGCTCACGACCGAGACGGATGCCATTGCGCAGTCCGGAGGCACCCCGCTCGTCGTCGCAACCCTGTCGGGGGCCACAGGCCGCATCCTCGGCGTCATCCATCTGAAGGACATCGTCAAAGACGGCCTCCGTGAGCGTTTCGGGGAGCTCCGGGCGATGGGTATCCGCACCGTGATGATCACGGGCGACAACCCCCTGACCGCGAAAGCCATCGCCGCAGAGGCGGGCGTCGACGACTTCCTCGCCGAGGCCACGCCCAAAGACAAGCTCGCCCTCATCCAGCGCGAGCAGGAGGGCGGCAACCTCGTCGCGATGACCGGGGACGGCACGAACGACGCCCCGGCGCTGGCGCAGGCCGACGTGGGCGTGGCGATGAACACGGGCACCTCGGCCGCGAAGGAGGCCGGCAACATGGTCGACCTCGACTCCGACCCGACCAAGCTCATCGACATCGTGCGCATCGGCAAGCAGCTGCTGATCACGCGCGGCGCGCTCACGACGTTCTCGCTCGCGAACGACATCGCGAAGTATTTCGCGATCATCCCGGCCATGTTCATGGGGGTGTTCCCGGGCTTGGCGGTGCTGAACGTCATGCAGCTGTCATCGCCCGCCTCGGCGGTGCTCAGTGCGATCGTCTTCAACGCGATCGTGATCATCGTGCTGATCCCACTGGCGCTGCGCGGCGTGAAGTACCGCGCAGCGAGCGCGTCGAGCATCCTCAGCCGCAACCTGCTCGTCTACGGGCTCGGCGGCGTCATCGTCCCCTTCATCGGTATCAAGCTCATCGACCTCGTCGTGGGCCTCTTCCCCGGCTTCTGAAAGGCCCCCGTCATGCGCACCACCCTGCGTACCGCCGGCGTCGCCGCCCGCGCGATGCTCCTCTTCACCGCCCTGCTCGGTGTCGGTTACATGCTGTTGATCACCGCGGTCGGACAGGTCGCCCTGCCCTTCCAGGCCAACGGATCGCTGGTCCGCTCGGCTGACGGTCAGGTCGTCGGCTCGCAGCTGCTCGGGCAGTCCTTCGCGGATGCCGACGGCAACGCCCTGCCGCAGTACTTCCAATCGCGTCCCTCGGCCGCCGGCGACGGCTACGACTCCGCCGCCTCGAGCGGGACGAATTGGGGTCCCGAGAACGACGACCTCATCGCTGAGATCGAGGAGCGCAAAGCCACCTTCGACGCCCTGAACGGCTCCGGCGCGATCCCGGCCGATGCCGTCACTGCCTCGGGCTCGGGCCTCGACCCCGACATCTCCGTCGCCACCGCCGAACGTCAGGTCGCGCGGGTCGCCGAGGCCCGTGGCATCCCGGTCTCCGACGTGTCGGCGCTCGTGGCGGAGCACACCCAGCCGCGCGATCTGGGTTATCTCGGCGACCCGCGGGTGAACGTGCTCGAGCTCAACCGCGCCCTCGACGCGCGCTGAGCGACGAGAATCGCTGACATGGCTCACGTCGCGTCCCTCGCCGCCGTCGCGCTCCTCGCGCGGCGGCGGGTTCGCGCGCAGGCGGCGGCGCCCCCGTCGAGGGTGCACGCGGGCTCGGCGTTCCAGCGGACCCTCGCACCGTCGAGCGTCCAGAACACGCCGCACGCCCAGATGCGAAGCGGCGTGTCTTGGACGCTCAACGGGGCGACGCGGGTCGGTGCGGGCTCAGGGGCCGAGCGGAGCGTCGCGTGAAGCGCGGGCGCCTGCGCGTGCTGCTGGGCATGGCGCCGGGGGTCGGCAAGACGTACGAGATGCTCGAAGAAGGGCGCCGTCTTCGCGACGAGGGCCGCGACGTCGTCGTCGCGATCGTCGAGACGCACGGGCGTGCCGCGACCGCAGCCCAGGCCGAGGGCCTCGAGGTCGTGCCGCGCCGCGATGTCGCCCACCGTGGGGTCGCGCTCGACGAGATGGACCTGGATGCCGTGCTCGAACGGCATCCGAGCATCGCCCTCGTCGACGAGCTCGCGCACACCAATGCCCCCGGCTCGCGCAACGACAAGCGCTGGCTGGATGTCGACGAGCTGCTCGCCGCGGGCATCGACGTCATCACGACCGTCAACGTGCAGCACATCGAGTCACTGGGCGGCGTCGTCGAGAAGATCACCGGTGTCGTGCAGCGCGAGACGGTCCCGGATGCCGTGGTGCGCGCCGCCGACCAGATCGAGGTCGTCGACCTGACGCCGCAGTCGCTGCGCGACCGGCTCGCGGCGGGTTCGGTCTACCCCGCCGAGCGCATCGATGCGGCGCTGTCGAACTACTTCCGCCTCGGCAACCTCACGGCGCTCCGCGAACTCGCGCTGCTGTGGCTGGCCGACGAGGTCGACTCCGCCCTGCAGCGGTATCGCTCCGAGCACGGGATCGAGGGCTCGTGGCAGGCGCGCGAGCGCGTGGTCGTGGCCCTCACCGGCGGCCCCGAGGGGGAGACGCTGCTGCGCCGCGGCGCCCGCATCGCCGCGCGGTCATCGGGCGGCGAGCTGCTCGCCGTGCACGTGTCGACGCAGGACGGCCTGCGCACGAGCACCCCCGGCGCCCTCGCCGAGCAGCGCGCCCTCGTCGAGACCCTCGGCGGCACCTACCACCAGGTGGTCGGCGAAGACCCCGCCACCGCTCTGGTCGAGTTCGCCCGATCGGTCAACGCCTCGCAGCTCGTGATCGGCGTGAGCCGCCGCGGCCGTGTCGCCGCGGCCCTCACCGGTCCCGGCATCGGCGCCACCGTCATCCGCGCCTCCGGCGACATCGACGTGCACATCGTCAACCACGCGCGCGCCGGCGGGCGGTTCGCCCTCCCCCGTCTGACCGGCCCGGCGCTCAGCGCGAAGCGTCGCATCCTGGGCTTCGTCACCGCCCTCGTCGGCGGCCCCCTCATCTCGCTGCTCCTCCTCTCGACCGGTTCCGACGACTCGATCACCACCGACGTCCTGGCGTATCAGCTGCTCGTCGTCGTCGTCGCGCTGATCGGCGGCATCTGGCCGGCGGTGTTCGCCGCGGTGCTGTCGGGCGTGACCCTCGACTTCCTCTTCATCGCGCCGCTCTACACCGTCACCATCAGCGATCCCGTGCACGCGATCGCCCTCGTTCTCTATGTGATCATCGCCATGCTGGTGAGCGTCGTGGTCGACCAGGCCGCCCGCCGCGCCCGCGCCGCCCGCCGCGCCTCGGCCGAGGCGGAGCTTCTGGCGACGGTCGCCGGCAGCGTGCTGCGCGGCGAGAGCGCGGTTCCCGCCCTGATCAGCCGCGCGCGCGAGGCGTTCGGTCTCGCGGGCGTGCGCCTGATCACCGCCGACGGTCACGTCATCGCCACCGACGGCGAGCCGGTGCGCGACGAACGGTCGACCACCGTGCCGGTGGGTGTCGACCGGGCGGTGCTCGAGCTGCACGGTCGCGACCTCGACGCGAGCGAGCGCCGCCTGCTCGACGTGGTCGTCGCGCAGCTGGCGGCCTCCCTCGAACGCACCGACCTGGCCGAGACCGCTGCCGAGGCGGGCGCCCTGGCCGAGACCGATCAGGTGCGAAGCGCCCTGCTCTCGGCCGTCAGCCACGATCTGCGCCGCCCGCTCGCCGCCGCCGTCGCCTCGCTCGGAGGACTCCGGGCCGCGGGCGACAACCTCTCGGACGACGACCGCCGCGAACTCCTCGAGACCGCCGACGAGAGTCTCGCGACCCTGTCGGTGCTCGTGACCGACCTGCTCGACGTGAGCCGCGTGCAGGCCGGAGTGCTCGCGGTGTCGCTGACGGAGGTGGATGCCGCCGGCGTCGTGCTCAGCGCGCTCGACGAACTCCACCTCGGACCGGATGCCGTCGAGCTCGCGCTCGATCCCGACCTGCCGGCGCTCCATGCCGACGCGGTGCTGCTGCAGCGCGTGCTGGTCAACGTGCTGACGAACGCGGAGCGGTACACACCCTCGGGGCGGCGCGTGCGCATCGCGACGAGCCGCCTGGGTGGCACCGCCGAGATCCGCGTGATCGATCACGGCCCCGGCATCGCCGCCGAGCGGCGCGAAGACATGTTCTCGCCGTTCCAGCGCCTCGGCGACACCGACAACACCGCCGGCCTGGGGCTGGGCCTCGCCCTGTCGCGCGGATTCGCCGAGGGCATGGGCGGAACGCTGACGCCCGAAGACACCCCCGGCGGTGGGCTCACGATGGTGATCGCCCTCCCCGTCTCGGACGACACTCCCGCCGATGATCCGTACACCGGCCTCGTCGAGTCCGCGCCCGCGGCGAGCGCCCGCCCCCTGGCATCCACGCCCGCGACCTCCGGACGACCCCCGTCCCTCCCCGCGGCGCGGCCCGCGGCATCCGAAACCCGAGAGGACGCCCCGTGAAGATCCTCATCGCCGACGACGATCCGCAGCTCGTGCGCGCCCTGCGCATCACCCTCGCCGCCCACGGGTACGACGTCGTCGCCGCGGCCGACGGTGCCGCGGCCATCACGCTCGCCGCTCAATCGCATCCCGACATCGTGCTGCTCGACCTCGGGATGCCGCACCTCGACGGCGTGCAGGTGATCGAGGCGCTTCGCGGCTGGACGACCGCGCCGATCATCGTCGTCTCGGGCCGCACGGGCTCGGCCGATAAGGTCGAGGCCCTCGACGCCGGCGCCGACGATTACGTGACCAAGCCCTTCCAGATCGATGAGCTGCTCGCCCGCCTGCGCGTACACGCCCGTCGCTCGGTGCCCTCGAGCGGCGAGTCGGTCGTGCGGTTCGGCGGCGTCGAGGTGGACCTCGCCGCCAAAGCCGTGCTGCGGGAGGGAATGCGTGTGCACCTGACACCGACGGAGTGGCGGATGCTGGAATTCCTGGCCCGCAACCCGGGCTCGCTCATCACCCGGCAGACGCTGCTGAAAGAGATCTGGGCCAGCGAGCAGGTCGCCGACTCCGGATACCTGCGCCTGTACATGTCGCAACTGCGCAAGAAGCTCGAAGCCGACCCGTCGAACCCGGTGCACCTGCTCACGGAGCAGGGGATGGGGTATCGGCTCGTCGTGTGACGGCGCACTCCGCGCCCGTCACGCTGCGCCGCGCTCCGCCTCACGTACGGAAGGATCGTCGGTCCGCCGGACCGCGAGATCGTCCACCAGTGATCGGCGACAGCGTCGCTCGTCTGCCTCTGCGAGCCACCGGTCGGAAAGAAGGCGTCACCTCGAGAAAGGGAGCTCCGAGCGCTGTGCGCGAACATGCGCGGCGCGCGCGGCGCGGCCGAGTAGACGAGATCTAGTCGTCGGAAAGGCTCCGAATCCAGCGGAGGGGATCGATCTGGAACGACGAGTGCAGGCGAACGAGCGTTTCCAACGTGGGATTCGCCCAGGGGTAGTGCGAGAAGCGTGCGCGCTCGATTCGACCGAGTGCCGGAGGCGCGATCCCCGCCCTCAGCGCAGCCTCTTCTTGGGAATACCCCAAACTGTTACGCGCATTATGTACTTCGATGGCGAGATTGCGCGAAAGACGTGCGCAAAGAATCTCATGCTCGGATCCGACGGAGGGTCTAGTCACGGCAGCCCCGGTTGCTGAACGAACGTTAACTCTTCATCTTCACTCACGTCCGAATCGGGACCCAGAACATATATGTGTTCGTCCCGCGGAGAAATTCCGCGTCCTCGCGCCTGCTCATGACCGGTGGGCGCCGAGCCCGGCTGCGAGTCGGCGCAATGTCGACGCGGCTGCCACGCGACCCCGGTGACAGAGAAGGCGCACCCCGCCCGGCGTCTCTCGTGCAGAGATTGCTCCCCCGCGTCACCTCGACTCGACGCGACCTCGCCCGACGAAGACCCTCCCGCGACGCCGCATCGTGCGCGACCGCGTCACCCCGACCGGCAGGCGCGTCGTCCCGTTCACTGCGGCGGCGAGCCCTCGAGTGCGCGGCTCAGCGCGACCTGCGAGAGGAAATCGATGACCGCGGGCTCATCGGGCAGGGCGAGGGCCTCACCGTCGACGACCAATTCGAATGCCCCCTTCGCCCCCGGTCGGACGCAGACGGGGCTGGCCCGCGGACCGATCTCCCATCCGTCGCCCTGCCGCCGGGCGCGCCACCCGTGGATGCGCATGAGAATTTCGAGCGAGGGCGTCTGATATTCACGGCTCATGTCGGTCATCCGGGCATATTAGTGCGCCCGAATTGCGGCGGAATTTCCTTTCTGCCACGATGTCAAGAAATGCCGAATTCCTGAATTCCGGCATGTTCACCGATGAAGTGCAAGCACAAACAAATACTGAGAATCACATCTTCACATGCCACTATTCCCATTCCGGCACCCGCGATGACGTTCGACGACCTCCCGGCCGACCGGCCCCACCGTCGATGGCAGACCTCTCGCGAACGACCGCGGCTCGCCTGATCACCTCCACACCGGCCGAGGGCGGCTCCGCGTCGGCGGCGACGTCCGCGCGACTCACGAGATGGGCGCGAGAGGTGCGGGGTCGTCATCGGCGCAGGTATCGAACTCCGCCTGCACGCGTGCGCAGCGGCAGGCGTAGACGATCGAGTGGAGCAGCATCAACGCACCTCCCCGAGGGTGTGGCACCCGGGGCAGGGGACGGCGATGCGATCACCCACTCGGACATCTCCGGGGAGCACGACCGTGGCGCGCGCCTCGCTGCCGTGCGCGTCGATGACCGCGAAGGGCTCGTCGTAGGCGTGCGACACCCGGCCGAGCAGTCGCGCTTCGCGCCACACCACGTCGAGTCCTGCGGCGCACGCGTCGAGTCTCAGTGTGTCGGGGGTGGCATCCACCACCGTCGCCACGATCACCGTCGTCGACAGCGTCGCGGACGCCACCCCACCCGACGCCGGGATGACGGCCGGGCCCGTGCACACGCAGGGCGTGCCGCAGATGTCGGCGTACCGGCCGACCGACATCGCCCGCACCGTGACGTCGTCGAGGGTGGGCAGGGATCCCGCGGGCCACGCCGCGGGATCGAAGGGCGCCGGGATGCTGGATCGGAGGGTGGGGATCAGGGCCGTGAGGGTCATGGCATCCGGTCTACGCGGCGACCTCCCCGGGATGCGTCACGCTGACGGTTCCCATGCGGCCGCCGACGCGATTCTCACGCGTCTCGCGCGCTCGGCGGCACCGAGACGGCGTCTCGCTGACGAGGTAGGGGGCACGTCCTGCCCGGAACCGGCCCGTGCACCGGGCTGACGTCATGTCTCAGTTCGAGGGGGTGAGCCACACGTAGCGGACCGTGACCGCCGTACCGTAGTCCAGGCTCCAGGCAAATATGTCGGCCGATCGCGGAGTGCCGCTGGGGAACGGCACGAAGGACGAGCTGAACGTCCCGGCGGCATCGGTCGTTCCGATGGAGGGGCTGAAGACGAGGCGCGGCTCTGACGATGAGATCGAGATCGTGCTGCCCTCCACCGCGACCGAGTGGATGGTCAGGGTTGCCATCACCGCCGATCGCGTCCCACCCTTACCCGGATCGGGACTGAAACGCACCTCGAGTACGGGGGCGCCGTAGGCCAGCGTGGCCGCGGCCGAGACCGTTCCACCCGCGCCGGGCGAGACGGCGGTGATGGTCGACGTGCCCTCGGCGGTTGACGGGGTGACCCTGGTCGTGAAGGTTCCCGAGCCGTCGGTGAGACCGCTCGACGGCCCGAGCGTCACACCGCTCGACGCCGAAAGAGACACCGCCTGACCGGCCAACGGCGCCCCCGCGGCATTCGTCACCCGGACGGTGACCGACGATGACTCGCTCACGCGCACCGCGGTCGGGGCCAACGTGATGGTGATCCTCCGGTCGGTCGACCCGGCGAAAGCCGGCGTGGCGGCCACCATGACGATGGCGGGCACCGAGAGGGCAGCTGCGCCGATGGCCGTCCGGCGGGAGAGGTCTCTCGCGCGACCGTCTGAGTCGGTTGTGGATTCTCGATCTCTCACGGATTCACCCTTCGCTTCGGGACGCGCGGGACGACTCGATGACGCCCCGCCCACGACACCGACCTCCATCCTGTGGGGATCCGCCTCCCCCTGCCCTCCCGCGCTCCGGTTCTCACCCGGGGCGGCCCCGACGTCACCCGGCCCGAGAGTCGCGGCGTCTCCGCGCGCCGGGCTTCCGCGCGTCGAGCTTCTCTTCGCGCGCCCACCGGCGGGGGATCGCGCGCTCGGCGGCACCGAGACGGCGTCTCGCTGACGAGGCAGCCGCGCGGTGCAACAGCGATGTCGGCGATACGCAGTCTCACGGGCGGAACATCTCCGCGCAGGCGAGGCGACCGGCAGCCTCGAGCACGACACCCCGCACCCACCCGACGCGCCGTAGCCTGGAGGGGTGACACTCCCCTTCGACGTCGCCGCCGTGCGTGCCGACTTCCCGATCCTCGAGACCGAGATCGACGGCCAGCCCCTCGTGTACCTCGACTCGGGAGCGACCAGCCAGAAGCCCCGTGCCGTGCTGGATGCCGAGCGCGAGTTCCTCGAGCGCGCGAACTCCGCCGTGCACCGCGGTGCGCACACGCTCGCGGCCGACGCGACCGAGCTGTTCGAAGACGCACGGATCACCGTCGCCGAGTTCGTGGGCGCCGAGCCCGAGCAGCTGGTGTGGACCTCGGGAGCGACCGGCGGCCTGAATCTGATCGCCGGTTCCCTCGGCTACGCGGGGCGCCTGGGCGAGGGCGACGAGATCGTCGTGACCGAGGCCGAGCACCACGCCAACCTCATCCCGTGGCAAGAGCTCGCCGCGCGCACGGGCGCGCGACTGCGCCACATCCCCGTCCTCGACGACGGCATGCTCGACATGCACGCCGCAGCCGACCTCATCGGCGAGCGCACCAAGGTCGTGGCGTTCCCGCACGTCTCGAACGTGCTCGGCATCGTGAACCCCGTCGCGAAGCTCGTCACCCTCGCCCGCGGCGTCGGCGCGCTGACGGTGCTCGACGCGTGCCAGTCGGCTCCGCACCTCGCGCTCGACCTGCCGGCATCCGGGGTCGACCTCGCCGTCTTCTCGGGACACAAGATCTACGGGCCCTACGGCATCGGAGCCCTGTGGGGCCGCGACGAGGTGCTCGAGGCGCTGCCGCCCTTCACCACCGGCGGGTCGATGATCACCACCGTCAGCCTCGACAAGGCTGAATACCTCCCGCCGCCGCAGCGCTTCGAGGCGGGCACGCAGCCGGTGTCGCAGGCCGTGGCTTTGGCCGCCGCGGTGCGGTGGCTCGGCGGACACGATCTCGACGCCGCACGAGCGCACGAGGCCCTGCTCGAAACGCGCATGCGCGAGGGGCTCCGTTCGATCGACGGCATCCGCCTGCTCGGAGACACGGATGCCGCCGAGCGCATCGCCCTGCAGGCCTTCGCGGTCGACGGCGTGCACGCGCACGACGTGGGCCAGTTCCTCGACTCCCGCGGCGTGGCCGTTCGTGTCGGGCACCACTGCGCACAGCCGCTGCACCGCCGGTTCGGCCTGACGGCGTCGGTGCGCGCGAGCGCGGCGATCCACACGACCGAAGAGGAGATCGACACGTTCCTCGACGCCGTCTCGGGCGTTCGCGGCTTCTTCGGCGTCGGCGCGAGCACGGCGGGAGCACGCGCGTGAGCGGGCTGGAGTCGCTGTACCAGGAGCTGATCCTCGACCACGCGAAGAACCGTCGCGGCTTCGGCCTCGCCGAACCGGGCGCGCACAGCGCCACGGTGCACCAGCGCAACCCCATCTGCGGCGATGAGATCACGCTCCGCGTCGACGTCGACGGCGACCGCGTGGCATCCGTCACCTGGGAGGGCGCGGGATGCTCGATCTCGCAGTCGTCGGCATCCATGCTCGTCGCCCTGCTGCAGGAAGACGGCGGTGACGAGGGGATGCCGACCGCCGACGCCTCGGCGTTGATCTCCGGCTTCCGCGAGGCGATGCGCTCGCGCGGCAAGATCGCGCTCGACGAAGAGACGTTCGCCGACGCCGCCGCACTGTCGGGGGTGTCGAAGTACACCGCGCGCGTGAAGTGCGCGATGCTCGCGTGGGTCGCGCTCGAGGAAGGGCTGCGCCAGGCCTGACCTGCGTTGTGGACGCGCACCCCCGCGGCGCCGGGGCCGCCCCGTCCAGCCCGGTTGAGTGTCCAAGACACTCCGGCGCGTGGAGAGATCGACGGCGTGTTCTGGACACTCAACGCGCGCTTGCCCCGCACCGGCGACCCACCGCGCGGGAACGCGGAGGATTACGCTTCCCTTATCGCGACGCACGTGAGGACGGATGCCATGGCAGCAGGCGGAGCAGGGTTCAGCGACGAAGAACGTACGGCGATGAAACAGCGCGCCGAGGAGCTCAAGGCCACGAAGGGGCTGAAGGGCGCGGCGAAGCTCGAGAAGGAGAACGAGGCCTGCCTCGAGGCGATCGACAAGCTCGAGGGCGTCGACCGGGCGATGGCCGAACGCCTCCACGTCATCGTGCTGGAGGAGGCGCCGCACCTGCACCCGAAGACCTTCTACGGCTTCCCGGCCTACGCGAAAGACGGCAAGGTCGTCGTCTTCTACCAGCCGGCGTCGAAGTTCAAGACGCGCTACGGCACCGTGAGCTTCGACGACACCGCGCACCTCGACGACGGTCCGATGTGGCCGGTGTCGTTCGCGGTGGTCGAGGTGACGGCCGAGGTCGAGAGGGCCGTTCGCGACGCCGTCCGCCGGGCCTCTCCCTCGGAGTAGACGGGTCGCGCGCATGACGCATCGAATGGCGTCTCGCGCCATCCCTTGACGTTCCGGTCATCGGCGTCTTGGCTGAGGGCACCCCCGCATCGCTCACGGCCGAATCCGGTCGCACGTCGCGTCGGGTGTCGCTGCGGGTCCGCCCACACGACGCGACCAGGTCGGGTCGACCGGCCGGAGAGGACGACGATGTCCGGCAACAAGGCAGTGGCGTACAAAGAACCCGGAGTGGTGGAGGTCATCGACACCCCCTATCCCGAGTTCGAGCTCAAGGACGGCCCGGGCGTGAATCCGGCGAACGTCGGCCGGAAGGTCCCCCACGGCGCGATCCTGCGCACCGTCTCCACGAACATCTGCGGCTCCGACCAGCACATGGTCCGCGGTCGCACCACCGCCCCCGCGGGGCTCGTGCTGGGCCACGAGATCACCGGCGAGGTGATCGAGGTCGGTCCCGATGTCGAGTTCGTCAAGGTCGGCGACATCGTCTCTGTGCCCTTCAACATCGCGTGCGGCCGCTGCCGCAACTGCAAAGAGGGCAAGACCGGGATCTGTCTGAACGTGAACCCCGACCGCCCCGGCAGTGCCTACGGATACGTCGACATGGGCGGGTGGGTCGGCGGGCAGGCCGAGTACGTGCTCGTCCCTTACGCCGACTGGAACCTGCTGGTCTTCCCCGACCGCGAGCAGGCGCTCGAGAAGATCCTCGACCTGACGATGCTGTCCGACATCTTCCCCACCGGCTTCCACGGCGCCTACACCGCCGGCGTCCGCCCGGGATCGACCGTGTACGTCGCGGGCGCGGGTCCGGTCGGCATCGCCGCGGCCGTCGGCGCACAGCTGCTGGGCGCGGCGGCAGTGCTCGTCGGCGATCTCAACGCCGAACGCCTCGCGCAGGTGCGGTCGCTGGGATTCGAGAGCGTCGACGTGTCGAAGGGTGACCCGCGCGACCAGATCGATCAGATCCTCGGCACCCCCGAAGTGGATGCCGCGGTCGACGCGGTCGGCTTCGAGGCGCGCGGACACGGCTCCGACTCATCGCACGAGGCACCGGCGGCGGTGCTCAACTCGCTGTTCGAGGTCACCGCGGCCGGTGGGGCCCTCGGCATCCCGGGCTTGTACGTGACGGGCGACCCGGGCGGCGTCGACGACGCGGCGAAGGTCGGTTCGCTCTCGCTTCGACTCGGCCTCGGCTGGGCCAAGTCGTTGACGTTCACGACCGGCCAGTGCCCGGTGATGAAGTACAACCGGCAGCTGATGATGGCGATCCTGCACGACAAGGTGCAGATCGCGAAGGCCGTCAACGCCACGCCCATCAGCCTCGACGACGCGCCCCAGGGCTACGCCGACTTCGACAAGGGCGCCCCGCGCAAGTACGTGCTGAACCCGAACGGGTACATCAAGAGCTGACGCGGAGCCGGAGCTCGCAGAACGGCGCCTTGCTCGCAGATCTCCCCGCAGATACTGCGGGATTCGCGCACTTCTGCGAGCCTCGGCGCGCGGTTCCGCGAGAGCCCGTCCGCGGGCGGGATGCCGCAGCCCCGAGGCCGCGGCATCCTCTCGGCTACGCCAGGACGACGCGCTCCATCCGCTCGAAGCTCTTCTCCATGCCGTCGACCATGCCGGTGGAGAGGACGGCGTCGCGGGTGGTGGCATCCGGGTACTCGATGAGCAACGTGACCAGGGTCGCGCCGTCCTCCTCGTAGAGCGACAGGTCGTTCGTGGTGGAGGGCCAGTCGGTGCCGGTCATGTGCTCGGTCTGCACGATGCGACGCGGCTCGTCGACGAGCAGGGTCGCGCCGTCGAAGCCGAATCCCTCGCCCTCGGTTCCCTCCTCGGGTTCCCAGGCGATGCGGTAGCGCCCGCCCTCCGACACGTCGACCTCGCTGACGGTCATGCGCCAGCCGTCGGGTCCGAGCATCCACTGCCGCATGAGTTCGGGTTCGACGTGCGCGCGCCACACAAGCTCGCGCGGGCCGTCGATGAGGCGCGTGATGCGCACGTGCTGGTCGTCGAGGATCTCGAGCTGCGTGCCCTTGCCCTGCGCGAACTCCCGCAGGCCGTGCAGGACGGCGTCGAGCTGGTTCATCGCCATGGTCGAGCCCTCGACCGCGCCCATCGCGACGACCTGCTCGAGGGCGTCGGCCGAGGCGAAGTGACTGACGTTCGAGAGCCGCGAGCCCTCGGGCGTGGCCTCGAAGGTGAAGACCATGCGCATCGACGGCATCCCCTCGATGGGGTCGCCGTTGTCGTCGGCGAAGGAGTCGATGACCTCGAATCCGCGGGGCTCATCGATCGCGGTGAACTCCCACGCCCCGCCGGCGCGCTCCCCCTGCGGGGAGGTCATGTGGTACTTCGCGTGCCCGCCGACGCGGAAGTCGAACGCATCGAAGGTCGCGGGCCAGCCCGGAGGACCCCAGAAGCGCTCGAGCTGACGCGGATCGGTGAACACCGCCCACAACCGCTCCGGGCCGACCGCGAAGTCGGCGACAAGGGTCATGGTGAGCGTTTCGGCGTCGCTTTCGACGGATGTGACGGGCATGACGACTCCTTCGTCGGGTCAGGGGTGGGTGGGTTCGGTCGGCGGGATGGATGCCGCGGCTTCCGGCTCGGCCAGCAGCGCGTCGAGCCGGTCGACGCGTCCGCGCCAGAGGTCTTCGTACGAACGCAGCAGGTGCTGCGCCCGAGCGAGCTCGGCAGGGTCGGCACGCACGAGTCGCACCCTCCCCTCCGGACGCTTGGTGATGAGCCGCGCCTCGGCGAGCACGGCGATGTGCTTCGACACCGCCGCGAACGACATCGCGTACGCCGCCGCCAGCTGGGTCACCGACTGCTCGGAGACCAGCGTGCGCCGCACGATGTCGCGTCGCGTGGCATCGGCCAGGGCATGGAAGACCCGGTCGATGTCGGCGTCGCTCTGTTGTTCAACCATTTGGTTGCACGTTAGCGCTCCGCCACGTCGTCCGCAAGGGTCGCCTGTCGGGAACCCTCTGCTGTCAACCGGGGTCTCACCGAGGACGACCGGGAATACACCTTCTGGATTGACGACCGCTATCGAGCGGACACCAGGAGCCGGGAGACCTGCTCGAGCGCCTCGGGGATGAGTCGGTAGTACGCCCACGTTCCGCGCTTGGAGCGGCTGAGGAACCCGGCCTCGGCGAGCACCCTGAGGTGGTGGGACACGGTCGGCTGGGACAGTCCGATCGGGTCGATCAGGTCGCACACGCATGCCTCCTGCCC
Source organism: Microbacterium sp. Leaf151 (assembly GCF_001424225.1). Lineage (GTDB taxonomy): Bacteria > Actinomycetota > Actinomycetes > Actinomycetales > Microbacteriaceae > Microbacterium. Next base: position 842,677 of record NZ_LMOR01000001.1, on the reverse strand, counting down.
CTCTGAGGAGGCGACGATCGACAGCAGCCGTAACCGGGCAGGATCGGCGAGGGCTTTGAGCGTCTTGGCCAGCTGCTCGGCGTCGGTCTGGCGGAGGGGTTCTTTCATCAGCGAGGCGCAGCACGCGACCGCCGGGGTGACGTCGGTGATCTCGACCGTCGTAAGCATGCATCGACAGTAGTCGATATTGACAGGTTTCGATACATGTCGAGATACTGAGCATCGACGTTCATCGATATTCTCCGGAGGCGCTCTCATGACCCTGCTCGACCTCACCCCGCGCACCGCGACGAGCGACCGGCTGGCGACGCTGCCCGTGGTGATCATTGGCGCCGGCCCGATCGGGCTCGCGGCAGCGGCGAACCTCGTCGAGCGGGGTATCGACTTCACGATCCTCGAGGCTGGCGATCGGGTCGCCTCTTCGATCCGGCTGTGGGGTCACACGAGACTGTTCTCCCCGTGGCGGCACGTGATCGACCCGGCCTCCCGTCGCCTGCTCGACGCCGCCGGCTGGACCGTGGCGGCGGACGAGGGCCGGGCGCCCACCGGGCGAGAGCTCGTCGACGCCTACCTCGAACCGCTCGCGGCGCTGCCGGAGATCGGGTCGCGGGTCCGGCTCGGCACCCGCGTGGTCGCGGTGACGCGGGAGGGCATGGATCGCACCCGCACCGCCGGCCGCGAGAAGACTCCGTTCCTGCTGCGCCTCCAGACGCCCGACGGGACCGTCGAGGAGCTCACCGGGCGGGCGGTGATCGATGCGTCCGGCACTTACACCACCCCGAACCCCCTGGCCTCGACCGGACTGGACCCGATCGGCGCCGTCGACGTCGGCGGCCTCGTCCTGCACGCTCTCCCGGACGTCCTGGGCGCCGACCGCGCGTCGTTCGCGGGCAAGCACACTGTCGTGGTCGGCGCCGGGCACTCGGCCGCGAACACCCTGATCGCCCTCAGCGAGCTCGCCAAGACGGAGCCGGGGACGCGCGTGACCTGGCTGATCCGCAACCCCTCCGCGATCCGCGTCTCCTCCTCACCGGACGACGAACTCGCCGACCGCGCCCGTCTCGGTTCCCGAGTCGACCAGCTGGTCCACACCGGCCAGATCACCCTGCTCGACTCGTTCGAGATCTCTCGACTTCAGCCTCACGAGGGTGGGGTTCGACTGCTCGGGCGGAGCCGCGGTGAGGACGGTTTCCTGTCTGCCGAGGTCGTGGTGAACGCGACCGGGTTCCGCCCCGACCTGAGCATGCTGCGCGAGATTCGCCTCGAGTTGGACGACATCGTCGAAGCGCCGCGCAGGCTGGCGCCGTTGATCGACCCGAACGTGCACTCCTGCGGCACCGTCTCCCCGCACGGCTTCGCCGAGCTGCGCCACCCGGAGCCCGGGTTCTTCCTGGCTGGAATGAAGTCCTACGGTCGCGCTCCGACGTTCCTGCTCGCCACCGGTTACGAGCAGGTCCGCTCGATCGCCGCGTGGCTGGACGGGGACATGCCCGCCGCCACCGACGTCCAGCTGACGTTGCCGACCACGGGGGTCTGCTCAACCGACCTCGGCTCCGGCGGGGGCTCGTGCTGCTCGTGACGACGATCCGGGCGATGACGGCGGCGGACTGGCCGCAGGTCGAGCAGATCTTCGCCGCCGGCATCCACGCCGGGGAAGCCACCTTCGAGACCACCACCCCATCCTGGGAGCACTTCGACGCCGGGAAGATCCCCGACGCCCGTCTGGTCGCCGCCGACGACACCGGCGCGGTGGTCGGCTGGGCGGCGGCCTCCCTGGTGTCGTCGCGGGAGGTCTACCGTGGCGTGATCGAGCACTCCGTCTACATCCACCCCGACCACCACGGCACGGCATCGGGCGACAGCTGCTCGACGCGTTCGTCGCCGTGGCCGAAGACGCCGGCTACTGGATGATCCAGTCCAGCATCTTCCCGGAGAACACCGCGAGCCTGCGCCTGCACGAGCAGGCCGGATTCCGCGTCGTCGGACGGCGGGAGCGGATCGCCCGCTCGCAGCTGGGTCCGCACGCCGGCGAATGGCGCGACACGGTCCTCATCGAGCGGCGCTCCACCCGCAACGGCACCTGATCAGCGGCCTCGTATAGACTGTGGTCTATGGATTCGGTGGATGCTCCCGCGCTGTCGGTGCTCGCCGACCCCACCCGCGCCCGCATCGTCCAGCTGATCCGCGATGCCGCGGGCGGTCGCGCGATGGTCAGCCGGCTCGCGGAGCAGCTGGGGCTGCGGCAGCCCACCGTCAGCCACCACATGGCCGCGCTGCGCGCCGAGGGCCTCGTGGTCCGCGAACCGGAGGGGCGGCGGGTCTGGTACTCGATCAACCCCGACGAAGCCGACCGCGTCACCGCCCTCCTCGGCGCGCCAGCCCTCGCGACGGATGAACCGGACTGGGAGCGCGTGGTCGACGATCTCGCGGCCCGCTACCAGGGGGTCTTCAGCCGGGAAACGGTCGCCCGCTACCTCATCGACTCCCGCGCACTGCTCGCCGCCCGCGGCACCGCTCCTCTGCTCGCCTCCCGCGCGGCGACGTTCACCGCATCCCGCCTCGACGACCTCCATCGCACAGAGGAATCCGTGGGGACGCCGTCGGTGTTGTTCGTCTGCGTCCAGAACGCCGGCCGCTCGCAGCTGGCAGCGGGGATTCTCCGCCAGCTCGCCGGCGACAAGGTGATCGTCCGCACGGCCGGGTCGGCTCCCGCAGCGGAGGTCCGGTCCGCGATCGTGACCGCGCTGGACGAGATCGGCGTCACGATCGGCGGGGAGTTCCCCAAGCCGCTCACCGACGAAGCCGTGAGGGCAGCGGACGTCGTGGTCACGATGGGTTGCGGGGACGCCTGCCCGGTCTATCCCGGTCGCCGTTACCTGGACTGGGACCTCGCTGACCCGGTCGGCCAGCCGCTGAGCGTGATCCGGTCGATCCGCGACGACATCGACCATCGCGTCCGCGCTCTCCTCCCCGAAGTGATCGGGATCACCGCCACCTGACTCATAGATGATGGTCTATGCTTTTCACCAAGAGGAAGCGAGACCCCGTCATGACCGACAAGCCCACTGTTCTGTTCGTCTGCGTCCACAATGCCGGCCGTTCCCAGATGGCCGCCGGCTACCTGCAAGCCCTCGCGGGCGACCGGGTCGAGGTGCTGTCCGCCGGGTCCGAGCCGAAGGATCAGATCAACCCGGTCGCCGTGACCGTGATGGCCGAAGAAGGCATCGACATCGCCGGCGGCGCCCCGAAGCTGCTGACCGTCGACGCCGTTCGCGAGTCGGACGTCGTGATCACGATGGGCTGCGGCGATGCCTGCCCGATCTTCCCGGGAAAACGCTACGAGGACTGGCAGCTCGACGACCCCGCCGGTCAAGGCATCGATGCCGTCCGCCCCATCCGCGACGAGATCCGCGGCCGTGTCGAGGGCCTGATGGCTGAGCTGCTGCCCGAAGGATCGGCGGCATGAGCGCGCAGCGCGGCCAGGACGGGCTGCTCTCTCCGGATTCGGTGCTGCACCGCGCCGCCGAGCGCCTCGCGCACCAGTTCGCCGGGATGGTCAGTGAAAAGACCGTCGAACGGGTGGTGTTCGAGTCCTACACCGCTCTCCCGCGCACCGCAGCGGTCTCCCCTCAGGTCGTGACAGGGCATCCGCTCTGACGGCGGAAAGTGTCACGGCGAAGATGACCTGCCGGTCCCGAATCAGCCCGATTCACGCGACACCTGGTGTCACCTCACCGCGTTCCCGACAGACGCGTCGGAGCCCGGGCCCGCCCGCTCGGAGCACCGGCGGTCACGCGTGCCGTCAGCCATCCGTATCGATCCAGGACGCGACGTCGACGCCGTGGTTGTCGGGGGAGGCGAGCGTCCAGTAGGCGGGCGCCCGCGAGTCGTCGACGAGTCGCCCGCCCGCGGCGAGCGCGGCATCCACTCTCGCCTGCGCCTCCGACGCGGGGACGAATACATCGAAATGAGTGCGTCCACGCTTCGGCTCATCGGGGGTGAGCGGGTTGAACGCGAGGTCGGGCGCGATGCGCAGGGCATCGATCGCGTCCGTCTCGCCGACCGGCGCGTACCCGAGAGCGGCGAGGAAGAAGGGGCGCACATCGGCCTTCGAGTGCTGCGCGATGTAGACGCTCACCGACTGGATCGCCGCGGGGTCGGCCCTCAGACCGAGGCGACCGGCCGCCTCGGACACCGCGGCGGCGAACCGGGGCGCCGCCGAAGGAATCCCGCCCGCGGCCCACGGGGGCACCCGCACGACGACGGCCTCGGGCCGCACGTCGATGTCGGGGAGGATGCCGTGCTCCTCGGCCGCCGCGGAGATGGGGTCGACGAGGCTGCCCGCATGCCGCAGGGAAGACGCGCGGAAGACCGCTTGCGCGCCGGAGCTGACCACGCGCCAATCGCCCACTCCGGCCTCACGGTGGAACTGCTTCGAGGTGATCGTGTGCGCGCTCTCGGTCATATCGACCATGACAGGCCATCGCCGCCGCCCGCACAAGAGGCCGACTCGTCGGCACGGTATCCGGCTTGCCGCCACAGCACGGCAAACGGAAGCGGGCGACCGCCGATACGTTGATCGACCCTCGTCTGACCGAAGCCTGGATACTCATCTTTCGGTCAGATGAGGATCTCCCGCGAGCCCCCACCCGTCAGACCCCCGCGATCACGTCCTCGAGCGGCCCGTCGGGCAGCACCACCCAGCCTTCGCGACGGGCGACCGGCAGGATCTCGGATGCCGGACGCTCGAACAGTCCGAGCGCCCCGGCGCGGGTCGCGAGAGCGGCGATCACGGCATCGAAGGCATCGGCCTTCGCGACGGCGAACGGCGCGAAGGGTCCGACGTCGAACCACGGCGCCCGCTCCCGCAGCGTGTCGAGCAGGACGGCGCGGCGGGCGGCATCCACTCGATACCCCGTCGTGTCGAAGCCCCACAGGCGCAGCGAGCCACCGGGGTAGACCTCGAACAGGCGCCCCTCCGCCGCGCGGTCGACCACGAACCCGGCGTCGGCGAGACGGCGCAGGAGGCCCGCGCCGCGGAGGGCCGTGACCCCGAGTCGGTCGGTCGACACGCTCAGCGGCCAGCGGCCGATGCGGTCTTTCACGACGTGGTCGGTGTGGCGGTACACGAGCGGCCGCCGCCAGTCGGCGCCGCCCTCGACGGGTCCGAGCGACGGCTCGACACCGGCGTGGTGCGCCTGGACGAAATCGGCGAACGCGTCGGGCCAGCCGAGCGGGCAGTCCACGCCGAGCCACGCCTCGCCGGAGGTGACGGATGCCACGATGTCGGCATCCACGATCCCGGTCTCGAGCCGCGTCAGGCGAGCCCGACCACCGGTCCAGACGACCTCGGCGAGAGCGGTGCCGGGCGCTGACGCGGCGAGATCGACTCCGATGGTTCTCATCCGTTCGAGCCTAGGCCGGACCGAACGGGAACGGCCCGGACCACCGTGAGGCGATCCGGGCCGTTCCGAGGGGATGCGAGGGGTCACCCACCCAGGAAGGGAACCACGAAGAGTGCGATCGTGATGACGGGTCCGATCACGACCATCGACAATCCCCAGATCGTGAGGTGCCTGTACAGCCGAGGGCGTTCGCTCTCGTGCGCCGACGCGACGATGGTGGCACCGGTGGTGCCGAACGGTGCGCAGTCGACGAGCGACGCGGAGATCGCCAGCGCGTAGATGAAGCCGGTCATCTCGAGACCGCCGCCAGGCAGGAGGAGCGGGACGGCGAGCGGCACCAGCGCGCCGATGATGCCGATCGTCGAGGCGAATGCCGACACGAGACCGGCGATGATGCACAACACCAACGCCGCGATGAGCGGCTCGTTCACCGACCGCGCGAACTCGCCCAGCTGGTCGATCGCGCCCAAGCGGGTCAGTACGCCGACATAGGTGATGATGCCGCCGAGGAGCAGGATCGTGTTCCAGTCGACCTTCGCCAGGCCCTCGCGACCCGCCTTCGGGTTGATGAAAGCGAGCAGCACGGCCAGGGTCAGAGCGACGGCGCCGAGGTTGAGGTCGACGTCGTTCAGCGTGAGTGTGAAGAAGGCGATCACGAGCACGGGGATCGAGATCAGCGTCATCAGCTGGTAGCCGGTGAGCTTCTGCGTCACGGTCTGCTCGAGCACCGCCGTGCCACCGCCGCGGGGGCGCGTGCTGAAGCCGGTGCCGGCGACGCCGCCGGAGCCTCCGGCGCTGAGCCCTTCGGATGCCACTTTCGCCGCGCGACCGCGGGCCATGAGCTCGCGTCCGCCGAACAGGAAGAAAGCGACCGCGACGATCACGGTGTTGATGCCGACCGAGAGGCCGAACATGAGTGCCGCGTTGTAGGGGATTCCGGCTGAGGTGGCGACGGTGAGCACCGTGATGCCCACGATGCTCGTCGGGGCGAGCGCGCCACCCACGATGGCCGAGCTCATCGCGATGCCCATCATCGTGGAGTGGATGCGGTGCTTGTGCGCGAGGCTCATCGCGATCGGCACGAGCGTGAAGGCCGCGTGCGAGGTGCCGAGGCAGGCCACGAGCGTTCCCACGGCGAACATCGCCCAGGGGATGAGTGCGACCCGGTCACCGATCAGGCGCACCGATTTGTCGACGAGCCAGTCGATCGTGCCGACGGCCCGTGCGATGCCGAAGAGGTAGGTGATGCCGAGCAGGATGAGCAGAGCGTCGACGGGGAAGCCGCCGAGCACGTCGTCGAGCGACTCGCCCACCAGCAGCACGCCGATGACGCAGGCCGCGACGAGCGCGAGCGCGCCCATGTGGACGTTGCGGATCGCCGAGACGGCGAACACCGCGACGAGCACGATGAGGGCGATGATCTCCACGCTCACGGGGTCGCCTCGCGCGCGGGCAGGGGGTGGTGGGGGCAACGGTGCATCGTCGTCGATCTCCTGGGTGGTCGAGGGTGAGGTCAGGCTCCGAGCGCGAGCCCGGAACGGTAAGCGGATGCCGCGGGCTCGTGCACGCCGTCGAGGTCGGCCAAGCGCACGAGCTCGCCCGCGGCGACGTCGTGGCGCAGGCGCGCACCCGACAGCAGGTAGTAGGGGGCGATGTCGCCCGCGTCGGGTGCGACGATGACCGGCGCGACGCCCGAGATCTCGTGGTGGTGACCCTCGACGCGGAACGGCGTGCCCGCGGCGAGGGCGGTGGACGCCCGGGCGGCGAGCACCGTGTGCTGTCGGGACTCGGCCGTGGTCGCGGTGCCGTCGAACGCGGCGGCGATCGTCAGAGGAGTCTCGACCCCCATGAAGTGGTAGGGCCAGTAGATGCACGCGTACCGGCCGTTGCGGCTGACGACGTGTCCTTTGCCGCGCAGGATCTCCCACGTGACGTCGTCGCCGGTACGCACGATCGCGAAGACGCCGCCGGCGAAGCTCGCCTCGCCCGGCAGTCGCAGCATCGAGAACACGTCGATCACGCCCGTCGTGTCGAGGATGCCCCCGTCCGAGCTTTCGGCGTAGACGTCGGCGAGTTCGTCGGGACGCACGACCGGGTAGTGCATCGTCTCGACGTCGGCGGTCGCCCCGGTGTATAGCGAGACGACGTTCATCTCGCACGAGTCGGCGGCCGCGGCGCGCTTCAGGCCAGACACCGCCTCACGGCGGGCGGCGAGCGTGGCATGCAGATCGTCACCGTGACCGAGCAGGTCCGCCAGCGCGGGCGCATGCTGCTCGACGCCGTTCTGGTCCACCACACCGGTCTCGGGATCGAAGACGAGGTCGTACTCGCCCGACTTGCCGAGCGCGACGATGTCGAAACCGGTCGCGAGCACCCAGTCGACCAGACGCAGCAGGTTGGCGGGCTGGTCGCCGTCGCCGGGCAGGTAGCGCAGGCCCCGTTCGCGCGCCTTGGCACCGAGCGCGACGCCGGCGATCGTCTCGACCTCTTTGCTCACCATCACGACGTGCACGTCATGGTCGAGGGCGGTGTCGGCGTAGGCGAACCCGGCGTCGATGCGACCGGTGGCCTCGACGAGCACGTCGACGTGCGACCAGGCGACGTGCGCGGCGTCGGCGATCACGGCCGTGCGCCCCGCCTCGACCGCGGCGGCCGCATCGGCGGCATCCGTGACCGCGACGACGTCGTCGCCCTCGACGCCGAGGTCTGCGAGCATGCGACGGACACCCTCCACGTCCGGGTCGACGAGCTGGGCGGCCGTCATGTCGGGAAGGCGACGGAGCTGGTCGAGCAGCGTGCGTCCGTAGCCCCCGTTCGCGCCGGTCACGGCGATGCGGATGGGGGCCTGACGGCGCTGTGCCGAGCTGTGGATCACCGTTGTTCCTCTTACGTCGTCGAAAGTCGTGGGATGCCGGGGGGAGCGCATCGGGTGCTCGGCAACTGTAACGCCGACTCACAAATTGTCAAACTATCTTCTCAAATCTTCACATACACTGGACGAGGGCCGCCTCCGCGGTCCGCACCCGACGAAAAGGTCTTCCATGCACTTCGGCGCCATCGCTGACGACTTCACCGGCGCGACCGACCTCGCCACCGCGTTGCGGGAGCGCGGCCTGCGCACCGCCGTCGTCATCGGCGAGCACGACATCCCCACCGACCACGACGCGGTGGTCGTCGCCCTGAAGTCGCGGACGGCGCCGGTCGACGAGGCGGTCTCGGCCTCGCTCGCCGCCACCGACCGCCTTCTCGCGGCGGGGGCGGATCGCCTGTACGTGAAGTACTGCTCGACATTCGACTCGACCGACGAGGGCAACATCGGCCCGGTGCTCGACGCGATCATCGGACGAGCGGACACCGACCGCACCATCGTCGTGCCCTCGTTCCCCGCGAACGGACGCACGGTGCGCGACGGTGTCCTGTTCGTGGACGGCGTGCCGCTCGAGGACTCCCCCATGCGCCACCACCCGCTGACGCCCATGACGATCTCGCGACTCAGCGGAATCCTGGCCCCGCAGACCAGCGCCGAGCTGACCGAGATCGGACTCGACACCGTGCGCGGCGGCGAGGAGGCCCTGCGCGCGGCGATCGACCGTGCCACTCCCGGATATCTCATCGTGGATGCCGAAACCGATGCCGACCTCGCAGTGATCGCCGACGCGTCTCGCCACCTGCGGGTGGTCTCCGGGGGAGCCGCGCTCGCGGCGCACCTCGACGCCCCCGCCGTCGACGCTCACGTACCCTTCCCCGCGGTCGGTCCCGGTCGGCTCGTGGTGTGCGGTTCCGCGTCGGCGGCGACCCGTGCGCAGATCGCCGACGCGACCGCCCGCGGCGCCATCGCGAGAGGGGTGGACCTGGATGCCGCTGTCTCCGACCCCGACGCCGAGATCGCCGCCCTCACCGCCTGGGTGCGGAGCGTGCCCGCGACCGCGTTGCCCCTCATCTCGTCGGTCACCGAACTGTCGGACATCCGCCGTGACGCCTCCGCGACGGCGGATGCCGTCGAGCACGTGCTCTCCGCCGTCGTCGCCGGCCTCGTCGCCGGCGGTGACGTCCACCGGGTCGTGGTCGCGGGAGGCGAGACGAGCGGAGCCGTGGTCCAGGCGCTCGGCATCTCGGCCCTCGAGATCGGCCCGCAGCTCGCGCCGGGGGTGTGCTGGAGCGCCGGGGAGACGGCATCCGGAGACACCGTCGCGCTCGTGCTGAAGAGCGGCAACTTCGGCGCCACCGACCTGTTCACTGCTGCGTGGGGAGCCCTCGCATGAGCGCCGTCGACGATCTCATCGCGGCCGGCCGGACCCTCGTCGAGGCGGGACTGAGCCCGGGCACCTCGGGCAACGTGAGCGTGCGCGAGGGCGATCACGTGCTGATGTCGGGCACCGGTACGCGCCTCGGCGCCCTCACGCCCGAGGACATCTCCGTCCTGACCCTCGCTGGCGACCTCGTCAACGGCATCCGCCCCTCCAAGGAGGTGCCGCTGCATCTCGCGATGTACGCCCGGAACCCGCAGCACAGCGCCGTCGTCCACGTGCACTCCCCGTCGACCGTCGCGGTGTCGTGTCTCGAACCGTGGGCCGCGCACACCGCCGTGCCGCCGTTGACGCCCTACTCCCTCATGCGCGTGGGGCAGGTACCGCTGCTGGACTTCGTTCCGCCGGGAGACCCCGCCATGGGCGACCTCATCACCGACTGCCCGTTCCCGTTCCACGGGGCACTGCTGGCGAACCACGGCGCGGTCGTGAGCGGACCGGATGCCGCGTCGACCGTCGACAGCACGGTGGAGCTCGAAGAGGCGTGCCGCATCACCCTGCTCACGGACGGTCACCGGCGACGGCTCATCGCCCCCGAGCGGGTGGCCGAGATCACCGCCCACTGGGGCACCCCGTGGACCGCGACCGTTTCAGTAAGCTGAGCGGGACCGAAGGACGACGATGAGCGAAGCCGCCCCGATGATCCCCGATCAGCGCCGGGAAAGCATCGTCCAGGCGTTGCACCGCGAGCGCGTCCTGAGCTTTCGTCAGCTGAGCGACCTCGTCGGAGTCAGCCAGATGACGGTGCGCCGAGACGTCGCCGTCCTCGAGGAGCAGGGCCTCGTGCAGGCCACGACCGGCGGCGCCAAGCTCGCCACCCGTCTCGTGCTCGAGCCCTCGCGCGCCGAGAAGGCGACCAGCGAGATCGCGGAGAAGACGGCGATCGCGCGCGCCGCGTCGCGCCTCGTGCGCGACACGATGACCATCTACCTCGACGCGGGCACCACCGCCCAGGCGATGCGGCCGTTCCTCGAGCACATCCACGACCTGACCGTCGTCACGAACGACATCGCGACGGTGCAGGCCTTCCTCGACCACCCGAGTGCCGACCTCATCTCGGTCGGCGGTCGGGTGGACCGAACGAATCTCTCCACCATCGGGCGTCTCACCCGACTCACCCTCGCCGAGCTGTCACTCGATCTGGCCTTCATCTCGTCGAGCTCCTGGGACCTCGGCCACGGCGTCACCACACCGGTCGAGGCGAAGGTCGAGGCCAAGCGGGCCGCCGTCGATGCCGCGGAGCGCGCGGTACTCGTCGCCGGCAGCTCGAAGTACGGCCGCTTCGCCAAGTACCGCGCCCTGCGTCTCGCGGAGCTCGCCGAGGTCATCACCGACGGAGCCCTGCCCGAGATGGCCGCGCAGGCGATCACGGCGGCCGGTATCCGGGTCGTCCGCGCCTGAGCCGCAGCGTCAAGGCAACCCCGGATCGCCGGAGGACCTGCGAGGATCGGGCCATGGCAGACGACGACCTCCCCGATTCGCTCGAACCGGCCACCGACGTCCCGCCGCGCGACGAGCCGCCCCCGCCGCCCACGCCCAAGGGCGACATGCGTGTGCCGTCGGTCGTCGCGATCATCTCGGGCGTCGTGGTGATCGCGTGGTACATCTTCGTCGTCACCGCCAGCGCGATCTCGGAGATCGACAACCTGCCGTGGATCCAGATCGGCATGTGGGTGCTCGCGGGCGTGTCATTCGTGTGCGGCATCGTGAGCCTCAACGCCCGCATGGCACGCGAACTCGCCGCGGCGGGGTTCATCGCGGGAGTCGCCGCGGGTCTGCTGTCGATCTCGATCGGGTTCTTCAGCGGGGTGGAGCTGCTGACCTGACGAGCGGATCCGCCCGCCGCACCGGCGACGGAATACGGAGCCCGCCCGACCGGTTGCCGCAGGCATGACGCCGGAGCCCACCCTCGAACGTGCCCTGTCGAGCATCGACGTGCGGCCCGGCCGCGCCTGGCAGCGCACCCTGTCCGAGAGGGAGCGACTGCCGCTGCCCCACGGCGCCGCGGCGCTCGTCTACGTCCGGCGCGGTGAGCTGACCGGTCGGGCACCCGAGCGACCCGCGTGCACGGTCGACGCGCCGTCGGGCGCTGCCGCGGCGATCGAGGGCGAGCGCACACTGCTCGCGGGCGATGCCTTCGTCTCCCTCGGATGCCACGCCCTCACGCTGACGTCGCAGTCCGGTGCCGAGGTGACCGTCGTGCCGCTGGAGGTCACGCCGACCGCCGACACCCGCGCCCTCCCACCCGTCGTGTTCGTCAGCGGCTTCGCCCACGCGGAACCCGCCGCCGCCTCGTTGGCCGCGCACCTCGGCATCCCCGCTCCGGGAGCGCCCTCCGATCGGGAGGGTGACGAGACCATCTGCAAACTCATGGTGATGACGGTGCTGCTGTCGGCGCTGCGGGCGTGGGCGTCGACCGAACGCGCGTCGGCATGGCCGCCGCGGAGCGACGATCCGTTCCTCTCGCGCGTGGTCGCGGCGGTCTCCGCCGACCCCGGGCACGAGTGGACCATCGACCAGCTCGCCGCCCTCGGGGCGATGTCGCGGTCGGTCTTCGCGGCCCGGTTCCGCCGGGTGTTCGGCAGCTCGCCCGCGTCGTACGTGACCGAGGTGCGCATGCGGCGGGCCAAGGAACTGCTGGAGGCCGGTACCCCGGTGTCGCAGACCTCGCGGGCGCTCGGCTATGCCTCAGACGAGGGCTTCCGGCGGGCGTTCCGCCGTCACGCGGGCGTCGCGCCGTCGGAATGGCGAGCCGGGCGGCGCGAACTCGCGGTCTGACCGACGGGCGGCATCTGCGCCGCTCGCGCGCCCGTCAGGCGGAGCCGCGCCGCTCGCGCACCGACAGCCCGAAGAGCACGGCGCCGATGATCAGGAGGGCGATGCCGATGGCATCCACCGTCAAGACGCTCGTCGCGTCGACGAGGATGCCGCCCACGCCCGCCGCGATCATGATGGCGAGCTGGAATCCCGTGACCACGAGGCTGCCGCCGGCCTCGAGGCGGTCGGGCATGCGGTGGCCGACCCAGGTGTTCACGATGATCAGCCACGACGAGAAGAAGAAGCCCCACACGATCACCGCGATCGCGACCACCACGATCGCTCCGGGCAGTAGCATGACCGCCGCGATCGCCAGCGCGATCACCAGGGGCCCGACCACGGCGAGGCGGGCGAAGGCGCGGTCGACCACGACACCGACCGCGAGATTGCCCACGACTCCACCGACGCCGAACAGGGCGAGCAGCAGCACGATCGTGCCCGCGTCGACATCGGGGATGCGCTCCAGCGACAGACGCACGTAGGTGTAGGCGACGAAGTGCCCGAGCACGACGAGGACGTGTCCGATCATGCCTCCGCCCACTCCAGGACGGCGAAGCGTGTCGAACAGGATGCCGAGGCTCGACGTCGCAGCCGGCGGCACGGGCGGCAGGGCGAACCGCACGGCGACACCCACCGCGGCGGTGACCACGGCGATGGACAGGAACGCCAGGCGCCAGTCGAGCACCTCGCTGAGCGCCACACCGATCGGCACGCCCGCGACGGTCGCGAGAGACACGCCCGCCGAGCCGAACATCATGGCGCGTCCGATGCGGTCGGGGCTCGACAGGCGCGCCGCCACCGTGATCGACATCGACCAGAACCCGCTGATCGCCGCCCCGAGCAGGAAGCGGGCGACGAGGATCGCGGGAAGGCTGGGGGCGATGGCCACCACGAGGCTCGACACCGTCGCCGCGGCGGCCGCGGCCACCAGCAGCGTGCGGCGGTCGAGGCGCGGGAGCAGCAGGCCCACCGTGGGGGCGAAGAGGAGCCCCGCCAGGGCGGTGACGGTGACCGTCTGCCCCGCCTGACCGGGGGTCACGCCGAGCGAGGCGGCCATCTCGGTGAGGACACCGTTGGGGAGGAACTCCGCGGTGACGAGCAGGAAGCTCAGCAGCATCACGACGACGAGTCCGCCGTAGCGCATCGTCGACAGGCCGGCGACGGACGTGGGAACGGGGGCGGTGGTGGTCATGCTTCGATGCTGGCCGTTCGAGCCGCGCTGCGCCGGGCCGTTCGTCCGCGGCATCCGACCGTTCGTCCGCGGTGCTCGCGACCCGGCGCATCCCCGCTCGATCTCGCGAGCGAGTCCCGCTCACCCCTCGAAGGGCGGCCCGACGTAACGTGCCGAGGGCCGGATGATCTTGGGATCGCGCGCCTGCTCGAGCACGTGCGCCGTCCAGCCGATCGTGCGGGCGAGCGCGAAAGTGGGCGTGAACATCGCGGACGGGATGCCGCACTGCTCCATCACCACCGCCGCGTAGAACTCGACGTTGGCGTGCAGGGGCCGCTCAGGTCGACGCTGCGCGAGCTGACGCTCGGCCTCGCGCTGGAACGCCAGCGCCTGCGCCACCCGTGCTCCCCCGAGGCGCTGCGCGACCTCGCGCAGCAGCTCGGATCGCGGGTCGGCGGTGCGGTACACCGCGTGACCGAATCCCATCAGTCGCCGCCCCGCCGAGAGCTCGTTTGCGATCCAGGCGCCGGGGTCGTCACCGGCGGCGTCGAGGCTGTCGAGCGCGCGGGCGGGGGCGCCTCCGTGCAGCGGTCCCGACAGGGCTCCGAGAGCGCCGGAGAGACAGGATGCCATGTCGGCCCCCGTCGAGGCGATGACCCGTGCCGTGAACGTCGAGGCGTTGAAACCGTGGTCCATCGCCGCGATCAGGTAGGCCGACAGCGCGCGAACGTGGACGTCGTCGGGCACGTGGCCCGTGACACGGCGGAGGTAGTCGGCGACGAGGCCGGAAGGCGCGCTCGTGGCGGACGGGAAGCTCCCTCGGCCGTCGGCCGCGGCGGCGCCGACGACCGGACCGCCCACCGGCGCGAGCGAAAGCGACGCCATCGCCGCGAACGCGATCGCCTCGTCGAGCCGGCCGGCTTCGTCGAGGTCGTACAGCGCGCGCGAACGGCGGACGGATGCCGCGAGCGTCCACACCGCGCGGAGGCCGGCGAGCGGCTGGTCGGTGCGGGCCGTGACCGCGGCGATGAGCTCCGGCATCCGGGGATCGGATCGCGCGGCGGCGATGCGCTCGTCGAAGGCGGCCGCGCGGTCGACGTCGGGGAGGTCGCCGACGACGAGCAGGTGCCACACGTCTTCGAAGGTCCGCGTGCGGGCCAGGGCGGTGGCCGAGTGGCCGCGGTAGTGGTAGAAACCGGCGTCGCCGTCGACGTCGCTGATGGTGGTCTCGGCCACCACGACGTCGTTCAGGCCGCGGGGCACATCAATCAGGTCGTTCATTCGCTCAGTGTGCGAACATGACCGCAACAGCGTCAACGTTGATCGGATCAAGATGGCATCTCGTCTCCCCCGCCTCACGGCCGCCCAAGCCGCCGCCCGGCTCGGGGTCAAGCCCGAGACGCTCTACGCCTACGTCTCGCGCGGACTCCTGCACCGAGAGCGCGACGCCCGCGGCTCGACGTTCGATGCGCTCGACGTCGAGACGTTCGCGGCGGGGCGTCGTCGTGCCCCGGTGCGGTCGTCGGCGCATCCCACCACCGGTTCGCCGCTCGGCGTCGTGCAGACCGACATCGCCGACATCGAAGACGGCGAGCTCCTGTTCCGCGGCCGCCGGGCCCGCGACCTCATCGACCGGCCGTTCTCCGACGTCGTCGCGTGGCTGTGGGATGCCCAGCGACTCGACGCCCCGACCCCGCCATCGGCAGCGCGCGCGAGATGGTGGCGGCCCTTCCGCCGCACGCCGGCGCCATGGATCGCCTCCGCGCCGCCCTGACCGGCTTCGCCGCCGACGATCCGCTGCGGCATGACACGTCCGCGGCGACACTGCACCGCATCGGCTGGACGCTGCTCACGGGCCTGCCCATCGCCCTCGGCGGCGATCCGCACGCCGACATCGCCCGCTCACTCGCGAGCGCCTGGCGTGCACCGGCCTCCGTCGACGCCGCTGTCAACGCCGCCCTCGTGCTGCTCATCGACCACGACCTCGCCGTGTCGACCTTCGCCGCACGGGTGGCCGCGTCGGCGCGGGCCGACGGATACGCCGCCGTGAGCGCAGCTCTCGGCGCAGCCGATTCTCCGCTGCACATCTCCGCGGCGACGCGGACGGCCCGCCTGCTCACACGCGTTCGCCGAGGACTCGAGCCGGAACGGGCGCTGGCCGAGGTGCTGCAGGACGGCAACGGCATCCCGGGCTTCGGTCACCCTCTCTACGCCGGCGTCGACGACCGCGCCGACGCCCTGTTCCCCCTGCTTCCGGCGCTCCCGGACGGAGAAGCGACGATGGATGCCGTGCGCCGGCTCAAGGAAACCGTCGCCGCCCGAACAGGTCTGCAGCCCAACGTCGATCTCGCTCTGGCCGCCCTGGTGTCGGGCGCCCGGCTGCCCGATGACGCGGCCAGCACGATCTTCGTCGTTGGGCGCATCGCGGGCTGGATCGCGCACATCGACGCGGAGTACGGCGAACAGGCGATGCGGCTGCGGCCGCGAGGTGAATACGTCGGGCGGTAGCACCCAGCTAGCCAGCTTCATGGAGCGCTTTCGACTCCTTCGAGCTGCTGCCGGAGCCTGACGCCTCCGTCGACGCCTTACTGCTCCGCGCGCGGTCCCGAGGCCTTCAGACGACGGACGCCCCGCACCTCGCGGTCGCCCGGCAGGCCGGGTGCACCCCGCCTCTCGGCCGCATCGGGCGGGCGGGCCGTCGACGTCGTCGCGGAGCCGGCCCAGCCGACCTCGACGAGCGTCAGCGGTTCTCCCACCCCTTCGCCATCTCGACCACCGCCGCGACCGCGGCCCCGGTCTCGGCGGGCGTCCCCCCGGCGCGACCGGCGACGAGCCCGGCGACGAATGCGCTCAGAGGCGCGGCGGGGCGCGCGACGCCGTTCGCCACGTCGCGCGCGAGGTCGAGGATCAGCGAGATGGGGATGTCGCCCTCGGCCAGATTGAAACGCTCAGCGAGCGCCGCGCTCCAGTCGTTGAGCGCCTCGGGCGGCAGGGTGCGTGATTCCGTCATGACTCCTCCTCGGGCCTTCGAGAGATCGTCCCACGTGTCGACGTCGCGCGTGAGGTCTGGATCGGCGGGGACCGTCATCACGTTCAGCCCGCCCAGCAGCGCCCGCATCGACGCATCGCGCCCCGCGTCGGACAGCGCGGATGCCGCAGCCCGCAGCGCCGCGGTGCGATACCGGCCGATCAGCCACTGGCGCCGCCCATCGTCGAGGCACGCGCCGTCGACCCCCACCGGCAGCCCGTCGGGCAGGAGAGCCACCGCCGGCCCCGCGGTCGCCAGATCGCTCGCGACGACGAAGACCTCCTCGGCATCCACTGCGGGGAGGGCGGCGACGATCCCCGCGACCGGGCCTCCGAAGGGCGGATCCTCGCGCACCCAGGTCGCGTCGAGACCCTCGTCGAGCACGGGCGCCGCGACGACGACGCGCCCCGCACCTCGCGCGCGCAAGGCGTCGACGGCCGCACCGAGCAGCGTCGAGCCGTCCACGTCGAAGAGGGGCTTGATCGCGCCGCCCACGCGCGAACCGCGGCCGCCCGCGAGCACGATCGCGTCGACACTCACCACAGCGCGACCGTCACGCTGTCGCCGGCGGCGAGCGCCACGTCGCTCGGCGGGATGACGGCGAGAGCGTCGGCCGCGCCGAACCCCCGGGTTCCCCGCGGCGTGGGCGTGGCGCGCCAGCGCGCCGGATCGCGACGATCGAGCGTGACCGGCACGTATTGCACGCGCTCGGGGCGAGCACGCCACCCCTCGGTCAGCCCGACGCGCACGTGGGCGCGGCCGAGCTCGGCGTCGCCCTCGAGAGCGCGCAGGGCCGGTCGCACGAACAGCTCGAACGACACCGCGGCACTGACCGGATTGCCCGGCAGGCCGAACAGCAGAGTGCCCGCGTCGGTTCGCCCGAAGCCCTGCGGCTTCCCGGGCTGCATGCGCACACGGTCGAAGCGCATGAGATCGCCGAGCGTGTTCTTCACGACCTCGTACGCGCCCGCGCTCACCCCGCCCGAGAACACCACGACGTCGGCTCCGGCGGCTTCGGCAGCGGCGATCGCGCGGCGCGGTCCGTCGCCCTCGTCGCCCACGCTCGTGCGGAGCACCACGTTCGCGCCGGCCTCCTCGGCGAGTCCGGCGAGAAGGACGCTGTTCGACTCGGGGATCTGTCCACGGGTGAGGGGAGCACCGGGGGCGACGAGCTCGGATCCGGTCGACACGACGGCGACCCTCGGCGCGCGCGAGACCGTGACGGCGCCGACACCGGATGCCGCGATCGCACCAATCCAGGCGGCGTTCAGCCGCACGCCCGCGTCGGCGACGAGTCGACCGGCCCGCACGTCGGAACCGCGGCGGCGGATGTGGACCCCGGGCGCGCGCGGCGCCGTCACGATGGTCACCGGTTCGAGGCCCCCGTCGAGGCCGTGCAGCGTGTCTTCGAAGGGCACGACCGCCGTCGCGTCGGTCGGCACGGGCGCACCGGTCATGATGCGCGCGGCGTCGCCGGCACGCAGCGCCGGGTCGAGATCGGTGCCCGCGGGCAGGTCGGCGACCACGCGGAGGACGCCGGGCATCGCGAGGTCGCGCACCGCGAAGCCGTCCATGGCCGATGCGTCGAAGCCGGGCACGTCGACGGCGGCGCGCACGGGCCGGCGAAGCACGCGTCCGCGCGCCGCCGCGATGTCACGCGGTTCCGGGGCGAGCGGCTCGACCGCCGAGAGCACCGCGGCGAGATGGTCGGCGACGCCGATCACGCGTCCGCCCGGGAAGGAGAGAGGGGCATGTGCTCAGCGTAGGCGCGCGTTCAGAGGTCGAAGCGGTGCGGGACCACGTCGCTGCCCTCGCGAGGGGCGGAACCCCATTGCCGCGGGCCTGCCGGACGGCGGTGCGCGGGAGATGAGGGGAGGAGATGTGGGGAGGGGAGGACACGAGAGCGATCCCGCGTCCTCCCCTCCCCGCATCCCCTCCGCTCCGCACCACCACCGCTCAGACGGGCACTGCAACCCGGGGTCCGCGCGGGCCGCCGCGGCTAGCGTGGACGACATGGACGGCCTGACCTACGACGAGGTCGGCGCGACCGCCGGCGAGATGCCGCCGGGCTTTCACCACGTGCGGGCGCAACGCGTCATCGGGCACGGACCCGCCGACTTCGTCCGTGCGGCCGACGCGCTGCTCGCGGGCGAGGCGCAGCGCCGGGCGGGCGCGCGGGTCGAGCTGTCCGAGACGCCGATGCGCGAGGGCACCCGCGTGACGATGCGGCTGGGGCTCGGCATCCTGAGTTTCCGCATCCCGTGCCTGGTCGTGTGGGCCGAGCGCACCGACACCTCGGTCGGTTTCGCCTACGGCACGCTGCGCGGACATCCCGAGCGGGGTGAGGAGCGCTTCACGCTGACGCTGCATCCCTCGGGCGAGGTCGTCTTCGCGATCGCCGCTTTCTCTGCGCCGGGTCGCTGGTTCACCCGCGTCGGCGCGCCGGTCGGCCGCCTGGTGCAGGCGTGGATGACACGGCGCTACCTGCGCGCACTCTGACCCCGGATGCCGAGTGCGTCGGCCGGGAGGCCCCGAGATCACGCGAACTTCGCGAGATCACGCGATTTTCGCGGGAATCCGATGCGATCTCGCGAGGAACGAGTCCTTTCGACGCTCAGGACGCCCGCATCGCCGGCGGGAGGACCACCCGCGCACCGAGGACGGCGCGGCGCCGCCCGGGAGGGGGGCTGTGCGCGAGCGCGCGGCTCGGCAGGATGGGCGCATGGCCAAGATCGTGGTGAGCAGCATGGTGAGTCTGGACGGATACACCGAGGGCGCGGGCGGCGACGTGTCGCAGATGCCGATGGACCTCGCCTTCGCCGAGCACAATGCCGATCGCGTCCGCTCAGCCGGCAGGCTGCTGTTCGGCGCCACGTCGTATCTCGGGATGATGCAGTACTGGCCCGAGCGCGTCGATGATCCCGATGCGATTCCCGAGGATCGCTACATCGCGTCCCGCTACGCGACCGACCTGATGCTCACCGTCATATCCGACCACCTCACCGACGACGACGTCGCCGTGTGGGCGGAGCGCACGGAGATCGTTGGTCGTGCGGATGCCCACGACCACCTCCGGCGTCTCCGCGAGAGCGAGTCGGACGACATCCTGATCTTCGGCAGCCGGACGCTCTGGACCGACCTGCTCGCCCACGGGCTCGTCGATGAGCTCCACCTTCTCGTCGGACCGAAGGTGGTCGTCGGCGATGAGCGGGCTTTCGAGGGCATTCCGTCGATGGACTTCGAGCTTCTGAACGTGCGCACGTGGCGCGATTCGAGTGTGGTCGTCCTCACCTATCGCCCGGGCAACGCCGCCGCACCGAGCGGCCGCGGCCTCGCCTACAACTGAGCCGGGCGGGCGTGCCGCCGACCCGGCGCGCAGCGCACTTTCGACGCGGGCGCACCGCACATCGGGGCTGGACGCGACGAAGGGCGCCCCCGCCGAAGCAGCGGAGGCGCCCTTTCGTGTGTCGCAGATCAGGTATCAGGGGCGGAAACGGTCGTCCTCCACGACCGACTGCACGCTGTCGACCGCCGGCGTCTTCTCGTCGGTGCGCACCTCGTCGGCGGCGATCGCGATGTCGACCGCGGCGTCTTCGAGAGCCTCGGCCACCACGTCGCGCACGTCGCCGCGGTCGTCCACGAGCGCGTCCGGCTCGGGTCGTGCGGGCTCGAGGCCCTCCGTCACGCGGTCCGCCGCGTCGATGTCCGCCCGGGAGTCCGCGGTGGCGACGCGTTCGCGGGCCGCCTTGACCGTCTCGTCGACGGCGGCCGCCGCACCCGCGGCGACGTCCTTCGTCTTGGACATCGCGACGTCGACGGTCTCGGACGCGCTGGCCGCGAGATCCTTCGACCTCGCCACCGCGTCGTCGACCGCAGCCGAGGCGCCGGCCGCGACGTCTTTCGACTTCGCCTTCATGTCGTCGACCGCCACCGAAGCGCGAGCCACTGCGGCATCCGCCTTCTCCTTCGCGGCTCCCGCGGCGTCACGAGCGCGAGCCGCCACGGCGTCCGCCCGTTCTTCCGCCTCGTCGACGACGTCGCGGTCGAACGGCCCGAAGACGCCGGTCACGACGACGTTGACGTCGATCGTCCCGCGTCCCAAAGGCTCGAGCGCGCTGCGGACCGCGGCGCGCACGGCGTCGGAGACCTCGTGCAGCTTGTGCGGGTAGTCGACGACGAGCGAGACGGTCGCGGTGACCGAGTCTGCGCGGTCAGTGTCGATCTTCACGCCGGGGGCGGTGCTGGCCAGGCCCACCCGCTCGCGAACGGCGTCGGAGGCACGGCCGAGGAGGCTCCCCAGCGCGTGCACGCCCGGCACCGCGGCGGCGGCGTTCGCCGCGAGGTCCGCGGCGGCATCGAGATCAGGCGGATCGATGGTCGAGTCGATGGTGGTCATGACGTCTCCTCGTGGGGTGTCATTGCACGCGGGTGTTGTCGCGCGCGAGTTTGGCGCGCAGACCCGTGTGGATGGAGATGTAGGCGCGGAGGTTCTGTCCGGTGAGCGACGCCAGGTTGGTGACGAGGGTGTCGACGTGCTCGGCGACCTGGCGGGGCGAGGTGTTCTGGCGCGGGGTGACCGCGACGTGCAGCACCGACTCCCGGTTAATCTCCCCCGCGGTGACGCGGGAGGAGAGGATCTCGTCGCGCTCGGCGAGGGCGTTCTTCAGCGCCTCCGAGGCGAAACCGTCGGAGACCGTGATGCGGCCCTCGGCGCTGGCGCTGCCGGTGGACTGCAGGGCCGCGTGACGGCGACCGCGGACGGCGGAGGACGCGATGACGATGAGGATGATCGCCAGCACCACGAACGCGGCGACGGCACCCCACCCGGCGGAGTCACGTCCGAGGGATTCGACCCAGCCCTGGAAACCGCCCATGACGGTGGTCCAGGTGTCGGTCCCGCCGGGCACCAGACCCACGGCGAGGGCGAGGGCGCCCGCGGCCAGCAGCACCACGGCGACGAGGAAGAGGACGAAGCGGTTCAGACCGCGACGCGTCGCATTCATCAGGACTCCTTGGTGTCGGGACGCTCCACGCGCACGTGGGAACGCACGGCGGGCGTCAGCTTGTAAGCCGAAACTTCTTCGTCGACGATGCGGCGCAGCTGCGCCTCATCGACCGGGATGCCGACCGGCGGGCGCACGGTCACATCGACCGAGCGGTGGGCGACGCCCACCACGATGTCGTCACGGGCGATGCCGGACTCGTTGCTGAGGTGCTGGGCGATGGCGGAGGCCACGACGCCGTTGTCGACGACGACGGCACGCTCACCCCACTCCATCTCGTGACGCGAGAGGCGGCCGGGCTTGAGGGCCAGGACGAGCACGATCAAACCCAGGACGGCCAGCACGACACCGCCGACGATGAACGCCACCGGCATCAGCGCCGTGGGAGCGGCGACGACGGCGTTCAAAGCCTCGCCGGGGGCAACCAGCAGCGGCTGCGCGCCGACGAGGTTCAGGATGATCTCGACCGCAGCGTACGCCAGGACGAGCAGCAGCAGCACGACCACCACGAGCATGGCCACAGTGCGGGGCGAGTGGGTCTCGCGGCGCACGACGGTGCGCAGCACGGTGTCAGTCATCACAGCACTCGCTTTCGCTGGGGGGCGGTAGCGCCCGAGATGGNCCTGCGGGGCGCGTCGATCCTCGCCGACCGTCTCACCCAGGACGACGTCAAGAATGCCGGCATGGCCACAGTGCGGGGCGAGTGGGTCTCGCGGCGCACGACGGTGCGCAGCACGGTGTCAGTCATCACAGCACTCGCTTTCGCTGGGGGGCGGTAGCGCCCGAGATGGTCAGGTCCACACGCGAGATCTCACGGCCGAACAGCCGGGTCAGGCGCGAACGCAGCTCGCTCTGGGCCGTACGAGCGGCTTCGAGGACGGGAGTCGCGCGGCGCACGGCCTCGGTGTCGTCGAGGCGCGGAACCGGGAACGGCGAAGTCACGCGCACCGCAGCGGTGTCGCGGGCCGAGACGATCTCGACGTGGACGTTCTTGGCATCCACCCCGATCCCCTCCGCCGCCACCCGCTGCGCGGTCTTCTCGAGGACGCGGTCGGCGACCTCGACCCGGCCCGGGGGCAGCCCGGGCCCGGCAACCNGTGTCGTCGAGGCGCGGAACCGGGAACGGCGAAGTCACGCGCACCGCAGCGGTGTCGCGGGCCGAGACGATCTCGACGTGGACGTTCTTGGCATCCACACCGATCACATCGGCAGCAGCCCGTTCGGCTGTCTTCTGCAGCACGCGGTCCGCGATGTGCACGCGACCGGCGGGGAGGCCGGGGCCGGCAACCGTGCGGTTGCCGACCCCGGGAGAAGCGGTGACGGTGGTCACGATGTGCTCCGACCCTTGAAGGCATTGACGATGTTGCCGAAGTCGAGCTCACCCGCCGTGATGCGGGCGACGACCACGCCGATCGCCATGAAGAGGGCGACGAGGACGAATCCCCAGAAACCGAAGATCAGGGCGCTGAGGGCCAGGACCAGACCGGCGAGGGCACCCTTGGTGGAGGCGCTCACTGGACGCGCTTTTCATTGCTGTCGTCGTCGTTGTTGTCGTCGCCCGGGATGTGGACGTCGTTGACGTCGACGTTGACCTCGACGACCTCGAGGCCCACGAGACGGTTGATGGCTCCGGCGACGCGGCCGCGCACCTGGTCGGCGACTTCCTGGATGGGCGCGCCGTACTCCACCACGATGGTGATGTCGGCGGCGGCCTGGGTCTCGCCGACCTCGACCTTGACGCCCTGCGTCAGGTCGGTGGCGTTGATCGCGTCGCGGATCGCACCGAGGGCACGGGCCCCACCGCCACCCAGCGCGTACACACCGGCGACCTCGCGGGCCGCGATACCGGCGACCTTCGCGACGACGCCCTCGGCGATCGTGGTCTTGCCCTCGGCGTGGGCGTCCTGACCGCGGCCGTTCAGCGGGCGGTTCACACGCGACACCGCCTGGGGGACGTTCTGGGCGGCGGGGGTGGTGTTCTCAGCCATGTCGATGCCTTTCAGAGTTCGTGACCCGGATGCTCCGGGGTAGGTGTTTCGACCTACATGACTAAGACGTACCGCGTGAGGTGAACGTCACGTCGGACTTGAAAAAACTTCCGAGATCTGTATTCGGGCGAATAGGGATGCGATATCGCACCCGCGACCGGAGGTGATCCCGGGAGCGGAGGATGCCGCAGGGCCGGGCTGTCCTCCCGTCGCCGGATCACCTCCGGCCGCGTCCCGGTGTCGGAGGCCCGGCGTACGCTTCCCCCATGTCCCTCTTCCCTCCCTGCGGGCGCGACTGACATGGGACGACTCACCACGTCTCGTCGCGTCACGCGCATCACCCTCGACGGTGTGAACCGTCAGCGACCGGATGCCATCGCGGTCGAAGAACCGCTCGAGATCCGCGTCGCGGGCTCCCCCCTGGCCGTGACCATGCGCACGCCGGGCCACGACGTCGAGCTCGCCGCGGGCTTCCTCGTGTCCGAGGGCGTCCTCAGCCGGGGCGACCAATTCGCCCGCGCGATCCACTGCGGGGGACCCGGCACCGGCGGCGCCGACGGCAACACCTACAACGTGCTCGACCTCACGCTGGCGCCGGGTGTCGCACTTCCCTCGCCCGACATCGCACGCTCCTTCTACACGACGAGCTCGTGCGGGGTGTGCGGCACGGCATCCATCGAGGCGGTCGAGAAGGTGTCGACCTACGACGTGTCGACCGACCCGGTCACGGTGTCGGCGCACGACGTGGCGGCCTTCCCCGACCGCCTACGGGAGCAGCAGAAGACGTTCGACAAGACCGGTGGACTGCACGGCGCGGCCCTCTTCGACGTGGCGACCGGGGAGCTGCTCGTCGCCCGCGAGGACGTGGGGCGGCACAACGCCGTCGACAAGGTGGTCGGCTGGGCGCTGCTGAACGACCGACTCCCCCTGCGGGGAACGGTGCTGCAGGTCTCGGGCCGCGTGAGCTTCGAACTCGTGCAGAAGGCCGTGATGGCCGGCATCCCGATGCTGTCAGCCGTCTCGGCCCCCTCGTCCCTTGCGATCGAGCTCGCGGAACGCGCGGGTCTCACCCTCGCGGCGTTCGTGCGCGGGTCGAGCATGAACCTGTACACGCGGGCGGATCGCATCCAGGCGCCCTCCACAACCCCCGCGGCGAAAGATGTCGCGAGCGTACGCTGACCAACGCGCGCGCGGTCTGAGGGATGCCATCGATGCGGCGCACGATCCACGGAGGGTGAACATGGGTGAAGCGTTCGGGCTGACGACCGAGGAACCGCGCCAGGGAGGCCTCGGCCCGCGGGTCACGGGCGAGTGGTCGAGCACCGGCGCCTACGAGCACCCCGCCGCCGGGTGGGGCGCCGCGATGACGGTCGGCAAGGTGCTGCTCGAACAGCGCCAACCCGTCGCCGGCACCAAGGCGATGTTCACGATGAACCACCCGAAGAGCGGGTTCGACTGCCCCGGATGCGCGTGGCCCGACGACAAGGGCGTCACCCTCGACATCTGCGAGAACGGCATCAAGCACGTCACGTGGGAGATGACGCACAAGCGGGTCGGCAAGGAGTTCTTCGCCGAGCACTCGGTGACGGAGCTGTCGCAGTGGAGCGACTTCGAGCTCGAGGACGCCGGGCGCCTCGTCGGTCCGATGGCGTACGACGCCGAGACCGACCACTACGTGCCGATCTCGTGGAACGACGCCTTCCACATGATCGCGCGCCATCTGACGGCGCTCGATTCGCCCGATCAGGCGGCGTTCTACACCTCCGGTCGCCTCAGCAACGAGGCGTCGTTCCTGTACCAGCTGTTCGCCCGCGAGCTCGGGACGAACAACCTCCCCGACTGCTCGAACATGTGCCACGAGGGCTCGGGCCGTGGGCTCACGGCATCCCTCGCCACGGGCAAGGGCACCGCCGACCTCGAGGACTGGGAGTCGTGCGACGCGCTGTTCGTGCTCGGCGTGAACGCGGCCTCGAACGCCCCGCGCATGCTCACCAGCCTCGCCGAGGCCATCGATCGCGGCGCGCAGGTCGTGCACGTCAATCCGCTGAGGGAGGTCGCGGGCACGCGCACGATCGTGCCGCACGAGATCCTCGACATGGCGACGTTCCACAGCACCCCGACCAGCACGATGAACCTGCAGGTGCGCCCGGGCGGCGACCTCGCACTCGTGCGCGGCATGGCGAAGGTCGTCTTCGAGGCGTCGGACACCGATCCGACCGCCCTCGACCGGGCCTTCCTCGACGAGTACACGACGGGGCTCGACGAGTACCGCACCCTGGTCGAGGCCACCCCGTGGCCGAAGCTGGTCGAGCAGGCCGGTCTGACCGAGGCCGAGATCCGCGGAGCCGCCGCCGTGTACCTCGCATCCGAGCGGTGCGTCATCAGTTGGTGCCTCGGTGTCAGCCAGCACCAGCACGGTGTCGACACCGTGCGCGAGATCGTCAATCTGCTGTTGCTGCGCGGCAACGTGGGGCGCAAGGGCACCGGTCCCTCGCCCGTCCGCGGCCACAGCAACGTGCAGGGCAACCGCACGTGCGGCATCAACCACAAGCCCACCGAGAAGTGGCTCGCGAAGCTCGACGAGGTCTGCGGCATCACCTCTCCCCGCGAGCCCGGGCTCGATACCGTGCACACGGTGGCGGCGCTGCACCGCGGCGACCTCAAGGTCTTCCTCGGCATGGGCGGCAACTTCGTGCGCGCCGCTCCCGACACCACGCTGACCGCCGAGGGCATGGGCCGCTGCGAGCTCACCGCGCACGTCAGCACCAAGCTGAACCGCAGCCACCTCACCCACGGAAAAGACGCGCTGATCCTCCCGTGCCTGGGGCGCACCGAACGCGATGTGCAAGAAGCGGGGCCGCAGTCGATCTCGACCGAGGACGCGATGAGTTCGGTCATGCTCTCGCTCGGCTCGCGACGCCCGGCATCGCCCCACCTGCTCAGCGAACCCGAGATCATCGCCCGCCTCGCCCGCGCGACGATGCCCGAGTCCGCGACGCCGTGGGAGTGGTACGTCGGCGACTACGACCGCATCCGCGACACCATGTCGAAGGTCCTGCCCGGTTTCGAGGGCTTCAACGAGCTCGTGCGCCAGCACTACGGCTTCCGCGTCCCCCAGCCCGCCCGCGATCGCGACTTCCAGACGCCGTCGGGCAGAGCGGAGTTCTCGGATGCCGAGCTGCCGAACGTCATCCCCGAAGAGGCCGACGTGCTGGTGCTGCAGACCATGCGCTCGCACGACCAGTGGAACACCACGATCTACTCGGCCGACGACCGCTACCGGGGTGTGCGCAACATCCGCGAGCTGGTGTTCATGAACCGGGGCGACATGAAGGAGCGCGGGATCGCCGAGGGCGATCTGGTCGACATCGTCGCCACCTCGCGCGACGGCTCCGTCCGCAGCGTCACTGCGTTCCGCGCCCTGCAGTACGACACTCCGCGCGGCAGTGCCGCCGGCTACTTCCCCGAGATGAACGTGCTGCTCGGCCCCGACGACTACAGCCGCCAGAGCGACCAGCCGCTGATGAAGGACATCCGGGTGCGCATCGCGAAGACCGCCTGACCCGCCGCGGTCGAGTCGGCACTCGACGCCGCCGCGTCGCCGTACTGGCCCGGGACGGCGGGGGGACGCTACGGTGATCCCGAGCAGAGGTCCGCGATGCGCGCACCCCGCCATCGCGGCCTCGGCGTCCGTTGTCGACGAGCACCCCGATCGATGCCGGCGCGCTCGGCACCCGGACCGTCACGGCCGATCCCGGAGAGTCGAGCACCGACCGATCGAAGGGACACGAACATGGCCGCTTGGCGTATCCGCGACTACCACGACGACGACGTCGATGACATCCTCCGCCTCTGGGAGGCGGTCACCGCCGATGGCACCGAGCCGGTGTACAGCCTCTCCGAGGTCCTCGCCTCCTGCGCGAAAGACGTCGCCGTCGTCGCGGTGTCGGGCGAGCGGGTGGTGGGGGCGGCCGTCGGCCGCGCCGCGCACGCCCAGGGCTGGGTGGTGTTCCTCGCCACGGCCGACCACCTGCGTGCGAGCGAGCTGGGCGCGGCCCTGCTCGGTGCCCTCGAGGTGCGCATGGCGCCGCACGGCATCAGCAAGCTCTCGGCCCTCGTTCCCACGGGAGACACCCCCGTCGACGCTCTTCTCTCGCAGGGCTTCACCCCCCAGCACGATCTGCGCTACTTCGAACGTCACATCCCGGTGCAGCGCGAGGAGTTGAAACTTCTCGCCGAGCTCGGTGGCCGTGTGCTCCCGCGGGGCCTGTGGGATGCCGTGGGAGGGATGACCGCCGAGAAAGACCTGCTCGAGCGCCGCGTCGTCATGCCCCTGGCCCACACCGAGCTCGCGGACCGCTTCGGGGTGGTGCCACCACGCGCCATCGTGCTGTTCGGCCCGCCCGGAACCGGCAAGACGACGTTCGCGAAGGCGATCGCGTCACGTCTGGAATGGTCGTTCGTCGAGGTGTTCCCCTCGCGTCTCGCGGGTGCGCCCGAGGGCTTGGCCGGGGCCTTGCGGTCCACCTTCGCCTCGATCGCCGAGCTCGAGCACGCCGTCGTCTTCATCGACGAGGTGGAGGAGATCGCCTCGCATCGACAGGGCGAGCCTCCGTCGCCGACGCAGGGCGTCACCAACGAGCTGCTGAAGATCATCCCGGCCTTCCGGGAACAGCCCGGCCGCATCCTCATCTGCGCGACCAACTTCATCCGCTCTCTGGATGCCGCGTTCCTGCGTCACGGCCGGTTCGACTACGTCATCCCCATCGGTCTGCCCGACGAGCAGGCGCGGACGGCGATCTGGCAGCGCTACGTGCCCGAGAGCGCGGTCGACATCGACATCGCCGACCTCGTGGCGATGAGCGAGGGCTTCTCCCCCGCTGACGTCGAGTTCGCGGCCCGGCAGGCCTCGCAGTCGGCCCTGGAGTCGGCGGTGGATGCCGGTGCGCCCGACCCCGCGGGGCCGTTCATGTCCGACTACACCGCTGCGATCGCGCGGACTCGCGCGACGGTGTCGCCGGAGGCGGTGGCGGAGTTCCTGGAAGACATCACCACCGTGGGGAGGGTGTGAGCCCGCCTCGCCCCTGACGCGCGCGATTCTCGGATCCCTCGACGGGGGATCTCCGAGGATCGTGCGCATCCCGAGGATCCGATCCGACCCGGCCCGATGAGCCTCGCTCAGCGTCGCGCCCACGTCGGCGCACGCTCGGGCCGCGGACCGATCCCGATGAGGTACGCGGGGACGACGCTCAGCGCCGGGACGACGCGGAACAGGATGCCGACGGCCCGCGGCACCACGACGGCCTTCCGGCCCGAGATGACCGGTGCGATCACACGGGCGTGCATCACGCGCTGCAGGGTCTGGATCACGATCGTGGGCATCATTCGGCGCCGTTGCACCCACCCGAGCCGGCGACCCGACAGCGTTCCGCGCGACAGGGGCCCCGCGAGTACGCGCGCCGCGGCCACGGCATCCTGAACCGCGAGGTTGATGCCCACCCCTCCGACGGGCGACATCGCGTGGGCGGCATCGCCGATGCAGAGCACGCCGTTCGCGTGCCAGCGTCGCAGGCGGTCGACGCGCACGTCGAGGTGCCTCACGTCGTCGAGCGAGGCGATCGAGCCGACGTCGTCGGCGAGGTCGGGCAGCAACTCGGCCACCGCCGCCCGGAACGCATCGATCCCCCGAGCCCGGAGTGCGGCATCCGTTCCCTTCCGGCCGATCCACGCGACCTGCACGTATCCCCTGCGGGGGATGGCGATTCCGATGCGGCCGCGGCGGATGCGGGGGAGGAGAGCTTCGGCGAGGCGTCGGCCGGTGGTCACGCGGAACCACCACACGTCGAAGGGCACGGCGAACGGCGTGGAGGGGAGTTCGAGCGCACGTCGCACGACCGACCAGCGTCCGTCGCACGCGACCGTCAGGTCGGCGCGCAGTTCTCCGTCGCCGTCGGGCCCGCGGAAGGTCACCCCGCGCACCGCCCCATCGCCCCGAAGCACACCGGTCACCTCGTGCTCGTGCAACAGCGTGAACGACGGCTCGGCCGCGGCGGACTGGGCGAGCAGGTCGAGGAGGTCCCACTGCGGCACCATCGCGATGTACGGATGCGGGGTGCGCAGGCGCCCCAGATCGGCCACCGCCACCTCGCCGCCGCCCGCCTGCGGCAGACGGAACTGCCGCACCTTCGACTGCGGCAGCGCCTCGAACCGGTCGAACAGGCCCAGGTCGTCGAGAAGGCGCAGCGTCGAGGGATGCACCGTGTCTCCGCGGAAATCCCGCAGGAAGTCGCGGTGCTTCTCGAGGACGGTGACCCGGATGCCACCGCGCGCGAGCAGCAGACCGAGGACGAGACCGGCGGGACCCCCGCCGACGATCACGCAGGTGGTGCGGGACTGAGCGGTCATGTCCGTCCTTCCGACGCGGGCCATTCTGCTCCCCCGTCGTGACGCTCACCAGAGCGCGTATCCGCCGTGCACGACCGCGGGCCGTTGGCGCGCCGTGCTGCGAGGGTCGCCGCGCGGCGGTGTCTCGCCGCCGGCACCGACCGTCGTGCTGCTCGGATCCTGGTGTGCGGTCGGCGTCAGGTCGGGAAGTCGGCGAGAGCCGCCTCCGTGGCGATCCGGAGAGCATCCGCCGGGTGACCGAGGGCGCGATGGATGCCGACGACGTCGGCGACCGCTATGACGCCCGGGCCGCGCGCCTCGTCGGAGACGACCCCCGCGGCGACCAGCGCCGGCACACCGTGGGATGCGGCGAGCGCGAGCACATGCCCCGGTCCCTTCCCCGCCCGACTCGTGACGTCGAACGCCCCCTCCCCGGTGAGCACGAGATCGGCCGCGGCGACGGCGGCGTCAAGGCCCAGGACGGCAGCGACATGCGCTGCTCCGTCCACGAGCTCCGCCCCCGCTGCGAACAACGCCCCGGACAGGCCCCCCGCCGCTCCGGTGCGCGAAACCCCTCGCACGTCCGCGCCGAAGCGCGCGAGCCAGTCCGCGGCATCCGCGTGGAGTCGGGCGGTGAGCCGGTCGACCAGCGCCGCATCGGCCCCTTTCTGCGGGGCGAACACCCGGGCCGCGTCTTCGAACGCCACAATCGTGTCCGTCAGCGCGACGACCCGCCCCGACGCGAACGGCACGCCGTCGCCCAACGCCTCGATCGCGCCGCGGCCGCCGTCGGTCATGGCCGAGCCGCCCATGCCGACCACGATCCGCGCGGCTCCGGCGTCGACAGCGAGCGCGACGAGTTCGCCGACGCCGCGGCTCGTGGCGCCCCACGGATCGTTGCCCTCCGCTCCTCCGGCGAGCACGAGACCGGATGCCGCGGCCGACTCGATCACGGCGAGCCCGCCGTCGAGGCGCCATCGGGCGTCGACCGGACGACCGAGCGGACCGGTCACGGTGTCGCAGCGATTCGCTCCCCCGAGCGCGTCGAGCGTCCCGTCGCCGCCATCGGCCATGGGGATCACCACGACCACCGCATCGGGCCACCTCTCGCGGACGGCCCGGGCCATGGCATCCGCCGCTTCGCGCGCCGTCAATGTGCCCTTGAACTTGTCGGGGGCGATGACGACGCGAGGGGGCATCCCCGCACACTGCCCGCATACCAGCGTGACGGCAAGCCGTTCTTCGCGAGGGAGGCCGCCTCAGCCCGGATGCCGCCCCCGAAACGGAGTCGGACCCGCGCGACGGAGCCAGCCGTCGCCGTAACGGCATCCGATTCCCACGGCCGAGTCCGCTCCCCGTGACGGCAGCACCCGGGCGCACCGCCGCTCGCGTTCCTCGCCGGGCAGGTGGGCGGCGCCCCCGTCATCTCCGGCGACGCCCGCCCACCCAACTAGACTGACTCCCGTCCGGCCCCTGCGATTCTTGGAGCTCAGCCGCGTGACCACCCCGAACCCCTCCGACGCCCGTACGGCCCTCGCCGACACCGTCGAAAACGCCATCGCGACGCCCGAGAAGGAGCAGCCGTACGGCGCCCTCGGCCTCAAGTCCGACGAGTACGCCAAGATCCGCGAGATCCTCGGCCGACGCCCCACCAGCGGCGAGCTCGCGATGTACTCGGTCATGTGGAGCGAGCACTGCTCCTACAAGTCGAGCAAGATCTACCTGCGCCAGTTCGGCCAGAAGGTCAGCGACGAGATGAAGACCCGCCTCATGGTGGGCATGGGTCAGAACGCCGGCGTCGTCGATGTGGGCGACGGCTGGGCCGTCACCTTCAAGGTCGAGTCGCACAACCACCCCAGCTACATCGAGCCCTTCCAGGGTGCCGCCACCGGCGTCGGCGGCATCGTCCGCGACATCATCTCGATGGGCGCGCGCCCGGTCGCGGTCATGGACCAGCTGCGCTTCGGCGCGATCGACCATCCCGACACTCCACGGGTGGTCCACGGGGTCACCAGCGGTATCTCGTTCTACGGCAACTGCCTGGGCCTTCCGAACATCGGTGGCGAGACGGTGTTCGACGCCGTCTACCAGGGCAACCCGCTGGTCAACGCCCTCGCAGTCGGCGTCATGCGGCACGAAGACATCAAGCTCGCCAACGCCACCGGCGTGGGCAACAAGGTCGTGCTGTTCGGCGCCCGCACGGGTGGCGACGGCATCGGCGGTGCCTCGATCCTCGCCTCCGACACCTTCGCCGACGGCGGACCCACCAAGCGTCCCGCGGTGCAGGTGGGCGACCCCTTCGCCGAGAAGGTGCTCATCGAGTGCTGCCTCGAGCTCTACCGCGACGACCTGGTCGAGGCCATCCAAGACCTCGGAGCCGCGGGCATCTCGTGCGCCACGAGCGAGCTCGCCGCCAACGGCGACAGCGGCATGAAGGTCGAACTCTCGAAGGTGCTGCTGCGCGACCCCTCGCTCACGCCCGAAGAGATCCTCATGTCGGAGTCGCAGGAGCGCATGATGGCGATCGTCGCGCCCGAGAAGCTCGACGCGTTCCTCGCGGTCGTCGGCAAGTGGGACGTCGAGACGAGCGTGCTCGGCGAGGTCACCGGCGACGGTCGCCTCGTCATCGACTGGTACGGCGAGCGCATCGTCGACGTCGACCCCTCGACCGTCGCGGTCGACGGGCCCGTGTACGAGCGCCCGGTCGCCTACCCGACCTGGATCGACGCGCTGAACGCCGACTCCGCCGCGAAGCTGCCCCGCGCCACCGACAACGACGTGCTGCGCGAGCAGTTCACGACCCTTGTCGCGAGCCCCAACCTCGCCGACACCTCGTGGATCACCAACCAGTACGACTACTACGTGCTCGGCAACACGGCCCTGAGCTTCCCCGACGACGCCGGCATGATCCGCGTCGATGAAGAGACCGGTCTCGGCTTCGCGATCGCGACCGACTGCAACGGCCGCTACAACCAGCTCGACCCCTACAACGGCGCGAAGCTCGCTCTGGCCGAGGCCTACCGCAACGTCGCCGTCACGGGAGCCGTGCCCACGGCGGTCACCGACTGCCTCAACTTCGGCAGCCCCGAGAACCCCGAGGTCATGTGGCAGTTCAGCCAGGCCGTCGAGGGTCTGAGCGATGGATGCCTCGAACTCGGCATCCCGGTCACGGGCGGCAACGTCTCGTTCTACAACCAGACCGGTGACCAGCCGATCCACCCGACCCCCGTCGTGGGCGTCCTGGGCATCATCGACGACGTCGCCTCGCGCATCCCCAGCGGCTGGCAGGATGCCGGCGAGAACCTCTACCTGCTCGGCACCACCGCCGACGAGCTCGACGGTTCGCAGTGGGCCGGCACCATCCACGACCACCTCGGCGGTCGTCCCCCGAAGGTCGACCTCGCTCAGGAGCGCAAGCTCGCCGAGCTGCTGCAGGCCGCCGGGTCCCAGTCGCTCGTCTCGAGCGCGCACGACCTGTCGTCGGGCGGTCTCGCGCAGACCCTCGCCGAGGGCGTCATGCGCTTCGCCGTGGGCGCACGCGTGTGGCTGACCGAGCTCATGGAGCGCGACGGCGTGGATGCCACGGCCGCCCTGTTCAGCGAGTCGACCGGCCGTGTGCTGGTCAGCGTGCCCCGCGAAGAAGACGTGAAGTTCCGGGGCCTCTGCGACGGCCGCGGCTACCCGGTGCTGCGCATCGGCGTCACCGACATCGAGCCGGGTACCGAGGCGTCGCTCGAGATCCAGGACGTGTTCACGGTGAGCGTTTCGGAGCTGCACCGCCTCTCGAACGACACGCTTCCCGCGGTGTTCGGCCCGACGATCGCAGAGCCCCGCATCTCCGGCTCCGCCGCCACGGAGTCGGTGGCCTGACGCCCCTCTGCGCGGCCCTTTCCGAACCGAACGACGAGGGCCGCGCCGGGCACCGCACCGCCCTACACCCCGCCCCGCCCCGCCGAGAGGAGACGCGCGATGACCGACGAAGACGACGACATGACCGTGTTCAGCGACAAGCGTCAGAAGCGCGTCAAGATCACCGCGTGGGTTGTGATCGGCGCACTGGTGCTCACGGGCGGCGGCGCGACGGTCATCTCCCTGATCCTCGGCTGACGCTCCGCACCCCCGCGTGAGGGGTCACCTTGTGTCGCCCGACGAGCGCCTCGGCGACAGAAGATGACCCCTTCACGCGTTCTCGAGCGGGGCCCGCAGGTCGTCGACCGGAGGTCAGTACTCCACGATCGGGCGCACCTCGACGGTGCCGTACAGCGGCGCGCGGCGGGCGTAGTCGGCGGCCGCGTCGAGATCGGCGACATCGAGCAGGTAGTAGCCCGACAGGGCGGGTGACGGCTGGGGCTCGGCATCCGGATGCCGCGAGATCGAGGTCACCACCGCGCGGGCGTGCTCCACCTCGGCGAACTGCCCCGTGTCGCTCAGGACGCCGTCGGTGCGCAACGACTCCTCGTACCGCATCCAGGCGGCGTAATCCTCTTCGGCGTCACCACCCTCGTAGCTCCCGTCGGACCACATCACGAGCATGACCTTCATGTCGACCTCCTTCATCGCGTCGCGCCCACTCAAGCAGTCGGTCGCGACATCGGGAAGAGCCCCGTGAATCGAGCTCCGAGACGTCGGCGCGGTGTCAACGGTGTCGCGTGCCACGCCGTCGCCTGCGGGTTCCGGCCTGACGCCCAGCGTCGTGTCGGTGGGCAGACGTAGCATGGGGGCGTGGAACCGCTTCTGGCCCTGTTGGCCGACTGGTGGTGGATCGGCCCCGCCGCGGCCGGTGCGGGCACCGTCGGCTGGGTCGGCGTGCGCCGCTCGCGGCAGCGCGCCCTCCCCGCGGGCACCACGACCACCACGGATCGCGCCGCGCGGGGGTGGGCCTCGCGGCCGCTCAGCAAGGGCGCCGCACGTCGCCTCGAGCTCGACGCCGCCCAGCTCGATCTTCAGATGGCGCGCAACGCCGTCACCCGCGGCCGCGCCGACGTCAAGGTCGCCGACGCCGAGGTGGTGCGCGCGCAGGCGGAGCGGGCGGCATCCCGTGTGTCGAACGACGTGGTCACGGCCGCCCGTGCACGACTGGTCGATGCGCAGCGCGACCTCCGTGCCGCGTCCGCCGAGGTGCGGGCGCGACGAGCCGGCGTCAAAGCGGCCAAGGCGATGCTCCCCGCGATCCGTTCCGGCAGCGCGCCGTTGCCCGTCGTGCGGGTGCTCGCCGAGCACGACGCGATCCTGACGCGGTGGATGGCGTACGAGACCGACACCGCTCTCGCGATCGACTACCCCGTCATGACCGACCCGCGCTCCCCCCTGCTGGCCGAGTTTCTGCGCGCGCACGAGCGCGCCCAGTGGCTGCGTCCGGCGACGCCCCAGACGCGCCTCGAGCCCGCCGATTTCCTCGCCTATCGCGACGCCGTCCGTCGCGCCGGCCACGCGTTCGACCGGGCAGAGCAATCGGCGCGCCGCGGTGGCGAGCAGCCCCGCGTCGAGGGCACCGATGCGTGGAGCAGGGTGGCATCCGACCTCGCCGAGACGGCCCAGCGCGCCCTGGCGCACTCGATGGAGTCGATGGGCCGCGCGGCGGCGCGCACCTGGAACGAGCGCGGCGCGAAGCGTCCGCAGAAGAGGGTCCCCGACGCCGACGGCCCCGACTCCCGCAGAGGTGCCGGCGCCGCACAGCCCGACGCCGGCAGCGGCGAAGGCACTCCGCCCCGCGGCGGCCCTTTCTGGCCTCCTCCCGCGCGGGATCGTCCGAGACCGCCCGCTTCCTGAGAGAGCGAGAGCCCGGCGGCGTAGCATGGCGCCGTGAACGAGTTCTGGACCTTCGCCGGGCACTACTGGTGGCTCGCGTTCCCGATCTTCGGGATGACGATGGGAGCCATCAACGCGCGCGTGAAGCATCGTGAGGTCACCGCACGACGTCGCCACCGCGAGCAGCTGGAGTTGTTGAAGGCCCAGGGAGCGGTCTCCGCGACCACACCGGCGGCGGTGGCCCCGTCGGCTGGCGAACTCGGCGGCGTGCAAGGGCGCGTGGTCGCCGCGCAGGACGAGGTCACGCACCGCTGGCTCGAGTACGAGCTCGATGCGACGAAGCTCATCACCTACCCCGCGATGAGCGACGGGCGCCAGCCGCTGACGGCCGCGTTCCTGCGCGCGAAGAAAGCGGCCGACAAGCTGCGCCCCGACGAGGGCGAGACCCTCTCGCCGGAGCGCCTGAAAGAGTATCGCGACGCCGTCACCGACTACGAGGTCGCCTTCGACGTGGCCGAGCGCGACGCCCGACGCGTGAAAGACGCCGCCTTCACGGCCGACGAACGCAAGCGTCTCGACACCGCGAAGCAGCTGCTCATCGTCGCGACCGATCAGGCCGCGACCCCGAACGAGCGCCAGCTGGCCTACCGCCGCGTCCGCGAGGAGCTCGACGGGCTCATCCTGCTTTCGGACGAGGCGGTCGACGTGCTCGAGAAGAAAGTCGCCCTGGAGCTCCCCCGCGAACGCACCGCACCACCGTCCGAGACCGCGCCGGGCTCCGCCGCCTGAGCGCACCCGCGGCACGCGCCGCAGAATCGGACGAGCGCGACAGAACCGGATGCCGCGGCCTCCGGCATCCGAATCCGCTGCCGTCGACCGATTCCCCTGCGCTCGACCGCCCCGTCAGCGCCGCGCCGGCACCTCAGCGCGCCCGCCGGATACGCACCGGCCCGCGCGCCGTCGCCACGTCGACCACCTCGCCCTTCTGGGTCACCTCGACCTCGCCGAGGCCCACCAGTTCATGTGCGGCGTCGCGCGCCGGCTGCATCAGGTCGCGCCAGTCGTCGCCGCCGACCGCACGGGCGGCCTCGGAGGGACAGATCGTCCTGTCGGCGTCGCGGGCGGCGAGCAGTTCTCGGATGGATGCCACGAGCCGCGGGTCTGCACCAGATGACGGGGCCATCTGTCCAGTGTCCCTCCGTGACGCGGCGCCGGGGCCAGAATGACCCGGTGATCACCGAGCGCCATGCACCCGACCTGCCCGGCCGCGCCGTCATCGCGCAGCGCTGGAACCGCGCCGTGTTCGTGCACTGGCGCGTCGATCCGGCCGAGGTCGCGCCGCTCCTACCCCCGGGAACGCGTCCCGACGTGCACGACGGCTCGGCGTGGGTCGGGCTCGTGCCGTTCGTGCTGAGCGAGTTCCGCTTCCTGCCGTTCCCGCCGGTACCGCTGCTGGGCACGTTCACCGAGATCAACGTCCGCACCTACGCGGTCGACGACGCGGGTCGCCGCGGGGTGGTCTTCCAGACGCTCGAGGCCGAGCATCTCGCCCCGGTGCTCGCCGCCCGCGCGCTGTTCAGCCTCCCCTACCGTTGGGCGCGGGCGGGCGTGCGCACCGATGGCCGCCGCATCGAGTACCGGTCCCGGCGCCACGGGGGTCGGCATCCGGGTACCCGTCTCCGGGCGACGCTCGGCACCGAGACGGTCGACACCGACCTGTCGCGCTTCCTCACCGCGCGCTGGGGGTTCCACGAGCGTCACCTCGGGCGCACGATCTGGGCGGCGAACGCGCACGAGCCGTGGCCGCTCGTCACGGCCGAGCTCGACGACCTCGACGACGACCTAGTCGCCGACTCGGGCTTCCCGCAGCTCACCGGCCGCGCCCCCGACTCGGTGCTGGCGATGCCGGCGGATCACCCCGGCTTCGTGACGCGGTTCACCGCGGCGCGCGCGGTCGGGGAGATCCGCGACGGTCCGGTCGATGCGATGACCGCAGGATGACGGTTTCCTCGCAGACCTCTGGCAGCAGGCTGCGTGGAAGCGGAACGACGACGGCCCCCTCCGAACCGGAGAGGGCCGCCTCATTCGACGAACGTCAGTCGAGCTGCGTCGAGAACGCCGCGGGGTGCTGTTCGAGCCAGGCGTCCACCGCCTCGGCTTCGCGGCCCGCGCCGTACTCGTTGACCACGAGGTCTTCGAGCGCGCCGTACTGCTCGTCATCGAGCTGGATGCCGGCGATGAGCTCGGCGGCATCCGGGTACTGCTCGGCGAAGCCGGAGGTGCCGAGGAAGTGCAGGGCCTCGGGGTCGCCCATCAAGCCCTGGGGGTCCTCGAGGTCCTTCACGTCGTACGCGTCGTTGGCCCAGAACGGACGCCACAGGGTGACCGCGATGTCCTTCTGCGCCGCGATGGCGTTGTCGAGCTCGGTCAGCATCGCCGCGGTCGACGAGGTGACGAGCTCGAGATCGCCGTCGAGGTCGTAGCCCGGGAGCATCGTCTCCTGCGTCTGCTTCGTCAGGCCCGCACCCGGCTCGATGCCGTAGATGCGGCCGTCGAAGCGCGCGGCGTTCGCCTTCAGCTCCTCGATCGAGTCGATGTCGACGTAGCTGGGCACCGCGATCGTGAGCTTGGCATTGTCGTAGTACGCGCCGAGGTCGTCGATCTTGTCGCCGTAGCGGTCCATGTACGACTTGTGCGTCAGCTCGGGCCACGCCGAGGGGTAGATGTCGACGTCGCCCTGGGCCAGGCCCGTGTACAACGGGCCCGCCTCGGTGAGGGTCTGCATCTCGACGGTGTAGCCGAGCTTTTCGAGCTGGTCTTCGAGCAGGTAGGCGGTGCTGAGACCGTCGGTCCACGAGGGGAGGAACCCGAGGGTGATCGTGCCCCGGTCGCCGCCTCCGCCCGAGCCGCCTTCGGCCTGGTTGCCGCTGGCGCAGCCCGCGAGGGCGAGGGCGCCGACGGCGCCGAGCGCCAGAGCCGAGGTGAGGTGTCGCTTGTTCATCGCTGTGTTCTCTTCCTTTTCGTATGTCGTTCCGTGGTCGCCCCCTCGTCCTGGCGCGTGAGGGGTCATGTTCTGTCGCCCGGGCGTCCCCGCGGCGACACTTTCCGACCCCTCACGCGTGCGGGCGAGGGGAGGGGGATTTCCGGATGCCGGGGCTCAGCGCCCCGACGCCACCGGTGCGCGACGCGGTGAGGCCTGCTCGCGCTCGGCCTGGCTCGCGGCATCCGCTGACCCGGTGTCGGCGTGCGGTGCCGATGTCGCCCCCGCGGAGGCGACCTCGGCCCGACGTGCGGCGCGGCGCCGGGCGATGACGCCCAGCAGCGAGCCCGTGTTGTCGGCGCGATCGCCGAGGGCGGCGGTGAGACGGTCGAGGTACACCGCGAGCACGACGACGCTCAGGCCCGCCTCGACGCCCTTGGGCAGGTTGACGGTGGAGATCGACTCCACGACCTCCTTGCCGAGGCCGTCGGCGCCGACGATGCCGGCCACCACGGCCATCGACAGCGCGAGCATGATCACCTGGTTGACGCCCGCCATGATCGTGGGCATCGCGAGGGGCAGCTGGATGCCACGGAGGATCTGCCCGGGCGTCGCGCCGAACGCGTGGCCGGCCTCGACCGTTTCGGAGTCGACGCCGCGGATGCCGAGCTCGGTCAGCCGCACTCCCGGGGGCAGCGCGAAGATGACGGTCGAGACGACACCGGGCACGACGCCGATGCTGAAGAACGTGATCGCGGGGATCAGGTAGACGAAGGCGGGCATCGTCTGCATGAAGTCGAGGATCGGCTTCAGCACCGCGCGCACGGTGGGGTTTCGCGCCGACCAGATGCCGAGCGGAACCGAGATCGCCACGGCGACGACGGTGGCGACGAGCACGAGCGCGAGCGTCTGCATCGCCGTGACCCACTGGCCCATCGCGAGGATGAGCGCGAAGCCGATCACGGTGCCGAGCGCGAGCTTCCACGAGCGCAGGAGCCACGCCAGGGCGGCCGCGACGACGATGACCACGATGATGGGCGCCGCGAGCAGCACGTCGCTGAGCCCGCCGACGAGGAAACGCACGACGACGGCGACGAGGTCGAGCAGGCCCGAGAGATTGTCGCGGACCCAGTCCACACCGGCATCCACCCAGGATCCGACGGGGATGCGGAAACCATCCATCAGCGCACCCCCTCGATCTCGGATGCCGCGGCTCCGACCGCGGTGCTCCTCGAGCCGACGGCTGACGCGGGCACGGTGTCACCGGCATCCGGGTCGATACCCGGGGCGTCGAGCACCGCGTCGATCTCGGCGGAGGGAAGGGGCTCGGGCAGCACGGTGAGCTCCTCGGTCGAGGTGGGGCCGGGACCGAGAGCCGCGAGAAGCGTCACGCGCGGGATGACGCCCGCGAGACGGCCGTCGGCGTCGAGGACGGCGAGGGGAAGCGGCGACTCGACCGACGGCACGAAGAGGTTCATCAGAACGTCGTCGTCGCGCACGCTCTGCGGCAGGGGCTTCAGCGTGCCGAGCAGCGAACTCTCTCCCGCGCGCACCAGCTTCATGGCATCCCGGTCGGTGATGATGCCGAGGGGCTTGCGGTCGCGATCGGTGACGTAGACCGCCGACATGTAGGCGTCGCGCATCTGCCGGAGCGCCGTGCGCGGGCCCGCCGAGGCGTCGACGCGTGGACGCGGACGCTCCATGACATTGCCGGCGGTGAGCACACGGGCGCGGTCGACGTCCTGCACGAACTGCTCGACGTAGTCGTTCGCGGGGTCGGTGAGGATGTCTTCGGGGGTGCCGATCTGCACGATACGTCCGTCGCGCATGACGGCGATCCGGTCGCCGAGGAACATGGCCTCGTTGAGGTCGTGGGTGATGAAGACGATGGTCTTCTTCAGCGTCCGCTGGAGCTCGAGAAGCTGCTCCTGCATCTCGCGACGGATCAGGGGATCGAGGGCGCTGAACGCCTCGTCCATGAGCAGGATGTCGGTGTCGGCGGCGAGCGCGCGGGCGATGCCGACGCGCTGCTGCATGCCGCCCGAGAGCGCCGAGGGGAGCTTGTCGCCCCAGCCCTCGAGGCCGACGAGCGCCAGGATCTCGTTCGCCTTGACGAGGCGTTCGGTCTTGCCGACCCCGCGGAGCTCGAGGGGGTAGGCGACGTTCGCGGCCACCGTGCGGTGGGGCAGCAGCGCGAAGTGCTGGAAGACCATCGCGAGGCGGTCTCGGCGGAGCGAGCGCAGGCGCGCGGAGCCGACGCCGGTGAGGGCGTCGCCCTGCACCTCGACGGTTCCCGCGGTGGCCTCGTGGAGGCCGTTCAGCATGCGGATGATCGTCGACTTGCCGGAGCCGGAGAGGCCCATGATGACGAAGATCTCGCCGGGCTCGACCTCGAAGCTCGCGTCGACGACGGCGGCGGTCCCGTCGTCGGCGATGTCTTCGCGGCGGGCGCCGGAGCGCAGCTTGTCGACGGCGGCCTGGGGGTGCGCGACCGAAGACCTTGAACAGGTTCTTCGCCGCGAGGGCGGGTGTGGTGGACACCGGCGACGCCGGGTCGGGCGTCGCGGAGGCGGGAGTGGGGGACGCTGACCTCGGAGAGGCGGGCGTCTGCAGGGCAGGCGGAGGGGTCATCGTGTGCACCTCGGCGGCCTTCGGGTGGCCGCAGCGGTCACGCCCGGGTGGCAGCCGTCTGCGCTCCCCGGGGGGTGGAGCGCACCCGCGCCGGACATCGGATCCGGCGCTCAGGCCGCCGACCGTACGCTCGCCGTGTCGACTCCTCGAGTCGTCACCGGCGACCGCGGACTGGTCGGGTGGGCGGCCCGGAAACGGGCCTGCACAAACGTTTCATGCTGATGGAATGGCTGGCAAATCGCCGCTCATCTTGCGATCCCGGATGCCGTGTGGCACGCGCGCGCATGTCGGACTACGCCTCGGCGGCGGCGTCCCGGGCGTCGTTCGCGTGGCAGCCCGGGCGTGTCGCGGGACGCTCCTCGAGGGCGCACGCGGCCCGCAGTACTCCAGCCCGATCTCCCTCCTCGAGCGCCACCGTCGGCGCGGCCGACCCGGTCCGCAGATAATCCGAGTTGGATCGCGCCGCTCTGATTGTCACATCGTCTGATGGCGGTCAAACTGCAACGACGACTGACGTGAGACCCGCATCTCATTTCAAGTGAAACGCCCAGTTGATCCTCGCTCGATCAACGTGGCCGGGATGGCGTCCGCCCACCGTTCATCCCCGTAGCTTTCGATAACGCCGATAATATTGGCCACAATGTTTTCTCCGAGCGAGGCGAGATCCTGACGCACTGTGGTGAGCGACGGTAAATAGTGCGCAGCGCCGGGCATGTCGTCGAAGCCAACGACGCTCACGTCGACCGGTACTCGTTGGCCACGGGACGCCAAGCCGTGTATGAGGCCGAGCGCCATCTGATCATTGGCGGCGAAGACCGCCGTACAGTCACCCATCAGGCGGCTATCGGAACCGAGCCTGTAGCCACTGTCCGAGGACCAATCTCCCTCGACCTGTCTCGCGTCCCCGCCCGCTTCTTCCATGACGTGGCGCCAAGCTTCTTGTCGTGCTGCACCGACTGAACTGTCCAGGGGGCCGGAGAGATGGAGGATTTTGCGGTGTCCGAGGGCCAATAGGTGGCGTGTAGCGTCCGCGGCACCTTGCGCCTGATCGATGTCGATGCTGATCACCCCCGGCAAGGGGGTACCCCCCACGACGACGATCGGAATCCCTAGGTCGAGTCCAGCCATTGCGGTTGCCGTCGACTTTCGCGGTCCGATCACGCAGATGCCATCCACCCCTTGACGCATGAGCTCGGCCGTTCCCGCTTTAACGATCTGGTCCGTGCCGTCATCGTGGGAGAACGAAATGACCGCGTAGCCTTGCGCTCGAGATGCTCTCTCAAGAGCGATGAGAGTGCCGTTCGGCCCCCACTGAGAGGTGGTGTTGATGACCGCTCCCAAACGCATGGTGCGGTTAGTTGCTAGAGACCGGGCAGCCGAGCTGGGGTGATACTCGAGAGCGGTGATAGCAGCGAGAACGCGAGCGCGCGTCGTATCGCGAATATGTGGCGCATCGTTTATGACCCGGGATACCGTCATCTGCGAC
Source organism: Microbacterium sp. Leaf151 (assembly GCF_001424225.1). GTDB lineage: Bacteria > Actinomycetota > Actinomycetes > Actinomycetales > Microbacteriaceae > Microbacterium. Next base: position 799,729 of record NZ_LMOR01000001.1, on the reverse strand, counting down.
ACCCCCGCCGCGGCGGCTACGTCGTAAATACTTGGTCGGCTGCGCGGCATTGCTGACTTGGCCGCCATGAGATGCTTCCCCTCCCAGATGCTTACAGGCCCTGGGCCAGGCGGTAGTACGCCTGGTTCCAGCGCAGCTCGCTCTGGAAACCGCGGACCGTGGTGTCGTCGTCGATGACGAYGAGCTCGGTCTTGGCGATCTCGGCGAAGTCGCGGAACACCTCGATGCCCACGGCCGTCGTCATGACGGTGTGGTGAGCGGCTCCGGCGGCGAGCCAGCNGAGCTCGGTCTTGGCGATCTCGGCGAAGTCGCGGAACACCTCGATGCCCACGGCCGTCGTCATGACGGTGTGGTGAGCGGCTCCGGCGGCGAGCCAGCAGGCGGCCGAGGTCGCGAAGTCGGGGGCGGGCTTCCACACGGCGCGGCCCACGGGCAGCTTCGGCAGGTCGGGCGCATCGACGTTCTCGACGACGTTCGCGGTGAGGCGGAAACGGTCGCGCATGTCGCTCATCGCGACGACCAGCGCGGGGCCGGGGTCGGCGGTGAAGACCAGGCGCACCGGGTCGTCCTTGCCGCCGATACCCAGCGCGTGGATCTCCAGGCGCGGCTTCTGCGAGCTCAACGAGGGCGAGACCTCGAGCATGTGCGCGCCGAGGATGCGCTCGGCACCGGGGACGAGGTCGTACGTGTAGTCCTCCATCAGCGAGGCGCCGCCGGGCAGGCCCGCGCCCATCACATTGGCGACGCGCACGAGGATCGCGGTCTTCCAGTCGCCCTCGGCGCCGAAGCCGTAGCCCTCGGCCATGTCGTGATCCGATCCGACTTCGGTAGGTCGTCCTTGCCGCCGATACCCAGCGCGTGGATCTCCAGGCGCGGCTTCTGCGAGCTCAACGAGGGCGAGACCTCGAGCATGTGCGCGCCGAGGATGCGCTCGGCACCGGGCACGAGGTCGTACGTGTAGTCCTCCATCAGCGAGGCGCCGCCGGGCAGGCCCGCGCCCATCACATTGGCGACGCGCACGAGGATCGCGGTCTTCCAGTCGCCCTCGGCGCCGAAGCCGTAGCCCTCGGCCATSAGGCGCTGCACGGCGAGGCCGGGGAGCTGCTTGAGCGCACCGAGGTCTTCGAACGAGGTGGTGAAGGCGCCGAAGCCGCCCTCTTCCAAGAAGGAGCGCAGACCCAGCTCGATCGCCGCGCCATCGCGCAGCGACTGGTGGCGGGCGCCGCCCGGGAGCAGCTCGGATGCCACGTCGTAGCTGTCGACGTACTCCTGCACGAGCGCGTCGATCTCGGCATCCGACGCGCTTTCGACGGCCTCGACGAGTTCGTTGACGCCCCAGGTGTTGAGGCGCCGCCGGGCAGGCCCGCGCCCATCACATTGGCGACGCGCACGAGGATCGCGGTCTTCCAGTCGCCCTCGGCGCCGAAGCCGTAGCCCTCGGCCATGAGGCGCTGCACGGCGAGGCCGGGGAGCTGCTTGAGCGCACCGAGGTCTTCGAACGAGGTGGTGAAGGCGCCGAAGCCGCCCTCCTCGAGGAACGAACGCAGGCCCACCTCGATCGCGGCGCCATCACGCAGCGACTGGTGACGCGCGGCGCCGGGGAGAAGCTCTTCGGCGACGTCGTAGCTGTCGACGTACTCCTGCACGAGCGCGTCGATCTCGGCATCCGACGCGCTTTCGACGGCCTCGACGAGTTCGTTGACGCCCCAGGTGTTGNACGTCGTAGCTGTCGACGTACTCCTGCACGAGCGCGTCGATCTCGGCATCCGACGCGCTTTCGACGGCCTCGACGAGTTCGTTGACGCCCCAGGTGTTGACCTGCACGCCGAAGCGCAGCTCGGCCTCGGTCTTGTCACCCTCGGTGACGGCGACGAAGCGCATGTTGTCACCGAAGCGGGCGAGCTTGAGGGTGCGCGACGCGGTCCAGCCGGCGGCGGCGCGCTCCCAATCTTCGATCTGCTGGCGGACGGCCGGGTTCGACACGTGGCCGACGACCGTCTTGCGCGCGACTCCCAGACGCGTCTGGATGTACCCGAACTCGCGGTCGCCGTGAGCGGCCTGGTTCAGCGGGCGAGCTTGAGGGTGCGGGCGGCGGTCCAGCCGGCGGCGGCGCGCTCCCAATCTTCGATCTGCTGGCGGACGGCCGGGTTCGACACGTGGCCGACGACCGTCTTGCGCGCGACTCCCAGACGCGTCTGGATGTACCCGAACTCGCGGTCGCCGTGAGCGGCCTGGTTGAGGTTCATGAAGTCGAAGTCGATGTCGTTCCACGGCAGCTCGACGTTCGCCTGCGTGTGCAGGTGGAGCAGGGGCTTCTGCAGGGCGTCGAGACCCGAGATCCACATCTTCGCGGGGCTGAAGGTGTGCATCCACGCGATCACGCCGATGACGTCGTCACGGCCGTTGATCTCCAGCGCCATGCGGCGGATGCTGTCGGAGTCTTTCAGCACGGGCTTCCAGACGACCTTCACCGGGAGCCCGTTCAGGCCCTCGACGACGGCCTGCGACTGCTCGGCGACCTGCGCGAGGGTCTCTTCTCCGTAGAGGTTCTGACTGCCGGTGACGAACCAGACCTCGTAGCCGTCGAGATCGTTCCGGAGAGTGGTATGGGTCATGACTGTTCCTTTTCGCGTGATCAGAGGGAAGCCACGGCCGCGGCCTCGACGGAGAGACCTGCGCGGTAGCGGTCGAGATAGACCGAGAATCCAGCGACGTCTGCTGGATCGGGGGCAACTGTGGCGATCCCCGCGTGGGCGAAGACCGCCTCGCGCAGATAGGCATCGAGGTTGCGTCCGGAGTCATCAGCGGCGTAGGAAGCCAGCACGGCCATGCCCCATGCGCCGCCCTCTGAGGCGGTTGCGGCGACGGAGACGGGTGCGTCGAGCGCCGCCGCAAGAAAGCGTTGAGCTACCCCGGCGGTGCGGAAAATCCCGCCGTGGGCGTACATCCTGTCGAGGGCGACGCCCTCGTCGTGCAGGACGCCCATCCCGAGCGCAAGCGTGCCGAACACGCCGTAGAGCTGCGCACGCATGAAGTTCGCCAGCGTGAGGCGGCTGTCGGGCGTGCGCACCACGAGCGGGCGACCCTCGTCGAGACCCGTGATCGGCTCTCCAGCGAGGTGGTTGTACGCCAGCAGGCCGCCGGCGTCGGTGTCACCCTGCAGGGCGGTGGAGAAGAGCGCCGAATAGGTGGCATCTGGCGACACTGGTGAGCCCGCCGCGGTGGCGAACGCGGTAAACATGCTTGCCCAGGCTGCCAGTTCGCTCGCGCCGTTGTTGCAGTGCACCATGGCGACCGGGTCACCCGAGGGCGTGGTCACGAGGTCGAGCTCATGGTGCACCTGGGTGAGAGGGCGCTCGATCACCACCATCGCGAAGATGCTCGTGCCTGCGCTGACATTGCCTGTGCGAGGCGCAACGGCGCCGGTGGCGACCATTCCGGTGCCCGCGTCACCCTCAGGTGGGGCGAAGGGGATGCCGGGACGCAGGGTTCCGCTCGTGTCGAGCAGAGCGGCCCCTTCGGCGGTGAGATGGCCGGCGACGGCGCCCGCGGTGAGCACCTGCGGCAGCAGCTCGCGTAGCGCCCGGACGCGACCAGCGGCGAGGACGTCGTAGCGAGCCACGAGCTCGGCATCGTAATCGCGGGTGGCGGAGTCGATCGGGAACATGCCCGAGGCGTCGCCGACTCCCAGCACCTTCTCGCCGGTGAGGCTCCAGTGCACGTACCCGGCGAGGGTGGTGAGAAATCGAATGTCGGGCACGTGCGACTCGGCGTCGACGACCGCCTGGTGCAGGTGCGCGATGGACCAGCGCAGCGGGATGTTCGCGCTCAGCAGTTCAGTGAGCTCGGCTGCGGCCACGCCGGTATTGGTGTTCCGCCATGTGCGGAAGGGGGCGAGGAGCTCTCCGCCGGCGTCGAACGCAAGGTAGCCGTGCATCATCGCCGAGACGCCCATTGCGGCGTAGCTCTCAGGCGTGACGCCGTACCGCTGCTGTACGACGCTGACGATCTCGGCGTAAGCGGCCTGCAAGCCTGACCAAACGGCATCCAGCGAGTAAGTCCAGAGCTTGTCGGCGTAGACGTTCTCCCACTCGTGGGACCCGGTCGCGAGCACGTCCGCGTCAGGGCCGATCAGACAGGCTTTAATGCGGGTCGAACCGAGCTCGATGCCCAGTACGGCGCGGCCGGAGGCGATGACCTCGGCGGGCGAGGTGGCGACGGCGCTCACCGGCGCGCGTCCGTGTTCTGGCCGTACACGTTCTGGTAGCGGTCGTAGAGCGCGTCGATGTGCTCCTGCGGGATCGGGATGAGGGGGCCTGCCTCTCGGGCGATGTGCACGGTTCGGGCGACGTCCTCGAGCATGACGGCGGCCTTCACGGCATCCTTCGCGTCTTTTCCGATCGTGAACGGACCGTGGTTCTGCATGATGACGCCGCGCGAACGGTGACCGCGCAGGGTCTCGACGATGCCCCGGCCGATGGAGTCGTCGCCGATGNCCGATCGTGAACGGACCGTGGTTCTGCATGATGACGCCGCGCGAACGGTGACCGCGCAGGGTCTCGACGATGCCCCGGCCGATGGAGTCGTCGCCGATGATCGCGAACGGGCCCACCGGGATGGGTCCGCCGAACTCGTCGGCCATGGCGGTGATCACACAGGGGATCTCTTCTCCGCGGGCCGCCCACGCGACGCCGTAGGTGGAGTGCGTGTGCACGACGCCGCCGACCTCGGGCATGTTCCGGTAGACGTAGGCGTGGGCCGCGGTGTCGCTGGAGGGGCTGCGCTCACTGCCCGGCGTACCGGGGATCGCGTTGCCGTCGAGGTCGCACAGGATCATGTTCTCGGGCGCCAGGTCGTCGTACGAGACACCGGAGGGCTTGATGACGAATAGATCGGCGCCGGGCACGCGGCCCGAGACGTTCCCGCCGGTCCACACGATCAGGTTGTAGCGCACCAGTTCGGCGTGCAGCCGGGCGACGTCCTCGCGGACACGATCGATGGATTCCTGGACGCCGGGGGTGATGTCAGCAGGGGACGCTGCCACGGTGTTCTCCTTCAGATGAGGACTGATCGCTGGTGTTCGCTTGGGGATGATGACTAGAGAAGCGTTATTGGGGCCTACAACTCATCGCGCGCGCAGGTCGAGGCCAATGGGCCTGAGCCCATTGCCCGAGAGATTGGCGCGACATAACAGGTGCGCTGTCGGTCAAGCGCCAGCCGTGGACGGTCCACTCAAGTGCGAGTGAACGGCGTATCAATTAATGCGGCGCACTTCGGCGGTTGGCGGCGGCGGCGCGGTGCTGTCGCGCACGATCAACTGCGGACGTTCCGACGAGAAGCGTCGGCCGGTCTCGCCAGCGATTTCATTCAGGAGCAGTTGCAGCCCGCGACGGCCGAGGCCCGCGAAATCTTGATCGACGGTGGTTAGTGGGGGAGTCCATAGTGCGGCGAGGGGATGGTCGTCGAAGCCGGCGACGGAGATGTCGTCCGGGACGCTGCGGCCCGCCGTGACGATGCCGCGGATGACTCCCATGGCGATCTCGTCGTTGCCGCAGAAGATGGCGGTGACGGCGGGGTCCTCTGCGAGGCGGCGGCCGATCTCGATGCCCGAGCGCGGATCCCACGTCGCATCGGCGAGGGGAGGGACCGCCGCCCCGCGGCGCTTCAGCGCCCGCCTCCACCCGGTCGTCCGACCGTCCTCGCGGCGAGAGGGCGGTATGCGTACGTGATGGACGGTGGCATGGCCGAGGTCGAGCAGGTGGTCGGTGAGCTCCTCGGCGGCGTGCGACTCGTCGAGAACGGCCTGGCGCAGCCCCGCCTCCCGAACCCCCGAGAGGGCGACGAGCGGGAGAGACGGTGGGATTCGATGCAAAGCCGCGACCCCCGGCGGGTCGAACTTGAGAACGCATACGCCAGCCAGTGGCTGCGCGAGAGTGGCGGCTATGGCACGGTCGATCTCGTCATCTTCTGTGCTTTCAACGACGGTGATCATGACCGTGTAGTTCTCTGCTCGTGCGGATTCTTCGATGCCTCGGATGGTTTCGGCGTACCCATAGGTCGAGGTGTCGCCAGCAATTACCGCAATCACCTCAGCTTTGCGTGATGCCAGCACGCGCGCCGCTGAGCTCGGTCTGAAATCTAAAGCGGCGATTGCTGCGCGGACGGCGTCGCGCTTGGCGTCGCTCACTTTGGCCGCCCCGGTGAGGACACGCGAGACGGTGGGGACCGACACCCCGGCGTACGCAGCGACATCGACGATTGTCGACGCCTTCCTCTGGCTACGCATAGGGACTCGAACTTCCGCGGCAAGGGTCATTTCACTGCTCCGCTGGTGATGCCCGAGATGATCTTGCGCTGGGCCACCATGAAGGTGATCAGCAGGGGCAGGCTCATCAGGATGATGTAGGCGAAGATCAGGTGCCAGTTCTGAAGATACAGACCCGCGCTGGCCACTTGATACAGGTTCAGGGGCAGCGTGTCGAGGCGACCGCCCACGACGAACAGGGCGTAGAACACGTCGTTCCAGATGTAGAGGCAGATCAAGATGGTGGCCGTCGCGAGCACCGGCATGAGCAGCGGCAGGATGATCTTCACGAAGACCTTCACCGGCGAGGCGCCGTCGACGCGCGCTGCTTCTTCGAGCTCGATCGGGATCGTGCGGACGAAGCCGGTGACGAAGAAGATCACCGTCGACATGTACATGCCCATGTACACCCCGATCATCCCGACGGGAGTGCCGGCGAGACCGAGTTGGCGCAGCAGGAGCACGATCGTCACGACGGCGGGCGGGAGCACGATGCCGCTGATGGCGACCGCGTACACGAAGGCGAGCGCCTTGGACTTGCGGCGGCCCAGCACCCAGGCGGCCATCGAGCCGAGGACCAGCACGCCGAGCACCGCGGGGACCATCACGAGGACGCTCCCCCCGAAGGCGGCGATCATGCGTCCGTCGCCGATCACGGTCGCGAAGTTGTCGAACAGACGCCATTCGGAGGGGAGCGCCAGGGTCGGGACGAACGCCTCGGCCTGCGTCTTCGACGCCGTCAGCACGGTGAGCAGGAACGGGATGCCGAGGAGCGCGACGGCCACGAGGATCGCGGCGACGGGCTGGGCGACCCGGGCGAGGGGGCGGCGCCGTCGCGGCGGGCGTCGGGTGCGTCCCGTGGTGAGGGTCATGGTCGCGGTCACAGTACGTCCTCCCGCTTGCGCAGAGTGCGGATGACGGGGAAGGCGAGCACGGCGACGACGAGGAAGAGCACGAGGCTCATCGTCGTGGCCTGTGCGAACAGCCCCTGTCCGAAGGTTCGGAAGATGAAGATGTTGAGCAGCTCGGTGGTGCCGCCGGGGCCGCCGGCGGTGGTGGCCTGCACGATGTCGAAGCCGTTCATCGAGCCGAGCAGCGCCGTCGCGACGTTGAAGGTGACGGCCGGGGCGAGAAGGGGGAAGCGGATGGAGCGGAACGTGGTCCACCATCCCGCGCCGTCGAGGCGGGCGGCTTCCATGACGTCGTCGCTGATCGTCTTGAGTCCCGCGAGGTAGATCAGCATCGACAGGCCCATCCACTTCCAGGCGTGGATGAGGGCGACGACGACGATCGTCCACGTGGTGCTGCCGAGCCAGGCGATCTCGACGTTCTGCCCCGAGACGATGCTCAGGATGCCGTTGAGCGCCCCGTCGGGCTTCAGCATGGCCTGGAAGATGTAGCCGACGGCGAGGGCCGACATGATCACCGGCACGAAGAAGGCCACGCGCAGGGCGCGGTTGGTGCGGGTGTCGCGCTCGAGCAGCAGTGCCAGGGCGAGACCGAACAGGTTCTGGAAGATCGCGACGAGCACGGCGTAGACCAGGGTCACCGTCAGCGCGTTGACGAGCGAGCCGTTGGAGAACAGCGAGACGAAGTTGCCGGGGCCGATGAAGTCGATGGAGCTCTTGAAGCTCGACCAGTTCGTGAAGGCGTAGACGAAGTTGAAGGCGGTGGGGATGGCGAAGAACACCACCAGCACCGCGAGCGCGGGGATGAGGAACCACAGGGGGTGGTCTTTCGCGTGTCGTCCGCGCGACGCGACGCGGGCCGACCGTGGTGGCGGCGTCACCGTGCGGGGCCGCTGGAGGGTCGAAGTCATGGGGTGTGCCTTACGAGGTCTTGGGGCCTTGAGGGTGGGGCGCCGGACGGGGTCGGGTGATCCGACGCCCCAGGAAAGAGCGATTCCTCAAGGTCGAGGATGCTCGTGGACGGCGGCTCAGGGGGGAGCGCCGACCGGCAACGCGGAGAGGCTGGGGTGAGGAACCTCTCCGCGTTGGTCTCAGAAGCCGGGCGTCCCGATGGCCTTGGCCAGCTCTTCGAACTGCGCCTGGGTGGCTTCGGCGACCTGAGTGGGCGTCTGGGTCCCCTGGATCATGTCGCCGAGGTTGAGGTACAGGTCGGGGTTGGCGACGGCGAGGGCCTGCATCGATCCGACCGAGTCTCCGAGCGAGTCGCTTACGGCCAGCAGCGCGTCGGGCACCTCGGGCGAGGACTCGACCCCGCTCTGCAGCGAGACGGTCTTCTGGGCATTCACGAAGTCGGCGTATCCGTCGCCCAGCCAGTACGACAGCAGCTGCCGGGCAGCCGCCTCACGCGCGGCATCCCCCGTCTTGAAGGCGACGAGGGCGTTCGCCTGGTCGGGGATGAAGGTGCCGACGTTGCCGCTCGGGGAGATGGGGAAGAAACCGATCTTCTCGTTCAGCTCGGCGGTGTCGGCGAGCGACTGGAGCTGGCCGAAGTACGAGTTCACCTGCACCGCCATGGCCGCCTCCCCCGCGAGGAGGGCGGGACCCTGGTCTTCGAAGGTCGCGGTCTTGAGATCGGCGTTGAACAGACCCTCCTGGATCAGACCCTGGTAGGTGTCGATCGCGCCCTGGATGGTGGGATCGGTGAATTTCTCCTCGTTCGCGTTCACGCGATCCCAGAGGCCGTCCTTCGCCGCGTCGGCCAGCTGCACCTGCACCCACCACTGCGTGGCCCACGGGGTTCCGCCGCCGAAGTCGTAGAACGGGGTGACACCGGCCGCCTTCAACTGCCGCGCGGTGGCGAGGAACGAGTCCCAGTCGGTGGGCGTCGAGGTGATGCCCGCCTTCGCGAACACCTCCTTGTTGTAATAGACGCCCTCCACGGCCGGCGTCGAGATGAGCGCGGCGTAGCGCGTGCCATCCAGGATGCCGGTGATGTCCTTCAGCTCCGGCGTGTACGCGTCGATGAACGGGGCGCCGTCAAGCGACTGCAGGTTCGTCGAGGCGTTCAGCGCCGTCAGCTGCGACGCGGTGGGCTGCCAGAACGCGAGGTCGGGCCTGTCGCCCGTGGCGACCTTCGTCTGCACGCTCTGCTCGTACGGGTCGGGGATGGTGACGACGTCGACCGTGGCGCCGGTGGCCGCCTCGAACGCCGAGACGACGCTGTCGGGGACGGTGTTTGAGTTCTGCGCGGCCCAGATGGTCAGGGTCGTGCCGCTCAGGTCAGCGTCCTGCGCGGGCCAGTCCGCGGGACCGGCAGCGGCGCCGCCGCCCCCGGTACCGGGGTCAGAACAGCCCGCGAGGGCGAGGGCCGCGACGGTGGTGAGCGCCGCTGTGGCGATGAACCGCTTCTTCATTGAAATGCTCCATTTCGGTGATCAGTGTGATCTGGTGCTGACGCCTGTGTCGACCTCGGGTGGACGGACACTTAGGCGGAAAGTGCGCGCGGCGATACTCATACCGGTCGCGCGCACGTGCAGGGTCCCCGTCTCGGCACTCCACTCGGTGTGCCAGGCGGGGAGGTCCAGGGGGAAGACCGGGGTCACCTCGACGTCGTTGCCGACGAGGTGGGGGAAGCTCAACGAGACCGAATCTTGACCACCACGGCGCCAGACCGAAACCAGTTCACCGGCGGGAACGTGGAGTCCTAGAGATAGCCAGGTGTCGTCCCAGCTGGGTAGGCCAAGCGGCCACGATGGGTATGACGAAGCGATGTCTTTTCGGAGGTCCTTCGCGACGGAGATCGCTGCAGCGACCTGACCCCGTTGTAGTGGGGTCATCCGGTTGAGGTGACCGGAAACGTAGAAGCGGCCAAGCAACCCCGTGACCAGGCAAAACGCCGAGGCCTCAGCGTCCATCTCGGGCTGGGGATAGGCCCAGCTCGCCGCCTGCTCAGGGACCATAGATAGCGGCGCGCTTGCGGCGATGGCCGGGTAAAGCCGGAAGTCCTGCTGATCGGAGGTCGACTGCATAGCGAGGCGGGACAGCATCGCGTAGTCCATGCGCATTGCACCTGAACTGCAGTTCTCGATGATGAGCTCGGGGTAACGGTCAAGCACACCATCGAGCCATGCGAGTACCGCACGGTTGTGCCCTAGGAGCCCGTCGCCCACGCTGTCTGCAGCGTGGTCGGTGCCTGGGCCGGGGTTGATGTTGTAATCCATCTTGATGAAGCCAAGACGGTACTCGGCCATCAGCCTGTCGATGACATCGTCCAGGTGTGCTCGAGCAGCCGGGTGGCGCATATCTAGGTGGTAGCGATCGTGCTCGGCTATTCGTTGACCGTTCCGCTGCAGGAAAGCCTCCGCGGGCAGTTTCTCGGCGAGAGGACTGCGGACGCCAATGACTTCTGGTTCAAGCCAGAGTCCGGGCACCATCCCCGCCCGGTGGATGGCGTCGATGACTTCCGACAGGCCGCCGGGGAAGCGTGTTGTTGAAGGCGTCCACTCGCCCACGGTGTCCCACCAGTGACCTGAGTTGTCATACCAGCCGGCATCGATGCAGAACACTTCCGCGCCCACCTGGGCTGCAGCCTCGATCAGCGGAAGAAGCTTCTCCGTCGTGGGGTCTCCATCGAGAGTGTTCATGTAGTCGTTGAACACCACCGACATCGCCGCATTGTCAATGTGGGCGCGTCGGGAGGCGCGACGGTGGTCTGTCAGGGCATGAACGACTCGCTCTTCGTCGGCAGCGAAGGCGACGGCCACGGGTACGCTTGTGAAGCTCTCCGCGGGGGACAAAACCCGCGTCCAGCCCGAGTCGGCGTCCGTTGGCCCTGAGAGCGCAAGGTAGCCACCGTCCGTGTCTTCACCGATCTCCCAACGCCACGCACCGTTGTGCTCGATCTGCCACGCCACGGCGAGACCCGCAGAAGATGAGCTGATGATTCCGGTAGGGAGATGATGCCCGGTCGACCACGTGCCGGTCGACACCGCCGAATAGCTACCGCGGGGGTTGTGCCCGGTGAGGTGTTCCGCAAGGGAAACGAAGTCGGGTCCGCGAAGAGGGGTGCGCGTCCATCGGCCTTCGCCGAGCCAGTCGCTGACACCCGTCACCCGATTCCACCCCGCCAGTGCGTCACCTTGGTGATGGGGATCAGTGAACCCGGCGACCCACGAGGCCACCGAACGGAGAACGAGAGCATTGATGCCGACGTTCGTGACCGCGATTCGACTTGTTACCGCAGCCACTCCCGGTCGAGCAGTGAGGATGATCTGCGTCTCAACGTCGCCTGATCGCTGACGGATGACGAGGGTGTGCGCTCCGTCGATCTCATCGACGCGGTGGTCGAAATATCGCATGCGCGCGCCGTGCTCGGTGTGCGCTAGGCGCCCGGAAGCGGGACGGTGGCCCGAATCGACGGTGAGAACTTCGGCGAAAGGAAGTTCATACAGACGGGTTGTCTCTTGCCCCAGGACATCGACGGCGACGCAGGAGACGGGCGAGTCGTCGCCCCATGCGAAAGTCAGCGTGACCTGGTCGTTGCCCCATGTCAACGAGGGGACGAAGACCGCTCCCTCAAGTCCGGACTGCATCGTCGTCATTCATCTCTCCATCGTGTAGAAGTACGTCCAATGTATTCAATCTTGAAAGCGTTATCAACAACTATCTGAAACCGTTACCGCACCGCGATCGGCACCGCGCGCTTCCGCTCCGAGGGGGACTCGCAGTCCGTTGGCGGCGGTGTTGACCGTCGCGGGGCTGAGGCGATCTATGTCCAAGTGGTGAGGCTGCCCAGGGCCACGCTGCCGTGGCCGAAGCGTGCCGGCTTTCGCCTCAACTCAGGCCGCACGCCGCGAGCGTTGAAGCTCAGGGTCGTCTGCGGCCGGGGGATCGCGTCACCACTACAACAAACTCATCGTGATGCCGACAGCCAAAAGGGCTTCCGTCAACCCAGCCAGTAGCCCCTCACCGAAAGGCCCGGCTCCGGCGAACGAGACACCCACGAGGCTGCTGGAAGGGACGGGGGGTGACTGGAAGTGGCCAGTGGCCGGATGCGTTGGCGACACAGACGGAGTCGTGGAGGGAGGAGTGAGGCCTGCGTCAACGCGGATTATCCCTGAGCCGCTTTCCGCCCAGCTCGCGGGCGCGGGGGCATCACGAATGCGCCCGCTGCGGCGGCGACGGTGGCCAGAAGCCGACCGACTGCGGTCATTCCCCGCCTTCTGTTGCCCCTCTTCGCGGGCGTCGCGGGGGGTGTTGCTTGGGGCAGGTAACCTCGGGCCGAAGTCGTCCGGCCTGCCTGGCTATCGGGTGCAGTCAGGCAGGCCGGACGAGGTCGAGGTCACTCGAAGAGCGACAGGGTGATCGTCGAGGTGTACTGGCCGTAAGCCACCGTGGCCGGCACACGGAGCGTGAGGTCAGCTGTCGCAGTGGAGGTTGCGCCGCCGTCAGGCAGTGCTTCGGCGTCGCTGAGGTACAGCAGCTCCTGGTCCGTCAGTCCACGGCTCTGGTCGCTTCCGATCTCACCCTGCAGTACGCCGTCGACATCGCCACCGACGGAGATGGCGTCGTCGTCACCCGCGACCAGGCGGGGGCTCCATCCGAGGTACTTCGCCTCGATGGTGTCCCCGTCTGCGTTGGTGAAGTCCCCGGCAGAGCCCAGCACAGCCCAGGCGGCTCCATCGGCGATCTGATCACCGCTGCGTGTGTCTGTGACGGTGACCTGGGGCATAGTGCCGACGAACTGACGGGCTCCACCCGTCGAGCCCTGCTCAGCGAGAGTCGCACGGCCAGGTGCCACGGTCATGGTGAGGGCGCCGGGTCCTTCCTGTGGGGTGATGGCGACATCGACGCCGATCTGGCCGTCGTCCACAGGATCAGCGGCAATTGCGGCGACAGCGGCGCCGCCGGTGGTCATCAGCGCTGCGGCCAGAACCGCGACACCGAAACGAATAGATGTTCTCATATGCATCTCCTACGGGTCATGGGTGGGGAGCAGGCGAACCTGCCCCCCACCCACTCGTCAGTTCTGTGCGTTGTACGGCGCTTCAGAGGTCGCGGTGACCTTCTTGCCGTCGATGGTGGCGGTAGCGGTAACGGTGGCCTTGCCCGCAGGGATAGACGACTTCCCCGAGTTCATGGCGACGCTGACCCTCTTGCCCGGTTGCACCGACGTGAAGGTCTTCTTGCCGAACTCCGTAACGATCTCGAACGTCACGGGTACGGTCGATTTGTTCACCGCTTCCACCGCCACGTACGCCTTGGACGCGATCTTGCGAGTCGAGGCCGACGTTTCCATCTGCAAGGCCGGAGCCGAAGCGGAGTCGAGCACGAATGGTGCGAACTCGATCCAGTCGACGTTCGGCCCTACGGCGTAGCCGTCGACAGCGACGTCGTCGGAGGCATTGCCGTTACCCTTCTCGTCGATCCAGAGGGTCTGACGTGTGTTGCCGAACCGGATCGCGTCACCGTTGGACTTCAGTGTCAGCTTCATGGCTGTCTCGAAGAAGTTGGTCTTGGCGTAGGTGTAGCGGAACGTGGAGCGCCCCGCGTTCTGCGCGCTGCTGCCCTCCTTCGCCTCCAGGCCGGTGTCGACGACCTGCGGGTTGTATTCGTGCGTCCCTTCGATGTTGTCGTTGGAGTAGTGAACGACCACGTCGTACTCGCCCGCCTGGGAGAACCCTTCGCCGCGGCGAACGGTCATGGTGCCTTCGTTGTCGGCGTTGGCGTCGGTGATTCCCAGGCCGGTGACGTACCCGGTGCCTGACCCGTTGGTGGCCAACCCGTCGGTGGGCTGGTTGCCCCAGGTCTGCACCTTGGCGGTTCCGCCCAGAGTCACCTTCGAGGCGTCTTCCGCCTCGACGCGGACGATTGCTTTGTCGCCCTCCACGGCTCGAGTGGTGGTGACCTGAGACACTGTGACGCCGTTGCTCCCGAACAGCTCGAACTCGGACACGCCCTGCGGCAGGTGCACGCGGACGGTGGACGTCCCGGAGCCGAGCGTCGTTGCTGTACGGCCGTTGACCTTCAGCTCCACCGTGCCGTTGCTCGGACCAGCCCACGCGACGTTGACGTCGTAGTAACCGGACTCCATCACGGCGGGATAGACGTCTGCGCGCTGGCCGGCACCGATTGCCGCAGACCCGCGCTGAGCGCCGTCCCAGGTGAGGGCTGCCCCGCCCGCGAAACGGAACGTTGAGGCGGGGTACGTCGTCGACTCCGTGTTAGACGTGTCGCCCACGCGTGTCAGCGTGTAGCGATCGAGGGAGACGCCCTTGCCGTTGCCCCATTCGTTGGCGGCGTTGGGCAGAATGGTGGATCCGTCTTCACTCGTGCGAACGCTCAGGGTGTGCTCGCCAGCGGTGAGCTGGACGTAGACCTCGGCGCTGGAGCGAGCGGTGGACTGCACCTTGCCGGGCTTCCATCCCGTGGCGCCGTACTGCACACGCTGGGACAGCTTGTCGTCCACGAACAGCGCGTGCTGTGCGGGAACGCCCGTGGACGCGCCGATCACCTGCAAGCGGTACCGCCCGTCGGCGGCGACGTTGACCTTCCAGTCCGAGCGGGAGTTCGCCTGGGTGAACTCCACGACGTCGAGGTTGTTCGACGCGTGATAGCTGTCACCAGGAGAGGTACGCACGCGGGCATTGGTGAGAGCGGTGTTCTCCGCCTCGATCGAGTAAGACGCCGGCTGTTTGGCCGCTTCGGCGGTGACGTCTCGGTTGGCGGCCGGGGTGACGATCACCTGGTACACGCTGTGGATGTCGGAGGACGGGACGCGGATGGAGACCGATCCGTTCGCCACCTTCAGGCTGTCAGCGGTCGCCACGACGGGCGGGGTGGTCTGCTGGCCATCGACACCGCTGACGCGCGCCTCACGGACTTCGATGTCGACGGTGTCGCCGAAGCCGCTGAGGTTGTCCAGGCGTACCTGGGCGTCCTTGCCGGCATCCACGTTTCCGATGAGGAACTGCGCCCGCTGGTTGGCTTTGTCGATGCTGGCGATGCCGTTCTCCTGGTTCTGGGTGACCTTGACGGTTTCGGTGCCGTGCATGTCGCCGTACCACTTGAAGGTCCACCATCCGCCGTTGGCGGAGTTGGCCAGGGCCTGGTTGTCGGACATGGTGCCCGACGCCGTCCAGTAGGCGGTTTGCGCGTCGACCTTGGCGGCCTCGAAGCTGGAGAACCAGTGCAGCAGGCTCGAGGGGCCGCTCATGTCGGTGATCGAGCCGTATTCCGTGATGTTCACCGGGGGGATGTCGGCTTCAGCGATGCCGGCGGCGGCCGCGGCGCGCTTGTATCCGACCATGCGATCCGGGAGCCAGGAGTATCCGCCGAGCTCGTGCCAGACGTAGATGTCGGGGACGGAGTTGCTCGCCTTGGCGGCTGTCATGAATTCGGTCATGCGGGCTTCGCCCATGTAGATCGAGTCGCCGGGCCCCGCGATCATCGGACGCTCCAGCCCGTGCCGTGCGTATGCGGCGGTGATCGTGTCCCACGCGGCTTTCCAGTCGCTCACGCCGTTGGGGGTGAAGCTGTCGGGCTGCCCGCCCTTGACGAGGTAGTTGGTGTAGCGCGGGCTGTTCAGTCCGTACCAGATCCAGTCGGGCTCGTTGAAGGGGATGAACACGAACTTTTCGGGGTGGTCCGAGCCGGTCGCGATCTTCTCGGCGACGCTGTCGAGAACCTCGAGGTAATCCCATACCCCGTTTCCACCGGCCACCTTCTCGCCGGTGGGGTTGCCGCTCGCGTCCTTATTGAACGTCCAGTCATCCCCGGGGCGGGTGTTGAAGTGGTAGGGCCAGTCAGGGTAGTAGTCCTGGGTGTACACCCCGAGCTCACGGCCCCACTTGGCGAAGAACGAGTCTTCGACGTTGAGTGCGTCGCCGCCCGGGTGCTGGGTGCCCAGAGGCGGCTTCTGCGAGATCGTGGTCATCGCGGCACCGTTGACCAGCGCCTGTGTGGGGGAGGTTTCATCGCCCAGACCGTAGAGGGTGCCGGTTGCGCCGCCCTTGAACGTACCGGTGTTCTGGCCGAAGTCGGCGACGAAGTTCTCGGTCTGACGCTGCTCGACCGAGACGTTCGCGGTCAGCGGATTGGCCCAGCCTGGGACCTTGCCTTGCACCGTGAACCTGGTTCCCGGGGTGGCGTACTTGTCTGCGGGCACGGCGTCCCACGTGATGGGGAGATCGACCGAGGATCCGCCGGAGTAGGTGACTTTCGTGGTCGAGGGAAGCTGCGGAGCCCGCCCAACGGGGGTTGTGACCGCGAATTCCTGGGGGGTTACCGAGGTGATCTCGCCGGTGTAGCCCTTGAAGAGCTCTGCAACCTGCTCAGCGCTCAGGGCGGAGTCGTAGACGGTGAAGTCGTCGAACTCGCCGGGGAAGTACGCTGCGTAGTCGCCCGTCCATTGCGTGCGCCCGATCAGTCCGGAGAAGGTGCTGGCCGAGGATGCGAGCCTGGTCAGATCGAACTGGCCGGCTTCCTTCTTGACGAGGATGCCGTTGACGTAGAACGAGATGCTCTGAGCGTCGACGCTCGTGGTGATGTACGTCCACTTGTTCGCCGGCAGAACCTCGTTGAAGGCTTTCACCTCGGTGCCGGTGTTTGCCACCGCGGCGGACGTGCCACCTTCCGAGGGCTGGTAATACAGGCCCCAGTTGTTTCCGGGGAGGCCATCGCTACCCACGATGTAAGCCCACGGATTCTGGTTCCCGTATTGCCCATCCCACTTGATCCACGTCGACACCGTAAGAGCCCGATCCTGGTCGAACAGACCCTTCGGGATCTGCAGGTACGGCGCATCCTTCGTACCGATCTGGGCACCCGGGAGCTTCACGGATGTGCCGGTACTCGAGGTCGGGCCCTGCCCTCGATCGAGAGTTGTGGCGTTCTTGATGACTCCGTTGAGCGCGGACCCGCCCGAACCGGAGTTGGTGACGACGCCGTTGGACGCGTCATTGAAGTTGTACGACAGAACGGGGGCGGGCAACGGATCGACGGCCGAGGCCGGGGAAGCGGTCACGAGGGCCGTTCCCAGAACGAGCGGCGCGACTGTCGTACAGGCCAGAAGCCGTGTAGCGAACGCGCGCCGAGTGTGCGATTTGTGCGGCATGTTTCCTCTTCATCGAGTGGACGTGACAGCCCGACGGATCCCGTTACGGGTGGATCATTCGCAGGCGTGAAAACGCTATCATCAAGTTGGAGGGCTGCCAAGGTATGGTTCTGCAAGCGTTATCAGAAGGAGCGCAAGACCATGTCGCAGCTAAGCGGGCCCGAGGCCCACGCACGTCCGTTGTTATCCCGTGGGGGGATGGCAACGGGACGCCGTGCCCCGGGTGCTCAAGAGCACCCGGGGTCGTGGAGGTTCCCAGCGGCGAGATGGGCCCGTAGCTCCCCCTGCGCGGCGCTTCCCCTGCGCGGCTTCCGAACAACGTCGCAACTACTTCTTCTCACCGGCGCGCGACTTTTCGCCCTTACCGCCGCGTTCGTCAGAAAACTCGCCGAGCGCGCAACAGCCGTACAGGCGAAAGGTGCGAGCAACAACCTGCCCATCTTCAGCCCGCAGACGGGTATCGCCGTTCCGCTCAGCCAAGCGCCAGTCGTCGCTTATGCAGACGGCAGCGTGGGGCAAGGCCTTGCCATCCGCTCTCTCAGCGGATCAGTCGTCGCACCGTTCGACGCCACCGTTGTCGCCGTCTACCCGGTGAACCACGCCATTGTGCTTCGCCATGTGGGGGGCGTGGAGGTGCTGATCCATATCGCAGTCGGCGCGGAGACGTTGGACGGCGAGCATTTCACCCCCAAGGTGGGCTGCGATCAAAAGGTGGCAGCAGGAAGTCTCCTCGTCGAGTTCGACCACGCAGCGATCAAAGATGCCGGGTACGACGCCGTCACATCCGTGATCGTTCTGAACGGCGATCAGTACCCCCGCGTCGTGCCGCTGGCGTCCGGCTCAATCTCGCAGGGCGAGGCCTTATTCATGGCCATTGCGGTCGAGAACTCCGCCGGCGCGCGCCGTCTGCTCAAACATCGTGGCCCCGGCCGGTAGCGACATCGCCTCAATCGTGGTGACGGGGCACCCGAGGATTACCGCCGACAGTCACCGTTATGCCAGCCACCCAAGGCCCTGGCTGCGCGAAGCCACAGCGCCATCCCTGACGTCGGTCACCATCCCCTTCGCGCAGGCAATCGAATGGGCGATCACCGACGTCGTCAGCGGCATTAACGGTGTGACTCGCCACAAAACGCGTGAACTCCCATCAACCCCATTGTTCGGGACTCAACGACCGCGACTTCTGACCCGCACTAGGCGATTGAGTATGCAGAAGCTCGCGCAGGCTCGCCGCCGCCAGAACTTTCGCGTCTCGCAAGGGACTCTTCCCCGGGACCCATCGGCCATTGACCTGGGAGACGCCGCCGTTCGGGGAGCTGACGGATCCCGGTCGGGTTCAGACGGCTGCAGACCGCGGGGTCAGTCCTCCGCGGGCTGCGCGGCGGCGGAGCGGTGGTGGCGGATGACCTCGGCGACGACGAAGTTGAACCACTTCTCGGCGAAGGCCGGATCGAGGTCGGCGTCTTCGGCCAGGCGCGTGAGTCGCGCGATCTGCTGCTCCTCGCGCGCGGGATCGGAGGCCGGCATCCCGTGGTGGGCCTTGAGCACGCCGACCTGCTTCGTGCAGCGGAAGCGTTCGGCGAGGAGGAAGATCAACGCGGCGTCGATGTTGTCGATGCTGCCGCGAAGCCCCTGAAGGATCGTCGAGGGGTCGGCGTCGGTCATGTGTCCTCCCAGATCGCCTCGACCCTACCGCGCCGAGCGAGGCTGCGTACGCCGCGACCCGGGAGTCCTACAGTGTGACCATGAGCCGATCGACGCGCCCCGACCCCACCGCCGTAGGCGCCGAAGCCGGGGCCGCCACGTCACGCGACAGGCCGATGTGGACCGCGGTGTCGCGACCCTACGCCGCCGGGTTCTTCCTCACCCTGGGCGGGCTGACGGCCATCCTGCTGGCCCTGGCCCTGTCGAACCTCTCGACCGTCCTCATCTACATCGCGATCGCGCTGTTCGTCGCCCTCGCGCTCGACCCGCTCGTGCGGATGCTGATGCGCCGCGGCCTTTCTCGCGCGTGGTCGATCGTGATCGTCTTCGGCGGTCTCGCCATCGTCCTCGCCGGGTCGCTGTGGTTGCTCATACCGCCGGTGGTGCGCCAAGTGGAGCAGTTCATCGGCGACATCCCCGCCTTCACCAACGACCTCATCGACAGCGACGCCGTGCGGTGGGTCGAGGCGAACTTCGGCGACAGCCTCGGCGATGTCCTCCAAGAGGTTCAGAGCTTCGTCACCAACCCCACCAACATCGCGGCCATCGGCGGCGGTCTGCTGCAGGTGGGCATCTCCATCGGCACGTTCATCTCGGGCGCGATCATCGTGCTCGTGCTGAGCCTGTACTTCCTGGCATCCCTGCCCCGCATGAAGAACAGCCTCGTGCGCCTGACCCCCGCGCGCAGCCGCGCCACGGTCTCCGACATGACGGGCCAGATCACCGACTCGGTCGGCGGGTACCTGGCGGGCATGGTCGTACTCGCTCTGTGCAACGCGGTCTTCGCGTTCATCGTGCTGACGATCCTGCAGCAGCCGTTCGCCGCCCTCCTCGCCGCCCTCGCGTTCGGGATCACCCTGATCCCCCTCGTCGGTTCCGTGCTCTTCTGGGCGACGGCGACGGTGTTCACCCTCATCGTCAGCCCGACCGCCGGCTTGATCTTCGCGATCGTCTACCTGGTGTACATGCAGATCGAGGCATATCTGCTGACGCCGCGCGTGATGAACCGCACGATCTCGGTCCCCGGAGCTCTGGTCGTGATCGGCGCGCTCGTCGGCGGCACGCTGCTCGGCCTGCTGGGAGCCCTCGTGGCCATCCCCGTGACGGCGTCGGTGCTGCTGATCATCAAGCAGATCGTGATCCCGCGACAGGATGCCAAGAAGTAGGCACGCGCCACCGGCGGTGCGACGCCCCCGAAGCGGCGAGCACTTCCCCCGCTAGCGTGGTGCTGGATTCGCGGACGACCAGCTCCGGCTGGATGGTGGCGTGGCGGGGTTCGACGTCGCCCTCGATGGCGGCGATGATCCGCCGCAACGCCAGTTCGCCGAGCTCGGCGAAGTTCTGGCGCACGGTGGTCAGCGGGGGCAGGAAGTGCCGCGAATTGGGGACGTCGTCGAAGCCGATGACGGTGACGTCCTCGGGGACGCGGATGCCGCGATCGTGGAGCCCGTGGATGACACCGAGAGCGATCTGATCGTTCGCCGCGAACACCGCGGTGGTGTTCCCCAGCTCGAACGACCGACCGACCTCGAACCCGAAGTCCGACGTCCAGTCACCGAGCACGTAGGGCCCCTCCGGCAACCCCGCCTCTGCCAGACACTCCCGCCAGCCCTGCGCACGCTCGCGCGCATCGAACCAGTCGATCGGGCCCGCCAGGTGGGCGATCGTGCGGTGCCCCAGATCTATGAGGTGCTGGACCGCGAGCCGCGCCCCTCGTCGCTGGTCGACTCCAACCGTGTGCCAGGACGGGTCGGCCTCGGCCTTGACCACGATCGTCGGCAGACCCGTCGTCTGTTGACGCAGAAGGTCCAACGACGACTCCCGGGGCGCGATCACGCACAGCGCATCGACACCCTGGGTGACCAGCTCCATGACCCCGGAGTCCATCTGCGACGCCTCGTCGTCACCGATCGAGAACGCACTCACTGCGTACCCGACCTCTCGCGCGGCCCTCTCCAACGCGCGCAGGGTGCTGTTCGGACCGTTCTGCACCGGACCGTCGATCAACACCCCGATCCGCCGCGCACGCTGTGTCGCGAGCGCACGCGCGGCCATGTTGGGCGTGTAGTGGATCTGCTCGATCACCTGGAGGACCCGCAGGCGCGTCGACGCGCGAACGTTCGGGTGGTCGTTCAGGACGCGAGACACCGTCTGGTGCGAGACACCGGCGAGACGCGCGACGTCGTAGATGCTGGGCCGTTGCCAGGCTGGGCTCGACGGTCGGGGCATGGGTGATCCTCCGGATCGAAAGAAGGGCGGCGGGCCGACGCCGAAGACATCGACCCGCCGCGTCTGCTCAGAGGGGTCTGTAGTCGGCCGTTCGCTCCACCGACACCTCCCGCCCACCCACGACGGCGGTAGCCCTGATGAGCACCTGTCCGGCGGGGACGGTCGTCGCCCGCGATGAGAAGGATGCGCTCACCGTCTTCCCCGGCTGCACGCTCTTGATCGTTTTGGAGCCGTATGCGCTCGTGAAGACGAGGTCGACCGCGACATCGTCGGTGTTCTTCACCGTCGCGATGACATAGGCCCTGCCGGCGATCATCCGCGTCACCGCCGACGACTCGATCTCGAGGGCGGGCGTCGGGGTCTCCGTGCGCGGCGGAAGCGTGATCGTCCGCGTCGACTCCTCGTTGCCGGCGGCATCCTGAGAACGCACGTGCACGAAGCGCGGGGCGTCGGTCAGCTCCACCGAGAACGGCTTCTCGTAGGTGGCGAACATGTTGTTCGACGCACCCGCAGGGTCGGCATCCGGACCATCCGACCAGACCGTGCGCGACAGACCGGAACCGGGCTGGGCGTCGGTCGGCGAGAGCGTCACGAGGGCGGAGACCCCGTCGACCACCTCGATCCGGTCCCCGGTGACCGGCGCGACGGTGTCGACCTTCGCGCTCGCCCGCGCCTCGCCGACGGCGCCGTCGGTCGCCGTGGCGCGCGCGCGGACGGTGATCTCTCCTTCGACGTCGACCGCCACCGGCTCGGTGTAGGGACGCCACGTCGTGCCCCCGTCGAGGCTGACCTCGATCGAGGCGATGTCGGCGGCCGTCTTCTGGGCCGTCACGACCGCCTTCGGGGCTGTGATGTACCAGCCGGAACCCTCGGGAGCGGCGTCGAAGGCGATGGAGACCAGGGGTGTCGTCTGATCGACCGGCGCGACGACGAACACGGTCGCGAGCGCCCCCGCCGAGAAGCCCGCGACGGTTCCCGGCACGTCGAACATCGCCTCGGCGTCGGCATAGGCCTCCGGCGCGACGGGGTCCCAGGTGACGGGGACGCCGCTGGCGGCCGTGCCGTCGTCGAACGCGGCACGCACGGTGGCGGGCAGCACGGGAGCCACCCCCGGAGCGGTGATCACCGAGGTGTAGTCGATGGAGGTCATCGCCTGCGAAAGCTCGTCGGCGACGAACACCGTGGCCGCGACCGTCTGGCCCTCGTATCCGCTCACCCGTCCGGTGACCGCGAGGGTGCCGGGCCGGGCCACGTCGGCCGGCGTCACGGCATCCCAGGTGACGGAGGCCTCCCGCAGGGGCGCGTCGGCGCCCACCACCCAGATGCGGGAGGGCAGCGCGGGCAGCGCACCGGTGAGGGTGCGCACGGCGACGTCCTCCGCCGCCACGAACCCGTCGCTCGGCTCGGGGTCGGGGTCGTCGGGCGCGGCGATGCCCGACACCTCCCACTCGATCACGCTGGTCGCGTGGGGCTGGCCGTCGACGACCTGTCGCTCGAGGGTGAGCCGCAGCGCCCGTGTGGTCACGGCGTCGAAGACGACGTCCACCGGCGCGAGCGACGTCTTCGGCTGCGCCGGGTCGAAGGCGGGCAGCGGGTAGGCGATGTCGTCGCCGCGCACGGGCGCCCACTCGCCGGCGGCATCCTGATACTCCAGCGACCATCCCGCGGGGACGCGCACGCCGCCGTCACCGACCCCGGCGTTCTGCCAGAGGAAGAGAGTGGATGCCGACACCGTCACCGGGGTGTCCCAGGTGTAGGTCGCGACGTCGGTGTCGGGAACAGGACTGGCGCCCCATGTGCCCCACATCGCGTTCAGGCTGTCGGTGGGCCTCGATGCGCCGTCGTTGAGGGCAGCGGCGGAGTTCCACGGCGGGACGTAGCTGACGGCGACGTCGGGGGCGTGCTCGCCGGAGGCGACGGCGATGTTGCCCGGCGTCTCGGCGGCGACGGGCGATGGGATCGCCGCGGATGTCCCGAGGGCGAGGGCGAGCGTGACGAGGGCGACGAACGCCCGGGAGACGAAACGAGGTGCGTGCATGATGGGGCCTCTCGTTCTCACGCGTCGATCGGGGCACGGCCGGCAGCGAGCAGCACCTTCTGGCGGTCGCGGGCGGTGAGCAGGTTCGCGTCGGTGAACGATTGCGACACCGAGCGCACGGCATCCAGGAAGGCCGTCCGATCGGCGAACGGCGCCTTCGCCCAGACCTCTTCGAGAAGGCTCGGCCCGCCCTGACCGCGTGTCGGATTGCGCACCTTCGAGTCGACGCCGGCGAAGGCGACGGTGGGCTCGGATCGCTGGAAGTACATGTGGTACGCCACGTCTCTCCCCGAATAGGCGGGCTCGAACGTGCGCCCGTCGATCTCGAAGACGTTGCCGCTGCGCCGGGTGACGCCCCGGCTGATCGAGCCGTCGAGGCCGGCCTTCGACGAGAGCGCCAGGCTCGCGTACCGCGTGGACGAGTCGATGGCCGTCAGCACGACCGGGCCGTAGACGAGCGCCTGGATGTCGCGGCGGTCGGGGGTGGGCTCGGCGCGCAGGCTGAGCGGAATGGTGACGGCGACCTTGTCGCCCGTCGCCCACGAGCGGGTAAGGGCGACGTACGTGCCGGGCGCCGTGTCGGCATCCGTCCGCTCGCCGTTGATGCTGACGGTCGCTCCGCGCGCCCACGCGGGAATGCGCACGTGCAGCGTGAACGAACCCGCCGGGGCGCTGGTGAACTCGAGCGTCGAGGTGTCGGCCTCGGGGTACGACGACGTCTGCACGAGCGTGAGCCCCTTCTCCGCCCAGTCGACGGTCGACGCGATGTAGAGGTTGACGTAGAGCGCGTCCCCCGCTTTCGAGCGGAAGTAGATCGTGTCCTGGTACTTCACGTGGCTCTCGAGGGCGGTGCCGCCGCAGCACGTGCCGATGTTGCCGTCGCCGTACTCCTTACGGGTACCGGGATTGACCGGGAACATGTAGCAGTTCTCCGGACTGATGGTCGACTCGGCGTCGCGGCGTCCGCCGAGGATGTGGTTGAGCACCGTGCGCTCGTAGTAGTCCATGTAGGCCGGGTCCTGGTCGTGCAGGAAGAGCGAGCGCGCGATCTTGAGCATGTTGTACGCGGCGCACGACTCCGCGTTCCGCTTGCCGATGTCGCCGGCGACCGCGTCGGCCGGGCCCCACAGCTCGCCCTCGCCCGTGCCGCCGTGGGCGTAGGCACGGCCCGGGACGACCATGCCGAAGAGGTTCGTCACGGCCGTGCGGTAGCGCTCCTCACCCGTCTGGTCGTAGAGCTTCAGGTATCCCGAGAAGGTGGGGATGTACTGGTTGGCGTGCCGGCCGTCGAGCGTGTCGCGATCGGCGGCGCACGCGTCGACCAGGGCGTCGTAGGTGAACAGCTTCGCCGCCTGAAGGAACTCCTCGCGGGCGGGGTCCGTGGACCGCCAGTAGAGCTCGACGAGCACGTCGTTCATGCCGCCGCACTCGCCCGCGATGTAGAGCGACCACATTCTCTGCAGCTGCGCCGGGGCGCACTTCGACAGCCGGGAGTACACCCAGTGGCCGATCCCCTCGGCCAGGGTCAGCGCGAGGGTGTTCCCCGTGTAGGCGTGCGCGTCGAGCAGTCCCGCCACGATCTTGTGCAGCGTGTAGTACGGCGCCCAGATCTCGCCGTAGGGTGCGTAATTCTCGAGTGCCGAGAACTGCCATTCTCCGTATGCGGAGAGGAAGCCCGGATGCGAGTACCTCGACGCCGTACCGACCTTCTGTGCGGCCAGAGCGACCCGGCACTCCTCGAGACCCGCGACGAAGGCTCCGACCTTCTGCGCGAGCGCGCCCTCGCCCGTCGACGCGTACGCCATCGAGAGGCCGCTGAGGAAATGCCCGGCGAAGTGCCCCCGCAGCAGCCCGCCCGCGCCGCGCACGTTCTGTCCTGCGCGGTACTCCGACGGTCCCCAGCGCTGATCGTCGGGAGCCGGACCGAACTCCTCCCATCCGCCCGGCGGTGTCGCGCCGCGGGTGTCGAGCCCCGCATTGCGGCGGAACACCGCCAGCAGGGCGTCGACGGAGTAGGCGCGGTTGAGGATCAGAGCCTGCTTCTGCGCACGGGTGAAGACGCTCTGCCCGAGGGTGACCGCGCTCAGCGGGAACGGCTGCAGTGTCCAGGCGTCGGGCGCGACCTCGCGGGCCGCGGCCCGGACGACCGCGGCCGAGTGCTGGAGTCCCGGCAGGCGGAAGGCGGATGCCGCGGGTGCGGCGGCTGTCGCGGGCGACGCCGAGAGAGCGCCCGAGGCGGCGAGGAGGCCACCCACGGCGCTCGATCCGAGCAGGGCGCGCCGGGTGAGGACGAGGGGATCGATGGGGGTCATGGGAGGTCTCTTCTCTTCATCGAGCGGATCGGGGGATTCGTGTCGGGGAGGGAAGGGGGCGGGCGGACCCGCCCCCTTCCCGAGACGTCAGTTCTGGGCGCCGTACGATGCCTCGAAGGTCTCGGTGACCTGCGCGCCGTCGACGGTGGCAATGGCCGCCACCGTGACCGCTCCCGCGGGTATCGACGACTTCCTCGAGGTGAACGACGCACTCACCGTCTTCCCCGGCTGCACGCCCGTGACCGTCTTGGTCCCGTACGCACTGGTGAAGACCAGATCGACGGCCACGTCATCGCTGTTCTTCGCCGTCGCGATCACGTACGCCTTGCCCGCGATCATCCGCGTCGAGGCCGACGACTCGATCACCAGCGTCGGAGCGGGCGCCTCGGCGGCCCACGCCTCGAACTCCTGGATCGCGGCGGAGCCCTGACCCTCCTGGGCGCCCCACGACTGCATGAGCGCGCGCAGAGCGGTCGTCTCGACCGCGGCGAAGGCGACCTCGTTCACCGCGTCCGATGACCGGGCGTACGTGTCGTCGGTGTCGACGTCATGCCAGGCGCCGGCGGCGTCGCGGTACTGCAGCACCCACGACCGGGGCGGGATGAGTCCGGCGTTCGCGCTGTCGGCGGCGTCCCGGCCGAACTGGACACCCGCGCGATCGAGCCGTACCGGGCGATCCCAGCTGAGCTGCACCCACTGCTCCCCGACCCGGGGCCAGGTGCCCCAGCCGGTCGTGGTCGACCCGTCGATGACGTTGTCGACGGGCGCCCACCCCGAGGCCGACGACGCGGTCGGGGTCGCGAAGCGCGCCACGTTGCCGGTCAACGGCGCGTCGGGCGAACGCGGGATGGTGGTCGCCGTCGGCGTCGAGACGTTGCCCGCCGCATCCGTCGCCCGCACGAAGACGACGTGGCGCTCCACGCTGGGCGCCGACACGGCCCCCGTGAGCGGCTTCCAGGCGGCGGACTCGTCGATCGCGTACTCGAGCCCGGCGAGACCGGAGCCTCCGTCGGTCGCCGTCGCCGACACGGTGCGCGCGGTGGCGTCGAGCTGCGCGGTCACCCGAGGGGCCGTCGCATCGATACGGAACGCGGCCGTGGCGTCGGCCGAGGAGTTGCCGGCGGCATCCGTCGCCCGCGCGATCACCGTGTGTGAGCCGTCGACGGCCACGACGGTGTCGACGCGGCGCACGTCGGCGGTGTCCGTCAGGGCCCCGCCGTCGATCCCCACCGAGATGCGCGAGCGCACATCGCGGTCGTCGGTGGCGGTGACCCGCGCGGTCACGGGCCCGACGTACCAATCGCCGGCACCCTTCGGTCCGCGCAGTTCGATGCCGACCTCCGGGGCGACGGTGTCCGGCGAGGTGTCGGCTCCGACGACCGTCACGGTCGCCTCGACGCGCCCGGCGGCGTAGCCCTGCGCGGTACCGGCGACCGTGAAGGTGCCGGTCGTCGCGTACGACGCGGGGTCGACGGCATCCCACTTCACGGGCGCGGCCACGCGGTCGGCGCCGTAGACGAGCGCGACGGTCTCGGGCAGTTCGGGCGCCTCACCCACCAGCGTGCGGGTGGTGGCCGGCTCGAAGCCGTCGGCGGCGACGGTCCCGACCGACCACTCCTCGACAGCGAGGGCCGAGTACTTCACGGGCGTGGCTTTGCCGGGGGCGGCGTTCATCACGGCCCGCAGGCGTGTCGTCGTCACCGGGGTGAAGGTCACCTCGTGCATCTGCCGCACCGTCGTGGGGTAGCCACTGGGGTTCCGCACGTCGTTCCAGCGACCCTGGTCCCAGTACTGCAGCGACCAGGATGCAGGGGCCGAGACGCCGTCTCCGGTCCCGGGCTCGCGGTCGCTCCAGAACTGGATCGACGAGCGATCGACGCGTACCGGTTCGGCCCAGTCGTACTGCACCCACTGGCTCGCGGGGCGGTCCGCCCCGTAGGAGCCCCACATGTCCGGCGGCAGCGGGTTCGGACGGACGATGCCGTCGTTGAGCGCCGCGATCCAGTACTGCACCGGGATCGGCTCGTTGGAGGCGGATGCCGTCGCCCACGGCGCCACGTTCTGCGACGGGGTCGCGTCGTCGTCGCGGACCGGCGTGGTGACGACCGGCTTCATCCGCGCGGGTGTGACCGAGTCGTCCCACTCGACCTTGTCGACGGCGACCGAGCGGCGGAAGTGGTTCCCGCCGACCGCATCGGCGGTGTGGTACGCCATGTACCACTCGCCCTTGAACTCGGTGATGGCGGGGTGGCTCGTTGTCGACGACACCGGCGCGAGCACGCGGCCTTGCGAGGTCCACGGACCCATCGGCGTCGGCGCCGTGGAGTAGGCGATGCACGCGTGGTACACCGCGGGGGTGCACCAGCTGTCGGGGCCCGCGGTGTTCGCCGCGTAGGCCAGGTAGTACGTGTCGTTGCGCTCGAACAGCCAGGCGGCCTCGAAGAACCCGTCGACACCGCTGCGGATCTCGGTCGGCGTGCCGACGAGGGTCTTCATGTCGGATGCCAGTTCGACACCGAACAGGCGGCTGAAGCTGCCCCAGTACATCCACACGCGACCGTCGTCGGCGACGTACACGGTGGGGTCGATGTTGTGGGCGTCGTTGCCCAGGATCTTCTGCGACACGATCGGACCACCGGCGTAGTCGGTCCACGGGCCCGAGGGAGTGTCGGACACCGCGATACCGATGCCGAACGGATCGACCGAGGTGCTCCCGGCCTCGTGCACGGGCACGTACCAGTAGAAACGGTCGTCGCCGCCCTGCACGACCTGGCCCGCGTAGGCGCGCCCGGGGGTCGCCCACGAGAACACCTGCTCCGGCCGCATCAGCGCCGGGTGGTTCTCCCACTGCCCGCCCTCGACATCGGTGGTCGAGAACGATTGCCACTCGTTCATGATGAAGTCGTTCGTCGTGGGGCCCGCTTCGTCGCGGCCGGCGTAGACGTACAGCGTGTCGTCGACGACGAGGGTGGCCGGGTCGGCGGAGTACACCGATCCGTCGCCGAGCAGGGGGTTGGGAAGGGCGGCCGCGGGACTGACGGGTGCCAGCGCCAGGAGGCCTGCCACGAGGCTCGCGGCGGCGGATGCCGACAGGAGCCGACGAGCGGTGTGTCTGGTCATGAGGTTCCTTCGAGGGGAAGTCGCGTCGGGGTCTGGAGTGGTGCTCCTCTCCAGGGCGCTCCGCGCGAGTCGGGCGCGGGCATCCGGGAGGGAGAGGGAAAGGAGGGGCTGTGGCTCGCGATCGGAACGAGGGGGAACGGGGATGGGACGAACCCACCCCCGTTCCCCTCCCGTCAGTTCAGTGCGCCGTACGGTGCGTCGAACGTCTCGGTGACCGGCGCGTCGCCGACCGTGGCACTCGCCGTCACCGTGGCGACTCCCGCAGGGATGCTCGCCGCCCGCGAGTTGAACGACGCGCTCACCGTCTTTCCGGGCTGGACGTCCTTCACCGTCTTCGTCCCGTAGGCGCTGGTGAAGACGAGATCGACGGGGACGTCGTCGGTGTTCTTCGCGGTCACGATCACGTACGCCTTCCCCGCGATGGCTCGACTGGCCGCGCTCACGGCGACGTCGAGAGCGGGTGCCGACGCCTCGGGAGCCTCCCACACCTGCCATTCCTTGATGCCGACGCTGCCCTTGCCCTGCTCGGTACCGACCGGGTCGAGCGCGAGACGGAGCTTCGTCGTGGTCACCGGCTCGAACGAGACCGCGTTGTAGGTGTCCTTCGCGGTGCCGTACGCCCCCGCGTTCTTCACCGGGACCCACGCGTTGGTCGCGGCATCCCAGTACTCGGCCTTCCAGGCGGCGGGGACGTCGATGCCGAGGCCCTGCGCGTCGATGTTCGACACGAAGTACACGCCCAGCTCGCCGATGCGCACCGGCTCCTTCCAGTCGTACTGCACCCACTGGTCGGTGACGGCCGGCCACACTCCCCACACGTTGGGGTTGTCGTTCGGCGTGACGTCGCCCGATGCGGTGGGCTGCACGTCGTCGTTCAGGCCGGTCACCCTGTTCCATCCGGCGGTTCCGGATGCCGTGGGCGTCGCGAGCAGGGCGACGTTGCGCTTCTGCGTGCCGTCGGCCTTCGGCACCGTCTTCTCGACGACCGCGGAGACCTTGCCCGCCTTGTCGGTGGCCCGCACCTCGACCTTCGTCTCGTCGAGCCCGACGAGCACGGTGCCGGACAGGGTCGACCAGACGCCGCCGTTCAGCCGGTACTCGATCGAGGCGACTCCCGAACCGGCGTCCGTCGCGGTCGCCTTGACCGTGCGCGAGACCGCGTCGGCCGTGACCTCGAGGGCCGGAGCCGTGGTGTCGATGCGCACGGTCTGCGCCGCCACCGGCGACGTGTTGCCCGCCGCGTCGGTCGCCCGTGCCTGCACGACGTGCGACCCGTCATCGCTCACCGACACCGCGGCGGTGTAGGCCGTCCATTCGCCCTGACCGACGCGCACCTCGACGCGGGGAGCGGGATCCCGGTCGTCGGTGGCGGTGACGTTCACCGTGACCGCCTGGGTGTACCAGCCCGACCCGGGGGCGGCCGGCGACACCTGCAGCGCCACGGTCGGCGCCTTCGTGTCGGTGCTTCCGCCGTCGACGGTCACCGCGGCCGAGGCGGCCTTGGTGCCGGGCAGATCGCTCTGCACCGTTCCTTCCACGGTGAACGTGCCCGGCGATGCGTAGGACGCGGCGTCCACCGCGTTCCACGTGACCGGGAGGTCCTGGCGCGAGCCGTCGTTGAACAGCACGCCCACGGTCTCGGGCAGCACCGGCGCGACACCCGGCAGGGTGCGCGTGGTCACGGCATCCACCTGGTTGATCTGGCCGGGAGGCGTCGCCCGCACCCACACCGTGGCCTTGGCGGCGACCGGCGAGCCCGGGACGATGCCCGAGAGGGGGAAGCTCCCCTCGCCGGCGACCTGCGCGTCGGTGACCTCGGCCCACGTGACCGCGAGGTCGGCGTGGCTGCCGTCCGAGAACGTGGCATCCACCGTCGCCGGGAGCTCCGGCTTCGTGCCCACGGCGGTGCGCACGTCGATGGGTTCGATCGAGACGGGGGCGTCGGCGAAGACCTTCCATTCGCTGACGGCCACGCCGGCGAACGTCGACCCCGAGCCGGTGGCCGAGAGCGTGGCGCGCACGCGCGTCGTCGTCACGGCACCGAAAGTAACGGTGTTGGGCGCGCTCCGCTCGAGGGTGTACTCCGACGCGGCCGGCACGTCCGCCCACGCGGCTCCGTCCCAGTACTGCACCTTCCATGCGCTCGGGACGTTCACGCCCTGGTTCGACGCGGGGTCGCCCTGGTCGGACCAGAAGTTCATCTCGACACCCGACACGCGCTGCGGTTCGTTCCAGTCGTACTGCACCCATCGGGTGGCGGGGTTGTCTCCGCCGGCCCAGGTGCCCCAGACGTCGGTGCTGGCGCCGCCGTTGTAGAGGATCTTGCCGTCGTTGACCGCACCGACCTTGTTCCATCCCGCGGTGAACGAGGCGGTCGCAGTCGCGGCGGGTGCGACGTTGGCGCCCTGGGTCGCCACGTCTCCCTGCACCGTCACATCGGTCTCAGAGGTCTGCTCGCCGTCGGTCGCCGACAGCCGCAGCACGTACTCGCCCTTCGCGGAGAAGCGAGCGGTGGTGGAGGCCGCCGCGGCATCGTCGAAGAGAACCGTCGCATCCTCGGGGGCGCTCACCACGCTCCAGCGCGCGCTGAGCTCGCCGCCGGGCAGACCGTCGTCCTTGACCGTGCCGACGAGGGCCGCCGACCCGCCGGCCGAGGCCTGCCTGTCCTGCCACGCCGTGACCAGTGGTGCCTGGTTCGTGGATGCCGGAGCGGCGATGCCCGTGGAGAACACCTGCAGTTCCTTCACCCCCGTCTTGGCGCCCGCGGCGTGCGTCGCCGTGAGGCGCACGGCGTCGCCGGTGACCTCCGGGAACTGCACGTGGTTGTAGTTGGCCCGCGGGTAGGCGGGGGTGCGAGCCTGCTGCGGGATCGTCGACCACTGGCCGTTCCGGCGCACCTCGAGGGTGTACACCGAGGGCTCGGCGTAGCCGGCCGCCGTGGCCGTGGAAGAGCTGTCGTAGAAATACGTGCGGACGTCGTCGAACGTCTTCTCACCGCCGAGCTCGACGGTCAGGGAGTCCTTGGCGTTCGGCGAACCCGCGGTGCCCCAGAAGGGCTCGTTGATCGTCGTGCCGTTGACGGCGCCGGCGGGCTCGCGGCCCGCGGCCGAGAACGACGCGGTCGCGGAGGTGGCGAGGTTGGCGCTGCCGGTGCTCTCGGTGCGCACGTCGGCGCCCGCCTTGGCGAACAGGTCCACGACGCGGGCGTCATCCGCGAAGCGCACGTCCTGCGGGGCCTTCACCGCGGATGCCGCGGCGGTGGTGACCTTCGCGTCACCCTCGACGACCTCGACGGTGCCGCTGGCGGGGTCGTAGACCACGTGCGACAGCTTGTCGACGGTGAAGGCGAGCGTGCCGTCGAGGAAGACGGAGTATCCCTCGGGCACGTCGTCGCCGTAGTGCCGCTCGCCACCGGGGGCGTCCCAGGTGACCGTCAGGTCGCGGTCGCGGTAGCGGATGTTGTTCGCGGTGAAGTGATCCCAGCCGATGTCGATCGGGTCGAGCTCGATCTTGGCGTCGCTGCGGGTGCGCACACCCATGGCGTCCTCGATCATGGTGAAGTTCGTCGCACCGAGGATCGTGTGGTGGATCCAAGAGCGGTAGTCGATCTTCTGGGGGTCGGCGGAACCGTTCGCCCAGAACTCGTTCTGGTCGGGCAGACGGTTGTCGCCGCCGTTCTGGTAGTGCGACCACGCGTTCCAATACAGCAGCTTCTTGTACCACTCGGCGTCGATCGCGTCGGTGGGGTAGTCGCGCAGCACCTTCGACAGCATCCGGAAGGTCACCGTGGAGTTGATGACCGAAAAGTTGTTGCTGCCCTGGCCGCCGGTGGCGTTGTACGCCGCCTGGTCGGCCTGGTTCGCGGTGTAGAAGGGGAAGATCGGGTACTGCTTGTCGTCGGCGAACAGGCGCAGCGCCTCGACGTAATCGTCGTTGTAGTCCGCGTCGCCGGGCTTGGGCACCAGGCCCACCGAGAACGGGTAGTAGTTGTTGATCTCCTTCCACGGCACGTGCTCGCCGTTGTTCGCCATCGCGTGCTCGAGGAGCTTGCGGTCCGGGTTCCACAGGACCTTCATGACCTGGGTCTTGATGTTCTCCGCGAACGCCTGCATCTCGTCGGCCTTGGCGGTGTCGCCGGCCGTGCGGTACGCCTCGGCCGCGGCGAGGGCGTTGGAGTAGAGGTACGCGTTCTCGGTGCGGTCCTGGTAGCCGCCCTTCCAGTGGAACGACACGGCATCCGCGTCGTTGCCCGTCATCGCGCCCCAGTTGTATTCGATCAGGCCGTTCTTGTTGAAGTCGTAGGCGTCGACGAGACCCTTCACGTCGTCCTCGGCGTACTCGGCGAGGTTCTTCGCGATCGCGGTCGGCCCGCCGTGCAGCTGGTAGGAGCGCAACGCGGCTTCGGAGATGTACTGGGTGTAGCTGTTCGACCAGTTGGCGGGGTCGCCGGGATTGTCGACGAACTTGTAGCTCTTGCTCGTCTCGCCCGTCGAGACCCACGGACCGTACGAGTAGATGGGGTCGCGGAAGTACTTCAGGTCGTCGATGAACATGCCCGTGGTGAGCACGATCGAGTTGTTGTACCCGAGCACACCCTCCATTGCGACCGGGAACTGGTAGGTGTTGCCCGGCATGTCGGCGTCGAGGAAGTTGTATCGCATCAGCCACCAGCGGTAGTAGAGCGTCTTGTCGATGTTGTCTTCGGGGGTGTCGAGGTAGGGCACGTTGTCGGCCCACCACTTGTTGTACGCGGTGACGTGCGCGGTGTACGCCTCACCCGCGGACTGGGCCCGGGTCGCGTCATAGTCGGTACGGGAGGCGGCGATCTCGTCGGTGACGAGGCCGAGCTGCACCTTCGCGGTGGCCGAGCCCCCGGCGGGCACCGACAGCGTGCGAGTGAGTGTCTCGCCCGCGGGGGCGAACCCGTCACCCGAGAAACGGGGCGACAGCTTCGTGAGGTCGTTCAGCGCCTGAACGTGGCCGACCAGTTCGTCGCCCTCGGCGGTCAGCGCATAGGGGGAGGATGCCACGAGCTCGACGTCGACCGCCCCGCCCGTGGAGCGCACGTCGAGGTTGGTCACCAGCACGTTGGCATCGGTGATGAACTTCGTCTGCACGACCTCGATGCCGCCGCCACGGTGGACGCTGCGCCAGTAGCTGGGCGTCTGCTTGCGCTGCGAGACGTCCTCGGTCAGCCCGACGTCGTTCCCGCCGACCCGTGCGGTGATCGTGTAGCCGGAACGCCCGTCGATGGACTCCCAGTACGCGAGCTGACCGCCGAAGCCGAGGACTCCGGGGTTGTGCTCCTTCATGAATGCGGCGCGTCCGCGCGTGAACAACCACTGGTTGTTGTCGCCGAAGCTTCCCGCGTCGCCGGTGCGCGCGAGCATCTCGTCCATCCAGAAGTCGCTCGACGCACTCGAGCCCGCGCCGGCGGCGAGATCGGCGTCGAAGATCCTCTGCAGCTGGTTACCGGGGGTGTAGGTCACTCCCGTGTCGGGGACGGGGGTCGGGCTTCCCGAGAACGTCGGGTAGCCGATGTCGGTGTTGGCGGCGTTCGCCGGCGCGACCACGAAGGTCGTTGCCAGCACCGTCGCGATCGCCGCTGCGGCGATCGCGGAACGCCCGACGCGACGGGGGGTCGTCGGATTGCAGTCCACTGTGTCTGTTCCTCTCGGCGCTGCTCGTCGATGAGCAGCGGGTGCGTGGGAGGCACGCTACCGAGGGCGGAGAATGTTTCGCAATCCTTTTCGGTAATTTCGAAACATCACCGAAAACGGGGGGGAATTCCGAAAATCATCGCCGCGCGATGGTGGATGCACGGATGACGAGCTTGACCGGCATGGGGTGCGTCCCGGCGCCGACGTCGACGCCGTCGATCGCATCGAAGACCCGCTGCGCGGCCTGTCGGCCGAGCTGCTGGAGGTTGGCGTTGATGCTCGTGAGGGGAGGTCGGGCGTTCTCGGTGAGCAATTCCCAGTCGTCGTATCCGATGACCGCGAGATCGCCCGGAACGTCGCGGCCGAAGTCGCGCGCGGTGTCGAGGACACCGCGCGCGATCTGGTCGGAACCGCAGAACACGGCATCCACCTCGGGATGCCGCTCCAGCAGGATCGCGGCCGCGTCGCGGCCCCAGTGCTCGTTCCACGCGGCGAACATCGGCTCGCCGACGAAGTCCAGCCCCGCCGCCGCGAGTGCCGCACGGGCCCCGGCCAGGCGGTCCTGGGCGGCGGCGTATGACGGGTCGCCCGAGATATGGGCGATGCGGCGCCGACCGCAGGCCAGCAGGTGCTCGATCGCCAGGCGCCCGCCCGAGTAATTGTCCGGGGTGAGCGAGAGATCCCGGGGGTCGTCGGACGGGGAGTAGGCGTAGACGACGGGCACCGGCAGCTCCTGCCCCAGCGAGGGACGGGGGTCGGTCTGGCGCCCCACGACGATGATGCCGTCGACCCGGCGACTCAACAGCGCGCGCAGGTGGTGCTGTTCGCGTATCGCGTCTCCGCGTGCATCGCACAGGAAGACGTTGATCTGCCCCGCCCCGAACGCGTCCTCGGCACCCATCAGGATGGGGATCACGAAACGACCGTCGAGGTCGTTGGTCAGCAGGCCCACCGTGCCGGTGCGTCCGGCCAGCAGACCGCGCGCCATGGCGTTGGGGGTGAAGGCGAGCTCTGCCGCGGCCTCCATGACGCGCTGCCGCGTCCCCGCGGCGACGTCACCGCGACCGTTGAGCGCCTTCGACGCCGTGGCGATCGAGACGCCGGCGCGGCGGGCGACATCGCTCAGCGTGGCTGCGCGCACGGGATCGGTCGTCATCGGCTTCCGTTTCATGTTCGTTACCTTCCGCCGTCTTGACGGATCGGCAACACACACGTTACCGTCCCGAAAGGGATTTCGGTTATTTCGATGACCACCCCGCCAGCGGTGTCGACCCCGAATGTCGCATCCGCTCAATGAAGAGCTAGAGGAGACTGCAATGACCCCATCCCGGCGCCGCTTCGCCCTTCGGGCCGCGACGGCCATCCTGGCCGCGAGCGCTCTCGTCGGCGGACTTGCCGCGTGCTCGGGCGGCTCGACCGCCACCGCACCGGCCGACATCCCCGCCGAGGGCACCGACGACGGTTCGACCCTCACCCTGTGGACGCGCGCACCCCTCGAGAAGCAGGCGAAGCTCCTCGTCGAGGCCTACAACGCCAGCCACCAGAACCAGGTCGAGCTGACCGTGGTCCCCAACGACGACTACGTCGCCAAGGTGGGCGCCGCAGCGGGTTCGGGTGGACTCCCCGACCTGTTCGCGGCCGACATCGTCTACGTGCCGAACTGGGTCGAGCAGGGGCTGTTCCAAGACATCACGGCGCAGATCGACGGGTTGTCGTACAAAGACACCATCAACCAGGGTCACCTCGACGCGGGCACCCTCGATGGAGCCGAGCACGTGCTGCCCTTCGTCCTCGACCTGTCGGTGATGATGTGGAACAAGGAGCTCGTGGCCGAGGCGGGCCTGGATCCCGAGAAGGCTCCCGCGACCCTCGCCGACTTCGCCGAGACCGCCAAGGCCGTGCAGGCGCTGAACAAGCCTGGCGTCTCGGGCACCTCGACGGGACTGAACTGCGGCGGATGCCTGCTCTTCACCTGGTTCCCCTCCATCTGGGCCTCGGGTGAAGACGTCCTGGGTGCCGACGGCACCGAGTCGCTGCTGAACAACGACGCAGCCCAGGAGGTCTACTCGACCTGGAAGGACCTCGACGCCGCGGGCGCCGTCGCTCCCGGCTCCGCCGATGAGACCGGCGCCACGTGGGTGGCCGGCTTCCAGGAGGGCAACGTCGGCATCATGCCCTTCCCCGCCACACTCCTTTCGGGCCTGTCGTTCGACGCGGGTGTCTCCGGTATCCCGGGCGTCGACGGCGGCGAGTCGACCTTCGTCGGCGGTGACGGCGTCGGCATCTCGAAGGACTCGAAGCAGTCCGCCCAGGCGTGGAACTTCCTGTCCTGGCTCACGTCCGAAGACGCGCAGGTGGGTGTCCTCGCCAAGGACGGCAGCACGGTCGCCCGCTCCGACCTCGCCGAGAACGAGTACTCGTCGAAGGACCCCCGTCAGGTGGCCGTCAACGAGGTAGCCGGCAAGGGCAGGACCCCGGTCGCGCTGAACTTCCAGCAGGCGTTCAACGCTCCCGGCAGCCCCTGGCTGACGCTCGTGCGCAACGCCGTCCTGAACGGCACCGACACCGTCGACGCCGACAACGACGAGATCACCGCCGTCCTGTCCCAGTAATCCCTGTGGGGGTGCCGCTCCGGCGGCACCCCCACACCCCCGGAAGGAACACCGTGGCTCTCACCACTTCGCCCCGCCGTTCACGGTACAGTCGCACGGCGCTGGGCGGTCCCGTCCAGGGCTGGCTGTACGCCGCCCCCACAGCCCTGTTCGTCGTCGCACTCTTCGTCATCCCCCTCCTGCTCGTGCTGCAGATGTCGGGCTCCGACTGGCCTCTGCTGCGCGGCAACAGCGGTCCGAACTTCCCCGAGAACTTCGTGGACGCCCTGAACCACCGTCTCTTCTGGGACTCGGTGCGGTTCACGCTGCTCTACACCGCCATCACGACCGTCCTGCTCATCGGCCTGGGTCTCGGTCTCGCGCTCCTGGTCCAGGAGTCCACGGCCTGGAAGGGGTTCCTGCGGACGGCTTTCCTGCTGCCGAGCGCGCTGGGCCTGGCATCCGCATCCCTGCTCTTCTACGTGCTCTACTCCCCCATCGCCGGCCCCTTCGCCGGACTCATGGAGTCGTGGGGCATTACTTTCCTCGGCTCTCCCGAGGGCGCCCTGTGGTCGACGGTGTTCCTCATCGTCTGGCGGTTCGCCGGGTTCTACATGCTGCTGCTGCTCGTCGGGCTGCAGGGCATCCCGGAAGACATCTATGAGGCGGCGCGCATCGACGGCGGGTCGCGCTGGCAGATCTTCCGCGACATCACGGTGCCGCTCCTGCGCCCCACCTTCGCGCTCACCACGGTGATGTGCGTGACGGGGTCGCTGCTGGCGTTCGACCAGTTCTACATCCTGACCAAGGGCGGCCCCGACAACAGCACCATGACCGTGGTGCAGCTGATCTACAACATCGCTTTCCAGGGGCAGAACAGCCTCGGCATCGCCGCCGCGCTGTCGGTCATCATCCTGCTCGCCCTCGTCATCATCAACGCCGTGCAGCTGCGCGCGTTCCGTCGTCCCGAGGAGGCCTGACATGGCCACGACCGACATCCGTCCGCGCGCAGCCGTCACCGGCAGCACCCGCGCGATCGTCGCCCCCGGCTACCGGGGTCGTCCCCGGCCCCGCGGCGCCCTCCTGTGGGGGCTGCCGAGCAAGGTCTTCACGGGCGCCGTGGCCATCATCTTCCTGTACCCGCTGGTGTGGACCGGTGTCGCCTCGGTCAGCCCGCAGGCCGGGACGAACCAGGCCGAGGGGTGGGGCTTCGGCAACTACGAGAAGCTCGCCAACTTCCAATCCGGCATCTGGGTCTACCTCGGCAACTCGCTGTTCGTCTCGGTCCTCACGGTCGTACTGACCCTGCTCATCTCGTTCCTCGGCGGCTACGCCTTCGCGCGGTTCTCATTTCCCGGCAAGAACCTGCTGTTCCTGTCGGTGCTGGCGATCCTGATGGTGCCGTACGCCACGCTGCTCATCCCGCTGTACGTCATCCTCAACGCCGTCGGCCTGCAGAACTCCCTCGTCGGCGTCGCCCTCGTGCTGACGATGTTCCAGCTGCCCTTCTCGATGTTCATGATGCGCATCTCGTTCGAGTCCGTCCCGCGCGAGCTCGACGAGGCCGCCCTCGTCGACGGCTGCACGAGCTTCAGCGCGCTCTGGCGAGTGCTCCTGCCCGCCGTGAAACCCGGACTCATCACCGTGGGCCTGTTCGCCTTCCTCACCGCCTGGAACGACTTCATCGCCCCGCTGATCCTCATCAACGACCAGTCGCGCATCACCCTGCCGCTGGCCGTGGCGAACCTCCGCGGCCAGACGATGGGCGTCATCGACTACGGCGTGACCGAAGCCGGTGTCGTCGTCCTCGCTCTGCCGTGCATCGTCCTGTTCCTGATCCTCCAACGTCACTACGTGCGCGGCTTCATGTCGGGCGCCTTCAAGGGATGACCATGTCGACCACACTCCCCACCCGTCCCCTCGACCCCGCCCCGGCCCGCACCGTCGTCGCCCCCGTCGTCCCCTCCCGTTCGCGCCTGCGGCCGCTCGGCCTCGACGAAGTCCGCATCACCGGCGGGTTCTGGGGTGAGCGCCAAACCGTCAACGCCGCACACACGTTGTCCCACATCCTGGGCCGTCTCGAGTCCGAGGGCTGGCTGCCGAACTTCGATCGCGCCGCGGCCGGCACACTGCCCGCCGGACGCCGCGGGCGGGAGTTCAGCGACTCGGAGGTGTACAAATATCTCGAAGCCGCGGCGTGGGAGATCGGCCGTCACGCCGACGCCGATCTCGAGCGCACCTTCCGCGCCGTCGTCGACCGGGTCGGCGCGGCCCAGGAGGCCGACGGTTACCTCAACACCGAGTTCGGCCGGATCGGCCAGCAGCCGCGGTGGTCCGATCTGGAGTGGGGCCACGAGCTGTACTGCCTCGGCCACCTCTTCCAGGCGGCCGTGGCACGCGAGCGCACGCGTCCCGGAGCCGACGACCGTCTCCTCGTCATCGCCCGGCGCGCCGCCGACCTCGTCTGCGATGTCTTCGGCGCCGAGGGGATCCCCTCCTTCTGCGGTCACCCCGAAATCGAAGCCGCCCTCGCCGAACTGGCGCGCGTCACCGGTGACGAG
Source organism: Microbacterium sp. Leaf151 (assembly GCF_001424225.1). Lineage (GTDB taxonomy): Bacteria > Actinomycetota > Actinomycetes > Actinomycetales > Microbacteriaceae > Microbacterium. The sequence goes on along the minus strand of NZ_LMOR01000001.1, from coordinate 760,188 downwards.
CGGTACGCCGCGCAGGCAGCGCTGTTCGTCGCGCGCCGCGGACACGCGACGCTCGCCGACATCGAGTGGGGCCGTCGCTATTTCCAAGACGACGTCCCCGTCCGCGACGCCACCGCTCTGAGCGGCCACGCGGTGCGGGCGAACTACCTCGCTGCCGGCGCCGTCGACGTCGCCGTCGAGAGCGGTGACGACGACCTCCTGGCCTCGCTGCGCGCACAATGGACCCGTACGCGTGGACGCCGCACCTACATCACGGGGGGCCAGGGCTCGCACCACCAGGACGAAGCCTTCGGCGATGACTGGGAGCTGCCGTCGGACCGCGCGTACTCCGAGACGTGCGCCGGCATCGCGTCGGTGATGTTCGCGTGGCGTCTGCTGCTGTCCGGGGGCGACGCCGCCTACGCCGACCTCATCGAGCGCACGCTCTTCAACGTGGTCGCCACCTCGCCCTCCGCCGACGGCCGCAGCTTCTTCTACGCCAACACGCTGCATCAGCGCGTCCCCGGTGTGGTGCCCGACCCCGACGCGACCTCGCCGCGCGCCTCCTCGTCGCTGCGCGCACCGTGGTTCGAGGTGTCGTGCTGTCCGCCGAACGTGGCCCGGACCCTCGCCAGTCTCGACGCCTACGTCGCCACGGCCGACGATCGCGGCATCCAGATCCACCAGTACGCACCGGCTGAGATCCGCACGACCCTCGACGACGGTCGTGACGTGTCGCTGCACGTCGACACCGCCTATCCGAGCGACGGCACCGTCCGCATCACCGTCGACCACGCTTCGGATGAGGCGTGGACCCTGTCACTGCGCGTCCCGGAGTGGGCCCGGGGTGCGGGAGTGCGCGTGTGGAGCGACGGCTCCGTCACGGAGGACACGGCCGTCGACGCGGGGTGGGCCCACGTGACGCGCGCGTTCCGTGCCGGTGACGTCGTCGAGTTGGACCTGCCGATGGCGCCGCGCGTCGTGGTCCCCGATCCGCGTATCGACGCCATCCGCGGGTGCGTCGCGATCGAGCGGGGTCCGGAGGTCCTCGCTCTCGAGTCGGTGGATCTGAACTCGGGAGACGACGTCGGAGAGGTCGTCCTCGACGCAGCCGCGCTCCCCGTCGAGGGCGACGGTCGCGTCTGGGTGCAGATCGCCGACCGCACCCCCACCGCCGGCGGGTGGCCGTTCGGCGACGGTCCCGCTGCACCGGATGCTGAACCGAGCCGGGTCGCGCTCGTCCCGTATCACGACTGGGGCAACCGCGGTCCGTCCACGATGAGGGTCTGGATGCCGACCGCCTGAACGACCCCGCGGATCGGGTCCTGAGCCGGCGTCCCGCGTACGCGGGCGCTGGCTCAGCGCATCGGCAGCAGCCGCGTCGGCGACGCCGACGGCGTGCGGTGACGCACGCGCCCCGGAACGCCGGTGCGGGCATCCAGCGGCAGCGAGACGATCTCGTGTGCCAACTGGCCGGCGACGAGCAGGGTGTCGGCCACGACGACGTGGTGGCGCGGCCAGTGCGTGCCGGTCTCGGCCAGCGCCGTGAGCTGCAGCGCCTCACCGGCGCCGCGCACCGACAGCACGCCGACGGTGTCGCTGCCGCGCACCCCGGCGTACAGCGTCGAGCCGTCGCGGCTCGCGCACAGTTCTGCGGCGGTGTCGGTGTCGAGCGTGCCGAGGAGTTGCTCGCCGGAGCGCACCTGCCACCGACCGGCGCGGTCGGCGGCCAGCACGAAGACCTCGCAGCTGAGCTCGGTCACGACGTAGAGGTGCCCGGAGGGATGCCACATCCCGTGACGCGGACCGCTCCCCTGCGGCAGCACGACCTCTTGCACCAACCGCAGGCCGGCCGCGGTCGATCGCCAGAACCGCACGAGGTCGTAGCCCATGTCGGTGGTCGCCACGAGACCGCCCGGCAGGAAGATCGCCTGGTGCGCCCGGGAGACGCGGTCGCCGGCGACAGCCTCCTCCGATTCGGCGTCGGTCTCGGGGATGTCGTCGTAGGCGGGGATCAGATGGGAGAACTCCTCGCCCGCCGCCGCTCGGAGGGCGCGCGTCGCGGCCGCGAGGTCGGGTACGACCGCCCCCGACACGCGCGCACCGGTCGAGACGGTGCCTTCCGGCGACTCGCCCGACCCGTACGGGTCGGCGGCCTCGTCGGCGATGATCGGGCGGGAGGGGCGGCCCTCGGCATCCAGGTCGATCCGCACCACCCGTCCGTCGCCCCAGCAGCTCGCGACGAGGAACGACGCGTCGGGTGCGACGGCGACATGGCAGACGGCCGCACCCGCATCGACCGGACGGCCGAGAGGAGTCAGGCGCGTCTCGCCGATGCGGCGGTAGGCCTGCACCGTGCCGTCGAACTCGACGGCGGCGTAGACGATGTCGGGCGCCGTCGGGTGGGCGGCGATCCACGACGGCGAGCCGGGCGCGGCGACGGCCGTGCCCACCATGCCGAGCGGGCCGCCGGCGTCGGGCGCGTCGACCGCCCCCGCCTGGAGGATGCCGACACCCTCCGCCGAACCTGCGTCGGGGGTGTACGCGCCGACCCAGAACCGCATCAGTCGATGAGGTCGTGGCGCACGATGACCTGGTCGCGTGCGGGGCCGACGCCGATCACCGAGATGCGCGTGCCGCTCATCTTCTCGAGCGCGAGGACGTACTCCTGTGCCGTCTGGGGAAGATCGTCGAACGTGCGCGCCGACGAGATGTCTTCGCTCCAGCCCGGGTAGTTCTCGTAGATCGGCTTCGCGTGGTGGAAGTCGGTCTGATTCACCGGCAGGTCGTCGTACCGCACGCCGTCGACGTCGTAGGCCACGCACACGGGGATCTGCTCGAGTCCGCCCAGGATGTCGAGCTTGGTGAGCACCAGGTCGGTGATGCCGTTGATGCGCGTGGCGTAGCGCGTGATGGGCGCGTCGTACCAGCCGACGCGACGCGGACGACCCGTGGTGGTGCCGAATTCGAAGCCCCGCGAGCGCAGCCAGTCGCCGCTTTCGTCGAACAGCTCGGTCGGGAACGGACCCGAGCCCACGCGCGTCGTGTAGGCCTTGACGATGCCCACGATGCGGTCGAGGCGGTTCGGGCCGACTCCGGAACCCGTCGACGCGCCGCCGGCCGTCGCCGACGACGACGTGACGAACGGGTAGGTGCCGTGATCGACGTCGAGCATGGTGGCCTGGCCACCCTCGAAGACGACGACGTCGCCGGCCTCGAGGGCGTCGTTCAGCAGCAGCGACGTGTCGGCCACCATCGGGCGCACGCGCTCGGCGTACGAGAGCAGGTCGTCGACGATCTCGTCGGCGGTGATCGACCGGCGATTGAAGATCTTCACCAAGAGGTGGTTCTTCTGATCGAGCGCGCCCTCGACCTTCTGCCGCAGGATGTTCTCGTCGAAGAGGTCTTGCACGCGGATACCGACGCGGTTGATCTTGTCGGCGTAGGCCGGGCCGATACCGCGACCGGTGGTGCCGATCATGCGCTTGCCGAGGAAGCGCTCGGTGACCTTGTCGAGCGTGCGGTGGTACTGCGTGATGATGTGCGCGTTGGCGCTGATCTTCAGCCGACTGGTGTCGAGGCCACGGGCGTTGAGCGCCTCGAGCTCGTTGAAGAGCACCTCGAGGTCGACCACGACGCCGTTGCCGATCACGGGGGTCACCCCCGGAGACAGGATGCCGCTGGGCAGCAGGTGCAGGGCGTACTTCTCGTCGCCGATGACGACGGTGTGCCCGGCGTTGTTGCCGCCGTTGAACTTCACCACCCAGTCGGTGCGCTCACCGAGCAGATCGGTGGCCTTGCCCTTGCCCTCGTCGCCCCACTGGACGCCGACGATCACGATTCCGGGCATGAGTGCTCCTCGCATGTTGTCCGGCGGTACACCCCATCCTATCGAGCGGGTCCGACACAGCCCCCCGATAGGGCGAGGCGACCAGCCGGGATAACGCGCAGCGACCAGCGGGGCGGGCGGCGAGGGGAGGGGATGCCGGGAGCGGAGGAGTTATGAGCGCTCCCGCGTCCTCCCCTCACCGGATCTCCTCCCCCCGCCCCGAGGATGCGGGCGGTGGCCCCGCGGGGTGAGCGGGACACGGGGCGGGCGCCGAAGGGTGCGTGACGGTGGCGAGGGGAGGGGATGCCGCGAGCGGAGGATCAATGAGCACTCCCGCGTCCTCCCCTCACCGAATCTCCTCCCCCCGCCCCCGCCCTGCCCCGTCACCGTCCCCGCCCTGCCCCGTCACCGTCCCCGCCCTGCCCCGTCACCGTCCCCGCCCCGCCCCGCCCCGCCCCGCGCGAGAGCGCCACCGCATCCTCACGGCGAACGGTGCGAATCGGAGACGCCGGGACGCGCCAGCGCTAGCCTGGGTCGATGCTGCGAACGCGCGAGTGGGCCGTCGGATGGAACGCCGCGCGCATCGCGGCGGCGGCGATGATCGCGGTCGCGGTGATCGCGCAGTTCGTCTCGTCGGTGTCCGGAGCGCTCGAGGCCGGTCGACACGTCGCCACCATCGTGGCGAACTTCTTCAGCTTCTTCACGATCCTCTCCAACGTCTCGGCGGCGATCGTGCTGCTGATCGTGGGCGTGCGGTTCTTCGTGCGCGGCCGCCGCACCGGCCCCGAGCCGATCGCCCTGGCAACCGTCCTCGCCTGGGTCACCACCTACATGCTCGTCACCGGCGTCGTCTACAACCTGCTGCTGCGCGGCCTCCCCCTGCAGCCCGAGACGGTGCCCTGGTCGAACGAGATCCTGCACGTCTGGGGCCCGCTCTTCCTCCTGCTCGATCTGTTCCTCGGCCCCGGGCGTCGGCGCCTCCCCTGGCGCGCCGCCCTGACGGCGGCGATCTTCCCCATCGCCTGGGTGATCTATACGCTGCTGCGAGCGCCGCAGATCACGAACCCCACCACCGGAGCGCCGTATTGGTACCCGTATCCGTTCCTCGACCCGAACGCCGCCGGGTGGGGCAGCGTGATCTTCTACATCGTCGCGATCGCCGTGGCCATCGTCGGGTTCGCGGTCGGGACGGTCGCCGTCGGCCGCCGCCGCGGCATCGGTCCCGCCTGACGCGCAGCGGTGACTTACGCTCGCCGCCGCGGCATCCGTCCCGCTTGACGACGCAGTGGTGCCGTGCGGCCGCCGATGCGGCATCCGGGACGCCGTGAGGCCCCGACGGCCCGCGACTCACGGCTCGATCGCGGATGCACGGCCTACCCTGGGGACGTGCGTACGAGACTGATGTCCGCGGCCCTGGCCGCCTCCGCCCTGCTCCTGCTCGCCGGATGCGCCGGAGGGACGACGGCCGATCCCGCCCCTGCAGCGAGCGCGCCGAGTGACGGCGCCGTCTCGGGCGAGTGCGCCTACCCCGCGTCGGGTCAGCCCGCCGTCGACGTCACTCCGCCGGCGGAGGGCACCGACCAGCCCACCGGCGAGGTGCAGACGGTCCTGCAGACCTCGGCCGGCGACATCCCCCTGACCCTGGACGGCGAGCGCACCCCCTGCACCGTCGAGAGCTTCGTCTCGCTCGCGCAGCAGCAGTACTTCTCGGACACCGAATGCCACCGGCTGACCACGTCGGGCATCTTCGTGCTGCAGTGCGGCGACCCCACCGGCACCGGCCGCGGCGGCCCGGGCTACCGCTTCGACGACGAGCTCGACGGCACCGAGACGTATCCCGCGGGCACCGTGGCCATGGCCAACGCCGGGCCCGGCACGAACGGCTCGCAATTCTTCCTCGTCTACGAGGACACGAAGCTCGACCCGAACTACACCGTGTTCGGCACCATGTCGCCCGAGGGGCTGGCCGTCGTGCAGTCGATCGCTTCGGCGGGTACCGCCGGCGGCGCCCCCGACGGTGCCCCCGCGAACCCGGTGACCATCACGGGTGTGACGGTCGGCTGACCCCTCCTCCCCCGGCGGATCACCGGCCCGCGCGGGGTCCGCGCGTCGGGCGCCGCACCGCGCCGCAATAGAATCGTCGGCATGTCCAAGGTCCTTCAGTCCCTTCCCGTCGGCGAGCGCGTCGGCATCGCCTTCTCGGGTGGTCTCGACACCTCGGTGGCCGTCGCGTGGATGCGCGACAAGGGCGCCGTCCCCTGCACGTACACCGGCGACCTCGGCCAGTACGACGAAGACGACATCGCCTCGATCCCGGGTCGCGCCACGCAGTACGGCGCCGAGGTCTCGCGCCTGGTCGACTGCAAGACGGCCCTCGTCGAAGAGGGCTTCGTCGCCCTCGCGTGCGGCGCGTTCCACATCCGCTCCGGCGGGCGCACCTACTTCAACACCACGCCGCTCGGCCGCGCCGTCACCGGCACGCTGCTCGTGCGCGCGATGAAAGAAGACGGCGTCGACATCTGGGGCGACGGCTCCACCTACAAGGGCAACGACATCGAGCGGTTCTACCGCTACGGGCTGCTCGCCAACCCGTCGCTGCGCATCTACAAGCCGTGGCTCGACGCCGACTTCGTCACCGAGCTCGGCGGGCGCAAAGAGATGAGCGAGTGGCTCGTCGCCCACGACTTCCCCTACCGCGACAGCGTCGAGAAGGCGTACTCGACGGATGCCAACATCTGGGGCGCCACGCACGAGGCCAAGACCCTCGAGCACCTCGACGTCTCGCTCGAGATCGTCGAGCCCATCATGGGCGTGCGCTTCTGGGACCCCGAGGTCGAGATCGAGACCGAAGACGTCACCGTCGAGTTCGAGGCGGGCCGCCCGGTCGCCATCAACGGCACCCGCTTCGACGACCCGGTCGCGCTGGTTCGCGAGGCCAACACCATCGGCGGTCGCCACGGTCTCGGCATGAGCGACCAGATCGAGAACCGCATCATCGAGGCCAAGTCGCGCGGCGTCTACGAAGCCCCCGGCATGGCGTTGCTGTTCCTGACGTACGAACGCCTGGTCAACAGCATCCTGAACGAGGACACTCTCGCGACCTACCACGAGCAGGGCCGCCGCCTCGGACGCCTCATGTACGAGGGTCGTTGGCTCGAACCGCAGTCGCTGATGCTGCGCGAGTCGATCCAGAAGTGGGTCGGATCGACCATCACCGGCTCTGTCACCGTGCGCCTGCGCCGCGGCGAGGACTACACGATCCTCGACACCGTGGCATCCGGCATGTCGTACTCGCCCGAGAAGCTCTCGATGGAGCGCGTCGGCGACGCCGCGTTCGGACCGGTCGACCGCATCGGCCAGCTCACGATGCGCAACCTCGACATCGCCGACTCGCGCGCGCGTCTCGAGCAGTACGCCGCGCTGGGCCTGCTGGGCGGTCCGACGGGCGAGCTCGTGGGCGATGTCGCCGCGGGCGGAGCGCGCGACATCATCGAGTCGGCCGCTCCCCTCGACGCCGCCGGCGAGCGCCTCGCCGACGCCACCGACGCCGCGGGCGAGGGCGCCGCGTTCGACGCCGGCACCGACTGACACGCACGCTCGTCGCGACGCCGTCCGCCGGGTGCGGGAGGCGTCGCGCGTTCGTGTGCGCGAGCGTATCGGGCGGCCGGAGCACCCCCTCGATCAGCGCCCCGGCCGCATCCTGAATCCGTGAGGGGCGACGGTCGTGTCCGCTAGCGGACATGACCGCTTCGGGACCTTGCCGCGTGGTGGCCGGATCCGCCATCCTGAGCTGCCGGATGCGCACGTGCCGGCATCCACAGGTCGAGGTGAGAGCCCGCGTTTCGCGAGGACACCGCCGCACGGGATCGATGCACCCGCCCGAACGCATCGAGGAGAGCCCATGCCCGGGTGGTACACCCTGACCGTCGTCGCCGCCGTCATCCTCGCGGTCGTCGTCGCCATCGTCCGCTTGCGGATCAACCCCGTCATCGCCCTCGCCGTGGGGGCGGCGGCGATCGGCATCCTCACCGGGCTCGGTCCGCTCGACACCGTCTCGACCATGACGCAGGGCTTCGGCGAGGTGATGATGGATGCCGGACTCCTCATCGCGTGGGGGGTGCTGATCGGCGCGATGCTCAACGAGATGGGTGCCGTCACCCGTCTCGTGGAAGCCCTGATGCGGGTGTTCGGTCGCCGCGGCATCCCGTTCGCCCTGGGCCTGTCGTTGGCGACCTACCTGCAGACGATCTTCGTCGACGTGATGATCGTGATCGCCGCTCCCCTCGCCCGACGGATCGCCGCCCGCCTCGGACCTGCCGGGACGGGGATCATCGGCGTGACCTTCGCGGTGTCGCTCGAGGTGGGGATCGTGATGATGGTGCCCGGCTTCGCCGCGGTGGCCCTCGCGGGCGTCGTCGGTGTTCCGCTGGGCGAGATGCTGCTCGGCGGGTTCTCGGTCGTCGTGCCGACGGTGGCGCTGTCGATCCTGCTGATGAGCATGTTCTTCCGCCTCGGCTTCTGGAACCCCGAGCGCGATCAACAGACGGCGACCACCGAAGACGTGCGCGAAGGCGGGGCCGTCCTCACCAGCGTGGGCGGTCTGCCCCGCGACACCGATGCCCCCGCGCCCGCGCCCCTCGTCACGCTCGCGCCGACGGCGTCCACCGCCCTCGCCCCCTCCACCACCCGGGAGCGGCCCCTGCTGCTGCTGTTCGCGCCGCTGCTGGTGGCGCTGCTGCTCATCGCCGCGCAGGCAGTGCTCGCGGTACTCAAGATCGAGATCGCTCCGCTGCAGTTCCTCGGCAGCCCCGTCATCGCGCTGCTCCTCGCCGTGATCCTGACCGGGGCGGTCGCCCGTGCGGCCGTCGGGCGGGAGCGCGTCGAGAAGGCCGTGGTCAAGGGTTTCCACGACGGCGGGCAGATCTTCGTGCTCACCGGCGTCGGCGGCTCGCTCGCCGCGGTGATCGCGCAGGGCGACCTCGGCGAGATACTCCAGGGCTCCCTCCAGGCCACCCCCTTCGCACCGCTCCTGGTCGTGTGGGCCATGGCCGCCGTCCTGCACGTCGCGGTCGGCTCGGTCACCCTGTCGGCGATCACCGCGGCCGGCATCATCGCGCCCATCGCCTCCACCATGGGACTCAACCCCCTGCTGGTCGCGCTGGCCGCCGGCGCGGGAGCGCTCTTCTGCGTGCACGTGACATCGAACACGTTCTGGCTGCTGCAGTCGTTCCTCGGTCAGACGGTGCGGGGCGCATTGAAGACGGTGACGGTGGGCGTCTCGCTCGCGTCGGTCATCGCGCTCGGGATGACGCTGGTGCTGTCGTTCGTGCTCGGCTGACCCCCTCTCCCCCGCGGCGTGCGGACGCCGAGATGTCCTCTTGCGGCCATGACCGCTAGCGGCTCTTGTGGGGCGGGGCATTCACGGTATGCACTTCATACGACCCGACCGGAAAGTCCCGCATGAGTTCAGAGCCCGCCGTCCGCACGGCATCCATCGATCGACCGGCGGCGAATCGCTTCCGCCGCGGGCATCCGCTGTTTCCCGTGCTGGCGGTCGTCGTCGCCGGCGCCGTCGCCATCCCCACGGTCACCTGGATCTACGAGAACGCGCACGAGGACCGCAACACGACCGTCGGCATTCTCGCGGTCATCGTGCTGGGGATCGCCGGATTCGGGTGCGTGCTGCGCGCCGTCGCACACAATCGCGACGAGATCACCTGGGTGGACCACCTCGGCAAGCTGCTCGCGGTCGCCGCCTTCGCGTACGCCTTCTGGGATGACCTGATCCTGGTCGGCCACGACCTGTGGGGACACGACGTCGACGTCTACATGATCGGGGCGATGCTCGTCTTCGTCGTCATCGCGGCGCTCTGTCTCGCCGGCCTCCTCGCCACCCGGCGACGACCCGCGACGCCGCCGGTCGTCCACGAACGCGGATGATCTCGATCGCCCTGGCGCTCGTCTCCGCGGTCGCCTACGGCACGAGCGACTTCTTCGGCGCCATCGCCTCGCGACGCATCAATGCCCTTCGCGTCATCCTCCTCACCTATCCCGTCTCGACCTTCCTCATCGCTGCGGCCGCACCGTTCGTCGGCGGACGCCTCTCCCCGGAGGCGCTGCTGTGGGGCGGGGCGTCGGGCGTCGCGACAGCGGTGGCGATCTGGTGGTACTACCTCGCCCTCGCCGACGGTCCGATCAGCGTCGTGTCGCCGGTCGCCGCCATCCTCGTCACGGCGATTCCCGTCATCGCGGGCGTGGCGCTCGGCGAACGCCCGTCGACGCTGGCAGTGGTGGGGATCGTCTTGGCCGTGATCGCCATCCCCCTGGTCAGCCGCAGCGGCGCCGGCGGAACTGACGAACGCCGATTCACACCGCGCGTCGCCTGGTTCACGGTGGGATCCGGCGTGCTGTTCGGACTGAGCTTCGTGTTCACAGGTCAGATGCCCGCCGACGGCGGCCTCTGGCCGCTGGCCTTCGCCCGCGCCGTCGCCGCGGCGGTCATCATCGTGGCGGCGCTCCGCCTCGGCCGCGCGAAACCCGTGGGGGGCGGACTGTTCTGGCTCACCGTCATGATCGGCGTCTTCGACGCCGTCGCCAACGTCGCCATGCTCTACGCGTTCCGCACCGGGCTGCTGTCGCTGGCGAGCGTGGTCATCTCGCTCTACCCCGCCGTGACGGTGGCGTTCGCGGTCGGGGTCGTGCGCGAACGTATCGGCCGGGTGCAGATGGCCGGTCTCGGCCTCGCCGGGGCGGCGATCCTGACCATTGCCGTCGGGGGATGACGCGAGGCCGACGCCGTCCTCGCGCGGAGGTGTCGACATCAGACTTCGCGCACACCATCTCGCCTTCGTCTCGAGCCCCGAACGGGCCGACGCAGGTGGCGCACAGACGCAATTCTTCGGCGAGGGCAAGCCATCACCGCGAGAAAGCGCTCCGGCCATGATGGGGAGTCCGACCGGTCACACTTCGGAGAAGCACATGGATGACGACACCCTGCTGGAGATCCTCCTCCGTGGGCGCCCGGCGACGGTCGCCGACGCCGTCCTCACCACCCACCTCGACACCGCGCGGGTCGTCTCCGCCATCGAGCGGTTGCGCAAACGCGGCCTCATCGGCGGTGTCGACGACCTCTTGGCCTACCCGCCCCCCGCCGACTGGGCCAACGAGGCCGTGACGGTGCACACCCGTCGGGTTCGAGCGGCCGCCGAAGACGCGATGTCGGGCATCGAGCGGATCCTCGAGAACCTCCCGTCGATCCTGCGTGCCTGGTCGGTCGGAGAGGCGTCCGCCGACCTGGTCCCCACAGTGCTGCGGCATGGCCCGTACGCCGCCGAGGACCTCATGTGGGAGCTCTCCGGTACCCCGTCGAGCTCGCTGGTCGCCGTTTTCACCAGCGTCGACCGGCTGATGGCGGCGTCCCCCGACCGGGCGCTGCGATTCGGCGCCGCGCTCAACGCCCGCGACAATGTGCGCATCATCGTCCCGGCGTCGGTGACCACCGATCCGGTGGTCCTCGAACGAATGGCGCTGTACGGTCCCACCGGACTCGAGTACCGCTCCCTCGAGAAGGCCCCGGCGTGGTTCTGGGTCGACGGCGACTATCTCGCCCTGCCCTACACCTGGGGAGAGATCACTCCCACGAGCGTCCTGGGAGTGCGTCACGAGGGCCTCGCGAACATGGTGCGCGCCTACTTCGACGAGCTGTGGCGCCGAGCGTCCCCCGTCGGTCTCGACGCGCAGCCGTGGACGTCGATCCTGCGCCTCATGCAGCAGGGCTACACGCTCGCGGGCGCGTCGAGCCAACTGGGGATCAACGCGCGCACAGGTCGACGTCGCATCGCTGCCGCGATGGAGTACTACCGCGCACCGACGTTGTTCGCCCTCGGTGCGGCGTGGACCGCTGCCGGTGCCGACGGAGCCTACCCGCAGCAGGCGTGAGCACGCTCTCATAACTTGCACACCTGTGTGCACTTTAGGCGTACACTTGCTCGTCGTGAGCACATCCACCCGCCGCGACGCCGTCGAGAACCGCGCCGGCATCCTGAGAGCGGCCACCGCCGCCATCGGCCACGACCCTCGCGCATCGATCGACACGATCGCCCGCCGCGCCGGCCTGTCGCGTCGCGCCCTCTACGGGCACTTCGACGACCGCACCGCCATCGTCCGCGAGGTCATCGCCGCGGGCGCAATGCGCTTCAACGCCATCGCCGCCGGGATCGACGACGCCGACTCCCGCGTCGCGCTCGCCCGCCTGGCATCCGAGCTCTGGCGCGAGGCCGCCCACGTGCAGGCCGCCGCCGCCCTCGCCCTCGACGACGCCCACCTGACCGAGACCTCCGCCGCCCTCGCACCGCTGCGCCGCCGCATCGACAAGATCGTGCGCCGCGGCCAAGAAGCGGGAGAGCTGCGCACCGACCTTCCCGCCCCCACGCTGTCGCGCCTGCTGGAGGAGACCGGCCGCACGGTCGTCTCCCGGGTGGATGCCGAGAGCTCCACGGCACGCGAGATCGCCGTCTGCGCCGTGCTCGGCATCGCCGGGCTTTCCTGGACCGAGGCGCGCCACCTGCTGGCCCAGCACCCCGAGCTGGCGACATCGTGAGGGTCGTCGTCGACGCCGTCGCGAAGGGCCGCAGCGCCCTGCCCGCGACCACGACCGCGTTCGAGACCGGGCGGGCGAGTCTCGTCGTCGCCGAGACCGAGCAGCGCCCCACGGTGCTGGGTCTCATGGCATCCGGTCGCATGAAGATCGATTCCGGCTCCGTCACCGTCGATGGACGGGTGGATGCCAGAACCCTCCGCCGTCGCGTCGCCCTCGTCGACGCCCCGATCGTGTCGGAACCGGAGCCGAACGTGTCGGTCATCGGCGTCGTCGCCGAAGAGCTCATGTTCGCCGGGCACGCCCCCACCCCGTTCGCCGCCGCGCGGTGGCTGGAGGGCATCGGCCTCGACGCGTCCGCCGGCCTTCCCATCGGCAATGTCGAACCGACCGTGCGCATCCGGCTGCTGCTCGAACTGGCCGCGCTGAGAAAGGACGTCGAGGCGCTCGTGCTGGTCGCGCCCGATCGCCACGGTGGGGAACCCCTCGCCTGGTGGGGGATCGCCCAGGAGTTCGCGGAGCGTGGATACGCCGTGCTGGTCATCGCCGGTCAGGCCTCGCACACCGCGATCGAGGCCGCGGCGGTCGGCGCTGAGATCGTCGCCGAGGTCGACGCTGAGGTCGGCGAGGCCGACGACGCCGCGGAGGTCACACGATGAAGATCCCGCAGATGATCACGGCGGAGCTCCGCCGCCTCACCTCGACGCGCATGTCGGTGATCGCCCTCGTCGCCCTGCTCGCCGTGCCCATCCTCTACGGCGGTCTATATCTGTGGGCAAACCAGGACCCGTACGGCAACCTGTCCAGCGTCCCCGTCGCGCTCGTCGTCGACGACACCGGCGCCGAGGTGAACGGCCAGCAGCGCAACCTCGGCGACGAGGCGGCGGAGCAGCTGCTCGACAGCGACACGTTCGAGTGGCACCGGGTCACCTCCGACCAGGCCGATGAGGGGCTGGAGGCGGGCGACTTCGACTTCATCGTGACCCTGCCCGCCGATTTCACGGATGCCGTGGCCTCGCTCTCGAGCGCCAGCCCGCGCCAGGCCGGCATCGAGCTGCGCACGAACGACGCGAACAACTACCTCGCCTCCACCATCGGCACGCAGGCCGTCGCCCGCATCCGCACATCGGTGGCGCAGAAGGTCACCGACGGGGCGGGGCTCACCCTGCTCGACGCCCTGCACACCATCCGCGTGCAGCTCGTCGACGCCACCACCGGGGCGACGCAGCTCGTCGACGGTCTGTCGACGGCGAAAGACGGCTCGTCGCAACTCGCGAGCGGTTCTTCGACCCTTGCCGACGGCTCGTCGCAGCTCGCCGACGGCACCGCGCAGCTCTCGACCGGCGCGAACCAATTGCGCGACGGTACGGCCCAGGTTCGTGACGGCGCGGCACAGGTCGCCGACGGCGCGCAGCAGGTCGCCGGCGGGGTGGACCGCATAGACGAGGCCGCCCGGCGGGTGGGGACGGCGGCCGGGGATGCCGCGGCCCAGCTGCCCCAGGCCCGAGCCGACATCGCACGGGCCCTGACCGACGCAGGACTCGACCCTGCCCGCGTCGACGAGATCCTCTCGCGCCTCGACCCCGTCGGCGAACGCCTCGCCGCGGCGAACACGCGCGTGCAGGACACCGTGAACCAGATCGACCGGCTCGACGACGGCGCCCGCCAGGTCGCGGCCGGGAGCGCCTCCCTCGCCACCGGCGCGGCGAGCGCAGCCGACGGGGCCGCAGCCCTCGCCGACGGCGCCGGCACCGCGGCATCCGGTGCCGCCCAGCTCCGCGACGGCTCGGCGCAGCTGCGCGACGGAGCGTCGCAACTCGACGGCGGGATCGCTCAGCTCTCCACCGGTGCGACGCAACTGCGCGACGGTCTCGCGGCCGGGGTCGCCCAGATCCCCGACGCCGACGACGCGACGCGCCAGGCGCAGGCCCAGGCCATCTCCGATCCCGTCGCCGTCGGCACGAGCGCGGTGACCACGGCCCAGAACTACGGCGCCGGCCTCGCCCCGTTCTTCGCGGCCCTGGCCGGGTGGATCGGCATCTACGCGCTGTTCCTCATCGTCAAGCCGGTGTCGAAGCGCGCGATCACGGCGCTGCGCTCCCCCGTGCGCGTGACGCTGGCGGGCTGGCTCGCCCCGGCCGGTCTCGGCGCGCTGCAGATGGTGAGGCTGTTCACCGTGCTCGCCATCGCCCTGCAGTTCTCGTTCGCCAACCCGGCCGCCGCCCTCGGCATCCTGATCTTCGCGTCGGCGACCTACGCCGCGATCGTGCTCGCCCTGAACGTGTGGCTGGGCTCGGTGGGACAGTTCCTCGGACTCGTGCTGATGGTGCTGCAACTCGTCACCGCCGGTGGCACGTTCCCGTGGCAGACGCTGCCCGCCCCGCTCGCGGCGCTGCACCACATTCTGCCGATGGGATACGTCGTGGATGCCATGCGCCAGGTCATGTACGGCGGCGACGTCGCGCGGGTCGGTTCGGATCTGCTGGTGCTGGGAGCGTGGATGGTCGGCGGCGTGCTGGTGGCGGCGATCGGCGTGACCCGCATGACGCACCACCGCACGCTGCGCGACCTGCAGCCGAGCCTGATCGGCTGAGTCGGGACCGGGACGAAGTACTACTTTCCGCTACCGGCGAGTCACGCTACGAGCCCTGGCAGCAAGTCACCTGCGCCTGCGCGGTACCAAATCACGTTCAAAGTGCGTCGGTCGCGGGGGATTTGCCGTCCTCATCGACGTCATCCTCGGAATGGCCCACATGTCCCGTCAGCTTCGCGATCGCCTCGGCGCCGCCGCCAAGCTTGGCCCGCAGATCTGCGACTTCCTTAGCTCGTCGCTCCGCCGCCATCCCTGGGTAGCGTTCGCCGCTCTGATACTCCGCGAGCTCGCGCGTGGTTTGCCCGTGCATCGCCTGTCGTTCGAGCAGCTCGAAGCGGGCCTTTTCGCGTTCCGGGTCATGCCGACCTCCTTCTGCGCAATCGGCTACCGAACGCCCGTCGTGGGTGCTCCGCACTAGCTGGTGGGCGCGATTGGATGAGGCCGACAAACTTCCCTTCGCGTCGGGAGGACTCGATGTGGGGCCGGTTCACCCACGGGCGACAGGTAGACCTACGAACCAAAGAGTGGCCCCACCCGGAGACGGGTGAGGCCACTCTTTGGTTGAGTCAGCCGATCTGGACGCTGTCGTCGGTGAAAGAGTTCTCGAGGGACGACGCCACCAACCCACCCACTACTTGCGCGATGAGGACCAGGCCCACAACCACGACGGCGGTGGCGATGACGGCACGTGCTCGCCCGCCGGTGACGCGAAAGAACGCGACGACACCGAAGACCAGCGCCGCGACCTGCAAAACGAACGCCCAGTCGGTCGCCAAAGGCGCGGCCAGCGAAACCGCGGCTGCGGTGACCACCCACCAGTGAAGGGTGTTCGTGTTGGTCTTCTGCAGGTCGGTCATGCTAAATGTTCAGGGTGGACACGATTTCGTGGAAAGCGTGCTCCGTACCCGTGTCGGTGGTGGCCGCGGAGGCCGCCTGTGCGGGAAGAGTAAGTGCCAGTTCGACGGCCGCGACTCCGGCGGCGAGAAATGAACGGCGAAGAATTCTCATCGGTTGTCCCTTCGACACAGCGACACGCTGTCTCTGCGTGCGTGCCCCCCCCCTTAGAAGCACAGGGCCGAAACTAGACGTCTGTTCGGTAGAGCAGCACCAACCAACAGGGTTCTTTCATCAC
Organism: Microbacterium sp. Leaf151; assembly: GCF_001424225.1. Lineage (GTDB taxonomy): Bacteria > Actinomycetota > Actinomycetes > Actinomycetales > Microbacteriaceae > Microbacterium. The sequence continues at coordinate 744,059 of NZ_LMOR01000001.1, read as the reverse complement.
AGAGGCCGTCACAGACCTTCTACTCCTTCACCCCGTACTACGGCACGCTCCCACGCGGGTCCTCAGTTCGCCCAGCGGCCCGCGGTTGCGTATACGGGGTAACCTGGATGCCAGCTCACGCGGCCGGGCGCACCGCCCGATCCGCCCGGGTCGTCCGTCGCCTCGCCGGGCGGGCGACGACGTCGTGCAAGAGGCGCATGAAGGTCTCGCCCACCGCCTCGGGGCTCAGCCGCCTCGACTGCTCGAGGGCTCGCGCCGACATCTCGGCCCGCGCGGTGTCATCGAGCAGGAGTGCGGACAGAGCGCTCGCGACACCCTCCACGTCACCCGGGGAGACGAGGATCCCACCCGCGCCCACGTAGTCGCGGGGCCCGTAACAGACGTCGAACGCCACGACCGGCAGACCGCTGGACAGCGCTTCACCGATTGCCAGGTTCTGTCCCTCGAACGCACTGGTGCTGAGGAAGGCGGTGGAGACGGCCATCGCCTCGCGTACCCGATCGGAATATCCGTGGAGGTGCACGCTCTGCGCCAGGCCGCGGTCCTCGATCATGTCCTGCAGCAGCGTCCGCAGGGGACCGTCCCCGTAGATGTGGAGGTGCGCATCGGGAACGCGCTGCAGCACGCGCGGCCACGAGGTGATCGCGATGTCGACCCGCTTCTGGTCGGCGAGCCTGTTCACCATGAGGACCTCGCGGACCCTCCGCCGGCGAAGACGGGGACGGGGGTCGGGGGTGATGGGTGTGGGGATGACGACGGAGCCCTCCCGGGCTCCGAAGCGTTCGGTCACGTCATCCTCTTGCGAGGCGGTGGGCCAGACGACGGCATCGAAGCGGTCGAGAAGGGCGAACCATCGGCGCCACCCGTCGTCGCGTAGCGCAGACGAGGGCTCGCAGGGGGCGTCGAGGTGCGAGTTGTGAACGGTGTGCACGATGCGCACGTTCGGGTCGGCCCAGTCCGCGATCAACTCGCCGAGCTGCTTGGACTCGCAGATGACCACGATGCACCGATCCTCGTCGTCGGCGCGCGAACGCAGCTGCGCGGCCACGCGCGTCAGCCACGCCATGTACAGCTCCTTGAAACCGGCCAGGGTCCTCGAGCCGCCGTCCGTGCGCACGACGACCGGTGCCTCGGTCAGGTACCAGGCGGGGTCGCCGATGACGGGGAGGGAGACGACCTCTCGTCCCTCACCGTCGTGGATCGCGCGATACGAGGCGTCGGGATCGGCCGGCCCCTCTCGAGCCATGTCCCAGAGCCAGGACGGATCGTGCAGGATCTCCTCGAAGAGGTTACGGATCTCGACGTTCGGGTGCGGGTCGGGGAAGGCTTGCCGATTGTTCCTCGCGTGCTCGTCCGCACCGCCGACGTCAAAGGTCAGCAGGAGCGGGTGCGCGACGCCGGTCGACTCGAGCAGGCGAAGGCGCGAAGCGACCGCGACGGCGTACCCGCCGTCGCGGTGAGGCGCTAAACGGCTGGTGAGTACAACGAAATCGGCGTCGGGGGGCGCAGTCATCTTCAGATCCTCATAGCGAGCACATAACGCGACCCTAAGCGTTCCTATGAGTGAGGTACGGGGAGTTGCCAGTGCTGGGGATCCATGCAGACCGCCGCGCACCCGCGATGGGGCGGCTCGACCGTGAGATCCGCGAGCCCGCCGAGCTCCGGACGCGTGTCCTCGGACTCGCGCGCCTCACTCGTGACCAGGGCGCGGGCCTGGTCACGAAGCCGCAGAAGCGCCCTGAGTTCACGGGCGTGCATGCGGGGCACCTTCAGAGGCGTCAGGGCATCGTCCACGACCGTGGCGAACACCCCCCGCCCTGGTCGACGACCGTGCCATCCCACAGGGCGGGATCGGCCTCAACACGCGTCTCACGTTCGGTGAGGACGTCGGCGGTCGGCGCCGCCATGGTGAGTTCCCGCTCGATGCCGCTCGTGGTGCCAGTTGAGAAGAGGGGCCGAAAACGAGAGCGGCGCCCTGGATGCCTAGACGCGGCTGGCCGGCCGATTTGTGGGGGGCGTTCCCCTCACATTCCCTGACGTCCCGCCGGCGGCGGGGCGCGTGCTCCGCTCGCGCAGCGTCGACGAAGCGACGCCCAAAGGTCGACCGGCTGCGCCGGCCGTCGTTGATCGCCCTACGGGCTCACGCTTTTTGCCGTGAAGCCTGCGGCAGCTCGTCCGCTTCGCTCCCTCGTAGCTAACTGCGGGCTTTCGTTCACGTGGCTGCGCCACCGAATCCTCCGAAATTTTCGGCAGGCGGTCCCAGGTAACGATTCACGTCCAAGAGGAACCCCAAGCGTACGAACCGGCGCGCCCATAGCCCACCCGGCGCAGCAGGCGCGGATCAGAGCCGGTGCGAAACCGTTCGGTTTCACACCACACCGCCAGGTTTCACCGTGCGTCGTGGCGAGGCAGGATGCCGCGTCGTTTCATCTCTTTCTCTACCGCTCGTCGGGCATGGTCGAGGGGCGGGTTCACGAGGTGCGCGGCGGTACCGATGAAGGACAGGGGGCTTAGATTCTCGTGGAACTGCACGCGCTCTATCCGCGCGAGCTCCGCGCGCCGTTCGATCAGATCGCTATCGCTCATGCTCTCGATCTGAGAAAGGTCTTAGAGCGGTATGGGGCTGTCGGCATCGCTAGTCACGATCAGGTTCGGCGCCGTCTGACAGTCAGGACAACAATCGTGATCACAACGGCCACGACAAACAGCGCAAGTACGCCACCACCGATGCTCAGCAACACATCGACGGACGGGAGCAGTGGGTTTTTCACCATGTCGCTGAGCATGACAGGTACTCGTGAACCGCCCGCCAATCTTGACTCCGACTGATACCAGCGGGCGCCTGCCAGACGGTGCGAAACCTATCGGTTTCGCACCACATCGGAGAGTCATGTGAGTGTAGGGCGCCTGCGTCCGACGCGCCCGTCTGCTGGCGCATGGCCAGCCCGAGGCGCGGGCCGGCGTGGTGCATATTGGTGTCGGGCTGGGCTGTGCAAGGCGTGGGCGGCGCGATAGCGTGCCCCACATGCAGGTTGCAGAGCAGACGGATTTTTCCAGGGTGACGCCGCGGTCGTCACTGAAGGTAAGCCGAGGACTCGTCCTGATTATTGGGGTCCTTGCGGTGCCGTTCGCTTTGATGCTCGTATTCACGAGCTATACCACCGTGACTGTGGATTCCGCGCTGCGACAGGCTTTCGCTGGGGTGGCTGGTCAAACCGTGGCGATGCTATCGGCCGTCACCACCGTTGCGATGACGGCATTCTCTCGCCGCTGGCGGGAACTTCCGCTCTTCGTGGTGATTGCGGCGCTCGTCTGCACCGCCGCTGTCAATTCCATGGTCGGCACCGCGGAGCAGCTGTGGTGGCTTCTGCGCGGACTCACCTAAAGATTCGTGGCACCGCCCAGGCAACGCCCTCAGCCGCGGTACGACCGGACTGACAGCCGATCGGAGCTATAGCCCCCTAGCCGTTCCGCAAATGCGGAACGGCCGTCGACGCCCCCTTCGGGGCGAGGCAGCCCCTTAGCGCCCGGGGTTTTCGTCCAAGGGGCGGTTCTCTGTCCGGCGCTGGCGGGCTTGCTCCTCAAGGTCGGCGAGGTGCATTTCGCGTTCGAGGTCGGCGATCTGCTGCTCGGTGGTGCGCTCATCACGCGGCGGCACCGTGGGAGCCGACCGTGTGTCTTTGTGCCACCGGCGCGGGTCGCCGAAGGTCATGGGTTGGGTGCGTTGGTCGTACTCCCGTCCAAGGGTGAACCACAGGATCGACCCGATGAGGGGTAGCAGCACGATGAAGAACACCCACACGAACTTCGGCATGTGCTTGACCTGATCCTCGCGTCTGATGATCGCGTCAATGAGCGCGATGATCATGACGATGAGGGTCAGCAGGGCGAGTACTGGCATGACATCCACCCTGCACGACCACTCCCCGGCTCGTCCACACAACCGTTACGTCACCACGGCGAGGATGCCGGGGTGGGGTGTGTGAGACGATCACCGTGATGGACTCCACACTGCGCGCCGAGCTGGACTCGCTGCGGTTGCGTGCCTACGGACGCGTGGCACACGGGGCCCTCGATGCCGACACGGTGCAACGTTTACAGGAGCTGGAAGCACGGGCCCGCGCAGACGGAAGCACGCAAGGCGACGAACCCGTCGCGGCACTGGATCCCCTCGTCACCTCCGGCAACGCATCGGACTCGTCACCAGCGCCCTCCGAAAGGCCAGCTCTCGACGCAGCCTCGCCCGTCGGGGCATCCGCTGACGGGCGTATAGGCCGGTCGTGGCGGAGGCCGGGTCGCATCATGTTGATGCTGTGGGCAGCGTCGGTTGCCACGTCGGCTGCGGTAGCTGCTGTGGCGACGTTTGCAGTGGTGGGAATCCTGCCCGTCGCCGTCGTCAACGACGCACCACAGATCGCCACCCTCGAACCCGACCCCGCCGTGAACGTGCCTGTCGGGTTCAACGGCGCGGGAGCCAGTTCCGCTACCTACGAGTTCTACGGTCTCACGCTGTTCGAGACCTCTTGGAACATGTTCGGCGGTGGCGGTGGCGACTGCTTCGCCGCCGTGCTGACCTCTGACATTCCGGAGGAGGACAACGTCCAGGGTGGGTACTCGATGTCAGGACCGTCATACGGCGGATGCCGCGTAGGGAACTTCCCCGCCACCCTGACAATCACGGTAGACAGTTCAGCCCCACCCGAGCTGCGCACGCGGTACCCCGACGGTGCGTTGCAGTTCGTCAAGGACGGTGATCGCATCGGCGTCTTCCTCGGCGAGAACCCGAGGACCTGACCTCTCCCCCGCGCCCGCATCGCGCCGTGCAGGGATGCCCAGCCTCCTTTGAGCTGTTGCATCTGGTCGCATAAGTTCGGAGGGTGAAGGCTGCGGGGAAAATGGCTATCGGGGTGTCCGTTCTCGTTGTGGGCGGGCTGGTCGCACTGGCCGCACCGACTGTGGCGGCAGTGCACGGCGAGGTGTCGTCTTGGGCGGTGTTCGCGTCGACCACGAACCCCACCAACCCGCCGGCCTCTGAGGATGATCCGGTCGCCGAGAACATGATGGACGAGCTGGGCGAGGGTTACACGTACGTCGGGAACGGCACGGTGATTCCGAAGAACACTCCGGCCGGGTGCGAGAACCCTGTCTGGGTTCACACCGGCCGAATGAGTGCGAGCCTCGGCGGGCAGCTCATCGACCAGGGTGAACGCGACCTCGCCGCAGGCTCCCCCGGACTGGATGCCGACGGCAAGATCGTCACCTACACCGTCGCCCCCGGCGACGCTCTCTCCGCGATCGGTGATCGATTCTGCATCGCAAACACGCTGGCAATCGCGACGGTCAATCACACCCGGACGATTCAGCCCGGCGAGGTGCTGCTGCTGCGCCCCGACGAGTCCATCCCTTGGGTTCCGTACTACAACCCTGATGACGCTCCCGCCGGCTACCAGCAGATTCCCTACCAGCTAGCGGTCGAGGCGATGAGCACAGCCGCCCACGCCGGCGACCTCGACGCAATGCGCTCAATCTTCCAAAACAATCTCATCGGATTGTTCCCCAACCCGGCCGACGCTGACATTATCGCCGACGCGCTCGAAGTGGGAGAGCTCGGCGTACTCCGCCAAATGTTCGCCTAGCCGAGGGTCGTGAGCGCGAATGAATGCGGCCCCGCCGTGTAGGGCTACCCCGGTCGCGCACACCCACGTGAGCAGGGAGAGGAAGGCGGCGGTCCAGCCGAGCGCACGCCGAGATGGACTGAGCGGTTCGCAACCCGCGACGAGCGAGGCGGCCGCCCAATGCACCCCCCGCGTGCACGGCAGGTTTCAGAACAGCACGATCGCGTCGACGGACATGACGGAGGGGATTGCTACACCGGCGAGCAGGGTCGCCCAGCCGAGGGCATTGCGCTGCATCCGTCTGCTCGTCATGTGATCAGCTCCTGCTGTGGTCGGTGGAGTTGGCGGTCATGGATGACGCTCGATAGTGAACCGCTCAGCTGGCGGCCGACATGGTCCGGTCCAAGGCCTGAGCGAATTCTGCGTGGCGGTGGGGGTGTTGTTGCAGCTGTCGAAGGACGGTGAGGAGCGGGGTGCCGCTCAGACTTCCGGGCCCGATCATCGGCTCCTCCATCACCGACCACTCCGCGGACGGGTAGCGCGTGGCGATGCTGTTGCCCAGGAAGATCGCTGCTGAATATGTCAACTCGGCGGTGAGCCCGGTGTCCTCCGCCAGCACTCGGATGAGTGCGGGAAGGTCACCTGCTAGCGATGCGGCCGACAGGCCCCGAGCATGCAGTGAATGTGCGTAGGCGTCGTAGCCCTCAGCAAATCGCACGGGTGCTTCTGCTTCGGAGGCGGGTTCATACGTTGCCTTGCGTCGCGGAATCGGTCGCGGGAGGGGTGCGGAGTGGGGGAAAAGGCGGGCGGTCTCGTCGTGAGGCTCCATCGACCAATCCTCGCGGTCCATAGGTGGTGCGCACAGATCACTCGTCCTGGGTCTCGCTTCGGCGTATAGCTTCGTCGAGATCCAGCCACCCGCGCTCACTCGGGCAGCCGCACCTCGAACACCGTCCGCCCGGGCGCGCTCTCGACCGAGATGCTCCCGCCGTGCGCCTCGGTGATCGCCTGCGCGATCGAGAGCCCGAGACCCGTGCTCCCGGCATCCCGATTGCGCGAGTCATCTCCCCGGGCGAAACGGTCGAAGAGGCGCTCCGCGACGCTCTGATCGATTCCCGGCCCGGTGTCGGCCACGCGCAGCACGGCCTCCGCGGCCTCGCGGGCGAGCGACAGCGTCACCGTCGTCCCCGGCGGCGTGTGCGTCTGCGCATTTCGCAGCAGGTTCGCCACGACCTGCCGCAGGCGGTTCTCATCTCCGGTCACCGAGATGAGGTCGTCGGTCACGTCGAGCCGCCACTCGTGCGTCGCATCCGCGGCCTGGGCATCGCTCACGGCGTCGACGGCGAGCAGCGTCAGCTCGACCTCGTCGCGGCGCAGCGGCTGTCCGGCATCCAGTCTCGCCAGAAGCAGAAGATCGTCGACGAGGGATGCCATGCGCTGGGCCTCCGACTCGATCCGGTCGAAGGAACGGGCCTGGGTGGGCGTCATCGGCGCGTCTTCGCCGAGGGAGAGCTGCGCGTAGCCGCGGATGCTGGCCAGGGGCGTGCGGAGTTCGTGGCTGGCATCCGCGATGAAGCGCCGCAACTGCTCCTCGCTGTGCTGCCGTGCGGCGAGCGAGGACTGCACGTGCCCGAGCAGCCCGTTCAGCGACGCCCCCACCCGGCCCACCTCGGTCGTGGGATCGGTGTCGGAGGGGGCGACCCGGTCGGGGATGTCGACGCTCCCCGCGCTGAGCGACAGCGTCGACACGCGCTCTGCGACACCCGCCACCCGATCGAGCGGCCGCAGACTCCGCCGCACGAAGAGCGAGAGCCCCAGCACCGCGACGAGCAGTGTCACCGCCGAGACGGCGACGAGGATCACGATCAACGCCGAGGTGGTCGCGGTCACGTCGGCCTGCGAGTTCCCGGCGAAGACGGTGACGCCATCGTCAACGGCCGCCGCTACGCGGAACGCCCCGAAGTCTGCGCCGAGGTCCACGGTCGTGGGCGTGCCGTCGGTCGCCACCGACGAACGCAGCAGCGCGACCTGCTCGTCGCTCAACGCCACCTCGGTGCCGTCCGCTCGCGTGTAGCCCGAACGCTCGACCGTCCCGTCGGCGTCGACGACCGCCTGCAGGGCGCCGATGCGGGGCGCGGGGTTCGTGGCATCCATCTCCGGGGGCCGGTCGTCGCCGCCGTCGCCGCCGCGCCCCCCGAACGCGTCGCGACCCACCGCGAACGACAGCCCCTCGCGCACCTGCTGGTCGAGGCGGTCGAGGGCGAAGGAACGCAGCGCCAGGATCGTCGCCACGCTCATCGCGATGAACGCGAGCGCGACCAGCACGCTCGTCCCCACGACGAGGGTGCGGCGCAGCGTCCAGCGACCGCGGGTCATGGCGCCTTGATGGTGTAACCGACACCGCGCACGGTGTGGATGAGCGGTTCGCCGAGGGTGTCGATCTTCTTGCGCAGATACGAGATGTAGATCTCGACGACGCTGCCGTTGCCACCGAAGTCGTAGCTCCACACCTGATCGAGGATCTGCGCCTTGCTCAGCACCCGGCGCGGGTTCTGCATCAGGTAGCGCAGCAGCTCGAACTCCTTCGCGGTGAGTTTGATCGGGATGCCACCGCGCTCGACCTCGTACGACTCCTCGTCGAGCGACAGATCGCCGACACGCAACCGAGGGTCGGCGTCGACGACCGCCGCGACGTGACGGCGGGCCATTCCCCGCAGGCGCACGATGACCTCCTCCAGGTTGAAGGGCTTCGTGACATAGTCGTCGGCGCCGGCCGAGATCCCCGCGATGCGGTCTTCCACGGCATCCTTCGCCGTCAGGAACAGCACGGGCGCGTCGTTGCCCGCCGCCCGGACGCGGGTCAGCAATTCCATTCCGTCGAGCCCCGGCATCATGATGTCGAGCACCAGCAGGTCGGGAGCGAACTCGCGGATGACGCCGAGCGCCTCCTGCCCGTTCGCCGCGGTGCGGGCGTCCCACCCCTCGTTCTGCAACGCCATGCGCAGGAGATCGCTGAGGTTGGCCTCGTCGTCCACGACGAGCACACGGATGGGCGAGCCGTCGGGACGGGCGAGGGGCGCGGGGCGGGAGGTCACGAGAGCCAGCATGCACGCTTCCCGGCCTCGGAGTCACGCGACATACGCGGTTCATAGCAACGGTGAGGGAGCGGTGAGGGTGCCGTTCCTACCTTCGCCTCAGACGGCCGCACCCCGCGTCCGGAAGGAGAACCATGTACGGCACGTACCTTCGGCGCGAACTCGCCGGCCGCACCAAGCAGACCGTGATCGTCGCGGTGGGACTCGCGATCGCCATCGCGCTCGTCATCGTCGTCAATGCGCTGTCGGCGGGCGTCCGCGACGCCCAGTCGCAGGCTCTGTCGTCGGTATACGGCGTCGGCACCGACCTCACCGTGACCGGTGCGCAGACCGAACCCGGTCAGGGCGGCGGCGGCCCGCGCTTCGACTTCGGCGCCGACGCGGGCACGACCACCGACGGGACCACGACGCTCAGCCAGTCGCGGCTCATGACCGACATGCGACGCGGCACCCTCGACGCCTCCACCGTCACCACCGTCGAAGGCCTCGACGGCGTCTCCGCCGTCACCGGCGCACTGTCGCTGACGAACACGACGTTCTCGGGGCAGATGCCCGACCGCGGCGCCGAAACCGGAACCACGCAGGGCGAGGGGATGCCGCAGCAGCCCCCGTCCGGCGGCGGTCCCGGCGGTGACGGGGGCAGCGCCTTCGGTGTCGACTCGTTCAGCGTGCTCGGCGTCGACCCCGCGGCATCCGTCGGTCCGCTCTCGGCCGTGACCGTCTCCGACGGGCGCGCCCTCGCCGCCTCCGACGCCGGGACCGACGTCGCCGTGATCGACGCGACGTACGCGGCGAGCGCCGGACTCGCCGTGGGCGGCACGGTCGACGTCGCCGGTAGGACGATGCAGATCGTCGGGATCGTGGCGTCCGCCTCGGCCGACGCCGACACCGCCGCGAACGTCTACCTCCCGCTCGACGTCGCCCAGACGCTCGCCGGGGTCGGCGACGTCGTGTCGACCGTCTACGTGCAGGCCTCGTCGGCGGACGCCATCGACGCAGTGCAGAGCGAGATCACGGCCGCACTCCCCGACGCCACCGTCAGCTCGCAGTCCGAGCTCGCCTCGACCGTCTCGGGCTCGCTGTCGAGCGCGTCGTCGATGATCTCGAACCTCGGCACGTGGCTGTCGGTCGTCGTGCTGCTGGTCGCCCTCGCCCTCGCCGTCCTGTTCACGATGTCGGGCGTCGCCCGCCGAACGCGGGAGTTCGGAACGCTCAAGGCCATCGGGTGGTCCAACGGCCGCATCGTGCGCCAGGTCGCCGGCGAGTCGCTCGTCCAGGGCCTGCTCGGCGGCGTCGCGGGTCTCATCCTCGGGCTCGGCGGCATCCTGCTCGTGAACGTCGTCTCGCCGACCATCTCGGTGAGCGGCCAGGCCACGGGCCCCGGTCAGGGCGGCGGAGAGGGCTTCGGTCCCGGCGGCCCCGGCGGCTTCGGCCAGGCGGCGGCGCAGGCCACCGACATCGTCCTCAACGCACCCGTGACGCCGGTCGTCGTCTTGGCCGCCGTCGGCATCGCCGTGCTCGGCGGTGTGCTCGCGGGTGCTTTCGGCGGCTGGCGCGCCGCGCGTCTCAGTCCCGCCGCCGCCCTCCGCTCGGTCGCGTGAGCGGCATCCCCCATCCTTCGAAGGAGACATCATGACCCTCACCGCCCCCGCCCTCACCACGACCGCCTACAGCCTGCGCGGCGTGACCCGCACCTACCGCCAGCGCGACCGCACCGTCCAGGCCCTGGCCGGCGTCGACCTCGACATCGCCGCGGGCGACTTCGTCACCGTCCAGGGCCCGACCGGCGGCGGCAAGTCCACGCTGCTGCAGATGCTCGGCGCCCTCGACCGCCCCACGAGCGGATCCGTGACGCTCGGCGACGTCGACATCGCGGCCGCCTCGAACGCTGAGCTCGGGCGGGTGAGGGCGCAGGACATCGGCTTCGTCTTCCAGGGCTTCAACCTCATCCCGACCCTCACCGCCGCCGAGAACGTCGACATGGGGCTGGAGCCCCTCGGCCTCGATCGCGCGGAGCGGCGACGGCGGGTGGCCGAGGCACTCGAACGCGTCGGGTTGCAGGACCGGGCCGACCATCGCCCGGGTGAGCTCTCGGGTGGCCAGCAGCAGCGCGTCGCGATCGCCCGCGCGGTGGCGAAGCAGCCCCGGGTGCTGCTCGCCGACGAACCGACCGGCAACCTCGACGAGAGCATGCGCGACGAGATCCTCGACGTGCTGCAGGCGCTGAACGCCGAGGGTCTGACGCTCATCGTCGTGACGCACGACTCCGCCGTCGCCCAGCGGGCCCGCCGTCGCCTCCGCCTCGCGAAGGGCGTCGTCACCGACATCACCCGCGGGTGACCGTCGTGCCCGCGTGACGGGCGGAGGGCCAGGGATGAGCGGAGGACCGCTCTCGCGGCATCCCCGCTCGGTCTCGCTCGACGCAGCCAGCAGCCGTGACGGGCGGAGGGCCAGGGACCTGCGCAGGACCGCTCTCGCGGCATCCCCCTCCCCTCCTCCCTCCCCCTCCGTTCGTCACGGCCCGTGTCGCCTGGTCGTCGAGCCCGTCGAGAACCCGCGCCCGCGCGACTCGGCGGCAGCGCACACTCAGCGATTCGCGCAAGATCAGTCGCCTGGTCCCGGATGCCACTGAGCTTGCGCAGACCACGGAGCCTGCGTCGCAGGATCCGGCGCACGCTCGCGCTCCGTCGACACGACCCCACCCCACGCCCACCCGAGCCCACGTCAAGTCCTGCCGACCCCGCGGCATCCGCCCTACAGTCGAAGCACGCCGACCGGAGGATGCCATGGCCGCCCGCAACACGCGACTGATGCACTGCACCCCCGACGACCTGTTCGCGGTGCTCTCGGACGGGTGGCTCTACCCCGTGTGGGTCGTGGGGGCCGCGCGCATGCGCGACGTCGACGAACACTGGCCGCGGGAGGGCTCCCGCATCCACCACTCGCTCGGCGTCTGGCCGGTCATGATCCATGATGAGACCGAGATCGTCGAATGGGATCCTCCCCGCCGGCTACGGCTGCGCCCGGAGGCCGGCATCGTGGGCCGGGGTGTCATCCGTATCGACGCGCGTCCGCATCCGTCGGGCACCGCGGTCACGATCATCGAGGAGCCCGTGTCGGGCGCGGCATCGATTCTCCCGTCGCTGCTGTGGAAGCCGATGCTGACGATGCGCAACCACGAATGCCTGAACCGCTTGGCGTTCCTCGCCGAGGGCCGCCGTGCGGAGCGCGAAGCGCGCGAACTCGATCACCGCACCGAGACACCCGATCCACCGGAGGGCACGCCGTCACCGCAGGCCCGCCGAGACGTGCGCGAATCGGCGACCTGACCTAGTTCTCCGGGCGCGTCTCGGCGCCGGTCGACCCCGGCTGCTCGGTGCGGTGCTGCAGCTCGTCGACGTAGAGGTTCGCCTCGTCGGTCGTCCGGTTGCGGTACGCCGCGCGTCCCACCATGTGCGCGGCCAGCGGCGCGGTCGCGAACTGGATGAGCACGATCGGGATGCCGAAGGCCAGCGCCTCCCACGACCGCAGCGCGAGCTCGACGGCGATGACGATGAGCAGCACGCCGAGCACCTGCGGCTTCGTCGCGGCGTGCAGGCGCGTGGGCACGTCGCGCCAGCGCAGCAGGCCGATGGTCGCGGTCAGGCACAGCACGGCACCCAGCAGCACGAGGACGAGCGCCACGGTGTCGAGAACAGCCTCGATGGTCATCGGGGATTCTCCTTCCGTGCGACGAATCTGGCCACGGCGATCGAGCCGAACACGCCGATCGCGGCGATGACGAGCATCGCGGGCAGGGACCGCGTGTGGTGATTGATCACCATGTCGGCTCCGAGGATGCAGACCACCTCGGTCAGCAGCACGTCGGCGGCGACCGCGCGGTCGAGGATCGAGGGCCCGATGACGAGGCGGATCAGCGCGAGCAGGGCCGCGGCGGCGAACACGACGAGGATGACGGCGACGAGCACGGTGTTCACGGGGCGGTCCTCCGCTTCTCGGGAGAGCCGGCGGTCCGGTGGACCGAGCTGTCGGCGATGCGCGCGCGCAGGTCGCGCAGCTCCTCTTTCGACCCCACCGCCCTCGTGATGCGCGCCTCCCACCGCAGCACGACGCGGCGCTGGTGCTCGGCATCCTCGTCGCTTCGCACGCCGATCGTGTGCAGGTACAGGGTGCGGTTCTCGCGGTCGACGTCGACGATGAGCGACCCCGGGATGAGCGATGCCGTGACCGCGGTGTGGGCCATGATCACGTCGTCGGCGACCCGGAGCGGCACGGCGATGATGGCCGCACCCGGCTGCCGGCGCACATCGAGCACCTGCCACGCCACGATGAGCGAGCCCTTGATGACGGCACCGAGGAAGGTGATGACGAACAGCAGGCCGTACCAGAGGTTGATGCGGCCCGACAGCTCCACCGGCGGCAGACGGAACACGCGCGTGACGAAGATCGCCATGACGATGCCGGTGATCAGGCCCAACCACGTCAGCTGGCCCCACAGCAGCATCCAGAGCGCGATCAGCCACAGCAGCAGCGGCAGCTGGTGCAGGAAGAGCGATCTCTGCGACCGCGCGGACGGGCTCATCGCTGCCCCACCTGTTCTTCGAGCTGCACCAGGGTCACGCCCTCGGCGACACGCTCCCCCGCGCGCAGGCACACGTCGAGCAACGGGCCCGCGAAGACGGTGAGGGAGATCGTGACCGCCACCATTCCGGCCGTGGCGAACGTCATGATCCGGGGGATCGTGCGTCGCTCGGTCGACACGGACGCCGCCGGAGCGTTGCCGAGATACGCGATGCGCTCGCTCGTCTCGGACGAGTCGTCGTCTTCGCGCCAGAACGACAGGTTCCATGCCCGCATGAGGGCGTACAGGGTGAGGATCGAGGTGACGATACCGCCGACGATGAGGACCATCATGACGGGCGTGCCCACCTGGGCCGCGGCGTCGAACAGCGCGTACTTTCCGATGAAGCCCGAGAACGGCGGGAGACCACCCAGGTTGATGGCCGGGATGAAGTAGAGCACGGCCATCAGGGGTGCCCCGCGCATGAGCCCCTTGACCTTCAGGATGGAGGTGCTTCCCGCCTTGCGCTCGATCAGCCCCACGGCGAGGAACAGCGTCGTCTGCACGATGATGTGGTGGACGATGTAGTAGATCGTCGCGCCGATCGCCAACGGCGTGTTGATCGCCAGGCCGAAGATCATGTATCCGATGTGGCTGATCAGGGTGAACGACAGGATGCGTTTGAGCTCGGCCTGCGCCACCGCCCCGAGCACGCCCACGATCATCGTCGCGAGCGCGACCATCAACAGCAGGAAGTTGAGGTCGTTCGCGACGAACAGTTGCGTCTCGGTGCGGATGATCGCGTAGACGCCGACCTTGGTGAGCAGGCCCGCGAACACCGCCGTGACCGGGGCTGGCGCGGTGGGATACGAGTCGGGCAGCCAGAACGACAGCGGGAACACCGCCGCCTTGATCGCGAAGGCCAGCAGAAGCATCAGGTGCAAGATCGTCTGCGTGTCCTGGGGCAGTAGCGCCATGCGCTCGCTGATCTGCACCATGTTGACGGTGCCGAGAGCTCCGTAGACCATCGCGATCGCCGCGAGGAAGAGGATCGACGACACCAGCGACACGACGATGTAGACGACACCGGTGCGGATACGCGATTCGGTCCCGCCCAGCGTGATGAGCACGTACGAGGCGACCAGGAGGATCTCGAACCCCACGTAGAGGTTGAACAGGTCGCCCGCGATGAAGGCGTTGAAGATTCCCGCGCCCAGGATGAGGTAAGCCGGGTAGAAGATCGACACCGGGGTGTCGGCGTCGTTGTCGGCGGCTCCCTGGCCGATGGAGAAGAGCAGGACCGCGAGCAGCACGATGCTCGTGACGACCACCAGCAGCGCGGCGAGCACGTCGACGTAAAGCACGATGCCCAGCGGAACCGGCCAGGCGGCGATGGCCACGGCGATCGGGCCGCTCGTGTCGACGGTGACCAGCAGCACCGCCCCCAGTACGAGCACGGTCGTCAGGGCCGCGACCGACACCACGATCTGCGTCTTCTTGCGCCGGCCGAAGATGAGGTTGATCGCGGCGCCGATGAGGGGGATGCCGACGAGCAGGGGTACGAGCGCGCTCACGGGCGGTCACCGTCCTGTGGGTCGCGGGTGTCGTCCTGCGCGCGCTCCCCGTCGCGCCGCACGGCCACGCGGTCGACTGGGGCGTCGTCGACGAGCGATGACAGGTCGCCCTGGTGCAGCACGCGGATGGGCGAGGCCACGTCGCCGACGAAGTCCGTCGTGACGTCGTCATCGTCGGAGCGGGACTCCTCGTCCATCGCGTCCTCGGCCTCGGCCGAGGTACGCGTGCGCAGGGCGACGTCGTCGGCGTCGTCGACGACGGTGTCGGCCTGGCCGAGTTGCCAGGACCGGTAGATGAGGGCGAGCAGGAAGGCGGAGATGGCGAAGGTGATGACGATCGCGGTCAGCATGAGCGCCTGCGGGAGTGCATCGGACATCTCGGACACATCCGTCGCGCCATCGTCGTAGAACGGAGCGCGACCGGGCGCTCCCATCATGATCAGCAGCAGCAGGTTGGCCGCGTTGCCCAGCAGCAGGAAGCCGATCAGCACGCGGGTGAGGCTGCGTTCGAGCATCGCGTAGACGCCGCACGCGAAGAGCGCGGCCATGACGATGACGAGGACGAGGGAGATGGTCATGAGGGGGCCATCTCCGCATCTTCGGGATGCTGCGACTGTCGATCGACCTCGGCTCCGAGGCTCCGGAGCACGTCGAGGACGAGACCGATCACCACGAGATACACACCCACGTCGAAGATCGTGCTGGTGACGAACTCCCAGTGCCCGATGAGGGGGAGATCGCCTTCGAACGTGAAGCTCTGCAGCGGCGCGAATCCGAACACCATCGGCAGCAGGGCGCAGAGCACGGCGATCGCCATGCCGGCCCCCAGCAGACGACCGGCGTCGGTGGGAGCAGCGGCGCCGAGCTCCCAGCGCCCTCCGGCGATGTACCGCATGACGAGCCCCATCCCGGCGACCAGGCCGCCGGCGAAGCCTCCACCCGGAAGGTTGTGACCGGCGAACAGGAGGTACAGCGACACGATCATGATCGAGTGGAACAGCACCCGCACGATGATCTCGAGCAGGATCGAGCGGTTCTCGGGTTGCACCTTCGACCCCGAGATCAGCCAGGCGCGCGGGGCGTCGGCTTCACCCCGACGCCGCGCCCGCACACCGCTGTCGGTCTCGATGAGGGGACGACGGCGCCCGATGCCGGTTCGACTGCGGGCGGTACCGGACCGGCGGGCGAGGTTGTCGCTGCGGTCGGTGATGAAGACGAGGGATGCCACGCCCGTGGCCGCGAGCACGAGAACCGACAGCTCCCCCATCGTGTCCCAGCCGCGCAGGTCGACCAGCGCGACGTTGACGACGTTGCGGCCGTGCCCGATCTCGTACGACAGCGGGGGCCACTCCATCGACACCGGGACGTCCTGACGGGCGCCCGTCGCGACGATCGCGACGAGCGCCATCGTGAGTCCGACGCCGACGCCGAGCACGGCACGGGCGATGGGGGCGACGGAGGCGTTCTGCTCGCCCATGCGCGCGGGCAGGCGCCGCAGCACGAGGGCGAACACGACGAGGGTGACGGTCTCGATCAGCACCTGGGTGAGGGCGAGATCGGGCGCGCCGCTCGTGGCGAACAGCACGACGAGCCCCAGGCCCGTGACCGACACGAGGGCGACGCCCGTGAAGCGCTTGCGGGCGAGCACCGCGAGGATTCCCGCCGCGATCATCAGGGGGGCGGCGAGCAGCTGCGCGGGAGACTGCCACGCGTCGAGCTGCGCACGCCAATCGCGCGAGGCCAGGAGCGCCGTGCCCTCGGCGACGACCAGCACGATGAAGATCGTGCCGACGTAGAACGGCAGCGAACCTCGCTGGAATCGCGCCGTGACCCACTCGGAGGAGTGGTCGATGGAGCGCAGCGCGAGGTTGTAGACGTCGTTCGCGGTGAAGGGCAGCACGCGCGGACGCGTGTGCAGCTGCGTCTTGCGCACCACCCGGAACACGCCCGCGCCGAGAGCCAGCGTCCCGAGCGAGATGAAGAGCGCGGGCTCCAGGCCGTGCCAGAGCGCCAGATGGTACGGGTACTCGGGTGCCGGAACACCCGGGGTGGCCTCAGGCAGTCCGTCGGCGTAGGGCGCGAGCCAGTGGTCGACGACCGGGGCGAGAAAGCCCAGAGCGAGCGATGCGGCCGCGAGCAGGACCGGCGCTGAGAGGAAGCCGATCGGGGGATCCGGCCAGTCGGTCGCCTTCACGTCGCGCTTCGTCCAGTAGGCGCCCCAGAGGAATCGGATGCCGTACGCCGCCGTGAGGGCGGAGCCCAGCACGACGCCCACCAGGGCGACCACGCCCCACCCGGCGCCGGCCTCCGCCTCGTGGAGCAGGGCCGTGAGCGCCGTCTCTTTCGCGACGAACCCGAGAGTGGGGATGACGCCGGCCATCGAGGCGATCGCGATGAACGAGGCCGTGGCCATGACCGGCGCCTGGCGACCGAGGCCCGAGAGCTGTCCGATGTCACGCGTGTTCAGCTGGCGGTCGATGACGCCGACGATGAGGAACAGGCACGACTTGAACAACGCGTGGCTGAGCAGCAGCGCGACACCGGCGAGGGCGGCATCCCGCGTTCCGTAGCCGAGCATGACCGTCAGGAAACCGAGCTGGCTGACGGTGCCGAAGGCGAGGATGCGTTTGAGGTCGCGCTCGCGCAGAGCCTGGAATCCGCCCAGCAGCATGGTGAACACGCCGAGCGCAATGAGCGTGGGACGCCAGAAGGGCGTCTCGGCGAAGCCGGGGGCGAGGCGCGCCACGAGGTAGATGCCGGCCTTCACCATTGCCGCGGCGTGGAGGTACGCGCTGACCGGGGTGGGGGCCGCCATGGCGCCGGGGAGCCAGAAGTGGAAGGGGAAGATGGCCGACTTGCTCAGGGCGCCCACGAGAAGCAGTAGCACGGCGACGTCGACGACGGTGCCGGTGGGCGGATCGGCGAGGATCGCCGACAGACTCGATGTGCCCGCCTGCACGACCACCAGCACGACGCCGATCAGCATGACCAACCCGCCGAGCGTCGTCACCAGCAACGCCTGGAGCGCGGCACGCCGGCTGGCGGATCGGGCGTGGTAGTAGCCGATCAGCAGGTACGACAACACGCTCGTGACTTCCCAGAGCATGATGAGCACGACGAGGTCGTCGGTCAGGACGAGCCCGTACATGGCCCCGGCGAAGGCCAGCAGCACGGCTGAGAACTGCCCCACGCCTTGGGTCTTGCCACGGAAATACCAGCGGCAATAGAGCATGACGAGGGCGCCGACGCCGGTGACGACGAGCGTGAGCAGCCAGCCCAGCACGTCCATCCGCATCGAGAGGGAGACGTCGATCGCCGGGATCCAGCGGTATTCCTCGAACGGAATGTCCCCGGAGAACACCGCCGGGGCGAGCACGACGGTGTACACGAAGGCGAGGGCCGGAAGGACCGCGGCCACGTAGAACGCGCGGGGACCGATGCGCGAGACCAACCACGGCAGCAGCAGCGGGAGCGCCGCGAACGCGCCAAGGAAGATCAACAAGCGCGGGCCTCCTCGGGGTCGACGGGCGGGTGCCCGGGCTCTCGGGGTGTCGGACCTATTCTATGCGGCGCATGAGAGTTCACGAACCCACGGATGTCATGTGGTACGCGGCGGTCCCGTCGTCGTCCCGGCACGGAACGTGCACTCGAGGTCGAGGCCCGACGGTGTGGCGTCTTCCAGCATCGCCGCCACCGCCTCGCCCGCGGCGCGGCCCTTCGCGGTGGCGGGCTGCACGAGGGTCGTGAGGACGTGCGGGGCCAGCCCGTCGACGACCACGCCGTCGAAACCGGTGACGCTGACGTCCTGCGGAACCCTGAGTCCTGCTTCTTCCGCAGCCCGGATGACGCCGGCCGCGAGCAGGTCGCTCTGTGCGATGACGGCGGTGGGACGGCGCTCGGCGAAGATCGTGCGACCGGCGATCGCCCCCTCGTCGATGGAGCTCGTCGCCGCGGCGAGCGCGGGGGCGTCGGGGAAGATTTCTCTCGCGCCCCGCAGACGGTCGGCGGTCACGTCGACCCCGACGACGGCATCGTCGGCGAGCCACCCGCGCCGTCGGCCCGCATCGACGGGGAGGGTGACGATCACGACGTCGCTGTGCCCGAGGGAGGCGAGGTGCGAGGCTGCAGCGCGCTGCGCGTCGGCGTTATCCAGCAGCACGCGGGGAATCCCCTCGCCCGCATCCCCCTCGACCACGACGACCGGGATGCCGCGTCCACGGACGATCTCGAGCGAGTCACGCATGCGCGGACTGCATCCGATGAGGACGGCGGCGTCGATGGGCGCCGTGTGCAGCGAGGGCTCGCTGACCGTCACGCCGTCGTCGCGAAGCAGGAGTAGCGCGGCTCCCAACCGCGAGACCCCGTCGGCGAGGCCGTCCATCATGTGGGTGGTGACCGGGTCGAGGAAGGCCGTGCCGAGGTGCTGGTCGAAGACGACCCCGACGATGCCGGAGCGCCCGCGCCGCAGCGATGCCGCACGCGGGTCGGGGCCGGTGTAGCCCAGGCTCTCGGCGGCCGCGAGCACGCGGGCGCGGGTCGCCTCGGAGGTGGGCGTCTTGCCGCTGAAGACGACGGAGGCGGTCGAGGGCGAGACGCCGGCCTCTCGGGCGACGTCGTTGATGGTCGCGCGACGGGAGCTCACGGGGCGATGCTACCCGGGGAGGTGGGCTAACCCCGAATCGATTCGATCGTGGCCGAATCGATTCGGTACAGTGTCGGCATGCACTCCACGTTGACCCGCTCCCAGCTCGTGCGCTGGCACGTCGCGATCTGCGCGATCTTTCTCGCGAGCGGTCTGAGCATCTCGACCTGGGCGTCTCGCGTGCCCGCCATCCGCGAGTCCCTGGGCATCGAGAACTCCGGCGTCGGACTGCTTCTGCTCGGCATGGGCGTGGCATCCATCATCGGGCTCTCCATCGCCCCCGCCGTCATGGCACGCATCGGCGCCCGCTCCGGCATGCTCGTCGCGCTCGTGCTCGTCGGGATCGGCCTGGCGATCATCGGGTTCGGTGCCGACACGCTTCAACTCTTCGGTGTCGCCCTGGTCGGCCTCGCTCTCTTCGGGTTCGGCAACGGCGCCGTCGACGTGATGATGAACGTCGAGGGTGCGGCGCTCGAGAAGGCGACCGGCCGCACGATCATGCCGTTGCTGCACGCCTTCTTCAGCTTCGGCACGGTGATCGGCGCCGGGCTCGGCTTCCTCGCCGTGACCCTCGACATCCCGGTCATGGCGCACTGCGTCGCGATGGGCGTGGTGATCCTCGTCGTCGCGTTCGTGTCGGTGGCCAACGTCCCCCGCGCCGAGGTCGCGATGGACGCCCCCGCCGCCGAGGAGCGCGCACACTGGCGCGAACGCCTCTCCACCTCGCTTCAGGCGTGGCGCGAGCCGCGCACGTACACGCTCGGCGTCATCATGCTCGGCATGGCCTTCGCCGAAGGCAGCGCGAACGACTGGCTCCCCTCGGCCGTGGTCTACGGCCACGGTGCCCCCGAAGAGGCCGGCCCGGCCGTTCTCGCCGTGTTCTCGGTCGCCATGACCGTGGGACGCATCGCCGGCGGTCCGGTCGTCGACCGACTCGGCCGCGTGCTCGTGCTGCGGGTCCTCGCCGGCACGGCGGCGGCCGGGCTGCTGCTGTTCATCCTCGCGCCGTTCGGCCCGCTCGTCTTCGTCGGTGCGGCTCTCTGGGGTCTCGGCGCTTCGCTCGGCTTCCCCATCGGCATGTCGGCCGCCGCCGACGATCCCGCCAAGGCCGCCTCGCGCGTGGCCGCTGCCGCCACGATCGGCTACGTCGCGTTCCTCTGCGGCCCGCCCATCCTCGGGTGGATCGGCGACCACATCGGTCTGCTCAACACGCTGCTCATCGTGGTGGGGCTGATCGTGGCATCCGGTCTGTTCTCGGGAGCCGCCAAGCCCCTCGTCGTCGACGAGGCCTCGACCCCCGAGCCCTCCGAGCCCGCACGGCGCGATTAGGCTCGTCGGGTGCGTCTCGTCATCGCCCGTTGCTCCGTCGACTACACCGGCCGCCTCAACGCGCATCTCCCCCTCGCCACCCGACTGCTCGTCCACAAGGGCGACGGCAGTCTGCTGGTGCACTCCGACGGCGGCTCGTACAAGCCGCTCAACTGGATGAGCCCGCCCTGCTCCCTCACTCTCGAGCAGCCCGACGAGGTCGACGTCGAAGACGGGGTGATCGAGCGCTGGCGCGTGACGCACGCCAAGACCGGCGATGCCCTTCTGGTGCGCATCCACGAGATCGTCCACGACACCGCCCATGACCTGGGAGTCGATCCCGGCCTGATCAAAGACGGCGTCGAGGCCGATCTACAGCGCCTGCTCGCCGAGCAGGTGTCGGTCGTCGGTGAGAATCTCACGCTCGTACGCCGCGAGTACCCCACCGCCATCGGCCCCGTCGATCTGCTGCTGCGCAACGACGACGGTCGCGGCACCGTCGCGATCGAGGTCAAACGCCGGGGAGACATCGACGGCGTCGAACAGCTGACCCGCTATCTCGAGCTGCTCAACCGCGACCCCCTGCTCGCCCCCGTCACGGGCGTCTACGCCGCGCAGGAGATCAAGCCGCAGGCGCGGGTCCTCGCCACCGACCGCGGCATCCGGTGCCTCACCCTCGACTACGACGAGATGAAAGGCGTGCAGTCGGGCGCACCCCGCCTCTTCTGAACGCGAGACGCGGGATGCCGCGGCGCCGATCGCCCGCAGCTGCCGTGTGCGGATGCAGCGGCCCACCGTCAGAATCGGGCACGCCGCCAGGTGAGCGCGCGGAGCGCGTTCCGGGCAGCGGCGAGAGCCGGGAGCGCTCGACTGCTACTGTCCGGGCAGCGGGGAGTGCACGCGCGGCGATCCCCTCCCGCCCACCCATTCGCCGGTCGGGCTTTCAGCCCTGATTCTCGAAGGACGACATGCTCGCCAGAAGCGCCCGACGGCTGCTCTCCGCCCGATTCCGAATCGTGACAACGGTCGCTGCGATGACCACGGCGCTCGCGCTCGTCGTCGCGTCCCCGGCTCTCGCCGCCGACCAGCCTGCCGCTCCGCCTACGATCCCGGCTCTCTCCGCGGTGTGGGGCGAGCCTTTCTGCACGTCCGGGGGCGGCGCGGCGGTCCGCGTCGGAATCGCGCACGAACCCACGGACGTCGCCGGCGGTGTCGATGTGAAGGTCACGGAACAGATCGTCGGCGGAACCGACGCGGCGGTCGAGACGCACGGCCACACCGACGCGAGGGGGAAGTTCTCTACCTCCGTGACGTTGTCGCGAGCTCAGCAGATCAAGGTCACGGTGGCGGGCGACGTCGGAGATCGAGGCGCCGACGGATCAGTCACGTGGCGGGTCGTCGGCGAGCGCGTCTACCCCTTCCCCGACGGGTGCCTCCCCGGCTATCCGCGCATGACGCTCGACGCCCCCGTCGTCAGTCGAGACTGGGTCGTCGACGACCCCGCCGTGAAGGGTGATGCCCACTGGGATGCCGACAAGGTGGAGGGTGCCCCGGCGAGCACCCTCATGAGCTGGTCGATCAACGCCCAGGGCGAGCTCGTGGCGACGGCGTCGGCGAACTACAAGTTCTCCAACGGCACCAACCAGTGGAACGGGGGCAGGCCCGCCGACATGTACACCGAGCCGCCTACTCCGCCCGCTCCCACGATCTGCGTCCTCGAATCGCGACCCGGCTTCGTGAAGATCACGTACGGCGGGAAGACGCGCTCATTCAGCGTCGACGCGATGCGGGTGTTGCCGAAAGGCTGCCTCACTGCCAAGCAGACGGCGGAACTGAAGAGGCTGCTCGGGCTGTAGACCCTCACTCGTCTTCTCCTGAGGCCGTGGCCGCCATGACCCGATGTGCGCTCCCGCTCATCCGTCGACTCGTGAGGTGCGGGACGATCGGCTTCGCGTACGGCGCGGTGCTCGGCGCTCTCTTCGTGCTGATCGGGTGGTTCCCGTCCGCTCTCGCGATGCATGCGGACGATCCGACGTTCCTCCTGCACTCCATGCTCGCGTGGTGTGCCGGCTGGGCCGTCGTGTGCGGAGCGGTGGGCCTCGTGGTGGGCCTGATCGTGAGCGTGCTCATCGACGTCGGCGACCGGCTCCCCGATCACCCCCGCCTCGACTAGTCCTCGATGATCGTCCACGTGTCGACTCCGCGCCACGGCATCCGACGGCCTACCGGCACACCGCGCCGGTAGCGTGGACGCATGCCCGAACGCTCTCCCTTCTCGTGCGTCCTGTGGGACGTCGACGGAACCCTCGTCGACGCGTCCGAGGGGATCCTCCGCCGCCTGACGACCACGCTCGACCACTTCGGGCGCACGCCGCCGACGCGGGGCGAGCTGTCGCGCTGGATCGGCCCGCCCATGTTCGAGTCGTTCCAGGTGAACGTCGGCATGACTCCCGAGCAGGCCGTCGAGGCCGTCGCGTTCTACCGTGGCTTGAACAAGAGCGAGGGCTACACGGTCAGTGCACGGCTGTACCCGGGGGTCGGCGAGCTGGTGCATGACCTGCACGCGGCAGGGGTACCCCAGTCGACGGCGAGCTCGAAGCCCGAGGTGCAGGTCGTGGCGCTGATGGACCACTTCGGTCTGGCCCCCGATCTGGAGGCCATGGTCGGCGCGACCCTCGACGAGCGCACGCTGAGCGCCAAGTCCGACATCGTGCGCGAAGCGCTCCGTCGACTCGAGGCCGCCGGAGTGGATACGTCCCGCCCCGTGCTGATCGGCGATCGGCACCACGATGTCGAGGGCGGTCAGGATGCCGGCGTGCCGGTGATCTTCGTGCGGTGGGGCTTCAGCTGGCCGCACGAGGCCGAGGGCGCCCAGGCGGCCGTCGACGACATCGATCAGCTTCGTGCCCTGCTCCTCGTCGGTGACGCGCTCGATGCCGATGCCTGATCTCGCGTGGGCGGCGCCGACGGCGATCGCCCTCGTCGCCGCCGCTCTCGTGGTGGCGGTCGTCGTCATCGCCGTCCGCATGCAGCGCCGGTCTCCCCACAGCCGTGCGGCCGCGGGTCAGGCGGTGTCGGGTGCGGCGGCCGCCCTGCTCGCACTCGATGACGATGTCGACGATCTCGACCTCGCGTTCGAGGCCGCCGACGCAGTCGATGCCGACGACGTCCCCACCGAGTTGCGTCGCGCCCGCACCACGGCGCACCGCGCCCGTGATCGGGGCTTCGGCGACCTGTTGGTCCTCGAGGCCGACACCGGCGTGGCAGCTCGCCGACGCGATCAGGCGCGACGGTTTCACGAGGCGCTCGATGCGCAGCGGAAGCAGGTTTCCGCGGTACGCACCCGCCTCGCGGAGTGGGAGCGCGAGAACCGCTCACACGCCGGTCTGCTCGCGGCCGCGCGTCGCCGTCGCGACGATCTGGTCGCGACATCGGGTGACCCCGAGCCGCTTGTCGACGCTCTGCGCGCGCGCTTCGACGACGATGACTGGTCCGGGGCCGCCGTGGCGACGGATCGAGCGAGAAGCGCTCTGGCCGACGCCGACGACGCCCTCCGACGCGCGGAAGGGGATGTCGAGGGCGGCCACATCGTCCGCGCCACCGTGGCTCTACGCCTCGCCGCACGCTACCTTCGCGAAGTCGAAGACGGCCACCGCATCGCCCTCCAGGCCGCCGGAAACGCCGACGCCGAGGTGGCCGCCGCACGCGCCGAGATCCGCGAGGCGATCGATGTGGCCACCGCCCGTCCCGAAGCCTGCCGGCCGGGAGCAGCCGAGCGCCTTCGTGCGGCGGCTGTCGAACTCGAAGACGCTGCCGCCGCGGCGTCTCGACGCCCACGCGAAGCCGTCGCCACCGTTGCACGCGTGCGCGAAGAGCGCGACGAGCTCCTCGACGCTGCCGTCAGCATGCGCCGACGTGTCGAGGCCGCTCGCACGGCGCTCCCGGGAACGCTTGCCTGTGCCCGCGCGGCCCTCGCCGCCGCCGAGACAGTCGCAGAAGCCGCTCCGCGGGCGACCGCCGAGACAGCCGACGGAACGGCCATCCACGCGGCCGACGAGAAGCGCGAGGAGGCGCCAAGCGACGCCGACCGCATCGCCCAGCGCCTGCGGGTGGAACGCGCGCGGCGCCACCTCGCCGAGGCCCGCGCCGCCACCGACGCCACGCAGGCGCTCACCGCCGCCCGCGCCGCCTGGTCCGCCCTGCGCTGACCCGCCGCCTGGTCCGCCCTGCGCTGTCCCCACCCACCTGGTCGACCCCGCGCTGACCCCACCCACCTGGTCCACCCCGCGCTCACACCCGTCTGAGGCGAAGCCCCCTTCGCCGCCTCACGTCACGACGCACGCGTGCCCTATGGTGGGCGGCATGGCGCAGAAGACCCTCGTCGCTCGCTCCCTCGCGGTGGCGAGGCGCGTCCCGGTCACGCTGACGCTCGCCGGCATCCTGCTGCTGGTGGGACTGTTCTCCGGCGGCCTGTGGCGGCCCTTCGCCGACTCCGACCTGTTCTCCTCGGTCGCCTACGGGCTTCCCGCCCTCTCGGCCGGTCGGTGGTGGACGCCGATCACCGGCACCTTCTTCGTCGATTCCCCCTGGGTCTATGCGGCCGGCATCCCGGTCCTCGCGGCGATGGCGTTCCTCGAGGCGCGCCGGGGCTCCCGCGTCGCGGCGGTCACCTTCGCCGGAGGCCAGCTGTTCTCCGTCCTCGCGGCCTCCGCGTTCCTCTGGGGCGCTGCGCTCCTGCCGTGGTCGTGGGCACAGCAGCAGGCGACCGCCCTCGACGTCGGTCCGTCGGGCGGCCTGTTCGCGTGCCTTGCCGTCGCGCTCGCGCTGCTCCCCTCCCCGTGGCGTCTGCGCGCGTGGACGGTCTTCCTCGCCGTGCTGCTCGTGTCGTTCTTCTATTACGGCTCGCTGCCCGACCTCGAGCACGTCCTCGCGGTGCTGCTGGTCCTGGCCGTCGACCGATCGCTGCGCCCGCAGCGCGTGAGCGTGCGCGAACAGCGTCTGGTCGCCTTCGTCGTGCTGTGCGCGCTCGGCGCCATCGAGATCCTCGGCTACGTCGCGCCCATGACCGGCCCGTTCGGCACCTCCGCGGCGGTCTCGGGGTCGTGGATCGACGTCGCGGTGAACACGGCGATCGTCCTCCTCGTGGCCACCGCCCTGCGACGCGGCCGCCGGTGGGCGTGGCTCGTCGTCATGGTCTACTGCGCCCTGAACCTCGTTCTCGTGGTGCTCGTCGTCGGCATCCTGTCGCTCTCCGGAGTCGAGGGCATCGAGGCCGACCTGGATGCCGATGTCACCAGCGTCCTGGCCTCGTCGGCGTTGTGGATCGTGGCGTCGGTCTACTTCGTGCTGGTGCGAGCGGCGTTCCGCGCCCGTCCGCGCGCTGCCCTCGGTGATACCCCGACACCGACGCCCGACGACGTCAAGAAGGAGTTGAGCGCCACCGGTGGCGGGACCCTGTCGTGGATGACGACGTGGGACGGCATGTCGTACGCCCGTTTCGGTCGCGGCATCGTGGCGTATCAACGGCGCTCCGGCGTGGCGTTGGCTCTCGGCGACCCGCTCGGTCCCGCGGACGCGCGAGCCGACACGGTGCGCGCCTTCATCCATCGCGCCGAAGCGGCGGGGCTGGCCCCGTGCTTCTTCAGCGCCGGTGCAGCGACCCTCGCCGCCGTGCCGAGCGGATGGCGCAGCATCGTCGTGGCCGACGACACGGTGGTCGACCTCCCGGGCCTGCAGTTCACCGGCAAGGCGTGGGGGGCCGTGCGCACCTCACTGAATCGGGCTGAGCGCGAGGGCATGACGTTCCGCCTCTCCCGACTGAGCGACGAGAGCTGGGGTGTCCGCCAACAGCTGCGTGCGATCTCCGAGAGCTGGGTGGGCGACAAGGGCCTGCCCGAGATGGGCTTCACGCTCGGCACGTTGCACGAGGCATCCGACCCCGAGGTGCGGATCGCCCTCGCGGTGTCGCCCGCCGGAGACGTCGACGGGTTCCTGTCGTGGCTGCCCATCTACGGCGATGGTGCGATCCGCGGATGGACCCTCGACCTCATGCGGCGCCGCGACGGTGGCTTCGGCCCTGTGATGGAGTTTCTCATCGGCGCATCGGCCCGGCAGTTCTCCGCCGAGGGTGCTGACGTGATGTCGCTGTCGGGGGCGCCGCTGGCGCACGAGTACCCCGCGGATGCCGGTGTCATCGCCGACCTGCAGAAGCGCATGGCCGACGCGCTCGAACCCGTGTACGGCTTCGCCTCGCTGCACCGCTTCAAGCAGAAGTTCCACCCGCGCTACGAGACCTTGTACCTGCTCTACCGCGATGAGGCGGATCTCACCCGCATCGGCGCGGCTCTCACACGGGCGTTCCTCCCGCACGCGACGATCCGCCAGTTCGCGGCCGCCGGGGTGGATCTCGTCCGGTCCGACAACTGAAACGCCCCGGACGACGCAGTTGTCGGCCGGGGCGCATCCGCTTCGGAGTGCGAGGTGTCAGAGCGGGCGGATGTCTTCCGCCTGCAGGCCCTTCGGGCCCTGGGCGACCTCGAACTCGACGCGCTGGTTCTCCTCGAGCGAGCGATAGCCGCCCGACTGGATGGCGCTGTAGTGGGCGAACACATCCTGCCCGCCGTCATCCGGGGCGATGAAACCGAAGCCCTTCTCCGAGTTGAACCACTTGACCGTGCCCTGCGTGCTCATCCTGATGCCGTTTCCCGCTCGAGCCGACACCGAGCGCGCCGGACTGTGCCCCCACGGTAACGGGCGGATTCCCCGTGCGCACGGCACTGTGACACAAACGTTGCGAGAGACGAAACGGGGCCTCACGCACCCGGAGCCCATACGACGCCCGGGCTGAGCAGGGCTCAAAGCCCGGGCGTCGACGGATCCCCCCGGATATGCCACGCAAGCGTGACGTGATGACAATACCGGCGTCGAGGCGTGCGCGCGACACGAAATCGAAGAAACAGTAACTTATGTCGATGTTCTGTGATATCTGGAAGCCGTAAACTCCGCCTGATGGATGATCGCCGCCGCGCTTCGGCCCTCGTCGACGAGGCGTATCGTGCCCTCGGCGGGGCGATCGTCGACGGTCGTCTGCGGCCGGGAGACCGATTGCGCGACGTCGAGCTGGCTCAACTGATGGGCATCTCCCGCACACCGGTGCGCGAGGCCCTGCAGAAGCTGGAGCGTATCGGCCTCGTCGAGATCGCGGCCAATCGGTACACGCGGGTGTCCGAAGTCACCGACCGAGCCCGTGTCGACATGCGCGAATACGCCGCCCACACCATCGCAGGTGCCATCCGCGTGGCTTTGGCGCGGTGCACCGACGACGAGATCGATGTCGCCGTCGACCTCGTCGATGGCATGCGCGACGCCGAGACGTCGCGGTCGTACGTCACCGCCGTGCTGACCTTCTACGCCCACATGGCATCCGGATCACGCAACATCGTCTTCTCGCGGGCGTTGGAGCAGACCGACCTCGTCCTGCGACGCAATCTCGACGGCTGGGAGAGCATCTCCGACGAGACGCGCGAGACGCTCTTCCGTCACCTGAGTACGCAGGTCGCCGCGCGCGATGCGAACGGCGCCACCTGGACGTTCCTCGCTCTGCACGGTTTCTCCTGACCGCACAAGTGCGGCGGTGGCGACGTCCGACGCCAGTAGCGTGACGGCATGCCGAACATCGAGCTACGCGATCTTCACGACGACGACCGGGATGCCGTGTTCTCGGCCGTTCACGCCAGCGGATCCGCGTGGCCGCGTGCCACGTTCGACGATCGCCCCTCGTTCGACGCGTGGACGGATCGCACCGATGTCGTCGCTCTCGCCATCGTCCAGGATGCCTCGGTGGTCGGCATCGCCGCGGCGCTGGACGTCGACGGCGACCGGGAGGTCCTTCTCGCCGTCGCACCCGACACCGAGGGCGACGCGTCCACCGAGGCACTGCGCCTGCTGACCACGCGCGAAGCCGACCGGCCGCTGTACGCGTGCGTCGCCGCGAGCGACGATCCGTCCCACGACGTCCTCGCCCGCATCGGCTTCGTCGAGCACCGACGCGACGGTGACGACGTCGTCTACGTCCTGCCCCCGACCCTCGAGTGACGCCGGCGCTCACCGGCGCGTGAGCGTCGCGACGATCGGCCGGTGATCGCTGCCGGCCCCGTCGAAGTCGGTGCGCACGGAGAACGACTCCGCGCGCCAGCCCGCGCCGACCAGCACGTGGTCGATGGGGGCCGCGAAGGCGACGGGGAGCCGCACGGGCCACGTTCCCTGGGCGCCCGCGCCGGCCTCGGCCGCGGCGTCGCGGCATCCACCGATCATCCCGCCTCGGGTTCCGAGGCCGGCGAAGTGGTCGACGGTGGCATTGAGATCGCCCGCGACGATCACGTCGGCATCCAGGCACTGCTCGGCGATCCACCGCAGGCCCGCGTCCCATTCGTCCATCACCCGGGGCAGGGGCGGCATGGGGTGAGCGGCCACGAGTGTGGGCCCGCGGCCGTCGACGGGCCGCCAGACGCCGCTGGGCAGGCCGGGTGTCGACGCGATCGACGCATCTCGCGTATAGGCCCCCAGCGCGGTCGAGATGAGGATCGACGTCGGGATCGTCTCTCCGCCCGGGGCCGCGGCGACGGTGTGGTGTCGCATGGACACTCCGTCTCGGGCCAGGATGCCGACGATCTCGGCCGCGTCGAAAGCATCGGTCTCGGGCAGACTGACGACGTCGGCGCCGGTGTCGCGCACGAGACGCGCAACGCTCTCGGGTGAGGCCCCGCCCCCGTACGCGTTCCACGCCACGACGGTGAGGTCACCCTCGACCGCAGGCGCGCCCCACCCGCGGACCATCAGTACGCCGGCATTCCCCACGGAGGCGATGGCGAGCGCAAGCGCGAGGGCGGCGCTGACACCCCACGTCTTCCGCCGCACGGCCACCCCGCCGACGAGCAGTGCCAGCACACCGAGAGCACTCGCGAGTACCCCGCGTAGCGAGAGGACGTTTGCGACGAACGGCAGCCGGTGGATGCCGATGACCTGGGGCCACACCACGATCGACGCGACCGCCCCGCCGACGATCAGGACGACGAGGAACGAGAGACGGGGGCGACGGAGCATCGGCGTCCGCGGTGGGTCAGCCCAGGCGCCTGGCCGCCTTCTTCACCGTCTTGAGGGCTTTCGGCACATCCTTCAGGTGGGCCTCGGCCCGCTCGGCCGCGAGCGCGGCGACCGCGTCATAGGGACGAGTGTCCTCCTGCGCGGTGAAGGCACGGCGGTGGAGGTCGTTCGCACGTTCGGCCAGCAGCAGGTCGTCGCGGTGATGCCCCAACAGTTTGTGCACGCGCTTCGCGGAGCGTCCCACGCGTCGAGCGTCGCCGCCGAGCAGCTCAGGATCAGCGCGGTCGACGGCTTCAGCGAGGTAGCGCAGCCGACGCGCGGCCTTGCGCACGTCGTGAAGGCGCTCGATCGAGCCGTCGCTGCGTCGCGCCGCTCGTGCGACACGGTCGGCCTCCCCGTGAAGGAGACGACGGAAGACCTTCTTCGACTTGGCGTCGGCGTCGTCGAGTTCGAGGCGCAGTCCTGCTTCGCGAACGAGCTGGGTGCGGGCGCGGGACTCCTCTGTCTCGTGCGCCGCGACGACTCGCGCATGGAGGTGGCAGTATGCCGCACGTTCGTCGCCCACGAGCCGGCGACGCGCGTCGGCATCGTCCACTCCGGTTTCCATCAGGGCGTCTTCGGCGCGTTCCGCGCGCACCTCGGCGTCGCGCGCGTGGCCGAGCAACTGACCCCACGTCTTCAGGGCCTCGTTCAACTCACGGGTCTCCCCTGCCGGCAAGATCCGTCGAAACGCCGTGACGACGCTTCGCAGCCTCCGTACGACGGTGCGGTGCTGGTGCAATCCATCGGGCACGTCGGCGAGGGCTGCGGCTTCGGTGGATTCGACATCGGCCGACGCCGTCTGAACGATGCGGCGGACGATCGTCTGCGCAGAGGGGGTGTCACGGGGCATGAGCCCACGGTATTCCGGGGGGATGCCGAGACGGGGCCGGGTTGACGAGCAGTCTGGAACGACGAAAGGCCCGGGGCGCGGTCCCACCGCCCCGGGCCTTTCTCAGGTCGTCAGCGCGCGGCGCGACGTCCGACGATGAGGCCGTAGATGAGCAGAACGACGATCGAACCGCCGATGGCGAGAAGCCACGTCTGGATCGAGAAGAAGTCCTGCAGGGGGGCGTTGAAGAGCAGGCTGCCCAGGAAGCCGCCGAGCAGCGCGCCGACGACGCCGAGCACGAGCGTGATGATCCAGCCGCCTCCCTGCTTGCCGGGGAGGATCAGCTTGGCGATGGCGCCGGCGATGAGTCCGAGGAGGAGAAATCCGAAGAATCCCATTGTTGTTCCTTTCGCGAGTGTGAACCGATGCCCGCTCGAGGGCGGGGTTCTCGTTATGTCCAGGTTCCTCCCAGGAAGCAACTTTCGGGGGTGGGTTGCGCGGCGCCGCGAATTCTGTGTGGCGCGCGTGCACGCGGGGGTGCAGGCGCAGAAAGTCGCTAGTTTTCCCGCATCCCGGGCTCGTCGCCGTTCCCCCTCCGGCTCGGCGGCGCGCCCGAGGTCGATTCACATACATGATCTCGACTCGATCAACGACCCCTGGAAATCGAGAGATCGGCCGCTATGATTGGTTATGTGTGGGGGCACAATGGGAGGGGAGTGCTGTGGCACTCGAGCAGATTTTTCGTCGACTCGACGACTTGGACGGATCCGAGTTGGACTTGGATTCCACCCCGGTGTCATTTGCTCTCGAGGGAGTTCAATACTCCATCGATTTGACGCGAGGCAACACCGAGAAGCTCCGTGAGGCTCTGGCACCGTTCATCGCTGCCGCCAGGACCGAGGGCTTCGAGAACGCCCGTCATCTGACGAGGTCGCAGCGCACGATGAAGCGACGTGCGATCAGGGAATGGGCACGGGCCAACAACCTCGAGGTGTCCGATCGCGGTCGCATCAGTGACGCCGTGCTCGATGCGTACGCATCGCAGGGAACGAGCTCGCGGCAGCAGCACTACGGCGCCGCCTGACCGCTCCGTGCGCGGTGCACCGCTGTCCTTGTGTCCTCCCACCGCGGAGAGGCACGAGGACAGCGGTGTACTCACGGTCCGGTGAAGACCTCCCGCGCCCAGGGCAGGTCGCCGTGGTGGGGGCGGATGTCCCGCACGACGGGATCGCGACCTACGATCGTCACTTCGTCGCGCGCCATCTTTCGCGCACCGACGCCGACGCCAACGGGCGGACCGCGGTGGACATCGGCCTTGCCCAGGTGGTGCAGAACCTCGCGACTTCACCCGTCGGTTCCGAGCCGAGACGGGAATGACTCCCTGCGGCTACGACACCTCGCAGGTCATCTCGACGCGCATTCCACGTCGCCCAGGGCGCATTGCTCGACAGACGATGTCGGTCCCGGAATGGCGAGCGGCTCGATATCGCCGATCGTGTAGGTGGTGCCGTGGTACCCGGGCTCGTACGGGAGATCGGGCCGATCGTCGGGGTAGACCTGCAGCTGGCAGGAGATGGACTCGACGGGATACGCATCCGACAACTGAGAGCACAGTCGCTCGGCCAGGACTTCCCAGTACGGGTTCTCGGCGGCGTCGACCGCGTCCATGAATTCCAGTGCGTCGGTTCGGATGTCGACGTAGTTGGGGATGGCGCTGACGGCGATGCCGGCGTCGTATCGATAGTGGAAGAACATGTTGAGGCGCTGACCGCCTTGATTGGCCGTCTGGTAGCCCACGACTTGGAAGAAGAAATCCTGTTCCGGAACCGCCGACGGCGATGCCCCCGCCGGCGTCATCTCGGGGGCAGCTGCTCGGGCGAGTGCCCAGCCGGACGCGCCCCCCAGCAGGACGAGGGCAAGGCCGACCACGCCGACGACGAGTGCCTTCCTGACGGGCGAATGCGAGTCCGCAGGCGTGGTGGTCATCGGTACTGCGCCCAGGTGAAGAAAGCGAAGAGCAGGAATGCCGGTACGACGAAGTTGACGAACAGGATGGCCGTGTTGTTGATGGCGAAGTTCTTGTCGCGGATCATCGAGCGGATGTGGCCGATACCGCAACCCACACGGAAGATCGAGCTCGAGAGGATGACAGCGAGCCAGTAATCCGGGGAGAAGTTGGCTGCGATGAGCCCGGCGATACCGAAGGCGAGGTCGGCGAATCCCACCTCGAGTTCGTAAGGGCTCTTCTCGAAGCCGATCGTCTTCGAGATGCGGTTGCCGAAGAAGATGTGCGAGATCCCGGCGCCGATGCCGGCCCATCCGATCATGTAGACGACGGCATTCGTCACCAGGGTGGGTCCCCAGTTCTCGCCGGCCCCACCGGCGAACTGAGCGACGGTGGCGATGACGAACAGGATGACGCCGATGAAGGGCAGGAGACCACCCAGGATGCGTCGACGGTGCGGAGTGGTTCGGGTCGGTGTGGGTGTACTCATCGGCTTTCCTTGAACGGGGAGGGTCACCCCTCCGGGACTTCTACGTCGGCGCACCCGTTTCCGACCGTGCCGAGTCGACTGCCGGCGAATTCGGGGGGCGACTGCGCGGGGTGCACTCCAGCGCTCCCCGTCTGCGGGACGAGATCAGCGCACGGGCACGGCGTGGTCGACGGTTGCGTCGGTGGGAACGACGCCCTCGCGACCGATGGCCACTGCGTGCCAGACGACGAAGGCGATTCCGATCAGGTTGAGCACGACGTCCCCCGCGAGAAGCAGACCGCCGTTGTCGACCGCGGTATCGCCATTGACCGCGGCCTGGAAGACATGCCCGGCGGCGGCTCCGAAACCGAAGATGGCGACGCCTATGGTGACGGCAGCCTTGGACAGCACCGGGCTGCGTCTGCCGTGAACCATGATCGCGATCACCGCGATCCCCGCACTGGCGAGCGCCAGTTCGAGTTGGAAGGGGGACTGAGCCCATCCGATCTGTTCGGCGGCGAAGTCGCCGAAGACGGAATGCATCACGGCGTTGATGGCCAGACCCACGCCGATGCCATAAAGGAGATAGGCGTTCAAGAACAGCCCGCTGATGACCGCGGCGGTGCGCTGGCCCTTCCATCGCGCCGTCTGGACCGACGCCACAATGAGCCCCAGAACGAAGCAGCTGATCATGTAATTTCCGATGACCGTGGTGAGGACGGCGGAGATGATGTCGGACACGGGGACTCCTTGGACGATGTGAGCGGGATCGGCCCGCAATCGCATCCGACCATGCGGCGGAGAGATTGATCCACCGGGCCGCAGAGAAACACCCAGGACTAGGGTGAAACCCCAGCAGGAAGGACGATGGATGTCAGTCCGCACGACTTTGGGGAGTCGGGACGCAGAGCTCGCCGCTGGCGCGCGCGCCGCCTATGCGGCGTCGAGGGGCCGGCCGGTCCTGGTGCTCGTAGAGGGTGAGCCCGGGGCGGGAAAGACGGCGTTGCTCGAGGAGATCGCGCGGGACGCCGTTCGCCGCGTGGCGAGCGTCGTGCGCTGGGCGCGACCCGACTACGCATCCTTCATGGTGGCGCGCGACGCCATTCGGGCTCTCCCCTCGGAGCAGTTCGTCTGTCTGCTCCTCGACGATGCCGACGAGGTCGGCGGTGACTGCGCAGCACTTCTCACCCGCCTCCTGGATGATGAATCCGCCCGGCCCCTCCTCGTCTTGATCAGCGCCCGTCCGCCGAGGCGGCACTTCGCCCGCACGGCTGTGGACCTCCTCGCCGGCGGGGTGCCCGGCATCCGGCTCTGGCTGCGCGGCGTCTCGGCCGATGCTGCGTCCGGTGCTCAGCCCGCTCCGTCGAGTGCAACCTCATCCGACGCGCGTGTCGCAGCGACAGCCGGCAACCCCGCGTGGCTGGGCGCGATTCAGCGTGGTGAGGCAAGCAGCGACGACCCGGGGCCGGCGCTCACGCGCGCGGCGACGGAGCTGCTGGCGTCGCTGGACGCCGGCGAGCGAGCGGTCGTGGATCTGCTCGCCCACGCCGACGGCGCGCTCCCCACCGCCGTTGTGGGAAGGGCGCTCGGCGGACGGTTCTCCGTTCGGTCGATACGTCGCAGCCTCGGTCCGTTGCTCGAGGACGGCGGTCTCGGCCTGCGTCTGGATTCGCAACTCCTCCGGATCGTCACCCGGGAGGCGGTCAGTACGGAGGATCGCCGAGAGATACACAGGACGCTGGCGGCGGCCACGGAAGGCCCGCAGCGCTCCCACCACCTCCTGGCAGCGCTCGGCCCAGAGGGCGACGCTTCCCTCGCCGACGAGTTCGAACAAGACGGGCTCGCGGCTCTGAAGACAGGGGACTGGCATGCCGCCGCCCTCGCTCTCGCCCGCGCGAGCAGAGCGCACCCGCAATCAGACCAACGCGAACGTCTCTTGCTCGAGGCAGGCTGCATCATCGGGTTGGCCGAGGACCTCGACCTCGCGCGCCAATTCGGCGCCGACGTCGCCGCGCTCACGAGGAGCCCGCTACGAGACGTGCTCCTGTCCGGACTGACGTACTTCGCCGGGCAGTTCGAGCAGGCCATCGACACGCTCAGCGCCCTGTTGCGCGCCACCGGTGACGACGAGCTCCGGGGACGCGGGCGTGCGCTGGCGCTCGTGATCATCTCCTCCGCGCGCGCCATCATCGGGCAGACGGCAGCGGCCCTCGACGCGGGGCGCGCCGCAGCAGCCACACCCGTGCCCCGCAGCGATCCCATTCGCCCACTGCTCCGCCGTGTGATGTGGATGCAGATCGCGTCCGCGGAGTGGGCGAACGGGCACATCGTCGATGCGTTGAGCATCACCGACCGCCTCCTGGATGCCGACTCCGGCCGACTCGAACACACCGACACGCTCCTGCTGCGCGGCGCGATCCACTTCTACGGCGGGCGTACTCTCGCTGCCCACGATGACCTGAAGCGGGGGGATGCCCTCGCCGACGCCACGATGGCGGTGCTGCGTCGGCGCATGTCGGAACACACCGTGATCGACTTCCACCTCGGCAACTGGACGCAAGCTCAACAACGCGGCCTGCGTACCATCGCGGCCGGCCGTCGGAACGGCGACCTCCGGGGTATTGCGGCGACCGAAGCCGTCATCGCGATGATCGCGGCCGCCCGAGGTGACGATGCGCGTGCCGACGCGACACTCGCCTCCGCGAAAGCGTTCGCGCACCGCCCCTCGCCGTTCGTCGCGCTTCACGTGGCCACGGCGGATGCCTGGATCGCCCGAGAGCGGATGAATCCCGCGGCAGTATTGGAAGCCCTCGCTCCGATACGGGAGAGCTCCGTCGCCGACTGGTCGGAGCGCATCGGACTCTTCGCGTGGCGGGCGCTGCATATCGGGGCACTGATCGGTGTGGGACGCCTCAACGAGGCCGACGACGAGTGCCGGCATCTCACCACGCTGGTCAGTCGTCGACCGGCTGTGCCGCTGGTGCACGGCCACCCCGAGTGGCTGGCAGGGCGGATCTCGGCGGCTCGCGGCGATGTCGGACGAGCCCGGGCCCAGTTCGCGTCCGCACGCCTGCTCAGCCTGGGAACCCCCTATCCGTCAGCTCTCGTCGCCCTCTCCGCGGCGTCGCTGGAGCGCGAAGCCGGACGGGACGACGAAGCCAATCTGCATCTCGATGAGGCCCTGCGCATCTTCCACGGGTTGGAAGCGTCCGCCGCCGCTGTCCGCACGAGACAGGCATTGGAAAGGGAGAAGTCCTTCCACCTGCTGTCGGTCAGGGAACGCCACGTTGCGCGACTGGCCGCTCGCGGACACACCAACGAGACCATCGCGAGCGAACTCGTCATCTCCGTGAAGACGGTGGAGTTCCACGTCGCGCGTATTCTCCGCAAGCTCGGTCACGCGTCGCGGCGCGATCTCTGGTCTGCGAGAGACACCGAGCCCGCCGGCGAGTGACCGGCGGCGGCCCGACCCGCACGGGTGGCGAACCCCCCGCTCTCCCAGACGAAGAAGAAGGCCCCGGGATGAACCCGGGGCCTTCTTCGTTGTGTGCGCGAGGGGGGACTTGAACCCCCACGCCCGTGAAGGCACTGGCACCTGAAGCCAGCGCGTCTACCTATTCCGCCACTCGCGCATACGCGGCATCGAGGATGCCACGCGACCAACTTCCCGAGAATATCACGGCGGCGACCGCCTCACGAAACGCGGGCCCCGCACGCGACGTCCATGACCTGCCCAGCCGCGCTGACTACGATGTGCCTACTGGTCTGCCTGCCCGAAGGAGTCTCGTGGGACTACTCGACAGTTTCGAGAAAGGTCTTGAACGCGCCGTCAATGGTGCGTTCGCGAAGACCTTCCGCAGCGGCATCCAGCCGGTGGAGATCGCCGCCGCGTTGCGCAGCGAGCTCGACAAGAAGGCCGTTGTCGTCACGCGTGATCGCATCCTGGCCCCCAACACCTTCGCGGTGCGCCTCTCGACCGCTGACGACGAGAAGATGAGTGCACTCGGCTCGACCCTCGTCTCCGAACTCGACACCCTGGTCAAGAAGCACGCGCGCACTCAGGGCTACTCGTT
This sequence comes from Microbacterium sp. Leaf151, assembly GCF_001424225.1. Lineage (GTDB taxonomy): Bacteria > Actinomycetota > Actinomycetes > Actinomycetales > Microbacteriaceae > Microbacterium. Next base: position 706,744 of record NZ_LMOR01000001.1, on the reverse strand, counting down.
CGCCGGCCCCGTCGCCATATCGATCGAGCGCGACGCCTCCCTGTCGACCGGAACGCTGCGCGTCGACTCGCAGACCACCGAGGGCCGCATCGCCTGGCGGGGGGTCGTCGACATCGACGGCACGCGGCATCCGCTCACGGGATCGCGCACGGTGATCGGCCGGGGCAGCGATGCCGACATCACCATCCCCGACGCCGGCACCAGCCGCAGACACGTCGAGATCCTCTGGGACGGCGAGCGCGCAATGGTCCGAGACCTCGGTTCGACCAACGGCACGACCCTCAACGGCCACAAGGTGTCCGAGGCGGCCCTGCCGCCCGATTCGACGATCTCGATCGGCCGCACGAATATCGTGTTCCGTGTGGTCGCGCAGGCGCAGCCGCCGCGGCGCCCGCAGGCGCCCGACGCCACGAGCATCTTCGACGTCCGGGAACGGGGACCCCAGTCATGAGTCAGCTGACTCTTCTTCTTCTGCAGGGCGGCTTCCTCGTCCTGCTGTGGTTCTTCGTGTTCGGTGTGGTCTACTCGCTGCGCGCCGACCTCTTCGGCGTCAAGGTGCGCAAGCTCCCCGAGCCGGTGGCATCCCCCGCTCCGGCGGCCGCGGCCCCCGTGGCCTCGCCCGATGCCGTGACCACCCAGGTCAAGCGTCCCTCCGCACCGGCCCCCGCCCCGGCGGGCGGGCTCGCCACCACCGCGACCGTCTCGCGCATCGTCATCACGAGCGGCCCGAAGGCAGGGCTCGAGCTGCCGCTCGGCACCGAGCCGCTCACGATCGGACGCTCGAGCGAGTCCGGCCTCGTCATCCGCGACGACTACACCTCCAGCCACCACGCTCGCCTCGTGCTCTGGGGCGAACAGTGGATGCTGCAAGACCTCGACTCCACGAACGGCACCTCTCACGACGGTACGCGCGTGGCGGCTCCCGTGCAGGTGAAGGTGGGTGCTCCGATCAAGGTCGGCGCGACGACGTTCGAGTTGAGGACGTAAGCCACCTCCATGGTCTTCCAGGGCTCGAGCGCCGCCATCTCCCACACGGGCAAGGTGCGCTCCAACAACCAGGACTCCGGTTACGCCGGGTCCAATCTCTTCGTGGTCGCCGACGGTATGGGCGGGCACGCGGGCGGCGACGTGGCCTCGAGCCTGGCCATCGGTCGCCTCACCGAGCTGGACCAGCCGTTCCGCTCGCCGACCGATGCCGAGCACGCCATTCGCGACGCCCTGGCCGACACCGCGACCGAGCTGATCGACACGGTGGGACGCCGCCCCGAACTCGCGGGCATGGGGACTACCGTGAGCGCGCTGGTCATGGTCGACGATTACGCCGTCATCGGCCACATCGGCGACTCGCGCATCTATCTGTACCGCGACGACACGCTCACCCAGATCACCGCCGACCACACCTTCGTGCAGCGCCTGGTCGACTCGGGCCGCATCACCCCGGAGGAGGCGCGCTACCACCCGCGGCGCTCCGTGCTCATGCGCGTGCTCGGCGACATGGACCCCGACCCCGAGGTCGACAGCTTCATCATGCCGACGCAGGACGGCGACCGTTGGCTGCTGTGCTCCGACGGACTGTCGGGGGTCGTCGACGACGACCACACCGCCAAGACCCTCGCGCTGGGCATGCCACCGGCGCGCACGGCTGACGCTCTGCTGAAGCAGGCGCTCGACGGCGGCGCTCCCGACAACGTCACCGTCGTCCTGGTCGACGTGGGAGGTCAGCACCCCGTATTCATCGGCACCCCGACGGTCGTCGGCTCGGCGTCCAACCCGAGTGGCGTCGTCGTCCCCGCCGCGCGCACCGGACGCGGCGGCTGGTTGCACCACGCCCGTCAGGTCGCGAACGAGCCCACGCACTTCGAGCCCGCGGCCGAGTTCCTCGAGGAGCTCATCGAAGAGGACCGTCGCCGCGCGCGTCGCCGGCGGTTCGGCTGGCTCGCGGCGCTGCTCATCGTGCTGGCCGGCATCGGGCTCGGCCTGTTCGCCGGCTACAACTGGACCCAGACGCGTTATTACGTGGGTGCCGACGAGAACTCGGTCGTCATCTACCGCGGCATCCAGCAGTCCATCGGCCCCCTCACGCTCTCGACGGTCTACGAAGACACCGACGTCGCACTGGACGACCTGTCGGAATTCGATCGGCAGACGGTGGAGACCACCATCTCGGCCGGTTCGCTCGCCGACGCCCAGAGCATCGTCGATCGCCTGCGCCCCGCCCCGGAGGTAAGCGGATGACAGATCAGAAGCTCACCCGGTCGACGGATGCCGTGTCCACCGACACCGCCGTCATGCGCGCCCTCAAGAAGATCCGTGTGCCCGCCACGCAGCGCAACCGCGAGCTCGGACTGCTCGTCTTCGCCATCGCCGTCTACGGTGCGGCGGTCACCCTCGTCCAGCTCGGGGCGACCGGTGCCGTCGAAACCGGGTTCCTCATCCTCGCGGGCATCCCCGCGGTCCTGGCGCTCGTCACGCACATCGTGCTGCGCTTGCGCGCCCGCGACGCCGACCCGTTCGTGCTGCCCATCGCCACCGTCCTCACCGGTCTCGGTATCGCGATGATCTATCGCATCGACCTGGCCGATCAGGCCAGCGGATGGGATGCCACGGGCCACCGCCAGATCGCCTGGGCTGTGATCGCGATGGTCGCCGCCCTCGCCGTGCTGATCTTCGTGCGCAACTACCGCGTGCTCTTCCGCTACACCTACCTGTCGGGCCTCATCGGCATCCTGCTGCTGCTCCTGCCGTTCGTTCCGGGCCTCGGCACAGACCAGAACGCCGACGTGTGGGTTTCACTCGGCTTCGTCTCGTTCCAGCCGGGCGAGCTCGCGAAGATCTGCCTGGCGATCTTCTTCGCCGGCTACCTCGTACGCACGCGCGAGAGCCTCACCTCCACCGGTACGCGCTTCCTGTTCATGACGTGGCCGCGCGCGCGCGAGCTCGGCCCCGTGCTGATCATCTGGCTCGTCTCGCTCGGCATCATCGTGCTCCAGCGCGACCTCGGTACGGGCCTGCTCATCTTCGGCATGTTCGTGGCGATGCTGTACGTCGCCACCGGCAAGACGAGCTGGGTGGTCATCGGTCTCGTGCTGGTCGCGAGCGGTGCGTTCCTGGCATCCCGTGTCCTTCCCTACGTCAACGGACGCTTCGCCAACTGGCTGAGCGCCTTCGACCCCGAAGTCATCGAGCGCGACGGCGGCAGCTACCAGCTCGTGCAGGGCATCTTCGGCCTCTCCCACGGCGGCCTGTTCGGCACCGGCCTCGGGCAGGGGCGTCCGTACATCACGCCGCTCTCGCAGAGCGACTACATCGTGCCCAGCCTCGGCGAAGAACTCGGGCTCGTGGGATTGTTCGCGATCCTGGCGCTGTACATGGTGTTCACCAGTCGCGGCATCCGGATCGGACTCGCCGGCCAAGACGACTTCGGAAAGCTCCTCGCGACGGGCTTCTCGTTCACCATCGCGCTGCAGGTGTTCATCATGGTCGGCGGTGTCACTCGCGTGATCCCCCTGACCGGGCTGACCACGCCGTTCCTCGCCGCCGGTGGATCCTCGCTCATCGCGAACTGGATCATCGTGGCGTTCCTGTTGCGCATCTCCGACGCGGTCCGCAGCCGCCCCCGGGTGGTGATCGGCTGATGACACGCCCTGTCCCGCCCGTACCCGCCCCGTCGACGAAGGAGGCACCGTGACCAAGGAGCTCCGCCGCCTCAGCATCGTCATGCTCGCGATGTTCCTTGCCCTATTCACCTCGACGAGCATCATCCAGGTCGTCCAGGCCGGCGCCCTGACGAACACGGCGGGCAACACGCGTGCCCTTTACGACTCGTACGAGGTGCAGCGCGGTTCGATCATCGCCAGCGGCACGGCCATCGCGTCGTCGGTACCCTCCGACGATGTGTTCAGTTGGCAGCGCCAGTACACGGATGCCGCGATGTGGGCGCCCGTGACCGGTTATATGAACCCGGTGCTCGACTCGAAGACGCGTATCGAGGCGACCGAGAACGGCGTGCTCAGCGGCTCCGACAATGCGGACTACTTCTCGCGCATCGAGCGCGCGGCCACCGGCCAGCTGCCGCGCGGCGCCAACGTCGAACTCTCGGTCGACGCGAGCGTGCAGAAGGCGGCCTGGGATGCACTCGGTGACCAGCAGGGCGCGGTCGTGGCGATCGAACCCTCGACGGGCCGCATCCTCGCGATGGTCTCCAAGCCCAGCTTCGACACGAACACCCTCGCGTCGCACGACACGGATGCCGTGAACGCGGCCTACGACCAGCTCGTCGCCGACGCGTCCAAGCCGCTCGACAACCGGGCCATCGAGGGCGATCTGAACCCTCCCGGCTCGACGTTCAAGCTCGTCGTGGCCTCGGCCGCACTCGCATCCGGTCGGTACACCCCCGACTCGGCCTTCCCGAACCTCGCGGCGTACACGCTCCCCCAGTCGACGAACGTCGTGAGCAACGCCGGGGGCGGCACGTGCGGCGAAGGCGACACCGTCACCATCGCCACGGCGCTGCGGCTCAGCTGCAACATCCCGTTCGCCGAACTGGCGGTCGATCTCGGCGACGACGCCATCCGTGCCGAAGCCGAGAAGTACGGCTTCAACACGCAGTTCTCGATGCCGCTGCAGTCCACGGCATCCACTTATCCCGACGCGCCCAACGCTCCTCAGACCGCCCTGAGCGGCTTCGGTCAGGGCGACGTGCGCGCGACGCCGCTGCAGATGGCCATGGTGTCTGCGGGCATCGCGAACGGCGGCGTGGTCATGAATCCGCGCATGATCGACCGGGTGATCAGACCCGACCTGTCGGTCGCGAGCGAGGGAAGCAGCAGCGAATTCGGGCGGGCGCTCGAAACCGACATCGCGGCGCAGATGGTGTCGATGATGACGGCGAACGTCCAGGACGGCGCGGCATCGAATGCAAGAATAGACGGGGTCCCGGTCGCGGGTAAGACCGGCACCGCGGAGAACGATTCCCGTCCCTACACTCTCTGGTTCACCGGCTTCGCGCCGGCGGATGACCCCCGGGTCGCCGTCGCCGTGGTCGTCGAGAACGGCGGAGGCCAGGGGCAGAGCGGGAGCGGCAACGAGATTGCCGCCCCGATAGCGAAGAAGGTCATGGAGGCGGTGCTGGGTACATGAGACCGACACAGGGTGTGACCTTCGGCGGGCGGTACGAGCTCGAGTCGCGGATTGCGATCGGCGGCATGGGCGAGGTCTGGGAAGCGACCGACCACGTCATCGGACGTACGGTCGCGATCAAGATCCTCAAAGACGAGTACATGGGCGACCCCGGGTTCCTCGAGCGCTTCCGCGCCGAGGCCCGGCACGCAGCCCTCGTCAATCACGAGGGCATCGCGAGCGTGTTCGACTACGGCGAGGAAGACGGCAGCGCCTTCCTGGTCATGGAGCTCGTGCCCGGTGAGGCGCTCTCCACGATCCTCGAGCGCGAGGGGTCGCTGTCGACCGACAAGACTCTCGACATCGTCGCCCAGACCGCAGCAGCCCTCCAGGCCGCGCACGCCGCCGGTCTCGTGCATCGCGACATCAAGCCGGGAAACCTGCTCATCACGCCCGACGGCCGGGTAAAGATCACCGACTTCGGCATCGCTCGCATCGCCGACCAGGTGCCGCTGACGGCGACCGGTCAGGTCATGGGCACCGTGCAGTACCTTTCGCCCGAGCAGGCGTCGGGTCACCCCGCGTCACCCGCGACCGACACGTACTCGCTGGGCATCGTCGCGTACGAGAGCCTGGCCGGCAAGCGCCCCTTCACGGGCGAGTCGCAGGTTGCCATCGCGATGGCCCAGATCAACGAGCAGCCCGCGCCGCTGCCCCCCACCGTGCCGGTGCCGGTGCAGAACCTCGTCATGGCGATGATCGCCAAGAAGCCGGAAGACCGTCCCGCGTCCTCGGCCGCCGTGTCGCGCGCAGCGACGGCGCTCCGCCGCGGAGACCTCACGGCCGCCGCCGCCGCCGTACCGGCCGTCGCCGCGGGTGCCGCAGTCGCCGACGAGGCCACGCAGCTGTTGACCGCCGGTCAGACGTCCGCCGCCACGCGGCTGATGCCGACGCCGGCTGCGGCGACCTCGCTGCTGACCCAGGAGCACATCGAAGAAGACCCCGCCCCGCAGAAGAAGCGCTCGCGGTGGACGTGGCCGCTGATCGCCCTGATCGCGCTGCTGGCCCTCGTCCTGGGCGTCACGCTCTTCAACGTCATCTCCAACCAGAGCGAGCCCGAGCCCGCTCCCACGAGCGCGGCCCCCTCGCCAACACCCACGCCGTCGCCGACCTCGACGACGCCGACACCCACGCCCAGCTCGCAGCGCATCGAGGTGTCGTCCCTCGGGCTCGAGGGCAAGACGTGCGATGACGCCCGAGCCATCCTGGAGGAGAACGAGCTCGTCGCCGACTGCCAGGTGGGCAACGCGGCGACCCAAGCGAGCGACGTCGGACTCATCTACAACGTGAACCCGACGGGTGGAGTCGAAGCGGGCACCACCATCACGGTGCGCTTCTACGCGGAGCAGACGCCGCTCGAGACGCCCGGCACGCCGACCCTCCCGAGCGCGTCGGTCTCGGCCGGTAGCGACATCCAGGTGGCCTGGCAGCAGTACACCTGCCCGTCGGGTACCGGTTCGGTGACCTCGTACAACTTCACGGCGACCAACGGCACGTTCGATGCGAACGGTCAGTCGACGTCGTCCTTCCCGCCCGACGCGCGCAACGCCGCGCTGAAGGTCAGCAACTCCGCCGGCCAGACGCTGCGGGTCACCTACACCGTCAGCTGCTCGGGTAGCCCCGACCGTCAGGCCGGTCCCTCGGGCGAAGCATCGGCGTCGATCACGGGCGGTAACAGCACGCCCACGCCGTCACCCACCGCGACGACCAACTGACCGACCCGTTTTCACGCCAGGAGCTCCATTCGTGACCACTGAGACGCGCGTCCTCTCCGGGCGCTATCGTGTCGACGACCTCATCGGTCGCGGCGGGATGGCGAGCGTCTACCGCGGGTACGACCAGACGCTCGGCCGCACGGTCGCCATCAAGATCCTGAAGTCCGACCTGGCCGGCGACGCGGCCTTCCGCACGCGGTTCCGGCTCGAGGCGCAGGCGGCATCGCGCATGGCCCACCCCACCATCGTGCGCGTGTTCGATGCGGGCGAAGACGCCGAGACCGGTGTCGACGGTGTCGAACGGCCCGTCCCGTACATCGTGATGGAGCTCGTGCACGGGCGCCTGTTGAAAGACGTCATCGGGCAGGGGAAGGTGCCGACCGACGACGCGCTGCGCTACATCGACGGCATCCTGGAAGCGCTGGAGTACTCGCATCGCGCCGGCGTGGTCCACCGCGACATCAAGCCGGGCAACGTCATGATCACCGAGTCCGGCCGTGTGAAGGTCATGGACTTCGGCATCGCCCGCGCGGTCTCCGACTCGTCCTCGACCGTCGCCGAGACCACGGCGATCGTCGGCACCGCCGCGTACTTCTCGCCCGAGCAGGCCAAGGGCGAATCGGTCGACGCCCGTGCCGACCTGTACTCCACGGGTGTGGTGCTCTACGAATTGCTCACGGGGCGAACGCCGTTCCGGGGCGACACGCCGGTCGCCGTCGCGTACCAGCACGTCAGCGAGGCTCCCCTCCCTCCCAGCGAGATCGACGAGTCCATCCCGCGGGCACTGGATGCCATCGTGCTCCGCGCCCTCGCGAAAGACCCGTTCCAGCGTCCGCAGGATGCCGCGAGCTTCCGCGAGGCGCTGGATGAGACCGCCGACGGCAAGGCGCCTACCAAGCGCCAGATGTCGGCGCTCTCGAACGAGTTGTACGGGCCGAATCCGCGGCAGGCGGCAGAAACCGCTCGATCTCTGCGACAGCTCAGCACCGACACGACGATGCGGCGCACGCAGGCGGGTCCTCCTGTGGCGTGGATCTGGGCAGGCGTCAGCGTGCTCGCGGTGCTCCTGGTCGCCGTGCTGATCTGGGTGATGCAGATCCAGCCGAACGACGAGGTGCCCACGACCTCGCTCACGGTGCCGAACGTCGTCGACATGTCGTACGAACGCGCCGCCGAGACCCTGACCGGGCAGCAGCTGACAACGGCCCGCGTGAACGAATCCGACGAAGAGATCGCTGCGGGCAACGTGGTGAGCACCGTGCCCGAAGCGGGCACGAGTGTGGCCGCGGGCCAGAAGATCACCGTGTACGTGTCCAGCGGTCCCGACACCGCCACCGTGCCCACGCTCGAGGGCATCAACGAGAACGAAGCGCGCTCCTCCCTCGAGGCGGCGGGTCTGGCGGTCGGATCCATCCGTCGTCAGAACGATCCCGCCCTCGCCGAGGGAACGGTCATCTCATCCACCCTCGAGTCCGGCGCTGCCGTGGCGAAGGGCACGACGGTCAACCTCGTCATCGCGAGTGGTCAGGTCGTGATCGTCGACTACACCGGGTACACCCTCGAGGCGGCGCAGCGCGAGCTGGAGTCGGAAGAGAAGCAGCTCGCGGTCCAGCGACAGGACGACCCCGGATGCCGGGCCGCGAACCCGCCGACGGTCGCCACGCAGTCGCTGGCGCCGGGTGAGGTGCCGGTCCACAGCGAGATCACGCTGACGGTGTGCTCAGGCTCCTGACCCCGCGGGGGTGAAGACCCCGGCCGCGCGCCGCTGCACCGCGCAGACCGGCGTCCTCGAGCCAGCGACCGAGCAAGAGGTGGCCGCCCTCGGTGAGCACGCTTTCCGGATGGAACTGCACTCCCTCGATCGGTGCACGACGATGCCGGATGCCCATGATCACGCCCTCCTCCGTGCGCGCGGTCACCTCGAGCTCGGCGGGAAGCGTTCCGGGGTCGACGGCGAGGGAGTGATACCGAGTCGCCACGAACCCGTCGGGTAGATCCTGGAAGACCCCCGCCCCCTCGTGGCGGATGACACTGGTGATCCCGTGCAACAGCTCGGGAGCGTGTCCCACGCGTGCGCCGAAAGCCGTGGCGATCGCCTGATGACCGAGGCAGACGCCGAGGACCGGCACGCCCTCCGAATAGGCCGCTCGCACCACCTCGACCGAGGAGCCGGCGTCATCCGGGTGACCCGGGCCGGGTGAGATGAGGATCGCGTCGGCGTCGCGCACGATCCGACCGGGAAGTGCCGGGTCATCCGCTGCACGCAGGAAGGTCACCGCACCCAGGTCGCGCACGTAACCGGCGAGGGTGTGGACGAAGCTGTCGCGGTTGTCGACGACCGCGACGCGCCACGCGGTCACTCGACCGTGACCTCCTGGGGATAGACGATGTCGCTCACCCAGGGGAAGACGTAGAAGAAGAGTCCATACAGGACGGCCGCGAGCAGCACGAGGACGATCAGGAGACGGATCCACCAGGGACCCGGCAAGACTCGCCAGAGGGCTCCGTACATCAGGCTGCTCCAGTGGTGAGGGAAAGCGGGGGACCCGCGTCGGTGCGGGGCGTGAACGACTCGAAGACGCCGTACGCGATCGCGCGCTCCGAGAAGCCGTAGCGCGGGCTGCAAGTGGTCATGGTGATGACGCGGTCGGTTGCCTGCACCTGTGGCTGCTGCGGCAGCGGGAGAAGAACGTCGACACCGTCGGGCCGCACGTACTCGAGGTTGCGGTAGCGGTAGGTGAACCACCCCTCTTCGGTCTCGATCACGACCGCGTCTCCCACGCGAAGCGAGGGCAGATCGGCGAAGGGTGCACCGTGGCTGCCCCGGTGCCCGGCGATGGCGAAGTTGCCGACGGCACCGGGCATCGCGGTGTCGGGGTAGTGTCCAAGCCCGATCGGGTCGAGGGTGCGCGACGCGCTGACACCGCCCGCGACGGTGAAGAGGTAGTCGGGACCGAATCTCGGAATGTGGACCACGCCGAATCGCTCGGCGTCGCCCGGCTGCTCCAGCGCGGGCGGCTCCGCCGTCGGGGGGCCGGCGGGCTGGTCGGGGGCGTCGGGCGCGGCCGAGGCGCTGGGCGCCGGGATCTGGGGATCGGCTGCCCATTGCTCACTCAGCTGTTTGCCTTCGTCCTTGAACTGGGCGCCGATGATGGCATCGCCGATCCACAGCTGCCAGACCACGAACAGCAGCACGAGGACCCCCGCCGTGACGAGCAGATCGCCGATCACACCGATGACCGACACCCGTCGACGGGGGGCGGGTGCGGGCGGAGGCGTCGACGCTGCACGCCGATCACGGCGGGTCAGCGGCTGCGTGTCGGTCTGCACGGGGCGATTCTAGTTCCGTGGGTTCGGTGACCGCTGAGCATTAGACTGTGGCCCATGGCTCGAACTGGCAAAGGCGACGACCCGATCGCAGAACGCACCGATGGCAACTCGGCTCCGAACCCGGTGTGGTTCCTCCCCATCATGATCGGTCTCATGCTGGTCGGTCTCGTGTGGGTGCTGGTCTTCTATCTCAGCAATTCCACGTTCCCGATCCCCGGCATCGGCGCCTGGAACCTCGTAATCGGCTTCGGAATCGCCTTCGTGGGTTTCCTCATGACCACCCGGTGGCGCTGACTTACACCGGTGTAATTCATCCCCATCTGTGGATGAACCTGTGGATAACTCACATCAGAACAGCACGGCGGATATCGCCAGAAGCGCGAGCAGCGCGACGCCGAGCCCCACGAGCGACCCGATCTGCACACCGCGTCGCGACGCGGTGCGCGTACGGGCGTAGATCAGTCCGACCAGTGCGCCGGTGATCAGCCCGCCGAGGTGGGCCTGCCACGAAATGCCCACGGCGGTCAGTGACCCGATGAAGTCGCCCGAACCGATGGCGTTGATGGCCGCGAGAACGAACGGCCAGGCGAAGTTGATGGCGATCAGGATGCCGATCACGCGGATGTCGGCGCCGATGTGCCGCCCGATGACGAGCAATGCCCCGAAGAGCGCGAAGATCGCCCCCGACGCTCCGACCGTCCAGACGCCGGGAGCCAGCAGCGTCACGGCCACCGACCCGCCCAGCGCCCCCAACAGATAAAGCACCAGGAAGCGCGCGCGGCCGAGCATCGGCTCGAGACTGCGCCCGATGAACCACAGCGCCAGCATGTTCAGGCCGACGTGGAAGAACCCGCTGTGGACGAGCGCGACGGTGAAGAGCCGCCACGGTTGGAAGACCCCCGCCTGAGGCAGCACGAAGATGCTGTTGAAAGCGAGGAGGTTCGCGACCAGCCCGCCGACACCCGGGATCAGACCGATGATGTACACGAGCCCGGTCACGGCGACGATGGTGAGCGTCACACGAGGCCGACCGGAGGCGACCACGGTCATCGGCCGCGAGCGCGAAGCCCAGCGCCGCTCGGCCTTCTTCTGGGCGGGCGTCTGAGCGGCCTGCTGCTGCGCCATGCACTCCGGGCAGATGACGCCGACGGCGGCGGGTGTGCGGCACTCCGAACAGACGGTGCGCATGCACCGCTGGCACAGCACGAAGCTCTGCCGGTGAGGATGCCGGTAACAGAAGTTGTCGCTGTTGCGACGGAACTCCTCGGTGGTGGACACCCGCCGCCGCCCGTGAGGTCAGACCGAGACGACGTCGACCGAGGTGAGCACCACGGGCTCGATCGGGCGGTCGCCAGCGGCGGTGGGAACGGCGGCGATCGCGTCGACGACGGCCTTCGAGGCGTCGTCTGCGACCTCACCGAAGATGGTGTGCTTGCCCTGGAGCCACGGAGTCGGGTCGGTGGTGATGAAGAACTGCGAGCCGTTCGTGCCCTCGGGCTGACCGGTGATGGCGTTGCGGCCGAGACCCGCGTTCGCCATGGCCAGCTTGTAGGGCTGGGTGAAGTCGAGCTCGGGGCTGATCTCGTCGTTGAAGTTGTAGCCGGGTCCGCCGACGCCCTGACCGAGCGGGTCGCCGCCCTGGATCATGAAGTTGGGGATGATGCGGTGGAAGATGACGTCCTTGTACAGGGGACCGTCGCCCTTGGCACCCGTCGCCGGGTTGGTCCACTCCTGCGAGCCATCGGAAAGACCGATGAAGTTGCGGACGGTCCGGGGAGCGTGGTCTCCGAACAGGTTGACGACGATGTCGCCGTGGTTGGTGTGCAAGGTCGCGACGGCGGTGTGGTTGGCCATGGGTACATTCTCTCAGAGTTATCTGCAAGGGTCGGCGGGCCGAGCGGCCCGGTCTGGCAAGATGATCGGACGTACATCCCATCGACAGGGAGGATGAGCCGTGGGCCTCAGCCGCAAGAGCAAGAAGGAACTGCGCAAGCTCCAGAAGCACGCCGCCAAGGTGTGGGAGTCGCAGCAGGTGCTGCTGGGCGAGAGCGGGAAGGTCGCTCGTGAAGCCGGCCACCAGCTCGGTCGCTTCAGCCGCGAAGATCTCGTCCCCGCCGTACAGGACGGCTACAGCAAGTACGCCGCACCGTACGTCGACAAGAGCGTGAAGTACAGCAACCGCTTCCTGAGCAACAAGGTCGTTCCTGCTGCCGGAGCCGTGGTCGGGGGAGCGATGTCGGTGTGGGATGCCGCAGGCGACACCCGCGACCGCATCGCGAAGGGGCGTGGGTTCGAACTCGACACCCACAAGTACGCCAAGCGTGCCGAGAAGTACGGCAAGCAGGCGTCGAAGCGTCTCGCCAAGAAGCTGCCGTCGCAGCACGACGGCATCGGTGCCGGTGGCGTCATCGCCATCATCCTCGGTGTCGTGGCGGCCGCCGGCGTGGCATACGCGGCCTGGCAGACGCTGCGGGCCGACGACGAGCTGTGGGTGGCCGACGACCCCCTGCGCGCCCCGGACGCGTGAGCGATCCCACCATCAGAGTCAGAGAGGCCGCGCGAGAGCGCGGCCTTTCTGTCGAGGTTCGCGAGCGTCCCGCGGCGTCGAGCCTCGATGAGGCGGCCGAACTCCTCGGGATCTCTTCGGCATCCATCGTCAAGACGCTCGTCGTCAAGCGGTCCGACGATACCTACCTCTTCGCCCTCGTTCCCGGCGATCGCGCGATCTCGTGGCCCAAGCTCCGAGCTGTGGTGGGCGTGAACAAGCTCCGTCTTCCCGAGCCCGAGTTGGCACTCTCGGCGACGGGCTACGAACGTGGCACCATCGTGCCGATCGGCAGTACAACCGCTTGGCCCGTTTTCGCCGACGAACGCATCGTGGGCTCCCGCATCGCCATGGGCGCCGGCGCGCACGGCTTCAGCCTGTTCGTCGACGCCGATGACCTGATCGCCGCCTACGACGCGGTCGTCGCCGACATCACGTCCGACCGCGCCTGAGTAACGTCACGCCCGCAGGCCCGCCATTCGCAGCGCGACGTCGACCAACTGCACCCGGCGCAGTCTTCTGGCCGCGCCCAGGGTGAACCACTCTGCTCGGTCCGTCGAGCCGTCCGTCTCGTTGCGGAGCCGGCCCCCCACGATCCCCGCGCGATACACGATGCGCAGGGTGTGCAGCGGGCCGGACGAGTCGTCGGCCAAGCGCGCTTCGGCGGGGATGACCCGCGAATGGATGCCGAGCAGCTCACCCACCGAGACTCGGAACCCGGTTTCTTCTCTCACCTCACGGCGGACGGCGTGCACAGGGTCCTCCCCGGGCTCGAGTCCGCCACCGGGCAGCGTCCACGCGGCCCGTCGTCCGTCGATCCAGTGGGCGAGCAGCACGCGATCGTCGGCGTCGGTGATGACGGCGTACGCGGCGACCCGCATGTCCATGACCAGACTCTAGCGAAGAGAAAAGCGAAGAGCCGGTCCTCATGGACCGGCTCTTCGATGTTGTGGAGCCTAGGAGATTCGAACTCCTGACATCCTGCTTGCAAAGCAGGCGCTCTACCAGCTGAGCTAAGGCCCCGCGAGGGAAGGGGTGGGGCTACCAGGACTTGAACCTGGGACCTCTTCATTATCAGTGAAGCGCTCTAACCGCCTGAGCTATAGCCCCGTCTCGCTGACGTGATCATGTCAACCTCGAAGACTTTACCGGAATCCCGAGGTTTTCACGAATCGACGTCAGTTCGAAGTGAACCCGACGAGCAGGCCACCCGTCACCTTCACGGCGAGGTTGTAGATCCCCGCCATGACGGCACCGAGCACCGTGACGACGACGAGATTCAGGATGGCGATGATCGCCGCGAAAGCCATCACCTGGGGCAGCCCGACATACTGCGACAGGCTGGCTCCGCCGTCGGTGAAGCTCACGAAGAACTCATCGAGTCGCGGCAGAAGCGTTGCCGAGACGACCAGGTAGAGCAGGAAGTACGAGACCACGGTGACGATGGCCAGGGCCACCGCCGCGAGGAACGACAGCTTCACGGCCGACCAGAAGTCGATGTAGACCAGGCGCAGTCGCACCTGCTTGGCCTGGGTCTTGTGAGTCGACTTCTTCGCAAGCTTGTCAGCTACCGTGCTCATGCGTCAGTACTTTCCTCAGGGGTCTCGGGAGCGGAGGCGTCGGCCTCATCCGCAGGGGATGCGGGAGGCTCTGTGGTCGTCTCCGTCGTCTCGGCCAGGTTCCGCTCGGCGTTGCGGGCGATCGCGATGATGCGATCGTCGCCACCGGCCCGGGCGAAAACGACACCCATCGTGTCGCGTCCCTTAGCGGGCACCTCGGCCACGGAGGAGCGTACCACCTTGCCACTGGCAAGAACCACGAGGACCTCGTCACCCTCGGACACCATCATCCCGCCCGCGAGGACGCCGCGATCGTCGGTCAGACGGGCCACCTTGATGCCCAGTCCGCCGCGGTTCTGCATGCGGTATTCGGTGACGGCTGTGCGCTTGGCGTAGCCGCCTTCTGTCACCACGAAGACGAATTCGTCATCCTTGGCGACGGATGCCGAGAGCAGACTGTCTCCGTCGCGGAAGTCCATGCCCTTCACGCCCGAGGTGGACCGACCCATGGGGCGCAACGCGCTGTCGGTGGCGGAGAAGCGCAGTGACATGCCGAGTCGGCTGATGAGGAGGATGTCGTCGCCCTCGTCGACCAGCATCGCGCTGACCAGCTCATCGGCGCTGCCCTGCTCGGTGTCGTCCCCGTCTTCCGAGACCTGACCGCGCAGCTTGATGGCGATCACGCCGCCCTGGCGGTTGGTGTCGTACTCGGACAGACGGGTCTTCTTCACCAGGCCGGCGCGCGTGGCGAGGACCAGGTAGGTCGAGACCTCGTAGTCGCGGATGTCGAGGATCTGGGCGATCTCCTCGTCGGGCTGCAGCGCCAGCAGGTTCGCGACGTGCTGGCCCTTGGCATCCCGACCGGCTTCAGGAACCTCGTAGGCCTTGGAGCGGTAGACCCGGCCCTTGTTGGTGAAGAACAGCAACCAATGGTGGGTCGTGGTGACGAAGAAGTGCTCGACGACGTCGTCGGCACGCAGCTGCGCACCCTTTACGCCCTTGCCCCCGCGATGCTGCGACCGGTAGTTGTCGCTACGCGTGCGCTTGATGTAGCCGTCACGGGTGACGGTGACGACCATCTCTTCTTCGGCGATGAGGTCTTCGATCGAGACGTCGCCGTCGAAGCCGTGCAGGATCTCGGTACGACGGTCGTCGCCGAACCTGTCGGTGATCGCCGTGAGCTCGTCGCGGATGATGGTGCGCTGGCGCCCGGGGGTGGCGAGGATGTCGTTGTAGTCGGCGATGCGCGCTTCGAGCTCGGTCGCCTCGTCGACGATCTTCTGGCGCTCGAGTGCCGCCAGACGCCGCAGCTGCATGTCGAGGATGGCCTGCGCCTGGATGTCATCGATGTCGAGGAGCTTCTGCAGGCCCTCGTTGGCATCCTGCGCCGTGGGAGAGCGGCGGATGAGCGCGATGACGTCGTCGAGAGCGTCGAGTGCCTTCAGGTAGCCGCGCAGGATGTGCATGCGCTCTTCGGCCTTGCGCAGGCGATACCGCGTGCGCCGGACGATGACCTCGACCTGGTGGTCGATCCACAGGCTGATGAAGCCGTCGAGTGACAGCGTGCGCGGCACACCGTCGACGATCGCCAGCATGTTGGCCCCGAAGTTCTCCTGCAGCTGGGTGTGCTTGTAGAGGTTGTTCAGGACCACCTTCGCGACGGCGTCGCGCTTCAGCACGACGACGAGGCGCTGACCGGTACGACCGGAGCTTTCGTCGCGGATGTCGGCGACGCCGGTGATCTTGCCCTCGCGGGCGAGATCGCCGATCTTGACCGCGACGTTGTCGGGGTTGACCTGATAGGGCAGTTCGGTGATCACCAGGCACGTGCGGCCCTGGATCTCTTCGATGTTGACCACCGCGCGCATCGTGATCGAGCCGCGACCCGTGCGATACGCATCTTTGATGCCGCGCGTTCCGAGGATCTGCGCGCGCGTCGGGAAGTCGGGGCCGGGAATGCGCTGCATGAGCGCCTCGAGCAGTTCTTCGCGCGTGGCATCCGGGTTCTCCAGAGCCCACAGCGCGCCGGCTGAGACCTCGCGGAGGTTGTGCGGCGGGATGTTCGTCGCCATACCGACGGCGATGCCGACCGAACCGTTGACGAGCAGGTTGGGGAAGCGGGCCGGCAGAACCGTCGGCTCCTGGGTCTGGCCGTCGTAGTTGTCCTCGAAGTCGACCGTCTCTTCTTCGATGTCGCGCACCATCTCGAGCGCGAGAGGAGACATTTTCGTCTCGGTGTACCGCGGGGCGGCCGCGCCCTGATTACCGGGGGAGCCGAAGTTGCCCTGGCCCAGGGCGAGCGGGTAGCGCAGCGACCACGGCTGCACCAGACGCACGAGAGCGTCGTAGATGGGGGCGTCACCGTGCGGGTGGTAGTGCCCCATGACCTCGCCGACGACGCGCGCGCACTTCGAGAACGACTTGTCGGGGCGGAAGCCGCCGTCGTACATGCCGTAGATCACACGGCGGTGCACGGGCTTGAGGCCGTCGCGCACGTCGGGCAGAGCGCGCCCGACGATGACGCTCATCGCGTAGTCGAGGTAGCTCCGCTGCATCTCGAGCTGCAGGTCGACCTGGTCGATCTTGCCGTGGTTGTGAGCCGCTTCCTCGGGCGCTTGGGTGGGCTCGGGAGTGGTGTCGTCAGCCATGTCTTCTCAGTTCCGTAGTGCGTGCGTCGTCTGTCGGTGCCGTCGGTGTCGCGCCGACGCGATCAGATGTCGAGGAAGCGGACGTCTTTGGCGTTGCGCTGGATGAACGTACGACGCGACTCGACGTCTTCACCCATGAGCACCGAGAAGATCTCGTCGGCCGATGCGGCGTCGTCGATCGTGACCTGCTTGAGCGTGCGGGTCTCGGGGTCCATCGTGGTCTCCCACAGCTCGTGGTCGTTCATCTCGCCCAGACCCTTGTAGCGCTGGATGCCGTTGTCTTTCGGGATACGGCGTCCGGAGGCCTGTCCATCGACGAGCATCGCGTCGCGCTCGCGGTCGCTGTAGGCGTATTCGTGCGGGTGATTCGACCACTTGAGGCGGTAGAGCGGCGGCTGGGCGAGGTAGACGTAGCCCGCCTCGATGAGCCCGCGCATGTAGCGGAAGAGCAGCGTCAGCAGCAGCGTGGTGATGTGCTGGCCGTCGACATCGGCATCGGCCATGAGGACGATCTTGTGGTACCGAGCCTTGGCCATGTCGAAGTCTTCGCCGATACCCGTGCCGAAGGCCTGGATCATCGCCTGCACCTCTTTGTTGCCGAGGGCGCGGTCGAGGCGGGCACGCTCGACATTGAGGATCTTGCCGCGCAGCGCCAGGATGGCCTGCGTGTGCGGGTCGCGTCCCTGCACGGCCGAGCCACCGGCCGAGTCACCCTCGACGAGGAAGATCTCGCTGATCGACGGATCCTTCGAGGTGCAGTCCTTGAGTTTGTCGGGCATCGCGGCCGACTCGAACACGCTCTTGCGGCGCGCGGTCTCGCGCGCCTTGCGGGCGGCGAGGCGCGCGGTCGCGGCGTCGATCGCCTTGCGGATGATGTTCTTCGCCTGGCCCGGGTTGCGGTCGAACCAGTCGCCGAGCTTGTCACCGACGACCTTCTGCACGTACGCGCGAGCCTCGGTGTTGCCGAGCTTGGTCTTGGTCTGGCCCTCGAACTGCGGCTCGGACAGCTTCACGGAGATGACGGCGGTCAGACCCTCGCGGATGTCGTCGCCGGTGAGGTTGTCGTCTTTCTCCTTGAGGAGGTTGTTCGCGCGCGCATAGCGGTTGACGAGCGTCGTCAGCGCGGCGCGGAAGCCCTCTTCGTGCGTGCCGCCCTCGTGGGTGTTGATGGTGTTGGCGTAGGTGAAGACGTTCTCGGTGTACGCCGTGGTCCACTGCATCGCCAGCTCGAGGGCGATCTTGCGGTCGGTGTCCTCGGACTCGACCTCGATGATCTCGTCGTTGACGACGTCGGCCTTGCGCACGCGGTTGAGGTGCTCGACGTAGTCGACCAAGCCGCGCTCGTACAGGAACGAGTCGTGCCGGGGCGCGGTCACCTCTTCGCCGGGTTCCCCCTCGGTGACGATCGACTGGGGGCGCTCGTCGCGCAGGCTGATGCGGAGTCCCTTGTTGAGGAACGCCATCTGCTGGAAGCGCGTGCGCAGCGTGTCGTAGTCGAAGTCGACGGTGTCGAAGATCGTTGCGTCCGGCCAGAACGTGATCGTCGTGCCCGTCTTGTCGCTCTCCTCTTCTTTGGCGAGGGGGGCGAGCGGCACTCCTCCGTCGCGGAACGACTGGCGCCACACGTGACCCTGACGCTGGACCTCGACTTCGAGGCGCGTCGACAGGGCGTTCACGACGGAGGAGCCGACGCCGTGCAGGCCGCCCGACACGGCGTAGCCGCCGCCGCCGAACTTGCCGCCGGCGTGCAGCACGGTGAGCACGACCTCGACGGTCGATTTGCCCTCTGTACGGTGCATGTCGACAGGGATGCCGCGGCCGTTGTCGATCACGCGGACGGCGCCGTCGCTGAGGATCGTGACGTCGATGGTGTCGCAATAGCCGGCGAGGGCCTCGTCGACGGAATTGTCGACGATCTCTTGCACGAGGTGATGGAGTCCGCGCTCACCCGTGGATCCGATGTACATACCGGGACGCTTGCGAACGGCTTCGAGCCCTTCGAGCACCTGGATGGCGTCTGCCCCGTACTCGTTGGGAACCTTCGCGGGGGTGGTCGCTTTGGGTTCCTCGGAAACGCTGTCGGGGTTTTCGGACGTCATGAGTGAACGCGCTCCAGATCGATTCGTCGGAACCCCCATCTTACCGCGCGCCGGTCCTCGAAATGGCCTGTACGCCCCTACGCGGGGACAAATCGCGTCAAGTCGGGATCGACCATGGCCTAGCCGTAGGTATCGCGCGGACCACGGCCTGGAACGGCTCTGGGCCCCCATTTCCAGGAGGGGACGTCCGGCCCTACGAAGCGGATCGCTTCGACCCCCGCCTCGGGGAAACGTCTGAGGATCTCCGACAGGATGTGTGCGCGCATCAGCTGCAGCTGTTTCGCCCATGCGGTGGAGTCCGCCTGCACGGTGAGGGTTCCGGCATCCAGCGCCACCGGGCGCGTATGCGCGGCGGTGTCGGCTCCCGCTACCTCGTCCCACGTGCGCACGAGATCCTCGCGCGACAGCTGGGCCTCCCACCCGGCCGAACGGGTGAGCGCAGAGAGGACGTCGCCCAAGCCGCGCGGATCGCGCCCGGGCGTGAAGGGGGCGTTCTCTCCATCATCCGTACGTCGCCGGCGCTTCTTCTTGCGGTAAGGCGTCGGCTCGAGACCCCGCAGCCGCAGGTACGTCGACATCGTCTCGGGCAGTTCGGGTTCGTCACTCATCGTCGGCCTCTGTGATGCGGCCCGCATCGACCCGCACAACGTGCGCCCGGAGGGCGTCCGGAACGTCTTCTTCGACGGCTGCGGTGACGATGACCTGCTCGTAGCCGCGGGCGAGCTCGGCCAGGCGCGTTCGGCGCCCGACGTCCAGCTCGGCGAACACGTCGTCGAGGATCAGCACCGGGTCACCCAGCCGCGACTCAGCGCGCAGGAGTTCTGCGGATGCCAGCCGCAACGCGAGGGCAACCGACCACGACTCTCCGTGCGAGGCGTATCCCTTCACGGGGAGGCCGCGCACCTGGAGCACGAGATCGTCGCGGTGGGGACCGACCAGGGTGAGCCCACGCTCGAGCTCCGCCGAGCGACGGGCGGTCAGTGCCGCGCGGAATTGGTCGGCGAGCGGCTCCGAGGAGCGATCCGGGGCCGCGGGGTCACCCTCTTCCGGATCCCCCCCGCCTACCGACAAAGCCCAGGACAACCGCGGTTCGTGATCGGCGCCCGCAATGGCCGCGTACGCGTGCGCAACGGGGTCGGAGAGATCGGATGCCAAAGCCACACGCGCCTCGATCACCTCCGTTCCGAGAGTGATCAGCTTGTCATCCCATACGTCGAGCGTGCTGAGCGCGTCGCCGCGGACTCCGCGGGCCCTGGCGGACTTGAGTAGTGCACTGCGCTGACGGAGCACGCGATCGTAATCCGCGAGCACTGCCGCCATGCGTGGCGTGCGCTGGACGATCAGCTGGTCGGCGAAGCGGCGCCTGGCAGACGGATCGCCGCGGACGATCTGGAGGTCTTCGGGCGCGAACAGCACGACCTGCGCGTAGCGCGGGAGCTCGGAGGTGCGCACATTCACGCCGTTGACCCGGGCCTTGTTCGCACCCTGCCGGTTGAGCTGCAGTTCGAGCAGCACCGTGCGCTCACCGTGGGCGAGTCGTGCCCGGACGATCGCGGCATCCGTCCCGTCGCGCACGAGAGGAGCGTCGTTGGACACCCGGTGCGAACCGAGGGTGGCAAGGTAGGCGACGGCTTCGACGAGGTTGGTCTTGCCCTGACCGTTCCGGCCGACGAAGACGTTCGCACCGGAAGAGAGCGAGACATCGGCTTCCGCGTAATTGCGGAAGTCCTTCAGTCCGAGCTGCTCCACGATCACCGGGTCAGACTACCCGCCCCCTCCGACACGGCCGGGGTGCGCCGGCTCAGCGCAGCAGAAGGTTGGGCTGCAGAAGGTACTTGAACGACCCCTCGCCACCCTTGTCGATCGACGTTTGGGGGGTGACCAGAACAGGGCTGAGCTTGTTGGCGTTGTCGCTCGAGGTGAACGTGATGCGGGCGAACTCGCTACGCACCGCACCGAGCGACTCGAGGAGGTACTGCGGGTTGAGTCCCAGGGTGACCTCGTCGCCTACGAGCGTCGCGTCGACGGACTCGGTCGCCCGGGCCTGCTCGGTGCCGGATGCGTCCATGGAGACACCGTCGGGGCCGAACGTGAAACGCAGCGGCGCGGACCGATCGAGCACGAGTGCGACACGGCGCACCGCTTCGGCGAGATCGGCGGTGTTCACGACGCTGTGGTGCTCCGTCTGAGCCGGGAACAGCCGACGAACCGGCGGGAAGTTCCCCTTGATGAGCAGCGACGTCACCGTCTTGTTACCCGACGAGAAGGCGATGATTTCACGGTCGCCCGAGCCCGAGAAGGCGATCGAGATGTCGCCGCCGTGCGCGAAGGTCTTGCCGACTTCCTGCAGGGTGCGCGCGGGCACCAAAGCCGACGTCGGTTCATCGGATGCCGCAGCACCGCCGTCCCAGGGGATCTCGCGAAGCGCAACGCGGTAGCGGTCGGTGGCGACCAGGCTGAGCTGCGTCCCGGTGACCTCGAGCTGCACGCCGGTCAGCACCGGTGTGACGTCGTCGCGCGACGCCGCGAAGGCGACCTGGGCGATGGCCGTGGCGAACTCGTCGGCGGGGACCAGGCCGGACTCGCCGGAGACCTCGGGAATCGCGGGGTATTCCTGGACGGGCATGGAGGCGAGGGTGAATCGCGCTGAACCGCACGTGAGCAGGATTCCTCCGTCGTCGTCGACGGTGATCTGGATCGGCGCGTTCGGGAGACGGCTCGCGATGTCGCTGAGCAGGCGGCCGTGGACGAGGATCGTGCCCGGTTCGTCGACGGTGGCTTCGATCGTCGTGCGCGCGGAGGCTTCGTAGTCGAACGCGGCGAGGGTGAGTCCCTGCTCGCCGGCTTCGATGAGCACACCGGCCAGGATCGGCTGGGGATTGCGCTGAGGCAGGAGCTTGACCACGAACGAGACGGCTTCGCTGAACACATCGCGATTGACGTGGAACTTCACGGGTGCTCCCTTGACGGCGGGTATGGCTTTCCCATGCTAGTGCCCCCTCTGCGACGGGCACGCCGAGTGCTGTCGGCACGGCAAGGTCATCGAATCTGCCTTAACGAAGAGATGGAGTCTTCATCTTGTTAACCGCTGTGGATTCTGTGGATAACTCCCGACACGCGTGTTAACAGCAGGGAAGGACGGGGTTGGTCGCTGTGGACGGTGCGCGGAGAGCCTGTGCTGTTAAGAGTGGTGGGCGCCTCCCACCGGTGGCGCCCGTCCACAGGGTTAAGGCATTCGTGCACACGTCATCCGCAGGAAAGCCAAGTTATCCACAGGTTTTCCACACTGTGCAGAACCTCGAGTGAAACACCATGCCGGCGGGCTTGCATGCCTGATCAGAGGGCGAAAAACACGAAAGGGCCCGATCCACGAACGTGGACGGACCCCTCCGGGAGAACGGCGCTCAGCGCATGCGGCCGAGCTGGCTCGTGATCTCCGAGACCTGGTTGAAGATCGATCGGCGTTCCTTCATCAGGTCGCTGATCTTCTTGTAGGCGTACATGACCGTCGTGTGGTCGCGGTTGCCGAAGAGCTGCCCGATCTTGGGCAGCGACAGGCTCGTGCGCTCACGGCACAGGTACATCGCGATCTGGCGCGCTGTCGCGACGGCCTGTGAACGGCTGGAACCGTAGAGGTCGTCGACCGACAGCTTGAAGTACTGTGCCGTCGCCGTGATGATGTCGGTCGGTGAGATGACGTTGGCGTCGTCTTGGTCGATGATGTCGCGCAACACCGTCTGCGCGAGTGACATGTCGAGCGTCGACCGATTCAGGCTGGCGAATGCCGACACCCGGATGAGAGCGCCCTCGAGCTCGCGGATGTTCGACGACACGACCGTCGCGATGTACTCGAGCACATCGTCGGGAATGAGCAGTCGCTCGCTCTGTGCCTTCTTACGAAGGATCGCGATGCGGGTCTCGAGGTCGGGCGCCTGGACGTCGGTGATCAGGCCCCATTCGAAGCGGCTGCGCATACGGTCCTCGAAGCCCGTCAGCTGCTTCGGCGGCAGGTCACTGGTGATCACGACCTGCTTGTCGTGGTCATGCAGTGTGTTGAAGGTGTGGAAGAAGGCTTCCTGGGTCTCGGCACGCCCCTGCAGGAACTGGATGTCGTCGATGAGGAGGATGTCGACGTCGCGATAGCGGGCTTGGAACGCCGAGCCGCGGTTGTTGGCGATCGAGTTGATGAAGTCGTTCGTGAACTCCTCGCTCGAGACGTACCGCACGCGGATGCCGGCGTACATGCTCGCGGCGTAGTCGCCGATGGCGTGGAGGAGGTGTGTCTTGCCGAGGCCGGAATCGCCGTAGATGAACAACGGGTTGTACGCCTTGGCGGGTGCTTCGGCCACAGCGACAGCCGCCGCATGGGCGAAGCGGTTGGACTGGCCGATGACGAAGTTGTCGAAGGTGTACTTGGGGTTCAGGCGCGTGTCGTTACGCGATGCGGGAACGATCGGCTCCGGGGCCTGGTCGATGACGTTCGAGTGCACGGCGATCGTCGGCGATGACGCGTTGCGCTCGCCGCCCGCCGTGCTGCCGGCGCGGTGGGACTCGACGATGTCGGGGTTCACGACGACACGGAACGTGCCGACATCGGGGTCGCTGCCCTGCACCTGGGCGAGGGCTTCGAGGATGGGCGCGCGCATGCGCTTGTTGAACTGCGCCGCGGTGAGGTCGTTGGGCACGTCGAGGTAGAGCGTGCCGCCCATGACCCCCTGCGGAACAGCCAGATTGAGGAAACCGTGCAGCTGGGGTGTGACGCGGTCGTCGGTGAGAAGATGGTCCAGCACGGCTGACCAGACGGGGACATCCGGTACTTCGTGCAGAGACATATCCCCTCCGGGACCTAGACGCGACGGGCGATCGACGAGTCGCGCCGAACCTGTGGATAACTTCCGGGGCCACGCTAGTTCGCGGCTCTCGCGGAGCAAAATCCACTGTAGGACCCGGCCGCGTGTCTTTGCCACGGTTGTGGACAACGCCTGGGGATAATGGGCGGTCGCGTTCTGGGTTTGAGTTAACGCCCCTCACGACGTAGCCTTAGTCGGTTGACTTATGCCTATCAGGCAGTCCCGACCCCGTCCCCGGCAGAAGAGCATCGGGCGACACCACCTCCGGAGTGACCCATGAGCAAGCGCACCTTCCAGCCCAACAACCGCCGCCGCGCCAAGAAGCACGGCTTCCGTGCCCGCATGCGCACGCGTGCCGGCCGCGGCATCCTTTCGGCGCGTCGCGCCAAGGGCCGCACCGAGCTCTCGGCCTGACAGACCCGGTGCTCGCGAAGCCGAACCGACTCACCCGCGGATCGGACTACAAAGCCACAGTCCGACGGGGCTCTCGTTGTGCCGGAGCGCATACCGTCACCTATGTCGGAACCTCGGCTGAGACCGATGCACCTCGTTTCGGCTTCATCGTGAGCCGGCAGGTCGGCTCCGCGGTCACACGCAACACCATTCGCCGCCGCCTCAAAGCGGTGTGCGCTGAGGCGCTCCCGTCCATCCGCGGGGGCGCCTCGATCGTCATCCGCGTCCTCCCCTCAGCGGCGGCGACCGACTACGCGACGCTCCGCGCCGACGTGGTGCGGTGCCTGGAACGGAAAGCGTCGGCATGAGCGCCTCGACTCTTCCCACATCAGCCACGGGGTCCGGCCGGCTCACGGCCGCGGCAGCGCTGGCATCCGTTCCGCTCCTCCCCCGGAACGCCGGTCTCGCCCTGCTGCACGCGTACCGGTCTACGATCTCGCATGTCTACGGCGACGTGTGCAAGTACTACCCCTCGTGCTCCGCCTACTCGGTGGGCGCCGTGCAGCAGCACGGACTCGTGAAGGGCGTCGCGTTCACCGCCGCCCGTCTCGCACGGTGTCATCCCTGGGCTCAGGGTGGCATCGACGACGTCCGTCCTCATCGGGCCTTCCGTCACGAACTCACTCGGCACGGATTCGTCGTGCCCGCCCGAAAGGACTGATCGTGCAATTCGATCTCATTGGGACCATTCTGTGGCCGCTGAAATGGGCGGTCGAGCTCGTGCTCGTCGGCTGGCACTCGCTCTTCACCGCATTCGGCATGGCGCCCGCGGCCGGTCTGACGTGGGTGCTCTCGATCGTCGGCCTCGTCCTCATCGTGCGGGCGGCGCTGATCCCCCTCTTCGTCAAGCAGATCAAGAGCCAGCGCAAGATGATGGAGATCGCTCCGGAGCTGCGCAAGGTCCAGGAGAAGTACCGCGGGAAGAAGGACCAGCTCTCCCGCGAGGCCATGAGCCGCGAGACCATGGCGCTGTACAAGAAGCACGGCACCACACCTGTCTCCAGCTGTCTGCCGCTGCTCGTGCAGATGCCGATCTTCTTCGCCCTCTTCAGCGTGCTGAACGATGTTGCGAAGCACGCGACCAACAACCAGGGTGGCGTCGGACTGCTGACGCCCGAGCTGACCCGAGAGTTCTACGACGCCCGCCTGTTCGACGTGGCATCGATGCACGTGAACCTGGTCACGGCATGGGGCCAGGCCGACGGTCAGATCACCGTCGCGATTCTTCTGACGCTCGTCGTGCTGATGATCGCGTCGCAGTTCTTCACGCAGCTGCAGATCATCTCGAAGAACCTGTCGCCCGAGGCCAAGACCGGTCAGGCGTACCAGATGCAGAAGATCATGCTGTACATCCTGCCGCTGGCCTTCATCTTCTCGGGCGTCTTCTTCCCGCTCGGCGTCGTCATCTACTGGTTCGTCAGCAACCTGTGGACGATGGTTCAGCAGTTCATCGTCATCCGCGAGATGCCGACTCCCGGTTCCGACGCGGCGAAGGCACGCGAAGAGCGCCTGGCGCGCAAGGGCAAAGCTATCGACGCCGCGGGCAAGGTCGTGCCGATGGAGAAGTACCAGGCCGAGCAGCAGCGTCTGCTCGAGGAAGCCGAGCGCGTACGCGCGGCGGCTCCGAAGCGTCAGCAGCCCGTGGGCAAGCAGCGCGCCAAGAAGCAACAGTCCACCAAGAACACCGGTGCTGGGGGCGGAGCCGCCGGCGGTTCTGGATCCGCACCCGCTTCCTGACCTCCGGAGATCATGATGACGACGTCCGATCAGATTGCCCCCGAGCAGACCGCCGCCACCGAAGAGCAGCTCGAGCAGGAAGGCGACATCGCCGCCGACTACCTCGAGGGTTTGCTCGACATCGCGGACATCGACGGAGACCTCGCCATGGATGTGCGCGCCGGCCGCGCGTACGTCTCGGTCGAAGCCGATGACGCCGAGTCGCTGTCGAGTCTCGCGCATCCCGACACGGTGCAGGCACTGCAGGAGCTCACCCGCCTGGCTGTGCAGAGCGCGACGGGTCGGTTCTCACGGCTCATCCTCGACATCGGCGGATCGCGTGATGCCCGCCAGCGTCAGCTCGAGATGCTCGTCGACCGCGCCATCGAGCGTCTCGTCGAGGGCGCTTCCCAGGCCTCCCTGCCGGCGATGTCGAGCTATGAGCGCAAGCTCGTGCATGACATCGCTGCTGATCGCGGCTACGACTCCGAGTCGTTCGGCGAGGGTGCGGACAGGCACACCGTCTTGCGTCGGGGCTGATCCGCGGATGCCGGAACAGCTCGAGGCGGAGCCCGTCGCGGCCGCGGACATCTTCGGTGACCGCATCGACACCGCGCGCAGGTTCACCGCTAATCTTGCTGCGTACGGCGAGGAACGGGGACTGATCGGTCCGTTGGAGGTGCCGCGTCTGTGGACGCGACACATCCTCAACAGTGCGATCGCTGCTCCGTTCTTCGCGGGGGCTGCCGTCGACGTCGGATCGGGAGCAGGGCTGCCGGGGCTTGTGCTGGCCATCGCGCGACCCGACGTGGAGTGGACCCTCATCGAGCCGATGGAGCGCCGCACGGCATGGCTGTCGGAGCAGGTTGCCGATCTCGAGCTCGAGAATGTCAGCGTGGAGCGCATGCGCGGTGAGGAGTGGGCGCGAGGGCGCGTCTTCGACATTGCGACGGCGCGGGCAGTCAGTGCGTTGCGCACCCTTCTCCCCTACACCGCTCCCCTGGTGCGTCCCGGTGGTCGGCTTGTATTCCTCAAGGGCGCGAACGTGGGGCGCGAGATCGACGCCGCAGCTAAGCAGATCAGACAGTATGGTCTGCAGGACGTGTCGGTCGAGATCGTCGGAGAGGGCGTCTTGGACGAGCCCACTCGGGTATTTCTGGCCACTGTCACTCGTTGAGTCGGTAACATGTAGACATGTGTTGACCCGGTGATGAGCTCGTTGCCGTAGTAGACGTCCGTCGAGGTGATCGATGACGTCCCCTCCCATCCGATGAGGGTTCCGAGCCGCTCACACTTCGGCGCTTCACTGTTTTCGCGAGTCGGAGGCTCCATCGTTCTCCTCCGATGCAAGTCCCGAAGCGGTTCGTGAATGCCGTGCCGATAAGTTTCTGCGGTCTCTGTGCCCGGATCGCTCTGTCCCAGGATCGGGCTCGATTTGCGAGCCGTGCAGCGCGGATAGCTGCGCCGGCTTACGGGTCAGGATCGCGGCGGCCGGCACCGCACTACGCCCGGTGTGAGGTGATGTGGGCTCGCCCAACGCTACGGTGGTGAGGCACTGTCAACGCACGCGGTGCGTGGCGGCGACACAAGCGTGAGCTGGGCCGGATGATCTCCTCGTGCCGCTCAGGGTGGGTGTGATGCGGTGGATGCCGGTGTTCCGGTGAACCCGGGGCCCGGGAACAGGCGAGCGGCGGGTAAGGGCCTTGGCGTGCCGTGAACGTTTGCGTTTGGTCGTGTTCCCGACACGCTGGCTCGCGAGGTACTTCGATCGCGGACGGCGAGCGGTGCTCCTCATCCCCGGGGCCAGGAATGTCGGCACGCGTAGGCAGTTGCGTGGAGGGGCGGGTCGTGTGGCCTGACCTGCTGCCGCGACACCGCATCACCGAGGACCACCGGCCTGGTGAACCTGTGACGTGTGTCAGCCCGCGCGGGATGAGGCACTGCCTCGGATCGGCGGCGGGTGTTTCACGTGGAACACTTCGCGAAGTTCGATCTACGGGACCGAGGCGGTGAAGCGCCGCTGCGCGGGCTGTCATCGCTTCCGCTCCCCTGCCCCGTGGGCGGCCCGTGGGACCATCGCCCCCTGCGCGCTTGCTCGCTCTTCCCCGTCCGCCGCGGCGTCCCGTCACGCGGGTAGGCGTCGAAAAGAGTGGCGTGAAGTCGTGGCTTCGGCGCCGCGGCGTTGCAGTGTCAGGACGGGAACGGCGGAGCCGGCGTTGATGTGTCACGTCACGTCGCCCGCTAGCGCAGCATCTGGGTGATGTTTCACGTGAAACACGGCCGCGAGATTCGGCCTGAGGGAGCCGCGCCGCCCCAAAGTTCATATCGATCCACCTGATGATTGTCGCCATGAAGAGCCTCGAGAGCCCGCGACTTCGTGCACGTCGTGGCGGACAGAGAACCGTTCTGGTCAAGCCCGCTGCAATGCCTGTCCGGTCAACACTGGTTCCGCAAGAGACGCGGCATTGCAAGGCACGTCGGCAGGCATTTGGGAGCTTAGGGGAATGCGGCTGTCCTGTCGGGCTCACTCGCAGAGTATGCGTGAGGAGCCAGCTTCTTGAACTTGCGCTCGGCGGCACTTGCCAGGTGCCGAACAGAGATGCGGCCCTGCGAAGCCCACGGTCATTTGGTGTGGGGCACGTACACGTACACGCGGCGTGTTCGGAATGGGAGAGAGGCTGCTGAGGCCGAGCTCAGTCGCAGCAACGATGTCGGCTGCCGGGACGACGACGGTAGGAAGAGCTGGAAAATGTCGACGACGCCCGAGCACTAGGGAAAGTTCGAGACGAGACGCGTTCAGTGCTCCCCGCCATAGCCCAGCGCCTTTCGATGGAGTGCCCCTCTCACCGGGGTTGAGCCAGCAGCCAGCTCGTGCGACAAGAGGATCGCCCTCGCACCAGCTGGTGATGATGTCGTCGCGCCTGATAATTGCAGGTCGGTCCAGTCGCGGCGCCGCGCCGTCCATGAATCGGCGAGTCCTGCGTCCTGCGACCGCTCGCCCGTCAGTCTTGTCGTGCAGCTGGGTTGCGAACCGGCCGCACCGCTACCGGGCCCCAGTTGATGAGCCCCGTACATGCTCCGCTACTCTTGCGAGGGTCGCAAAGCGTTGCGCGCGACGTTTTCACGTGAAACGTAGTTCGACAGGACCCAGCGGGGTCTTTGGCGGTGCAACACGAGTGCTGTGGGTGCGTGGCGTCGAGAGGACGCCTGGCTCCCCGTCGGCTGCCGCGGCTGCTTCGGCCCGACCACGTCGTCCACGGACGGCCCCTTCCCTCTCTGGTGGCGGCGGAGTCTTGGCCAGCACAGCGGATGCGCGGGGGATACAACTGACATTTCCGCCTGCTCGTTCGTCAGCGAGGTCCGCCCCGAGTCGAGGTTGAGATCTGCACGAGCGGATGGCCACAACTCTGGCGCAGCTCCGCCCACGCCGCACTGTTGACGCGTCCGTCGGACATACGAGATCGCACGCGGTCCTTGTTGCGGGGCGATACGTCGGGACCATCGGGGGCGACTCGCTACCACTCGAGACGGTGACGATTGACAGGCGGCAGGGTGGGCGCCTCACTATCCGGAGAGCCCATAGTCGTCAGCTGGTGCGGCGCCAGCAGAAAGGAACGCACTCCTGCTCGTCGACAGTCTCGATTTCACCGCGCTGAGACCGTCCCCGACGTCATCTCAGTCTGTCGCCGCCGGGGTCACAGACGTAGGCGGTTGCATAATAGACGTTTCTCGTGAACCACCCGGCGGCAGGTACTGGCTTGACGCAGTGCAGCCCGCACGCGACCCCTGCGGTGAGTTGGCGAGACCGGGGTCGCGCGCTCTCGGTCGCGTGATGGCGATCGGCCCGGCGTGTATGAGTTCGTCTCGACACCGAGCGTCCGAACCACGGTCGGCCAGTGCGTCCTGGGGGAGCTTCCTAGCCTTCGACCCAACCCTCGAATGCCGTCACGACCCCGGTGAACGTCGCTTCCTGTCTGCCTCCGGCGCCGACACGCATGTGAAGGCTCATGTTTCACGTGAAACACTTTCCGACGAACGCACGCGTCCGGGTCGTCCATGACCGACGCACTATGGCAGGAGGCGTGTCACCCGAGACCGCGGGATTGCGGGTCGAGCGCTCATTTGTCTTCGTCAGCCAGTCACGCAGGTGGGCGGTCAGTCACACGTTCGCAGTGAGAAACCCGATGCCGCGAGGTTCCGTGTCCGGACCCTACACGCTCTCGAGCCTGCGAATCTGGCCGCGAACCTGAAGACGCGAGGCATTGTTTGTGAGACGTATGCTTCCCTCGCTGACATCGACCGCCTCGCGGAGCGTGCTTTGGTGCCTAAGCGACCGGGCCGTACGGGGTACGTCTCGGCCCATGACCGGATGCGAACGCAGCTCAGCTCAGAACGGGGTGCCACGCGTGGCGGGCGTTCGATAGACGCTCGGCCGCTGGGCATTCTTTGGAACGACGGCGATCGGTATGAGAGAGCCCGCGTGCGGGAGGGGTGGTGACAGGGGTCAGCTCTCCTATGAGTTCAGTCCACCAGCGTCCGTGAGACCTGCTCACGACATCCGTTCGCCGCTTTCAAGCAGCGATACCGCCCATGTTTCACGTGAAACAACGAGATTTTGGGCGTCGACGGGATATAAACGGATCCGCAGCAACGTCGGGATCTCAGACGCACGCTCCACACGTATCAGCAGTCAGGGGCGACCGGAAACTTCCGAACGCCACCATGATTCGTCACGACGACCCGACACGCCCGCCAGCGAGCAGAGGGCGCGGTTCTCGACGGGCGCAGCGCACCGCACTGTGCACGACGCGGGCCCACGTCTAGCGCCACACTGTCACTCCACGCAGCGGCATTCTCGATGGCCACTCTCGCAGTAGCGAGCGCGATGGGAGGCGATGTCAGGGGCCACAGGTAGACTGAGCGAGTTCGCGAAGGTGAGAGGTGTTTCACGTGAAACAATCCGGTGAGGCGTCTTCGTCCTTTTCGCTCGATGACTCCCCCATCGCTCGTGAGATCGCTGACCTATCGGCACGACGACGTGCGCTCGAAGTGGCCGACGTCAAACTGACGGGGCGCACCCGCGTGTTCACGGTGTCGAATCAGAAAGGCGGGGTCGGGAAGACCACCACCGCTGTTAACATGGGCGCAGCTCTCGCGTCGGTGGGTGCCCGCGTTCTCGTTATCGACCTCGACCCCCAGGGCAACGCGTCGACGGCCCTCGGTGTCGCCCACAACGCCGAGACCCCGAGCGTCTACGACGTTCTCATCAACGATGTTCCGCTCGTCGACATTATTCAGACGAGCCCGGAGTCCCCTGATCTGCTCTGCGCACCGAGCACCATCCATCTCGCCGGCGCAGAAATCGAGCTCGTCTCACAGGTCGCACGCGAGCATCGCCTGCGGGGGGCGCTTCGCGAGTACCTGGAGATCGAAAACAATCACCTCGACTTCGTGATCATCGACTGCCCGCCGTCACTCGGACTTCTGACGATCAACGCGTTCACAGCGGCTGACGAGGTGATGATCCCCATCCAGTGCGAGTACTACGCGCTAGAGGGGCTGAGCCAGCTGCTCGGCAGTGTGCAGATGATTCAGAAGCACCTCAATCCGAAGCTTCACATCTCGACCATCTTGCTGACGATGTACGACGGGCGCACACGGCTTGCACAGCAGGTCGCGGAAGAGGTTCGTTCGCACTTCTCGCACGAGGTGCTCAACACGGTCATTCCCCGCTCCGTTCGCGTCTCAGAGGCACCGAGCTTCGGGCAGACGGTCATCGCGTACGATGGCCAGTCGGCGGGCGCCATCGCTTATCGCGAAGCCGCGGTAGAAATCGTCGCTCGCGACACCATCGAAAAGGATTCCTGATGGCTAAGAGGACCGGACTGGGTCGTGGCATCGGTGCGCTGATCCCCACCGCCGAACCGTCGGAGGCTCGTCCCGTCGATGTGTTCTTCCCGGGTGCGTCGACATCCGAGAAAGAGAAGACGTCGTCGGGAACGGTTGACCCCGCGGCGGGCGATGATGCGCAGCTCGTCTCCGTTCCGGGCGCGCGCCTCATCCACGTCGACCCGGCGTCGATCGTTCCGAATCCTCGTCAGCCTCGAACCCATTTCGATTCGGACGACCTCGCTGAGCTGGTGCACTCCGTCCGCGAGTTCGGCGTGCTGCAGCCCGTCGTCGTGCGTGACAAGGGCGACGGGACGTACGAGCTCATCATGGGTGAGAGGCGAACGCGTGCGTCGCGTGAAGCGGGTCTCGCCACGATTCCAGCGGTCGTTCGTGAGACCGATGACGAGTACCTGCTTCGTGACGCACTCCTCGAGAACCTGCACCGGTCTCAGCTCAACCCCCTCGAAGAGGCATCGGCGTATCAGCAGCTGCTCGAGGATTTCGGCATCACTCAGGAGGAACTGGCGACGCGGATCGGGCGTTCGCGTCCTCAGATCAGCAACACCATTCGTCTTCTGAAGTTGCCTGTCCCCGTGCAGCAGCGCGTCGCCGCGGGTGTCCTGAGCGCGGGCCACGCTCGCGCCATTCTGTCGCTCGACGACCCGCGCGAGATGCAGAAACTCGCGGACAAGATCGTGAATGAGGACCTGTCGGTGCGCGCCGCCGAGGCGGCCGCGAAGATGCCCGGTGTGGTGCCGGTCCGCCAGAAGCCGAGATCCGGTGCCCGTCAGGCAGGACTCGACCAGATCGCCGACCGACTCGGCGACCGGTTCGACACGAAGGTCCGAGTGTCTCTCAGTGCTAAAAAAGGCCAGATCAGCATAGATTTCGCGTCCATTCAGGATCTGAATCGCATTCTCTCCACTCTCGGTGAAGACGGCTACACCGGCTAAATCGTCCGCGGCCGCGGTTAGTACCGTCGTGGCGAGGTGATCGCGGGCCCCGGTGTCGGCGGCCCGTCGTACGCTGGAATGGTGACAGCGAACGACGACACCCTGCGCCGCCGCGCCAGCCTCGAGCTGCTGCGCGCGGAGGCGTCCGACGAGCTGGCCGTGCTCATTCACGAGCGTCTGCGCGGCGGTGAAGACCCGTGGGACTTCATGGAAGATCTGCCGAGCGTCGACGAACTCGTCGTGCTCACTCTGCGCGCGGAGAACATCGCGGAGAACGGGGGCCAGCGTCCGAGCCGGTCGCGCAACTACCGCGTGCTCCGGCAGATCTCTCTTGATTACCCACCGCTGACACGCGCTGTGTGGCGCATCCTGGGCGATGAAGAGCCGCACCGCCGCTGGGACGCCAGCGCACGTCTCGACGCGTCCTGAGGGCGCTCGGCGCGTTTCAGCGCCCAACGCGCTCGAACGCATAGCGCGCTCGAACGCGTAGCGCGCTCGAACGCGTAGCGCGCATGAACGCGTGACGCGCATGAACGCAACGCGCATGATCGCATAGCGCGATCGAACGTTCAACTCACGTGATCTCGATGCGAGGGTTCGACCGCAAGTCTGTCCGGTGTGCGATGTCGTTCCGGCCGAGTCCTCGGCATCCGGAAGGCGGTCACACCGTCGATACGACGGGACGGTCGGCGCCCGGGCCGTGCGGCGAGTCCCGGGTACGACGAAGGCCCCGAGTCCGTGAGGAATCGGGGCCTTCGTCAGCAACGTCTCAGCCGAGGAACGGTGCGAGATCCTGCTCCAGCGCGAACTTCGGCTTCGCGCCGATGATCGTGGTCTTCACCTCGCCGCCCTGGAACACCTTCATCGCGGGGATCGAGGTGATCTGGTACTTCATCGCCAGATCGGGGTTCTCATCGACGTTGAGCTTGAGGACCGTGATCTTGCCCGCGTTCTCGTTCTGGATCTCATCGAGGACGGGAGCGACCATGCGACACGGTCCGCACCACTCGGCCCAGAAGTCCACGAGCACGGGTCCGTCAGCCTGCAGGACGTCCTGCTCGAACGTGGCGGAGGTCGTCGCCTTGGCAGTCATTGCATATCTCCTTAGATGGAAGCTTCAGTGAGTCGAAACGCCGGTTGGCGCGGATTTGTTCCTCA
Organism: Microbacterium sp. Leaf151; assembly: GCF_001424225.1. GTDB lineage: Bacteria > Actinomycetota > Actinomycetes > Actinomycetales > Microbacteriaceae > Microbacterium. Next base: position 672,648 of record NZ_LMOR01000001.1, on the reverse strand, counting down.
GACGACCGCAGCGTCAGGGAGACCCTCGAGGGGGCTCTCCGAGACGGCGGGCGCACCGGCTTCGCCGCGCGCGGCGAGGTAGTGCTCTACGTCGAGGGCAGCGACGGTGCCGCTGCCCGCGGCGGTGATGGCCTGGCGGTACGTCGGGTCGATCACGTCACCGGCGGCGAAGACACCCTCGACCGACGTGCGCGAGGAACGTCCGTCGACCCAGATGGTGCCCTGGTCGGTCAGCTGCAGCTTGTCATGGACCAGGTGCGTGCGCGGATCGTTGCCGATCGCGACGAACAGGCCGTCGAGGGGCAGCTCACTCGTCGAGTCGTCGACGGTCGAGCGAAGACGCACGCCGTTGACGGCTTCGTCACCGAGGATCTCGTCGACCGCGCTGTTCCAGATGAACTCGATCTTGGGGTTGGCGAAGGCGCGCTCCTGCATGATCTTGGAGGCGCGCAGCGAGTCCTTGCGGTGGATGACGTAGACCTTCGACGCGAACTTGGTGAGGAAGTTCGCCTCTTCCATCGCCGAGTCACCGCCGCCGACGACGGCGATGGTGCGGTCACGGAAGAAGAAGCCGTCGCACGTGGCACACCACGAAACACCGCGGCCCGACAGACGCTCTTCGCCCTCGAGACCCAACTTGCGGTAAGCGGATCCGGTGGCGTAGATGACCGAGACGGCCTCTTCGACCCTGCCGCTACCGAGCGTGATCGTCTTGACGGGGCCGTCGAGCTGAAGCGAGACGACGTCGTCGTACAGGACGTCGGCACCGAAACGCTCGGCTTGCGCCTGCATCTTGGCCATGAGGTCGGGGCCCTGAATGCCGTCGGGGAACCCGGGGAAGTTCTCGACCTCGGTGGTGTTCATGAGGTCTCCGCCGGCTTCGACGGAGCTCGCGACGACGAGGGGTTCCAGATTGGCTCGGGCGGCGTAGATGGCAGCGGTGTACCCGGCCGGGCCCGATCCGATGATGATGACGTGACGCACGGTTGCGCCTTCCTCTCGTTGATTCCGTCGGATGAAACCCATGCTAGCCGCGGGGTATTCCACGGCTGCGGGGCTAGCGCTTGGGGAGGAACCGTCGGCCCAGCGCGAACGCCGGTTCGAGCTCCGGCGTTCGCAGAAGTGCCAGGATGCCGATGTACACCGCGAGTACGACCGATCCGACCAGTGCGGCTCCCAGAGCGCCCGACACCACGGATGCCGACAGCCAGCCCTCGGGGCCGCCGCACAGCAGCACGACGCCCCAGCCCGCCGCGGCAGCGGGCACGGCGACGAGAACGAAACGCCCGAGCGGGGTCAGCCAGGCGCGCACACCGATGCCCCCGAGGCGTCGGTGCAGGATCACCGTGGCGACCACTACCTGCACGACGCTCGCAAGAGACTGACCCAGTGCGACCCCCGCCGCCAGCTGGGCAAGGGGAAGAGCCCCGGCGCCGACCGCGGCTCCGGCGATCAGGGCCGTCACGGCGACCAGCACGCCCTGCGCGAGGGTGAAGAAGAACGGCGTCCGTGTGTCGTTGTAGGCGTAGAAGGTGCGTTGGATGACGAAGAGCACGGCCAGCGGCAGCAGACAGACGAGGAAGCACAGCAGGACGGGGGCCGCGGCGAGAGCCTCGTCGGAGCTGTTCGTGAAGACGCGGGTCGCCGGCACGGCAGCGACGGCCAGCGCGGCGGTGGCGACGACGATGAACAGCCCGAGGACGCGGATGCTGCGGACGATGTCGGACTTCACCTCGTCGTGACGCCCGGCTGCGGCGTGCTCGCTGAGCTGCGTGAAGTACGGCGTCCCGATCGACAGCACGATGATCGAGTAGGGCAGCATGAACACCAGCCACGCGTTCTGCGTGGCGATGATCGCGGGTCCGGTCCCCGAAGCGCCGGACAGCACCCGTGTCTGGACGATTCCGGCCAGCTGTCCCACGATGACCATGAGGAACGTCCAACCGGCCAGTCGTCCGATGTGGCGCAGGCCCACGCCGCGCCAGTGGAAGTCGGGACGCAGCTGCAGACCGGCTCGGCGCCAGAACACCAGCAGCACGACGGTCTGCAACACGATCCCGCCTGTGGCGACACCACCGAGCAGAGCGATCATCGTGGGTGTCCACAGCAGGACGTCGGGGCTCGGCCCCCCGAACAGCAGCAGGAAGATGCCGAAACCGACGATGGAGACGACGTTGTTGACGATGGGTGCCCACGTGTACGGGCCGAACACCTTGCGCGCGTTGAGGATCTCCCCCAGAAGCGCATAGAGGCCGTAGAAGAAGATCTGCGGCAGGCACCAATAGGCGAATGCGGTGGCCAGCGCGATCTGATCGGGCTCGACCTTCGCCGGGTCGATGTAGACGGTGACGATCAACGGAGCGGCGATCATCGCAAGGGCGGTCGCCGCGAGCAGGATCACCGTTCCCAGCGTGAAGAGCTTCGAGACGAAGGCCCGGCCGCCGTCGGCGTGCGCGGCGGCCTTCACGATCTGCGGGACGATCACCGCCGTGAGTACACCGGTCGAGATCACCGTGTAGATGTTGTTCGGCAGCTGATTTGCGAGACCGAACGCGTCACCCGCGGCGCTGCCCACCGAGCCGACGATCGCGACGAGCACGACGATGCGCAGCAGCCCGCTCACGCGGGAGACGATCGTCCCCGCCCCGATGAGCACACTCGCCCGTCCGATACTGCTCACGGGCGGATCTCCTCTTCGTCGGGTGCGGTGTCGTCCGCGGACTCGGCGGGGCTGCGCCCGTCGTCATCCGGACCCTTCACGCCGATGCCGTCGACGGGGGTGTCGGCATCCTGAGTGGGGGTCGACTCCTCTTCCGCCCGCGTGCGACGTCGACGCGCGATCGTCCGGACGACGCCGAGGCCGAGGAAGGCCACCACGAGCACGACGATGACGATCAGCCCGATGCTCTCCCACTCGGCGCGCACCTCGACGTCGACCCTTTGCGGGGCCCCGACCGGCTGGTCGGTGGGGCTGTAGAGCTGCAGGTCGACGCTGACCTCGCCGTTGGCGATGCGTGCTTCGACGGGCACCTCGACGCGGGTGTTGGCCGCGGCCTGCGCCTCGACCATCGTGCGGTCCTGCACACGCAGACGCGCGTCGTTCGGGCTCACGTCGAGCACCACCGTGACGGGCCACGGCAGGTCGTTGCGCACCCAGGGTCGCAGCGGGGCGCTGGAGCTGACCAGGCGGAAGTCGGAGGAGAGGATGCCGACGGAATCCAGCGTGGTCTGCGTACCGGCACGGTGGTCGGCGACGGCCCGACGGGCGGCGTCGCCCGTCCACGAGACGCTGATGACCTGCAGCAACTCGGCGCGTTCGCGGCCGGTGAGCAACTCGGGTTGATCGAGGATCGTGGCGAAGCGGTCGACCGACTGCTCGTCGGAGAGCAGATCGCCCACCTCGGTCGCCCGTGTCGGGTCGACCGCGGGCGCGGCGAGGGAGACCTCGGATGCCGGCCGGCCCGAAACCTCGGCGAGCGTCGATGTCGCGAACCCCGGCGCGGAGGAGATCAGGCCGAGCGTGGCGCGCAGGCTCACGCGGGAGCGGTCGGTGCCGCGGTCGAGCACGGCGAGGACCGGCTGATCGCCGGCGGAGCTCCGCGCGATAGCGAGATACGCCTGCACGGCGGACAGGGACGCACTGCGGCGCGTGGCATCGTTCTGGCCGGCGGCGGCCGCGAGCACCCGTGACACCTCGGCGTCGTACACCGGGGTCGAGACGCCCGCGACGGCGGAGGACGCAACGCGAGAACCGCCGGAGACGCTCGTCGAAGCCGTCAGCACGCGAGTGGGCTCCTCGGGGGTTCCCAGGGCGCCGAGCGAGGCCACCGTCTCGGGCCCGGCCGACCCCGTTGCCGGCCAGAAGACGTTCGATGTCGCCGAGCCGATGTCGAGCAGCGTCGTCAACGTCGGATAGCTCGGCTGCCCCGGGCTCGCGGAGGGGACCGGCTCCGGACTCGAGACCGCGGAAACGGCGGGCGCCGGTCCGGTGAAATCGGCCTCATCCATGTACGACTGCAGCGACGTCGGGCCCAACGGGGCCGTCAGTCCGGCCTGCAGCTGGGCGGCCAGGTCGGCATCGCCGAACTGCAGCGCGAACCTGTCGTTCGGCAGCGCGAGCAGACGCTGCAGCCAGGCGACCGCGGTGGGCGGCGCAGCGGAGCCGAGAACACGGATCGCGGCCGGTATGGCCGGGTCGATGGCCAAAGTGGCAGAGGTGCCGTCGACGGCGTCGAGTTGGGCCGACAGCGCTCCGTCGACCGCCGTCAACTCCGCCAGCTCGTTGCCGGTCAGCAGACCGCGTGTCAGGGGGGCCGCGGTGATGGGCACCACGAGCGCGATCGGGGTGGTCGGACCGTCGGACGGCACGACGACCACGCTCGGTGCCGTCAGGCCGGCCGCCGACACGAGCACCGGGTAGACCCCGGCACCGCGGCCGGCGAGGGTCGCATCGGTTGCGGGGACGGTCAGCGTGATCGAGCTCTGCGCGCCGGAGGCGGTGGCATCCACCGTTCCCGTCGCCACCTGCTGCAGGTTCTGTCCCGACGCGTCGCCACCGAGCCAGCGGTCGAGGGAGGCGTCGTCACCGAGGGATGCCGTGCCGATCGAGAGGGCGACGGGGGTCGCGGTGGCGGCCGCGGACCCCGCCGACAGCGTGACGACGACCGCCAGCGGGTCGCCGGGGCGCAGGATCCCGTTCGCCGCGGGAGCCGCCGACAGTGCGGAGGCGACGGCCGCGGTCGTCGACGAAGGATCGGGGGTCGCGGCGAACGCGGCGGCCGACGGCAGCGCCACGCCGAGGGCCAGGGCACCGGCGGCGAGGGTCGCCAGCAGCCGGCGCGCGAGGGGGCGCCGCAGCACGGGGGAGCCCGAAGGCGGGGAAGTCACGGTCATACGAGCGTCGGTGGCACGAGGGGGCCTTGCACCGCGATGAGTCTAGGCCCGCGTTCCATGAAGCCCCCCGATAGCCTCGCGCAGACGCTTGAATGGACCGGTGCTTCCCGAACCCGACCCCCGCCTCTGTCAGGCGCTCGCCGCCGATCTCCGTGCCGCCGACTTCGCGAGCTCGACGCTCCGCGGGGCCTGGGGCGAGCAAGCGGATGACGCCGTGGCACGCGGCCTGCGCCGCCCGGCCGAGCGGGCGCTCGGCGCCCGCGACGACGCCCTCGCCGTGCTGGGGCGCCTGTGGGGGCTCGGTCTCACCGTGGATTGCGAGCAGGTGGTTTCGGCGCTGCCGTCGTTGGGTGTCGACGGTGCGGCCGCGCTGGGCCTCGTGCGCGTCGAGGGCGACGACGTGCATCCCGAGGTCGTCGTGCGGCCGCAGGCGTTCTCGGACGACGAGGGGGAGGTCGAGTGGTGGATCGCGAGCGACCTCGACGAGGCGGCGCTCGAGGGGCCTCTCCCCGAGGACCACGTCCTGGGTGTGGGCGGGGCCTCGCAGACCCTGGCCCGCCTGCAACTGACCCGCGGCGCGCGGACCGCACTGGACGTCGGGACGGGGTGCGGCATCCAGGCTCTTCGCCTGCGCCGCCTCGTGGACCACGTCGTCGCCACCGACGTCTCCGAGCGGGCGCTGCGGTTCACCCGGCTGAACGCGCTCCTGAACAGCGTCGAGGGCATCGAGACACGGCACGGCTCGCTGTTCGACCCCGTCGCCGGCGAGACGTTCGACCGGGTGGCATCCAATCCCCCGTTCGTCATCACGCCCCGTGTCGAGGGGGTTCCGGCGTACGAGTACCGCGACGGCGGGATGGAGGGCGATTCGCTGGTGGCGGCCGTCGTCGCGGGTGCGGGTTCGCATCTCTCGCCCGGAGGTGTCGCGCAGTTGCTGGGCAATTGGGAGTACCGCGAGGGTGAAGCGGGACTCGACCGCGTCCGCTCGTGGGTGGGCGAGGAGATGGATGGCTGGGTGATCGAGCGCGAGGTGCTCGACCCGCTCGCGTACGCGGAGCTCTGGGTGCGCGACGGTGGCACGGTTCCGGGAACGGCCGCGCACGGACGTCTCATCGACGCGTGGCTCGACGACTTCGCCCGCCGCGGCGTCACCGGCGTCGGCTTCGGATACCTGTTGCTGCGCAAGCCCCTGGCCGGAGGCCCCACCCTTGCGCGGTACGAGCGCGTCGCGGGGGGCGGAGAGTCCGCGTTCGGACCGCACCTCGCAGCCTGCCTCGCCGCGCACGACCGTGCGGCGCTGCTGGACGACGACGACCTCGCGGCGAGCGTGCTGCAGGTGGCGCCCGACGTCACCGAGGCGCGCCACTACCGCCCGGGTGAGGGTGATCCGTCGGTCATCGAGCTGCACCAGGGCGGTGGCTTCGCGCGGCGGACCGAGGTCGACCCGGCTCTCGCCGCGCTGGTCGGGGCGTGCGACGGCGATCTCGCCGTCGGTGTCCTGATCGACGCCATCGCGCAGTTGATGGAGGTGGATGCCGCGCACCTCCGCGACGATCTGCTGCCACGCGTGCGCGAGTTGCTGGTGACAGGCTTCGTCTCATTCGCCGACTGAGCCGCGCGGTCGGGGTCGCGGGCCACGCGAGAGTCCACGAAACGCAGACGTGGATGCCGTGGCATCCGGGTGTTCCGGACGCTCGATGAGGCCGTGGGCAGACGCACGATCGCTGTCGCCGGCCCCGGATAGGCTCGAAGACATGCTGAACATGGCCGAGGGTCTCGCGCGCCTCGAGGAGCTCGCCGCGCACCCCGTCGTCGCCACCGTCGCCCGTACCTTCGCCGAAGCCGGCCGTGATCTCGCGATCGTCGGTGGCCCGGTTCGCGACGCGCTGCTGGGCCGCACCACGCACGACTTCGACTTCACCACCGACGCCCGCCCCGACGAGATCCTCGCGCTGATCAAGCCCGTCTCGTCGGTCCAATGGGACGTCGGCCGCGCTTTCGGGACCATCGGCGCACGCGTCATGGGCGAACAGGTCGAGATCACCACCTATCGCGCCGACAGCTACGACGGGGTCACGCGCAAGCCCACGGTGGAGTTCGGTGACACCCTCGAAGCCGACCTCACCCGCCGCGACTTCACCGTCAACGCCATGGCGCTCCGCGTGCCCGCGCGCACGCTCGTCGACCCGACCGGCGGCGTCGAGGATCTGATCGCGGGGCGTCTTCGCACCCCCATCGACCCGGCCGTGAGCTTCGGCGACGACCCGTTGCGCATGCTGCGCGCGGCTCGCTTCTCGTCCCAGCTCGACTTCACCGTCGACCGAGCGACCCTCGACGCGATCGCCGACCTGCGGGCGTCGCTCGAGATCGTCAGCCCCGAACGCGTGCAGGCCGAGCTCGTGCGCCTGCTGCAGACCGATGACCCGGTTCGTGGCCTCCGCGTGCTCGTGGAGACCGGCCTGATCGAGGAGTTCCTGCCCGAGGTGCCGGCTCTGCGCCTCGAGGTCGACGAGCACCACCACCACAAAGACGTCTACGAGCACTCCCTCACCGTGCTGCGCCAGGCGATCGCGCTCGAGAAGAGTCGGCATCCGGATGCCGCCCCCGATGTGCCCCTGCGCCTGGCGGCGCTTCTGCACGACATCGGCAAGCCCGCGACACGACGCCTCGAGCCGGGCGGGGGCGTGACGTTCCACCACCACGACGTCAAGGGTGCGCGCCTCGCCCGCAAGCGCCTGCAGGCGCTGCGTTTCGACGCCGCGACCACCACCGTCGTCACGCGCCTCGTCGAGTTGCACCTGCGGTTCTTCGGCTACGCCGAGGGGGCGTGGACGGATGCCGCGGTGCGCCGGTACGTCCGCGACGCCGGGGCCGAATTGGAGCGCCTGCACATCCTCACCCGGGCAGATGTGACCACCCGCAACAAGCGCAAGGCGCAGCGACTGGCATCCGCCTACGACGACATCGAGGCGCGCATCTCCGCGCTTCGCGAGCAGGAGGAGATCGATTCGATCCGCCCCGAGCTCGACGGCAACCGCATCCAGGACGTGCTGGGGCTGAAGCCCGGGCGCGAGGTGGGCGAGGCATACCGCTTCCTGCTCGACCTGCGCCTCGACGAGGGCGTGGTCGGCGAGGAGGAGGCCGAGAAGAGGCTTCGGGAGTGGTGGGCGGCGCGGGGCTGACCCCGCGCGCTTTCATCGCTCGTTCGCGGGCTGCGGGAGCGTCGTGCGCGGGTTCGTCGGTGACACGCCGGCGGTGACGGTTCGACCCCCGCGCGCCGTCGGCCCCCTCCGCCCGACGGTACATGCCCGGAGGGGAATGGACACGGTCCCCCGCGGCGTGCGGGACGGTGTCCGTGAGCCCCCACTCCCCCGGAAGCCCGTCCCGCACGCCGGTCTCACCGGTACCGGTCGCCGTCGTCATCGTCGTGGGCCAGTGCCGCCACTATGAGGTGGGTCAGGTCGATGCTGATGACGCGCGGCTCGTCGCTCACGGGGCGACCGCCTCGGACGTCGCGGAGGCGAGGGGGTCCACGGTCGGGGTCGGAGCGGATTCTGTGGGAGGAGTCGTCGACGGTTCCGGCGTCGCCGCGGGGAGGGCCGGCTGCGCGGCATCCGGGAGCGGCTGGACGCGCTCGAACGGAGCGGGCGACAAGGTCGCTTCGGCCAGGTCGGCCTGATCCCACGTCCACTTCTCCGCGGGCACCTCACGCAGCGGGAAGGCGTTCCAGATCGGGGAGCTGCCCGGCACCGTATAAGGGACCGGAACAGGTCCGCCGCCACCCGCGTAGTAGGAGTCCGACAGGGTCGTCGTCTCCATTCCGACGGTGGTGACCGGTCGCCCATCCTGGTCGAAGAGCTGAACTCCCGAGAGGGCATCACCGTTCGCGTCGTACGCGTAGATGTTGCGAACACGGATGCCGTCGACGGAGAGACCGGGAGTCCATCCCTGAGAGGCCGACGCGCGGTTGCTGTAGACGGCCGCGAACAGGGAATTGCTCAGCGTCCCCAACGTCGTGGGCAGAGCCAGCACCGTGACAACGCTCACCACGACCGCGGTCGCGCGGAGCCACCGGAACGGCATCCATCTTCCCTGGCCCCACTGCACACTGACCGCGATGAGGGTCAGGAGGATGACCCAGGCGAGGGGGTTGAAGGTCAGCACGAGGACCGACGACAGGATGCCGCCCGTCCCGCCGAGGGGGACGAGCAACGCGACGACCCAGAGGTAGACGACGACTCCGCGGACCACCCACCACACGGGGCGGAGGGATGCCAGGAGGTCCAGGATCGAGGCACCGGCGGGGTTCCCGCGGATCCTCCTGCCCGTCGAACTCCACGCGTCGCGCGCGCGCTCCACGAGCGGCATCTTCTTCTGGGGAGCTGCGACGCGTTCGGGGAGTCCCGCGGCGGAACGGAGTTCCTCGGCGTAGGTCGCGGCATCCGGGAGCTCGAAGTACTCCCCCGCCTCGGCGGCCTGATCGGACAGATCGGCCTCGAGGCCGTCGAGCAGGTCGTCGACCTCGTCGGCCGGGAGGTCGTCGAGATGCGCGCGCACGGCGGCGGCGAAGTAGCGGATGTCGGAGCGAGTGGGCGTGGTGATCATCGTGCGTCTCCGATCGTGCGCAGCTTCTTCGAGGGGGTGGTGTCATCGAGCAGGGTCGTCATGGCCGAGGAGAAGTGGGTCCAGCTCGCGCGTTGCGCGTCGAGCAGCTCACGGCCCTGCGGGTTGATCGCGTAGTACTTGCGGTGCGGTCCTCCGTCACTCGGCACGACGTAGCTCGACAGCGCCCCCGCGGAGTAAAGCCGCCGGAGCGTCCCATAGACCGATGCGTCGCCCACCTCACCGAGCCCGGCCTCCCGGAGCCTGCGCACGATGTCGTACCCGTACCCGTCGTCGTGCTGCACGACCGCGAGTACGGCGGCATCCAGCACCCCTTTCAACAGCTGCGTCGTATCCACGCGCGCCCCCTTCGCTTGTCTGCCTCGGACAGTACCACGCAGTGCGCAGTAGTGCGTAGTACGGATACCTCACACGCGCCCGGCTTTCCGGGTCGGAGCGGTGTCATGCCTGCGAGCGGACTGCGAAACCGCACCGCAGCCGCATCCGCCGACCTACACTGAAACCCACCTCCGTCACCGCCGATGGGAGTCCTGTGCCCTCCTCCTGGTCGCGACCGGCCATCTCCCCCGAGACCTCGGGACTGCTGATCGCGCGCGCACACGACGAACTCCTCGCCGGCAACGAGGATCGGCGCCTCGACGACGTGCGTCCGCTGGTCACCGAGTCGTGGCGGCGGTCGATGGCATCCCTCGTCGGGCCCGAAGGACTCCCCGCGCTCGAGCTGGCGTCGGAGGAACTCGAGGGGTATCGCCGGGCTCATCCGCTGGCCGGGGTCATGGACATGGTGCGCGCCCTGCTCCTTCCCGGCACCGCCGAGGAGTCGGGTGTCGTCGTCGCTGTGGGAGACGCCGCGGGACGCCTGCTGTGGGTCGAGGGCGACCGGCACATCCGCACGCTCACCGGTGACATGGGCTTCGTCGCAGGAGCGAACTGGGCCGAGGATGCCGTGGGCACTTCCGCACCCGGGACCGCGCTGACCCTCGATCGCTCCGTGCAGATCCGGGGCGCCGAGCACTTCAACCGCCTCGTGCAGCCGTGGTCGTGCACGGCCGCTCCGGTGCACGACCCCGAGACTCGTCGCCTGCTCGGCGTGATCGACGTCACGGGAGGGCCCGAGGCGGTGACTCCCCAGGCTCAACTTCTCGTGGATGCCACGGCCCGGGCAATCGAGAGCGAGATCCTCGTGGCGCGGCTCCGCGCGCAGCAGGCCCCTCCTCCCACACGTGCAGCGCCGTCGCGGGCACTCCTGCGCACCCTCGGCCGGGATCGCGCGCTGCTCGAGGTGTCGGGGTCGACGCTCGAACTCAGCGCCCGCCATGCCGAGATCCTGCTGCTGCTCGCCGTGCACCGCGAGGGCCTCTCCGCCGAGGCGCTGAGCGAGGCCGTGTACGGCCACGCCGCCGTAGAGACGCTGCGGCCCGAGATGGTGCGCCTGCGCCGCGCCCTGGTTCCCCTCGCTCCGCGGGTTGTGCCGGCATCCCGGCCGTATCGACTCCTCGACGGACTCGAGACCGACGCCCAGCACGTGCTGTCGCTTCTCGACCGCGGTGCGCACCGGGTGGCTCTCGCGGCCTACTCGGGTCCGGTGCTTCCTGAGTCCGACGCACCGGGGGTGGTCGAGGTACGCGAATCGGTGCGCTCGACGCTGCGAGAGGCGCTGATCGCCGAGGCCGGTGTCGACGTGCTCCTCGCCTACGCCGACGCCGTCGACGGGCGCGATGACGAGGAGGTGCTGCGGCTGTGCCTGTCGATGCTGCCCCCGCGTTCGCCGAAGCGTGCCGGCCTCGTCGCACGGATCGAGCGCTTGGAGCGCGAGTGAACCGCGCTGACGCGACCACGCTTACGTGTGCGTTCACTCTTCGGTGGACCCGATGTCGGAGGCCCTCGTTACTCTGAACCCATGGACGAAAACGCGCTCGACATCTTCTCGGCAGCCCGTGCCCGTCGCGACGTGGCGCGCATCCGCGAGGCGCTGGCCGAGGTCATGGCGGGCGACGTCGCCCGCGTCATCGTCCGTTCGCCGCGCTACGGCCTCTACGCCCTCGAGGGCACCGTGCGTATCGGCGTGGGCGGTCAGCCCCTGGTCGGCGACGTGATCCTCGCGACGAGCTCCGAGATCCAGCGCATCGATCTCGGTATCGAGCCTCCGCAGCCGGCGCTCGAGGCAGACGTGGTCGATCCGTCGACCCTCCCCCACGGCACGCCCGTGCGCGTGACATTCCTCACGCCGACGCACCAGACCTTCGCCCTCACCGGCCCGATCACGGCGGGCAACGACCGGTTCCTCCTCGTCGGCAGTTGGATCGTCGCCGACGACCGCGTGATCGCCCCCCGTGTGCAGAGCATCGAGCGCCTCGACGACGTCGACCTGCACGAGGTCAACGTGCCGCCGCTGCGATCGGTGCTGGCCGACGCCGACGTGTAGTCGCCGCGACGAAGTTCGCCCGCGCCACGCGGTTGCGCACGCAGACGGATGCCACGGCCTCGGGGCCGTGGCATCCGCGCTTCCGGCGGGGTGAGGCCGCACGCAGGCGGATCTCGCGGCGATGGTCGCGAGGCCGTCGCCGGCCACGTAGGTCGATGCTGCCGCCGCGCTTCGAGCGCGGTGTCCACGTTCGGGCGGGGCATCGCGTTCAGGGCGCCGCCGTGCGCCGCGCGCCGTGCGCCGTGCGCCGTGCGCCGCCCGCGCCCGGGCGGCGAGACGGCCGCGGCTCGAAACCGCATTGCATTGACGAGGCCGCATGCGCTTGCCGTCAATCGGATGCGGTCTCGGCAAATGGGTGCGGCTTCGACGAGACAGCCCGCGCCGCTGCCCGCCCCGTGCCCCGGCGCAACTCGATGCAACGTCCCCCGGCGTACCGTCGGCGCATCGCCGCCCGAAGCAGACGCGGCGACTCATGACCGTCGAAGGAGACACGCATGACCATCGTCGAAGAAGGCGTCTCGAGCGTCTACGCCGCCCCGGGACAACGCGGGGCCGTCGCCGAATACCGTTCGCGGTACGGGCACTACATCGGTGGCGAGTGGGTCGAACCCCACAGCGGAGAGTACTTCGAGAACATCACCCCTGTCACCGGTAAGCCGTTCTGCGAGGTCGCGCGCGGCGACGCGCACGACATCGATCGCGCCGTGGAGGCGGGATGGAAGGCGTTCGCGTCGTGGAAGAAGACCACTCCCGCCGAGCGCAGCGTCATCCTGAACAAGATCGCCGACCGGATCGAAGAGAACCTCGAGAAGATCGCCGTCGCCGAGACCTGGGAGAACGGCAAGCCGGTGCGCGAGACGCTCGCGGCCGACATTCCCCTGACCGTCGACCACTTCCGCTACTTCGCCGGCGTGCTGCGGGCGCAGGAGGGCTCGCTCAGCCAGCTCGACGAGAACACCGTCGCGTACCACTTCAATGAGCCGCTGGGCGTGGTCGGCCAGATCATCCCGTGGAACTTCCCCATTCTCATGGCGGCATGGAAGCTCGCTCCTGCTCTCGCGGCGGGCAACTGCGTCGTGATCAAGCCGGCCGAGCAGACTCCGGCATCCCTGCTCTTCCTGTTCGACATCATCGGCGACCTGCTGCCGGCGGGTGTCGTGAACATCGTCAACGGCTTCGGTATCGAGGCGGGGGCGCCGCTGGCGCAGCACAAGCGCATCCGCAAGATCGCCTTCACCGGTGAGACCACGACCGGCCGACTGATCATGCAGTACGCCTCGCAGAACCTCATTCCGGTGACGCTCGAGCTCGGTGGCAAGAGCCCCAACGTGTTCTTCGAGGACGTGGCGCTGCGGAGCGACGATGCCTATTACGACAAGGCGCTCGAGGGCTTCACGATGTTCGCCCTCAACCAGGGCGAGGTGTGTACGTGCCCGTCGCGATCGCTGATCCAGCGGTCGATCTACGACCAGTTCCTCGGCGACGGCCTCGAGCGCGTGAAGAAGGTGCGCCAGGGCAATCCGCTCGACCCCGAGACCATGATCGGCGCGCAGGCCTCGAACGACCAGCTGGAGAAGATCCTGTCGTACATCGACATCGGCAAGGCGGGTGGCGCCAAGCTGCTGACAGGTGGAGAACGCGTCGACCTCGGCGGCGACCTGACGGACGGCTACTACATGGCGCCGACCGTTTTCGAGGGCACGAACGACATGCGGATCTTCCAGGAGGAGATCTTCGGTCCTGTGCTGTCGGTCACCTCGTTCGACGACTTCGACGATGCCATCTCGATCGCAAACGACACGCTGTACGGCCTGGGCGCCGGTGTGTGGAGCCGTAGCGGCGACACCGCCTACCGCGCCGGCCGGGCTATCGAGGCCGGCCGCGTCTGGACCAACACGTACCACCAGTACCCCGCGCACGCCGCGTTCGGCGGGTACAAGCAGTCGGGCATCGGCCGCGAGAACCACCTCAAGATGCTCGACCACTACCAGCAGACGAAGAACCTGCTGGTGTCGTATGCCGATGGGGCTATGGGCTTCTTCTGATCGGCAGGGCGCCGCGACGCAGGGTCGTCGGCGCTCAGTGACCCCCGGGTTCGCGCCGGGGGTCACACCCGTTCGGGTGGTGCGGCTGTGGGGCCGTGCGTGTCCCACTTGTGGCTGCCTCGCGGTGACCCTCGTCCCAGTTATGGCGGGTGGCCGGGCCCGCAGCCGACACATTTTGGGACAGGAATTGAAAGGAATGGGACATGATCACCCAGCCCTCACGCGTCGACGTGACGGATGCCGCGGCCGCGCTGCTGCGCGAGCTCACGGTGAAGCACGGCCCGCTGATGTTCCATCAGTCGGGCGGCTGCTGTGATGGCAGCTCACCGATGTGTTACCCGGTGGGAATGTTCATCACGGGCCCCAGCGACGTGCACCTCGGCGACATCGACGCGGGACTCGACGACTCCATCGAGGTCTACATGTCGGAGTCGCAGTTCGAGTACTGGAAATTCACTCACCTGACGATCGACGTCGTTCCCGGCCGCGGCGCGGGCTTCTCGGTGGAGGGCCCGACCGGGATGCGGTTCCTCATCCGGTCGCGGATGCTGACGGAGGAAGAGGCGGAGGCGTTCGGGGTGGTTCAGACGGTTCGCGAGTGAGGCTGGCGCGCCACATCTTGTCTCGTGCCCACGAGGTGAGGGAGAAGACGATTCCGAGCATCGGTACGGCGAGAGCCGCGTCGGGTGCCAGCCCGGCGATCAAGAAGCCTGTCAGGACCACTGACGCCACGGCGACCCACCAGGTTGCGGGTCGGATCGGATCAACGAGGAGGCCCCACCCGGCGCCGATGAGGGCCGCGTAAACCGTCACGATCATTGTGAGATTGGCGGTGTCCCCCACGGCGGCGCCCCCTGAAATGCGGATGAGGGAGCCAGCGTGCCACGATCAGCGCCAGATAACTCTCCGTCGTCACCTACGACGGTCGCCGATTTCACCCCCTTGCCTCACCCGAGCTCGCATATCGCGGAGGAGGCCGCGAGAAGAAGGGGCGCGCGATGACGATCCGCTTCAGGGAGTCCGCCTCTCACATGGCCGTCGTGGCATCCGGCCTTTTCGTCGGCGGGGGTCTCCTCGCGATTCTCGCTATGGCGCTCGCCGCCGTCGCCTTCGCGAACGCGGCGACGACAGTGATCCCGCTCGTGGTCACGTTTCGGGGCGCCCGTGACGCTGACGGTTCGCCTTCGGTGGTCATCGACGGCTCGTTCGACAGTGGTGTCATTGCTGCCGTCCTCTTCGCGTTCATCTGGTGGGCGGTGATGGTCCGCATCGCCTCGAGGAGATGACGCGCGGGTTCGATACGAGCCCCGACGCTGACGTCAGGCCGGCTTCGACGCCCGGATCGTGTAGCTCAGCGGAATGACCGACGGCTGCTCGGTCAGGGCCCACTCGCCGTCGGCGCGCATGGTCATGCGGCCGGGCAGCGCCTCCCAGGGCACGCTGTCGTGCTCGACAAGTGCGTCGAGGCGCAGGCCTCGGTCGAGCAGGGCGGTGACGATTTCGCCGAGGCCGTGGTTCCACTCGTACGTGCGGGTCGCGGTCAGCGGGGCGGACACCTCGACGTAGGTTCCTGCGTCGTCCCATTCGAGAGGGGCGGTCTGCTCGAAGTAGGGGAAGGTCGGCACGAGGCCCGGGAGCTCTTCGTTAAGGGACCACAGGACCGGATGCCCCTCGCGGATGTGCAGCGTGCCCCCCGGAGCCAGCAGGTCGGACACCACTGCCGCCCACTCCGTGATCGACGGCAGCCAGCACAGTGCGCCGATACCGGTGTAGACGAGGTCGAACTCTCCGCGGGGCAGAACCGCTGCGGCATCCCGGACGTCCGCCTGCACGAAATCGACGTCGGCACCGGCCTCCGCGGCCAGGTGGCGGGCCTCGGTGACGGCGTTCTCAGAGAAGTCGAGACCGTTCACGCGCGCGCCCAGGCGCGCGAGCGACAGGGTGTCGGTGCCGATGTGGCACTGCAGGTGCACCGCACGCAGGCCCGTGATGTCACCGAGCAGGCGCTGATCGAAGCGGACGACGTCCGACAGGGCCTCGATGTCTGCGACGTATCGCTGCACGCCGTAGCCTGAGCCGTCGCGGGCTGCGTGCAAGGTCGCACGCTGGTCCCAGTTGGCGCGATTGGCGTCGATGTAGGCCGAGGTCATGGCATCCCTTTCTGCCGGCACAGCCTTGCAACGATACAGATTTCGGAGGCAACGCCCCCTCCGTCGAAGCTCCAAGCGGGATGCCGTGACCCCGCGTGACGGGTCGGCGGGCGCGATGTCGGAGGCGCGCGTTAGCCTGGCGGAATGTCGGGCAAGGTCTACGTCATCCACGAGAATCCCCAGTGGATTCCCCCGTTCGCAGCGGCGTTCGAGGCCGAAGGGGTGCCGTTCGAAGAATGGCTGCTCACCGACGGCTCGATCGACCTCGCGGTCGAACCGCCGGACGGCGTCTTCTGGTCGCGACTGAGTGCCTCGGCGCACACGCGTGACCACGCGCACAGCAAGGAGTTCGGCCGCGCCGTGTTGCGCTGGCTCGCGTCGTGGGGCCGCACGGTCATCAACGGTGCCGACGTCCTCGAGCTCGAGGTGAGCAAGGTCGCGCAGCACGCGGCGTTGCGCCACGCGGGTATCGACGTTCCTTGCACGGTCGCCGTCTTCGGCACCGACGACCTCGCCGCGGCCGCGGAACGCTTCGGCGCGCCGTTCATCAGCAAGCACAACCAGGGCGGTAAAGGCTTGGGCGTGCGGCGGTGGGACTCCATCGACGACTTCACGGCGTGGATCGCCGGACCCGACTTCGAGCACTCCCCCGACGGCATCACACTGCTGCAGGAGCTGCTCGTGGCCCGGACGCCGTTCATCACCCGGGCTGAGTTCGTCGCGGGCGAGTTCGTCTACGCCATGCGCGTCGACACCAGCGCCGGCAGCTTCGAGCTGTGCCCCGCCGAGGCGTGCGCGGTCCCGGGCGCCGACGGCGTCGAGCCCGAGCCGCTCTTCCGCCTGCGCGACGATGTCGACCCGGCGCTGATCGACCGCTATCTCGCGTTCCTCGCGGCCGAGGGTGTAGGGATCGCCGGCGTCGAATTCATCGAGACGCTCGACGGCCGCACGGTGACGTACGACGTGAACACCAACACGAACTACAACCCCGACGTCGAGGCATCCGCTCCCCGCTCAGGACCGCGCGAGATCGCGCGCTGGCTCGGCTCCCTGCTGCCGCGCGAAGTGGTCGGCATCCGTGGCTGAGCCGTCGACACCGCACAGCGAGTGGGACGGCTTCGGCTTCGCCACGCGGCAGGTGCACGCCGGCGAACAAGAAGACCTCACCCACGGTTCGCGCATCACGCCCGTACACCTCTCGGCGGCCTACCGGTTCGCATCGTTCCAGGAGGCGACCGACCGGTTCGCCGGTGCTGACCTCGGCCACCTCTACTCTCGCAATGCCAATCCGACCAACCAGGTCGCCGAACGTCGACTCGCCTCGCTCGAGGGCGGTTCGGGCGCAATCGTCGTGGGCTCCGGCCAAGCGGCCATCACGGTTTCGCTTCTCGCACTCGCCGGCTCCGGTGAGCACATCGTCTCGACCGCCAGCATCTACAGCGGCACGCGCGTGCTGTTCGACCGCACGTTCGCGCGCATGGGCGTCACGGTGGAGTACGTCTGGGACCCGACGGACGAGGCCGAGTGGAACGCCCTGATCCGCCCCGAGACGAAGGCGATCTTCACCGAGACGCTGCCCAACCCCAAGAACGACGTCGTCGACATCGCCCTCGTCGGGCGCATCGCGAAACGTCACGGCATCCCGCTCGTCGTCGACAACACCATCGCGACGCCGTTCCTCATCCGCCCCATCGAGCACGGTGCCGACATCGTCGTGCACTCCGCCACGAAGTTCCTCTCGGGTCACGGCGCCAACCTCGCCGGGGCGGTCGTCGACGGCGGAACGTTCGACTGGGTGGCATCCGACCGCTCCTACCCCGCACTCACCGATACCCCGATCGCCACCCACCCGTCGCTCGTCGAGGCGTTCGGACCGCGCGCGTTCGAGCTGTCGCTGCGCTTCGGGATCGCCAACGACACCGGGCCGGCGCTCTCGCCGCTCAACGGATTCCTGCTGCAGCAGGGCATGGAGACCCTGTCGGTGCGCATGCGGCAGCATCTCGCCAGCGCGCGGACGATCGCGGAGTGGCTCGAGCAGCACGACGCCGTCGAGAGCGTCGACTACGCCGGACTCCCCTCGCATCCTCAGCACGACCTCGCCGTGCGCGACTACGGCGGGCTCTCGGGCTCGGTCTTCTCGTTCACCGTGCGCGGCGGACGCGACGGGGCCGAACGCTTCTTCGACGCCCTGCGCCTGTTCAGCCGCATGACGAACATCGGCGACACGCGATCGATGGCACTGCACCCCGCCACGACGACGCACATCGGCTTCACGCAGGAGACGCGCGACCGCCTCGGGATCGCCGATGGCCTCGTGCGCCTGTCGATCGGGCTCGAGGATGCCGAAGACCTGATCGCCGACCTCGATCAGGCGCTGCGCGCGGCGGTGTGACGCGTCCCGGGACGACGCCGGGGCTCGTGAAGGGGCCGCCGGCGCCGCGGGGGCGTGTGCTCCGCCGACTCAGTGGGTTCGGCACGCCGGGCAGACCCTGAGCTTGTCGAAGGGGCCGGGCACGCGGCCGCGCGCGGTGGCTTCGACGAGCTCAGCCACCTCGCATTCGCCTCGCGTCCTGGTGCACGGCCGCGGGCGGCGGGCTTAGTTGAGTGTCCAAGACATGCCGTGCGCGCCGGGCCGCTGCGGCGTGTTCTGGACACTCAACAGGTTGGGCGCAGGGTCCGCCTGCGGCGGGCGGCGGCGGCGATGCCGGGCTGCCGGCGCAGTTGACTGTCCAAGACATGCCGTGCGCGCGGCCGCGGCGCGGCGTGTCTTGGACACTCAAGCGGGGTGGGAGAGCGACTCACCCGTCGCGCTGCGCCTCCAGGCGCCGCACGCGCGGGATCACCTCGGCGGCGAAGCGCTGCATCTCGGGCAGGTGGGGGGAGAACTGCAGCAGCAGCGTCGAGACGCCGACGTTCGCGAACTCCACGATCCGCTCGGCGACCTGATCGGGCGTGCCGACGAGGTTGGGGCGCAGACCGCGGTTCGACACCGAGTACTCCTTGAGGTCGACCGGGGTGTCGAGCTTCGACTTGCTCACGAAGTCCTGGTACGAGCCGTACGCCGCGCCCCCGCGCACGTCGGTGATCCGCTCGATCTCGGCCTGCGCCTCGGCTTCGGTGTCGCGCACCACGGCGTAGGCGGCCATGCCGAACGCCTCGAACGGCTTCCCGCCGGACGAGTCGCGACGGCGTCGCATGTCGGCGACCTTCGTCGACAGCTCCTCGAGCGTGCCGCCGTGGGTCAGGTACGCATCGGCGAAGCGGGTGATCGCCGTGCGACCGGCCTCGCTCTCGCCACCGGCGTACAGGCGCGGGATGACGCGGGGCTTCGGCTCGGTGTACGTCCCCTCGGTGCGGTAGTACTCGCCCTCGTATGAGAACGGCGTCTCGGTCCACAGCCCGCGCAGCACCTCCACCCACTCGATCGTGCGGGCGTAGCGGTCGTCGTGCGCGCTGAACAGGCCGTCGTACTGCTTCGCCTCCTCGGCCCACCACGCCGAGACCACGTTGAGGGTGAACCGTCCGCCGCTGATCTCGTCGATGGTCGCCGCCTGCTTCGCGGTGTGGAAGGGGTTGTGGAAACCGGGACGCACCGCCGCCATGAGCTCCAGCGACGAGGTCACCGCCGCCAGCGCCGCGGTGACGGCCCACGCGTCGAGCGACGGAGCCTCGACGCCCTTGATGTCATTGAGGTTCAGCTCGGGGATCAGCGTCAGGTCGAACCCGCCCTCCTCGGCGGCGCGGGCGATCTCGGCGATGTGGGCGAACGAGACGGGCGTCTGCTCATCGTCGACGTTGCGCAGCCACCCGCCGAAGATCGGGGTCCAGTAACCGAAACGTACGCGCTGGGGGGAGGTCATGGCATCCATCCTTCCGGCTGCGCGCGACAGAGGGGTCGGCCCCGACACTCTCTGTCATGTCGGACGCGGAACGATGCGTGCCCCCGGTACCGGTAACACGGCGTTGGGCTTTCGTCATAGCGGCGTAACACGGCATCCATAGGTTTCTTCCAGGATCGGCCAACCGATCCGTCCCCCCCCGTCGCGCGAGAAGCTCCACGTCGCGCGACGCGAATCCCATGGAGACCCCGTGCAGAGACGCATTCTCGCGGGCACTGTCGTCTGCGGCCTCGCCGCGACCACCGTGTTCGCCGCCCTCCCGGCCTCGGCCGCGATGGTTCCCTCTTCGTTGAGTGTGGTGCGACCCGTGTCGCCGCTGATCGACATGCCGACCAGCTACCCCGCTCAGCCCGAACTGAAGGTCTTCCCCGACCTGCCCGAAGACGCGTCGATCGCGCGCGGTGTGCGCCCGTATGACGAGATCGCGCCGTTCCTGAACACGCTCATGGACACCAGCGATCGGGTCTCGGCTCAGGTCGTCGGCACCTCGGCGCAGGGTCGCGACATCTACCTCGTGACCGTCACGACCCCCGAGACCACCGCGCAGACGGCACAGCAGTCCGACTGGCGCGACCTCGTCAAGGCCGACCCGACCGCCGCCGCCGCGGATGCGACGCTGCAGAGCGAGTACAAGGTGCCGATGTGGTTCAACGGCAACATCCACGGCAATGAGTGGGAGGGCACCGACGCGACCCTCAACTACATCGAGGACCTCGCCACGTCCACCGACCCGGCCACGACCGAGATGCTCGACGACCACCGCGTCTACTTCACGGTGACCAACAACCCCGACGGCCGTGCCCTCGGGCAGCGCGGAACCGCGAACGGCTACGACCCGAACCGCGACTTCATCACGGGCGCCACGGCCGAGGCATCCATCGTGCGCGACCTGGCGAGCGTCATCCAGCCGACGTACTTCATCGACTTGCACGGCTACACGGACGTGCTGCAGGTCGAGCCTTGCGGACCCCCGCACGGTGAGAACTACGAGTACGACCTCTTCGTGCCGCACGCCTACGCCACGGCGTTGGAGATCGAGGATGCCGTGACCGCGGCGAACATCCCCGGTAACACCTACTACGACCCGGCGACCGCCGGCGTGACCGAGACCAACACCGGTTTCATCAACATCCCCTACCGCGACCAGCGGTCGGGCTGGGATGACTGGCCCCCGATCTTCGCGCCGCAGTACGTGGCGTACCAGGGCGCCATCACCAACACCGTCGAGCTGCCGCTCGGGCGTTCGGGCGACCAGCCCGCCCGCGCGAAGGTGAACATCGAGGTCGCGGAGGTCGTCATCGACACCGTCGTGGACTACGTCGACGAGCACAGCGATGCGCTGCTCGACAACCAGATCGAGATCTTCCGCCGCGGCGAGGCCGGCGAGCCCAGCCGCGAGATCCCCGCCGACGTCGCACCCGAGGACCTCGCCCCG
Source organism: Microbacterium sp. Leaf151 (assembly GCF_001424225.1). Lineage (GTDB taxonomy): Bacteria > Actinomycetota > Actinomycetes > Actinomycetales > Microbacteriaceae > Microbacterium. The sequence continues at coordinate 651,178 of NZ_LMOR01000001.1, read as the reverse complement.
GGCGTGCCCGCGGAGTGGACCGACATCTGGGATGAGACCGACATCTACAACGCCGACTTCCCGCGCGCGTACGTCATTCCCGTGGGCGGCGGTCAGCGTTCGGATTCCGATGCGCAGACGCTCGTGCAGCAGCTGCTGGTCAACGGCATCGAGGTGGAGCGTCTGACGACGGGCGCGCGCCTGAACGGCGTGGACTACCCGGCGGGCTCGTTCTACGTCGACATGCATCAGCCGCTCCGTGGCCTGGCGAACGTGCTCCTGGCCGACGGCTCCGACATCTCGGACCGCGTCCCCGACATGTACGACATCTCGGCGTGGAGCCTCTCGCTGCTCTGGGGTGCGGATGTCGCGCGCATCGGCGAGACCACCGACCCGGCGCCGACCACCGCGGTCGAGGCGGTCACCGAGGCCCCGCTGACGGGTTCCGTGCCCGCGGGCGCCGGCTCGCTGACGTTCGAGCCGCGGGGTGTGGCCGACTGGCAGGCGATCAACGCATTGCTCGCCGCGGGCGTCGCTCTGTCGCAGCTGCCGGACGGCACCGTCGTCGTGGGAGCGGACGCCCGGTCACGCGATGCGGCCGCCCTGGCTGCCTCGGTGTTCGGTGTCGACTTCGAACTCGGCGGGGCGGCGGCGACCGACGCCACCGAGCTGCGCAGCGTGCGTATCGGATACGTCGGCGACGCGGGGGACCGCGATGCACTGACCAAGCTCGGCTTCACCGGACTCGTTCCCGTGACCGCCGCCACCCTGGCCGCGGGTGAGGTCGACCTGTCAGCCGTCGACGTCCTCTACGTGGGAACCGGGCTCAGTTTCACGCCGGAGGAGCAGGCCGGCGCCGACCGGGTGACGGCCTTCATCGCTGCCGGCAACCCCGTCGTGGGTCGCGGCGCCGGCGGTGCCGCCTTCGTGAACACCTTCGTCGCACCGCTCACCGCGGTGACCGGCACCCGCGGATCGAACGGCATCGCCCAGGTCGAAACGCCCGCTGAGGGTGTGCTGGGCGACTACCCGCAGGACACCGCCTTCGGGTATCCGTTCGCGTGGTTCCCGGCCCCGGCCGCCGGAGTGACGATCGAGCAGCGTTACGCCGGCTCCGACCCCTTCGTGGCTGGTCACTGGCGCAGCACTCCCGGCCAGTCGATCCAGGATGCCGCGGGCCAGGCGTCGGCGGTCTCCCTCACGGGTCCGTCCGGGACACGCGCCTTCGTGTTCGGCACGTCGCCGACCTTCCGCGCGCACCCGGTCGGCGCCTTCAGCGACATCGCCCGCGCGGTGTTCTGGGCCGCGGATGAGCCCGTGGTCATCGAGCCGACCCCGACCCCGACTCCGGAGCCGACCGTGGCGCCGACCCCGGAGCCGACGCCCGAGCCGACCGTGGCGCCGACGCCCGAGCCGACGCTCGAGCCCACCCCGGAGCCGGCCGTCGCACCGACGGCCGAGCCGACCGCGGCCCCCACGGCCGTACCGACGCTCGCGCCGACCGCCTCGGCGACTCCGGCTCCCGGCACCGGCTCGGGACCGCTCGCGCAGACCGGCGCCGCCGACGTGTCATCGCTGGGCTGGCTCGCGCTCGCCGCAGGCATGATCGGTGTCGGGCTGATCGTGATCGGTCGGACGCGCTCGAAGACCTCGACGCGCTGACCCCGCTCCGGGGAGGGGCACCCGCCCCTCCCCGGAGTCCCCCTCTGGAGTTCCACCCATGACCCACCTCGAAGAGCCCTCGCAGACACCGGATGCCACGGCCTCCGACCCGGCATCCCCCCGTCCTCCCCGCCGAGCGGCGCTCGCCGTGGGTTCGGCCCTCGTCCTCGGCGGCGTCGCCCTGGCCATCTGGGCGGTGACCACGACGGGTTCGACCGCACCGGAGGCGCAGCCGACGTCTGCGGGAACCGTCTCGACTGCCTCGTCGCCTCCCGCGGCCGGAGCGTCGCCGGCGTCGGCGCCGGCGTCGGCGCCCGCGCCCGTGGCATCCACTCCCCCGTCGGTCCCGACGGACGGCGCGGTCATCTCTGCTTTCGCGGTCGAACCGACGGTCGCCGCCTGTCCTGACGACCGCGCCAGCACCGTGCCGCTGACGTTCTCGTGGACCACCGAGAGAGCTGAGCGCGCGTGGATCGGCGTAGGAACCACGGATGCTTCAGCCCAGCCCGCCGCCGAGGTCGACCTCGACTCGGCCGGTTTCTCCGGCCTCGTCTTCGCGTGCAGCGACGCCGACCAGGTGTTCACCCTCACGGTTCAGGGCGCCGCCGGGACGGTCAGCGAGACCGTCGCGATCACGCGCGAGCTCGACTGATCCCTCGCGGCGTTCCTGCGCCGGGCCCGAGGTGACTGAGCGCGTCGAAGCCAGCGGTCGGCGCGCGTGCGGTGCTGTCTCGTCCGGAACATTGGGTGGGCTCAGCGTCCTCCCACGCGGGAGAGCCGGGCCCGAGGTGGCTGAGCCTGTCGAAGCCACCGGTCCACTGCCTCACACACCGTCGAGCATCTCCTTCGACCGCGCCGTCTGCTCGCGCAGCGCCTCCGCCAGAGCGACCACCGCGGGGATGCGCAGCGAGTCGGCGCGCACGACCATCCAGTACGGCAAACGCTCGCTGACGATCTCGGGCAGCAACCGTACGAGGTCGTCGTGACGGTCGGCGGCGAAACAGGGCAGCATCCCGATCCCGGCGCCGGCGCGGGTCGCCTCGACCTGCACGAGCACGTTCGTCGAGGTCACTCCGTCGCGCATCCGCGGCACGACGCGACGCGGCAGGTCGAGCGCCTCCACCTGCAGCATCGCGTCGACGAAGTAGACGAGGCGGTGGCGCTGCAGATCCTCCAGGTCCCGGGGGCTCCCGTGCGTCGACAGGTACGCGCGTGAGGCGTACATGCCGAGCGTGTACGGCCCGAGCTCCACGCTCGACCCCCGAGTGGTCTGCGGCTGCCCCACCACCACCTCGAGGTCGAGCCCCGGCCTGTGCAGAGAGGCGCGCCGCTGGGCGGCGACGATCTCGACAGACAGATCCGGATGCCGCTCCCGCAGACGCGCGATCGCGGGGGCGGCGATGAAGGCGCTGAAGCCGTCGGTCGCCGACATGCGGACGACACCTGACACCGGATCGGGCTCCTCTCCCCCGGCCGCGAGTTGCGACATGGCCGCTTCGATGCGTCCGGCCGTCTCGGTGGCGTGCTGGCCGAGGGCGGTGAGCTCCCACCCCCGCCCGGACTGCGTGACCACCCGGCCGCCCAGCGCCTCCTCCAGCGCGCCGATCCGGCGCGCCACCGTCGTGTGGTCCACCCCGCGCAGCTGCGCGGCGGCGGTGTAGCGGCCGGTGCGCGCGACCGCCAGAAGAGTGAGCAGGTCGTCGGCGCGGACGGTGTCGGCATCCATTCTGCAATTCTGCACACCCGCGTCGTGCAACTGGGCATTGCCGCAGTGCGTGCACCCGCCCAGACTGACGTGCGGATGTCACCGCCGACACCGAAGGAGCGTCATGGATTCCCCCACCCGCGCACGTCAGAGCGCTGAGCCCCCCACGAACCGGATCCGCCGGGTCGTCGCCGCCTCCATGGCCGGCACGGTCGTGGAGTGGTACGAGTTCTTCCTCTACGCCACCGCCGCCAGCCTCGTGTTCGGCACCTTCTTCTTCCCGTCGTCCGGCTCACAGCTCGACGGCATCATCGCCGCCTTCGTCACCTACGCGGTCGGCTTCGTCGCGCGGCCGCTGGGTGGAATCGTGTTCGGCCAGATCGGCGACCGGTTCGGCCGCAAGCCCACGCTGCAGGCGACGATCATCATCGTCGGCGCCGCGACGTTCCTCATGGGATGCCTCCCCGGATTCGCGAGCGTCGGTTACTGGGCCCCCGCGATGCTCGTCGCCCTGCGCTTCATCCAGGGCTTCGCGGTGGGAGGGGAGTGGGGCGGCGCCGTGCTGCTCGTCGCCGAGCAGAGCCCCGACCATCGCCGTGCGTTCTGGTCGAGCTGGCCGCAGGCCGCTGTGCCCGTCGGCAACCTGCTGGCCACCCTCGTGCTGCTGATCACGTCGTTCGTCCTCAGCCCCGCGGCGTTCCTCGACTGGGGCTGGCGCATCGCCTTCTGGCTCTCGGCCGTGATCGTGCTGGTCGGGTTCTGGATCCGCCGTCACGTCGAAGAGGCACCGATCTTCCTCGAGGCCAAGGCGCAGGTCGAGCAGGAGAAGGCGACCTCGTTCGGTGTCGTCGAAGTGCTGCGCCGCTACCCCAAGGGCGTCGTGCAGGCGATGGGCGTCCGCTTCGCGGAGAACATCGTCTACTACATCGTCGTCAGCTTCTCGATCGTCTACCTCAAGGTCGTGCACTCCTACGACACCAGTCAGCTGCTGCTCGCACTGCTCATCGCCCACGTCGTGCACTTCGCCGTGATCCCGCCGCTCGGCCGGCTCGCCGACCGCGTCGGACGCCGCCCGGTGTACCTCGTGGGCGCGATCCTCAGCGCGACCTGGGCTTTCTTCGCCTTCCCGATGTTCGACACGCTCAACCCCGTGATGATCGTGCTCGCCGTGACGATCGGCCTGGTGTTCCACGCCGGCATGTACGCCCCACAGCCCGCCGTCATGGCCGAGCTGTTCCCGACGCGCATGCGCTACTCGGGCGTCTCTCTCGGCGCCCAGGTGACGGCGATCCTCGCGGGTTCCCTCGCTCCGATCCTCGCGACGCAGTGGCTGCGCGATTTCGGCTCGTGGATACCGATTGCGCTCTACATCGTCGCGGCGTGCATCGTCACCTCGATCGCTGTGCTGTCGTTGAAGGAGACACGCGGGATCTCGCTGCGGGACATCGACGCCGCCGACGCGGCGCGTACGGCCGACCGCGTGGGAGCGAAGGGATCCGCATGAGCACCGACCTGACCGGCCGTCGCGCCCTCGTCACCGGGGGCGCGAGCGGTATCGGCGAAGCGATCGCGCGCGCGTTCGCGGGCGCCGGGGCCGAGGTCACCGTCGCCGACCTGAACGCCGAGGGCGCCGAACGCGTGGCCGCCGACATCGGCGGTCGCCCGTGGGTCGTCGACCTGTCCGACACCGCGGCGCTGCATGAGCTCAGCCTCGACGTGGACATCCTCGTCAACAACGCCGGCATCCAGCACGTCAGCCCCATCGAGCAGTTCGACCCCGAGCGTTTCTCGTTCATGCTCCGGCTCATGCTGGAGGCGCCGTTCCTCCTCATCCGCGCGGCGCTGCCGAGCATGTACGAGCGCGGCTTCGGGCGTGTGCTCAACGTCTCGAGCGTGCACGGCATCCGCGCGTCGGCGTTCAAGTCGGCGTACGTCACCGCGAAGCACGGTCTCGAGGGCCTGTCGAAGACCACGGCTCTCGAGGGCGGCCCGCACGGCGTGACGAGCGTGTGCATCGACCCGGGATACGTGCGCTCGCCGCTGGTCGAGAAGCAGATCGCCGACCAGGCCCGCGCCCACGGCATCGCCGAGGAGGAGGTGCTCGAGACGATCCTGTTGCAGGATGCCGCGATCAAACGCCTCGTCGAGCCGACCGAGGTCGCCTCGCTGGCGCTGTGGCTGGCGGGACCGGATGCCGCGATGGTCACCGGCGCGAGCTACACGATGGACGGCGGGTGGTCGGCGCACTGACGCGTCGCGCGGGGTCGGGACCGCGCTTGTCGAAGTGCGCGGGGTCAGGACCCCAGCACGTCGAACACGATGGTGAGGATCCACCACGCGCCGATCGCCACGGCGACGAGCACCGTCACCCACGAGAAGCCGCGTCGCAGGCGTCGCCCTGGCGCTGCGACACCGACCGGGGGAGGAGTGAGCAGCGCGGCCGGTGCCGTCGACGCCCCCGGCAGCCCGGATGCCACCGCTCCCTCCGTCGGGGCCGCGGCCAGGCGCTCGTCACGCCACCTCGCCCACTGCGCGAGCTTGTCGTCGAGCGCGCCCACGGTCGACATGACCCACTGCCAGGTCGCGGGATCGAGCGTCGAAAGGTCGCGGCGGGAGTAGAGGAACAGCCACTCGTCGACGATCTCGACGTCGAGCTGCGCGGCGTTGTCGATGAAACGCGCCATGACATCGGGCGTGAACAGGTAGAGGGCGTCACGCTCATAGCCCTCGGGGCAGTACAGCGCGAAGTGCTGGTCGAAGTCGCCCTCGAGACTGAGGCGTTGCCCACGGCCGAAACTGACCGGCAGATTGGAACCGCCGAACAGGCCGTTGTTGCCCACGGCATCCAGCACGATGTGGGGGAGCGGAGTGTCGAGGCGGAGCGCGGCATAACCCCACCGGTGGGTCTGCTTGTTCTTGCCCGAGCCGGTTTCGTAGCTGTAGTTGGCGACCTCGATGAACCGCGGATGCTCCCGGCGCATGAGATCGTGCGTGCCCCGGTCGTTGCCGATGCCGAAGATCATGCCCGGGAGCGGGGGATTCGTGTATCCCGGATGCCAGGTCATGCCGTTCGCGCGCGCGAAGCGGTCGAGCCGATAGCGGCGGACGGCCGAGCCGCGTAAGCCGCGCACGATCGCCACGGCGACGAACGCGACGATGGCGAGGATCACGAGGAGGGGCAGGGCGACGAGGGCGCTGCCGCTGCTTTCGGTGATCACCGTGACGAAGATGGAGAAGAACAGCGGGACGCCGATGAGGGCGAACGCGAGTCCCACGACCACGAGGATCACCACCGACACGGTGCGGCCCCGCAGCGCGCCCCGCTCCCGCAGCTCGGCGGTGAACGCACGTACCGCCGCCGTGTCGACGGGCTCTGTCAGCGGCGCGGTGTCGAGTTGCGCAGGTGTCGTCGTCATGTATCGCCTCCCCGTTCGACCGTATCGGGAGCGTCGGACATCGGGGAGGGGGAGCGCAGGCGTTCCCGCGCCGTCGTGGCCGGACGCCGTCGCTGCGGTCGCTGAGAAACGCGGACCCATGGCATCCGCTAGACTACGAAGGTTGTCCGGCGACGCCCATGCGCGTGTGAGCCCGTGACGACGTGCACCACACCCTCCTGCTGCCGGGAAATGCCCGTCAGCCGTTCTAGTCCGAAGGAGGTGGGTTAGTGACGCACCAGTACGAACTCATGGTCATCTTCGATCCCGAGGTCGACGAGCGCCAGGTCGCTCCGAAGCTCGACGGATTCCTCAAGGTCATCACGGCCGATGGAGGAACCATCGACAAGGTCGACATCTGGGGCCGCCGTCGTCTCGCCTACGAGATCCGCAAGAAGAACGAGGGCATCTACGCCGTCGTCAACTTCGTCGCGACCAGCGAGGCCACGAACGAGCTCGACCGTCAGCTGAAGCTGAACGAGCAGATCATGCGCACCAAGGTCCTGCGCGCCGAAGAAGCGATCGCTCAGGTCGCCGCCGAGGCCAAGCGCTCCGAGGAGAAGGCTGCCCGCAAGGCCGCCGCTCCCCGCAAGGTCGAGTCCGCCGAGAAGGCTGCGAAGTAACGACGATGGCCGGCGAAACCGTCATCACCGTCGTGGGCAACCTCACCGCCGACCCCGAGCTGCGTTACACGCAGAACGGTCTGCCGGTGGCGAACTTCACGATCGCGTCGACCCCCCGCACGTTCGACCGTCAGGCGAACGAGTGGAAGGACGGCGAGGCGCTCTTCCTGCGCGCCTCGGTGTGGCGCGAGTTCGCCGAGCACGTCGCCGGTTCGCTGACGAAGGGCAGCCGTGTCATCGCGACCGGTCGCCTCAAGCAGCGTTCGTACCAGGACCGTGAGGGAAACAACCGCACCTCCATCGAACTCGAAGTCGATGAGATCGGCCCCTCGCTCCGCTACGCGACCGCCCAGGTCACCCGTGCCGCTTCCGGCGGCGGCGGTGGCGGCGGTGGCGGTCAGCGCCCGCAGGTGCAGCAGTCGAACGACGAGCCGTGGTCGACCCCCGGCTCGAACAACGGCGGCGGCAACAGCAACAGCGGCGCAGACGCGTGGAGCACTCCCGGTTCCTACGGAGACGACACCCCGTTCTGATCTTCGCTGCGCCTCACGGCGCGACGACCCCTGAAATTCCGGATGCCATGCCCCGGTCCGCGTGACCGGCTCGGCATCCGAACCACACGAAAGAAGGAAGCATGGCTGGCAAGGCCACTGGCGACCGCCGCAAGCCGCGGAAGGGCGCGAAGAACGCAGCCCCCGCGAAGGCGATCCGCGTCGGCGTCATCGACTACAAGGACGTCGCAACCCTCCGCAAGTTCATCTCGGAGCGCGGGAAGATCCGCGCCCGTCGTATCACCGGTGTCTCCGTGCAGGAGCAGCGCCTGATCGCCCGCGCCATCAAGAACGCGCGCGAGATGGCTCTCCTGCCCTACGCCGGCGCCGGCCGCTAAGGAGCACCCGATGGCAAAGCTGATTCTCACGAATGAGGTCACCGGGCTCGGTAGCGCCGGTGACGTTGTCGAGGTCAAGAGCGGGTACGCCCGCAACTACCTCATCCCGCAGGGCTTCGCCGTGGCCTGGAGCCGCGGTGGCGAGAAGCAGGTCGCGTCGATCCGCGCGGCCCGCGAGTCCCGTGCGATCCACGACCACGAAGACGCCGTGGCCCTGAAGAACTCGCTCGAGTCGAACACCGTCAAGCTGGCCGTCAAGGCCGGTAACGAGGGTCGCCTCTTCGGTTCGGTCAAGACCGCCGATGTCGCCGACGCCGTCAAGGCCGCCGGTCTCGGCGAGCTCGACAAGCGCAAGATCCAGATCACCTCTTCGATCAAGTCGGTCGGCGAGCACGAGGCGACCGTTCGCCTGCGTGACGACGTCACCGCCGTGATCACCCTTCAGGTGGTCGCCGCGAAGTAATTCGCAGCACTCTCGAGAACGGCCCCGTTCCTGCTTCGGCAGGGCGGGGCCGTTCCGCGTTCCCGGGCGGCGCCGGCGTGGGTTGGGGCGGGGTTGGGGCGCGTTTCGTGCCTTTGGGGCGTTCTTTGTCCGCCCCAATGCACGGAACCCGCCCCAAACAGGGCTGGGGCGGCGGCCGCGAAACGCGGAGCCCGCCGCAAACCGGGGGAGCGGCCGCCGCGACGTGAGGGCCCCGCCGCGTGTCGCCGGGTTTCCGCCACGACGACCGGAGCCTCGCCGCTTAGGTACGATTTGCTCCACACAGCACTCCGGGGATGCCCCCGATACGTCCACGAGGAGACATCGTGACCGCTTTCGCACGCCTGCGCCGCGCCGCCGCCCTGACCGCCGTTGCCGCCGCCACGGTCGTCTCGCTCACCGCCTGCGCCTTCGCCCCGACCGGTTCCGAAGCCGGTGCAGCCCCCGCCTCCGAGGGCGCTCTGCAGACCGTCACCGCAGGCAAGCTCACCATCGCCACGGGCGAGCCCGCGTTCTCGCCGTGGGTAGAGAACGACGATCCCGCCTCGGGCGAGGGTTTCGAAGCGGCCGTGGCCGACGCCGTGGCCACGCAGCTCGGCTTCTCGAAGGACGATGTCGTGTGGGTGCGCTCCACGTTCGACAGCGCCATCGCCCCGGGTCCGAAGGACTGGGACCTCAACGTGCAGCAGTTCTCGATCACCGACGAGCGCAAGAACGCCGTCGACTTCTCGTCGCCGTACTACACGACCACGCAGGCCGTTGTGACGACCGGGTCGTCGCCCGCTGCGTCCGCCACCACGGTCGATGAGCTGAAGGGCATCCCGGTCGGCGTCATGAGCGCCACGACCAGCTACCAGGTCGCCGAAGACCAGCTCGGCACCGCCAATCTCAGCGTCTACAACTCCAACGACGATGCTGTGGCCGCACTCCAGGCGGGCCAGGTCGACGCGATCATCGTCGACCTCCCCACCGCGTTCTACCTCGCCGGTGCCGTGCTCGACGACGGCAAGGTCGTGGGCCAGCTGCCCGATTCCTCGGTCGGCGGTGACGAGCTCGCGTTCGTGCTGCCCAAGGACTCGGCGCTGACCACCGCGGTCAGCGAGGCCGTCGACGCTCTGCGCGCGGACGGCACGCTCGACGAGCTGCAGCAGACGTGGCTCGGCGGCACGGCCGCCGCTCCCGTGCTGAAGTAACAGCCGTGGCATCCACCCCCCTCGATGCCGAGTGGCGTCCGAGCGAGCTCGAACTCGGTCGGCGTCTCGAGCGGCGTCGGCAGTCGATGACGTCCGTGCTGATCGCGTTCGTCAGCTCCGTCGTCTTCGTCGTCGTGGTGGGGTGGGCGGTCCTCTCCAGCCCCGGCTGGGAAGACGTTCGCCGCAGCTTCTTCGACGTCGACATCGCGATCGCGAGCTTCCCGTCGATCCTCGTGGGGCTGTGGCTGAACATCCAGGTGCTGTTCGTCGCGGCGTTCGCCGTGGCGATCCTGGGTACGACGCTCGCGGTGCTGCGGTCGCTGCGGGGACCCGTCTTCTTCCCGCTGCGCGCCCTGGCCACGGTGTACACCGACCTGTTCCGCGGCATCCCCCTGCTGATCGTGCTGTACCTCGTGGGCTTCGGGCTGCCCGCGCTGGGCATCTTCGGACGTGTGCCGGTCGTGCTGTGGGGAACGATCGCGATCGTGCTGACCTACTCGGCGTACGTCGCCGAAGTGCTGCGCGCGGGCATGGAGGCCGTGCATCCCTCGCAACGGGTCGCCGCCCGCTCGATGGGCCTCACGCACGGACAGACGCTGCGCATCGTCGTCATCCCGCAGGGCGTGCGCAAGGTCATCCCGGCGCTGATGAACGACTTCGTGTCGATGCAGAAGGACGTCGGGCTCATCTCGGTACTCGGAGCGGTGGATGCCGTGCGCGCAGCGCAGATCGCCGCGGCCGAGTACTACAACTTCACGCCGTACGTCGTGTCGGCGCTGCTGTTCGTGGCCATGGCGCTGCCGATGATCCGGCTCACCGACTACGTCTCGGCGCGGCTGGCGAAGCGCGAGCAGATGGGCGGGGTCGTGTGAGCGTGCTCGACGTCCGCAGCGTTCGCAAGACCTTCGGCGACCACGTGGTGCTCGACGGCATCGACCTCGCGATCGACCAGCACGAGGTCGTCGTGCTCATTGGAGCGTCGGGGTCGGGCAAGTCGACGCTGCTGCGCACCATCAATCTCATCGAGCGTGTCGATGACGGCCAGATCCTGCTCAACGGCGACGACCTGACCGATCCCACCATCGACGAGGACTCCGCCCGCGCACGCATCGGCGTCGTCTTCCAGCACTTCAACCTCTTCCCGCACCTGCGCGTGATCGACAACGTCACCCTCGCCGCGCGCAAAGTGCACCGGATGCCGAAACCCGACGCCTACGCCCGCGGCACCGAACTGCTCGAGCAGCTCGGCCTCGGGGCCAAGGCGCGGGAGTTCCCCGACCGTCTCTCCGGCGGCCAGCAGCAGCGCGTCGCGATCGTTCGGGCGGTGATGACCGATCCCGAGCTGCTGCTGCTCGACGAGATCACCTCGGCGCTGGATCCGCAGCTCGTCGGCGAGGTGCTCGACCTAGTGCGGGTGCTGCGCGACCGCGGGTCGACCATGCTCATGGCGACGCATGAGATGTCGTTCGCTCGTGAGGTGGCCGACCGCATCGTCTTCCTGAAGAACGGACGCGTCGTCGAGCAGGGCACGCCCGCGCAGATCCTCGACGCCCCGCAGCATCCCGACACGATCGCCTTCCTCGAGCGCGAGCGTCGCGGCGGCGCGCTGTAAGACCGGGCTCCCGGGCCGGGGGTGGCTTCGACAGACTCAGCCACCACGTGTCAGCGCTCTCTGTGCGGCGGAGGTGCATGAGCCTGTCGAAGGGACGGCACCCGTCACCGACTCGCGTGCTCGCGAAGGTCGCTGCGCCTGTCGAAGGGACCGGACTCCCTCGGACGTCCCGACGCCCCGGGCGCGCCACGACACCGGATGCCGCCCCCAATAGCCGGCATCCGGTGTCGCCTACCGGGGAGGGGTCACCCCCTTCCCGGGGTCGGCGCGTCAGACGGTTGCGCGGTGACGACGCAGCAGCAGCGCGCCTCCGGACACGAGGGCCAGCAGACCCGCCGTGCCGAGGCCGGCGGCCGCCGACCCGTCAGAGCCCGTGACGGCGAGCGTTTTGCCGGAGCCCGAGCGTGTGCTCGTGCCCGAGGCGACGGGCGCCGCGACCGAGTACGACGTGGACGAGACCGACGCGGTGGAGCCCATCACCGGAGTCGTGGTGCCGGACGTTCCGGGCGTGCCGGGGGTCCCCGGTGTTCCGGGGTTGCCGGGCGTTCCAGGGTTGCCGGGGGTACCGGGCGTTCCAGGGTTACCGGGTGTTCCGGGGTTGCCGGGCGTTCCGGGCTGACCGGGGTTGCCGGGCGTTCCGGGGTTGCCGTGGGTACCGGGTGTTCCGGGGTTGCCGGGTGTTCCGGGCGTGCCGGGCGTGCCAGGGTTCCCAGGTGTCCCAGGTGTCCCAGGTGTCCCAGGCGTTCCGGGGTTACCGGGTGTTCCGGGGTTGCCGGGGGTGCCGGGCGTACCGGGGTTGCCCGGCGTCCCAGGCGTCCCCGGGTGACCGGGCGTCCCCGGGGTCCCCGGCGTTCCCGTACTCGAACCGTCCGTGGTGCTGTCACCGATCACCGACACGGCGTTGCCGCCGATGGTGACGGGCAGGCTGACCGGGACGATCAGCTGATTGCCGCCGACGAGGCTGTCGCTCCCGTCGGTCGAGATACCACCCAACAGGCCGCCCGATGTGCCGCCGGTGGTGGTGGCATCCTTCGAGGTGCTGTCGCCGATCACCGAGACGGCGTTCCCGCCGATGGTGACGGGGGCGGAGATCGGCAGGATCGCCTGGTTGCCGCCGAGGATGCCGCCGCTTCCGTCGGTGGTCACGTCGCCGATTCCCGCACCGGAGGTTCCGCCGGTGGTGGCAGCGCCGTCGGTGGAGCTGTCACCGATCACGGACACGGCGTTGCCGCCGATCGTGACGGGCAGCGAGATCGGGGCGACGAGCTGGTTGCCGCCGATCAGGCTGTCGGTGCCGTCGGTCGTGACGTCGCTGCCGGTGCTCGGGTGGCCGGAGCCGTCCGTGCCGCCAGTGGTGGTGGCATCCGTCGACGCGCTGTCGCCGATCACCGAGACGGCGTTCCCGCCAATGGTGACGGGCAGTGACACCGGCAGGACGGCCTGGTTGCCGCCGATGATGCTGTCGGACCCGTCCGTGGAGACGTCGCCTGTGCTCGGGTGGCCAGAGCCGCCCGTGCCTCCGGTGGTGGTGGCATCCGTTGACGTGCTGTCGCCGATGACTGACACGGCGTTGCCGCCGACGGTGACGGGCACCGAGACCGGCACGACGGCCTGGTTGCCGCCGAGCAGGCTGTCCGACCCGTCGGTCTGCACGTCGCCGTCCGAGCCCGAGCCGGACGCTCCGCCCGTGGTCGTGGCATCCGAGCTGGTGCTGTCGCCGACCACCGACACGGCGTTGCCGCCGACGGTGACGGGAACATCGACCGACACGATGCCCTGGTTGCCGCCGAGCAGGCTGTCCGACCCGTCAGTGGTCACGTCGCCACCCGAGCTGGAGCCGCCTCCGTCGTGGCCGGAGCCGCCGTGCCCGGAGCCGCCCTCCGTCGAGCCGTCATGGCCCGCGCCCGACGATCCGCCGGAGGTGGTGGCATCCGAGGTGTGGCTGTCGCCGATCACCGAGACGGCGTTGCCGCCGACGGTGACGGGCAGGTCGACCGAGACGAGGGCCTGATCACCCGAGAGCAGTCCGCCTGCTCCCGAGGTGTCTGCGGCATTCGCGATGCCGCATCCGAGAACGGCCAAGCCGCTCCCGACGAGCGCGCCCCAGAGGGCACGCGAGTAGAACTTGCGCATGAGAGTTTCTCCTGTAGATGAGTGAGGGTGCGCGAACGCGCGGGGTCGTCTGCCGCGCAGAGCACGGCGCGACCGGCCTCAGTCAGGAGAAGCGTCGGTGTCGTAGACGGGAATGCCGGGGAGGTCGTCGTCGACGTCGCCCCCGCGAGCGAGAAGAGCCAGCGCGAACAAGAGTGCGCCGTGATCGGCGGTCGCGGCGGTCGTTCCTGCGGCGCTTGAACCCGCGGATGTCGAGGATCCCGCGCCGGTGCCCACCCCGAGCGCTGCGGGAGCGGCGTCTTGGGAGTCGACCGGGGCGGCGGGCGCCTCAGTGGAGGAGGGGATGGATGCCGGGGCCACGGCCTCGAAGTAGCGCGCGACCTCCGCAACCGCTATCTCCACGCGTGTCGTCGGGGCCGGGGCGGAGACGGCGGGCAACGGGGGAGCGGTGACCGTCTTGGTCGCCTCCGTTACGGCCGGCGCCGTAATGCCCGAGGGGGCTGCCGGCGGCGTCACGGGGGGAGCCGTGGCGCCGGGTGCAGGGGAGAGCACCTCGCCGCCGTCGCCGGGGAGCGACGGGACGACCGGAGCGATCTCGGGCGCCGTACCGACGACGACCGGGAGCGTTTCGTCGACAGCCCCGGCCACGCCGGTGACGACGCCACCTAGGCCGGTCTGCTCGACGACGGGACCCACGATGGGGAGGGATTCGGCGGTGTCGACGACCGGGTTGACGATCGCGCCCACGACGCCGGAAGAGGCGGCGTCGGTCACGATGTCGGCCACGGTGCCGACCGTGCCACCCACGAGCGTGTTGGCGGTGTCGACGAGGGCAGGGGCCGTGTCGGTGACGACTCCGGCAACGGGCACGACGAGCTGCGCCACGGGGGCCGTGACCGCCTCGGCGGCGGGTTCGACCGTGTCGGCGACCACCCCGACGACCGGCGTGACGATGCTGTCGGCGACCGGCTCGACCACGGCGGCGGCGACCGGCTCCGCGAATCCGGTCGCGACGGGCTCGACGACCTCGGAGACGACGGGTTCCGCAACCTGGGTGACGACGGGTTCCACGACCGTTGTGACTACCGGTTCCGCGACGGCGACTACTGGTTTCGCGACGGTGGAAACCGGCTCCTCGACGGCCCGGGCAGCCGGCTCGATCGCGTTGGTGACTGGCTCGACGGCCTTCGTGACCGGCTCGACGGTTTTGGCGACAGGTTCCACTGCGCGGGCGACCGGCTCCACCGTCTGATCGGTCGGCTCCGCGGTGTCACTGGCCACCGGCTCCGAGACGGTGTTCGCGACCGGCTCCACAACGGCAGTAGCGACCGGCTCGACGACGTCCCCGGCGGTGTCGGTCACGCCGTTCACCGTCGAGCCGACGGCCCCCAGCAGACCCGACCCGGAGTCGTCAGCGGAGGCCGACGTCGCACTGGCGAAGAGCGAGAGCACGGCGATGGCGAGGGTCACCAGCGCGCCGAGCAGGAACACGCGCAGAGTGCGCGGCATCCCCGTCCTCAGCGTGGCATCCATGATTCGCCCCCCAAAGGTGAATCGTCGGTGACTCAGGTCGGCGACGATACGCCTGGATCCGCGCGGGCGAAAGAGGGCGGGTGAACTGTCAGTAGTGGGTACGTAACGAGATGGTGGCGGGGCGACACGCCCAGGCGTTGGAAGATTTGACATCGGATGCCGTCCGTCGGTACGCCGCCGCCGAGTTATCCCCCGAGTTGTACACATGTGTTTGTCAAGTCGAGGAACCTTCAACGCCTACTTCAACCGGGATTTCCTCACACAACCTGTGGACAAATAAAAGCCAGGTGAGAGTGCATATAGGACGTCAAATCCACAGTCATCCACCGACTTGTCCACAGGAGTTGTGCACAGAGACTGCGGCGTTTCCCGCACACTCTCCACAGAGTTATCCACAGGCACATTTGCGTGGGTCGAGGGTGGTATCTACCGTGGGGGCAGCCCCTCGGGCATCCCTGTCACCCTGGCGCGCGCGTCGATGTCGGACGTCGGTGATCAGATGCTCCCGAGGTCGTTCCACCTCTCGCCATCGCATCCTTCGCGCGCGCGTGAGGGGGGCGCAGGGGCGGCCCGAGAGCAGAAGGAGAGCCCGTGTCGATAGCTGACATCGCCGAGGAGCGTCTCGGAAAAGCGCCGCGTCCCGAGCGCACGCCCCCGCACGACATCCTCGCCGAACAGAGCGCTCTGGGCGGCATGCTGCTGTCGAAGGATGCGGTGGCCGATGTCATCGAAACGCTCCGCGGCGGCGACTTCTACGTGCCGAAGCACGAGCTGATCTTCGAGGCCATCCTCACGCTCTACTCGCACGGCGAGCCCACCGACGTCGTCGCCGTCACCGACGAGCTCATCAAGACCGGCGAACTGCAGCGCGCCGGGGGAGCGGACTACCTCCACACCCTCACCTCGATCGTCCCCACGGCCGCCAATGCCGGGTACTACGCGTCGATCGTGGCGGAGCGCGCGCTGCTGCGCCGTCTGGTCGAGGCCGGCACGCGCATCGTGCAGATGGGCTACGCCGGCGAGGGCGACCCGGTCGATCTCGTCAACAGCGCCCAGGCCGAGATCTACAACGTCTCGGGCGACGACAGCGCCGATGACTACATCCCCCTGACGATGGCGGTGGATGCCGCGGTCGAAGAGATCGAGGCCGCTCGCGGTCGCGACGGGTCGATGACCGGCATCCCCACCGGCTTCGCCGGTCTCGACCAGCTCACGAACGGCCTGCACCCGGGCCAGATGATCGTGCTCGCCGCGCGCCCCGCCATGGGTAAGTCCACGCTCGCGCTCGACTTCGCCCGCGCGGCCGCGATCAAGTCGAACGCGCCGTGCATCTTCTTCTCGCTCGAGATGGGTCGCTCCGAGATCGCCATGCGCCTCCTCAGCGCCGAGGGGTCGATTCCCCTGCAGAGCATGCGAAAGGGAACGCTCGACTCGCGCGACTGGACCACGGTCGCCTCCACGCGCGGCCGCATCAACGACGCGCCCCTCTACATCGACGACAGCCCCAACATGACGCTGGTCGAGATCCGGGCGAAGTGCCGTCGTCTGAAGCAGCGCGAGGGTCTGAAGATGGTCGTCATCGACTACCTGCAGCTGCTCACCAGCGGTAAGCGCGTGGAGTCGCGTCAGCAGGAGGTCAGTGAGTTCTCGCGTGCGCTGAAGCTGATGGCGAAGGAGCTGCAGGTTCCCGTCATCGCGCTGTCGCAGCTGAACCGTGGCGCTGAGCAGCGCGCCGACAAGAAGCCGGCGCTTTCCGACCTGCGTGAGTCGGGCTCGATCGAGCAGGATGCCGACATGGTGGTGCTGCTACACCGCGAGGCCGCATACGAGAAGGACTCGCCGCGCGCCGGTGAGGCCGACCTGATCGTGGCGAAGCACCGAAACGGACCGACGGACACGATCACGGTGGCGTTCCAGGGGCACTATTCGCGGTTCGCGGATATGGCGCCGGGGATGTAGCTCAGACGTGCTCCGGCGGGCCGACCTGCGTGAGATCGCCGCGGTCGATTACCAGCGGCATCAAGACGTGAGCCGACTCGCCCATGATGTCCCGCTCCGAGGCGACTACGCCAGACCAGCTTGGATGGCGCGGATGTTGGTTGCGAGGACGCCTCGGCTGAGGAGCCCGGGCCCGAGCGGGCCGGCTGTGTCTTGACCGAGGAGCGGCAGCTGTCGTAGCGCTGTCCTGGCATCCGGGCTCAGTTGCTCGAGTTGCCAGCGGATCTCGTCACGGACAGCATCGGCCTGATCGGGTCTCGACAATCCCGCAGCTTTGGCCGCGTATGCGGCCGCCCCGAGGGCATGGGCGCCCATATGGGCGACGCCGGCGGCTTGCGCAGCTGCTCGTGCGGCAGCGATGGCCGGTGGGGTTGTGACGTCGTGGGCGGCGCGCCCCGCAACGAAACGGCGTCGGATCTCTCCGGCGGCATCGAGCTCGCCGCGCGCGAAGGCGCGGGTGCGAGCGATCGCGTCGCGCGGCCGAAGGTCTGTCGGCGCCTCCGACTCGAAAACGGCGAGGACTCGTTCAGCGCAGTCAGCGGCCCACGCTGCCACGACCCGCCGATCGATCTCGCTCAATGCCTGCGGCGACCCCATCACGCCGAGCCTGCCCGACGAGAAGCGCGAACTTGCGCTGCCTCGTGGGCGTCGCGCAACAGCGAGAGGGCTTGCTCCGACGTCGACTCTGCCGGGTTCACCACAGACACCCATCCGGCCGTCCCGTACAGCGGGTGCGAAACGAACACATCGGGATCTGCAGCGCTCGCACCTTCACGCACGATCTGCGTTGCGCGGTCGCGTCCGACGTGAATGTTCACGCGGAACCGACCAGGCTCGTCGAGTCTCGATTCCTCGTCGTCGGGATAGTTCTTCGTCACGATCGTCCCGAACGGCTGAGTCCGCTCCGGCATCACACCATCCGGCGCGTAGTAGAAGAACGCATCACCCCACGCCAACCCCGGCGAGCCGCTCCCCTCTCCCGGGATGACCACGAGCACTCCGTCGAAGTTGCTGACAGCATCGAGAATCTCTTTCATCTCCACTCCTCAATCGTCAGCCTCAAGTGCTTATGTGGACTTTGAGCAGGGAGGAGCATGGATGCGGGCCGCAAAGCCTCAAGAGGCGGGATGGACAACAGCTGCCGCCGCTCGGATCGTGGGCTACTCCACGCAACAGGTTCGTGACCTTGAACGGCTCGGAGTCCTCCCCGCCGCCGAGCGCACCCCCAACGGCTACCGGCTCTACCAAGAACGCCACATCATCGCGCTTCGCGCCTATCGCGCACTTGCCGCAGCGATTGGACCCGTGCCGGCGCGACAGATGATGCCCGCACTCGTACACGGCACCCTCGAAGCCGCCGCAGAGAAGATCGACGACCTTCATGCCTTGCTCGCTCGCAGCCGAGACCACGTCCGCGAGGCAAGCCGCGGCCTCCAAGCCATCCTCACCGACACCACCCACGTCTTCGACGACCACGACTCCATGACGATCAGTGAGCTCGCTGAGGCCCTCGGCGTTCGCTCCTCGGCACTGCGCCACTGGGAGCACGAAGGGCTCGTCAACCCCGACCGGATCAGCCAGTCTCAAACCCGCCGATACAACGCCCGGGCAATCGCCGAAGCACGTATCGTCGCAGCACTGCGAAGCGGCGGACACCGCATCCCACCAATCTCCCGCGTACTCGAGCAGCTTCGCGAGCACGGCCTGACGGCGGAAGCACAAGCACTTCTCGACCAGCGGCTGTCCGACCTAAGCCGTCGCAGCGTCGCGCTCCTCGGCGCCTCAGGAGATCTGCACACCCTGCTGAACGAGCGGCAGCAGCAGTGGCCGAACTGAACTCGTCTGGACCATGGGTGACGAGTGACGCGACACTGCCGGATGTACCTCTGATCCCGCACGCCCGCGGAATGCCGTTAGTCAGCGTGCCTCGCCGCCCAGTGCGGACTCTGGATCAAGCCCAGGAGGTTACCGAACGGGTCACTGACGGACGCCGACGACCAGCCCTCTCCGCGCTGCGTGATCGGGTCGAAGACTGTGGCTCCGAGGGAGGTGAGGCGATCGATGGCGGACTGGATGTTGTCGACGTGGATGCTGACCAGCGCGCCGCCCGGCTGTGCGAGCACCGGACGGAAGCGGGCATCCATGAGGGCGAACTCGTCTTCGTCGTCGCCGAAGCGCCACTCCGCGTACTGGAGGGGGCCCTGTTCGGGGCGGACGAAGTATGGGGGCGTGCCGAAGACCTCGGCGTACCAGGCGACGGCTGCAGTCATGTCTGCGGCGACGAGATTGAGGTTTGCAAGACCACGGAACACGATTTCTCCTTCTTCGTTGCGACTGTTTCTTCTACACTCCCGGGTGAAGTGATCACCGACTGATCACTTCAGAAACGAGGTCGAGGATCCGCGCTGACCGCCTCATTCAGGCACTCTTCGTCCTTCAAGGGCGCCCGCAGATCACGGCATCCGAACTCGCTGCGGAACTCGAAGTCTCCGTCCCGACCGCGCGCCGAGACCTCGAGGCACTCGCGATGTCCGGTGTGCCGATCTACCCGACGCGGGGGAAAGGCGGCGGTTGGCGCCTGATCGGCGGAGCGCGCACCGATCTCACCGGTCTAACTCAAGGGGAGGTGAGCGCGCTGGTCGTCGCGCTCACGCAGAGCGGAGCGGCGACGCCCGAGCGGATCGCCGCGATGCGCAAGCTGATGCGCGCGGTGCCGGAGCCGTTCCGGGCGGGCGCGCAGCGAGTGGCAGCGGCGACCGTGCGCGATGCGCCCTGGGGTGACAAGGAAAATGACGAGCCTCCCGCGGCGGTGTCCAAGCTGCAGCGGGCCATCGCGGACGGTTTCCGGGTTCGG
This sequence comes from Microbacterium sp. Leaf151, assembly GCF_001424225.1. Taxonomy (GTDB): domain Bacteria; phylum Actinomycetota; class Actinomycetes; order Actinomycetales; family Microbacteriaceae; genus Microbacterium. Next base: position 631,103 of record NZ_LMOR01000001.1, on the reverse strand, counting down.
CTGCGCTACGACGGCTCCTCCGGCACGACCGAGTCGGAGGTCGTCCCCTTGATCGTCGGCAGCCGCGGGCCGCGCTGGTACCTGCTCGCCGCGCCGGTGGAGGAGGGGACGGACGCTGCCGACGAGAACCGGCTGCGGACGTATCGGGCTGATCGGATCGCGGAGCTTCTGGTCCTGGATGCGCGGGGCACCCCACCGGACGCCTTTGATCGGGCACATGCGTGGACCGACATGGTCGAGCGGGTGGAAGGCTTTCGAGGCGCGGTACGCGCGATCGTGCAGGTCGAACCCTGGGCGGTGAGGGCGATCAGCGACCGGTTCGGTGCGCAGGCGCGGATGCTCGACGCAGAACCCCGCGGTGAGGGCCGTATGCGCATGGAGGTCAGCGCCCATCGCGCCGACGCGCTGGCCGAGCAGCTGGCGGGCTGGACCGGCGCCGCCGAGGTCATTGCCCCCGCGTCGGTGAGACTCGCCCTCCACGACCTCGGCGAGCGGATGGCGGCGCTGTACCGACCCTCGGCCGTCGGCTCGTCCGAGCACGGGAGGTGAGCACCACTTTCGATCCCTGGTCTTCGAAGGGTGCGGCGGCAAAGACTGGTGGCCCGAGAGCTGCAGGTCCTCGTCATCGCCCTGTCGCAGCGGAGGTGGCGCAGAATAGCGCGCCGCGCGCTCCCCGGAAAACGCGGCGGCCGCGATCGGACCGCGCGAACTCACCTGTCGATGGACACCATGTTCGCCTCGTCGTGGCGCTCGCCCGCGGCCGGCTCCAGGCTCGTCAGACGGGTGATCTGGTCTTCGGTCAGCTCGACCTGATCCGCGGCGGTGTTCTCTTCCATCCGCTCCACCCGCCGGGTGCCGGGGATCGGGGCGATGTCGTCTCCGCGGGTGAGGATCCAGGCGAGCGCGGTCTGGGCCGGCGTGGCTCCGATCTCCTCGCCGATCGCGCGCACCTCGTCGACCAGACGAAGGTTGCGTGCGAAGTTCTCGCCGACGAAGCGGGGGTTGGTCTTGCGCCAGTCGTCGTCGGGGATGTCCGCCGCCGAGCGGATCTGCCCGGTGAGGAGGCCGTGCCCGAGCGGCGAGTAGGGAACGAAGCCGATGCCGAGCTCACGCAGGACCGGCAGGATCTCCGCTTCCACGTCGCGGGTCCACAGCGAGTACTCCGTCTGCAGAGCGGTCACCGGCTGCACGGCGTGTGCGCGGCGGATGGTCTGGGCGGACGCTTCAGAAAGGCCGAAGTGCAAGACCTTTCCCTCCGCGATCAGATCCGCGACAGCCCCGGCGGTCTCCTCGATGGGCGTGTTCGGGTCGACGCGGTGCTGGTAGTACAGGTCGATGTGGTCGGTGCCGAGGCGCCGCAGTGACCCCTCCACCGCTGCCTTGATGTTCGCGGGGCTGCTGTCGATCGTGCCGGGGCCACCGCCCGAGTGGGAGACGAGACCGAACTTGGTCGCGATCTTCACTTGGTCGCGGCGGCCCGTGATCGCCTGACCGACGATCTCTTCGCTGAGGTAGGGGCCGTAGATCTCCGCGGTGTCGATGTGGGTGACGCCGAGATCGAGCGCACGGTGGATCGTGCGGACCGACTCGTCGTTGTCGAGGCCGCCGCCGGTCGTGTAGGTGCCGGCCATGGTCATCGCGCCGAGACCGATGCGGGAGACGTCGAGAGTTCCGAGGTGAGCGTTCTTCATGATCGTGTCCTGTTCATGTTCGTGGGGTGGGCCGGGCCGGTGAGGCGTGCATCGCCTCGAGGCCGAGTGAGCGGATCCAGCTGTCCCGTGTCTCGGCCCACGAAGAGTCAACGCGCATTCACGCGCGTGAGCGTGGCCCCGGTTATGGGTGCACCGGCAGGGACCCTCTCAGACCTCGCAGGCGGCGTACTTTCGATCACATGGATGCCACCGACGCGATCACCGAGTTCCTCACCACGAGGCGCGCGAAGCTGACCCCGGCCCAGGTGGGATTGCCGGATTTCGGTGGCCGCCGGCGGGTACCCGGACTCCGGCGCGAAGAGGTCGCGCTGGTGGCCGGGATGAGCGCGGAGTACTACAAGCGTCTCGAGCGCGGGAACGCCACGGGAGTGTCAGAGGCGGTCATCGACGGGGTCAGCCGCGCGCTGCAGCTCGACGATGCGGAGCACGCGCACCTGCTCGACCTGATCCGCGCCGCGAACGCCGGTGCCCACCCGCAGCCCCGCCGGAGCACGGCGCGCAGGTCGCAGATCACCGCGGGCTTGCGGCAGACGATCGATGCGATGTCGACCGTGCCCGTCTACGTGCAGAACGGCCGCCTCGACGCCGTGGCCGCCAACAGGCTCGGGCGTGCCCTGTACTCCGAGCTCTTCGACGACGCCCGACCGCCGGCGAACGCCGCTCGATTCCTGTTCCTCGATCCCCGGGCACCGTCGTTCTACCGGGAATGGGAGTCGCAGACCCGACAGATCGTCGCGGTACTCCGCGCCGAGGCCGGCCGCTCGCCCCACGATCGGCAGCTCAGCGACCTGATCGGCGAACTCTCCACCCGCAGCGACCTGTTCCGGAAGCTGTGGGGAGCCCACGACGTGCGGGAACACCGCGCCGGCCTCAAACTTCTTCACCACCCCGTGGTCGGCGACCTCGACCTTACCTTCCACGCCATGGATCTGGCATCCGACCGGGGTCTGCAGATGATCGTCTTCTCCGCCGAACCCGGGTCAGCGACGCACGAGCGCCTGCAGCTCCTGGCCAACTGGGTCGAAACCGACGCGCCCGTCACTCAGTGAGCGGTGTCGGGCCGGCTCGTCGGTCGGCGCCCGTCAGCGCCCCACGTACCCCATGTGCACCGCGTTGTAGCGATCGCCGTGCACGCCCACGCTCTGGGCGAGGGTGTCGAGGTCGGCGAGGTCATCCGCCGACAGCGCCACCTCCGTCGACCCCGCGTTCTCTTCGATACGGGTGACGCGTCGCGTACCGGGGATCGGGACGATCCACGGATGCTGGGCCAGCAGCCAGGCGAGTGCGACCTGCCCGGGCGTGGCTCCTCGCGTTTCGGCGACCGTGGCGATGCGCGTCACGAGGGCGTGGTTGGCTTCGCGGTTCTCTTCCGTGAAGCGGGGGATCGTCGATCGCACATCGCCGTCGGCGAAGGACGTGGTCTGGTCGACGGTGCCCGTGAGGAACCCTTTGCCGAGCGGGCTGAACGGCACGAACCCGATACCGAGTTCAGCCAGCGTGGGCAGCACCTCGGCCTCCGGGTCGCGGGTCCAGAGCGAGTACTCGCTCTGCAGCGCCGTGACGGGGAACACCGCGTGCGCTCGCCGGATCGTCGTGGCGGACGCTTCCGACAGCCCGAAGTGACGCACCTTCCCCTCGGCGACCAGCTCGCCGACGGTGCCGGCGACGTCTTCGATCGGCACGTCGGGGTCGACACGGTGCTGATAGAACAGGTCGATCACGTCCGTGCGCAGTCGTCTCAGCGAGGCATCCGCGACGGCGCGGATCTGCTCCGGCCGGCTGTTGAGCCCGACGCTCTTGGCATCCTGAATGTCCCACCCGAACTTCGTCGCGATGGTGACGTGGTCGCGGACGGGCTCGAGCGCCTCGCCGACGAGCTCCTCGTTGACGTAGGGGCCGTAGACCTCCGCGGTGTCGAAGAACGTGACTCCCCGGTCGACCGCAGCGCGGAGCACGCCGATCATGTCGTCGCGGCTTCCGGGGTTGGGTCCGTAGCTCTGCGACATGCCCATGCAGCCGAGTCCGACCGCCGAGACCTGTAGTCCCTGCCCCAGTGTGCGAGTGTGCATTCTCAGTCCTTCCTCCGTGCTGTGCGTGCATCGATTCCCGCCTTGGGAGACGCCGCGACGTCGTTCGTCGCCTGCCAACTGGCGAGCAGCCGGAACCGCTCCTCGCTCTCCGAACCGGTCTGCGGAACGTAGACGAGGAACGTGAGTCCCGGATGCTGGACGAACTGCATGTCTTCGTAGCTGAGCTCCAGCGCTCCGACGACGGGGTGGGTGAAGTGCTTCGTCCCGGCGCCGTGTTGCCGCACGTTGTGAGCACCCCATCTGACGCGGAACTCGTCGCTGCGCGTGGAGAGTTCGCCGACGAGATCCTGCAGGGCGCGGTCGTAGGGGTCGCGGCCGGCCTCGGTGCGCAGGATGCCGACCGTGATGTCGGCCGCCTTCTCCCAGTTCGGGTGGAAGTCGCGGGCGCGCGGGTCGAGGAAGGTGTACCGGGCGAGATTCCCGTCGCCCGGTGACTCGAACACCTCTGTCTGCAGGGCGCGTCCGAGGGCGTTGACGGCGAGGATGTCCATCCGGCCGTTGCGCACCATCGCCGCGCCGCCGGTGATCGCGTCGAGCATCAGCTCCATTCCGGAGCGGACGGATGCCGGGGTGCCCGGCTTGCGACGCGATCTCGGCGGCGTCTGTCCAGCCGCGCGGGCCAGATCGAACAGGTGCTCGCGTTCGGCGTCGTCGAGCTGCAGGGCCTGCGCGATCGCGTGCAGCACGGATTCGGATGCGCCGGCGATCTGTCCGCGTTCGATCTTGGCGTAGTACTCGATGCTCACGCCGGCGAGCGTCGCGACCTCGTTGCGGCGCAGGCCCGGCACTCGCCGGTTGCTGCCGCCGGGGATTCCCACGTCGTCCGGGGTGACTTTCGCGCGACGAGAGGTGAGGAACTCCCGCACCTCTGCCCTGTTGTCCATGCGTTCGACGTTACGCGCGGGCCACCGCGCCGTGGGATGCCCTGTCAGTACACGTAACGCCAGAGACTTCCTCCTCCACGCGGGAGGCGGTTCATTGGTGGTGTCTGACAAGGAGGACACCATGACCGATGAGCAGAACGGATGGACCGGAGGGCAGCGCGCCTTCGGAGACTTCGCACCGGGCCTCGTCCACTACACCGACAAGGTGCTGTTCGACGAGGTGTGGCAGCGCAAAGACCTTTCCCCACGCGACCGGAGCCTCATCACCGTCGCCGCGCTGACCGCGATGGGCAAGACCGATCAGCTGCGGTTCCACCTCGACTACGCCCGCCAGAACGGGGTCACCGACGACGAGCTGAAGGAAGCGACTCTCCACCTCGCGTTCTACACCGGCTGGCCCAACGGCATGGCCGCGATGACCGTGCTGAAAGACATCACCGACGAGACGGACACGTGAGATGACCTTCGACAGCCTTTTCCCGCGCGGAGACAAGAACGACGCGTTCGCGCAGTACTTCATCGGGCAGAGCTACCTCGCCCCCCTCGCGAGTCTCGGCATGAGCGTCGCGAACGTCACTTTCGAACCGGGATGCCGCAACAACTGGCACCGCCACAACGCCACCGCCGGTGGGGGGCAGATTCTGCTCGCGACCGCCGGCAGCGGTTGGTATCAGGCAGAGGGCGAGGAGCCGGTCAGCCTCACCCCCGGCACGGTCGTCGAGATCCCCGCGGGCACGAAGCACTGGCACGGCGCCAAGGCCGACTCGTGGTTCAGCCACGTCGCCATCGCCGTGCCGGGCGAGGACACCTCGAACGAGTGGCTCGAGCCCGTCGCCGACGAGTATTACGACGCGCTCGACCCGCAGCGGGGCAGCGAATCGGCCGGCTGAGGGCGAGATCGGCGCGTCTTCTTGAGCCGTCTGAAAGCTGCGCCCGTCGCGCGCGGGGTGGGCGCCCCGACACCCCGCGCGGACGATCACCCCGTCACGGGCGGATGAGCACCTTCAGCGCTTCGCGCGCGTCCATCAGCCGATAGGCCTCGGCGATGTCGTCGAGCGGGAGCTCCCGGTCGAAGACCTTTCCGGGCTCGATGGTGCCGTCGATCACCTGGGGGATGGCGGCCTCGAGGTAGGCGCGCACGGTGGCGGGGCCGCCGGTGAGGGTGGCGTTCTTGCCGAACAGGGAGGCGAAGCCGACAGCGGCATCCTCGTACTGGGGAACGCCCACGCGCGAGATGACGCCGCCCGGGCGGACGATGCCGTACGCCTGCTCGTACGCGGGCATGTGTCCGACCGCTTCCAGGACGACGTGCGCGCCCTCACCGCCGGTGAGCTCGAGGACCTTTGCGATCCCCTCTTCGCCGCGCTCGGCGACGACGTGGGTGGCGCCGAACTCTCGGCCGAGATCCGTGCGGGCGGTGTGACGGCCCATCAGGATGATCGTCTCGGCGCCGAGCTGACGCGCGGCCAGGACGGCGGAGAGTCCGACGGCTCCGTCGCCGATCACGGCGACGGTCTTGCCCGCCTCCACGCCGCCGCGCACGGCGGCGTGATAGCCGGTCAGGTACACGTCGGAGAGGGTGAGGAGCGAGGGCATGAGCGCCTCGTCGGTCCCGGCGGGGATCGCGACGGCGGTTCCGTCGGCGTAGGGAATCCGCAGCATCTCGGCCTGCGTGGCCGAGGGGGCGCCGTCGAAGAATCCACCGTGCACGCACGAGGTGGTGATCCCGTCGCGGCAGAACGCGCAGGTGCCGTCCGACCAGGCGAACGGGACGATGACGGTGTCGCCGACGGCGAGGGTGGTGACGTCGGCGCCGATCTGCTCGATGACGCCGATGGCCTCATGGCCCATGTGGCGGCCTTCGGGGGTGTCGCCGAGGTCGTGGTAGGGGTGCAGGTCCGACCCGCAGACGCAGGCATAAGTGACGCGGATGACCGCGTCGGTGGGCTCTTCGATCGTCGGTTCGGGTACGTCGACGACGCGGACGTTACCGGCGGCGTACATGAGGGTTGCGCGCATGATGTTCTCCTTCATGGGTGGTGCAGGGGGCGGGTGGGTCGGACGTCGTGCATCGATGAAAGACGCTGTCAGTCGACGATCTCGACGGACACGGGGCCGCCCTCGAGGAGCGAGAGTTGCTCTTCGGTCGCGACGTACGTGCCGATGTGCAGGGTGGCATCCGAAAAGCCGATGCCGTCGGCGTCGTAGTAGAAGCCGAGGTTTCCCCACGAGGTGAAGTAGATGAGGTCTCCGTCCTCGGGGTCGGAGCCGGGCGAGCCGTAGTGGGCGAGCTCACGGGGGAGGTACGAGATCTTCTCCCGGCCGGCGAACTCCTCGAACGTCAGCTCCGTGGGGAGGAGGGAGAGGAAGTCGCGCACGCCCGGGCTGTCCTCCCCGACGGTGACGTCGACGCTCGTGCGGTCGGACGTGAACCGCACCACCGTGCCCACGATCTGCCCCGGTTCATCGGTGGGCGTCGGTGCCGGTGCCGACGGTGACTCGACGCCGGCGGCCGTCGGCGTGGCGGAGGCCGCGGGCGGAACCGACGATGCGGCGGTGGGGGAGCAGGCGGTGAGCGCCGCGGTCACGAGCGCGCCGACGGCGACGGCGAGCAGCGCACGACGTCGGTGTTCCCACTCCCTGCCGGTGGACGTGGTCATCGGCTGCGACCCTTCGCGGTCCCGGCGTGCTCGTCGTCGGTGAGGTGAGCGGCTGAGGCACCCGGCTGGGGTCGGCGAGCGAGCAGGAGGAAGGCGGCGCCGGCGAGGACCACCGCGACGGTGGTCACCACGCCGAGCGGGAGGATGCTGAGCGCCCCCGCCACCCCGACCAGGGGCGCGGCGATCCCCCCGAACCCGAACCGCACCATGCCGAGCAGTGAGGAGGCGGTGCCGGCCATCTGCGGGTAGTCGACGAGCGCGAGGGTGGTCGCGGGTGGCGACGAGATCGCGACCCCACCGGCGAGCAGGAACAGCGACACGATCACCACCCACAGCGGCATCCGGGTGAGTCCGGACGATAGTAATCCGAGCGCGCCGATGCCGGCGACCAGGATGCCGACGGTCAGGGTGCCGGTGACGCTCCAGCGTTCCGCGGCCCGGCCGGCGAGGTAGCCGAGGGTCATGAACCCCGCGGAGTTGAGACCGAAGGCGAGCGCGTACGCGAGGGGGGACAGCCCGTAGATGTCCTGCAGCACGAACGTCGACCCGGCGAGGTAGGCGAACAGGGCGCCGTAGAGGAACCCCTGGTTCAGGATCGCGCCGACGAACACCCGGTCGGAGAGCAGGGTGCGGAAGTCGCGCAGGGTGTGCGTGAGGCCGCCCGTCGCGCGGCTCTCGGCGGGCAGGGTCTCGGGGAACATCCGCAGGGCGATGACGAGGATGCCCGCGCCGATGAGAGCCAGGAAGACGAACAGTCCCCGCCAGTCGGCGACCGTGTTCAGGATCCCGCCTAGGAGCGGGCCGATGATCGCGGCGAGTCCGCCCACCACGGTGAGGCGGCCGTAGAAACGCACCAGTGCTCCACCCGTGTAGATGTCGCGGCCGGCTGCTTGGGCGATGACGATCCCGACCCCGCCGGCCAGACCCTGAACGAATCGCGCGGTGATCAGCAGTTCGACCGTGGGGCTGATCGCGCACAGCGCCGAGGTGACGATGTACGCGACGATGCCGAGGAGCAGGATGCCGCGTCGCCCGAACCGGTCCGACAGGGGACCCGCGACCAGCTGCCCGAGGGCGAGGCCGATCAGACAGGCCGTCACGGTGAGCTGTGCCACCGAGGTGGCCGCGCCGAGTTCCGCCGCCAAGGCGGGGAGGGCGGGGAGGTAGAGGTCCATCGAGATCGGACCGAACACCGTCAGCAGCAGGAGCAGAGTGGGCAGGATGCGGCTGAACTCCGTCCGCGAGGGTGAGATCTGTGCGGTCATGTCCTCCACGGTGCTCGCTCAGCACGCGGCCGGGGAGTCTCTGATGAGAGGTGTACCGGCAGGGAACCCCTCCTGAGCGAGGAGCGTGGGGTCCCCTTAGAGGGCATCCCTCCCGCGGGCGGGGCGACCTACCCTGGGGCACATGGACAATCGATCAGAGGTGCGGGAGTTCCTCATGACCCGTCGCGCCCGGGTGTCGCCGGATGCCGCCGGCATCCCCGCCGGGCCGAATCGCCGGGTCGAGGGGCTGCGGCGCAGCGAGGTCGCCGCGCTCGCCGGGGTCAGCGTCGAGTACTACTCGAAGCTGGAACGAGGGTCGATCTCCGGGGCCTCCGCGGCCGTGCTCGACGCGGTCTCGCGCGCCCTGCAGCTCTCGGATGCCGAGCACTCCCACCTGCTCGACCTCGCCCGCAACGCCGACGGCATCCCGTCGTCGGGCCGCAACCGCCGCCGTGGCAGCAAACCCGCCTCACCTCGGAACAGCTTGGAGTGGGCACTGGCATCCATCACCGATTCGGTGGCGGTGGTGCGGGATCAGCGGCAGAACATCGTCGCGTTCAACACCCTGGGCAAGGCGTTCTACTCGCCCCTGATCGGCGACGCGGGGCGCGTGCCGAACTTCGCGCGCTTCCAGTTCCTCGACCCGGCCGCGCACGACTTCTACCCCGACTGGGAGCTGTTCGCCGACATGTGCGTCGCCGTCATCCGCGCCGAAGCCGGCCGCGATCCGCATGACAAGGGCATCCAAGACCTCGTCGGCGAACTCTCGACGAGAAGCGAGGTGTTCCGCACGCTCTGGGCGGCGCACAACGTGCGCACCCACGGATCCGGTCAGAAGCGTTTCCACCACCCCGTCGTCGGCGAGGTGACCCTCGTCTACGAGGAGCTCGCGATCACGGCCGAGCCGGGGCAGGTACTGCTGATCTACTCCGCCGACCCCGGCTCGCCGTCTGCCGAGCGCCTGCGGCTGCTCGCGTCGTGGGCTGCTGAGGCGGCGGCGCAACCGGCGTCTTGACGGATGCCGGGGTGCCATCGTCGTCGCCCCCGGCGGCTGACGGCGTGCGTCGGTGTCCGCGCCCTGTCGGCGCTGCGACGGCCGCGCTACCCTGACGCCACCACCGCCCGCGTCGAGGGAGACCGCTGTGACCCAACCGCTCCGCTACGGCATCAACGTCACCCTCGACGGGTGCGTCCACCACGAGGCGGGCTTGCCTCCGGATGCCGAGTCGATGGCGTTCTGGACCGACGAACTGCGCCGCTCCGACTCGCTGCTCTACGGCCGCGTCACGTATGAGCTGATGGAGTCCGCCTGGCGCCGGCCGGAGTCGGGGGAGTGGCCCGACTGGATGGATGCCAGCGAGGTCGCCTTCTCGGAGGTCATGGACCCGATGAGGAAGTACGTCGTGTCGACGGAGTTGGATGCCGTGGACTGGAACGCCTCGCTCGTGCGGGAGGGCCTGGCTGCGGCTGTGCAGGAGTTGAAGGCGCAGCCGGGGAGGGGCATCTCGGTGGGTGGGGTGCAGCTGCCCACGGCGCTTGCGAACCTCGGACTGATCGATGAGTTCACGTTCGTCGTGCACCCGGTGGTCGCGGGGCGGGGGCCGCGGTTGTTGGAGGGGGTGCGGGAGCAGATGGTGTTTCAGCTCGTGGAGCGGCGCGAGCTCGCGTCGGGAGCGACGGCGCAGCGCTATCGCCCGGTGGCCTCGGCCTGACGGTCGGTCAGGACTTATAGAACCCCAGCGCGCACATCAGCTGGGTCTCGTCGTCGGTCGGCGGCTCGATGGCCGGCGGGACACGCAGCACCGCCGCCATTCACAGACGGATCCAGGCTGATCGACGACTCTGCGGGACGCCGTGTCGGCGAGGAGGAATGGGGCGGGCTGGGGCTCGGCGGGGTTGGCGCCGTCAGCCATCTCCACGGCGTGAATTTCGGCGAATAAATGCCCGCTTTGCAGGGTCCAGCTCGTCGGCCGATAGCTTTCATGAATGGCTACGATCACCCCGGCCCAACTTTCCATCGAGCTTCAAGTGCCGCAGAAACGAATCCGGGACCATCTGCGTTCGGTGTACGGGACTCTCGCGGAAGGTTCGACACGCTGGCTCTTGTCGGAAGAGCAGGCGGAGGGGATCCGAGAACGTTTCCGCGATGATCGCCGGGCAAGGCGGGGTGACTGGTTGCTTGAGCCGGGCGACACCGTCCGCAGGCGATCAATGCACGATGCATACGGCGGTCAGCAGCAAGGTGGGATCTCCACACCGCGGGGTCAGAACGACATCTTTATCTTCACGGACCCGGAGTCCGGAGCCAGGTACGGATACGACAAGTTTGAGGGGTTACGGGAGGACGGCTCCTACTCCTACACCGGCGAGGGGCAGTACGGACCACAGGAATTCGTGCGGGGAAACCGTGCGCTGCGTGACTGCGCCAAAGATGGGAAGACCATCCGGCTCTTCAGAACGCATGGAACGTCCGCCACGTACGTGGGTGCGTTCACAACAGGAACGCCCACTTATGAGATCGAAACGATTCCCGACGCGTCCGGAAACCCCCGCGCAGGAATCATCTTCAATCTCCTCCCGACAGTTGCGCGTGTGGAGCTCTTACCTGCGTACGGGGGTGGTTTGGGACCAGAGACTCTGATCGACTACTCGGCTGCACCGCGGTCGTGGACACCCCCTGAGTATGACGATGTGGTCGTTGCTGCGGCGGATACTGCTCCCGGCGACCGCCTCGTTTCGCGGATCGAGTTCGAACTGCAGGCCGCATTCGGCGAGTGGCTGAGAACGCAGGGGCTCTCACCGCGACGGCTTCCGCTCCGGGCAGGGAGTGCGCTGATCGAGCCAGACATGTTCGTCCCAGAACGCAACTGGATCGTCGAGGCGAAGAAATCGATCGCGCGAGGACACGTGCGGACGGCGATCGGACAGGTTCTGGACTACGCGCACGTGGCTCGAAAGGCGGGGCTGGATGCCACTCCCGTCATTCTTCTCCCGGGGCTCCCGGAGGAGGACCTCCGCGAGTTGATGCACACCGTCGGTATCACTTTGATACGGAGAATCGAGGACGGCTTCGAGGTATCTGCGCCTTAGGTTCCGCTCGCGATCAGTGTCTTCACGGCGGGCAAGTCTGGCTCCGCCCAATGCAACTGCTCAAGAACTTGGGCAGCTACCCACGCCAGGCGGTCATGATCGGTGCTCCGGGTGGGCCGGGGGCCTTCTAGTTCAGCGCGAAGGCAGGTCAACCGAATGACAAGATCGCCGACAAGCGTGTCGTCGGTCGTCAGTTCCCCCAGAACGCGAATGCCGACGGCCAGTTCTTCTTGAATCTCGCGGCGTAGGGCGTCGGCTGCGCTCTCTCCGTCCTCGACCTTGCCTCCGGGGAATTCCCAGCGTCCGCCCGCGGCTTTTTCCGGGCGGCGGCGGCATACGAGGAACTGGTCTTCATCCTGAATGACGGCTGCGACAACTTCGAGCACATTGACCATAGCAAGACCGTAGTCGCAGCTGCAGCGCCACGTGCTGTCCGCCTCGAGCCTCCGCGGCTGACTAGCGCGCGCCCCTCTTCATCGACGACAGCCCCAAAACATGACGCTGGTCGAGATCCGCGCCAAGTGCCGACGCCTGAAGCAGCGCGAGGGTCTGAAGATGGTGGTCATCGACTACCTGCAGCTGCTCACGAGCGGAAAGCGCGTCGAGTCGCGTCAGCAGGAGGTCAGTGAGTTCTCGCGCGCTGAAGCTGATGGCGAAGGAGCTGCAGGTTCCCGTCATCGCCCTCTCGCAGCTCAACCGCGGTGCCGAGCAGCGCGCCGACAAGAAGCCGGCGCTTTCCGACCTGCGTGAGTCGGGCTCGATCGAGCAGGATGCCGCCATGCTGGTGCTGCTGCACCGCGAGGCCGCGTACGAGAAAGACTCGCCCCGCGCGGGCGAGGCGGATCTGACCGTCGCGAAGCACCGCAACGGCCCGACCGACACGATCACCGTGGCGTTCCAGGGGCACTATTCGCGGCACTTCGCGGACATGGCGCCGGGGATGTGAAGCGACTGATTCTCTATGTGCAATTAGCCGCGCCACTGATTGTCATTACTCCGCCCGAGTCGTTGCACTGACCGGTGCGGGTTTGCCGGCGGTCTTAGCGGAGGGTGAATTCCGTGAGGCGGCGGGTCAACTGAGGGAGGTTTCGCCCGGTTTGGTTGGAGAGCGACAACGCTAACACTATGAAAGCTCGTCACCAGAACGGTCGGATCGTGGACGCGAACGAGATCGCTGACGGTGATCTGCTGAAACCCGGGCCCTGGTTTTGCCATACACCCGGCTGTCCGGTGCGGTATGGCCATCATCGTGTTGCAAGCTATGCGGTGGATGGCTCTCAGCGAGTGCTGCGATCGGGCACGTTCGCACATGGCGGCGATCGCAGCCACCTAACGAGTTGCTCCCTCAATCTTCGAGCCCAGAAGCAGCGGCTTCTGGCCGCGCACCCGGGAGTCTTCACTTCGGTCGGCGACAAGCTGCTACTGAGGTGGGGTGGACCCGTCAGAAAAGAACGGTTCAGCGTCGACCCGCCGGTGCGCAGAGCCGCCACGACTCGTGAAACCTATGCCGCAGTGATGGAAGCTGCCATCGATGTTACCGGGGTCATTGACCGCTCAGGCGGTGATGAGGGCGTCCTGAATGCTTACTGGGTAGTGCATCGGGGGATTCGATACACGTGGGCGGACTTCTGCTACGGGTCGGCCGCAGCGAGCCTGGCGCGCCTCGCGCCCAGCCTCGCGCAGGCGTTCAATGAAGCTGCCACAGGTCGCCCCCGATTTGTTCGCGCGCAGGTCGCAGACGCAGCCATAGAAACAAATAGCAATCGGGGGCGACTCAAGCTTCGATTCAGGGCCACGGACACTCTGGCGGATGGTCGTTATGTCCGAGGGTGGTTATTCGGGAACTCTGTAGGTCCGGCGGCCGATGCGCTGCGCGACTTGCGTAACGGCGATCGCTTCTGCGTACTCGGAGACAACTGGTTCCGCTTTGGGGATATCCCCGCGTTGAACGTCGATAATCTCGCACAAATTAGTCCCATGCCGGTGTGACCGACTGGTGTTCAGGCCGCGTACTTCACGCCGCCGATCGCCCATCGGCCGGAGTTCTGGCGCACAGAGCCGCCGGCGAACCCTGCTCAACGCCTCAACTCGAGCACGGCATCGCCCCGACGGTGACAGGGCGCCCGGATGCCGTGGCCGAGATGATCGAGGCGGTGGGCCTGCCGCGTGACGCGGTGGATCGCTTCCCGCACCAGTTCTCGGGTGGGCAGCGTCAGCGCATCTCGATCGCCCGCGCGCTGGTGTGCCGCCCGCGCATCCTGGTCGCCGACGAGCCGGTCGGCGCGCTCGACGTGTCGGTGCGCGCGCAGGTGCTCAACCTGCTCGCCGACCTCGTGGACGAGTACCGCCTCACCCTGATCTTCGTCTCGCACGACCTCCACGTCGTGCGGTACCTGTGCGATCGCGTCGCGGTCATGCGCAAGGGCGAGATCGTCGAGCAGGGTCCGACGGAGTCGGTCTACGCCTCCCCCCAGCAGGAGTACACGCGCGTGCTCATCGACGCCACTCCGACCATCAGCCACGTGCAGGAGACGCGATGACCGCGCAGCCCACCATCACCGCCCCGATCGAGATGACCGGCGCCGCCCTCACCGCCGGGTACGCGTCGGGGGAGTTCACCCCGGGGGATGCCGCGGAGTCGGTGCTCGCCGACATCGCCGCCCGCAACCCCGAGATCAACGCCTTCACCGACCTCGATCCCGCTCAGGTGCTCCAGGATGCCGCGGCTTCGGCCGCCCGATGGGAGCGCGGCGAACAGCGGGGACCGCTGGACGGCGTGCCGGTCACGGCGAAGGAGAACTTCGTGCGCGCCGGCATCCCGGCGCACGCGGGGGTCGCGGGCACCGCCGGCGTGATCCCCGAGCGCAATTCGCCCGTCGTGGAGCGCCTGCTCGAGCAGGGCGCCGTCATCGTCGGCTCGACGACCATGCCCGACTGGGGCATGCTCTCGTCGGGGGTGTCGAGCCTGTCGGGCATCACCCGCAGCCCGTGGAACCCGGAGTGGACCGTGGGTGGTTCCAGCTCGGGGGCGGGGGCCGCCGCCGCGGCCGGTTTCGGCGCCGTCCACCTGGGGACCGACATCGGCGGTTCGGTGCGCCTGCCCGCCGCGTGGACGGGGGTGGCGACCCTCAAGCCCAGCAACGGCCGCATCCCGCTCGACAACCCGTACTTCGGTCGCTCGGCGGGCCCGCTGGCCCGCACGGTCGCCGACGTGGTGCTCGGGATGCACGCCGTCGCCCGCCCCGACGAGCGCGACTACACCTCGCTTCCGGATGCCGACATCGACTGGCTCGACCTCGACACCGACGTGCGGGGTCGCCGCATCGCCGTGCACATCAATCCGGGTGCGGGCATGCCCGTCGACCCGGAGGTTCGCGCGGCCGTGCTGCGGGCGGCGGATCTCTTCTCGGATGCCGGAGCCGAGGTCGTGGAGCTGCCGGCGCTCATCGACGACGGCATCCTGCGCGACATCGACGACTTCTGGCGCATCCGCTTCTGGCGCACCTACCTGGGCCTGTCGCACGAGGCGAAGACCGCCGTGCTGCCGTACATCGCCGATTGGGTGCACCCCGGCTCAGACATGACCGGCCGCCTCGCCCTCGAGGCCTACGAGCCGTTCGGCGAGCTGCAGAAGCGCACCGTCGCGGCGACCTCGGCGTACGACGCGGTGCTGGCCCCGGTCGCCCCGGTGGCGGCGTTCCCGGCGGAGTGGCCGATGCCGGGGGGCTTCGACGCGAGTCTCGCGATGCCCCACATCGCGTTCACGCTGCCGTACAACATGTTGGGGCAGCCGGCGTCGTCGGTGAACTGCGGGTTCACGGCGGACGGGCGGCCGATCGGGTTGCAGATCTCGGGGCGGCGGTTCGCCGATCTGGAGACGTTGCGGTTGACGGCTTGGTACGAGGAGGCGCGGCCGGTGGATGCGAGGCCGGCGTTTCCGGGCTGATCGGGTTCTCTCGCGGAATCCGTCGGGCGTGCTTGCGTGCGCGACGCCTGACACGAACGAAAGCGGCGGTGCGGCGATGACTCAGTGCTTGGGACGACGGGGGAAAAGTGGTCGCCACGTGAGGGCGTCGTTGCCGGTGCGCCACAGAGCCGTGAGTGTCATCGTTGGCGTGTTGAATGGAGAGATGAGGAGCAGCCCCTCATTTCCATAGCCGAGAGCACGGCTGTCGGTCTTGTCGGAGTCGCTGTCGTGGATGAGGAGCTTCCCTACTTCCAGCAGCGCTTCCTGAAAATCGTCGACGCGGTCGGAAGGAAATTTGTCGAGAGCGCTGAAAATGGTGGGTATTTGCTCTGTGTCCCTTAGCGAAGACACGAGCGGGCTGATGCCGAGCTCGGTCAGTCTGCTTTTGATGTAATCGCGTCCGCCAGGAGTTCCAGCGGCAGTTACGATCCCGATCGGACGGGAACGCAGTAGGTCGAGGACGTCCCCCGAGAGCGCTGGTGGTCTTTCTTCATCAAGGTTCTCCGTAACAGACGCCCCAAACATGGCCTGGAATACGCTTGTGATGGAGCTCCCGCGCCCAATAAAGTCGTCGACAAATACTAACGGACGGCCGGACGTGATCGCTTCCGGCAGGGATAGCACGCTCGCATCAAATTCTCCGGCGATGTCCCCGCTGTAGTACGTGAGGATGGTAGACCCATCCTTCGCCTGGCCGATGGGAACAAATGCCGGACGGGAGAACTGTCCGCTATGTCCATTCAAGAAAGTCCGGATAGCGTTGGCAACGTCGAAGCGATCGATCAGATGGATGTTCTCCACCAGAACAAGTGCGAGTTCCGGATCGTCAAACTGCGCTACCCAGTCTCGGACGCGTTCCTCGCTAACGGAACCACCGCGCAGCCTCTCAGGCTCCTGTCCTCGCACGGGGCCCATGTATCCGGCTAGCCTTGTCGCGGCGGTGCGGATTCTTACGGTCGTTCCCGCTTTGCGAAGGAACTCGGGAAGCGGGCGAAGATCGCGAGGGAGATTGGTGTAGTAGCCTGCTTTGAAAAGCTCGTCTCGCAACTCGTCGGAATTTTCCGTACCGGCCTTGGCGTATGAGTGCATTGCTGGGGTGACGTGCACGCCGCGATCAACGCGGAAGACGACCTCCGTCGCCAGATGCACGAGAGCCGACAGCTCGCGGGGGCAAAAGACGAAACCCACGTCACGAGTGTTGATGTAGGCGTCGGCCCAGCCCCGAGTCTCTGCGCTTACCACGCCCATCGATATGAGTCGGTGATCATGGTCGATAAGGTAGGTGCGACTCTGGTCAGTATCGGTGGTCGTGGTTTTCTTCACAATCGGTGGGTCAATCCGAATGTAGGGGAACGGGTCGCCACCCGGGAACAAGGTTTCTAGATAGCTTGGTCGGTCCAACGCTTCAAGCATGGCTCGAACCTGGGCAACGATGGCATGGGTAATCTCCGCGCGGGACTCTCCGTCATCTGTGTCGCGTATGAGCAGTTCAATTGCGGAACGCTGCGCCGGATCATCCTTGTAAGGATCGGCGGGCATCTTCTGCGAGAACGCGAATGCTCGGACGAATAAGTCCCGCTCTCGAATGCGCCCCGCAAGATCCGCGGCCACCGCTACGGCAACCTCGGGCACGGCGCGGCCGGAACTCGCGATGAGGCCGTTGATTCGATCCGCATCGAGCGAGAGAAACTGGTCGTCATAGATGCTGAGCGGGATCAGCGGGCTGTATTCGTCGAGAACCACCCCAATTTGGCTGACAACCGCAGCTACCATCGCTTCGGTGGCACGCACTTTGTGATGACGGTAGATCTTATCGTGCATAAGACTGCGACCCAGTGACACTTCGTGAAGAGTGCTGGCGCCCGATCGAGCTACCGCTACTATTGTGTGTGGGCGCCCCGTCTCGTTTACGGCCCCAGCAATGCCTTCGGGCAAATCTGCCGTGGCGAGCGAGACTGCGCGAATTTTCTGTGTCAGACGGGTTACGTCTGTGACGACGGGCACGCCGCACATCATTGCGTCCCGAGTCATATAGTCGAGCTTGTCGCAGTCGAACGGTCCGCTTATAGCTTCGTGGATAAGTGGAAAATCCGAGTCGTTTGACTGACCGATGATGCAGTCTGAAATCCGGTCTGCCAGGTCTGGGTCTGCCGGCCGGCCGCCGATACGGAGTGCGTGCGCGAGCATCTCTCTGAAGGGGTCGCTACGCACCATATAGTACGCGGCCATTTCAGATAGTTGCGATGCCGTATCCTTTCCCATCTGCCGTTGGAAAGCGAGGATCAGGTTTTCGCAATTCTCATTACTCCGGAGCGCGTTCTCCACGACGTGTGACATGAGGCCGTGTCCGACGTCATGGCACAATGCAGCCATTCGGAGGCTCTGTTGCCAGATGTCGCCGAGGCTCCCGAAGTGAGGTTCGCCGGCGTGATTCGAGACGGCAGAGATCAGCCTGTCAACCTGGTGGGCGACGCCGATGCTATGTTCGAGGCGGGTGTGATTCGCCCCTGGGTAAACGAGTTGTGCCACCCCTAGCTGTCGAATGCGGCGCAACCGTTGGAGCATAGGACTGTCCAGAACGACGACTTCTGCGCTATCCAGCGCGATGGTCCCCCATACGGCGTCGTTGAATTCCTTTGCCTTGATCGAGCCAACCGACAATTCTCTCAGTCGAGCCAAGTAGGGAGCAAGGCACCCCGCGACAAACGCTTCGACTCGTTCTGAGTAGAGTGTTAGAGGCGCCGCATTCTCCACTGAAGTGCTCGCAACCGACGTGTCTTTACTCACCGGTCAAGCAGCGGCGTACGCCGACTTGAATCGGCGGGCCGCTTCGACGTAAAGGTCAGCGGACCCGGGAAGGTGGGCCAAGTACATTTCCGCGTCGGACGCACTGATCTTGAGGCGCATGTCCTGATACTCGGGGTTATCAAGACTGACAAGATCGCGCTGCACAGCGCGTGTGAGAGCGTCGCGGACATCAGGAGAGTCCCCGTAGACCCGGTTCAGGGTGAGCCAGAATCGGGGGCGAACTTTCGCCTCCACGGCTTTTGGTTCGAACTCGTTGAATGCGTCCACGACTGCGCGATAGAACGAGTTGCCTCGGATGCTCACGACTTTGATGTCGAGTTCTGCGAGACCAGCGATCAAGCCGGTCATGAAGTCGTCCAGGGTCAGGTCGGACTTGCTCATCAGTGCTCTCCAGATCGTTCTGCGTCAGCAGACGCGGTGAATCTATCGCGTGTTGGGGACTTGGTAGTACGTCACGCGCCGCATAGCTCTGCCCGCCACACCACGTCATCGCCTCACGGTAGTCGAACCCTCCGACATTCGCCATAAGTATAGCACTAAAAGTATGGTATGGTCGCGGCGTGCCAAACCGCCGTAGACGTGAGCAGAGCAAGTATCTGCAGCAGGCGGAACAGCTGTCCAAGCTGCTGCGAGAGTGCCGGGAGGGCGCGGGTCTGTCGCAGGAGGCGGTCGCGCGCAAGGCGGACCTGTCTGTGAATACCGTTCGCAACGTTGAATCTGGGCGAGCCGTCGAGCCGGGATACTTCACGGTCTTAGCTATTGCGCACGCGGTGGGTGCCGAGCTAGCTCGGGCTGGATTCAATGTCGAACCCAGATGACCTGCGGTCCCTCATCGAAAGGTACGTGTCGGGGGAGTTGGGCGCGGCAGGTGCCTCCGAGTTCGTGAATGTGCTGCCCGACTGTGGCGGGCGCCGGATGTCCTCTCGGATGCCGGGGCCGAGGTCGTGGAGCTGCCGCGTTCGTCGACGACGGCATCCTGCGGGACATCGACGACTTCTACCTCATCCGCTTCTGGCGCACCTAGCTGGGCCTGTCGCACGAAGTAACGATCGCCATGCTGTTGTGCATCGCCGAGTGGGTGCACCTGGGCTCCGACATGACGGGCCGCCGCGCGCTTGAGGCGTAAAAGTCCCTCGGCGACCTGCAGAAGCGAACGGAGCCGGCGACTTCGGCGTACGACGCTGTGCTCGCCCCGGTGGCGGCGTTCACCGATGAGTGGCCAATGCCGTGGCGCTTCGACGCAAGTAAGGTGACGTCGAACCTCGCGTTCACGCTGAAGTACAACATGTCGGGTCAGCCGGCGTCGGCATTGCCGGTGTTTCCGCGCTGAGGCTCGCCGGCGGATGGATGCCGCGGGCTCGCGTGACGGCGCCGGGTCGCGCATTCGTTGTTTGGTGCGGGTGCGGCGCTGGACGGGTCTGAGGTGTCCCTCGCTCATCGCGGGCGTGGCGTCGGCCGTGGTGAGCCACAGGGTTCGGCACCGGGGTGCCGCCCCCGGCGAGCCGGTCTCATGTGTCCGGATTACGAGTACTGGATGTGCACGATGCAGCTCGCGGGCACGTCCCCCGGGCAATCGGAGCCTCGCCGACTGCAGCGCTGCCGTCGGATACGCGATGGAAAACGTTCATGGGGCGTCGGCGGCTGCTCTCGCTGCGGCGGCGCTGCTTCGCGCCTACATCGGCTCGGGTCACGATCCCGCCTGGTGGGATGGCTGGCTCGCGACCCTAGGTGAGGGGCCGGACGAGCCGTTCGACACGACGGCCCGGCTGGCGCGCACGGACTCCGACACGGCCCCACGATCGGTTCTCGAACGGTTGCACGCGGACGTGGCGACCGACGCCGTCGACGACGGCGCGCTCAATCTCGACTACCTGGATCTGCTCGACCGTGTCCTTCTCGATCGGTACATGTCCGCGACCGAGACCGACGACCTCATCCGATCCGCCGCGGAGCCGAACCGGTCGAGCACCGCAGTTCGCCGTCTTCACCGCGCCTACTTCGACGGGCTGGTTTCTGCGGCCTGGGCGGACGACCAGCTCACCGCTGCCGAGTGGGCTGATATTCAGACGATCGGTGGCCTGCTCGAGATCGACGCAGACGATCGCGGGCGCCGCCTCGAGACCGGATGCCGCGACACCGACTCTCACCACCGGCTTCCGCCTGTCGCCGGGCGGCACCGTCGTCATCACCGGCGAGATACGCCGAGATCGAGCGTCGGGGTTCTGCATGCTCATCGAGCGAGGCCTGATCCCGAAGGACAGCATGGTGAGGAAGGCCTAGGTGCTCGTGGCCGCCGACGCCGATTCGATGTCGGGGAAGGCGCGACGGGCGCGTGCCTGGTGGATTCCGATCATCACGGAGGACGGTCTGGAGAGGTTGCTGGGACTGGCCGCCAGGTAGCGGCGCCGAGGCGCCGCAGCGTCCAGGGCGACGACCCAGCAACCCACGGCCGTTACGACGCAGCGCTGCCCGCGCGTTGTCTTGAAAACCCCAGCTCTGGACCCGTCTTGAGTGCTCCCTAGCTTGGCACATGCATCTGCACCCTTCAGCGCAGTGTTCGCGCCATGATGATCCTGCGCGATGATGGCTCGACGGCGTGGACTACGTGTATCGAAGCTACGGGCGATGTGATTCCGGCGCACCCGCCGCCTGCGAGGCGCCCGGGTCCTTGGACCAGCTGTGGGCCGCTTGGCCGGGGAGTGGCTTAGGAACTCAGAGCCCGGGGGACACTGAGACGAGCGCGAACGTCGCCTCGCGGGGCCCGCGTCCACACACCCTGATACGGTCGCAATCGTGACGAGTGAGCGTGTTCAGAGGGCTCTCGAGGAATTCGTTCGAGAGCGTGACTGGGCCCAGTTTCACGCTCCGACTAACCTGGCCAAGAGCATTGCGATTGAGGCGGGCGAGCTACTGGAGTGCTTCCAGTGGAGCGACGATGCGGACGAGGCGCAGGTGCGAGCCGAGCTTGCTGACGTCGTGACCTATTGCATGCTGCTCGCCGCACGGCTCGGGGTTGACCTCGACGAGATCGTGCTCGAGAAACTCGTCGCGACTCGGGAGAAGTACCCGGCCGATCGGGCCAGGGGACGGAGCACAAAGTATGACGCCCTTTGAGATTGAGCGCCTGAATTTCACGTCGGGCGCGATTTCGGATTGGGTGGCGGGTGACGAGCGTCGAAGAAATTGGCCCGTCGTGTATCTGCTTGATGGTGCCGACTCGGCTGGTGCCGGGGCCGTGTACGTCGGTGAGACGGTCAACGCTGCTGCACGCATACGTCAGCATCGCGCCAACCCCGCCAAGAACGAATTCCGACGCGTGCGCGTAGTCATCGACGACACCTTCAACAAATCGGCGTGCCTCGATCTGGAGTCTCACCTGATCCGCTGGCTCGCCGGAGACGGACAGTTCACGGTAATGAACGGCAACGAGGGGATCATCGATGCTCGGTACTACGAGCGCGACCTTTACCGGGACAGCTTCCGCGACATCTTCGAAAAGCTGCGTTCAGAAGGAGTCTTCCAGCGCAGTATCCCTGAAATCGAGAACAGCGACCTCTTCAAGCTGTCGCCGTTCAAAGTGCTCACGCCGGAGCAAGCGATCGCCGTCGAAGATATCGTGGAAGGGCTCCTGGCTGACATCAAGAGCGGAGCGTCTTCCGCGAGCGTGATTGAGGGACAGCCTGGCACTGGTAAGACCATTGTCGCGATCTTCCTGATGAAGCTCCTCGCGGACATCCGTGACCACGCTGATGCGGAAGAAGTCGAACCGGATTCGATGTTCGCCGACTTCTTCGTCTCCGGCAATCGCGAGTTGCTCGCGGGCCTTCGGATCGGTTTCGTAGTACCTCAGCAGTCCTTGCGTGAATCCATTAAGCGTGTGTTCAAGAAGACACCGAAGGTCACGGAGGCTCAGATCGTGACGCCCTTCGACGTGGGGTTATCAGATCAGCCATGGGATTTGCTCATTGTCGACGAGACTCATCGCCTGAACCAGCGCGCGAACCAGTCGTCGGGCGTTAACAACAAGCGGTTCATCACGATCAACCAGAAGCTCTTTCGCGTTGACGACCCATCAAAGTCGCAGCTGGACTGGATCCGCGCTCAGAGCCGGCACCAGATCTATCTGGTCGACGTTGAGCAGACTGTGAGACCGGCTGACCTGCCTCCGAGCGTCCTACGCTCGCTCGTGGACCAGGCACGGTCGACACATCGCCGGTACCCACTGTCCACCCAGATGCGCGTGCGTGCTGGCGCCGACTATGTGCAATTTGTTCGGGAGTTGCTGCGGGGACAGTCCAATGCGACGGAGGGCCCCGACTTCGGTGACTACGACCTACGGCTCTTCGACAACCTCGCTGCGATGCGACGAGAGATCCTCAATCGCAACGACGAGCATGGCCTTGCCCGACTGGTCGCCGGTTACGCGTGGGAGTGGAAGAGCAACCGCCACAAGGAAGCGTTTGATATCGAGTTGGACGGCGTGCGCCTCCGCTGGAACAGTCAAGCCAAGGACTGGATCAACAGTCCAGCATCCATCCACGAGGTTGGGTCGATTCACACCGTCCAGGGCTACGACCTCAACTATGCAGGCGTCATCATTGGCAACGACCTACGTTACGACCCAGGCTCCCGACGGCTTTACGTCCACCGCGCCTCGTATCGGGACGCCAAGGGCAAAGAGAACAACAAGCAACGCGGGATCGTCTACTCCGACGACGACCTCTTGGAATTCATCCGAAATATCTACGGCGTTCTACTGACGAGGGGCATTCGTGGCACGTATGTGTACGTGTGTGATCCGGCGCTGCGCGAGTACATGTCACATTATATTGAACGTCGTGTCACCCGCTAGCTCACCAGGGAAGCTCTCAGGGCGCACGGCCCGTCCGATCCGCCATGCCCTGACCGGCGTCGCGGGCCTCATCAGCGAGGAGCCGGTGCCCGAACTCCGGATCGTCGCGGCGCGGTACGCCTCCACCAACTCCGCCCGCGTGATGGGCTGGTTCAGCCACCGGTAGTACGGCTGGCGGGAGAGCGTGAGGACCCGGCACGTCACCGTGACAGGGATCCCGTCACAGGCGAGCTCTTTCACGAGCGGGTAGAGCCTTTTCCCGGGCCGATGCGCCTGCGACAGATACGCCGTCGCCCGGCGCAGCACCTCAACCTCCTGTTCGAGCAGTCCATTGCGCGAGGTTCAGATCGCCTCCCTAAAATTTTGCACCTGGATACCCGCACGGCGAAGCTCCCGATTGGCGCTCACACAGAACCAATCTTTCCATGCCATTTGCACTCGGCTTACACCGAGTGTTTGCACAGTGCGCTCGCGACGCGCGTCGGCCGTTAGGGCTATGCGCTGCTGTTTGCAGACCCCCGGCGCTCGCCACTCAGCTCTCCGTCGGCTCTGTTGCCTCGACTTGAATGCGCTGCCCAAACGCGCCCCGTTCTGGCGGAATCAGCGCGCGAATTTCGGGGTTGTCTAAGCCGGCGACCGCTTCCGCTACCCGTGGCGGTAACGCTTGCTCCATCGGCCCGACTCCTGTTTGCAAGCGACGCTTCAGCTCGAGGGTGGCGTCTAGGACAGGTCGACCGCTCCGGCGCGGAAAGCGATAGCGGTCTAGCAGTGCGCTGGGAACTATCACCTTATGTGCCACGATCGGATAGGCCGGGTCCGGGTCGACGCCGTCGGCCAGCAACAAACCCGCCGACCCCTTCTCGATCCAAGCGACGCCAAACTGTTCACTATCAATGGTCCAACCACGACCCCTGTAAAGCGATACCGCCGACCTCGGTATGTGTGCTGTCAAGACCAGTTCCCGCCTCGATTGTGCGTCGGCCTCGATGTGGTCAATCAGGTCGGAAGCAATTCCGCGACCTCTGTGGTCGGGAAGCACTCCGACGTACTCGAGATATCGCGCTCGCACGAAGGCCGTCCCGACCCCCTCGAGCGGCAATGGGTGGGCAAAAGCGAAGCCGACCGCCTCGTCTCCGTCCATTGCGACCAGAATCGAAGCCATCGCAGTCACCTCAAACTGGTCAAGGGGGAAGTCGGCAGCGAATACGGGATGAGCGCCAGGAAAGAGAGCTACCTCAAGCTCGAGCAATTCAGGCAAGTCCTCCGACGTGGCCGCGCGGATGCTATGTGACACGTGGAGCTCCTTCGTTGATTAGCTTCGCCACTGTACCCAGCCGCTGGCGGATGCGCACGACGCGGGCCCATGAGCGTCCGGATCCAGCGTTCAACCCACCGGCACTACTGGTGGTCAAGACGGCTCCCGGCGTCCGGCAACTGAAGGCTGACGCGAGCTGGCGCAGTGTGTCACCGGCGGCTCAACTGCCTGCTGTGCTGCCGCAGGCTGAACGCCGTGCGCGCGTCACGGCCGGACATGCGGCGTGCGGCGAGGATCTAGGAGGCATCGATCGCCCCGCCGCCGGTGAAGGGAACCTCGAGCGTGTTGCCAGGGATGGGGATGTGATGGTCGCTCACGCGACGGGTGGCGACCGGGGCAGCTTTTGGGCAGCAAGCAGGCCCCCCACCGCGATCTAACGGCGCGCAGGATCCGCCGTATCGCGTCGCATGTCTTGGCGAGCTGAGGCGGGCGTGCTCTGCGCGGCTCGCCACGGCTGCGCGTCATGCATCGCGCGTCGCCGTGTCGTACGCAACATCTCGTCGCGGAAAGGAATTTAGATGCGTAGTGTTGCTGACCATGTGTGCGAGCATCATCCGCAGGGTGACCAGGGAAGGCGACTGATGCGCGATGCAGACGTGCGGCTGGCACTTCACCAATGGCTGCGCGAGCAACACCACAACGAGAGTCACCAGACCCGCATCGTTGACGAACTGGCGATTGCTGGCCAAGTGCGAGTTGACACTGCAGTGTTGAATGGCTCCTTCGCCGGATTCGAGATTAAGAGCGCAAGCGACACCCTCCGTCGGCTTCCCCGACAGGTCGAGGTCTATTCGGCTGTCCTTGACTACGCGACCCTCGTAGTGGCACGTAACCATGCGGCCAAAGCCAGGAAGCTCCTCCCACGCTGGTGGGGCGTGATCGAGGCAGTTCCCATGACCGGCGGAGACCCTGTCGTCCTGCGGACAGTCCGCGAGCCACAGCCGAACCCTCGCGTGGAGCCGCGGCTGCTATGCACCCTTCTATGGCGGAGTGAAGCACTAGACGAACTGGAACTGCGGGGCATCGCGGCAGGTGTGCGCAGCAAGCCGAACCGTGTGCTTTGGGACCGGCTGTGCGACTCACTGGATTCCGCGGAGGTCCGCCAGATCGTACGCGAGCGCGTGAAGGCTAGGTCAGGGTGGAGAGCTGAAACGCTACCACTTCAATGTGCCTGACCGTGCCCCACTCACGCCATTTCCCGGGGTTGCCCGGAGTGGCAGAGCCGGCCACGACGGCTTCGATCCAGTCATCGGCTTGACTGCGCACGGGCGTTGCGTACTCCGCGTGACGAGTGAGTTCATCGAGCGCGGGGATGAGCGCCGCCCCACCTTTGCCCGACCCGCCCTGCCCCTTGAACAGTTCTCCCTTCGCGAGAAGGTAGTCATTAGTCACGGTGTAGCGCAGAGCCGCGCTAATGCTTATGAAGCGAGGGTCTACGCCGAGTTCAATGGTGTCCGGCTTGAGGACGAGGTTGTCGAAGAAGTCTGGTGTCGGCTGGCTCATCGACGCGAGTTTCGCACGGACGGCGCTGTAGATGCGCCACTCATCACGTGGGTACTCGGTCGTCCCGCGGGGCACACCATTCACATCTGGAAAGCCCGCGCCGCCGACTGTTATCGATCGGAATGGGCCGAGGGCGCGTAAGGAGGTCAATTCCGCGATAACTGCGACCTCGATCACGGCCCCTTCTGCGCCTTCAAAGTCGACGAACACATCGACCACGTTGGGGGCTACACCCAGGTCTCCGAGCAGCGTCGTGAGTCGGGCAGGGTCAATCGTGGTCCAGTCGATTTGACGGAGTCGGATACCGACGCCGGTTCCATGCGCAACGTGCAGGTTTGCCGCGGCCGCCTTCGCAGATGCGGAGGACGACGCCTCCACGAGCGGTGCGAGTTGAGTACCCACGACGCGCGTCTGCGCCGCTAGCCACGCCAGCGGGTGCTGGCCGTCGATGATCGGTTCCGAGTCGAGCATCGAGACGTCCACGTATCCGGACCCGCCGCCCCACACCGAGGCAAGTTTCTCCGGCAGAGGTGCCAAATGCGCCGAAATTGTCTTGCTGTACCGCTCTTTCTCGTAATCCCACGTACGTGGGGCGATTTGGAACACTGGCAGCAAAGCGCCGCTCGTTGTTCCGCTGACCCTCGCCAGCGCAGCGAGTTCCCCCGCGCGCGCGAGCGTGAATGGTCGGTATATCTTTCCCACTGCAGCCCCCCGGCCTCAAGCATCGTTGAAGGGGACACTACCGAGCATCTCCCACCCGAGAACGGCGGGAGCGAAGACGGCGTGTTGCGCGAACCGACGCGATGGCCCCGTGCTCGGAACCGAGGTACGCGGCGAGCTGGAGCCGAGCCGCCGCCATTCTTGGGATTCAGCGCTTAGTGCAATGCCGTGCGGGCCGTGCAGATCGTCACCGCCGACGGATCGCTGGTGCGCGCGAGCGCCCACGAGAACACCGATTTGTTCTGGGCGTGCGCGGCGGCGCGGGTTCGTTCGGCATCGTCGTCTCGCTCTAGATCGACATGCTGCCCCACGCCGACGTATTCGCCGGAATGCTGCTGTGGGACGCCTCGTTCACGCCGGCCGTGAGTCGCGCGTGGGCGGAGTGGACGGCAGCCGTCCCCGAATCCGTCACCTCGACCCCCAGGGTGCTGCACCTGCCGCCGCTGCCCGAGCTGCCGCCGTTACTTTCGGGGCGGTCAGTCGCCGTGATCGACGGCGCGATCCTCGAGACCGACGACCGTGCCGAGGAGCTGCTGCGTCCCCTGCGTGACCTGGCGCCCGAGATCGACACGTTCGGCCGCTTCCCGTCGGCCGCCCTCGTGCGCGTGCACATGGACCCGCCGCAGCCGACCCCCGCGGTCACCCGCCACCGGATGCTCACGTCGCTGCCCGAGGGGGCTGTTGCCGCGTTCGTGGCGGCATCCGAGGATCCGGGGCTCTTCGTCGCCGAGCTGCGCCACCTCGGAGGGGCGGCTGCACGCCCGGCGCCGGATGCCGGAGCGGTGTCGGCGGCCGTGGACGACCACATCGGTGTCGCCGCGCTCGTAGGGACCGCGTGTCCCCGGACGAAGAGTCGGATGCCGGGGATGGACGGTCGGGCGCGACCGCCGCGGCGGCGCAAGGATCGGAACATGACCACGACCGCACTCGTTCCGCTCGCTTCGACGGCCTCGATGAGGTACGGCGGGCTCATCGTCGTGATGCTGTTGAGCTTCTTTCTCGTGACGGCGGAGTTCCTGCCGAACGGGGTGCTCACCGAGATGGCGCTGTCGCTCGGGATCACTCCCGGCCAGGCGGGGCAGACGGTCACGGTCACCGCTCTCGCCGGTCTCTTGGTGGCATCGACCGTCGGGCTCCTGCTTCCGCGCCTTGATCGCCGCTCTCTGCTGATGGGGGCCGCGGCGGCCGCCACGGTGTCGAACTTGGTGGTCGCGCTGGTTCTCAGCCTGGTCGCGATCCTCATCGCCCGATTCCTGCTGGGTGCGGCCATCAGCGCGTTCTGGGCCATGTCGATCACCGTCGCCGCGCGTCTGGCGAGCCCGGACCGGATCGGTCGAGCGGTCATGTTCGGGTCGGCCGGAGTCTCGCTGGCCACGGTGGCGGGGGTGCCGATCGGAGTGGCGTTGAGCGAAGCGCTCGATTGGCGAGTTGCGTTCCTGCTCATCGGTATCGCCACGGCCCTTGTGGGCGTCGCCGTCCGCCTTGCGCTGCCTCCGGTCCCGCCCGCTGCGGCGTCGAGCCTGCGCCTGCTCGTCGACACCCTCCGCAGGCCCGGCGTGGGCGGCGGCATGGCCGGGCACGTGCTCATCGTGCTGGGGCACTTCGTCGCCTACACGTACGTGCGTCTCTCGCTGGAACGCATCCCCGACGTCGACGCCGGCACGATCGTGCTGCTGCTCGCGTTATTCGGGGTGGGCGGGCTGGTCGGTAACGTCGTCGTCGGGGTGATCGTCGACCGGGCATTCGGGCGGCTGGCGGTCGTCGGGCCGCTGGTGATCGCCCTCGCCATCGGGGTGGTCGTGCTGTTCCCCGCGACCGTCGCGGTGGCCGGGGCTGCGGCCGTGTGGGGCTTCTTCTTCTCGTCGTGGCTCATCATCGTCAACACGTGGGTCGGACACCGGATGCCCGACCGCCTCGAAGCAGGCGGCAGCCTCGCCGTCACCGGATTCCAGCTCGCGATCATGATCGCGGCCGGCGTCGGCGGCATCTTCGTCGACACGATCGGCGTCGTGCCCGTGGACGTCATCGGCATCGTGCTGCTCGTGGTCGGAGCCGCGTTGTTCGGCCTGTCGCTGAACGCGCGGCGTGCGCAGGCGGCGCTGGGTCGCTAGACAGACGCCCGCGACCGGGCGTCGGAGCGCCACGCCGAGGGTGCGATCCCGGTGTGGCGACGGAAGGCGCGGCTGAAGCCCTCGTCCGACGTGTAGCCGAGAGCCCATGACGTTTCGGAGACGGGAGTTCCGGCATCCAGAAGCTCTTTCGCCCTCCGCATGCGCACCTCGGTCACGAACGACGCGGGAGAGCTGCCGAACGCCTCGCGGAAGCGTGCCGAGAACACTGAGCGCGACATGGCGCCGAGGGATGCCAGGCTGTCGAGCGTCCACTCCTGCCCGGGGTCGTCGACCACGGCGGCGACGACCCGCGCGAGGAACGGATCGTCGGGTCGCGGCGGCCACGCCGTCGAACGGTCGCCCATCGCCCACGCACGCAGCGCCGACAGGAGAACTGTGGTCACCGTGAGGCGGCAGATCGTCTCATCTTCGGACCGGGGCCGGTCGGCATCCGGAGAAGGTGAGCCGAGGTGCGCGGCGAGGTGCGCCGCCGCGGGTTCGGCGGCAGCGAAGCCGCTGATGAACACGAGGCGGCAGGGCGCGCGTGTCGACGGTGGGCGTGATCGTCAACGGGATGACGCTCACCTCGGCGCTCGACTACGACAGCAGCTGAGGAGCGCCGCACCCAAGGGTCAAGAACGCGTCTCCGGCCAGCAGCGTTCGCGTTCCACGGGAGGCTTCGGTGGCGCCCGAGGTGGCATCCACCTCGCACGCCGAGCCCGGCGACGTGCGCCCGGTGATCTCTCCGGCGCGCACGAAGACGAGCGTCGCCGCACCCGGCGCGAGGGGGAGCGCGTCACCCGCCCCCAGGGAGAGCCGGCGCGCGTCGCCCGGCCTCACGTCCAGCGAAGCCAGAGCGCGTTCGAATGCGGGCTCGGTCGTCATAGGGGCCGGAACCGTTGGCGTGGTTCGTATTCCGGGTGGGGATCCGGCTAACCCGACGTTTCGCCCCCGGGGCCGTCGCGGTCGCTCGTACGCGACGTCGCCACAATGGCCACCCCCACGGCGAGCACGGCCGCGTTCGACCAAAAGATCGCCACGAGTCCGAAGGGGCCGGCGGCGAGGCCCACGCTCACCGGGATCAGCACCTGCAGCACGCGGTTGGCGGTCAGGCGCAGGCCGAGGGCGGCGCCGTGTACCGCGGGCGGGGTGATCGCGGTCGTCCAGGCCATGGTCAGGGGCTGGGGGAGGCCGAGGGCGATGCCGAGCGCGATCATCACGGGGATCGCGCCCCACTGGTTCGCGAAGGGCAGGGCGACGAGACTCGCGACGCCCATCAGCATCGCGACGATGAGCAGGGTGCGGCGGCCGAATCGCGCGACGATGCGGGCGAGACCGAGCCGGCTGACCACCGAGACGACGGCGCGCAGGGCGAGCAGCAGGCCGACGGTGACCGGGGCGATGCCCTTATCGACGGCCCACAGCGGCACGAAGGTGTAGAGCAGGTCGACCGTGACGAGCACGGCTCCGCTGACGGCGAGGGCCCGCCACAGCTCGGGGGCCTTCATCACCGCCGAGAGCGGGGCACGCGGGGCCTTCACGGTCGCGGCCCGGCGGTGCGCGTCGCCGCGGCGCAGGAAAAGGATCAGCGGTGTGGCGAGCACCGTGAAGGCGAGGCAGACGGCAAAGCCCGCGGTCGTGTCGGGCTCATCGCGCGTGGCGAGGGTCGCGGCGATGGTGACGGCCGGAGGGCCGATCAGCTGACCGATGGATGCCGCGGCGCTGAGGGTGCCGAAGCCGCTGTCCATCGAGCCCCCGCGACTCGCGTGCGCGACGAAGGTCTGCTGGCCGATCATCACGTAGAGGTGGCCCAAGCCGATGGTCAGGGTCGCGGCGAAGAGCAGCAGGACGGTCGACGGCAGGGCGAGCACGACGATCGCGCCGGCCGAGGCGATGAGGAGGCCGGCGAAGGCGACGGTGCTGCCGCCGACGCGGTCGCAGATGCGGCCCGCGGGAAGCGCCGCGACGATCGTCGGGACGGCGAAGGATGCCGCCAGTGCGGCGAGCAGCAGCGGATCCCCGCCCAGCTCGAGCGCCCGGTAGCCGACCATCAACCGGACGCCGACCCACGAGGCTTGCGACAGCGCCGCCTGGGTGCTGAGCGCAGCCCGCCAGGCGGGGCCGGTCACGGCCGGAGGGGGATCTCGTCGGTGCCGCCGAGCATGCGGGTGAGGCCGTCGATGTCTTCGCGCACGGCGTGGTACCGCTCGGAGTCGAGGTGATAGACCGCGAGCTGGAGCGCGTAGCAGATGGCCATCGGCACGAAGAGGGTGCGGTACTCGCTGTCGGCACTGCGGAGGGCCGCGATCAGGTGGTCGGGAGCGGGCCGGAACTGCGCGCCCGGCACGTCGGTGATGAGCAGGCTCCGTCCGCGTCGGCGCTGCGCCTCGGCGATGAGGGCGGGGAGCATGCGCGGGGTCTCGCGCAACGCGAAGCCGATCAGGATGCTGGTGGAGTCGAACGGCACGAAGCGCTCGGCGAGGTCTTTCGCCTGGGGCGAGAGGGTGACCACGACCATCCCCAACCGGCGGAAGCGGCGGGCGAGCAGTTCCTGCAGCGAGCGGGCGTCGCCGTTGGCGAAGATGTAGACGACTCCGGCGCCGGCGATGTCGCGAGCGGCCGCGTCGATCGCGGACTGGGGGACGAACTCCGACAGGCGCTCGAGGCCGGCTCGCTCGTCGGCGACGAAGGATGCCAGGTCGGCCCCGGACTCCTGCCGCATCGGTGCACCGGAGAGCGCGGGGTTCACCTCGTCGGCGCGGAGGTCGCGGCGCAGGTCGGGATACCCGCGGTAGCCCAGCTTCTGCGCGAGACGCACCACGGTCGACTCGTGCGTACCGGCCTGGGCTGCCACGTCGGCCGCCGTCGTCGACGACGTCGCGGCGCTCAACAGCACCGTCATGACCTTCTGCTCCGTGGTGCTCAGGGCGGCGGTGTTGCGAGTCGCGACGGCGCGGAAGCTCATGTTCTCTCCTTCGAGGCACGACGCCGATCGAGCGGGTCGGTTGTTGACAAGTCTGGACCATCCTGCAATCCTGTGCAAGTGCGCAAGTTCCGACAACGGTCTTGCACACACACCTAGCACGAAACCCGCAGAGAGGCGGATGACGATGGCGTCTGATGTGGTGCAAACCTCGTCCCCGACGAGGGCGCGGCAGTATCTGGAGTGGTCCGTCGTGGCTATCGGTGCCGTCGCCGGCATCGCGGTCATGGTGTCGGGCTTCGGCTACGGCCTGACGAACGTGACCGGGGTGGGCGCCGGGTTCTTCCCGGTCGTCGCGGGAGCCACGATCGCCCTCGGCGCGGTGCTCTGGGCGCTGCAGCTGCTCGGTGCGGCTGCTGCGCAGCGCCGCGAGGCGAACCGGTCGGAGCTCGACGCGCGGACGCCCTTCGAGGGCAACCGCGTCGACCCGCCCACCGACACCGCGATCGGCGTGCTCGTCGTCGACGGGATCGATGAGGAAGACGACGACATCGCCCTCCCCGACCGTCGCGGAGTGCTGCGCGTGGCCATCGTGGCGGGATCGCTCGTGCTCGCGGCGATCCTCCTGCCGGTGCTCGGGTACCTCCTCACCATGACGCTGCTCCTCTTCAGCGTGATGACCCTCGTGAGCGCTCGCCGCTGGTGGGTCGCCCTTCTCATCGCGGTCGGCGTCGCCGTCATCAGCCGGTTCGTCTTCGCCGACCTGCTCGGCACCGCCCTCCCGCACTCGAGCATCACCGTGCTCCGGATGATCGGCCTCTGACATGGAATTCGGCGCTCTCTTCCAAGGACTCCTCACCGTCCTCACCCCCGAGAATCTGCTCTTCGCCCTCCTCGGCTGCGTGCTCGGCATGCTCGTCGGCGTGCTGCCCGGCTTCGGGCCCGCCGCAGCCGTGTCGCTGCTCATCCCGGTCACGTTCGGGCTCTCGCCCACGACGGCGATCATCATGCTCGCCGCCATCCTCTACGGCGCGGCCTTCGGCGGCACGATCACCGCCGTCCTGCTGCGGATCCCCGGCGAAGCCTCGTCGGTGGCCACGACCCTCGACGGCTACGAGCTCGCCAAGCGCGGGCGCGGCGGCCCGGCCCTCGTGATCGCCGCGGTGGGGTCATTCATCGGCGGGCTGGTCGGTGTCGTCGGGTTCGTGCTCGTCGCCCCCTTTGCGCGGATCGCGCTGGAGTTCGGCGCCCCCGAGCTGTTCCTCGTGTCGTTCCTCGGGCTGCTGCTCATCACGAGCTTCGCGGGCAGCAACCCCGCCAAGGCGCTCATCAGCGCCGGCGTCGGCCTCGCGATCGCCACCGTGGGCCTCGACCCGGGCGTCGGCATCGTGCGCTTCGGATTCGACATGCCGCAGCTCTTCGACGGCATCGGCCTCGTCGCGATCGTCATGGGCGCCTTCGGCCTCAGCGAGATCCTCGCCCAGGCCCAGCGTGGCCCCGGCGGCATCGCCAAGCCCCTCTCGATCGGACGGCTCTACCCCACCCGCGACGACTTCCGCCGCTCGTGGAAGCCCTTCTTCCGCGGCTCGATCATCGGCTTCTTCATGGGCCTGCTCCCCGGCTCTCCCGGAGCCGCGACGTCGCTGGCCTCGTACGCCGCCGAGAAGCGCTTCTCGAAGAAGCACCGCTCCGAGTTCGGCCGCGGCGCCATGGAGGGCGTCGCCGGGCCCGAATCGGCCAACAACGCCCTCGCGGTCTCGTCGATGATCCCGCTGTTCACCCTCGGTATCCCGACATCGGCGACGGTCGCCATCATGGCGGGGGCGTTCACCGTCAACGGGCTCATCCCGGGACCGCTGCTGTTCCGTGACAACCCCGAGGTCGCCTGGGCCATCATCGCCAGCTTCTTGGTGGGCAACGTCATCCTGCTGATCCTCAACGTGCCCCTCGTGCGCGTCTGGATCGCCGTGCTCCGCCTGCCGTTCGCCTACCTGATGGCCGCGATCCTCGCGTTCATGTTCCTCGGCACTTACTCGATCAACGGCAGCACCTTCGAGATCTTCGTCATGGTCGCCGCGGGCGTGATCGGGTACGTCTTCCACCTGCTGCGCGTGCCGCTGACGCCGCTCGTGCTCGCGATCATCCTCGGCCCGATGCTCGAGGAGAACTTCCAGCGGTCACTCGCCCTCTCGCGCGGGGACTGGGGAGTGTTCACGAGCAGCCCGATCGCCACCGGCCTCCTCGTGGTCTGCGCCCTCGCCGTCGCGCTCGGAGCGAGCCGCCCCGCCCTCGCCGCCTTCGTGCGGTCGCGGTCGCGTTCCCGTTCCCGTGCACGTGTCGACGCCTAGTCCCGTCCCCGCACCCTCGTCATCCCGACACATTCGTCATCCCCACCAGAAGGAGAAAACAGCATGCGAATCCGCTCCCTGACCCTCGGCGCCGTTGCAGCCCTGGCTGCCGTGGCCCTCGTCGGATGCTCGTCCGCCACCGGATCGACCTCGAGCGGCGACGGCGCCGACGAGGCCTGGCCCGCCGCCGGAACCGACATCGAATGGATCGTCCCCTCGGCCGCCGGTGCCGGCAACGACATCCTGGCCCGCATCGTCGCGCCGGCCATGCAGGAATCCCTCGACGCCAACATCCAGGTCGTGAACCTCGAGGGCGGCAGCCAGGTCGTCGGCCTCAGCAAGCTCGCCACCTCGGCACCCGACGGGACGACGTTCGGCTACACGAACATCCCGTCCATCCTCGGTCGCTACCTCGACCCCTCGAAGAACGCCACCTTCGATCGCGAGAGCTTCCTGCCGGTCGGCTCGTTCGCCACCAACTCGGTCGTGATCGGCGTGGCCGCGAACAGCCCCTACAAGACCATCGACGACCTCTTCGACGCCGTCCAAGACGACCCCGGCACGATCACGGCGGGCACGGACTCGCGCGCCGGCGACGACCACGTCAACCTGCGGATCCTCGAGAATGAACTCGACCTGGGGTTCAACATCGTCCACTACAACAGCGGTGCCGACAAGGTGGCCGCGGTCATGTCGGGCGAGGTGAACTTCGCTCTCGGCGGGGTGTCGAGCTTCTACGGCCCGTACAAGTCCGGCGACATCCGCCTGCTGGCGATCGTCGACGACGAGCAGAGCGAACTCATGCCCGACGTGCCCACGCTGTCCGGCGAGGGCTTCGAGGTGGCGCCGATGAACAGCCGCTTCACCCTGTCGGTGCCGGCGGAGACGCCCGAGAACATCCGCTCCTCGCTGGAGGCCGCCCTCGAGGTCGCCGCGGCAGACCCCGCGGTCATCGAGAAGCTCACCAACGCCGCCACCGTCGCATCCTGGATGCCGGGAGCCGAGGTCGCGAAGCTCTGGGAAGAGCGCGAAGCCACGATCTCGCCCATCATCGACGAACTGCTGCAGGTCTCGCCGTGACCTCGGCCGTGGCGACGAACGTCATCGAGCGCGCTCCCCTCAGCGCCTCCGAGCGCGAGCGCCTCGCGCCCCTGGCCGCCTCGGCGGTCGTCGACTCGATGCAGCGCCTCGGGTCTCCGGATGCCGGCATCTCACCGACCTGGGTGGGTGCGCGTCTGGTGGGACCGGCGCTGACCGTGCTCACGGCGGCGGGCGACAACCAGATCGTCCACGCGGCGCTCGACGTCGTCCAGCCGGGCGAGGTCATCGTGCTGAACGGCTTCGGCGACACCACGAGGGCGCTGATCGGCGACCTCATCGCCGAGCGGGCCCTGAGTCTCGGGGTGGCGGGCTTTGTCGTCGACGGGTGCGTGCGTGACGTTGACGCCATCCGCGAGCTCGGGCTCCCCGTCTTCGCCCGCGGGGTGACGCCAGCCGGTCCCTACAAGAACGGTCCCGGGGTGATCGGCGGCGCAGTCGCGATCGGGGGAGTCGCAGTGCTCACGGGCGACGTCGTGGTCGCCGACGCCGACGGCGTCGTGTTCATCCCGCGCGCACAGCTCGACACGATCGTCGACCTCGCGGAGCGGAAGCTCGAGAGCGAGGCCCGGAAGCGGGCGAGCATCCGGGCGTCGGTGGGCTGAGCCCCACCGGGGCCGGCGTCACCGGACACGAGGAAGGGCCTCGCGCGAACGGCATCCACCGTCCGTGCGAGGCCCTTCGGCGCGAGTCAGCCCTGGAGGAACGGGTAGTCGGTGTAGCCGCGCTCGTCGCCGCGGTTCAGCGGGCCTGTCCCAGACCGATCTCGACCGGCGATGCTCACGCTGATCGCTCGGCGGAAGAAGATCTCACTACGGGCTCGCTGCTCCCCACCTTCGACATGTCCGCACGCGCCCTCACCGGAGGGGCGAGCAGAATCAGACTCGTCGTCGCGAGCAACAGCGCGGTCCACAGGCCATTTCCGGGGACTCCATCGGCGCTTCCCCACTGCACCCAGAAGGCCCCAGGATCGAGAAGCGGACATGCCATCGCGATCATCGCCACAGCCGCGAGGCCGACGGGAACGCGAGATACTCCGCGGAAGATGACGACGGCCGCGACAAGGGCTGTCAAGACGACCCACAGATCGAACACCGGAGCGGATGTGTACGAAGACATCGCTTCAGCGCATGGCGGGTTCACGTTCTCCCTGTCAGCGCCGGCGCACTCCGCCCAGTGCGTCGCAGACTGCCAGGTCAGCCACAGCGAACTTCCCATGAGGAGCGCCGCACAGGCGATGACAGTGAACCGACGAACCCGCGGACGAAGCCCCATGTTCAGGATGCTAGACGCTTCGATCACAGGACGATCAGCCTTTCGATCGGGTGAATTGGTCAGCACGAGCGCAGCGCAAGGATGCTCGCGCCAGCGTTGGCTCGGCTCAGATCGACCGCATTGAGGTTCACGCGCCAACCGCGGATGCGGCGGCCTACTCGCCCGCCGCTGAGACCGGGTCCTTCACGCTGGGCGAAGTGACGACCGGCTCCGAGTATGACTGGATGACCGTCAACGGCGCCGCCACCAGCAACTTCACCGAAGACCAGGACATGGTTCGCATCGATGTGATCGCCCGTGACGGCGGCGGGAAGATCGTCGGAGTCGACTTCACCTACACGGACCGAGTCCCCGCTGACGGCACTGCCGCGTGGAACGTCCCGTTGTGGCGGGTGCCGCTGGACAGCAAGGTCGAGGCATTCCCTCACCCCTGAGGGCTAGCTGCTTTCAGGCGGAGAGGGCCACAAGGGGCCGCCTTCGGGCGCCTTCTTGTGGCCCTTGTCGTTGATGGCCAATTGCGGTCGACTCCGGCTCAGGTTGTCGTGTAGGAACGTTTCACAGACTGATGCAAGGAGCGGGTCGGCACTTCGGGCTCGACCTGACTCGTCCATGGGGGCGACGGCATCCACGTGAGTCTGATCACAGGGGGCTCGATGTCAGTTGAGATTGTTCCATTCCGACGCAGTATCCGGCGCGACGGCTTCCGGTGCGGAAAGCCCGACCTCGACGAGTGGATCGAGCGGTACGCAGGACAGTCCGAGCGCAACGACACAACTCGCACGTTCTTGGCGCTCACAGATGATGACGAGCTTGTCGGGTACTACGCGACGAAAGCGTATGAACTGGATCTCGATGATGCGGCCTCCGTCTACGGCGTGGGGCGGCGGCGGTACCCCGTTCCCGCAATGCTGATTGCGCGTCTCGCGGTGCATGAGGACGTGCAAGGGCAGGGCATTGGAAGTTTCCTGTTGGTCGATGCTCTGCAGCGACTCATCGAGGTCTCGCGCTCCATCGGGTTCGAAGTCGTGGTAGTCGATGCCATCGACCGCGATGCATCCGTGTTCTACCGCCGTTCCGGCTTCACGGCCTTCGAGGACGACGAACTGCACCTCTTCCTCACGACGAAGCAGCTGAAGTTGACTTTCGAAACCGCGTGATGCACGCTGTACATACCAAGTGAGTACAAACGTGAGGCCCATCGTGGATATCCAAGAGACTGGTCGCTCTGAGCGCCTGAACATGCGCATCTCGCCGGAAGCGCTCGAGTTGCTGAGGGCAGCTGCCGCCAAGCAGCAGCAGGATCTGTCCGCCTTCGTGCTGGGAACTGCGATGGAGCGTGCACGCGCTGTTCTCCTTGAAGACCACGTGCTTCGCTTGAGCCCACACGCCGTGCTGCAGCTCGAGAAGGCGCTGGATGAAGAAGCCGCTGTCGTACCCCAACTCGCTGAGCTCGTTCGTCGTGTGCGTGGCGGCCATGATGGCGCGCCGGCACAGACCCGAGATGACACGTTTGCCACGCATTAATCCGTCATGCGCTGAAGCGGGTAACTGACGCTCTCGGATTTGTGGACAGATGCTGCGAGCAGCCGTATCGGGCGAAGGTAAGCGCGTTTCAACCGCCCACGGTCTGGAACGTATGTCGAAGGGCCTCGCGCGAACGGCATCCACCGTCCGTGCGAGGCCCTTCGACGCGAGTCAGCCCTGGAGGAACGGGTAGTCCGTGTAGCCGCGCTCGTCGCCGCCGTAGACGGTGGGCTGGTCGACCTGGTTCTCGTCGGCGCCGTTCTGCCAGCGGGTGACGAGGTCGGGGTTCGCGATCGCGGGGCGACCGACGGCGACCAGGTCGGCGATTCCCTCGTCGACGGCCGACACGGCCTCGTCGCGGGTGGTGATGCTCGAGAAGCCGGTGTTGACGATGACGGTGCCGCCGAACGCGCGGCGGAGGTCCTGGATCAGCTCGCCGGCGGGGTCGGCGTGCAGCACGCTCAGGTACGCGAGGCCCAGCGGCGCGAGGCCGGCGATCAGCGCCTCGTAGGTGGCGCGGGTCTCGGCGTCATCCTTCTCCCACACGTCCTGGATGTTGTGCGCGGGCGAGATCCGGATGCCGACGCGACCGGCGCCGATCTCGGCCACGACGGCCTCGGCGACCTCGATCACGAAGCGGGCGCGGGCCTCGGGCGATCCGCCGTATCCGTCGGTGCGCTGGTTGGAGGCGGGGGAGAGGAACTCGTGCAGCAGGTAGCCGTTGGCGCCGTGCAGCTCGACGCCGTCAAAGCCGGCATCCACTGCCTTGCGGGCGGCGGCGACGAACTCGTCGCGCACGGTGGCGAGTTCATCGGTCTCAAGCGCGTGGGGTGTGGCGTAGGCGACCTTGGTGCCGTCGGCCAGGCGGGTCTCGCCCTCGATCGCGATCGCCGAGGGGGCGACGATGCGGTCGGTGCCGGTGATGTCGGGGTGCGTGACGCGGCCGCCGTTCATGAGCTGCATGAAGACCGTGCCGCCCTCGGCGTGCACGGCGTCGGCGACCTTCGCCCATCCGGCGGCCTGCGCGTCAGTGACGATGCCGGGCTGACCCGGGTAAGCACGCGACTCGGCGCTCGGGAACACGCCCTCGGTGACCAGCAGGCCGATGCCCGCGCGCTGCGCGTAGTACTTCGCGACGATGGGTCCGGGGACGCCGTTGGCGTCGGCGCGGAGGCGGGTCATCGGGGCGAGCGACACGCGGTTGCGAACGTCGACATCGCCGACGGTGGTGGGGCTGAACAGGCTCACGGGGGTCCTTTCGTGGGGAACGGGGGCCACGCCATCCCAACGAGGGGTGGCGGCTGCCTATTCCACCGGGGTGGCCTGCGCGTTCTGGGTGGGTTGACGCGCGAGCGACATCGGCTTCGCCGCTGATCGGATTCAGAGGGCAGGCAGAACCTCGCCCGCGAGATAGTCACGGAGGCGTGGAACGTCCCGCGTGATTGTTCGCCACACACGGTGAGGGTCGAGATCGTCGTACTGACGTGCCGCGAAATTGCGCATGTCGATGATCTGCCGCCACGGTTGGCCGCCGAAGCGCTCGCGAACGGGCGTGGGGATCTTGGCGACGGCCTCGCCGATTCGAATGAGTCCCATCTCAGCAGCCCACTGCGCCTGGATGTCATCGAGGAAGTGCTGCTCCCCCTGCGAGACGATCTGCGCGATCACGTCGCACACCGCGACGACGCGCGCCGCGGCATCCCGAGTCTTCTGACGGTCGGCGGTCACAGCGCGACAGCTTCGCGCAGCACTCGCTCGCGGAACTCGCCACGCAGAGTGTCGGATGCCACGACATCCACCTCGACGTGGAGAAGGTCGGCGAGGGCGAGGCGTAACCCGATCTCGTCCAGAAGCCCGGCCTCGGGGGTGAAATCCACGAGCAGGTCGACGTCGGACGACCCGGTCGCCTCGCCGCGGGCGACGGACCCGAAGACGCGCGGGGCGGTCGCGTGATGCTCGGTGACGAGGCGGTGAATCTCATCGCGGTGACGGAAGAGCCGGTCGTTCAGATTGCCGACCAGGGCGCTCCGAATGCGGTCGAGGACCTCGGCGCTGGGCTGACGACGGCCGTTCTCGTAGGCGGAGATGTTGGGCTGCGGCACACGCGCGGCGCGAGCGAGCTCGGCCTGGCTCATGCCCGCCGCTTCCCGGCCCGCTCGGATGTTCACGGGACCAGTGTACGAGAGGGGTTATCGGGGGCGATATACCCACCCAACGCCTCGGCGCTAGTGCATCAGGGGAGGACGAGCACGTCGCCCGGGTTGATCTGCGTCTCGTCGGGGATGACGGGGTCATCGTCGCGGGTCAGTCCGCCCGCGTCGACGGAGAAGCGCTCGCTGATCCCTGTGAGGGTGTCGCCGTGCACCACGACGTACGACACGACCTTTCCGCCTGAAACGACGGCGAAGCCGTTCGCGCCGGGACGGGATCCGGGGTCGGCCCCGGGAGCGGCCGCCGGGAAAACCGAGAACTTGCCCGGGTTGGCGGGGTCATAGTCGTGCGTGGCCGGATCGTAATACTCGACGTTGGCGGGGAGCACGTCTCCGGGCTCACCGATCAACGCGCGGTAGTCGTTGGGGCAGCCTTCGGTGCCCTGGCACCGGAAACCCTCGGGGTAGATGATCCACGGGCCCGAGTTCTTCGCCCAGTCGGGGAGTTCGGGCGCGGCGGCCGGTTCGGCCGGAGCGACGGCTGCCGCAGCGCCGACCGCCTCGGCGGGGGCCTCGGGCTCCGTCGCGCCGAAGCCCGAGAAGGCGGGCACCACCAGAGCGACGAGGCCCACGATGACGACGGCCGACGCGGCGAAGGCGATTTTTGCGGCGCGTTCCATTCGTCCACCCTCGCACGGCGAGTCGGTGAGGCGCGATGCGGCATGCCTCCAAATCCGCGCGGGAGGAGGGTGGATCCCATCCCCTGGCATCCACCCCCTACGCCCGCCGCCCCCCACAGTCACCGGCCGCGCTTACGCAACGAGAGTGACGGCTGCCGGTTCGTGTGGAGCGACCTTCGCGGCGTGTCGACCAGCTCACATGGGTGAAGTTGCGGGTGAAACGAAGCCACGCTCGCGTCGACCCCTCGAGCACCCATCGGCGGTGAGTCGAGCACGTTCGCCGCCTGGCCGCCCGATTACTGCTGCAGGGCCACGCACGTTGACCCGTCCCGCCCGCATCACGCTTCTCACCCGGCGCCGGATCCAGCTTTGTCCCCCAATTAGCCGACGCAACGTCGGAGGTAGAACCCAACCAATCCAACGCCGTTGGAAGGACGCTCAAGCTCGAAGGAGAGAAATGCGAAAGAACATAATGCGATCCCGGGTCGGGGTTGTAGTCATCGCCGCGGTCGTAACAGTTTCGACTCTCATCGCCCCGCCGTCATATGCGGAAGAACAGGGCGCGGCGGACGCCGTCGCCAACCTCGTTCAAACTGCTGCTGCGGCGGCAACTGCGTCGCAGGATCCGAACCCCGCGATACTCACCACGGACGCAGCGGTCGACGTTCCGCGAGACCCGTACGCGAACGTGATCGTCGGGCAGCAAGGGGACCCCGTCCTCGAGATTCCTCTTCCCGATGCTGTGGATCTGGATGCGGGGGTGGAATCGTCCGACGGCGTTATGGTCTTCGCCGGCAGGGGGGATAGCCCGGACGTAACGGTGGAAGTGCTTCCGTCGGGCGCTCGCATCACGACGGTCATCAACAGCCACACGGCCGATCGGTCGTTCGAATATGCGCTGCCAGACGGGGTGACGGCGGAATTGCGCAGCGATGGCCGTATCGAACTGACCGAGCAGGTCGAGGTCGACAACGGCAAGGCGGAGATCTTCAAGATCGTCGGATATGTGGAACCCGCGTGGGCGATCGATGCAGCGGGGCGAGACGTCCCCACCTCCTACGAGATCGAGGACGGTGTGCTCACGCAACACGTGCAGACCGATTCCGCGACGACCTATCCGGTCGTTGCTGATCCGCAGTGGTCCGTGACGAGCTGGAACCAGGTGCGCGTCCGCTGGAACCGTGCCGAGACCGCGACAATCGCTGCGGGCGGGTGGGGCGCGACGGGAGCAGCCGGGGCGTGCGGCCTCGCGGGCTCCGCGCTTGCGGGTCCTCCCGGAGCAGCCATCGGCAGCGCAGCGTGTCTGGCTGCTGGCGGCGCTGCGGTGTACACCGCTGGAGTGGCGCAGAACTCCCGGCCCCAACGATGCCGGGAGATGTATGCGACGCTTGTATTCACAATCCAGCCGTCCTTCCTTCCTTGGTTCGGAACGTACTCCGGAGGGTCGTGCCGCTGATGCCCCCGACCTACCGCACCTCCCTCCGAATACGGCTGTCGCTCCTCTTCGCGCCCACCCGCCTGCTGCTCTGCGGCGCATCGTTCGCGTGGTTCGCGGGAGTGAGCGCGCTGTATATGGGCCGCGGGCAGGGGGCTGACGTGTGGGGGCCTTTGTCGGTGATCCCTCTGCTGACCTTCACGGCCTGGACGGTCGCCACCGACATGCGGTACCGACGAGAGGAAGCGGAACAACCTCCAACGGATACAGGAGATCGCAACAGCTGATCTCGACGGAGGGGAGCGGATGCCGACCTCCCGGCATCCGCTCCCCTCCCACCCCCGCTACGGCCGCCGCACCACCGCCGCCAGCGGCTTAAAGCTCGACGACCTCTCCGTCCGCCGTCCGAAGCGTGAGCCGCAACCCCGACTCCTCGCCCTCGATGACCTCGGCGACACCGTCGCCCAACCCGAAGGCGTTCAGGATGCCGATCAGCGGCGTCGGGTCGGGCTCGGTGCGGACGAGAGAGACGAGCTCGATCGTCGGGATGTCGCTCAGGCCGGGCTGCGCCGAGTGTCCCCAGTCGATGAGGAACGGGACGTCGATGCGGTGGTGCTCGCCGCGGGTGAGGCGCCATTCGAGCAGGGTTCCGTCGGGGGTGCGCCGCGACAGGTCGGTGACGTCGCCCGGGTCGTAGCCGTTCGCGCGGGCGGTGGCGACGGTCGCGTCGATGTCGTCGGGGTGCACCGCGTACGCCTGCACGCGCGGCTCGGTGAGCGCGTCGATGCCGAACGTGGTCGGTACCGCGGGCCGGGTGCGATCGGGATCGGGGCCGATCAGCTCGATGTACTGCGGGCCGCGCGAGCCGTCGACGGTGAGGGCGACGAGCGCGTTCGCCGTGCCGGTCGGGTGCGCGCCCCCCGGCGCTGCGACGACGCCGGTGCGCTCGGCGAACCAGTCGATCAGGGACGCGAGGTCGGGGCCGGCGATGACGACGTGATCGAGAAGGCGGGGGATGCTCATGACTGTCCTTGCTGTCGGGTGGGGACTTCGGGCTCGCCGAGCGACAGCATGAGCCGGTTCGCCCAGTTGAAGAAGGCGGCCCCGCCGATCACGTCGACGATGTCGACGTCGTCGAGGCCCGCTGAGCGCAGACGCGCGTCACCGCCCTCGCGTCATGGATCGCTCGGATACGGAGGGCCCGCCTCTGGCGGGTGAGGCTCGCCCCGATGCGCCGCCGCCCTACCGCATCCAGAACCCCAGCGTGCAGAGCAGCCGCGTCTCGTCGTCGGCGTCCGCCGGCGAGTCGATGGCCGGAGGGAACACGCCCCACTGCCGCCACTCGTCGGCGTGCGGGGTGACGTGCTCGTTGAAACCGTCGACCAGGTCGGGGGAGAGGTGGAACGGGATGCCGAAGTGCTTCGCAATCGAGTACGCCTGGAATGCGCGATAGGTCGCGAGGTGCGCGAACCCCTCGGCGGCGGGATAGTCGCCGTACGTGAAGTGGAAGGTCTCAGCGATGTCGCCCTTCTGCACGGCGGCGGTCGCGGTGTCGTTGAGGGCGTCGTAGGCGGCGATCGGGTCGT
This sequence comes from Microbacterium sp. Leaf151, assembly GCF_001424225.1. Taxonomy (GTDB): domain Bacteria; phylum Actinomycetota; class Actinomycetes; order Actinomycetales; family Microbacteriaceae; genus Microbacterium. The sequence goes on along the minus strand of NZ_LMOR01000001.1, from coordinate 587,107 downwards.
CGCCGAGCAGATCGGCGTCGGCGAACGGGTCGCCGTCGGCCGCCGCGCGACCGGCGATCACGTCGGGAATCCACGCTTCGTCGTAGGCGTGGCGCCCGAGGATGTCGCGCAGGGTGGGCGCCTCGTGCTGACTCCATTCCGGCGGCACCGGGGTGGAGAAATCTGCGGGATCGAGCTGGTCGACGACCTCGCGCAGAGCGGCATCGGAGTGGAGGAAGAGTTCGGCGGGGCTCATGGCGACGACGGTACTCCCGGCCACCGACACCGGCTAGAGGGGGCGTGGGCGGGGCGCCGGAGGGGCGCGGGCGCACGTGTCGGGCGGAGCGCGGGCGATGCGCCGCGGGGGCGCGCACGTGCCGCGCGGAGGACGAGGGAGGAGCGGAGGATGGATTCCGCGCACGCGTCCTCCCGCGGTCCCGTCTCCTCCGCTGGTCACGGCCCAGTCTTCAGCGCGACCCCACGCCGCGCATCACGACCCCGCCGTACCATGGGCCTCCCGCAACCGGAGGACCGCGATGACCGAGAACCCCCTCGCCCACCGACTCGACTACACGCTCGACGAGCTCGACGACTCCGCGCTCTCGGCATCCCCTCTCGCTCTTCTGCGGCGCTGGCTGGAAGACGCGGCCGACCTGCCGGAGCCGAACGCGATGGTCGTGTCGACGGTGGATGCCGAAGCCCGACCGACTTCGCGCACGGTGCTTCTGCGCGGGATCGATGACGACGGAGCGCTGTGGTTCTTCACCAACCGTGACTCGCGGAAGGGACGGGCCCTGGCCGCGAACCCGTCCGTGTCGGTCCTCTTCCCCTGGTACGCGCTGCAGCGCCAGGTCATCGTCCTCGGCACCGCGACGCCCCTACCGCCCGAGCGCGACGATGCGTACTTCGCCTCGCGTCCGCGCGGCTCGCAGCTGTCGGCCTGGGCGAGCCACCAGTCGGAGCCCGTGGCATCCCGAACCGCCCTCGAGGAGCAGATGGCCGAGGTCAGCGCCCGCTTCGGCGACGACCGGCCCGTGCCGCGCCCGCCGCACTGGGGCGGGTTTCGGGTGGAGCCTCGCGAGATCGAGTTCTGGCAGGGCCGGCCGTCCCGGCTGCACGACCGGATCGTGTTCTCGCGACCGGATGCCGCGGGGGAGTGGGCGGCGGTGCGGCGGCAGCCGTGACGCGCTTCTCGCGGGAAGCGGAGGAGGGCCGGTGCGGCCGTGAGCGATCTCTCCGCGCGGAGCGGAGGGCGCCGCGGCCGTGACCCGTTCCTCCGCGTGGAGCGGAGGAGATTCGGCGGGCGGAGGACCGGCACCGCGGGCGAGGTTCCTCCGCCCGCCGAATCTCCTCCCGTCGCGACCGTGAACGCAAGGGGAGGCGCCGAAAACGCCGCGAAGGACCCCGGGCCGTAGATTCGTGGCATCCGCATTCCCGCGGGAACAACGCGCGATCTCGATTTCCTTTGGGGTAAGGAGACACCATGGCGAAGAAGAACGCGGACAAACCCGACCTCGACCAGAAGGCCTTCGTCGAGGCGACGTCCGAGGCGAAGTCGCGCTACGGCCGGTTCAATCTCGCCATCGTCGGGAGTTCCGGCGTCGGCAAATCGTCGCTCGTGAACGCGGTGTTCGGTCGCGACTGGGCGAAGGTCGGCCGCGGCCTCCCCGTCACGCGGGGTGTGCAGTTCTACAGCGATGACTCGCTCGGCATCTGGGACGTCGAGGGTTTCGAGATCGGTTCGCCCGTTCCCCCCGACCAGCAGTTGCGCAACCACCTGAACGCCATCGCGGCGCACTCCGGCGATCACCAGATATCCGTCGTCTGGTACTGCGTGCAGGCCAACGACGACCGACTCACTCCCGCCGACATCGCCATGATCCGCGAACTCGACACGCGGGGTCTGCCGGTGATCCTCGTGCTCACGAAGGTCGATTGGATCAAGAACCCTCTCACCGGTCATCAGGGTGTCGCCAAGGACGTGCAGGCCTTCGTCGACTGGCTCAACGATCCGGTGGATGCCGCGACCGGCGAACGCCTGCACGTGCCCTACCGGCGCGTCATCCTCACCTCGACGCGAGACCGGCACGGGAAGGGGAAGGGGCACGGCCTCGGTGACCTTGTCACCGAGACGCTCGACCTCGCTCCCGAGCGTGACAAGGATGCCTTTCGCATCGCACAGCGCCTCAACCTCCCGTGGAAGCGCGAGATGGCTCGCCCGATCATCGCGACGGCGGCCGCGGCAGCCGCGGGAGCGGCGACCGTTCCGCTTCCTGTCTCGGATGCTTTCACTCTTGCGCCGATCCAGCTCACGATGATGGGGCGGATCGCCGCCATCTACGACCTCGAGGTCAAGACGATGCTGTCGGCGGGAGCCCTCGCCCAGTTCGGCGTGCAGGTCGCGGGACGGGCCCTGGCAACGAGCTTTCTGAAGCTGATCCCGGGCGCCGGGATCGTGGTGAACGCCGCGGTGGCGGGCGCCCTCACCGCGGCGACCGGGGAGAGCTGGATGAAGATCTGCGAGCTCCTGCACACGGGAAAGATCGACGTGCGCAAGCTCGACAAGGAGTGGGCCAAGTACGCGCCGAGCTTCATGGACGTCGCGCGGAAGCTGGTCGAGCGCCGCGTGGGCAGGAAGTAGCCGCCGCGCCACCACGCGATGGCCGCGCAGCGCCGAGGCCGTGATGAGCGGAGGGCGAGGCGCGTGCGGAGGATGGATGCCGCTGACGCGTCCTCCCGTCGTCCCCCCTCCTCCGCTGGTCACGGTGCTCGTGCCGTGCGTGGGGAGCGGAGGAGATTCGGCGTGCGGAGGATGGATGCCGCTGACGCGTCCTCCCGTCGTCCCCCCTCCTCCGCTGGTCACGGTGCTCGCGCCGTGCGCAGGGAGCGGAGGAGATCCGGCGAGCGGAGGATGGATGCCGCGGCTGAGGTCCTCCCTCCGCGGGATCTCCTCCTCCCCCCCCGCGACCGTCCGCGGTGCCCCGCCGCGCCCGCCGCGGCGCCCACCGCCGCCCCGACGCCTCCCGCGCCGTGGAACGCTAGAGGCACCATGACCGACACCACCCCCGCCGAACGCCTCCGCGCAGCCCTCGCGCAGTCCGACGCGTCGGGCCGGTTGCAGGCCGCGCTCGCCGCGGGGACGCGGCCGCACGACGACTACATCGTCGAGCTCGTGGCCCGGTGCGCGGTCGAGACCGACTTCTTCGTACGCGACATGCTGACCTGGGCGCTCACGCGGCACGACCCCGCTCGGGCCGTCGCGGCGCTGCTGCCCGAAGTGGGGTCGGAGATTCCACAGGCGCGCAGCCAGGCGCTCCACACGCTGTCGAAGATCGGCGATCCCGCCGCGTTCGCGGTGATCACGCCGGCCGTGCTGCGCGACAGGCACCCCGAGGTGGCGCGGGCGGCGTGGCGGACGGCATCCGGTCTCGTTCCCGACGACGCACACGAGTCGCTCGCCGAGGAGCTCGCGACCCAGTTCGGACGCGGTGATCACGACACCCAACGCAGCCTCAGCCGAGCGTTCGCGGCGATCGGATTCCGCGCCGAGGCGGTCGTCGAGCGGGCGGCCGCGTCGCCCTACGACGTCGTGAGCGCGCATGCCCGGGCCACCGCGATCGTGATGGACGACCCCGACACCGAGTTCGCCGAGGCGGTGGTCGAGGCGCGACGGGTCGTGGCGCAGCGGGCGCTGCCGGCCGAAGACTGAGTCGACCGCGCCGCCCGCGTGCCCCGGGTCAAGCCCCACCCTTTTCAGGAACCTCCAGACCGAGGAGGAGTACCTTCTCGGAAGGTCTGCGCGACTCCACGTGCTCAGGTCGACTCCAACGGTGTCGTCGATGATCACGCGGTCGCGCTCGCACACGACGAGGGGAGGCGACCATCACCAGCACGATGACCGCGCCCGTCGCACCCCCGAAGGCAGCCGCTCCCGGTCCCCTCGATCACGTCCGCAACCTGCCGTCGCTCACCGGCCTGCGCTGGGCGACGGCGATGCTGATCTTCGGCCACCACCTCATGGCCGTGAACTACTTCGGCGGCAACGCCGGGGTCGCGTGGGGCGTGCTGTTCGAGGCCGGGAAGACCGGCGTGACGCTGTTCTTCATCCTCTCGGGCTTCGTGCTCGCCTGGGGGTACCGCCCGCAGCAGACCGTCCGTTCGTTCTGGTGGCACCGCGTCGCGCGCATCTACCCGCTGCACGTCGTGGGTGTCGTGCTCGCTCTCATCGCCGCGGCGACCCTCGTGCCCGAGATCCGCACCGACGGCGCGGCGCCCCTCGTCGCCAACGTCTTCCTCGTCAACGGCTGGGTGCCGGATTGGTGGCAGGCCGGCAACCCCGCGAGCTGGTCGCTCGTGTGCGAGGCCTTCTTCTACCTGAGCTTCCCCTTCCTCATCCGCCCCCTCGTGCGGGCGTCGAACCGAATGCTCACGGTCGTGGCCGTGGCATCCCTCGTGCTCGTCGCGCTCGCCCCGCAGATCGCCGCCTTCGCGCCGGGCGTGCTGTCGTCGGCATCCACCCCCCTCCTGCGCCTGCCCGAGTTCGTCATCGGCATGACCCTCGCCGTGATGATGAAGCGGGGGGAATGGATGCCGTTGCGCCTCAGCCTCGCCGTGCCCCTGGCCGTCGCGGGCTACGCGCTGTCGGAGGCGCCGATGGTGCCGGGCACCGACATCCACCCGGGGCTCGCCGCCACCGTCGGGTTCTACGCGCTGCTGGTCGCATCCCTCGCGAACGCCGACGCGCGGGGACGGTCGACGTTCCTCGCCCGGCCGCTCTGGCAGGAGCTCGGACGCGTGTCGTTCGCGTTCTACCTCGTGCACCTGCTCGTCATCGCCTCGGTGTCGTCGGGCTGGCCCGAGGCGCACCCCGAACTCCCCTGGCGGCAGGCGGTGCCGCTCGCGCTCGCCGCCTTCGGCATCGCGCTCGCCATCGCGTGGGCGATGCACAGGCTGATCGAGATCCCCGCGCAGCGGTGGCTGCTGCGGTACGACCCCGACCGTGCTCGGCGTGACTCTTCTCGGCAGGCGGCGGAGGTCGGCGCAGCGCGATAGACGCATCGCTGTGTGCTGCGCCTGCATCGTGTCGCGGACGCCGACGCGCGAGACGGCCCGGCCGGGGCTCCGCATCCTTGAATCGCCGTCGCCCGCGTGGCTAGGCTCGCCGGATGTTCTCCGGACTCGCTGGACCGCACCTGCTCATCATCATCCTCACGTGGGGGCTGACCCTCGCCGTCATCGGCGCAGTCGTCTACCTCGTCGTCCGCCTGGCAGTGCTTCACGCGCTCAAGGCGCACACGCGCTGGGTCGACGGCGGGAAGCAGTAGCCCGCCGATCACCAGAACACCAGATGCGTCGAGAACAGGGGGATCGGCGCCGCTCCGGCCTGTTCCCGGGGCATCCCCTGTTCCCGTCGCCGCCGTGGCGACCCGCGACACGCCCGGCCCACCCCGCGTTCAGCAACGCTCCGATACGATGCCCCGTGCCCGAAACACTGCTGAATCCCGATCGCGAGGCCGGAGCCGTGGCATCCATAGACCCGCACGAGCTCGAGATCGCGCTGCGCGTCATCGACGCGGCGTCCTCGCTCGACCCCGAGGACCCCGCCTACATCGCCCTGCGTCGCCAGACCGGCAAGCTCTACAAGGACGTCAAGCGGCAGTCGCGCAAAGAGAAGCGTCAGCGCATCGCCGATGCGGACCGCGCGGTCGTCGCCGCCACCGCCACCGGAGCCGCCGATCGCATCGACGACGAGACCCGCGGCATCCCGCTGGCCGCCCGCACCTCGATGCCGTTCGCGGGCGAGCTGATCAAGGCGCGCGCCTGCTACATCTGCAAGCAGGACTACACCCTCGTCGACGCGTTCTATCACCAGCTCTGCCCCGACTGCGCGGCGATGAGCCACGAGAAGCGCGACGCCCGCACCGACCTCACCGGTCGTCGGGCACTGCTGACCGGCGGCCGCGCCAAGATCGGCATGTACATCGCGCTGCGGCTGCTGCGCGACGGCGCGCACACCACCATCACCACGCGCTTCCCCCGCGACGCCGTGCGCCGGTTCTCGTCGCTGCCCGACAGTGCCGAGTGGATCCACCGGCTGAAGGTCGTCGGCATCGACTTGCGCGACCCCGCCCAGGTGATCGGACTCGCCGACTCCGTGGCATCCACGGGTCCGCTCGACATCCTCATCAACAACGCCGCGCAGACCGTTCGGCGCTCGCCGGGTGCATACAAACCCCTGGTGGATGCCGAGTTGGCGCCGCTCCCCGACGGTCCGCTGCCCGAGCTGCTCACCTTCGGCCACACCAACGACGCCCACCCCCTCGCGCTCGCGCAGTCGGTGTCGGCGCACCCGATCCTCGCGTCGGCGGCGCGCACGGCCGACGAGCTCACCGCCGAGGCCATGGCCGCGGGCTCCTCGTCGCTCGACCGTCTGGCCGCGGGCACCGCGATCGACGCCGGCGGCCTCGTGCCCGACGAGGACCGCATCAACAGCTGGACGCAGCACGTCGACCAGGTCGAGCCGCTCGAGATGCTCGAGGTGCAGCTGGCCAACATGACCGCGCCGTTCCTGCTGGTCAGCCGCCTGCGCCCCGCGATGGCGGCATCCACGGCCGACCGCAAGTACATCGTCAACGTCTCGGCGATGGAGGGCGTGTTCGGCCGAGGTTACAAAGGCCCCGGCCACCCGCACACGAACATGGCCAAGGCCGCGCTCAACATGCTGACGCGCACGAGCGCCCGCGAGATGTTCGAGAACGACCGCATCCTCATGACGGCCGTCGACACCGGCTGGATCACCGACGAGCGCCCGCACTTCACCAAGGTGCGGCTGGCGGAAGAGGGCTTCCACGCCCCGCTCGACCTCGTCGACGGTGCCGCCCGCGTGTACGACCCGATCGTGCGCGGCGAGGCCGGCGAAGACCTGTTCGGCATCTTCTTGAAGGACTACCGCAAGAGCTCCTGGTGAGGTCGCGTTCCACCGCGGTTGAGTGTCCAGAACACGCCGCGCGGGCGGGGGCTTTGTGGTGTGTCCTGGACACTCAACCGCGGTTGGGCCGCGCGCGGGCGGTCAGGCGGGCAGGAAGTACTCGCGGGCGAGCGGGGCGATCTCGAGTCCGGATGCCGACGCGGCTGTGACCCAGCGGAGTTCGGCGATCTCGGCATCCGGGATCGGCTGCTGGTCGCCGATGTCGACGCGGAACACGTCGGCGACCACCTCGAAGCCGGGCTCGTTCGCGGCGCTCGCGGTGAAACGCCCGAGGGGCTCGAGGTGCTCGGGCGCGACGCGCAGGCCGACCTCCTCGGCGAGTTCGCGAGCAAGGGTCTCGGCGGGCGTCTCGTCGGGCTCGGGCTTGCCGCCGGGTTGCATGAACGCCGTGGTGCCCGCCTTTCGCACGACCAGCAGTCGGCCGTCGGCGTCGGTGATCACCGCGGCCGAGACGTGGATGCGGCGCGGGGGGATGGCATCCGGAGTCACATCGGCACGGTAGCACCCGCGCTCGCCGCGTCGAGGAGGGCGATGGCCGCCGTGCCGGGGCGGTCACGGGTTCAGAACCTCCTCTCGATCGGGCCTCACCGCGTCGGTGGAGACCGCCGCGGGCGGGCGGAACGCCTCGGAATGGATGCCATCGTGCGCAATTCATCGTGCATCGTTGTCGATTCCTTGCGCAGTACGGGCGTTTCACGGCATCCTCGACAAGGAGGTTGATCGCGTGATGACGAAGACGTTGGCGGCGGTAGTGGTGGCATTGGCTCTGGGGGCTCCCCTGGCCGCGCCGAATACGCCCGGAGAATCGACGGGCGACTCGTTGCTCATCTCGGTCGAGATCCCCGCCCGCACCGGCGCCCCGACGCCCCCGCCGACGACGGCGCCCACCGCGACCCCGTCTCCGACGGAGGTCCCCACCCCGTCGGCCCCGACGTCGACCGCGAGTCCTGCCCCGGCCGACCCGGGATCGGATGCGGCGAACCCCCGACCCGGTGCGCTTCCGGCCACGGGCGGCGAGATCGCCGTGGGCGGCGCTGTGGTCGCGCTCCTGGCGCTCGCAGCCGGACTCGCGATCCGCGCCCGTCGTCGCCGACGCGTTTGAGGCGAGGGGCGGCGGACCCACTGATTCGCCGTCGAGGTTCCGCGGAGGCCGCACAGGTGCCGAGGAATACACTGGATCCCATCCATTCCGCTCTTCGGGGACCCTCCGTGACCTCTTCCTCCACACCGCGCGCCTTCGACGTTCGCCACCTGCAGCTGGCGCGCGCCGCCTTCGCGGCGCTCGCGGCCATCATGGTCACGTTCTCGCCGGATCACTCCGCCGTCCTCGGGCTCGGCGTCTTCAGCGGTTTCGCGCTCGCGACGGGACTGGTCTTCGCGCTTTCCGCGTGGCTCGTGTTCCCGCGCGGGGAGCGCATGATCCCGGTGCTCCTGGCATCCGTCTCGATCCTTGCCGGCCTCGTGTCCAGCGTCGGAGCGTGGCGCACGACGGGCGTCTTCTTCGGCGTCGTCATCGCCTGGGCGCTCGTGTCGGGCCTCATCGAACTGCTGGGGGCCCTCCGCGACCGCAAGGCGGGGCGTGCCGCGGGCGTGCGCGACGGGGTGCTCATCGGCATCCTGAGCATTGTGCTGGCGGCTGTGCTGCTGCTCACCCCGGCGCAGTACGCGCTCCACTACGACATCACCGGTGCGGGGTCCTTCACGCTGACCGGCATCACCATCGCCGTGGGACTCTTCGGCGGATACGCGGCGGTCGTCGCCGTGTTCCTCGCGATCGCGGGCTTCTCGCCGCGCCGCCCCGAGCCCGTAGCGGCCGTATCCCCTGAGGAGGCCGCGTCATGACCGACAAGCCCACCACGCGCAAAGACCTGATGAAACCCGTTCAGCTGCTTGGGCTGGCCTTCGTCGCCGCCCTGTTCGCCGGCTTCGTCACGCTGATGTCGATGGGGTTCTTCCAGACGCGTCCCGCCAACGAGATCCAGAACGCCCTGATCGTCGCGCTCGTCGCCGCCGGTGCGACGTTCATCGTCGTGCTCGTGAGCGTCGCCCTCATGCTTCTCGCCGTCGACCCCGCCAAGGTCACCGCCACCGTCGATCGTCCGCTGCTCCTGCCCAAGGACGCTCCGGATGCCACCACCCCCGGCGCCCCCACGGCCGGCCCCGCTGCAGGGGCTGCGGCCACCGCGGCGTCCGAGCCGCCCGCGCGGCCGTCGGCCGAGAAGCCCGACGACGACGCGGCGCCGAAGGCCTGACGCCGGCTGCGCGCGCTGCGCTTGCCCTCGCGCGGTGACGGGCGGAGGGCGCGGCGCGGCGCGGTGCGTGACGCGCGAAGGGCTCGGCGCGGCGCGGTGACGAGCGGAGGGCTCGGTGCGGTGACGGGGGTACGGCGCGGCGCGGCGCGGTGACGAGCGGAGGGCTCCGTGCGGTGACGAGCGGAGGGCTTCGGGTGAGCGGAGGACTCTGCGGGGGGAATTCGTCCTCCCTTCGCCGTATCTCCTCCGCTCCGCACCAGTTCGCGTGGCTGTGTGTCGCGCCCGTGGCTCGCTCTGTTCCGTGATCGACCGCGCGCGGCGTTCAGGCTGCGCGCGTGCGCCCGGCGGTGACGAGCGGAGGGAATCCGGTGAGCGGAGGACTTCGCGAGCGGATCTGATCCTCCCTTGGCCGCATCTCCTCCGCTCCTCACCGGTTCGCGTGGGCTGTGTGTCGCGCCCGTCGCTCGCTCCGTTCCGTGACCAACCGCGCGCGGCGTTCAGGCGCGACGCGGTGACGGGTGAGGGACGCGGCGCGGCGTGGCGGTGATGGGCGGAGGACTTCGGGCGAGCGGAGGACTCTGCGAGCGGAGTTGATCCTCCCTTCGCCGCATCTCCTCCACTCCTCACCCGACCGGCACCGCGCCGGCCGCCCCGCGCACCGTCCGCACCGCTCCGGCACCGCCCGCACCGCTCCGGCCGCGCACCGCACCGCCCCGAGCCGGCCGCCCCGCACCGCTCCGGCCGTCGGCGTGGGGTCAGTCGCGCCGAGGGTCGATCATCGTCATGCCGGCCGGTGACGCGGAGTCCATGGTCGGCAGCAGCCGGGCCGCCTCGCCGAGGCCGACGACCCGCTCGATGAGCTCCTGCGGGCGCAGGGCACCGCTCTCGATGAGCGACAGCATCTCGGGGTAATCCACCGCGGCCATGCCGTGGCTGCCGAGCAGGTCGAGCTCCCACGCGATCACACGGGCCATGGGCATCGCGCTCATGCCGTCGGGCGTGGGCAGCAAGCCGATCTGCACGTGACGACCCCGTCGGCGGAGGCTCAGCACGGCGTCGCGCGCCGTCTGCGCGCTGCCCACCGCGTCGACCGAGACGTGGCTGCCACCGCCGGTGAGCTCGTGGACGGCAGCGGCGATATCCGACCCGGCCACGAGAGTGTGCTCGGCGCCCAGCCGTTGTGCTGCCTCGAGCGCCGCCGGCGTCCGGTCGACGGCGATCACGCGGGCCCCGAGGGCCGCGCCGATCATCACCGCGCTCAGACCCACTCCACCCGCGCCGACCACCGTGATCCACTCGCCGGCCTGCACGCGCGCGCGGCCGGTGAGCGCGCGGTACGCGGTGGCGAAGCGGCATCCCAGGGCCGCCGCCGCCTCGAACGAGACCCCGTCGGGGATGCGGACGACGTTGGTGTCGGCGGCCCGCAGCACCACCCGCTCGGCGAACGAGCCCCACTGCGTGAAGCCGGGCTGCTGCTGGTCGGGGCACACCTGCGCATTGCCGCTCAGGCACCACTCGCACGCCCCGCACCCCATGACGAAGGGGACCGTGACACGATCACCCACCTGCCACCGCTGAACGCCGGCACCGATCTCGACGATCACGCCCGCCAGTTCGTGGCCGGGGACGTGCGGAAGGGCGACGTCGTCGTGCCCGACCCAGGCGTGCCAGTCGCTCCTGCACAGCCCGGTGGCGAACACCTCGACGACCACGCCTCCGTCCGGGGCGCTCGGCGCCTCGACGTCGCGCACCTCGAGGGGTTCGGCCAGGGCATCCATGATCATCGCGCGCATGGCATCCATTGTCCCGCCCCGGTGCCGCGGTCGCCGTCCGGCGTCGGGAGGGAGCGCGCTCGGTACGCAGCACCCGCCCGGGTGCCGCGGTCGCCGTCCGGCCTCGGGGAGGGAGTGCGGTCGCTACGCAGCACCGCTCCGATGCTCCGGTCACCGTCGCCCTCCGGCGTCGGGAGGGAGCACGGTCGGCACCCATCAACCCGCTCCGGTGCCCCGGTCATGGCGGCCGTCCGGCAACGGGGGAGGAGGCGAAGCACGGTTGCCACGCAGCAACCCGCCCCGACCGGGGGGTGGTCGGGGCGGGTCGCGAGGGCGGGAGGACGAGGCGTCGGGTCGCCTCGCCCGCCGGTCAGCTGCAGCTACGCGCCGTGAACGGCACGCTCTGCTCTCCCTGGGCGCCGTCGACCGAGGTCTTCACCGTCACCGCACCGGCGACGATGGAGGCCGCGCGGGTCGACTGTGCGATGGAGGTGGTCGAACCGGGAGCCATCGCGGTGAGGGTCTTGCGGCCCCACTGCGAGGCGACCTCGACGGTCGCGGGAGTCGTCTCTTCGTTGCGCACTGTGATGAGCAGCGTCACCTTTCCGGCGATGCAGCGAGAGGTCACCGTGGTGGTGGCCTTCGGTGCCGCAACACCCTCGGGAACGACGATCTCGGGGATCTTCAGGTACGAACCCGGGGTGGCGAACGTCAACCGCAGGCCGGTCGCGGCCACCTGGGTGAACGCCAGGGTCGTCTCGCGGCCGTTCGTCACCGTCGGGGCGGCGCCGGTCAGGGTGACCGGCTTCCACTCGTTGGAGGTCGTGCGGTACTCGGCGGAGACGCCCGTGACCGAGCCCTCGATGTTGGTGAACTGCACCTTGTCCAGACGGTGTGTGGCGCTCGTCTCGAGGGTGAACGTCGCGGAGTCCTTGAACCCGGCGTCGGTCCACGTCGACCACTGCGTGTTCTGCCGGCCGTCGCAGGCGTTGCCCGCGGGCAGAGTCGCCCACTTCGTCTGGGAGAAGGATGCCGAGACGGTGGCGTCGGTGCCACGGCAGACGTTGGCGGCAAGGGCGTTGCCCCAGATCTCCACCTCGGCGATCGACTGCCACGTGTTGGCATCGCTCGTGAGGCGCAGGCGCAGAGCGCTGGATGCCGGCAGTCCCTTCCCGTCGAGAGTCACAACGGGCGCGGCTGAAGCGGCATCCTGAGCCAGGGTCGTAGCGACCGACGTGTCCTGCCAGGCGCCCGCGGCGTCGCGGTACTGCACCTGGATGCGCGACGGCCAGGTCGCGGTGGCGCCGTCCTTGTAGGTGTACACGGCGAGGGAGTCGAAGGTGCGGTTCGTCCCCCAGTCGAACTGGAGCCAGCTGTTGCGCGGGTAGCCGTTGCCCGTCCAGTCGTCCCAACCCTTGCCGGCGCGGTTGCCGTCGGTGATCGTGCCGACGAGGTCGTTCCGGCTCGAGGCCGTGACCGTCGCCTCGGGGGCGATGTTGGCGATGCCCGGCGTCGTCACGGTGATCGTGCGCTGGAAGGTGCGCCCCACCGTGAAGTTCGCGTCGGCGGCGAGGGTGCCGGTGAGCTTCTGGGGTCCGAGCACGCTGGTGTCGACGGTGCTCCAGGTCACGGCGACGGCGGAGGCGGTGCCGTCGGTGTCGACCGACACCGTGCTGGGCAGCTGCGGCGCCTGACCGCGGAGGACCGTTGTCGGCAGTGCCGTGGTGACCTTCCACGTGCCGTGGCCGAAGCCCTTGTCGTCCCAGTACGAGGCGTCCCACCCGGTGCCGTAGCGCGCGGGGTCCTCGGCCGCGGGGTTGTGCATCTCGAGGCGACCGTTCTCGCCCACCGTCAGCGGCAGCCAGACGTAGGTCGAGTCGGCCTCGCCCTCGTTCCAGCGATCGCCCATGTAGATGAACTTGCCCGGCTCGAGCTCGAACACGTTCGTCGTCTGCGAACCGAAGGTCGTCCGCCGTGCATCGCCGATCGAGAGCAGCCCGTCGCCGCCGTCGGGGATGGAGTTGTACAGAACCTTCTCGTTCACGTCGTTCGCCTCGATGCCGCGGATCCACGTGCCCATCAGGTTCTTCGTCGTGTAATACGTCTGCGGGTTGGGTGCCCATCCGGTGGCGCCGGAGGTGACGACGCTGTACGTGCCGTCGCGCTCGAAGATCGCGGGGGCCTCGAGGTGGCCGCACTCCTTGACGATCTGGAAGTCCTCACCCCGCACCGGCGCCTCGGGAGTGCCGTCGGCGAAGATGTAGGGGTAGCGGCCGTCCTCGGAGTACTGATTCACGTCGAGCGTGTCCGTGCCGGTGGTGTGGGTGACGTTCGTGTACGAGTCGTCGAGCTCGGCGACGTAGAGGCTGTAGTTCTCCTCCGACGAGTACGAGATGTACGCCTTGCCGTCGTCGTCCTTGAACACGGTCATATCGCGCGCCTGGCCGGGCACCGCGTACTGCGTGCACGCCTGGTAGTTCGAGCGGTTGGGCATGCGGAAGGCGCCCGTCATGCGGAACGGTCCGGCGGGGGAGTCCGACACGGCCACGGCGGCCATCGAGCGGGCGTAGGTGCTGCCGCCGGGCTCGATGCGCCCGTCGGCGTGCCACCACATGACCCACTGGCCGGTCTCCTCGTTCTGCAGCACCTTCGGCCGCTCGAAGATCGCCGTGTAGTCGGAGTTTCGCGTCGAGTTCAAGTGGTACGCGAGGGCATCGATCTTGTCGTTGCGAGGCTGGCCGGCATCGTCGAGGGTGTCGTAGAGGTCTTCGAAGTACGGCGTCAGCAGGTCGTCGCGCGTGCTGATGCTGCGCAGGGCGTCGCCGAGGTTGGTCCAGTTCTTGGCATCCGTCGACCGGTACACCGCGACGCCGGGGCTGTTCCAGTAGCCGTTGGTGCGGTCTTCGCCGTACCAGTAGTAGACGGTCTGACCGTTCTCCTCGGTCGTCACGACCTGGCCGCCGTGCGCCTGGATGTGCCGCCCGTCGGTGTCGTACCACTTCGGCTGGAAGTAGTCGGCGGCGCTCATACCGGGGTCGGCGAGGGACTGGAATTTGTCGTAGGTCACGGGTGGATCGATCCGGGGCACCCCGTCGTTCGGGTTCGTCGGTACGCCCGTGGCGGCGACCGCTGCTAGCGGGGATGCCAGGGCGGCGGCCAGAACAGCGGCCGTTGCGGCCGCGAGGAGGCGGCGTGCGGTCAAGGGGCGTCGATGCGTCATCGCGTCTTTTCCGATCCGCGCCGCGACGATGCGGCGCACGGGTGACCCGGGGGTCGGGGATGTTGACGTCAACACCCTACGGGGAGGTGCTGGCCCGCGTCCAGCCTCGTCTTGGCCGGCGCATGCGGCAGCACCTGCCGAGTGTCCAGGACGCGCCGCTTCGTCGTGCCGGGGGCGGCGTGTCTTGGACACTCAACGGGGGGAGGGGTGCGGGGGTGTGGGGCACGCGCCGGAGACCCGTCGAGTGTCCAGGACGCGCCGCTTCGTCGTGTCGGGTGCGGCGTGTTCTGGACGCTCAACAGGGCGAGGGCGAGGGCGAGGGCGAGGGAGCGGTGCGGGGGTGTCGGGCGCTCGACAGGGGGTACTCACGGGTGCGGGGCACGCGTCGGAGACCCGTCGAGTGTCCAGGACGCGCCGCTTCGTCGTGCCGGGGGCGGCGTGTTTTGGACGCTCAGCAGGAAGAGCGGCGCAGCGGCAGGCGCGCGCGACCCACCGGTCGAGCGACCGGGGGTGAGGCGCGCGCGACCCACCGGTCGAGCGACCGGCGGTGAGGCTGGCGCCACCGAGGGGTGAAGCGACCGGGAGTGAGGCTGGCGCGGCGCGCGGGGAGCGGACGGGCCTACAGCGCGTCGACCACTCGCGACGCCAAGCCCGCGTAAGCGGCGGGCGTCAGGGCGAGCAGGCGCTGCTTCGCGGCATCGCCGATGTCGAGTCCGCGCACGAACTCGGCCAGCTCGGGAGCGCCGACGCGGCGACCGCGCGTGAGGTCCTTGAGCAGCGCGTAGGGGTCGGTGATCTGCGAGCGACCGGCGGCGATCTCGGCGCGCACCACGGTCTGGATGGCTTCGGCGAGCACCTCCCAGTTCACGTCGAGGTCGGCGAGAAGCACGTCCTCGGCGAGCGAGATCTCGGTGAGACCGCGCTGGAGGTTGTCGAGCGCGAGCAGGGAGTGACCGAACGCGACGCCGATGTTGCGCTGCGTCGTCGAGTCGGTCAGGTCGCGCTGCAGACGGCTGGTGACGAGGGTGGATGCCAGGGTGCTGAAGAGTCCGCCGGCGATCTCGAGGTTCGCCTCGGCGTTCTCGAAACGGATCGGGTTGATCTTGTGCGGCATCGTCGACGATCCGGTGGCTCCGGCCACGGGGATCTGGGTGAAGTACCCGAGCGAGATGTAGGTCCAGATGTCGGTGGCGAGGTTGTGCAGGATGCCGCCCGCGTGACGCGCGCGGTCGTACAGTTCGACCTGCCAATCGTGCGACTCGATCTGCGTCGTGACCGGGTTGAAGCCCAGGCCGAGCGACTCGATGAACTCCCGCGTGAGCGCCGGCCAGTCGACGTCGGGCTCGGCGGCGACGTGCGCCGACCAGGTGCCGGTGGCCCCGGAGAACTTCGCGAGGTACTCCCCGGCATCCAGCTGGCGGATGACGCGCTCGAGTCGCCACGCGAAGACGCCGATCTCTTTGCCCATCGTTGTGGGCGTGGCCGGCTGACCGTGCGTGCGCGAGAGCATCGCGGCGTCGCGGTGCGCGACGGCGAGCTCGGCGAGGGCGGCAGTGACCGAGCGGAGCTTGGGCAGCCACACGCGCTCGACCGCGCGCTGCACGGTGAGGGCGTAGGCGGTGGAGTTGATGTCTTCGCTCGTGCAGGCGAAGTGTGTCAGTTCGGCGAGGCCGGTGAGCCCGAGGCTGTCGAGACGGTCGCGCACGAGGTACTCGACGGCCTTCACGTCGTGGCGGGTGACGGCCTCTTTGGCGGCGAGCCAGGCGATCTCGTCGGCGCCGAAGTCCTCGTACAGCGCACGGAGGCGCCCCCGGTCGGCGTCGGACACGGGCGAGGTGCCGAACAGGGAACGGTCGGTCAGGGCGAGCAGCCACTCGACCTCGACCTCGACGCGGGCGCGGTTCAGGCCCGCCTCCGACAGGTAGTCGCCGATCTCGGACACGGTGGCGAAGTACCGACCGTCGAGCGGGCTGAGGGGCTGCGGAGGCAGAGAGGACACGGGTCTCCCGGGGGTCGCGCGAACGGATCAGCCCGCGGAACGGATGGCGGGCTCGAGCTGTCGGAACAGGGCTCGGCTTGCGCGTTCGATCATACCGAGCACCTCGTCGAACATCGGGGCCCCCGCGTAGTACGGGTCGGGTACGTCGGGGGTCTCGGCATCCGGAAGGAAGGACTGCAGCAGCGCGATCTTGTCGGTGTCGTCGTCGCTCTGCGCCCAGCCGCGCAGCACCCGTTCGTGGCTGCGGTCGAGCGCGACGACGAGGTCGTTGCGGGTGAAGTCGGCGTACTGGAACTGCCGCGCGCGATGGGCCGCGCCGTCGTAGCCGAGGCGATCGAGGGCGGCGATCGTGCGGTGGTCGGCGCGCTCGCCGACGTGCCAGTCGCCGGTGCCGGCGGAGGTCGACGAGACGTGGGCGCCGAGTCCCGCGGTCTCGGCGAGACGGCGGAAGACCACCTCGGCCATCGGCGACCGGCAGATGTTGCCGCTGCACACGAACACGACGCGGAAGGGCGCGTCGGCACTCGCGGTCATCCCTCCATCATGGCGGGGACGCGTCGTGTCCGCACCCGTCGATTCCTGGCGGAGCACGCCGAGCCGCATCCCGGACGACGGATGCTGAGCGTGTCGAAGCCTCCGGGCACACGCGGGTTGCGGTCCCCTCGACGGGCTCAGGGACCTGGGTGGGCGGCATCCCGGACGACGGAGGCTGAGCCCGTCGAAGCCTCCGAGCACACGCGGGTTCCGGTCCCTTCCACGGGCTCAGGGACCTGGGTTGGCGCGCGGGTTGCGGTCCCGTCGACGGGCTCGGCGACCGGGGCTGGCGTGCGGATTGCGCTCCCTTCGGCTCGGGAACCGCGGACGCGGGGACTCAGCGGCGCTCGCGCTCCTCGCGGCGCGGGCGCAGGATGCCGCCGAGCACAGCGTTGATGATGCCGATCAGGAGTGCGGCGACCACCGTCAGCCAGAACTCGCCGGTGCGAAGGCCCCAGTCCCAGTTCTCGGTGATGACCGCCGTCAGCCACAGCAGGAAGCCGTTGATGATCAGCGAGATCAGTCCGAGCGTGAGGATGTAGAGCGGGATGGCGACGATCTTCACCACGGTGCCGATGATCGTGTTGACGAGGGCGAAGATCAGCCCCACGAGCAGCAGCGTGAGCAGCACCTGCACCCACTCGCCCGGGGCGAAGGGGATGAGGCGCACCTGCAGCGCGGGCAGCAGCGTGACGATCCAGATGGCGAAGGCGTTGACGGCGATGCGGATGACGAAGCGCATGCCCCCACCCTGGCACGCGAGGGACACCGCCGTCAGGGTCTCGCGGCTGGGGAGGAGGGGCTGACGAAACCCGGGGGCCCACGGATAGGCTCGCGGGGTGAGCGAACAGCCGGTCCTGCCCCGTATCCGTCCCGAGATCGCCGCCCTCCCGGCGTACCGACAGGGTCGGCAGGCCAGCCCCGACGCCTTCAAGCTCTCGAGCAACGAGAACCCCTTCGAGCCCCTCCCCGGTGTGCTCGAGGCGGTCCACGCTGCGGGGGCCTTCAACCGATACCCGGATGCCACGGCGGCACGCCTGCGCGAACGACTCGCCGCGCGGTACGGCGTCTCTTCCAACGAGGTGCACGTCGGCGCCGGCAGCGTCTCGCTGCTCGCGCAGCTGCTGTTGGCGACCTCGGGCCCCGGAGACGAGGTCGTCTATGCGTGGCGCTCGTTCGAGGCGTACCCCTCGTTGGTCGCGGTGACCGGCGCGACCGGAGTGCAGGTGCCCCTCACCGCCGAGGCGCGGCACGACCTGCCGGCCATGGCCGCCGCCGTCACCGACCGCACGCGCCTGGTGATCGTCTGCAGCCCCAACAACCCCACCGGCCCGACCGTCGGCTACGACGAGTTCGCGTCGTTCATCGACGAGGTGCCCCGCGACGTGCTCGTCGTGCTCGACGAGGCGTACGCCGAGTTCGTCACCGACCGCACCTCGGTGGAGGGCGAGCGCGTCCGCGCGGTGCTCGACCGGCCCAACATCGTGGTGCTCCACACGTTCTCGAAGGCCTACGGCCTGGCCGGCCTGCGTGTCGGCTACGCCATCGGCAACGAGGCGGTGCTGAACGCCGCCCGCAGCACCGCGATCCCCCTCTCGGTCACGGCCGCCGGAGAAGCGGCGGCGCTTTCGAGCCTGGATGCCGAGAGCGAGCTGCTGCACCGCGTCGCCGTCATCGCCGAGCGGCGCGACCGGCTGGTCGACCGCCTGCGCGCGACCGGGTGGGATGTGCCCGACGCGCAGGGCAACTTCGTCTGGCTCGCCGCGGGGGAGCGCACGCTCGAGGTCGCGGCGGCGTTCGAGGAGGCGGGTCTCATCGTGCGCCCGTTCGCGGGCGACGGCATCCGCATCTCCATCGGCGAAGAGGAGTCGCTGGAGCGCGTCGTCGAGGTCGCCGCGGCGACGGCGCCCTGAGCGCGGCACGTGGCCGCGGTCGTTGCGGCACCCCGGCGGCTTCGACAGGCTCAGCCACCTCGCGCAGCGATTTCATTGGGTCGCTCCTAGGTCCCTGAGCCCGTCGAAGCGACCGGACATTGACGCGGCGCCATCCGGCGGCATCCGTTTGTCTGACGTCAACGGCGGATTCCGTCATCCGTTGTGCACCTCATGCGGTCGTGAGCATGGGTCGGGCGTTAGCGTGGGGGAATGACCCCGCTCGACGATCCCGCTCTCGTGCGCGTTCTGGCAGCCGACGGCACGCTGGCGCCCACGCCCGCGGCCGAGCGCTACCTGCCGCTCATCGACGCCCTGACCGACGCCGAACTCGAGACGTTCTACCGCGACATGGTCTCGATCCGCGCGTTCGACGTGCAGGCGACGAACCTGCAGCGACAGGGACAGCTCGCCCTGTGGCCCCCGTCGTTCGGGCAGGAGGCCGCGCAGGTGGGCTCGGCCCGCGCCGCCCGCGCACAGGACCACATCTTCCCCTCGTACCGCGAGCACGTGGTCACCCGCATCCGCGGCGTCGACCCGATCGACATCATCCGGCTCATGCGCGGACTCACCCACGGCGGGTGGGACCCGACCGATCCGAAGAACGGCAACACGCACATCTACACCCTCGTGCTCGGCGCGCAGACCCTGCACGCCACGGGCCTCGGCATGGGGCTCGTCTTCGACGGCAAGGCGGGATCGGGTGACCCCGAGAGCGACGAAGCCGTGATGGTCTACTACGGCGACGGCGCCTCTAGCCAGGGCGACGTGCACGAGGCGATGGTGTTCGCCGCGAGCTTCCAGACGCCGCAGGTGTTCTTCCTGCAGAACAACCAGTGGGCCATCTCGGTCCCGGTCGCGACGCAGTCGCGCTCGCCGCTGTACAAGCGCGGTGAGGGCTACGGCATCCCGAGTCTTCAGGTCGACGGCAACGACGTGCTCGCCAGCTACGCCGTGACCAAGACCGCCCTCGACGAGGCGCGTGCCGGGAGCGGCCCCCGCGCGATCGAGGCGATGACGTACCGCATGGGCGCGCACACCACGAGCGACGACCCCACGAAGTACCGCACCTCCGACGAAGAGAAGGCGTGGGCCGGGCGCGACCCCATCGCCCGCATGCGCATCTACCTCGAGGGACGAGGGGCGCCGCAGCAGTTCTTCGACGACGCGGATGCCGAGGGTGCCGCCCTCGCCGACGACGTGCGCGTGCGCACGAACGAGCTGGGCACGATCCCGCGCGGCCACATGTTCGAGAGCGTCTACTCCGAGGCGCACGCGCTCATCCAGGAGGAGCAGCGCTGGCTCGACGACTACGAGACGTCGATGGACGGAGGCGCCCAGTGACCGAGAACCTTCCGATCAGTCGGGCTCTGAACGCCGGGCTCCGCCGTGCGCTGGAGACGAACGACCGCGTGCTGCTCATGGGCGAGGACATCGGCCCGCTCGGCGGCGTGTTCCGCGTGACCGAGGGTCTGCAGAAGGACTTCGGCAAGCGCCGCGTCATCGACTCCCCGCTGGCGGAGTCGGGCATCGTCGGCACCGCGATCGGTCTCGCGATGGGCGGATTCCGCCCCGTGCTCGAGATCCAGTTCGACGGCTTTGTCTTCCCCGCGTTCGACCAGATCACCTCGCAGCTGGCGAAGCTCACGAACCGCCACGAGGGCGCTCTGCAGATGCCCGTCGTCATCCGCATCCCCTACGGCGGGCACATCGGCGCGGTCGAGCACCACCAGGAGAGCCCCGAGGCGTACTTCACGCACACCCCGGGTCTGCGCGTGGTCAGCCCCTCGAACGCCAACGACGCGTACTGGATGATCCAGCAGGCGATCGACTCGCCCGACCCGGTCGTCTTCTTCGAGCCCAAGGCGAAGTACTGGCAGAAGGGCGAGGTCGACACGTCGGCGCCGGCCCTGCCGCTGCACGCCAGCCGCGTCGTGCGCCGCGGCACCGACGTGACGCTCGTCGGGCACGGCGCGATGGTGACGACGCTGCTGCAGGCGGCCGCGCTCGCCGAGAGCGAGGGCACGAGCTGCGAGGTCATCGACCTGCGGTCGCTGTCGCCGGTCGACTACGGCCCGCTGCTCGACTCGGTGCGCCGCACCGGCCGCATGGTCTACGCGCAGGAGGCACCGGGCTTCACCTCGCTCGGCTCCGAGATCGCCGCGACCGTCATGGAGAAGGCGTTCTTCGCGCTCGAGGCTCCCGTGCTGCGCGTCTCGGGTTTCGACGTGCCCTTCCCGCCCGCGAAGCTCGAGGGCACTTACTTGCCCGACGCCGACCGCATCCTCGAGGCCGTCGACCGGTCTCTCGCCTACTGACCCGCACCCCTCCGCCTCGCCCGAGCATTCCGTCGCGGCGACCCCGGTGACAAGCTGGCTTCCGAGCAAAGGACACACCGTGACCGATCAGACGTTCGTTCTCCCCGATGTCGGCGAAGGCCTCACCGAGGCCGAAATCGTGCAGTGGCGCGTCGCCCCCGGTGACACCGTCGCCGTCAACGACGTGATCGTCGAGATCGAGACGGCCAAGTCGCTCGTCGAGTTGCCCTCGCCGTACTCGGGCACGGTCGGCGAGCTGCTGGCATCCGAGGGTGCGACCGTCGAGGTCGGGTCGCCCATCATCACGATCGGCTCAGCGGATGCCGCGCCCCCGGCGCCCCCGGCTCCGACCACGGTCCCCGAGCCCAGCGACCCGGGCGGCGCCGTGCTCGTCGGCTACGGCACGGGAGGCGCGGTGTCGTCACGGCGCCGCAAGCCCGCGGAGCGTCCGGTGGCGGCATCCGTCGGCGTGGTCGCCAAGCCCCCGATCCGAAAGCTCGCGCGCGATCTCGGCGTCGACCTGTCGGCGGTCACGCCGAGCGGCACCGCCGGTGAGGTCACCCGCGACGACGTGGTGAAGCACGCCGAGCAGGCCAGCGTCTTCCGCAACATCGAGACGCCCGCGTGGGGCGACGTGCGCGAGGAGACGATCGAGGTCTCCGCTCCCGCAGCGCCCGCGCCGACGGCATCCGCTCCCGCTCCCGCAGCTCAGTCCGCCGACGCCCGCGAGGAGTCCATTCCCGTCCGGGGCGTCCGCAAAGCCACCGCCAACGCGATGACCTCGAGCGCGTACTCGGCCCCGCACGTCTCGGTGTGGGTCGACGTCGACGCCTCGCGCACCATTGAGCTCGTCAAGCGCCTCAAGGCCTCGGCCGACTTCGCCGACGTGAAGATCTCGCCGCTGTTGATCATGGCCCGCGCCGTGATCTGGGCCCTGCGCCGCACGCCCATGATCAACGCCGCCTGGGTCGACACCGAAGACGGCGCGCAGATCAGCGTGCGCCACTACGTCAACCTCGGTATCGCCGCCGCGACCCCGCGCGGCCTACTCGTGCCGAACATCAAGGATGCACAGGGCATGAACACGCGCGAGCTGGCCAAGGCCCTCGAGCACCTCACCCTCACCGCCCGCGAGGGCAAGACGAGCCTGGCCGACCAGTCCGGCGGCACGTTCACGATCACCAACATCGGCGTGTTCGGAGTGGATGCCGGCACCCCCATCATCAACCCGGGCGAGGCCGGCATCATCGCCCTCGGCGCGATCCGTCAGAAGCCGTGGGTCGTCGACGGCGAGGTGCGCCCCCGCTGGGTCACGACGGTCTCGGGTTCGTTCGATCACCGCGTGGTCGACGGCGACGGGATCTCGCGGTTCATCGCTGATGTGGCATCCGTGCTGGAGGAGCCGGCGCTGCTGCTCGACTGATATGAGACGCCACGATAGATGAACAAACGCCACTCGAATCTGATCTGCGTCAAGTCAACTGATTCGATATCGCACATTCGATCCACACGCCTCCGGGGACCGGCTGACCTTGATCGTCGTCTCTGTGTCTGAGCGGGCTCGGCATCGGTCGCTGCCGACGGAGCTGTGCCCAGGTTGGCCCGACGAGGCTTGTCCTGACCCGGACGCGGAGACCGCTCGTTCGTTGGCGTTGAACTCGCGCGAGGCGATGGCAGGACGGACGCCAAGAAGCGTCGCGGAATCGGCTGGCGTTGATGAGAAAACTATTCGCAAGGTCCTGTCTGGATCCTCCTGGCCCGAGCTGAGGACTATCGCTCGACTCGAAGGTCGCTCGGGGCACGCCTATATCCTCGGTGAGTGCAGTAGTGTCCTCCGCTACAGCCGACCCATTGACGTTCGGCGCCTCTTCGCCGTGAATCCGCGCGGTACCGTACCTGCCCGGCGGAGGCCGATGTGGGATAGAGATCTTGCTTTGACGGCGCACGCACACTCTCAGCACCGGACAGGGACAGTGCGCTCGAGCACACTCAGAGCGCGCCTCGAGCACTGCCGTCGCCCGCCCCGTTCCGCTTCCTCCCGCCCTCTATCGGCGAGTGAGCCATCACCTTCGACAGCCGTCACCGTTGCACACCGCAAGATGGGGCTCGCCAGCGACGTCGGAGCCGCTCGCTATGTTTATGTGAGTCGGGTGAAAGAGAAAACGGTGGGGGACGGGTAGAAAAGTGGCAGCACTCTCCAGGTCGCAGAACTGGTTCGTCGTCGATGCCCCGATAAGCGAAGCCGACCAGGACGCGTTCGGGCACGATGACGTTGCGGAGAATTTGCATCGGATGGTCACCGAGGCGACCACCCACCGACGTATGATCGGCCTGCTTGGCCAGTTCGGCGTCGGCAAGAGCACTGTCATCGAACTGCTCCGCGGCAAGCTCTCTGGACGCGCAGATCTCACGCTCATCCGCATGTCGGCGGAGCGGCACGAGCCAGTGGGGTTTCACCGCGCCGCCGTGTACGCGTTCGCTGAGGCATTGGTGGACGCGGGCGAAGTGCCCAAGAAGGACGCTGATGAGGTGCTCGAGACTCTTCGAAGCGCCCAGTCTACTTCCGTCTCGGATATGACGCTGTCGCCTGTGGGGCGGCTAGTTGAGACGGCGCAAAGCAAACTTAAACTCGGTGCGCGGCGGTTCTGGCTGATCATGGCAGGCGCCGTGATCACCGCTGCCCTGGTGCTCGGCCTCAGCGCCGCATTGATACCGGCGGATGTGTGGAAGTGGTTAGGTGGGATCCTTATACCCCTTGTGACCGCGGGTGCGTTCTTTGCGCCGTTCATTTGGCTTGCGAGCACTGTCAACCTCGGCGCCGTCAACGTCGGAGGTCTCTTCACACCAGGTAGTCGAAGCTCTCAGCGGGCCAAGGTTGAAGCCGCAGATGAGCAGGAGCGGGCTTTCGCCGACCTCGTCGACAAAGCGAGCAACAGACTCGTCGTCGCCGTCGACGACATAGATCGCCTCTCGCGGGATCAAATTTTGTCGGCCTTGAATGCCATACGCAGTTTTCAGCTCACCTGCAAAAAATCTCGGCAGCCCATCTTCATCGTCGCCATCGATGAGCAGATCGTCCGTGCCGCCATTGAGACGGGGGAAGCCAAGACGACGACGAATGCGCAAGAGTACCTGAACCGTCTCTTCACCCTTAGGCAGGAAGTTCCGGTCCACGAGACGTTCGACCTTCGCGATTATGCACGCTCCGCGCTCACCGAAAAGGCGGCACCTCTAGCCGCGAAAATCGGCGACAAGCTCGACGACGTGTTAGTGATGCTCATCCACGACGACGTGAACGACCCCCGCCACGTCGTTCGACTCATTAACGCCTTCAGTAGCGACTATCGGCTTGCCGCAGCACGCGAAGCTCGTACCGGCTCGCGCTCTCTAATCTCTGGACTCGTCACCGGTCATCTCGACGTGCTGGCCCGTGTCGTCGTTCTAAAGACAGATTTCCCTCTTTTCTTCCGCGCAACTCTTGACGACGTGCGCCTTGTCCATATTGCGTCCCAAGCTTCCGCGGTTGACGTCGACGAAGACGACCATAGATACCTGTCAATGGCCGGCTTCAACCCAGCCGACGCAGACCATACCTCGCTCTTCCGCTTCCTCGCGCGAACGGCCGGGTGGGTTCCGGACGACATCGACCTGAACCCCTTCCTTCACCTCGGACAAGATCGCTTCAGCCTCACGCTCGGCAACGCCCAAGCGCGAGACATCCGATCCGCGCTGGCGAACAACCAGTCGGCGGCCCTCGCGCGACTCGGGGACGAAGCGCAAGCCGACAGTGCCGAAGCTACCGCCACGTTTATCGAGCTGACGACCTCCGTGCTGCGTCAGCTCGGACAAGCCGAGCAGAGCAACGGGGTGGCCGCAATCCTGGCAGCGGTTCCTTCCTGCGCACCGCTGCAAAGCGCGGAGATCGCCCGCACAGTCACAACGCTCCTCGAGAAGCACCCGTCCTGGCTCTCCGACGTCAAGGGTGCGCTGAAGCTCATAGAGGCGGCATCGGCCGATACCGCGTCAGCCCTAACGCATACTTTGCTCGAGATCGACCCAGCAGATAGCGGCGTCCCCGTCTGGGAAAACCGGGCGATGCTCGAACCCATCGTCGGTGAGCAACACTTCGCCGCGTGGGTCGAGCGCGGCGTACAGGCGATGCCATCCTGGGGGAAGTGGCGGGAATGGAGTTTGGATGACCTTGCGGAGCGCAGCGCGGTTCTGCTGCTGGCGCGCGCGGTCTTTCTAGCGGCGCGCTCCGAGGAGGGCGATCCCGCGGAAAAGGCAGACTTCATTCGCGCCCAGAAGATGTCGGGCCGGATCGTTGGCGAAGCACCGGTGCCCGACGAGGAGGCGCTGAGTCTGGCCGTGGCCCAACCAGCGGACACGTACGAATGCGCCATTGGCCTCCTCGCTGCGAACCGTCTGGCCCTGACTGGCAAGCAACTTTCCAACCTCAGCTTCCACCGTGTGGAAAGCAGCGTGGCAGCGGTCGAGGATGACTCGGAACCCCTGCCGGAGGTCAAAGCGGGAATAGCCGACCTCGCAACTCGAACGGCCTCTCTCGCGGCTGAATGGGGCGGCCCGGTCGCTGGAAAGCGGGTTCCGAGCGCAGCCGTCGCCGCCGGTATCGTCGCGCGGTGGATAGCGGCCAGTTCGTTCCCTGCATCACGAGGCCTCCCCGTGCTTCGAACCATGGCTGAGCGCGGCGTGACACAGCAGTCCGCATTGTCATCCGCACTGTTCTCGGCGTGGGCGGATGCCCCCGACGAACAGGATGACGACGGGGTCCTTCTCGCAGCAACAATCGACGAGCTCATCGAACTCGCACCAAAATTAGAAGGAGAGGCGCAAGACGCGCTAGTCGGAGCCTGGGTCCCGATGCTTAGCGACGATTCAAAGCTCCCAGGAGCAACCCGTCTGATACCCACCATGCTCGCGGCCGGCCTCCCGCCCACGTGGGGGGACCAAGCCCTTGGCGCTCTGTTGATGTGGTTCGACACCAGCTACGACTTCACTGGAACGTACACCCAGGCGGCGGCCCGAGTCCTCGCCAGCGGCCAGGTGACAGTTTCCGCGGAAGGCATGTTGCTCGAACGGCTGCAAACGATCTTCAACTCTGGTGGGACCTATCGAGCGCGCAGCTTGAAAGCGATGGCTGCGATGCCGTGGAGCGGCACCGCAATAGTCACCGTGTCCAAGTTCGTCGCTCCCTACATTTCCTCCCTCAGCACTGCGGAATTCTGGGCGCTGATTGACCTGCAACTGCTCCATAGCCGCCTGCGAGCCGAGTTCGTAGCTCATGTTGACAATCTCGTGGAAGAAGGCGAGGACTTGCCGGAGGTACGGGCCCGGGTAGAGGCGCTGGTCAGTCAGCTGAGCCTCGATCACGCGGTCAGCGTCGTCCTCGCAACAACCTCGTCGGAGGCCATGCGCGCCGCGGCCGAACGGTGGGCGGACATCAGCGAAAGCGCCTCCGCAGACGACGGAGCCCGATACCTTCTTCAAGCCACGGGGGCGACGCCGAACGCGAGGCAGGCGTTTGCTGCGGCCATGGCTGCCGCGAACGCCGAGCTCTATGCCGACGTCGTCCAGGTCGTTCTGGACGACACGATGGATATCGGCGGTGGCGCGCACGCAGACGCGTGGGCGTTCATCACGGAGCCTTTGGCGCCTCCGGTCAGAGTGAAGCTCCGCGACGCAATCCGCCCGCTCTTGGTCCAATCGCAACGGGATGCGGTCGCGGCAGCGGCGGCGCTTCGGGCGACGACAACGGATCCGGAGTTCGACGCGTTGATCGCGACGGGCGTGCAGGAAGCGATGGACCACTGGATTGTCGCGCATCCCGACGCAGCAGTCACTCGCGCGTTGGCCGCAGGCGTGCACGGCAGTCAAAAGTCGAGCGCTCAGGCGCTCGCGACATGGAAACGGAAGCCTCGCATTCCGGAACGCGCAGAAGCCTACAGCGCTGCCGCGAAGCTATTGCGTACATGAACGCCGGCGAGTGCGATGGCAAACCCACCTCACTCCGGTGAAGTCCGCGCCTCCGTCGTTCGCCACCGATTCAACTGTGTCAGCGTCACCTTGGAAGCGGGAGCCACTGTGTAGCCCAATTCCTGCGTGCTCCCACCCCTCCGCCCATGGCCCCGTATCACCGTCGCGGCTACCCCCTGGAGCATTCGGCGATGCGGTGGCGGGTGCGGCAGCCCGTTGGGCCCGCCACCCGGACAGTGCCCCGCAACATTCTTCTCCCCACGCTCGAAGTGGAATCGACTATCCGTGTGGCATACGGTCTGCGTCCTTCCAAGGGCCGAGTCCTTCCGCCACCACCGGATCAATGCGAGACGCCTTCGGTGCCACGAATAGCTAGGACATAGGTGGGATCCGCGTCCACAAACGCGATGTGATCGAAATGACATTGGAACGCATGAGCAGGCTCTTTGCCGAGATGCGCGCGCTAGCGCGAACCATTGATCTCGACGCGAGGGACATCCCGCGCGGTCGACGCACGCGGCGTCGAGACGCAGCGTGTAGTCGACGTTGCCAGCCGGCTCCGATTCGGACTCGAGAGCGGTCTGCAGCTCGGACCGCAGCGTGTCTTCGTCGAGCCCCGCGATGGAGCGCAGGAGGTATTCCTGGATGAGGGAGTCGAGGACGTCGATGGCGTTGTACTCGGTGTTTTCGACGTGACCGCTGCATGCGGCTCGGCTGCCGAGGACATCGCTGTCAACGAAACGCCCCAGCTCGGCATCCCGGGGCGGCGGCGAGCTCAACCGCTCGAGACTCCGGTCCGTCGTGGCGTTCGCCGACCAGCAGAGAGGCCTGCGCGCCAGCACTCACAACGATACTCGGGGCCATCCCGATAGAGCGGTCGGCTCGGACGGATAGATGCCGCAGGTGAGGGACGGAGCGACCTCGCCGAGCTGGAGTTGGTCGTCCAGCCAGTCGAAATCCTCGACCCGGTAGGAACCTTCTCAAGCAGCGACTCGTGATGATGGAACGACCGCCTACTGATTGCCAGCCTGGCCTCGCGGTCCCGTTTGAGCATGGCCGCCAACTGCGAATTGACCCAGATGTCTCGTGCCTCCCGGGGAAGGGCCAGCGGCGCGCTGATGTCCTCCGGGCCGTCGGCAGCCTGTCCCCACTCGTTCAGTTGGGCGGCGCGAAAGGCGCGGGTGCGGGCTGCCTGCACAGCTACTCGAACGGAGCCTAGAGCGTCGAGGCTAGCTTTCCCGTAGCGCTCACGCCGCGCTTGCCGCGACTCCGTCCGCGCAACCCGCAAGGTTGCATATCCACCGGCCATCGCGCCGATAATTGCTGCGACGAGGGGGAGCGTCCAGTCCCTGATGATCGTCGCGAACGTCGTCCAGTCGCTCATGCGCTCGACAGTAGAGCAGCCCCGGCCGGCTGCACCGAAGCCCAAAGACCCAGACCGCCGGTGTCGTGGGCCGTTTGCGGACCAGGGTGCGCGCCGTCAATGCCTCACCTGACGGCGGACTGGGGTCTTCGACCTGGACTTGGGTTTGGATTCAGGGCGGCGGTCGGCGCCTTTTTCGAACTGGGCGCGCCTGAGCACCCTGGTCCCGGAGCGAAGACCCACAGGGACTGCGAGATCCCGCGGGTGAGCACACTCGAACACGTTCCTGACGTAGCCGGGGTCCGTTATACCCGGGCTGTTCCCGTCGAGCAACTGACTCCAACCCGGAGCAAGTCCAAAGTCGCTCAGAAGACGCCGTGGGTCCGCTGACCCCAAGCGCGCGGCACTGACAGGAACCGGCGGGTTACTTTGAGGCGTTGCTCTCCGCAGTCGTCGCCGATCCGCGGGGGACGCTAGCGAGGTCGATGGGGGCCGTGATGGTCTGTTCCTCACCGTTCGCAGCGCGCTCTGCCCATTCCAAGCCGACGCTGATCGCCTGCTCCAGCTCTGCGGTAGAGAGTTCTGGGAACTGCTGCGCTTCCAATGCCTTCCGCGGTGGCTGCGTCATTTCACCAGGGAAGTACCAACCCGTGGCGCGGTCGGTGACCTTGAAGTTATGTGCCATGTGGTTCCCTCGCTCCCATCCATTATGGCCAAGAGATCTGTGAATCAGTCGATACTGCGACTGATGAAGTAGGACTCGAGACGTGCACGCGAGATCCATGAGGCAAGCGCCGCCGCAGCGTTCGTGGTCGAAGCCACCGTCAGCACGAACCACCAGGCCGGGTCCTCAATCTGCAGGATGTTCAACCCTGCGCCAGCGCAGGCGAGCGCGATGCTCAGCAACGAAACTACACGAGACAGCAGCACGCCCTGGTTCAGTTGACGATTACCGTCCACACCGATCCATAGCGAAGCCACGACGGGGAAAGCCAGGATCACGGCGGCGTACTCCCAACTGCCAATGAGTCCCTCGACACGGCTGATCGCAGCGACAAGAAGGCCTAGCACGCAAAGAACCGCGACCGATAAGGCACCCGCGGCCGCCGCGGCCATCGACCCCGGCATCCGCTCATAAAACTGCGCGCGATAGTCGACAGTTGGAATGTACTCGTTGTTGAGTCGGAGGTTCACGCTGTGCAGATGAGCGTGTCGCTGGCCGCGGCGGGGCGCGGCGCGGACACCGCGCAGATCCTCTACGGGCCCGTCGTTATGGTCCACGATGTCCTGGCGTGCGAGGTAAGACCCGTGCGGTCCGATCACCTCAAGATGGTACGACCGGGTGTTGGCGGCGTTCGCAAGCGGGACCACTATCAGGCCTTGACGGATACCGAAGGCCACTCGTAGGGCGTCCAAGGGAGTACGCCCCACTGCCTCATTGCCTGGGCGCCTCGGCTTACTTCGATGAAACAGGAAGTCAGGGTACAGCCGCTGGCGGATGGTCATCCGCAACCGGGTCGGCGTGACCGGCGTGGCACGGCTCGGCTCGGTCGTTTGCAGGTCCAGCTTCTCTCTCTCATCGACCGCGGAGGCAGGGCGGGCGTCCGGGCCCGCAATTTCCACGCAGATGGGGTGGTTGTCGACTAGCCGGCGAATGAGATCGCGCAGGGTTTCGCGAAGTTGATCCACGACGGGACCTGTGAGGGCGCCGGACGGAAGGGTGTCGATGCGGTTCATGATGTCGTCGGCGAGACCCGCGTTCGTACGCCGGTGGGCTACCAGGAACTTCGCCACATCGGGTTCGATTTGGCGGCGGTACACGGCGTGTGCGTCGTTGCCGCGCGATGCTTTCACCAAGACACGAAGGACGGCCATGATGTACGGCGCCAAGCGCGACTGTGGGACGGAAGTGACACGCGTACCTTGAGCGTCGGTTATCTTGACGCCGTTCGAAAGGGCTCCGCGGTTGGTTAGAAGTAGCGGAACGATTGACGTGGTGGAGGCGCTGAGCGGGACGGAGAAGGTCACGGTAGTCGACACGTCCAACGCCCGGGCGAGAGGTTCAACGCGCTCAGAGATCCGGTCGAAGTAGGTGTGCGGCCGTGCCACCATGTTGGCGAACCGGGCTGCCTCAGATGCTGGCAGAGCAGGTTCCGTATAGTCGGCTTCGATTGAGATTGACGCCACACTGATCTGATCGCCGGCGGCATCACCGAAGTCGGGAGCGCGTCGGACGCTGTTACTCGAGCGGAAATACAATCGCGTCAGCCAGACCGCGCCGGCCACTAGCGCACCGCCAGTGAGTAGCACAGCTATGAGGGGGAGTGTCTCGGCAAGGAAACCGAGCGGGGCGATGAGCAACAGCAGAAGTATGGCGGCGCCTGCAAGCGCGGTCCGTCGATAAATCTTCATAGTCCCCCCAAGCCACCGCTATCGGTGACTGACAAGAGTATTCGACGCTCAGCATGATCCTCCGTGCAGCGCGCGTCAGTGTGGTTCACCAGTACTGACGGATTTCAAGGTCGTCCTCTGGCAATGCAGTCAGTGGCCGGGGACGCCGCCCTCAGCGTGGCGATTGAGATTGACGGGGGCGTCGTCGCACCGGATCAGTCTGGATGGCGGGCGAGCCAACGGGGCTTGGCAGCAACCCCCGTGGCCGCCTGAATCAGAAGGCTGGCAATTGGATCGGATGTCTTGTCGGCTCATAACTGAGCGCGGGCGGCTTCGCGCGGTCGGGTTACGCGACTCGCTCGGGTGCGCCCGCGGCGAGCAATGACGCCATCACGGGTGAGAGCTGGCGGGAGGCCGACCGCGGGTGCTCGAGGTGCCACTGGTACGCCCAGACCGGCAGATCGCGGTGCCGCACGGCCTCGATGGTGCCGTCGGCGGCGCGAGCCGTGGCATCCAGGCCCTCTCCGAGGCGGTCGACCGACTGGTGGTGGCTGCAGAGGAGGTCGCCGGAGGTTGAGACCGGATCGGGCCGGTCGAAGCGGACGTCGGTCGCGACGAACGGGTCGCCCTCGGGGCGGCGGTGTCCGGCGATGTCCTGGTGCAGGGTGCCGCCGAGGGCGACGTTGACGAGCTGCATGCCGCGGCAGATTCCGAGCAGGGGACGACCAGCGGCGACCGTGTCGCGGACCACGGCGAGCTGCGCCTCATCGGCGGCCGGGTCGTAGGGCGTCGCGTGCGGCCGGAGGTCGGAGGAGCCGTAGGCGCGCGGGTCGACGTCTTCACCGCCGAGGATGACGACGACATCGGCGCGGCGGGCGGCGTCGAGCAACGTCTCGAGCGGCCGTTCGGCTGCGGGGTGGAGCGCCACCGTCCATCCGGCGTCGCGGAGGGCCGTGACGGCTCCGCCGTTGAGGTCGTCGAGGAGCGCCTGGTAGCGCGAGGCGTTCGGGCGGGTGTCGCGGATGTGGAACAGGGCGGCTGACGGCATGCGAATCCTTGGGAGAAGCGAGAACTTCAGGATGCCAGGGGTGCGCGACGGAGACGTTACGCGGATGCGAGCTTCGGCTGCTGCTGGGTGATGCAGTGGATGCCGCCCCCTCGGTCGAAGATGGGGCGGGCGTCGACCGTCACGACGCGGCGGCCGGGGTAGGCGTCGGCCACGATCTCGCGAGCCCGCGCGTCGGCCGCGTCATCGCCGAACCCGCACAGCACGACCCCGTCGTTGGTGACGAGGTGGTTGATGTAGCTCCAGTCGAGCCACCCCTCGTCGTCGCGGAGCGCGGTCGGAGCGGGGATGCCGGTGATGGTGACGTGGCGGCCGCGCGCGGCGAAGGCCTCCTCGAGCTCGCGACGGACGAGTCGTGAGACCTCGAAGTCGGGGTGGGTGGCATCCGTCTGCTCGTGGATGAGGACGTGCTCGGGCGAGGCGAAGGTGGCCACGATGTCGACGTGCCCGTTGGTGCCGAACTCGTCGTAGTCGCGGGTCAGGCCGCGGGAGAGCCAGATGGCATCCGTCGCTCCGATCGTGCGGGCCATCTCGGCCTCGACGCGAGAGCGGTCGGCGAAGGGGTTGCGGCGCGGGTCGAGCTGCACGGTCTCGGTGAGCAGCACGGTGCCGGTGCCGTCGACGTGGAGGCCGCCGCCCTCGGCGACGAGGAGCGAGTCGATGCGCTCGGCGCCCAGGTGCTCGGCGACGAGGCGGGCTATGCCGGCCGATTTCTGCCACTCGGCCCAGTCGGGGGCGCCCCACCCGTTGAAGATCCAGTCGACGGCACCGAGGACCGCCGGGCGGTCGGGATCGACGACGAAGGTCGGGCCCACGTCGCGCATCCAGAACTCGTCGAGCGGGGCTTCGACGATCTCGATCGCGGAGTCGAGCATGCGCCGGGCGCGGGTCATCTCGCTGGGGTCGACGACCATCGTCACCGGCTCGAACTCCTGCACCGCGTGAGCCACGTCGGTCCACGCCCGGTAGCCCTGTTCGCGGTTCTCCGCTCCCTCGCCGAGGGTCATCCCTTCGCGCGGGAACGCCATCCAGGTGCGTTCGTGCGGGTGGGATTCTGCGGGCATGCGCCACATGGCGTGCTCCTTTCTGGTTGGGCGGGTCAGTAGCCGGTGGTGAGGACGCGATCGAGCGCGTCGACGAAGACGTCGACCGAGGCGCGCGTGACGACCAGCGGCGGCTTGATCTTCAGGACGTTCTGGTGGTCGCCGGTCGGCTGCATGATGACGCCCAGCTCGAGCAGGCGGTCGCAGATCGCCGCGGTCTCGGCGGTCGCGGGCTCGAGCGTCTCGCGATCGCGGACGAACTCGACGCCGAGGTACAGGCCCGAACCGTGCACGGTGCCGATGAGCTCGTGCCTCTCGCCCAGCTTTTCGAGACGCTTCTTGAGGTGGCCGCCGACGACGCGCGCGTTCTCTTGCAGGCCCTCATGCTCGATGACGTCGAGCACGGCCATGCCGACGGCGGCGGAGACCGGGGAGCCGCCGGTCGAGGAGAAGAAGTACCCGCCGGTGCGGTAGCGGTCGGCGATCTCGCGTCGGGTGATGACGGCGCCGAGCGGGTGTCCGCCGCCGATCGACTTGGCGACGGCGACGATGTCGGGCACCGCCCCCTGCTGTTGGAAGCCCCAGAACCACTCGCCCAGTCGGCCGTACCCGACCTGCACCTCGTCGGCGATCGTGAGGCCGCCATGGCGGCGGATTGCGGCGTACACCTCGGTGAGGTAGCCGTCGGGCAGCGCCACCCCGCCGGCGTTGCCGAAGTACGTCTCGGCGATCATGCCCGCCGGAGGGCGACCGGATGCCGCGAGCTCGTCGATCACCGCGACCGCTTCGGGTGCGTAGTGCGCGGCATCCGTCCCCCGGTGGGTCCCGCGGTAGGAGTTGGCGGCGTCCACGGTGTGGACCCAGTCGGGTCGGGTGGCCAGGGCGTTCGGGTTGTCGGCGACCGAGGTCGACACCGCATCGCTGGCGTAGGTCCAGCCGTGGTAGGCCTCGCGCATCGCGACGATGTCGGGTCGACCGGTCGCGGCCATCGCGAGACGAATCGCGAGGTCGGTGGCCTCGGACCCCGAGTTGACGAAGAACACCGTGTCGAAGCCCTCGGGGAGGGTCGCCGCGATCCGGTCGGCGTAGTCGGTGATCGCGCGATAGTGGAAGCGCGAGTTCGTGTTCAGCAGGTGCATCTGCCGCGAGCCCGCCTCGACCACGTGCGGGTGGGCGTGGCCGACCGAGGCGACGTTGTTCACCATGTCGAGGTACACGCGGCCGTTCACGTCGATCAGGTGCTCTCGCCACCCGCGCTCGATGCGCGGGGGAGCGGCGTAGTAGTGCTCCTGCACCTCGGCGAGCACCTCGTGGCGGCGCGCGAGCACGTCGTCGACGACCGGGGCGGCGGCGGGAGCGCCGATCGCGACGCCGGGGTCTCCGGCCGTCTCGCGCCAGGCAGCGGCGAGGGCGGGCGAGGTGCGCGCCGGCGGGGTCGACCGGTCGATCCCGCGTCGCAGCACAAGGCGCGTGCGCGCGGGCAGGACGGAGGATGCCGGGTCGGTCACGCCCGTGATCGTCACCGTCTCGCGGCCCGAGGTCCAGACGAGGGCGTCGCCGTCGCGTCGCGTGTCGCCCGGGGCGAGGGAAGTCGACTGCGCGAGCCAGACCGTCACACCGGTCGGCATCGAATCGGCGGTCGAGGGCAGGGGGTCCGTCGTCCCGGTGAGCTGGGCGCGCCAGGCCGGAACCGTCACGATCGCCGCTCCCGCGTCGAGGGCGTCGAGGGCGGCCACGTCGAGGGTTCCGGCGTCGAGCCAGGCGCCGGCGTCGTTCAGCGGCGACTCGGTCGTCGCGTCGAGCTCGACGTGGGGGCCCGCCGACAGCAGCGGGTCTGCGGTCCACGCGGGTTCGTTCGCGGGCGGGCGGCCGAGCGCGGCTCGCGTGGCCGCGGTGATGACGGGAAGGGGGACGGATGCCGCCTGCACGAGGATGCGGAACTCCCGATCGAGCGCGACGGCGGCGTAGTCGTTCGCGTCGTCGAGACGCACCTGGGCGCGACCGCTCAGCACCAGCACGGCGCCGCGAAGAACGACGAGGGGCCAGAGCGCCGTGATCTCGCCGTCGTCGAGGTCGCGGAGGCGATCGAAGGCGCGGATGGCGGGCAGCGCCGTCTCGGGCGAGGCGCCGTCGTGGTGCAGCACCGATGACACGGTCGTGGCGATCTCGCCGACGCGCCACGAGGAGCACACGTCGCCGAAATCGATGACGGCGTCGGGGACGAGCGCCCCGTCGGCGCGCAGCACGTTGTCGTCGGTGACGTCGAAGTGCCCGGCCTGGACCGGCAGGGCGTCCTGCACCGGTGCGAGGGCGGCGCGGGCGGCGTCGGCGGCGCGCTGCACGATCGCGCGCACCTCGGCATCCGGTTCGTCGGGGAGGAGGGTGTCGATGACGCGGCCCGCGTGGCGCAGATCCCACTGCAGCACGCGGCCGCTTGCGGGATGGACGAAGTCGGCGAGCGACAGGCTCACCGCACCGGAGAGCGCGCCGATCGCCTCGACCACCGCGGGGGAGAGGTATCCCGATCCCATGAGCGTGAAGCCCGAGATGTTCTCGATCACGCGGGCGTGGATGCGCCCCTGCGACGAGTCCCACCACGCCGACATCGCCCCGAGGGGTCCCTCCACGAGCTTCGGGATGCGCACGTGGGGGCTGCGCGCGGCGACCGTGGCCGCGGCGGCATCCTGCATCTCGATCTCGGCCTCGCTGAACACCGGGTTGCTCAGCTTGAGCACGCCGAGGGGCTCGGTCGAGTCGCGGGGGAACACCCGGAAGTTCTGATCCTGCTGACTTCCGAGCCCGCGCAGGTCGACCTCGACGCCGAACGCGTCGGCGAACAGGCGCCGCACCTCGTCGTCGCCGAGGGTGGGGGTGGGCAGATCGACCTGCGTGAAGTAGTCGAAGACCTCGGTCATGGCTGTTCCTCGGGACTCGGGTGTCAGAGGGGGGAGGCGGCGGTGGTGGCGAGGTCTCCGGCCACGGCGCCCGCGTCGTCGCGGACGACCACGACGACCAGGGGTCCGTAGGGGGCGGTCCACGGGCTCACCGGGGTCGCGTGATCCGCGGTCGGGACGCGAGAGGCGCCCCGCAGAAGACCGCCGTCGAGATGCGTCTCGACGCGCACGCCGTCGACGTAGGCGGCGCCGTCGCGCGCGGACCCGCCGGTGACGCTCGCGCGGAACCGCACCACGGTCTGGTCGCCCTCCACCTCGGTCTCGACGGTGTCGATGCTCACGCGGAGCGCCGTGTCGCCGACCGGTCGCGCGGTCGTGAACACCGTCTCGTCCGGCAGCGCCGGCGTTCGCGGCGGCGCCGTGCGGCGATCGCCGAGAGCGGCGACGGCCGAGCCCAGCCGCACGAGCCGGGTGTCGCTGTAGGCGGGGCCGGCGATGGTCAGGCCCACCGGCATCCCGGTGTCATCCATCGTGCCCATCGGCACGGTGACGGTGGGGATGCCGAGGTGGCGCGGCACGAGGTTGCCGTTGGACACCCACACGCCGTTGCGCCACGCGATGTCGGCTGCGTCGGGGTTCACGTCGGCGTCGGCGGGGCCCACGTCGGACTGCGTCGGGAAGATCACGGCGTCGAAGCCGGCGGCATCCATCCACTCCTCGAAGTCGACGCGGCGCGTGTGCTCGAGACCGCGCAGGCCCTCTTCGAGGCTCACCACGTCGCGCCAGTCGGGCTCCCACTCCGTCGCCCGGGGCACGTAGGCGGCGATGTCGTAGGAGATGTCGTAGTGCCAGATCCCGTAGCGGTCGGGGAGGGCGCCCGGGGGGTGCGGGAAGATCAGCGCGGCGTCGACGTCGGCGAGGCGGTTGAGGGCCGGGTCGTCGTTGTGGCGGAGGAAGGCGTCCATCGCCCAGACGGCCAGGTCGCCCACCTCGTCGTCGAGGAAGCGCCGGGTGACGAACCCGCGGTCGAGGAAGTCCTCGTCATCGGGGTGGAGCTTCTCGTAGCGGTCCACGACGGGGAAGTCGGTCTCGACGACCTCCGCGCCCGCGGCCTCGAGGTCTGCGCGCAGGTCGTCCCACAGCCGCATGACGCTCTCGCGCGTGACGATGGGCGAGGCGCTGCCGGGGTCGCCGTTGACGTAGATGCGCGGCACGGCCAGGCGGAGCCCCGCGAGCGGCAGCGGTTCGAGCGCTACGAAGGACTCGGGACGCACCTCGGAGGGGCGCGGCAGGGAGATGTACGGCTGCGTCCGCCACAGGTCGCCGGTGGTGTCGGGGTCGTCGGCCACGACGGCATCCAGCACGTGCTGCAGATCGGCGACCGACCGGGTGTGCGGCACGACGACGTCCATCGTGGGGACCAGCGGCCAGTTGCCGCGGACCGAGATGACCCCGCGCGAGGGGGTGTAGGCGACGAGAGCGTTGTGCGAGGCGGGGGCCCGGCCCGACGACCAGGTCTCTTCGCCGAGTCCGAAGGCGGCGAAGCTGGCCGCCGTGGCGGTGCCCGAGCCGTTCGAGGAACCCGAGCCGAAGGCCGACGAGAGATAGTCGCCGTTGTAGGGCGACTCGGCGCGGCCGTAGACGCCGCGCTGCATGCCGCCGGCGGCCATCGGCGGCATGTTCGTCAGGCCCAGGAGCACCGCTCCGGCCGCGCGCAGCCGTTCCACCGCGAAGGCGTCGTCCTGCGCGATGAGATCGCGGAAGGCGGGGGATCCGGATGCCACGGGCAGCCCCTCCGCCCGGTAGCTGTCCTTGGCGGTGAAGGGGATGCCGTCGAGCGGGCCGCGCGCTTCACCGCGGGTTCGGCGCGCGTCGGAGGCGCGGGCGTCGTCGAAGGCGCAGGGGTTCAACACCGGCACGGCGTTGAGGCGGATGCCGGCTCGGTCGTAGGCCGCGATGCGGTTGAGGTAGCGCGCGACGAGCTCGACGCTGGTGACGGTTCCGGAGTCGAGGGCGGCGCTCAGGGCGGAGACGTCGGCGTCGACGACGGTGAAGGCCTCGGAGGTCATGGCGGTAAACATACACCGTTTGTTTTGCGTGTGCGAGAGTGGATCTCGGAGTCCGCACGTAGGCTCGCACCGACCCGGGGAGGCCGCCATCGTCAGACCGCACACGCCGCTGCTGAGCCGCGATCTCATCGCGCGGACGGCCCTCGCGCTGGTCGACCGGCACGGACCCGACGGCGCCAGCGTGCGCCGCGTCGCCGCACGTCTCGGGGTCAACCCCGCGTCGCTGTACAACCACGTCCCCAACCGCGCGGCGATGATCGAGGACGTCCGGGCGCTCGTCTCGGCGCACATCGACTCGAAGCCGCTCAGAGAGCTGCCCTGGGAAGATGCCCTGCGTGCCTGGGCGCGATCGTACCGGCGAGCGTTCGCCCGTCACGCGCGCGTGGTGCCCCTTCTGATGACGGAGCGCGCTTCGGCGCCGGTCCTCCTCGCCCAGTACGAGGATTTCGCCGCGGCCGCCGAAGCCGCCGGCTGGACGCTGCGCGACGTCATCCCGTTGCTGACCGCGTTCGAGTCGTTCATCCTCGGCAGCGTCCTGGACATGTCGGGACCCTCCGTCGTGTTCGACCCCACGGGACAGGAAGAGGTGTTCCCGCGCTTCTCCGCCGCCTTCGAGACGCTCGCCGAGGAAGACCCCGCCGACCCGGTGGCCACTCGGGCATTCGAGCTCGGTCTCGACATGCTGATCGCTTCCGCCCGGCCCCGCTGACGGCGCGGCCGGGCCGATCGCCCGCCGTGCGCACGCCGGCGCGCGGCGCGTGGGGTGCGTGGGGTGCGTGCGGTGCGGACGGTCAGTCGTCGTCGCCGTCGTCGTACCCGTCGTCGTCGACGTCGTCATCCGCGTCATCGTCGTCGTCGTCATCGGTGGGAGAGACCGGGACCGGGGCCGGAGGGTCGACCGGCTGCGGCGCGGGCGGTGCGACCGGCTGCGGGTCCGTGGGGGCCGCGGGTTGTTCCGGGGCCGGAGTCGCCTGCTCGGTGGGGACAGCCGAGGGGTCGACGACGGGCGTCGGCGACGGCGTGGCCGGAGCGGGTCCGCCGGTGAGCGTGCCGCCGGGGAGGACCCGCTCGGTCGCGGTGCGCGGCTCGAAGGCGGTGGCGACGGCGGCGGTCGCCCCGATGGCACCGAAGGCGGCGACGGCGATGAGGGCGGTGCCGATCCAAGCGCGACGAGACATTCGAGGACTCCATCCGTGGTGAGGTGATTCGAGCCTGTCGTCCGCCGGTAAGGGCGCGGGAAGACGATCGTGAGAGCCTTCTTATTTCGACGGATCGGGGGTCACCGCCCCGGCATACTGAAGCGCATGGGAACGGCGCCCGCCTCTGCAACGGGCGGCGGGTGGACCGTTCGAACGCGCATCGTCGTGGTCATCACCGTGGTCGCCGCGATCGGACTGATGTCGGTCGGCGCCGCCGTCTACTTGGTCGAGCGCACACGCATCCTGGCCGCCGTCGACACCCGCCTGGAGGCGGCGCTGGAGTCGGCCCGCGCGCTGGTCGCGGCGGGGAACGGGGAAACCGCGTGGGCATCGTCGACCTCGGCGCTGGAGGCCACGGTCACGCGCATCAGCCCCGACGACAACACCGGTGCCCTCGGGGTCATCGACGGCGCCGCGGCCTTCATCCCGGGGGTGCCGCTCGACGTCGACCTGCAGTCCGCGCCCGGCTTCGTGCCGTACGTCACGGCGGTGGCCCAGGGCGACCCCGTCATCGGCACCTACGCCGAAGAGGGGGTCGCCTGGCGGTACCTCGCCGCCCCGATCGCGGTCGAGGGGTCGGCGCCCCCGTCTCCGGTGATGTTCGTCACGGCCTACGACCTCGAAGGCGAGCTCGCCGAGATCGACGACGCCGCCCGCGTCTACCTCGTGGCCGCCGCGATCGCGCTCGTCGTGATCGCGGCGAGTGCGGGCCTGGTGGCCGCACGGCTGCTCCAACCCCTGCGCCGCATGCGCGAGACGGCGGCACGGGTGTCGGCACGTTCGCTCGCGGAACGGCTGCCCGTCGAGGGAAACGACGACGTCAGCGCGCTCGCCGCGACGATGAACGACATGCTCGACCGCCTCGACAGTGCGCTCGGCGCGCAGCGCACGCTCCTCAGCGACGTCGGGCACGAGTTGAAGACCCCGGTGACCATCGTGAGCGGTCACCTCGACGTGATGGACGCGAGCGATCCCGCCGACGTGCGAGCCACCCGTGAGCTCGTTCTCGACGAGCTGGGGCGGATGGGACGCCTGATCCAGGACCTCACCCAGGAGGCCGCCCTGCGCGGACCGAGCCCGCTGCGCCCGCAGGCGACCGATATGACGGCCCTCGTCGAGCAGGTCGTCGTCAAGGTGCGCGGGATCGAGGGGGCGTCGGTGCGGCGGGGACCGGTCGCCCCGATCCACGCGGTCGTCGACCGGGCGCGGATCACCCAGGCCCTGCTGCAACTGGCGCAGAACGGTGTCAGCCACGGCGGGGGCGACCTCGTGCTGGGGATCCGCTCACGCGGGGAGACGATGGAGCTCTTCGTGCGGGATCACGGGCCCGGGGTCCCCGTCGACGAGCGCGAGCGCATCTTCGAGCGCTTCCACAGGGGAGCGGCCGACGACGGCCGCGGCGGCAGCGGCCTCGGCCTCAACATCGTCGCCGCCATCGCCCAGAACCACGGCGGTGCCGCCACCGTGCGGGATCCGGCGACGGGACCGGGGGCCGAGTTCGTGCTCACGATCCCGATCGTCGCCGAGATGCCGACCGATTCCGTTCCCCCGCGACCGCCGCTGCCCCGCGGCATCCCCGCACATGATCGCCCGGAGGGCTGACGTGGCATCCATCCTCATCGTCGACGACGAGACCCGCATCTCGTCCTTCATCGAGAAGGGCCTGCGCTCGGCGGGCTACGCCACCCGCGTGACCGGCGACGGCCGCGAGGCCCTCGGACTCGCCCTCTCGGGGGAGTTCGACCTCGTCGTGCTCGACGTCAACCTGCCCGGGATGACGGGATTCGAGGTGCTGGAGCAGCTTCGCGGTTCGGGCTCCGCCGTGCCCGTCATCATGCTCACCGCGCGCGTCGAACTCGAAGACACCGTCGCCGGCCTCGAGGGGGGAGCCGACGACTACCTCGGCAAGCCGTTCCGGTTCGATGAGCTGGTGGCCCGCATCCGACTCCGCATCCGTCGCGAGCCGACGGCGAAGGGCCTGGAACTGCAGCACCGCGACATCGTGCTCGACGTGCGCCAGCGCACGGCCTCCGTCGCGGGCAGGGAGATCGTGCTGTCGGCGCGCGAGTTCGCGCTCGCCGAGGAACTCGTGCGCCACCCCGGCCAGGTGCTCAGCCGCGAGCAGCTGCTCAGCCGGGTGTGGGGCTTCGACTTCGACCCCGGATCGAACGTCGCCGACGTCTAC
This sequence comes from Microbacterium sp. Leaf151, assembly GCF_001424225.1. Classification (GTDB taxonomy): domain Bacteria; phylum Actinomycetota; class Actinomycetes; order Actinomycetales; family Microbacteriaceae; genus Microbacterium. The sequence goes on along the minus strand of NZ_LMOR01000001.1, from coordinate 545,910 downwards.
ATCGGCTACCTCCGCCAGAAGCTGGGCGCGGATCGCATCGAGACCGTGCGGGGCGCGGGGTATCGGCTGGTGTGAGGCGGGCGACGGGCCCTCGCGCGGCGCCGGCGCGCCGAGCGCCCGACCAGCCGTCTACCGGCCCGTCTCGGCGGCGCAGCGGATGAGCCACTGCGCGGCCCGCGCCCGCCACGCGGGCCGGTACAGGTAGACCGCCCCGAGGCGCAGACGCGAGGATGCCTCGAACGCGGCGATCCGCGCCGGGTCGACGTGCGAGCGGGCGGCGACCCGGTCGATCGCCGCGAGCGCCCCGACCGCGCGCGTCGGCGACAGGCGCCCCTGCCCGCGGCGCCAGGCCACGTGGGCGCGCAGGTTCGCGAGGTCGAGGGCGGGTTCGGCGCGGGCGGCGGTGTCGAGGTCGATCAGGCCGGCCCGGTGCCCGTCCCACAGCACCTGCTTGTCGTGCAGGTCGCGGTGGGCGGGAGCCGTTGCAGCGCCGGAGTCGGTGAGGAGCGCGCCCGCCGCACGGTCGAACGCGACCGCGACCGCTGGCTCGACACCGGCGCGAAGCGCGTGATCGCGCCACCGGAGCAGGATCTCGGCTTCATCGACCGCGGAGTGGGGGGCGGCGTCGGCCGCGACCGGCGCCGCCAGCACGCGTTCCCAGCCGCGGGCCCAGCCGTCCCACGCGGCCTGCACCACGGCATCCGGAGTCCCGGGGTCGGCGCCGAGGTCGTGCAGGGTCCGGCCGTCCACGCGCGAGAGGTGCACGCAGCCCGCGGCATCGAGGAGCGTGACGTAGGGGGTGACGAACCCTCCGCGGAAGGATTCGGCGCGGTCGTGCGCCCGCGTGATCGCGGCGAGCGAGTCGCTCCGGACGACCTTGACGTAGCCCGACCCGTCGTGGGCGCGCAGCACGACGCGGCGTCCGCGGCGCCACGAGACGGTCGTGCCGGTCGACCAGGCGCGTGCGAGGGCCGGCAGGTGTTTGTCCCGCCCGTCGGCGAGCAGCTCCACCCGATCGTCGCGCAGACGTCCGGCGCGCAGACGCCCGTCGGGGTTGACGACCTCGAGGTCGCAGCCGTTCGACGACGGCCACGCCCGGCGGACGCGCCAGCGTCCGTGCTCATCGCGCACCTCGCGCGGGGGAAGCATCACCGCAGGTCCTCCGCCCGCTCCAGGCGCGCAGCCACGGCCGCGGGCCAATCGGGTCGCCACCGGCGGAACGGCTCGATCGCCCGCTCCAGCACGCACAGCGGCGTCCAAGCGCGCCACTCGCCCTCGGTCACGACTCCTCCCTCCGCCTGATACGCGGCGAAGAGCGCGGTCGTCGTCGCGAGGTCGCCGGTGCGCAGGAACTCCTCGACGGCGAACCCGGCCAGATCGAGCGCCGGGTCGCCCGTCCCGAGACGGTCGAGGTCGATCAGCCGCACCCGCCCGTCGCGACCGCGCAGCACCTGGTCGGCGCTGAAGTCGCCGTGCACGATGGTGCGCCGGTGCGCCGAGGGAGCACGCCGCGCGATCTCGTCGGCGCGTCGGGCGGTCTCGGGGAGCGCGACGCGCAGGGCCCGGGCGGCGCTGCGGGCGCGGGCGTCGGGCGTCTCTGCGGCGTCGATGTCGACGAGCGGCGCCGCATGCAGACGGGCTAGGGCCCTGCCCGCGGCCGCGGCGTGCGCCGGAGAGGGCGACGAGGCGAGGTCTCCCTCGCCCCAGGATGCCGTGGCCCAGGTGTGGGCGGTGACCAGACGGGGAGGAAGGGTGGGCACACCCGCGCGTCGAAGCAGATCGGCGTTGCGCAGGGCGGCATCCGCGCGTCCGGGGGCCGTCTTGGCGTACTCGCCGCCGGTGCGCACGACCAGCCGGCGCCCGGGGTTGTGCCGCACGATCTCGGCCCGACGCCACGACGGCTCGTGCCGCTCGGCATCCCTCACGGCGCGGGTGAGCACGCGGTCGCTGCGCGCCGGCCCGCCGGCCGACCAGGCCACGCCCGCAAGGGCGCGCACGGCGGGGTCGCGCCGCTCGGCCGAGCCCGGCTTGTCGGGCCCCGCCCACGCCCCCGCCCAGAACGCGCCCTCCGGCGTGGTGTACGCGAGGAGCAGGCTCGTCCCCGGCTTGTACCGCAGGTGACGTACCTCGGCGGGTGCCCCGACCGCGTCGGAGAGGGATGCCGGATCCAGCAGCGTCCGCAGCCCGGGAACGCCCGGGTCTCGCGCGATCAGCGCGCGCACGGCCGCGGTCATCGCCGGCCCCCCGTCGTCGCGACGGCATCCTCGTCGTCGGCGCGTCGCATCCAGGCGTGCACGCGCGAGTCGGCGCGGTCGATGAGCTCGTGCGGCGCTCCGTCTTCGACGATGCGTCCGTCTTCCAGCCACAGCACGCGGTCGGCGGACAGCGCCTGGGTCACATCGTGGGTGATCGACAGGGTCGTGCGTCCCTTCGTCAGCGCCTGCAGCGACGCGCCGACCTGGCCGCGTGCGTGCGGGTCGAGCCCGGTCGTGGCTTCGTCGAGCACGATGACCGGACTGTCGCGCAGGAGCGCGCGGGCGATGGCGATCCGCTGACGCTGACCGCCCGAGAGGGTGCCGCCGCGTGCGCCGAGGACGGTGTCGTAGCCCTCGGGGAGGGCGGTGACGAAGTCGTGCGCGAACGCGCGGCGCGCCGCGTCTTCGACCTCGGCGTCGGTGGCATCCAGGCGGCCGTACCGGATGTTCTCGCGGACGGACGTGGCGAACAGGATCGACTCCTGCAGCAGCAGCGAGACCGAGGAACGGACGCTCGCGATCGTGGCGCGGGAGACGTCGATGCCGTCCAGGCGCACCCGACCCGAACGGGGATCCGCCGCGCGCACGAGGAGGCCGGCCAGGGTGGATTTCCCCGCACCCGAGGGACCCAGCAGACACACGTGCTGACCCGCGGGGATGTGCAGCGTCAGGTCCTGGAAGACCGTGCTGCCGCGTCCGTCGTCCACCGAGACGGCCTCGAAGGCGACGTCGCCGCGGAGCGCAGGCAGGGGGGCCGCGTCCGGACCGTCGGCGATCTCGACGGGCTCCGCCAGCAGATCGGCGACGCGCTCGCCGGATGCCGCGGCCCGCGCGATGCGGCCGGTGTACTTCGCGAGATCCTTCAACGGGCGCATGGCGAGCTTGAGGTAGGCGACGAAGACGACGAGGTCGCCGGGGGTCATGCTGCCCGACAACACCTGCCAGCCGCCGCCGAGGAGCACCGCCGCGGTGGCGAACCCGACGATGACGTCGGTGCGTCGCTCCAGCCCGGCCGCAAGGCGGCGCGCGCGCACACCCTGCGTCAGGGCCCGGTCGTTCCCGTCGGCGAAGGCGCCAGCCAGGCGGCGCTCCAGACCGTACGCCTGCACGACGCGGATGGCGCCGAGGGCCTCGGACGCCGTGTCGGCGAGGGCACCCTCGCCCTTCCGCGTCGTGCGCGACGCGTCGGTGATGCGGGTGGAGCTCCGCCTCGACGACACCGCGTACAGCGCGGCGGCGATCACCACGACGAGGGTGAGGAGGGGGTCCATGAACGACATGACGACGACGAGGACGACGAGGGTCATGATGTTCCCGACCAGGGGCAGCCCCGCCGTGACGGCGACCTCCTGCAGCCGGCCGATGTCGCTCACGAGTCGCTGCACGACGTCGCCCGACGACGCGGTCGAGTGGTAGCGGGCCGACAGCGACTGCACGTGCGCGAACGCGCGGGCGCGCAGCTCGGTCGCCACGCGCGACCCGACCAGGGCGAACGCGACCGTGCTCGCGTACGCCGCCACCGCCCGCAGGGCGATGAGCCCCAGCAGCAGGGTCGCGCACGCGACGAGGAGCCCGAGGCTCGCCTGCGGGATCCCCGCCGCCGCCCCCGTCGATGCGCCGAGGCTCACCGACACCGAGTCGACGACGAACTTCAGCGGCCACGGCTCGAGCACGCGGAAGACCACGTCGGCCAGTAAGGCCACCATGCCCAGCACGATCAGCGATGCCTTGCCGCGCAGGTGCGGCCGGACGATGGCGAGGCTCCGCCGCAGGGCGCGCGGGGAGGCGGTCTTCTGCCGCTTCACGACGCCACCGCCGTCGGCACGTCGCCCAGGATGCTCGTGAGGACCCCGTCCCATCCGTGCTCGGCGACCGCCTGTTGGCGGGCCCGATCGGCCATCCGCCGGCAGAGGGCGGTGTCGTCGACGAGCGTCTGCAGGGCGTCGGCCAGCGCGCCGGCATCACCCGGGGTGGTCAGCAGCCCCGAGAGCCCGTGCCGGACGAGGGAGGGCACCTGGCCCACCCGGCTGCCCACGACGGGGAGGCCGGCGGCGAGGTACTCCGAGACCTTCAAGGGTGAGAAGTAGTCGTCGGCGGCGCGGTACGGCGCGACGCCGATGTCGAGGCGTTGCAGCACCGCGGGCACGTCCTCCGGGGCCACGGCGCCGGTGAACTCGGCATCCACTCCCTCGCTCTTCGCCTGCGCCTCCAGTTCTGCGCGCTGCGGACCGTCGCCGACGATGACCAGCCGCGCCCGTCGCCCCCGCCGCGCGAGTTCGGCCATGGCATCCACCAGCACGTCCACCCCGTGCCAGGGCTTGAGCGTGCCGACGAACCCGACGGTGGGCGGTACGTCGTCGGCCCGCCGCACGAGCGGCGGACGCACGCGGTCGGTGTTCACGCCGTTCGGGGCCACCAGCGGGCGCGGGGCGCCGTGATCCCGCGCCCAGGCCGCCACCTGCTCGGAGACGCAGGCCGCCACGTCGGCGCGCTGCAGCGCGCGCCCGGCGATGGCGACCGCGGCCCGCTCGTCGATCAGCTCGCGGTGGCGGCGCTGCTCCTCCACCAGCGGGGCGTTGACCTCGAGCACGACCGGCACGCCGAGGGCGTCGGCGACGTCAGCACCACCGGCCGAGAAGAGCGAGAACCGTTCGTACACCAGGTCGCACCCGTCGGCCACGATGGCGGCTGTGAGAGCGTCGACGGCGTCGCGGATGCCGCGCTCGCGCTGCTCGGCCCCCGCTCCTCGCACGCGCTGGACGACGACGCGCACCTCGGCGAGGTCGGAGGGGACGTGATCGCCCAACCGGGTGGCGTACACCGTCACGTCGTCGCCGCGGGAACGGAACGCCCGCACGATCTCCTGCACGTGCACGCTCGCGCCCTTCGTGCCGAAGACGGGCACGCCGGGGTCGGCGACGAGATAGGCCACGCGCATCACGCCGCCTCCTTCCGGTCGGTCGCGGCGTCGGCCGCGGTGAGCTCGGCGAGCCGCTCGGCCTGCGCCGCGGCGTCGAACCGCTGCTCGACGAGCCGGCGCGCGCGACGGGTGGTCGCCTCGACGGGGTAATCAGGCCGACTGATGCGGCGCAGCCCCGCGGTGAGCGAGTCCACATCGCCGGGCGTGCACAGCACGCCGGTGCGGCCGTCCTCGATGATCTCGGGGATGCCGGTGACCGCCGTCGACACGCACGGGATGCCGCTCGCCATGGCCTCCAGGAGCACGGTGGGCAGTCCGTCGGCATTGCCGTCGGCGCCGACCAGGCACGGGGCGACGAACACGTCGGCCGCGCGGAGGCGCGCCGAGACCTCCCCCTGCGGCAGCGGACCGAGGAAGCGGATGGCCGGCGAGGCGGCCGCCTGTCTGCGCAGCGGGGTCGCGAGCTCGCCGTCGCCGACGATGTCGAGCGTGGCATCCACCCCCTCGGCGCGGAGGCGCCCGACGGCGTCGATCAGCACGCCGAAGCCCTTCTTCTCCACGAGCCGCCCGACCGCGAGCAGCCGCCACGTCCCCAACCGCGGTGCGCGCTCCACGAACGGGAAGCGCTCGAGGTCGATGCCGTTGTAGACGCGCACGATGCGTCCCGCCGCGGGGAAGGTCTCGCGGAGGTGGCGGAGGTTGAAGTCGCTCACCGTCACCGTGAACGCGGCATCCGACAGCTTGCGCTCGAGGTCGGCCGGGTCGACCGAGGAGTGGAAGATGTCCTTCGCGTGGGCGGTGAAGGAGTACGGGATGCCGGCGAGCATCGCCGCCAACCGCGTCACGGTCGTCGCGGTCGAGGCGAAGTGCGCGTGGAGGTGGGTGATGCGCCGATCGACCGCCTGCCGGGCGACCTCGACGGCCTGCAGCGCATCGTCGGCCTCCACGGACAGCAGCTCCGGCAGATGGCGGGCGACGGCCCGGCCGAGGCGGGGGTCGGCCTGCGCGCGACGGAGGCCGTCCCACGCGGCCGACAGGCGACGCGGCACGGGGACGGCGCGGACGGGCGCCTGCACGCGGGCGAGTTCGGCGTGGAAGCGGGTGTCGTCGCTCGGGCGCAGCGCGAAGATCTCGAGGCACTCGCCGCGCGCTTCGCGGGCGATGATCTCGGTGACGACGAACGTCTCGGAGAAGCGCGGGTACATCTTCACGACGTAGCCGATCAGGGGGGTGGCGTCAGATGGCATGGGCGGTGAGTCCTTCCGTCGGGGCGAGCAGCTGCGCCGAGAGGGTGGCGGCCGTGGACAGGCCGTCGAGTTCGATGCCGGTGCGGGCGCAGCGGGTCTGGTGGGTCCGGCGGAAGAAAGCGGCGATGGCCTCGCTGTCGAGGGGGTTCGCACCGACCGTCTCGATCGCGCCGACGCGCTCGAGGGCGCGAGCGCGGATGCGCTGCTCGTCGCGTCGGCCCGAGCGGGGCACGACGAGGGCGGGGGTCGAGGTGCTCATGACCTCGCACACGGTGTTGTAGCCGCCCATCGTCACGACCGCGGCGGCGCGCTCGAGCAGGCCCGGCAGGTCGGGCACGCTCTGCACCACGTCGGCGCCCGTCCGCGTCGCCGCCGCGCGCACCCGATCGCGGTCGGCATCCGACATCTGGGGGCCGGTGACGATGAGGTGGCGGTGCCCGGCGGGCAGGTCGGCGCCGGCCGCGGCGACGGCGGTGTGCACCCCGTCGGAGCCTCCGCCGACCGTGGTCAGCACGTAGGGGCCCTCGACGGCGGGCGCCGGACGGCTCGGACGCCCGTGCGCGAGGTAGCCGGTGTAGCTGATGAGCGGTGCGAGCCCGGGGGGCGTCTCGCCGCTGAGCCGCAGGTCGTGCACGGCTGGATCGCCGTACACCCAGATCGCGTCGAAGTGCTCCCGCACGGCGCGCGCCCCGCCGAGGGTGCGGAACTCCGCCCGGGCGACCGCCGGGCGGTCGAGCACGTCGCGAAGACCCAGGACGGTCGTGCACGAGGGGTGGGTGGCGCGAAGATCCCGCAGCGCGTTGCGCAGCTCGCCGTGCACCCCGAAGGGATGGCGGTCCACCACGAAGAGGTCGGGTGCGAAGGCCCGCAGCACCCCGGCGATGACGCCCGCCCGCATCGCGGTGACCCGCTGGATGTCGGCCGCGAGGTGCCGGGATCGGTAGCCCGTGTCGTCGACGGAGACGCTGGGTACCACCACCCAATCCCACCCGGGCGGGGTCGGGAACGCCGTCGCGGAGGCCTGGCCCGTGATGAGGACCCCCGTGACCTCTTCCCCCACGATGCTCGGGACCGCTCGCGTGAGGGAATGGGCGAGGGCGAGGTTGCGCCTCACGTGTCCGAGCCCGACGGAGTCGTGCGACGACAGGGCGATCCGGTGAACCACAGCAGCCTCCTGGGGTGGTGGGCGCCCGTTGCGCCGCATCCGCGGGGTGTCCCGCGTCTCCCATGCTGGCCACGGCCTGTAAAGCGCGATTAAGCCCTCCACGAGAGGGTTCTTAGAAATGCGTTCCGCGTGCGGGGCGCGCGCCCCGTCCTACCGACGATCCGTCACCGGCGTCCAAGGCCGCTTCGGCCGAACCTCGCGCGACGGATCCCCGGATGCCGGTGCCCGAGGTGCCGCGATCATCGTCGAACGATGCCGTCCGGACGAATCCGTTACCTCGCGTGACAGCCCGTTACCGGCCGTAACGCCGCGGCTTAGGCGTCCGTCGAGCGCATGGTGACGTGGGTCCATGACTTCGCACCGCACCGCACGCCTGGCCACGATCCTCGGCGCCTCCTCCGCAGCCCTCCTCCTCGCCCTGACCGGGTGCGCCGGGGGAGCGGCATCCACCGACGACTCCTCGCGCATCGTCCTGGGCGCCGACGACGGCACCGAGGCGCACTGGGCGGTGCTGACGCAGAAGCTCGCCGATGAGGGCATCGAGCTCGAGGTGCGCACGATCAACGACGGTGTGCAGCTCAACCAGGGCGTGCAGGACGGCGAACTGGACGTGAACCTCTTCCAGCACCTCATCTACCTGTCGCAGTTCAACGTCGAGAACAACGGCTCGCTGGTGCCGGTCGGCGCCACCGCGGTCTACCCGCTCGCGCTGTACTCCGAGCAGTACTCCGATGTGAAGGACCTGCCCGAGGGGTCGAAGGTCGCCATCCCCAACAACCCGACCAACCTCGCTCGCGGCCTGCTGAACCTCCAGACAGCGGGGCTGCTCACCCTCAAGGACGGTGGCACCGCCCTCTCGACGCCGGCGGACATCGTCACCTCGAAGATCGAGCTGCTCCCCGTCGACACCAACCAGACCGTCACCGCGCTCAAAGACGGCAGCGCCCAGGCCGCCATCGTCAACAACACGCAGGCCCAGAAGGGCGGGCTCGGCGACGAGCTCATCATCTTCAAGGAAGACCTGAACAACCCGCAGCTCGCGCCGTACATCAACGCGTTCGTCACGCGCGACGACAAGAAGGACGACCCGCGCTGGGAGAAGCTCGTGGCGGCGTACCACAGCCCCGAGGTCGAGGCCGCGGTCACCGAGCTGAACCAGGGCAACCTGCAGTTCAAGACCGAGTGGACCGGCGCGCAGCTGCAGGACGAACTGACGGGTCTCGAAGACGCCCTCAAGGCCCAGAACGGATGACCGCGGTCATCGAGCTGCGGGGCGTCTCGAAAAGCTTCCGCACCGATCGCCGCTCCTCCACGACCGCCGTCGACGACGTGTCGCTGAGCGTGGAGGAGGGGTCGATCGTCGGCGTGATCGGTTACTCCGGCGCCGGTAAGTCGACCCTGGTGCGTCTGTTGAACGGGCTCGAGCAGCCGACGTCGGGCACCGTCGAGGTGCTCGGCGTCGACGTGGGGGCGGCCACCGAGGCGAAGCTGCGCGATCTGCGGCGGAGCGTCGGCATGATCTTCCAGCAGTTCAACCTCTTCACCTCGCGCACCGTCGCGGCGAACGTCGCCTACCCGCTCAAGGTGGCGGGATGGAAGAAGGCCGACTGCGACAAGCGCGTCGCCGAGCTGCTCGACTTCGTCGGCATCGGCGACAAGGCGAAGCAGTACCCACGGCGCCTGTCGGGCGGGCAGAAGCAGCGCGTCGGCATCGCGCGGGCGATTGCGACCGACCCCCGCATCCTGCTCGCCGACGAGGCCACGAGCGCGCTCGACCCGCAGACCACGGCCGAGGTGCTCGACCTGCTGCGCGAGATCAACCGGCGCCTCGGCATCACGATCGTCGTCATCACGCACCAGATCTCGATCGTGCACGAGCTCTGCGACCAGGTCATCGTGATGGACGGCGGCCGCGTCGTCGACAGCGGCGACACCTACCGCGTGTTCGCGCACCCGCGCGCCGACCTCACCAAACGGTTCGTCGCCGCGGTGACGCAGGGCGTGCCGGCGGGAGAGACACTGTCGGCGCTCGCCGCGGGCGGGGGCGACCTGGTCAGCGTCGAGATCAACGAGTTCTCCAGCGAAGACGTCTCGAACGTGTTCCACCGTCACGGCGCCCGTCACTCCGTCGTCTACGGCGGCGTCACCGACGTGCTCGGGCGCCAGCTCGGCACGCTCACCTATCGCGTGCACACCGACGACCTCGGCGCCGTCGTCGCGGAGCTGCGCGCCCACACCGATGTCGTCGTGCCCACCGGGGAGGTGCGCGCATGAACAAGTGGGACACCCTCACCCCGGTGCTGCTGCAGTCCATCGGCGAGACGGTCTACATGGTCGCCGTCTCGCTGCTCATCTCCGGCGTCGCGGGGCTCGTCATCGGGGCGCTGCTCTACGCCACCCGGCCCGGCAACCTGTTCGAGAACCGGGTCGTCTTCGCGGTCGCGAACCTCGTGATCAATCTCATCCGCCCGATCCCGTTCATCATCTTCCTCACCGCCGTCGCCCCCGTCACCCGCGCGGTGACCGGGACGACCCTGGGGACGGATGCCGCGATCGTGCCGATCACGATCATGGCCACGGTCGTGATCGCCCGCGTGGTCGAGCAGAACCTCGTCGCCGTCGACCCCGGCACCGTCGAGGCTGCGCGGGCCGTCGGCGCCCGGCGGATCGGCGTGCTGTTCGGCGTGGTGATCCCCGAGGCGCTCGCGCCGCTGATCCTCGGCTACACGTTCATGTTCATCGCGGTCGTCGACATGTCGGCCATGGCCGGTTACATCGGCGGCGGCGGGCTCGGCAACTTCGCGATCATCTACGGGTACCAGCAGTTCAACCAGCAGGCGACGTGGGTGACGGTCGCGATCATCGTGGTGATCGTGCAGGCCGGTCAGCTGCTCGGCAACGCGCTCGCCCACCGCATCCTGCGCCGCTGACGTCAGGACTCGCTCTCACCCGGTGCGCGCGCCCGCGGCCCTCGCACGGTGCGGCCGCGGCATCCCCGCCCCGTTGAGTGTCCGCGACACGCCGTCACCCGGCGTGAGCGTGCGGCGTGTTGTGGACACTCAACGTGGTCCGGCTGTGTGGGTCGCTTCCGACGGGAAGGCGGTGACGTCGGATCGTCAGGGCGATCTCGACCGGGGGGCTCCCGGCTTACCCTCGGAGGATGAGCCTGCCCCGCACCCTCGCCCGCTGGCTGCTCGGTGCGGCGCTCGTCTTCACCGGCACCGCGCACCTCACGTTCGCGCGCGACGACTTCGTCGCTCAGGTGCCGTCGTGGCTCCCGCTCCCGGTCGACGTCACGGTCGTGGCATCCGGGGTCGTCGAAATCGCGCTCGGACTCGCGCTCCTCGTCCTCCGCCGCTATCGCGTGGCCGTGGGGTGGATCGTCGCGGCCTTCTTCGTCGCGATCTTCCCCGGCAACATCGAGCAGTTCGTCCGGGGCACCGACGCGTTCGGCCTCGACACCGACCTGGCCCGCGGCATCCGTCTGCTCTTCCAGCCTTTGCTGGTGATCTGGGCGCTGTGGTCGACCGGAGCCTGGAAGGCCTGGCGAACGCGGCGACGGTCCCCCGGCCGCTGACCCTGCGGTCGGGCGCTGATGCCCGGGTTGCCCCCCGCCGCGCGTGGTCGGGTATCCCCACCCTGTTGAGTGTCCAAGACGCGCCGCTTCGGCCGTGCGCGTGCGGCGTTTCCTGGACATTCAACGAGAGGTGGGCGCGGCGCGGCGCGCGGCGCGGCGCGGGGCGCGCGGCGTTGAGTGTCCACGACACGCCGTGCCGGACCGGCGGCCGCGGCGTGTCCTGGACACTCGACCCCGAGGGGCGCGCGTCAGCCGCGCGCGGCCTCGGCCCGCAGCACCTCGACCAGCACGTCGAGGCCGCGGTGCGCGTCGGCGTCGCCGATGACGGCGGGAGGTACGACGTGCACGCGGTTCTCGGCGGTGAAGCCGAGCACGCCCCGCTCGAGCATCGCGGCCTTGATGCCACCGACACGGGCGGCGGCCAGCGGCTCGCGGGTGACGGCGTCGGCGACGAGCTCGACGGCCCAGAACACCCCGCGCCCGCGCACCTCGCCCACCAGCGGCGACTCCTCGGCCAGGGTGCGCAGCCGCGGTCCGATGACCTCGTCGCCGATGCGCCGGGCGTTCTCGATCACACCCTCGTCGGTCATCGCCTCCTGTGCGGCGACGATCGACGCCGCGGCGAGCGGGTGGCCCGAGTACGTCAGTCCTCCCGGGAATACGCGGTCGTCGAACACCGCGGCCACGGCATCCGAGATCACCACTCCGCCGACGGGCACGTAGCCCGAGTTCACGCCCTTGGCGAAGGTGATGAGGTCGGGGCGCACGTCGAAGGCGTCGAACGCGAACCACTCCCCGGCGCGCGCGAAGCCCGCCATGACCTCGTCGAGGATGAGCAGGATGCCGTAGCGGTCGGCGATCTCGCGCACCCCGGCGAGGTAGCCGGGCGGGGGCACCAGGATGCCGGCAGTGCCGGGGATCGTCTCGAACAGGAACGCCGCGATGGTGTCGGGCCCCTCGGCCTGCACGGTGCGCTCGAGGTGGCGGAGCGCCCGCTCGCACTCCTGCTCGGGGGTCTCGGCCCAGAACTCGGAGCGGTACAGGTACGGACCGAAGACATGCACGTGGCCGCGCGAGTACTCGTTCGGCATCCGTCGCCAGTCGCCCGTGGCGACGATGGCAGCGCCCGTGTTGCCGTGGTACGAGCGGTAGTGCGACACGATCTTGTCGCGGCCGGTGGTCAGGCGCGCCATGCGGATGGCGTTCTCGTTGGCATCCGCGCCGCCGTTGGTGAAGAAGACCTTCGAGAAGCCCTGGGGTGCCCGTTTCAGCACCAGCTCGGCGGCGTGCGCGCGCATCTCGTGCGCGTGGGCCGGCGCGACGGTCGTCAGCTGTGCGGCCTGCTCCTGGATCGCGGCGACGACGCGGGGGTGCTGATGGCCGATGTTGACGTTGACCAGCATGCTCGAGAAGTCGAGGTAGCGGCGGCCGTCGGCATCCCACACCTCCACACCCGAGCCGCCGGCGAGGGGGAGCGGGGCGAGCGAGCCCTGCGCCGACCACGAGTGGAAGACGCTCGAGCGGTCGCGCTCGCTGATCTCGGCGTTACGGGTGGTCGTGAGGGGAGTCGACATGCCACCAGTGTGCGTCGGGCTCCGGGCGAGCGGGGAGCGCGGATCTGTCGGTAATGTCGGATGACGATCGACAGTTTGGCCAGTCATGCCCGCCACCCTCCGCGTCCTCCTCGACGACGACTCCTTTCCGCTGCGCGTCCTGACGGCACTCGACGACAGGGTCCTCGATCGGCCGGTGTCGTGGGTGCACAGCTCCGACCTCATGGATCCGACTCCGTGGCTCGAGCCCGGCAATCTCCTGCTGACGAACGGTGCGCAGTTCTCTTCCGAACCGGATGCCGATGACGCCACTGAGTACTGCCGGCGTCTGCGCGCGCACGGGGTCGTCGGCCTCGGGTTCGCGACCCAAATCATCCACGATCGCGTGCCCGACGCGGTGGTGCGGGCGGGGGAGTCCGCCGACCTGCCGATCGTCGAGATCGCAGATCGGGCGCCGTTCATCCGCATCATCCGCTTAGTCGCCGACATCATCGCCGCCGATCGCGCGGCGCGCCTGTCGTGGCTGCTCGACGCGCAGCGGGCGGTGGCGCGGGCGGCCGTGCGCGACGACGGGCTTCGGGAGATCCTGCAGACGCTGTCCCGCGTGCTGGGCGCCTGGGTCGAGCTCTACGACGCGGTCGGTGGGCGCCTGTCGCTGCCCGGTCTTCGCTCTGCGCCGGTGGGGGCCGAAGTCGAGGTCGGTCGCGATGTGCGGCGCCTGCTCGAACGCCGCACCGCGGCGAGCCTCACCGTTCCGGCGGCCGGCCACGCCTTGCTGCAGACGATCGGGCAGAGTTCGCGGCTGCGCGGTGTGCTGGCGGTGGGGGGAGCGGAGCCGCTCGACCCCGCCGGCAAGGAGCTCGTCACCACTGTCGTCGCTCTGGCGAGTATCGCCCTCGAGCAGCAGAGGGGGGTGCAGACGTCGCTGCGCGGCGTGCGTGCGGGAGTCGTCGAGATGCTGCTGGACGGCCATGGCGACACCGCTCGTCGGGTGGCCGACTCGGCGATCGGGGGACTCCCCGCGGAGCCCTACCTGATCGGCGTCCTGCGCGGGGCGAGCGCGACGCCCGGACTACTCGACGAGCTCGACCTCGTCTCGAGCGACCCGCGCCGCCTGTTCTCGGCCGAACGCGGTGACGACGTGGTCGTGCTGGTGGCCGAGGGTGCGGGCGACGTCCTGGCGGCACTCGCCGACCGACGCGGTCTCGCCGTGGGGACGGCCCGCCATGATGAGGGCGCAGACCTCGCCCCGGACTTCCGCCGGGCGGCGCAAGCGGCACGCGATGCCCCGCCCGGCACCGTGCGGGCCTACGCGGATCTCGCCCGTCGCGGCCTGGTGGGGGCGCTGCGCGAGCGCGGCGGCGAGGTGCTCGCCCGGTCGCTCCTCGAGCCGCTTGACGCCTTTCCCCCCGCGGAGCGGCAGCGTCTGAAGGAGTCAGCGAGGGTGTGGTTGGAGGCCAACGGCGCGTGGGATCCCGCTGCGCGAGCGCTCGGCATCCACCGCCACACGCTGAGGGCACGGCTCACCCAGCTCGAGGGGCTGCTCCGGCTCGACCTGTCGACCTTCGCCGCGCGCGCCGAGCTGTGGGCCGCTCTGGAGTTCTCCGACGACGGCGGGTGACCCGCGCGTCACCGACCCGAACGCCGGGGGCGGCGGGCTCGCACACAGCGGGCGCAGAAGCGGCCATCCGCACCGCCGACTTCGTCGCCCAGCATGCCGAAGACCTGGGCAACCCCGACCTCCACGTCGCTGGCATCTTGGTCAACATGCACCGCCAAACAGCCGAGCACGAGTCCCAGCCCGAAGGGTTCCGCGAACGGTTCGGACCCCTGCTCTGGGACCTGCGCACCACCGAAGAGATCCCCGGCTTCGTTGACCGCGAGCTCAGCCCCAGCTAGATCCCACTCTGGTCGATCTTCTCCGACGCCGACTCCTACGCCGCATCGCTGAGTGACGTCCTTCCGGCGCGAAAGAAGAAACAGGCTGTGGCCCTCTACGACGCCGTCGCCGACCAAATCGTCCGCCACTTTCACGCTCAGGAGGTCGCAGCATGACCGCACCCCACGAACGACGCCGCCCCGGAGGCGGGGTGCCCTTCCCGCTCACCCCGCACGTCGAACCCATCGTCTCCGCCGCGATCGACACCCCACCCCCCGCCTCACAGGTTGAGTCCACCCATAGCCGAGCCGCCGAAAGAGCCCCAAGAGCCCCAAGAGCCCCAAGCGCCCCAAGCGGACCGATCGCGGCTGCTCAGGACGCCAAGGTCGCCCGCACCTTCCAGCTGCGCACACGGACGCTCGGCGCCGCGCAAACCGCCGTTCTCCTCACTGCCGCACGCGAAGGTGGTTACGCCTCTTTGAAGGCTCTCGTAGAAGGAGCGCTGAGCCGCGAACTTCAACGCCTAGCCGAAGAATTCAACGGGGGAGAAGCGTTCCCCGCGCACGTCGGCAAGTTCCGAACGGGCAGACCCATCGGCTCCCGAGCTACTTTCGGTTGCTCGTCGACGGGCCCGTGTGTCGGATGTACTCCGACCAGGTGCACTGCACGGCCAGCTTCATGGCGTTCTCGGTGAAGTGTCCGATGAGGTGACGCTGCGCGGGGTCGTGATCGAAGGTCACGGACCACAGGAGCTTGTGTCCGTGCACCTCGACCAGGCGGATGATCGCGATGCGTTTGCTGGTATCGAAGAGGTACCAGACGTCTCGCTCGGGGGAGCGTTGCAGTGCGACATGGGCGACCAGACCTGCACCATGACGCCTACCTCTCGCCCGAGCTCATTGACCGTTGATGCCGCCGCGGGGCACGCCTTCGGAGATGATCGCGCGGTGCAGACGCTCTGTGGCGAGTTTCAGTGAGCCCGCCCACCCGAGCAGCTCGCCGCGGTGCTCGACCCGGTACCGCGGGCCGTCATCCGTGCGGCGCAGGTCGATCGCGCCGGCTTGCTTGCTCCGAGAGTCGAGCATGACCCAGTGCGCGGGCGGACCCTCACGCGCGAGCAGCTGGGGATGCCAGCGGGGCCCATCGTCATTCATTCGGAAAGTATCGAACGCATGTTCGATTCACCCAAGCTGATCCCGCAAGCGCGAACCAGCCGACGGATCAGATGTGTTGCCACGGCTTCGCCCGAGACGGGGCGCCCGCTTCACTCGGCGGTGGCGTCGTGCATCTCAGGCGCGGACCGCCGTGGTATCCCGTTACGGACATCGGCGCAGACGTCGGACCGGGCGGCGGAGATGTTTTCGCACCTAACTCTGCCATGTCGGGAGCGGCGACAGCGTCCACGTCGCATGACGCCCAAGCGAGCGCGCTCGGCGGCATTAACTCGGTGTTGCCCAGATCATCTGAGTCGGTCGTCCGGGTCATGCGATATTTCGGAGAGCCTGCGATCAAGCTCAGGGTCGATCGAATCCGCCGCCCACGGCTCTAAACCTCGTTCGATACGATCCCACGCTGTTTCCATGTACGCAGAACCGATGGCCTGCACATCAAGGCCGGCCATGATGAACGGGATTGAGTTGTGGACGTTGTCCTCGAGAACTTGGTCTGTGTAGAACGCCTGGCCGCCGCCTGGCAGCGTGCTGCCGGGACGGCGGCGCCAGGCGACAATACTGCGCGGGCCCACCGTCTTGTCAGCGGTCCGCTGATGAACCTGAAAACAAACCTTTGCGAGTCTGTCGGCAACGGCCTGGTCAGAGACTCTCCCATCGTCGTTTTTCTTGATCAGGGAGTGAAGACTTCGGCGCAGGCCGCCGAAGTGCTGGTCTCGGTCCAGCGTGCGCGCACCGGTCCCCACGCCCGCAATAGCGATCGTCGGTGCGCTTATCTCACCGGTACGGGTAATGACGTCGAAGGTGCCCTCGTGGCGGCCGCTGCCGTCCACGACGTTCTTGATTGCGAACAGACGAGACCTACCGGTCTTATAGAACATCGGGGCGAGAATGAAGTGCTGCCCACCGCGGATGTCTTTGAGGTGAGACGGGAGCTGATCGTTCGCAGCCTGGGCGATTCGAGCGAGAGCGTTCTCGAACAGCCATCCCTGCCCCCGAAGAGTCGCACTCATCCACGCTGACGGCTCGTTCCCGAGAGCCGTCGCACCGAGACCGGCGTAAATGAGGAGGCCGACCCCGTCGTCGGCTTCCAAAGCCATCATCTTCACCGCGTCGTCGCGGTAGGTGCCGTTCTGGTAGGAGAGGCGTCGGTCCACGACCACCCACACGGTTTCGCGACCGATTACGGCCAGAGCGAGCGTCATTCCGAGAGTCTGCCATCGCCCAAACCAGATCGCCGGCGATCCCGCTGGCGGGATCTATGTCGGCCGGCTTCGCCGGCCGCTCATGTTCGCCCTGCGGGCTCACGTCTTTTGCCGTGAAGCCTGCGGCAGCTCGTCCGCTTCGCTCCCTCGTAGCTACCTGCGGGCTCCGTTCAAGTGACTACGCCACCGAGTCCTCCGAGACTTTCGGCACGCGGTCGCTGCGCTCCCTTATTTCGCGCCGAAACTCTCTCCCCCCTCGCCCTGCGGTTTGCACTGCGCCCTCCGGTCGCTAAGGCGGAAAACCGCCTTCCTTACCGTTATTTCCGTGGATCCGGGGCAGTTGTAGGCTCCGGAACGCGCCAGGGATCCCGGGTATGGCTGACCGCCTTCAGCCGACTGATGGCACGCCGTGATTAGCCGCCCGGGATCCCGCAACGGCAGGACCGCTCATTGAGAAACGCGACCAGATCGCCCCGTAAGGACATGCCGGCAAGGTCGTTCATGGCGCACCGCACCCCTCAACGGAAGGACCCTGCGTGCCCCAACTCTGGGCCGGTATCGACGCCGGCAAGACCGAACATCACTGTGTCGTCATTGATGGCAACGGAACGAAGCTGCTGTCGCAGCGGGTTAAGAACCGAGAATCGGCGATCCTGACCTTGATGGGTGACGTCGCGTCTCTGCCGGGTGGGACGGACGTCGCGTGGGCGACGGATCTGAACCACGGCGGGACAGGGCTGCTGCAGTCGCTCCTCAGCTCCCATGCTCAGCCCCTGTTCTACATTTCGGGACGCGTGATCCACCACGCGTCGGGCGCCTACAGGGGCGAGGCGAAGACCGACGCGAAGGACGCGGTCATCATCGCCGACCAGGCGCGGACCCGGCGAGACGTGACGCTCATGCGCCAGGCCGACGAGGTCACGGCGGAGCTGCGCCTGCTGTCGGCCCGGCGGGAGGACCTGGTGCACGATCGCACCCGCGCCGTGAACCGGCTGCGCGCGATCCTGGTCCACTACTTTCCGTCGCTGGAGTCAGCGTTCAACTTCGCAACGACCAGGGGGCCACGGTGCTGCTCACTCGGTACGCGACGCCCGCAGCGATCCGGCGAATGGGAGAGAGCCGTCTCGCGTCGTGGCTGAGGGGGCAGGGGTGCTGGAAGTCTGCGGTCGTCGCGAAAACAGCGATCGAGGCCGCTCGTGAACAGACCTCCGTTGTCGTGGGGGAAGCTGCCGCAGCTCGGCTGATCAGCCGGTCCGCGCATGACCTTCTCCGCATCCGGGACGAGCTCGCCGAGTTGGAGGCAGAGATTGAAGCAGCGCTCGAGGGAAGCACTTCGGCGGAATTGCTGGTGTCGATCCCGGGATTCGGGCGCAGGCTCGCCGCGGACTTCCTTGCCGCGACCGGTGCTGATCTCGCCGCGTTCGAGAGTCCCGATCGGCTGGCCAGCTTCGCCGGCCTCGCGCCGGTACCTCGCGACTCAGGGAAGATCTCCGGCAACCACCACCGGCCCAGGCGCTACGACCGGCGCCTGCTGAACGCCTGCTTCCAGGCGGCCTTCATCGCTTCCAGAACTTGCCCCGTCTCGCGCTCGTTCTACGAACGGAAGCGACGTGAAGGCAAGTCGCATAAGCAGGCGCTGATCGCTCTCGCTCGACGCCGCATCAACGTGATCTGGGCGATCTTCCGGGACCAGACCAGGTACTCAATCACATCGATAGACCCTGCCGGATTCGCGTCCGGAGCCGTTGTGGATGTGTCAGCGGTCCATACTTTCGATGCCGGTGCTTGAAACGCGGAGTCGATCAGACCCGTGCGTGGGTAGGTTGCCAGGTTCAGGACGGCCGCCCGTACACGGCCGATGAATGCGCTGGCCACACTGCGCGTGGTCCATTGGCCAAAGTGGCGTCTCTGTTCTTGGAGGCGGCGCGGGAAGCTAGCTGGTGCGTGAAGCTGACGTGTACCCCGGGTCAGAGGTACAGGATTGCGCCGTCGGCAACGTTTTGTGCACCATCGGTGCCTCCCCAGACGAGGACCGCGCCCTCTCCGACGACTACCGTCTGACCGAGGCGGGTGCCACGTGGCGGTTCTGGAATCCGGCTCCAGGTGCGCTCCGACAGATTGAGGAGCGAGTCATCGAGGAGTGCCAGGTTGCTGCTGACTGCTCCGCGTGCAGACGTCCACAGACCGTGCTGAGCAGGGTCCGGCCTGCCCGCCGGTAGCGTCTTCCATTCTCCAGTCGAGGCATTCCAGATTCCGCCGAGGTCGTAGAAGCGGCCCCAGTTCCCCACCTCACCACCGTCCGCGCTTCCCCGCTCGGGGAAGATGACGTCGTCCCCGACAGCGAGTGGGCTGCCGCCGATGATCGGACTGTCCGACAGCAGCGTCCATGTCGTCAGGTCTGCGTTGAGCTCGGCCATCCGCGTCAGCGAGGGAGCTTCCGCGCCCGGGTTGTCGATGAGTTGCTGACCAGAGAGCAGGAGGCGATCGCCGAGCCAGACCGCGCTCCGATTGAAGCTGTCGCCGAGCGGATCCGGCGGTAACGGGGTCCACGCTCCGGTCGTGGGTGAGAAGAAGGCATCCTCGGTAGGACCGAACTCGTTCGTCCCGGCGATCGCGAGGATCTGCGTATCGGTGGCGATGATGCTGCTGCCGGTGGTCGGTGGGTCCGGCAAGGGCTGCCACTCCTCTGCGCCGAGATCGTAGCGGAGGAACACGTCGTCGCCCGTTGTGAGATCCGCTGCGCCAAGGAGGTAGAGGCTGTCATCGATTGCCGCGGTGCTGAAGAAGCTCACCGGAACCGGCGCCTCCGCGATCCGCTGCCAGGTTCTCGTGTCCGGATCGTAGACAGCCCCATCGCTCCGGTAGCCGGTAAGGGACGGCACGCAGCTCGCAGTCGGAGGACATGCCAGGTCGGTGGATCCACCGATCAGAACGAAGCGTGTGCCGACTACCTGAGCGCTGACGCCCTGGCGGGCGGATAGCGGCGACTCTGGCAACTCCACCCATTCGCCGGCCACTCTGTCGGAGTCGGTTTCGCCGGTGGTTGCTGGTCCTTCGTTTGCCCGTGGCGTGGCCGCGCATGAGGTGAGGAGGAGCAGGCTCAAGAGAGCCGCTGCGACATTCCTGGTCTGCACTGAGACTCCCCTTCGTCCACATTCCTCACAGCGTGTCCGCCGCGGTGCTGGAGGTCTCACGCGACGTGATATGCGAACCGTACACGGGAGCCGGGCTTTCCCTTCCTGGCGCGAATGAGCACGAGCTTGCCGTCATGACAGGGTTCACGCTCGAGGACGTCCGGTCATTGCTTCGAGGTGCTTGAACGGCGGCCTGGACCGTCCCGTACGGGATCGTCCTCCGGCCGATGGAACCCCTGCGTGGGCGACACTGCGGACGAGCGGACGCCGACCTGCAGTCGGCGCGGTGTTGTGCGCTGCGCGCATTTTTTGCCTGGAAGCCTTCGGCAGCGTACGGGCCTCCGGCGTCCACGCAAGCCGCTGCGCGGCCGGCTCCTCCGAGGTTCTCGGCACGCGGTCGCTGCGCTCCCTCCCATCGCGCCGACAACCTCTCCACCGCCGCCCTCCGGGTTGCGCTCCCGCCTTCGACCCTGCTCGGCACTACGTGCCTTCCAGGCAAAAAAACGCTGGGAGAGAAGGAAGAACGACCGAGCCAGACAGCCCCCGCTGGCTTGACAAATCTGATTGAGAATCACGGCAAAAAAACGATGAGGAGGAGAGAGAAGTGCACCAGCAGATCACGACCGTCAGTACCTTCGTTCCGGCCACCACGATTGAGGACCGGCAGTATCAGGGCCGCAAGATCGCCGAGCGCACCGAAGACCTGCAATCTCACGCCCAGGGCGGTTGGTCACTCGCGCACACCGCCACGATCCCCGGCCCCGGGGGCGTCACGTTCGTGGACACCCTCACCCGCACCCCGCAGCAGTAACGCGCACTCCACTAAGAGAGGATCGGAGCAATGAGCCTCATCGTCTGGTGCAACCACCTTCTTCAGGTGAGAACTATTCGCTGAGTGCGCAGTTGCGGTGTAGGTCCGCTGCGGTCATGCCCGTTCAAGCGTCCAGGGCAGGGGCTTGCGGAAGGAATCTGGTAGCGATTTTCGGGTCTGCGTGCGACGAGCCCTCAGTGGTTCTCGAGGGTGTCGTTGTGGAATCGGAATGCGATCCATAGACCGCATCGGCGGCAGACGTTAGCGGCGGTGGCATGCAACGCGTGGACTTTGTCTCGGGGCAGAGTTCGCTCGCAGCAGGAGCATTTGACTTCTGACTCAGTGCCCATTGGCGGCGATCGCTTCAATGAGCTGTTCGGTCGTGGGGAGACCGGCCAACCCTGTCGGAGTTGGATAGATTCGGCAGGAGAGGTCCGATGTGGTTCCGTTGTTAGGGAAGGCGTCCTCACCGTCGATCGTGATGGTCGGTGAACCCGCGAAGGTAACCTTGGCGGCGTCCTCAGGACTGCTTATCAATCGAAAGATGATTGTTGTCTCCTGAAACCCGGTCGAATCCAGTGCCTCCCGGACGCGGCTTCCGACTTCGACCCAACTCGGGCATTCGTCGATGTGCAAGACCTCGATGTTCATCGCGCCATTCTCCTCCGGCGTGTGCCGAACCGCGCGCTCCGGGGTGGACGTGCCCGGTGGTACGCAAACGGGTCAGCAGGTGGCGTAGGTCCGCAACCAGGGCAAGGGGTCGGTGGCGGTGGTGCCGTTCTGGAGGACTTCGAAGTGCAGGTGGGCTCCGAACGAGCGACCGGTGTCGCCTGTGCGGCCGATGTATTGGCCGACGCTGACGGTGTCACCGACCTCGACTTGTCGTGAGTCGTATTCCATGTGGGCGTACCGGCTGGAGACAGTTCGACCGTCGACAACGTGGTCGATGACGATGGTGACTCCGTACGCGCCGCCGTTGTCTGTGGCGACGCGAACAATTCCGTCGGCGATTGCTTGGATGTGGGCGCCGGCTCCGGGGACGAAGTCGGTGCCCTCATGGAGTCGACCATCCCGCATCCCGAAGCCGTAGGTCATCGGCACGCCGACTGCGTAGGGCCATTGCACCGCGCAGTCCGGATTGTTTGTGAAGACCGCGCTGGAGTAGTTGGTGATGCCGACCGTTCCGGCAAGGTCTACGAGGGTTGCTGTGGAGTAGCCGTCGCGACTGACGATAGGGCTCGGTTGCGTTTGGGCGGGTGTGACGTAGGCCTGGATGTCTGCTCCGGGTACGCCGTCAGCGGCGGTGCTCGTGGGGGTGATGTGTTCGTGCGGGAGGGCTTCGGCGTCGACGGTCATCCCGATGGTCATCAGGGCCACGAGCCCGAACACGTGGGCGGAGAAGAACACGGCCCGGGTGCGAGAGTGCGCGGCGCCCTTCCGGTCTTCGGCCGGCTGCTGGCTAGGTTCGGACGACGGTGGAGATACGGGCGGCTCAGGTGCGGCAGGCGCTTTCGCTGTGAAGGAGAACAGGCGTGCCGCGTGATCGAACGGGTCGACCGGCGGCTCTGCAGCAGGGCGACGGTGCGTGTTCGCACCCGTTCCGGTGGATGTCTGGGTTCGAGCGCGGGTCTGGCGTCGCGTCAAGACGGTATCGGGCTGTGGCGTCGTGTCCGTCTGGGCGGTGGTGGGTGTGGGGGTACGCAAAGGTGAAGTCTTTCGGATGGGGTGTTAGCCGGGCAGCAGGGTGAGTCCGCTGTCATCGACGACAAGGATGTCGCCGGCATCGGTCACCGTGATTGCCTGCGCGGCTCGATGAACAGTTCCGACGTTGAGCCACTGGGTGGCGCCGGCGGTGCTGATCCAGATGGTGCCGTCGTTGTCGACGCCGATCAGCCGCTGGTTGTCGGGAGAAGAAGCGATCGGGTACAAGGTGGGCGCATCGGGCAGCGGAACGAACGATCTGCCCCCATCGGTACTGACCTGCGGTCCTTGTTGCGTGCTGGCCACGATGCGACCCGTCGCGTCGACGGCGAGACCGAATGCGAGGAGACCGGCGCCGGTAGGAGTCCACGTGGCGCCAAGGTCCGTGCTCGTCAGCAGCACGTTGTTATCAGTCGCCTGCCCGTAGAGGGCCCCATCAGGTCCGGCCGCGAGGGCGTGGAAGTCTTTCTCCCCGGTGAACGCGACCGGATCCCAGGTGACGCCGCCGTCTGCGCTGCGGATGATGCCCAGATTTTCTTCACCCAGCTCGGTGGGGGTGCGAGCACCGGGGTGGCCGGAGGCGATCAGCTCCCCACCCACCGCGGTGAGACCCATCGCGTCGATGTCATCCCGCCCGACACGGGTACCGAGCTGACCATCCACGGTGGCGGTGTACAGGCCGTCGTGCGTGCCCAGCAGAAAGCCGTCGCCGCCCGGGTTGGGCACAATGGCATGCACGTGCGGCATCACGTCCGCATGGTCGGTGCCGGTGGAAGGCGGCACAGGCGCAGCGCAGCCGGCGAGAAACAGAGTTGAAAGCGCGACAATGCTTACTGTCGCGCGCAGGTGAATGCGCATACGCACCCTTTCGAGTCCAGGGGTGAGGGACACCCGCGATGGGTGCCCCTCACCGCGTGCGACTAGAGCTGTGCGAGCAGCTCCTGCATGGTGGCGATCTCCGCGGTCTGCGTCTCGACAATGGTCTGCGCCAACGCGACAGCATCGGCGTTCTGACCGTTGTCGACCTCGTCTTGCGCCATCGTGATGGCACCCTCGTGGTGCATCGTCATCTGCTCGAGGAACAGCCGGGACGCGTCAGCTCCAGTCGCCGCGTCGAGGGATTGCATGTCCTCGTCGCTCATCATGCCGCCGCCGTGGTCCATCCCGTCCATAGAATCGGTGTCGCTGTCCGCGCCCCACTCTTCCAGCCATCCCTGCAGCTGCTCGATCTCGGGCTGCTGAGCAGCTTTGATCTCTTCGGCCAGGGTGAGGACACCCTCGTCGATGCCGTCTTTGGCGAGGATCATGTCGGCCATCTCGACGGCTTGCTGGTGGTGCGGGATCATCATCTGCGCGAACATCACATCCGCGTCGTTGAAGTCCGCCATCACTGCGGACGGCGAGGAGCTGCTGCCGTGGTCCATTCCCGGCATGGACCCGGAGTCAGAGCCGGATCCGGTCCCGCCAGCGCAGCCGGCAAGAGTGAGGGCGGTGGCCAGGGCCAGTGCGGCGGTCGCCGCGGTACGAATTTTCATCAGGGTTCTCCAAAAGGGGTACGTGAAAAGCGCGCTAGTCGGGTCGACCAGGCGTAGGGCAGAAGAGCCCGGCAGAGTTGCCGAGGGCTCCACCGCATCACGTACGGCTAATGCAGAGAACTGTCAGAGAGGGCGGGTGCAGGCCGCGAGAGTCGGGAGCGGGAAGGGCGCGCGGGCCCGGGCGAGGAAGAAGCGCCAACCACTGCTGTGCGCCGCGTGCGCATGCCAGGAGCAGCGCGGTGGCCAGCAGTGCGAGCACGCACGCCATCGCGAGCATGCCGGAATGACTCGTACCGCAGTCAGCACACGACTCTTCAGCCGACACCGTGGTGGCGGCGTGGGCGTCTCCCATCACGCTGGCCCCGGCCTGGTCGGTGGCCATGGTGGCGTGGTGACCGGATTCTGCCGTGGCGTGGGTGTTGAGGGAGTGCATGGCCAACAGGCCGATGATGACAGCGCCGGTCAGAGCAATCAGCAGCAGCAGCGTGCGGGCCATAGAGCGGCCGGCACGCAGGTGCTCGGTGAGTGCGATCAGCGACATGTCACCTCCCTTGTCCCTTCTACGGTACGGCACCCGGTCAGGGGCGGCCGATGACCGCGTCCGGGCTGAGATCCAGTCGGCGCAGCAGCTGCGCGTTCAGGGCGACGACGATCGTGGACAGCGACATCAGGATCGCACCCACCGACATCGGAAGCACGAACCCGATCGGGGCAAGGACCCCCGCGGCCAGCGGCACGGAGAGCAGGTTGTATCCGGCTGCCCACCACAGGTTCTGCTTCATCTTCCGGTAGCTAGCCCGGGACAGTTCGATCACCGACACCACCGACCGGGGATCATCGCTGGCAAGGATCACACCGGCGGAGGCGATCGCGACATCGGTGCCGGCGCCGATCGCGATACCCACGTCGGCCTGCGCGAGGGCGGGGGCGTCGTTCACTCCGTCGCCGACCATCGCGACCTTGCGGCCCTCGCTCTGCAGCTGCTTCACCTTCGAGGCCTTGTCCTCTGGGCGGACCCCGGCGAAGAACCGATCGATACCGAGCTCGCCGGCAACGGACGCCGCGACGGCTTCGGCGTCACCGGTGATCATCACCACCTGCACACCCCGCTCCCGCAGCGCGGCGACCGCGGCACGCGACTCGGGGCGGATCTCATCCGCGAGCCGCAGCGCACCGGCCACCGTCCCGTCAACCAGAACGTGCAGAATGATCGCACCTTCCGCACGCCATTCGTCAGCCACGGGCAGTTCCACCGCCCCCTCCTGCTCGAGCAGGTACGGGCCACCCACCTGCACGGTCCGACCGTCCACTAGCGCCCGCACGCCAACGGCCGGGGAAGACTCGAAGTCGCGGGAGCCGGGCACGGTGAGGTGCTTTTCCTTTGCGGCGTTCACGATCGCCCGAGCGAGGGGGTGTTCGGAGTCCGCTTCCGCAGCCGCGGCGAGAGCGAGCAGCTCGTCGGCGTCGATACCGCCAGCGGGGTCGATGGCGGTCACGGCGGGGGTGCCCTTGGTGAGGGTGCCCGTCTTGTCAAACAAGACCGCGTCAACGGTGCGCATGCTCTCCAACGCCAGCCGGTCCTTCACCAGCACCCCGGCGCGCGCGGCGCGCTCCGTGGCGATCGACACCACCAGTGGGATCGCCAACCCCAAGGCGTGCGGGCAGGCGATGACCAGCACGGTGATCGTGCGAACGACCGCATCGTCCGGAAGACCCAGCAGGGTCCAGACGATCGCGGTGATGGCGGCCGCACCGAGTGCGAACCAGAACAACCACCCGGCAGCACGGTCCGCGAGCCGCTGCGCACGTGAGGACGAGTTCTGCGCGTCAGTGACCAGCTTTTGAATACCGGCGAGGGCGGTGTCCGCGCCGACTGCGGTCACTTCCACTCGCACTCCGGAATCGGTGGCGACCGTTCCGGCGATCACCTGATCTCCGTCGGAGCGGCGCACGGGGCGGGATTCGCCGGTGATCATGGACTCGTCCATGCTCGCTGAACCCTGCACGATCCGACCGTCCGCGGGCACCCGCCCACCGGGGCGAACGACCACCACGTCCCCCACCAGCAGGTCCGCCGGGGCAACCGTAACGGTGGTGTCACCGTCGACCTTCTCCGCCTCGTCCGGAAGGAGAGCGGCCAGCGAATCCAGCGCCGAGGTGGTCTGGGCGAGGGAGCGCATCTCGATCCAGTGACCCAGCAGCATGATGACGATCAGCAGCGCCAGCTCCCACCAGAAGTCCAGCTCGTGATCCAGCACGCCCAGGCTGGCGCCCCAGGATGCGACAAACGCGACCGTGATTGCCAGGGCGATCAGCAGCATCATCCCGGGCTTGCGGGCGCGGAGTTCACTGACCGCACCGGTGAGGAACGGGGCGCCACCCCACACATACATGACCGTCCCAAGAATTGGGGACACCCACCCCACCCATGCGGCGTCCGGCAGTGGGTAGCCGATGATCATCGAGAACATCGTCGAGAACCCGATGACCGGAACCGCGATGATCAGCATGATCCAGAACAGTCGCCGGAACCGGGCCACGTGGTCGCCGTGACCGGCATGCCCGCCATGATCGGTGTGGCCGTGCTCGGAGTGTCCCGTAGCTGGTGCCCGCTCGTCGCTGTGACCGGCATGGCCCATCGCCGCGTGGTCGTGATCCGTGGTTGCCGCTGCGGCGGTGTGGCCGGTGTGCTCCGCGGGGTGCGAGGAGTGATCGTGCTGGCTCATCAGAGCCTCCTTCGTGCGTGGTGGACGCTTAGGCCGTGATGGTGGTGACGGTGTACCCGGCCTCTTCCACGGCGGCTTTCACCTGCACCGCGTCGAGCGGGCTTGCACTATGGATGGTGACGCGGGATGTGCCGCCGGCGTGCAGGTCAACGGTCACGTTCTGCACACCGTCGATTCCGGAGAGTTCTTCAGTAACGCTGGACACGCAGTGCGAGCACGTCATCCCCGACACCAAGACCTCCTCCGTCACTGCGGTGTTTCCCGCAGCAGGAATCTCGATGGCGGTGGACGCAGGCGCAGCGCAGCACGCGCAACCAGCGGTCGTGGCGTCTTTCAGGCCTAGATCGATGCGGTCAGTCATGGTGTTCTCCAAATTTGATCAATCGGGGTTCGTTAGGAACGGACGAGACGCGCGATCGCGTCGTTGGCTTCACGGATCTTCTCTGCGGCAATCTGCCCGCCTTCAGCGCTAGCCTCCGCGACACAATGGCGCAGATGATCGCCCAGGAGGGACAGCGCCACCGTCTCCAACGCCTTCGTCGCAGCGGACACCTGCGTGAGGATGTCGATGCAGTACTTGTCGTCATCGATCATTCGCGCGATGCCACGCGCCTGACCTTCGATCCGGCGCAGCCGCTGTTGCAGGTCGTCCTTGTTAGCGTCGTATCCGTTCATACTCATACGGTACCCCCCTAGGGTATGCAACCGAGCATGGTTGCCCAACATTCCGCGATCCTCATGTGCCACTCAATGCGGTCCGGCGGCAGAACCACAACCGAGTCGAGTAGTTAGATGCATCAAATGCCGCTCTAGTCTGAGCGGACGATCATCCTGACCGCGTAAACACACGCCTGCTTGTCTGGTGCAAGTGCTTGTGGCACTGAGAACTATTCACTAGTTCTCAGTTGCGGTGTAACTCCGTTGCCGTTGTCAGAGGCCCCGCGCTAATCGCGGTTAAATCGGTCAACGAAGGGGGTCGCCATGTTGACGATCAATCCGCAGGGCTTGAATCTGACCGAGGATCAGGCATCTCGCTTGGATGCTGAATTCTTTCGGTCCTCACCGCTCGAGTATTTCGTGCCTCGTATTGAGCAGCTCTTGTTGGCCGGTGACCAGGAGCCCGACCACGACGGCGAGGCTATGCAGTCCTTCCGACGCCGGCTCGGCCTGCCGCGTGAGGATCCCGACCCGCTTGAGACGAGTGATAGTGGTCGAGGACGTCAACGCGCGGTTGATGCGGTCTCCGTGCGTCACCATGCTGCGGAGACGCTCCTGCGCCTGCTTTATGCGCTGGCGGTTGCGGCGCCGCGGGAGGGTGATGCGACGTCGGTGTGGGTGGCCATTGCGGATAGCCCGATGTCGATGAAGGACGTGGCTGAGGCTGTCGCGGAGCGGCTGAATGCCGACGAGCCTCCATCGTTTCCGGAGCTGTTTCTGCCCATCGGCGTCCCGGTGACCGAGAACCTGCAAAGCGCTCTCGACGTCGCGGTGGCCTGGACCAATCACGCCATCGGTTTGTTGACGCGCGACGAGCTGGCTGTGAACACCGGCTTCAACAAGGTCAAGCACGGCCTCTCGGTGAGCACGCGCGATGACGTGCGCGTCGAGTTCATGAGGGCGCCGGTGCCGGCTGGGGACGGAACGATTCCGCTCAGCGCGTTCGAGTCCTCCGTCCCTCTTTTTGACCGGCCGTTGTTGACGTTTGTGTATCGTCCGACCCGGCGAGCTCACCTCGAGACAGCATCACTGAGGGTCGACGTGGAGACAACCCTCGTCGAGGCTTGGATGATCTCCGTTGTGGCCGGCGCAGTGTTCGCCGTAGCGGGTCGCCGGCGTTTCCCAGAAAGCGAGGATGTGGCTGCGTTTCCGCTGCTGCCGATCGGTCCGACGCCCGACCAGCTGCTCGGGAGCTCAGTGCTGGGTATTCGGACTCCGATCACGGAGCCAACGATCTCGGGGCGCGAGTCGGGAGTGTTCTTCCACGGTTCGTTCCAGCCGGTCCAGTTCGACTTCGAGAATGTGACGAGCGCGGTGATCACCGAAGGGTGATCCCGACGTCCGAGCGCCCAGATAGGTTCGTGCCATGAACCTGCAGGATGTCCTCGACCCTGGGAAAGCTCCGATCACGGCTGCGCTGTATGAGCGGCTCGAGGCTCAGCGATCGGAGATACGTCAACTGCGCACGGACGCTCGTGAGCAACTCGGTGAGGATCTGGACGCTTATCGTCGAGCCGTGCTGCTCGAGGCCGAGGTGGACGCAATGTGGCACGTTCTCGATGCTGTGCTCGAAGCGGTCCACGCCGTTGAGACCGGCGAGGGCTTCTCAGCGGTGCTCGTGGAGACTGACTGACCGCTCCGTGGTGTCGAGATCGGCTGCCAGGGTTCGGATACGTGTCAGAACACGCTCACGCAGGTCACGAACCCCGTCGATGCCCCAGCTGTCCGGGTCTGGAAACTCCCATTCGACGAGCCTCCCTGTCACCGGGCCCGGGAGAACCAGCTTCGGCTTCATCGTGACGACGATGTCCGCCGCAGCCAGGTCTGCGGCAGTGACGGCGCGCGGGACGGCGCTGCTGGTGTCAATGCCCAACTCTCCCAGCGCCTCGGCGATTACCGGGTTGATGTGCTCCGCGGGTGAGAGTCCGCCGCTGGTCGCGTGAACGCGCCCCGTGGCGACGTGCTCAAGCAGGTGCGCGCCGAGTTGGGATCGGCCGGCGTTGTGCTGGCAGATGAACAGCACGGTGGGTGGGGTGCTCACGCGAGGACCCCCGCCGGGGTTTGGGTGCGGGACCATGCCTGGGTGGCGACCTGGACGGCATCCCACGGAGATCCGAGTGGTGGCGTGTAGGACAGGTCGAGGTCCGAGATCTGCTCGACGGTGAGCCCCGCGAATAGGGCGGTGGCGTAGGTGTCGACGCGTTTCGCGGTTTCGGTGCCGAGGCGGCCGACCAGCTGCGCGCCGAGCAGCAGCCCGGACTCGGTGTCGCCGGTGATGCGGATGCTGATCGGCTGCGCGCCCGGGTAGTAACGCTTGTGGTCATCGGCCGCGGTCTGCGTCGTGGCGGGGCTGTAGCCGGCTGCGGCGGCTTCGTGTTCGCGGAGGCCGGTGCGTGCGGCGACGACGTCGAAGACTTTCACGACCTGGGTGCCGACGGATCCGGCGAACTGGGCGGTCCCGCCGAGGGCGTTCTCCCCGGCGACGCGGCCTTGCTTGTGTGCGGTGGTGCCGAGGGGAAGGTAGGTGAGGCCGAGGAGGCGGTGGTGGGTGGTGACGCCGTCCCCGGCGGCAAAGACATGCGGGAGTCCGGTCCGCATCTGCTCATCGACCACGACCGCGCGGCCCGCGCCGAGCGTTGCGCCGGCCTGCTCGAGCAGGCTCGTGTTGGGCCGGACGCCGACCACCGCCAGGACCAGGTCGGCGGTATGGGTGACGGGCTGCCCGTCGTGTTCGGCGTGCACGACCAGGCCGGTGGCGGTCTTTTCGACGCCGCGGACGGTGGTGTTGGTGTGGACGGTGACGCCGTGCTCGACCAGTTCGGCGTGGACGATCGAGGCGAGTTCGGGGTCGAGGGTGGAGAGGACTTCGGGGCCGCGTTGCAGCTGGGTGACCTGGATGCCGCGGCCGGTGAAGCCTTCGGCCATTTCGAGGCCGACGTAGCCGGCGCCGATGATGATCGCTGTCTTCGGGTCCCGCTCGGTGAGGTGCTTCTCCAGCGCGAACGTGTCGCCCATCGAGTGGATCACGTGGACCCCATCGGCGGGGGTGAGCTGGTCCAGCCCCGCGATGCCGGCGTAAGCGGGCAGTGCCCCGGTGCCGACGACGAGTTCGTCGTAGGCGATCTGCGACTCGATGCCGGCGCTGTCGCGAACGGTGAGGCGTTGCCCGGCGACGTCGATGGACGTGGCGAGGGTGTCCAGGCGGAGCCGCATGCCGGTGGCTTCGAGGTCGGCGTGGGTGCGGTGGGCAAGGGACTGCCAGGGCTTCACGTCGCCGGAGAAGAAGTAGGGGATGCCGCAGATGGAGTAGTTCGGGTAGGCGTCGGCGACGACCACGGTGACCTCGACGGTCGGGTCAAGTTCCCGGGCGCGGAGGGCGGCGGAGATGCCGGCGTCGCTGCCGCCGATAGCAACAAGATGCGTCATGAAGAGTCCTTCGAGGGGTCGGTGAGGGTGGGGGAAACGGTCAGGTCATCCGCCGTCGTGGTGGCGTGCGGGAACAGCAGGAGAGCCAGGACGACCCCGATTGCGCCGCCGATCAGCTGTGCGGCGAGGAACGGGAGCACCGAGGTCGGGGCGATGCCGGCGAACGTGTCAGTGAAGACACGTCCGATGGTCACGGCAGGGTTGGCGAACGAGGTGGAACTGGTGAACCAATACGCGGCGCCGATGTAGGAGCCGACCGCGGCGGCGATCACCGGGGTGCTGCGGTGTGCGCGGGCCAGGCCGATGATCAGCAGCACCAGGCCCGCGGTCGCGACGATCTCCGCGAGGAACGTCGCGGGGGTGGCTCGAGCCGTGGTGGAAAGCGTGGTTGGGACGGCGAACATGGCGTTCGCGAGCACGGCTCCGCCGATCGCGCCGACCACCTGCGCCACGACATAAAGGGCCAGGAGGGCGAGTGGGAGGCCGGTGTGGTGGCGGCGGCCGAGGATCGTGTCGGCGATCGAGACGACGGGGTTGAAGTGCGCGCCGGAGACCGGGCCGAGGAGCAGGATCAGCACGCCCAGGCCGAGGGCGGTGGCGATCGAGTTCTCCAGCAGCTGCAGCCCCGGGTCGGTGGAGAGCCGGGAGGCGGCGATGCCGGAACCGACCACGACGGTCACCAGCAGACCGGTGCCGAGCAGTTCGGCGCCGGTGCGGCGGAGCAGGGCGATCGTGTTCATCTGGTTCCTCATTCTTGACGAACCGACTATAGCTCAGTCAAGATTGAGGCAATGAACGATGAGAGAACGTTCCTGGAGTTGCGGGCTGCGAAGCATGCGGCTCTGGCTGACCCTGCCCGCCTGCGGATGCTGGACCTGCTGACGTTCGGAGACCTGTCTCCCACGGAGCTGCAGTCTGAGCTCTCCGGGATGACGTCGAACCTGCTGGCGCATCACCTGAATGTGCTCGAGCGGGAAGGGATCGTCTCTCGCGGCCGCTCGGAGGGCGACGGGCGGCGGACGTATGTGCGCCTCAACCCGGGGGCCTTGCTCGAGCTGGGATCCTTCGCGACGGCGGGGGCGGAGCGTGTCGTGTTCGTCTGCTCCGCCAACTCCGCCCGGTCCCAACTCGCCCAAGCGTTGTGGAACGACGTGAGCGAGATCCCCGCGATCAGCGCCGGCACGCATCCCGCCGATCGCGTCGCAGCGGGAGCCATTGCGGCGGCCGCTCGTCACGGGCTGGACCTGGCCGAAGTAGTGCCGCAGCAGGTCCACGGGATCCTGCGAGACACCGATTTCGTAATCACGGTCTGCGATCGCGCGCACGAAGAGTTCTCCGACCGTGTCTTGCATTGGTCCGTGCCGGACCCGATTCCCGCCTCAACGGACGACGCGTTCGAGGCTGCGTTCGCGGATCTCGCTTCCCGGGTGTCGAGGTTGGCGCCAAGGATGCTCGCGCTCACCTGACCGGGTCAGTGACCGTTACGGGCCGAGCGGCGCTCGACGAGGACGGTGTCCCGCCAGGTGCCGGCGTGCGGGCCGAGCTGCGAGCGGGCGACGCGTTCCCGGGTTCCGATGATCCGAAACCCTGCCGCCTCGTGGAGGCGGAGGCTGATCGTGTTCTCGGGGAAGATGCTGGACTGGATCGTCCAGTAGCCGGCGTCATCGGCCGCAGTGAGGAACGCGTCCAGCAGCAGCCGTCCGATCCCTTGCCCGTGCGCCTCGGGATGCACGTAAACGGAGTGCTCGATCACCCCCTGGTAGGCGACGCGAGCAGAGACTTGGGATGCGGCAGCCCAGCCCAGGACGGTCCCGCCCTCGCGCGTGGCGACCAGGCGAGCGTCCGTGATCTTGCCGGTGTCGAACTGCTCCCAGGTCGGGGTGGTGGTCTCGAACGTGGCCTCGCCGCCCGCGATCCCGGCCGCGAAGATCTCCTCGACCCGCGGCCAATCCGCCTCGATCATCAGCCTGATGTCGGTCATGAGCAGCAGGAACCGCCGGCGCCGATATCGGTGGAGCAGACCCCGGTGGCGGGCAACGTGAGTTCGACGTTCGATGCGGAACGCATGTCGCCGTCCAGCCACGCGACCACGGAGCGGACCTGCTCGTAACCCGTGGCGAGCAGGAACGTGGGGGCACGCCCGTAGGACTTCATCCCGACCAGGAAGAACCCCGGCTCCGGGTGAGTGAGTTCACGGAACCCGTGCGGTTCGACCGTGCCGCAGGAGTGCACGTTCGGATCGATCAACGGCGCCAACCGGCGCGGGGCTTCCACGATCTCATCAAGCTCGAGCCGGACCTCGCGGAGCATGTCGAGGTTCGGACGGAACCCCGTCGCGTTCACCACCACGTCCGTCACGTGCTGCGCCGGATCGCCCCGACGGGTCCCGAGCAGGCGGATGCCAGCGTCTTCGGCAGCGACGCTCGAGATCTCGAAGCCGTCAATGAGCTGGACCTGCCCGTCTGCGACGAGCCGGTCCACGCGTGAGCCGAGCTGTGCGCGGCCTTCGAGCTCGTCTTCAGGTGAGGAGGAGACCCGGACGGCGGAGGTGTTGCGGATCAGCCAGCTGACCGCGGTGCCGGGCTCATCGCGGGCCAGGCGTGTGAGGGCGATCAGGGTGTTCGCCGCGGAATGCCCTGCGCCGACCACCGTGGTGTGCCGGCCGGCGAACCGCGCCCGGTCAGCGCCCAGCACGTCAGGAAGCGCATGCACGATGCGGTCCGTGACCCCGTCCGCGCCGATCGGGGGAAGGCCGGAGGAGGCTAGCGGGTTCGGGGTCGTGTAAGTCCCGGACGCGTCGATCACCGCCCGCCCGGTGATGTCTTCGACGGTGCCGTCCGCGTGCTGGAGGCGCAACAGGAACGGGGCTTGCGCGCGGCCGGCGGTGCGGGTGCGATCCATCCCCTCACGGGTCACCGCGACCACGGTCTCCCCGAATCGGATGCGTGACGCGATCTGCTCCAGCCGCGCGAGAGGGACGAGGTAGTCCTCGACGAGCTCGGCGCCCGTGGGCGCGACGTCCGGGTTGGGCGCAGCCCAGCCGGTGGCCTCGAGGAGTCGCTGCGCGGCCGGATCAATCAGGTGCCGCCACGGGGAGAACAAGCGGGTGTGACCCCAAAGTCGGACGGAGGCGGCGACCTGGTCGCTGGCCTCCAGGATGAGGAAATCGATGCCTCGCTCAACGAGGTTCGCGGCCGCAGCGAGACCGATCGGTCCGGCGCCGATGATCACCACGGGCAGCGTCGCGAGCCGGTCATTGGTCACGGTGCGGGGAGTCAGATCCAGCAGTGTCACGACGAAACCTCCAAGATATCGATGAGCGTCGATGCCCAGTATCACCGCATCTATCGACCGCTGTCAATATCGACTAGCATCGATGCATGGTCACCATGCTCGAGGTCAGAGACGTCTCCGCCGTGGCGTGCTGTGCGCCGTTGGTTCGTGAGCCGCTCACCCAGTCTGATGCGGAGCAGCTTGCGCAGACGTTGAAGGCTTTGGCTGATCCCGCCCGTCTCCGACTGCTATCGATCGTCGCGGCCAGTGCGGACCAGGAAGCCTGCGTGTGTGACCTGATCGAGCCGGTCGGGCTGTCGCAGCCGACCGTGTCGCATCATCTGAAGGTCCTCACGGAGGCGGGGTTCCTCACTCGCTCCAAGCGCGGCACGTGGGCGTATTACCGTCTCGTGCCCGCTGCCCTGGAGCGAGTGACCGGGGTGCTGGCCAGCGCCTAGTCGAGCCGCAATGCCGGGTATTGCGAGTACGCGGCCGCCGCAACGACCTGCCATCGCGCGGCGACGTTGACCGAGATCCCGGTCAGGTCTGCCAGCGGCCCCACGGGCATCGTGGCGGCGAGGTTGACCAGCGCTGCTCCCCGAAGCGCGACGACGCTGCAGCCCAGCTGCTGCAGGTCTTTGACGAAGCTGCTGTAGTCGGTGTGCGTGCCGGCGCGCAGTTTCGAGGGGAAGAGCCAGTCGGACTCGATGTCCCATCGGCGTGGCTCGTCCAATTGCCGTCGGATCAGCGCGGGGAGCGGATTGCGGAGCTGGAACGGGCTCTTGCCGATCTGTAGGGTCATGCGGTGCCCGGTGTCATCGATCATCGAGCGGGTGAGTTTCGCAGTGGTCGAACTGGGGCGGCCTGTCGTTCCGGCGATGAGGCCGCAAATGCGTGCGCGAAGGGGGATGGTCTCATCGGTCTCGAACCGGGTCATCCAATCTCGGTAGATGTGCATCGGGTAGCTGGTCGAGGGGTCAGCCCATTTGGCGGGAACGGGCCTGATGCGTGTCGCGTGCCCTGATTCTGCTGCCCAGCGCAGGAAGTTCCGCAGGTGCTCTCGTTCCCGCGGGTGATCCTCGAGGTAGTAGTCGAGCACGCTCTGAGGGGCATCAAGCAGCGCGACGTTTTGCGCATGCAGGTGGGCGAGGAAGCGGTGCGCTGACCGGCAGATCCGTCGAGCGCGGACGAACGTGCCGTCGGTGAGGCCATTGCGTCGGATCATCAGGCGTGTGCGGGCGGTGACGTCCCAACGGCAGAACGGGTTGAGGAGCTGGGAGATCTCCTCAGGCTGACCGGGGAGGAAGCGGTCGAGCCAAAGATTGAACCCCGCCCAGCCGTCATCTCGCGGGGTCAGTGCTCCGACGTCGACGAGGGCGTGGCGCAGCAACGACGCAGCCTGAGTGACGGGGTGCTCGTCCAGCGCATCATGGGTGAGCGCGATCTCTTCTCGCAGGATCTGGGCGAGGATCCCGGCGGAGGCGCTGCGCTTAGGCCAGAGCACCATCGATTTCGGCTCCGGATGGTGCAGGAGCCGAACCCGCAGCGGCTCGAGCGCGACCCGACGTGCCGGGGTGCCGTCCGCGAACAGTTCATTGACCGCCAAACGTGCGGCGCAGGGGTAGCAGCGTTTCCCGTGTCGGATGCCCTCGGATCCGCATTCGACGCAGACGAACGAGGAGACCCTGCCGGCGCAGCTCGAGCAGGCCAGTGTGCCGTCATCGGCGACGGAGGCGACTAGGGTCACCGTGTTGCAGCGCGGGCATGCCCGATTGGTGTTGCGGATGATGGAGAAGCACTGATCGCAGGTCGCTCCGCCGGTGAATCTCACCTTCACCCGCTTCGTGAGTCCGCAGTGCACGCACGGCTCGACCTTGCCGGGTGCGCATTCCGGGCAAAGCGGTCCAGCGTCGGTGCGGGTGTGAACGAGGCGAACGTTGTGGCAGGCCAGGCACGTCTTCCTCGCGTCGTCGTGTCGCCGCCTGCAGGTGTTGCAGAGGCTCACCCCGCCACGACTCAGGCTGATCGGCCGGACCCGACCGCATTCGTCGCAACGGCGTGTGTAGGTCTCCTTCGCGCAGTTCGCGCACGCTCGGACGCCGTCGTGGAGGGTTTGGACGAGGAGCTTCTCTTCGCCGCAGCGCGCGCACCTGGGCAGCTTGACGTTGTAGCCGAGCTCGTGGATCGTGCGCAGCAGGACTTGGACCTGTCGCGGCATCTGCGGGTCGGCGTCCTCAGCGACGCGGGCTGTCGTGGTCCGCAGATACCGGGCGAGATGCGCCATCCCTTGCCCGGTCGGTGCAAGCGCGACGAGCAACTCCGTCAGCGCGCGCTCACCAATCAAGGCCCATGGGGTGCCCTGGGCAAGCAGGATCCCGAGGGATGCGGAAAGCGCGTGGCTATGCCCGACCGTCACTCCTTGCCGGGGCGCTTGATCTGCGCCGGGACGGGGCGCAACGATCCGATGCCCGTCACCATGCCGCCGCCGGCCGTCTTGACCTGCTTGACGGCGACTTCCTCGAAAGTGATCAGGTCGTTCGGTGTGCAGGCGAGGATCTCGCAGAGCGCGTCCAGAACCTCCATGTTCAGTCGCTGCGGCGGGGACGTCACCAGTCGATAGACCTGCTCACGAGATAGCGACACCCCACGCTCCGCGAGCAGCGGGACGAGTTCAGTGGTCTTGTAGAGGCCCTGGTCGGCGAGCTTGCGACGGAGGTGCCATTCGAATTTGCGGGTCATGCGATCGCTTCCTTTCCGAGCACGCGGTTCAGGGCTTCCTGGAAGATCCGGTTCTTGTAGTCATCGCTCACGGACGTGTATATCGCGGTGGTCGATGAGTGGTGGTGTCCGACTTGCTCTTGAACGAACCGTTCCGCGTAGCCGAACTCGATCAGGTGTGTGACGTAGGAATGCCGCAAGCTGTGCAGCGTCAGCGCCGGGTCAAGGCCGGCGCCGTTGCGGATCTTCGCGAATCGGACGTCGACGTTCCGGGTTGTCACCCGGTCGTGGCGTTCGCTCAACCAGAGGGCCGCATGATTGCCGGGATCCAGACGTGGTCTGACGACCTCGACCCAGTGCTTCAGTCCCTCGGTCGCCCAGGCAAACTCCGGGCAGGCCAGGATCGTGCGTCGCCGCGGCGGGGACCCTTTCATCGCTTTCCCGTAGCGGACCTGGACCTTGCCATATGGGCCCCAGTCGGGCATGAACGGGTTGGGCCGCAGGTCGTTCAGGTCGACCATCACCGCTTCTCGCCGCCGCAATCCGAATGCGTAGACGGTCTTGAAGAACTGTGCGTCGCGCAGCGCCGGAAGAGCGCCCTTCTTCCGACTGTCGAGCAAGTCGTGCGCGACCTGGTCGGCGTGAGCGAAGAACGCTTCGAGCTCGTCGTAGCCGAATGGGCGACGGGTTGGTCGAGCCTCGAACTCGGCGAGATGCGCGAACGTGTTCCAGGGGTGACAGATCTGCGTCGGGACTTCCCCGAAGCGCTCGAGGCAGATCTCGTGCCAGTCATAAGCCGGGTTGGCGAGGTAGCCGCAGAAGCTCTTGATCGTGTGCTGGTAGCCGCGGATCGTCGAGTGCGCCAGCGGGCGCGGCCCCGACAACAGGGACGAGGTGTAGTCCTCGATGTCCTGCGGCTTCCACGTCCACGGATACTCGCCCACGAAGTTGTGGAACCGTCGCACGCCCCACTCACGCACCTCGATCGTCGACGCGGCCAGCCCTCGCGATCTCATCGACACCGCGAAGCCGTGCAGCATGTCTTGAAAAGTCGTCCGGGCCGGGTCTAGCAGAGCGACCGGCGCGATCGCGGTCGGACGACCTGTCACAGTCGATTCCCGTTCGATGCATTAGAAGCAACAATCACGACACTGAAAGTATCACACCGTCACTAGGCGCATCGTATTGCGGGTCGAGTCACCCTTTTCCGCGGCGAGCAGGGCATGATCGCGAGGCCGGAAGTATTTGCCCGGCTATCAGTGCAATTGAGAACTGGCATCCTGTGGAGCACACCAAGTAGATGCTCCCCTTCATCGGAATTGGCGCACGATCGGCCCGGCTGTGATGCTTCGCACCCTCTCAGCACGGCCTGGAAACCGCGGGATCGCAGGCGGGGAGCGGCGTCCGCGGATGTGGCACCTGATGCAACAGTTCTTGCTTGTCTACTCGAAGCCGTCGTGCGTGCAGTGCACGGCGACCTATCGCGCGCTCGACGCGAAGGGCATCGAGTACACCGTCGTGGACCTCACCACCAACCCCGCAGCGCTCGAATATGTAATGGACGAGCTGGGCTACTCCGCCGCTCCCATCGTCGTGGCAAGCGATCAAGACCACTGGTCGGGGTTTCGTCCCGACCTCATCGACAAGCACGCCGCATGAGCGAGCACGACACAACCAGCGACGACTACCGGGCCGGATATCTCGCCGGATACACCGACCGGCAGGGGGAGGTGGACCGGTTGGAGAACGACGCCGACCGGTTCTACCGCGCCGCCTACGGCGAGGAACGCCGCATCCCCGGGCACTACGTCACACGCGCCGAGCTCGAGCAAGAGGCGATCGCTGACTGAGCCGCCGGTGGAAATCACCCGCCGCGACGCGCTCGCCTCCTGGGGCCTCGACGTTCCTGAGGATGACGCTGCACCAACCCCCGAGACCGATCCGAGGACCGGCATCCCGTCGACGTCGACCAGGCGCACGAACCGCACGAGCAGGAGACAACAGATGAGCACCAGGACCATCACCGGCAACCTCGCCGTCGACCCCGAGGCCGTGCAGGCAGGCCGCGTGCAGATCGTGAAGCTGCGCGTCATCGAGAACACCGGCGAATACCGCTCGGGGGAGTGGACCCCCCACGAGGCCCCGACAACGCACTTCGTGGAAGCGAAGTTCGAACTCGGCGAGCACGTGCTCGCATCCCTCCACAAAGGTGACGCGGTCATCGTCGTCGGATACGAGCGCACCGTGGCCTGGGGCGAAGGGGAAGACCGCCGCCACGGCCGCGTCCTCGAAGCCGATGCAATCGGCCCCGACCTCTCCCGCGCGACCGCCGTCGTCACCCGTTCGCAGCGGACGCCGCAGCGCAGCGCCTCATTAGCAACCGACACGTGACAGGGCGTCCGCGATGCCCTGGAGTCTTTGCGGCTGCACTGCGAGAATGGGAGACAAGGAGAGGGGGAGAGATGGCTTTTCAAGGAACGGTGCTTTCGGTCGACGCATTGCTCGAGCGTGCTCAGGCTGCGCCTGAGCCTGCTCCCGTCTCTGCTGTGGGGTTGCGTCACAGTGCCGCGGACAACGCCGCTCGCTGTTCCGAACTGGTCGCCGCGGGGGAAGACTCCGCTGAAAGCTGGCGGTTCGGGATCCTGCAGACCCTCGACGATTACACGTCGACGCTCCGCCGCGGGGGACCCCAGCTCGCTGCCCGCGTCTTCGAGCGCGAACCGCAGCGCACGGGATCTGTCGATGTGGATGCCGCGTTCGCGGCTCTCGCCGACTTCCTCTCCGAGCGGGACGGGTGGATCGCCCCCCAGTGGGCTGCTGATCCAACGCGGACCGCGCGGCAGTGGTTCCCTGCTGTTCCGAGCATCTTCCGTGCTGAGGCCCAGGCGGTGAGCCCGCGCGCGTTCCGTCGGCGTGGGATCTTCATCACCAGCTCCTCGCTCGCTCGCGCATGACGCGCGAGGGCGAGGAGCTCACCGCTGATCGTCTCCAGGTGCTCCTACGGGAGCTGTCGGACAGCCTGCAATCCCGGGGTCTGACGGCGCAGCTGTTCATCGTGGGCGGCGCGGCGATGGCGCTCGGGTACGACCGACAGCGGTTGACCCGCGACGTGGACGCCGTGTTCGAACCGGCCCCAGAGGTGCGGCAGATCGCGGCCGAGATCGGCGAACGCCACGGCCTCGAGCCAGATTGGCTCAACGACGGCGCGAAAGGGTTCATGCCCCGCCCGGATGGCAATTCGCGCGTGGTCTTCGAGTCGGAGTCTCTCTACGTACAGGTGCCATCGCCCGAGTTCCTGCTGGCGATGAAGCTCCACGCGTCCCGAGATGACCGCGACTTCAACGACGCGGCCACGCTGTTCAACGAGGCGGGCTACACCGACCCCCAGCAAGCGATCGACCTGCTCGATCGCAGCTACCCGCCGCAGATGCTCCAAGCCAAGCACCGCTACGTCGTCGACGACGTGGCCCATCGCGCCAAAGCTCTCCGACACCTATCGGCGGAGAAACCGCGCCACCCACGCACATTGAGCGAGCGGATCGAGGAACGCGTGAACGCCTTACGCGAGCAGTCGGCTGAGGAGCATGAGGCTCGCCAAGATCGCGGGCCGGAATCACACCGCCGCCGCTGACCGCTCACTCAGGCGCAGCGCTGACGCTGATACGCCACCTCGCAACGGCCCGTCGAACATCCCGAGATTCACCCGTCCTTCGCGGCCCGTACGCCCACGTCAGGGGTCTGGTACCTCGCTCTCACAGGAGCTGGGCGAGCACCAGCAGGAGAAGGGGAACGACGATGCCAATCCCGGCTGAAACCATCGCGGAAATGGCCCCGAACAACGTGAGGGAGGCGAAAAATCGGGGCCAGAACTCGGCGCCTTTCACCCGTTGCATCCCGTACCCGGTGGCGGTGCACACGGCGGCGATCATCACCACGATCGGGACGACCGGTTGGGCAACGGATGTGGCCACCTGGGGAAAGATGAGGAAGAGGAAGAACCACCCGGTCGACATGTTCCCGTACGCGACGACGGACATCACGATCCACGCGAAGTTGAAGATCGAGTAGCCCTTCAGCCACGTCCAGCGTTCGCCCACCACGACCGGGCGGTGCTTGTCCTCCGGGGCGGTATTCCCGGCATCCGACGATGTCGTAACCGCGCCGGCTGCGGCGTCCATCGTCGCCTTCGCCTGCGCGACGGCTCGACGGTGCTCAGCGGTCGCCTTGTTCAGCTCGGACGGTGGACCTTCCCACACGAAATCGCAGGTGGACTTTCCGCAACGGATCGACAGCACACTCACACGCCCCACATTGACGGATCCGCCCGGGGCAGTTGAGGCGTCGGAGGCAGGGTGAAGAAATCCTTGTGCCGGCTGAGCTGTGGGGTTTGCTGCGAGTCGACCGGACGCTTACCGCAAGCGGTCTGGAGGGGAGGGGATGAGGGGGCTGCCGCCCACGCCAGCCGCCGGCTGAGGACCGTTTTCCAAGCGCACGATGAGGCCGGCTAGATCCGCGAGATCCACCGAGGCCAACAAGCGCACGTTGTCCGCGATCGCCGTGGCCTCGGCTTCACTCCAGACCGGAATGGAGGGGTGAGACTTCCTGGCCTCTTCTTGCGCTGTTCGTATCCTCTCGGAGAGTTCCAGTGCGCGGTCGATATTCACCAGCTTCTGCGCTTTGAGCTCCTCCCGTTTGAGTTCGTTGTCCAAGATCAAAGCCTCGACACGTACAAACTTCTCCTGCACAGTCAGTTCGAGGGTTGAATCTTCGATGACCCGCTGAATATTCTCTCGGGCTGCTTGCTCCGTGAGCAGCTGCTTGCGCGCCTTTCCCAGCCGGAAGGCATCGATGAACGAGGCAACCGCCTGTGCGACGGGTCTGGCCAACTTGCCGGATGTCACGATGTCGACAGGGTTCGAATAGGTGATCGATCTGATGGTTAGGACGTCCTCGCGCACGATCGACAGGGCTAAGTGAGGCGGCCGCAATATCCAGGAGTGTTCTAGCGGCGAGTAGCGCGCGCTTCGCCGCGATGCGTCCTCATCGAGCAGGTTCGTGAATTGAAGAGCCTTCGTCGACGCCAAGACGCCAAGCGCAACTACATCGATGCCAGCCATCAGGGTGGCAAGTGCGTTCTCCGCCGGAAGGTTAGGAGAAGTGTTCCCTGTCACGCGGAACGTGGACGCCTGGTCGACGGCGCGGAGTACTGGTGGTGTGGTCAGTGTGCGCATCGGCCTATCATGCCCGGCTTCGGATGTAGACCGCTCTGCGGCGTGTGTCCGGTTAGGTATTGGTGGCCGAATTTGCGGGCCGCGCTGCAGGATCGGTGTTGCACGATGCGCGCCTAGTCCAGTAGAAGGCGATTTATCTCATATCGCTGTCGAAGAACGGCTTGAGAGGTGAGTCCATGTCGTCCATAAGCACCTGAGCAAATTTCTCGCTGGCGCTGAAGAACTCCTGCGCGTTCAGTACCGGTGTGCGAGCCCAGTCAATGGGATCTCCCGTCGGGTGCACCCGAGCAAACCTGGGGAACGTAAGGGGCGCCAGCGTTGCGTCAACGTACTGTGCTGTGACGTCATCGAGCGAGACGACAGATTGGAGGAGAAGGCGGCGAACCTGGATTGTTGTCAACAGCATGTCTAGGTCTGAACCCCCGGCGGTGGTAGCTACAGTTCGGATACGAACACTTCGCATCCACGGGTGTTCCGTCCAATAGATGGGCGCTGCGTACGTCCAGCTCCCCGTGGGGTGGCCGCTCATCGCCGCTTGAAACACCGGACTGTGCGGTTGCAGCTGGACGCTCGGGTCGTTCTGAAACTGGCGCATCAGGGCTGTCTTCGTCGTCCAGCGCGCGAGCGTGTTCCGCTGTTCGGGAGTGAACTCCAAGTACTGCCCACCTATCAATCGGAGGAGATCTGATTCGACCTCGTTCTCGAGATCGTTCATCCACCCGTTGTTACAATCGGCGCAGACCACCTTCACGGTGGAGCCATAAGGGAGTCCACGCGATTCGATGTCGCGCTCCGTCTGACCGTCTTCTCCGCGATGGGAGACGGTCAACACCTTCGGGCCCACCTTCCCGTCGAACGTCTTGTTGAACTTATTTCTGAGGATGTGTTCCTTCGTCATAGCCGCCGTGACTCCACAGAAAGCGCACTGCTTCTTTGTCACAATCGATCCCCTAGCGTCTCCGGCGGCGGTGCAGGACCCTCAACGTATCGGTCGGTTGGGGGGCTCGAATAGGGTCGCGCGGGCACCTCAGCGCCGAGGCGCGCGCAGACATGAGTCTCGCGGTCCCGCTTGATGCTCGTTGCCGACGGGATTGGAGTCTTCGCTCTACCGGTCTTCGTGATGGGTGTCATCGCAGGGTTGCTATGCCGAGTCGAGCGTCGCGAGACCCCGGCGCCCGCGGTGTCCGGAAGGGGATCGCTATGCGGGCTGCTCCGCTGGCCCGACCGAAGGGACTCGACGTCCGCGAAATCCCGGCGTGCGCCACGTCCCGCATAGGGGTCCGAAAGCTCGTGCCGGATTAGCCAGCTCATGTGGGGCATCTAGCGCCCAATCTGCTTACAAGGCTTGGCGGAAGCGTTTTTGAGGCGGTACTCGGCGGGCGGCCTCATCGGTCGACCACTGATCCGAGATGGTCCAGGACGCAATAGTTGGCTATCCGCTCACACGCCACGCGCCCGCACGGCGTGATTCCGCGCGGCACGGGGGCGGATTGCGCAACCCGTCCGTCGGACCCGCATGCGCGATGACGAACGACGGATGCCACGGCCCCGACGCCGTGGAAGCGTTGGGGCCGTGGCATCCGGTGGGCGACCGCGGTCAGCTGTTCTGGGGGAAGCCGAGGTTGATGCCGCCGTGGGTGGCGGGGTCGAGCCAGCGGCTGGTGACGGCCTTCTCGCGGGTGAAGAAGTCGAAGCCGTGCACGCCATACGCTTTCGCGTCGCCGAACAGCGACTTCTTCCATCCGCCGAACGAGTGGTACGCCACCGGCACCGGAATCGGCACGTTGATGCCGATCATGCCGACCTGCACCTCGTTCTGGAAGCGGCGGGCGGCGCCTCCGTCGTTGGTGAAGATGGCGGTGCCGTTACCGAACTCGCCGCTGTTGATGAGCGCGAGGCCCTCGTCGTAGGAGGCGACCCGCACGACCGAGAGCACCGGCCCGAAGATTTCCTCGGTGTACGCGCGGGATGACGTGGGCACGGCATCCAAGAGCGTGGGGCCGAAGAAGAAGCCGTCCTCGTGACCGTCGACGGTGTATCCGCGGCCGTCGACGACGAC
The DNA here is from genome assembly GCF_001424225.1 of Microbacterium sp. Leaf151. GTDB lineage: Bacteria > Actinomycetota > Actinomycetes > Actinomycetales > Microbacteriaceae > Microbacterium. The sequence goes on along the minus strand of NZ_LMOR01000001.1, from coordinate 501,609 downwards.
CTTCGCGCCGTCGGTTTCGGCGATGTCGACGTAGGAGGAGACCTTGTCGCGGTGCTGTCCGCTGATCAGCGGGCCCATGTCGGGTTCGTCGGTGGCGGCGCCATTGCCGATGCGCAGCTTCTGGATGCGCTCGGTGACCTTCGCGATGAGCTCGTCGGCGACGGGCTCGACGGCCAGGACCACGCTGATGGCCATGCAGCGCTCGCCTGCGGCGCCGAAGCCGGCGTTGACGGCCGAGTCGGCGACGAGGTCGAGGTCGGCATCCGGGAGCACCAGCATGTGGTTCTTCGCGCCACCGAGGGCCTGCACGCGCTTGCCGTTCTTCGCGGCGGTCTCGTAGATGTACTGAGCGATGGGGGTCGAGCCGACGAACGAGATCGACTGCACGACGGGGCTGTTCAGCAGTCCGTCGACGGCGACCTTGTCGCCCTGCAGCACCGTGAAGGCGCCCTCGGGAAGACCGGCCTCCTTCCACAGCTGCGCGAGCCAGAGGGAGGCCGAGGGGTCTTTCTCGCTGGGCTTGAGCACCACTGCGTTGCCGGCGGCGAGGGCGATCGGGAAGAACCACATCGGCACCATCGCCGGGAAGTTGAACGGGCTGATGACACCGACCACCCCGAGCGGCTGCTTCAGCGAGTAGACATCGACACCGTTCGAGGCGTTCTCGCTGAAGGCGCCCTTGAGGAGGTGGGGGAACCCGGTGGCGAGCTCCACGACCTCCTGACCGCGGGCGATCTCGCCCATGGCATCCGATCGCACCTTGCCGTGCTCGGACGTGAGGATCTCAGCCAGCTCGCCCTTCCGGGAGTTCAGCAGCTCTCGAAAGGCGAACAGCACGCCCTGACGCTTGGCGATCGAGTACTGGCTCCACACCGCGAACCCGCGTTCGGCCGAGGCGATGGCCGCGTCGACCTCCGCCTCGTCGGCCAGCGCCACATGCGCCTGCACGGCACCGGTGGCGGGGTTGTAGACGGGCGCGGTGCGGCCGGATGCCGAGGGGGCGGCGGCGCCGTCGAACCAGTGCGCGATGACGGGGAGGTCGGTATCGGTCATGGCTCCCAGTAAACGGCTCGAATCGCGCGCCCGCTCCTGCCAAATTGGACAACTAGGCGGGCCTGGGGTGCCAGATCGGCGGGCTGGCGTCCGGCTGGTGCCCCACCTCTTGTCGAACGGCGACCACGGCGCAGCGTCCCCGGCTGCGTGAGCGCCCCACATCCACTCGGGGCATCGTTCGCTGGACGGCTGGGACCTTAGTCCTCGGTGTGAAGCGCGACGGTGAACGTCGAACCTTTCGGCGTGAAGTCGCCGGCAAGACGGATGAGCTTGCGGTAATCGGCCCAACCGTGCGCGCTCGTCTCGGCGCGGTCCGCGGTCTCTACGAAGAGCTCGAACCGGCGGCCCTCCCTCACCTCGTCCACCCATTCGAGCACCTCCGCGACCGACCTTGCCCCGGTGATCCGCTGCGGGTCGTGTCGTGCGGCTTCGCCGACGTCGTCACCGGTCCAGAAGCAGACCCAGAAGATCGATGGGTCCTCTCTTTGCGCATCGAAGTACGACTCATCCCATTCGGCGTGCATTCGACCTCCTCACTTCACCGAGGGTCGCACGCAGGCCTTCGTTACGAATGCGCGCTCCCATCGTGCGCGTGCGCGTTCCTCACGCCGCGTGGCGTCTCGGTGATCGTCCTCTTCGTGGTTTCAGGAGGTGGGCGTATGGCGGACGCGGTGCCAGTACGCCGCCTCGGCGCTGGTCTGAACGAGAATGCGGCCGGGTGCGGGCGGCGCCGGCCAGAACTGCAGGAGGTACGAATCTCCCGCCTCGTCGCTGTGCTTCGCTTCGCCGAACGCCTGGACGCAATAACGAACGCGATAGTCACCGCGCGGGAGCGGGAACGGGAAGCAGTTGCCGCCCATCATTCCGATGAGGACCGCCTCGTCGAAACGCGTCGCGAAGGAGACGTCCACGACCTCGTCCCACCTCGGGTCCACGGCGGGCTCCGAACCGTGCAGCTCGATGCGGAATGGCAGATATCCCGTATGCGTGCCCGTCGTGAGCTCGAGCACTCCCGGGATGCTGGCTCCGCACAGGCCGTTGCTCTCATCGGCCCAAGGCGCGTCGACGTCGCTGCGGTCCGCATCCTCGTCCGTGGTGACCGACGCCGAGCCGTAGAACACGTCGACGTTGGGCACGTCCAGCAGAATTCGCACCCACGGAGGCTATCGGCGGATAGGGGAGACGACGCCGTGCGCGGGGTGGCCGGTGCGGTACTCGGGCGGTCGCGCCGCCGACGCGGTGACGCATCAGCGGCGCCGGCGGGAATGATGGAGCCCTGCTGAGTTTGAGAACGATTATCACGAGCGATACGATGTCCGCATGACCCGCCGCCTCCTCGCCCCCGTCGCCCTCGGGGCTGTCTCCGTTCTCGCGCTCGCCGGTTGCGCCGGCGGTGCCCCCGCCTCAACGGGCTCCGGCGCCGCCGACGGTGACAAGGTCGCCGTCGTGGCATCCACCGATGTCTACGGCTCGATCGCCGAGGCGATCGGCGGCGACTTCGTCGAGGTCACCTCGGTCATCACCTCGTCGTCGCAGGATCCGCACGAGTACGAGGCAAGCGCGCAAGACCAGCTCACGCTGAAGAACGCCGGCCTCGTCATCGAGAACGGCGGCGGCTACGACTCGTTCATGGAGTCGCTCATCGACGCCAGCGGAACGACCGCCCCCGTCATCACGGCCGTGGAGTTCAACCACGACTACCCGGGTGCCGCCTCGCACGACGAGGCGCACGCCGACGAGGCGAGCCCGTCAGCCAGCGAGAGCGCCGATGCGCACGCCGAGGGCGAGACCCACACCGAGGGCGACGGACACGACCACATCGAGGGCTTCAACGAGCACGTCTGGTACGACCCGCACACCGTCGAAGACCTCGCGAAGGACATCGCCGAGCACCTCGGCGAACTCGCTCCCGACCACGCGGCCGACTTCGCGGCCAATGCCGACGCCTTCGTCGAGCAGATCGCGGGTCTCGAGGACTCCCTCGGCCAGATCGAGGCGAAGGATGCCGGGGCGAAGGTGTTCGTGACGGAGCCGGTGCCCGTGTACCTGATCGACGCGGCCGGGCTCGACAACGCGACCCCGAACGAGTTCAGCGAGTCGGTCGAGGAAGGCCAGGACGTGCCGCCCGCCACCCTGCTGGAGGCGCTGCAGCTCCTCGACTCGGGGGATATCCGCGTCATGATCGTCAACCCGCAGACCGGCGGCGCCGAGACCACGCAGGTCGAAGACGAGGCGAAGGCGAAGAACATTCCGGTGATCGAGTTCACCGAAACGCTGCCCGAGGGTCAGACTTACATCTCGTGGATGCAGAGCAACATCACGGCGCTGTCCGACGCGCTGACGGCGTGAGCGCGGCGGCACCGCTGCGCATCCGCGGCGCTGCCCTGGAGCGGGGCGGCGAGGTGCTGTGGTCGGGGCTCGACCTCGAGGTCGCCCCCGGCGAGCTCGTCGCGGTGCTCGGGCCCAGCGGCTCGGGCAAGACGACGCTGCTGCGCGCCATCCTCGGCCTCGAGCGCCTCAGTGCCGGGTCGATCGAGGCGCTCGGCACGCCGGTGCGTCGTGCGGGCAATCGCCGCATCGGCTACATCCCCCAGCAGCGACCACTGCCCCGCGAGACGCCGCTGCGTGGACGCGACATCGTGGGCCTCGGCGTCGACGGGCATCGCCTCGGCCTGCCGCTGTCGCGCAAGAAGGACCGCGCGCGCATCGACGACCTCCTCGAGGCCGTGGGCGCCGCGGAGTTCGGCGACCGGCCGGTCGGGCTGCTCTCGGGCGGGGAGCAGCAACGGCTCCGCGTGGGCCAGGCCCTCGCCGACGACCCCGCCCTGCTGCTGTGCGACGAGCCGCTGACGAGCCTCGACCTGGCCAACCAGCAGGCCGTCGTCCGTCTCATCGACCGGCACCGACGCGAGCGCGACGCCGCGGTGCTGCTGGTGACGCACGACATCAACCCGGTGCTCTCGCGCGTGGACCGCATCCTCTACATCGCGAACGGCCGCTTCACCCTCGGCACCCCCGACGAGGTGCTGACCACCGAGACGCTGAGCGCCCTGTACGGCGCTCCCGTCTACGTCGTGCGCGCGGGCGGACAGCTCATCGTCGTCGGAGCACCGGATGCCGACGAGTCCCACCACCATCACCACGACGAGGACGACGCATGAACTGGTCCGACGTCGGCGACGCCCTCTTCGGCGGGGTGAGCCAGTACGGCGCCATCCTCGAGCTCGTGCAGAACTCCGTCTACGCCGGTGCCGTGCTGGGCCTGGTGGGCGGACTCATCGGCGTCTTCGTGATGCAGCGCGACATGGCCTTCGCCGTGCACGGCATCAGCGAGCTCTCGTTCGCGGGCGCCGCGGTGGCGCTGCTCATCGGCGTCGACGTCGTGTCGGGCTCGATCGTCGGTTCGCTCATCGCCGCGGCCCTCATCGGGGTGCTCGGGGCGCGGGCGCGGGACCGCAACTCCATCATCGGCGTGCTCATGCCGTTCGGTCTGGGTGTCGGCATCCTGTGCCTGTCGCTGTACAACGGCCGCAGCGCCACCCGGTTCAGCCTGCTGACCGGCCAGATCGTCTCGGTACAGAGCGAACAGCTCGGCTGGCTCGTCGTCATCGGTGTCGCGGTGCTGGCCGCCCTCCTGCTGATCTGGCGCCCGCTGCGCTTCGACTCGCTCGACCCGCAGTCCGCGGCCGCTCGGGGCGTGCCCACGACCGCGGTCTCGTTGGCGTTCATGCTGCTGCTCGGGCTGATCGTCGCCGTGGCCGTGCACATCATCGGCGCACTTCTCGTGATGGCGTTGCTCGTGACCCCCGCCGCCGCGGCGATGCGCGTGGCATCCGGCCCGCTCTCGGTGCCCCTGCTCGCGGCGCTGTTCGGCTTCGTCTCGGCGGTGGGCGGGGTGCTTCTCGCCGTCGCCGGGACGCTGCCGGTGAGCCCCTACATCACGACCATCTCGTTCGCGATCTACCTGGTCTGCCGGGTGGTCGGCGCGCGGCGCGATCGCACCACTCGCGCGCTCTGACGGTGCCCGCCGGGGCGCGTCCCACGGCGCGGTCGGGCGCGACCCCTCACGCCGGTACGCCTCGCCCGACCCCCAGCCGATTCACCGATCGCCTCGCTAGACTCGCCGGCATGGTCCAGCGCAACACGTGGCAGCGCGAGCGCGTTCGCGAAGCCCTGTCGGGAGCCGGCGGCTTCGTCAGCGCGCAGGCTCTGCACGCCACCCTGCGCGACGAGAACACCGGCATCGGCCTGGCCACCGTGTACCGCACGCTCGCCGGTCTCGCGGCCAAGGGAGACGCCGACTCCCTGCAGAGCCCCGAGGGCGAGAACCTCTTCCGTGCGTGCGAGACCCGCGGACACCACCACCACTTGATCTGCCGTTCGTGCGGCAAGGCGGTCGAGATCGCCGCGACCGACGTCGAGGACTGGGCGAAGCGCACCGCCGCCCAGCACGGGTTCAGCGAAGCCGAGCACGTCGTCGACATCTTCGGCATCTGCACCGATTGCGCCCGCGCCCGGGCTCGCGAGCGTGGCGACGAGTAGTCGCACCGCGGCGCCCTCGCCCCCGCGCACGGGCGCCTCCCGCACCCTCGTCGCGCTCGGCCTGGGTGTCGTCGTGGTCACCGCGCTGTTCCTCGTCGACGCGTTCGCGCCCACGTTCTTCGCACAGCCTCTGCCGACCCGGGCTCAAGACGGGCTGACGCTCGCGCTGAGCGTGCTCATCGAGTCGCTGCCGTTCGTGGTGCTGGGCGTGGTGCTGTCGATCATCGTGCAGGTGTGGGTGCCGCCGGGGGCGATCGAGAGATGGATGCCGCGCGCGCCCTGGGCGCGCCGGGCGGTGCTGTCGCTGCTGGGGATGTTCATCCCCGTCTGCGAGTGCGGCAACGTGCCCTTCGCCCGCGGCCTGCTCATGCGCGGGTTCGGCGTCTCCGACACCCTGACCTTCCTGGTGGCGGCTCCGATCGTGAACCCGATCGTCATCATCTCCACGCACGCGGCGTTCGGATTCAGCGACGGCATCCTGGTCGCGCGCCTGATCGGCGGATACCTCGTGGCCAACCTCATCGGGTGGCTGTACAGCCGGCATCCGGATCCCGACAAGCTGCTCACCGAGCGCTTCCTCGCGACGTGCGAGATCGTGGTGCAGGAGCGCGGCAGCCGCGGTCGGCGCACTCTGGCCCAGTTCGTCGTGGAGCTGCGGTCGGTGATGCCGGCGCTCATCATCGGGTCGCTGCTGGCGGGGGCGGTGCAGGTGCTCGTCCCGCGGAGCGCCCTGCTGGCGATCGGCTCCGATCCGGCGCTCTCGATCGCCGCCATGATGCTGCTGGCGATCGTGGTGTCGCTGTGCTCGAACGTCGACGCGTTCTTCGCGCTGTCGTTCGCCTCGACCTTCACGCCCGGCTCGCTCGTCGCCTTCCTCGTGGTCGGACCCATCATCGACCTGAAGATGATGGCGCTGCTGCGCACGACCTTCACCACACGGGTCCTCGTCGGGATGACGGTGGTCGTGGTGCTGTTCGCCTTCGCCCTCGGAACGGTGGTGAACCTCCTTGTCTAGATCGGGTGCCCTCGCCACGCGTTGGCTCGGCGTCGGGCTCGCGGCCTGCCTGTCGATCACGACGATCACGCTGTGGATCACCGGCCGCATGTCGCTGTACATCAACCCCGACTCCGCGTGGTTCGCCGTCGGCATGTCGGTCGTCCTGCTCGTCGGTGCGATCGCCTCGTTCGCGCTGCCTCTCGGAGCCGAGGCCGACCACGGACACGACCATGAGCACGGCCACGCCCCCGCCGCGGCATCCGCCCGCCGCGAGGCGTTCGCCCACGCCGATCACGAGCACGCCGATCCTCTCGACGACCACGATCACGCAGCGCACGACCAACTCGCCGCGCGTCCGCGCCTGACCCCCGGTGGCATCGCGGCCTTCACCGGCGGTGTGCTCGCCTCGGGCGCCGTGATCGCGGTGCTGCTGACGCCGGCGGCGTCGCTGTCGACCGAACTCGCCGTCTCGCGCGACGTGGGGGCGCCGCCCTTGTTCGCGGGTTCCGACGTCATCACGCTTGCGGCTTCCGGAGACACCACGCAGTTCGGCATCGGGGACTGGTCGGCCGTATTCGCCCACGCCACCAACCCCGAGACCTTCGACGGCAAGCCCGTGACGCTCACCGGATTCATCACCCCGGGCGGCGACGGCGCGAGCTTCGACCTCACGCGCCTCGTCATCACCCACTGCGTGATCGACGCGCAGACGGCGCGCCTCCCGATCGCCGCATCGGTCGACGCCCCTGCGACGGGCCAGTGGGTGACCGTCACGGGCACGGTGCGCTCGAGCGGCGACGGCAGGCTCGAGGTGCAGGCCGAGCAGGTGGCATCCATCGACGAACCGGCGGACCCCTATGAGTACTGACTCGCGCCGATCGCGTTCGCGTGCGCGCCGCGGTCGGGGGTTCGCGGTCGCCTTCGCCGCCGTGCTCGTCGGCCTCGTGGTCGTCGGCGGGATCGGCGGGGTTGTCGCGGTGGCGCAGGGGCCCCGCGTCACCGACGTGCAGGTCGATCCCGCGGCCGCGGTTGCGGCATCCGGATCCCGCGTGATCCTGACCACCACGCAGTCGCTCGAGACCGTCGACGCCTCGCAGGTGTCGGTGGAGCCGGCGACGCCGTTCACCGTCGACACCGCGGGGCGAAGCGTCGGCGTTCGCTTCACCCTGCCGCTGCGTGACGACACCGACTACCGCATCACGGTCGACGGGGTGAGCGGCCTGGGCGCCGGGCCCTCGTCGACACTGACCGAGACCTTCCGCACGCCGCCGTTGCAGGCGTACCTGATGCAGCGCGGCACCCCCGAGGGCGACACGATCTTCCGTACCGACCTGAAGGGCGAGGCGGGGTTGCCGGTCTTCGTGCATCCGCACATCGAAGACTTCCGCGCCACCGCGAACCACCTCGTGATCTCGGTGCGCGACGGCGACACCGCCCGGGTGATCGTCACCGATTCCGACGGGCAGAACGCCCGCGACGTCGCACTCCCCGGCCCCGGGTTCGTCAGCAATCTGCAGTCGGCCGACCGCGGCGAGCGGGTCGGATTCACCTTCTCGGATGCCGACCTGGGGGCCGCCGGAGGGCGCGAGAGTCGACTGTTCACGATGTCGGCCGCCGATGACGCGCCCCCCACCGACGTGGGCTTGAACGGCGGCGACGCACGCATCGCCGACTACCGGTTCGTGCCCGACACCGACAGCATGCTGGTGCTCACGTTCGATTCGCGCCTGCTCCTCACCGACGCCGAGGGCGGCAACGCGGCGCCGCTCGGCAGCGCGGTGTCGATCGACGGCATCGCCCGCGGCTCGTCGGTCGCGATCGTCGAGCGCCTCGAGGGCCTGCGCGAGGTCGACCTGACCGACGGGTCTGAGCGGCCCCTCGTACAACCCGTCGACCCGCCGGGCCTCGCCGGGCGAGCCACCCCGGTGCCCGGAACGGATGCGGGCACGATCCGCTCGTTCGCCGACATCAGCGCCGACGGGGTCTCGCGCTCGACCACCGTGGCGCACGTCGACACCGGCGGTGCGGTGCGGCCGATGCTCGAGGTCCCCGGCTCCGACACGGTGCTGCAGACGTGCGTCTCGCCGAGCGGCCGGTACGCGGCGGTGCTCATCGCCCCGCGGGCGGTCGACAACCCCTTCGACCGTTATCAACTGCCCCTCCCCGAACGGCTGCTGACCCATCTGGTGGAGGTCGACACCGGTCAGGAGGTCGTCGCCCTCCAGGGCTTCGACCTGTCGTGGTGCCAGGTGCCCCCGCAGTGACGCGTCCGGCGACGCGCGACGACCTGTCGGGGCTGCCCGTCGAGGTCGCACCGCGGCTGCTGGGCGCACTGCTGGAGACCGTCGTGGGCGGCGAACGCGTGGTCGCGCGACTGACCGAGGTCGAGGCCTATCACGGGCGCGGCACGGGCGACCGGCCCGATCCCGGGTCGCACGCGCGCATGGGGCCGACCGTGCGCAACGCCACCATGTGGGGCGAGCCGGGGCACCTGTACGTGTACCTCAGCCATGGCATCCACTCCTGCGTCAACGTCGTCTGCGGGCCCGAGGGTGTCGCCGGCGGTGTGCTGCTGCGCGGCGGCGAGATCACCGAGGGGGCCGACATCGCCGAGCGGCGGCGACTCGAGCGGCTCGGTGCCGTGCGGTCGCAGCGCGACCTCGCGCGCGGGCCGGGGCGATTCGGCGACGCGGTGGGACTGCGGCATCCGGTGCACGACGGGATCGACGCGATCACGGGATCCGCACGGGCGGGTGCGGCGGCGCGATTGCTGCTGCCGACGGAGCCTCCCGGCCGGATCGCCACCGGACCGAGGGTCGGCGTCGCGGGGGTAGCGGGGACCGCCGCATTCCCGTGGCGCTTCTGGATCGAGGGGGATGCCACGGTCTCGGCGTTCCGCTGGGGGCGAGGCGCCGCCGAGGAGGCGGCCCGTCAAGGCGACACGCCGCCCGTGCTAGACTGACCCCTTGTCTGCGCGCACTCCAGCACGCAGTTCGCATCCCATCTCCTGAACGTGGCCTTTCGCCGTGCTCAGACGGGGTGCAGACAAGGGATCTTGGGTGGCACCGTCCGGTGTCACGGTACAGAAGGAGACATCACCATGGCAGCAGTGTGCCAGGTGACTGGAGCGGTTCCCGGCTTCGGTCACAACATCTCGCACTCGCACCGCCGGACGAAGCGCCGCTTCGACCCGAACGTGCAGAAGAAGACCTACTTCGTTCCGTCGCTGGGTCGCAACATCAAGCTCAACGTTTCGGCGAAGGGCATCAAGGTCATCGACGCTCGCGGCATCGAGTCCGTCGTCCGTGACCTGCAGGCGAAGGGCGTGAAGCTGTAATGGCGAAGAAGGCTCAGGACGTACGTCCGATCATCAAGCTGCGTTCGACCGCGGGCACGGGGTACACCTACGTGACGCGCAAGAACCGCCGCAACAACCCCGACCGCATCGTGCTGAAGAAGTACGACCCCGTGGTCCGCAAGCACGTCGACTTCCGAGAGGAGCGCTAAGCACATGGCTAAGAAGAGCAAGATCGCGCGCAACGAGCAGCGCAAGGTCGTCGTCGAGCGCTACGCCGCGAAGCGCGCCGAGCTGAAGAAGACCCTGGTCGACCCGACCGCGACCGACGAGGCCCGCGAGGCCGCTCGCGTGGGGCTGCAGAAGCTCCCCCGCAACGCGTCGCCCGCGCGCGTGCGCAGCCGCGACGTCATCGACGGTCGCCCCCGTGGTGTCCTTACGAAGTTCGGCGTCTCGCGCGTCCGCTTCCGTGACATGGCCCACCGTGGCGAGCTGCCCGGCGTGACCAAGTCGAGCTGGTAAGCACCAGACGTCCGTACGAAGGGGCGGGGATTCCGAAAGGGGTCCCCGCCCCTTCGTCATCACCGTCCACGGAGGGCGGGAGTCCCGAAAGGGGTTTCCGCCCTTCGGTGTCTCCGCGTCGTCTCAGGCGTCGGCGCCGGTGAGCATTTCCACGGCCTCGGCGCGGCCGGCGACACCGAGCTTCTGGTAGATCGAGCGCACCTGGGTCTTGACCGTGTTGAGCGAGACGCCGCGTTCGCGTGCGATGTCCGGCAGGCTCAGTGACCGCAGCAGCAGTTCGGCGGTGGCGTTCTCGGTCGGGGTCAGTCGGGCCACCGTGAGCGGAGAGCGCGCCTCGGCATCCGGTGTCGCCACGCGCGCGAGCGCCGCGTGCAGGTACGGCAGCACGTCGGCGAGCTCGGGGTCCTCGCGGGCGGCGGTGTCCATGAGCGCTCGGGTCTCCTCGTGCGGGAGCATGAGGAACGGCGTCGCCGAGCAGCCGGTGCGCACGATGAGGCGGAGCGCGGTCTCCATGCTCTGGTGCGCCCGCCGGGTGAAGCCCATGCGGTTCAACGCGAGAGCGCGTCGCACGAGTAGAGGAGTCAGGGTCCGCAGGCAGTGATCGGCTTCGGATGCCACGCACGCGTCGGTCTCGAGCAGCAGCTCGCGATCGCGCCCGAGGCGCAGCAGGGCGGCGGAGCGCTGCATCGAGAAGCAGATGCCGTGGCCCTCCGGGGTTTCGCAGGGTTCGAGGGTCGACAGAGCCTCGCGGTACTCGCCCTGCGCGACAAGGATGTCGGACACGACGCTCACCAGGAAGTGCCGCATCATGCGGTGACTACTGAGTCGTCGACTGCCGTGCAGAAGCCGTCGGCCCTCGGCGCGACCCGCTCCGAGATCGCGGCGGAACATCATCGCCATCACCTCGATCGCGCGCGCGGCGTATCCCCAGTACGGGTCGTCGGGCTGTACGCGGCGCATCTCCGATGCGGCGTCGAGCAGGCGTCCGACGTCGAGCCGGGAGGAGGCGATGAGCGCCTCTGCGAGCAGGAGCAGGTAAGCGGTCTCGGGTGCCTCCCAGCCACGGGCGCCGAACAGCTCTGTGGCCGCGGCGCGGGCGGTCTCGGCCGTGAGGTATTCGCCGTTGAGGGCGTGGCCGAGGGCGCTCACCGACAGGGCCCGATAACGCGTCTCGTCGGTGTCGGCGAACAGGAGCGCCTCGGCGCCGAACCGCGCGCCCGCCTGGGGCCAACCGATGGCGTTGCAGTACTCGCCGATGCTCGCGCAGAGCTGCGACCGTGCCCCGGACGACAGCGAGGCCGGCCTGTTCAGACGGACATCGTCGAAGTAGCGTGCAACGACGGCGGCTCCCTCCGCGAGGGCGTCGCGCCGGGCGCGGGCGGCCAGGAGCGCCGCGAGGGACAGAGCCGCCGCATCGGTCCACACCACCGGTGTTTCGGGGAGCTCCGCCTCGGCGAGCAGGGCGAGGTGGCGCGCAGTGGGGACGCCGTGGCCGGGGAGGAGGCGCAGTGCCGTCGTCGCGGCGGCGCTGCGAAGCGCGGCGCGTGCCTCTATCGAGGCGGGCGTTCCCGGCATGGCCCCTCCTAGGTGAATACCGTCAGCGGGTGAGTTCTTTCGGGCTTCGGGTGCCCTCGAACTGGTGCGGCACATCATAGTTCTGTTGTGTTGCGTCAAGAATCGGCGAGAGCGGAGGTGTGGAGAACGCCCGGCGGACTCCGTCCAGAATCGCCCGCCGACCCCTCCGTCTTAACCCGGTCGGTGCGGTGCGCCGACCGTGCACTCGGGCCGTGCGCCCGGTGACCGTCGCGGCGATGCACGTGACGGATCAGGGGTCGCTTCGGCCCCATCCGCACCGTGCGCACCACGACACGCGGTGGAGAACGGGTCGAAATCGGTCAGAATCCGCGTAATTCCGCGGTTCGGTTGATACTGTCGAGGCGGTCTCCCGACCACCGAGGAGGATTCCTCCTCGTCCGAGTAACGAGAGACGGCTTTCGCCGCCGTCTGGAGGACACCACATGGCCGACAAGTCCATCACCAAGACCGAGCTCGTCGCGAGCATCGCCAGCGCGACCGGGCAGAGCCAGTCCGCCGTGTCGGGCGTGCTCGACTCCCTCTTCTCCACCGTCTCCGAGGCGGTCGCCAAGGGCAGCAAGGTCTCGATCCCCGGCTGGATCGCCTTCGAGCAGGTCGCCACGTCGGCTCGCACGGGCCGCAACCCGCAGACGGGCGAGGAGATCTCGATCCCCGCCGGCAAGCGCGTCAAGGTCACCGCGGGCTCCAAGCTCAAGGCCGCCGTCAAGTAAGACGACGCCGAACCATCGAGGGGGGATGCCCAGCGGCATCCCCCCTCCGTCGTTCCCGCGCGACGTAGGCTGGACGCGTGAATCCCCGACTTCTGCGCGTCGCGGGACCCGTCATCCTGGTCGTGGTCTCGATCGTCGCCGTCGTCGCCGGTCTCGCCTTCGGCGGCGGAGCGGCCCCCGGACGCCTGGCCGACGCCGGCCCCGTGGTGCGCTGGGGTCTGCCGATCGCCACGACGGTGGTCAACCTCGCCGCGGCCACCATGGTCGGCTCGCTGGTGCTGGCGCTGTTCGCGTTGCCCGCGGGGGAGCGGCCGTTCGAGATCGCTCTCGACACCGCCTCGATCGGCGCCGCCGTCTTCACCGTCGGTGCAGCCACGACGGGGTACATGACGTTTCTGAACGTCCTGAACGCCACCCCCACGCTCGACGCCGTCTTCGGGCAGCAGCTCGGGCGCTTCCTCGTCGAGAGCCCACCGGGGCAGGCCTGGCTGATCACCACGATCGCCGGGGCGGTGCTCACGGTGCTCACCTTCGCCGTGCGCTCATGGATCCCGACGCTCATCGTGGCGATCCTCGCCCTCGCCTCGCTCATCCCGATGGGCACGCAGGGTCACGCCGGCACCGAAGCCAGTCATGACGCCGCGGTCACCGCGCTCGTGCTGCACATCATCGCCGCGGCGGCCTGGCTCGGCGGGCTCATCCTGCTGGTCGTCGTCAGGCCCGCGATGTCGCGCGGACAGCTGCAGACCACTCTGCTGCGGTACTCCTCGATCGCGCTCGTGGCGTTCATCGTGGTCGCGATCTCGGGCACCGTACGCGCGTCGATCAGCCTGGTGGACGTGCAGAACCTCTGGTCGGCGTACGGCGCGCTCGTGCTCGTCAAGGTCGTCGCGCTCGTCGCCATGGGAGTGCTCGGCGCCTGGTACCGACGCCGCCTCATCTCGCGCATGGCCGACGAGCCGGGGTCCGCGCGCTTCTGGGGCGTCATCGCCCTCGAGCTCGTCTTCATGGGTGTCGCGAGCGGTGTCGCCGCGGCGCTCGCGCGCACGCCCCCGCCCACTGAGGCGGCTCTGATCGGCAGCTCGCCGGCCGAGGTGCTGACGGGCGCGCCGCTGCCGCCCGAGTTGACCCTCGAACGCTGGTTCACGGCGTGGAACATCGACCTGCTGTGGGCGCTGATCGTCGCCTTCGGTCTGTTCTTCTACCTCGCCGGCGTCTGGCGCCTGCTCCGCCGGGGCGACTCGTGGCCGATCCACCGCACGGTGCTGTGGTGCCTGGGCATGTTCGGGGTGTTCTGGGTCACGTCGGGTCCGATCAACGTCTATCAGGACTACCTGTTCAGCATGCACATGATCGGGCACATGCTGCTGTCGATGGCCATCCCGCTGATGCTGGTCTCCGGGGCACCCGTCTCGCTCGCCGCCCGCGCGATCCGCAAGCGCGACGACGGCACGCGCGGCGGGCGCGAGTGGATCCTGTGGGCGGTGCACAACCCGATCGCGAAGGTGCTGACGAACCCGTACGTCGCCGCGGGCCTGTTCATCGGCTCGCTCTGGGCGTTCTATTACACCGACCTGTTCCGGTGGTCGCTGTACGACCACGTCGGCCACATCTGGATGGTCGCGCACTTCCTCGTCACCGGGTACCTGTTCGTGCTCAGCCTCATCGGCATCGATCCGGTGCCCTTCCGCCTGGCCTATCCGATGCGCCTGCTGGTGCTCATCGCGATCATGGCGATGCACGCGTTCTTCGGCATCGCGATCATGATGAACTCCGGTCTGATGGTGGCGGAGTGGTTCGGCGCGATGGGCCGCACCTGGGGCGCGACGCCCCTCGAGGACCAGTACGTCGGCGGCGGCGTGGCCTGGTCGGTGGGCGAGATCCCCACGCTCATCCTCGCCATCACGGTGGCGATCCAGTGGAGCCGCAGCGACGAGCGGCACCAGAAACGCCGTGACCGTCACGTCGACCGTGTCGGCGACCTTGAGCTCGACGCGTACAACGAAGAGCTGGCGCGACTGGCCGACCGCGACGCGCGGGTCGCCGCTCGCGGCCGCGCCTGAGCGAGGATCGTCCGGGCGGTACGGAGTGTGTCGGGCTGCGGTGGGTCGGGCCGTGCTGGGCCGTGCTGTGCCGGACCGTCCCCTGCCGTGCACAACGGCGGGGCGAGTGGGTGACACGCCGTGCGGAGGGTGGCGCGGGGCGGCGTGTCACGGGAGCGGGCCGCGGTTGTGCCCTTGGCATCCGCCCGTCGCGCCAGCCGGACGAACCGTCCTTAGCGTCAGTCGGACGACCCGCCGACCAGGATGGATGCCGAACCGTCGGGCTGCACGGTGATCTGACCGTCGACGCTGAAGTCGACGTCGTCTTCGACCGTGCGGACGCTGCCGTCGAAGATCGACCGGATGTCGACCTCGATGTGGGCGACCGCCTTGGCCGACGGGATGCGCCATCCGGCACCGTCGGGCTCGACGGTCACCTGCGGCTGCTGCACGATCGACCACGAGGGGGCGTCGTCGATGCGGTTGCGCACGGTGAACCCGAACGGGCAGCCCGTGGGCTGCAGAACCTTCTGTTCGGCGCAGGCCGTGAGGAAGTCCTCGACCCGCTGCTGCACGACCCCGAGGAACTCCTTCGTCGGCTGCGCCTGCACGTCGACGGGGATGCCGGCCAGAGGCGCGTCGGCGAGCACGGCGACGCCGGGGGTCGATGAGATGGCCGTGTCGACGGCGACGGAGTACAGCCCGGGTGAGAAGACCAGCAGGGGAAGCGGAGCGGTCGGGTCGACGTCGGTGCCGTCGATCGACACCTGCCGTTTGTCGACCTCGAACCCATTGACCGCGAAACGCATCGACCCCTGGACCGACAGGTCCATCACCGACAACGGGCTGCGGGCGAAGCGCCAGCGGGGCAGGAGCGCGCCGCCGGTGTCGCGCTGCACGTCGAACGTGGTCGTCCCGGTGTACCCCCCGACGGAATAGCTCGCGGTGACGCGCGTGCGGTCGCCGTCGACGCTCTCGCCGGTGATGACGGCATCCGTCACCGCCTGGAGCGATTCGGGGCGCAGAAGTGCCTCGGATGACGTGGCGGGCAGGCCCGCGGCCTCGAGCTCGGCGGAGTCGACGGCGACGCCGGGGATGGCGAGGGCTTCGGCGGCTCGACGCTCCTGCAGCAGCTCGAGGTAGTGCAGCACGAAGGCGCGGGGGCTGTAGAACTCGCGGTAGAGCGAGGCGGCGCCCGCGCCGAGAGCGGCGGCCAGCAGGATGCCGATGAGGACCATCGCGGGGATCTCGAACCGACGGCGCCGACGCGCACCGCGGACCCCCTCGGGCGTCGCGGGGCCCCCGCCGGCGTTGCTCACGCACCCAGTCTAAGAAACGCACCTGCGCAGACGCCGCGCGGCGCCCCGCGAGGTCGCACACGCGCGATCTCCCGCGGGCCGCACGGTGACGTCAGACGGCGACGAGAGAATGCACGATGGTGACGGCGGCGAGCTGCCCTCCGGCGATCGCCGCTGCGAGCGAGAACATGGGGCCGGGAAGGCGGTCGGGCTGGGCGAGGTCGCCCACCGCGTAGACGCCCTCGACGCTCGTGCGGCCGAACGGATCGGTGCGCACGGCGCCCGATTCCTGACGCTCGAGACCGAGCGCGTCGACGATCTCTCCGCGCACGGTCCACGTGGGTGCGACGAACGCGCCCGCCACCTCCCGGGAGGAGCCGTCGACGAGTTCCAGGCGCAGTCCGTCGGTCGTGCCCGTGACCGCCCGCACGTCGGCGGGCGCCACGACGAAGACCTCGGATGCCACCGGCTCGAGCATGAGGGCGAGAGCTGCGACATGCGGCGACGCGTTGACGACGGCGACGGGTCGGCCCGCGAACTCGTGCCCGTGGCAGAACGGGCAGTTGGCGACGGTGTCGCCCCAGCGCTCCGCGAGTCCCGGGATCGGGGGGAGCTCGTCGGCGACGCCGGTCGCGAGGATGACCGCGTGCGTGCGGAGCCGTCGGCCGTCCACGGTGACCGTCAGACCGTCATCGTCACGGAAGACCTCGGTGACGGCGGCATCCCGGACCTCGACGCTGCCGTAGGCCGCGATCTCGGAGCGCCCGATCCGACGCAGCTCGGCGGGGTCGCGACCGTCGTTGGTCAGCAAATTGTGGGCGTGACGGACGGTCTCGTTCCGATACGAGCCCGAGTCGACCAGCAGGGTGCGCCGGTGCATGCGCCCGAGGGTGAGGGCCGCCTGCAGGCCCGCGGGCCCGCCTCCGATGATGATCGCGTCGTACACGATGGACTCCTTCCGCTTGTGTTCTCGTCCATCGTGTGACTTCATGTCGACATGAAGTCAAGCGGGGAGTCCATCGGCGAGGCGGCGGCGCGATTCGGGCTCGACACCCACGTGCTGCGCTACTGGGAAGACGAGGGTCTGCTGCGGCCCGTCCGCGACGGTGCGGGCCGGCGCCGGTACGGCGACGACGACGCCGTGCGGATCGCGGTGATCCTGCGCAACAAGGCGGCGGGGCTCTCTCTCGAGCAGATCCGGGTGCTGCTCGACGACGACGCCCCCGACCGACACCGGGTGCTCGAGGAGCACGTCGCCGAGCTCGACCGCCGCGCCGCCGACATCGCGCAGGCGCGCGCGATGACCGAGCATGCGCTGCGGTGCCGCTCGCACGACATCACCCAGTGCCCGCGGTTCCGCAGCCACGTCGCCGACGTGCTCTCGGGCGAAGCGCGCTGGCTGCTCCTGCACACCGAGCCGGCGGGCGGTCCCGTCGGCACTCCGCCGCCCGCCGGCGACGGTGCGAACTAGCATGGGCCGGTGACCACGCCGCCCCTCTCCGCCGAACAGCAGGCGCTGTTCCGGCTGATCGAGGACACGCGCGAGCACGTCTTCGTCACGGGCCGCGCCGGCACGGGCAAGTCCACGCTGCTGCAGCACCTGGCGTACAACACCAAGAAACAGATCGCCGTGTGCGCGCCGACGGGGGTGGCCGCCCTCAACGTCGAGGGGCAGACGATCCACTCGCTCTTCCGCCTGCCCATCGGGCTCATCGCGAACGGCGACATCGACCAGAACGACGCGACTCGAAGGCTCCTCAACGCCATCGACACCCTGGTGATCGATGAGATCTCGATGGTCAACGCCGACCTGATGGATGCCATCGACCGCTCGCTCCGTCAGGCTCGCGGCCGCCGTTCCGAGCCGTTCGGTGGCACGCAGGTCGTGATGTTCGGCGATCCGTACCAGCTGGCGCCGGTGCCGCCCCGCGGCGACGAGGCGCGCTACATCGCCGACCACTACCGCTCGTTCTGGTTCTTCGATGCGAAGGTCTGGTCGGGTGAGGCCGCGAGCGACGGACTCATCGACATCGGCCGGCACGGGGCCGACCTGCACGTCAACGAGCTCGTCGAGATCCACCGGCAGTCCGACCCCGGCTTCAAGACGCTGCTCAACGCGGTGCGGTACGGACGCGTCACGGCCGAGATGGCCGGCATCCTGAACACCGCCGGAGCGCGCACGCCCCCGCATCCGGCCGACGGCGAGCATCCGATCATCACCCTCGCCACCCGCAACGACCGCGTGAACACGATCAACCGTCGCCACCTCGAGGAGCTCGTCGGCCGCACGCAGACGGCCGCCGCCGAGATCTCGGGCGACTTCGGCCGCGGCGAGGCGAACTACCCCGCCGAGATGGAGCTCACGCTCAAGGTCGGGGCGCAGGTGATGTTCCTCCGCAACGACGGCGCGCAGTTCGGCGAGGCCCCTCGGTGGGTCAACGGCACGATCGGTACGGTCACCCGCATCGCCGGCGACAGCGTGCGGGTCGAGGTCGACGGCATCCAGCACGATGTGGAGCCGGCGGTGTGGGAGAGGTACCGCTACGCCTACGACCCGGGTACGAAGAACCTCTCGCGCGAGATCGTCGCCGAGTTCACCCAGTTCCCCCTGCGCCTGGCGTGGGCGGTCACGATCCACAAGTCGCAGGGCAAGACGTACGACCGCGCGGTCGTCGACCTGGGCTCGGGGGCTTTCGCGCCGGGGCAGACCTACGTCGCCCTCAGCCGTCTCACCTCCCTCGACGGCCTCTACCTGACGCGCCCGTTGCGCCCCGGCGACATCCGGGTCGACGAAGACGTCCGCCGCTTCATGAAACAGGCGTGGCTCGCCCGGCAGGACGCGGCGGCGGCGCGGCAGGCGTAGCCCCGCGCGGCACACCGGGCAGGACGTGGCGGCTGCTCTGCATCAGACGTCGCCCCGTGCGCGCGGCGCGGTGGCCGGCGGTCGCGATCGGTCACGCGACCTGGTCGGCCTTCGCGCGGGTCAGGTCGGCGAACAGCTCCGTGGTGAACCGGTACGCGACGAGCACCTCGGCGATGACCCTTTCCTTCTCGGCGTCATCCCAGGGGGCGGCGTCGAGCTGATCGCGGTAGACGCTCTTGAACGCCTTCGGGTCGGCGATGTCGCCGAAGAGCAGGAAGCCGATGCCGTTGGTCTCGAAGCCGAAGCGGCGCTGCATGAGCCGACCGATTGACGGCCCGCCGGAGAGGTCGCCGAGGAAGCGCGTGTAGTGGTGCGCGACGAACCCTCCCGGCCACGTCGCGGCCACCCGGCGGATGCGCGACACGTAGGCCTGAGTGGTGGGCAACGGTCGGATCTCGCTCTGCCAGTGCGGGCCGATCAGAAAGGAGAGGTCGGCTTCGAGAGCGGGCAGTCGCGAGAGCTTGTCGCTGAGGAAGACGGATGCCACCGGGTCGGTGCGCATGCGCGCCGACGCTTCTTCGAGGGCGGCGTAGAGGAACCAGTGCTGGGCGATGAGCGCGATGTAGTCGTCGCGGGTGCCGGCACCGGTGAGCAGGTCGGTCATGAAGCCGTCGCACTCGCGCGGAGAGTGCGCGCTGCTGGAGCGCTCGCGCAGGGCCGCGGAGAACGGGAGGACGACGTTCATGCGGCCATCATACGCAAACGGTTAGGTTTACCTAACCCCTAGATTCCCGCGCGTACACGGCAAGGCGCAGTCGTGATGCAGACGTGACGGGCCGCTCGCGCAAGCGGCGGTTCCGCTCAGGCGCCATGTGTTTGAATGCATCGGGAGCGCGCTTCGTCGCGCTCGGAAACACTGGGGGTCCACATGGCGAGATGGCGTCGTTCCGCTGCCATCGCGACGGCGGGCGCGGGAGTGCTCCTCGTTCTGTTGAGCGGTTGCACGGGCCCGGGCACGGTGTCGATCGATGTCCCCGCTCAGGTCGACGCCCCCCTCCCCGATGCCACGGCGACCGAGATGCGCGACGCCGTCGCCGCGGCCATCACCGCCACCGGTGCCACCGGGGCCGTCGTCGGCGTCTGGGCGCCCTGGAGCGGCAGCTGGGTGTCGGGCGTGGGTACCCAGAGCCCCGGTGGAGCGGAGGTGACCGCCGACCTGCAGTTCCGCGCGGCCGACGTCACCGGCGCCATGACCTGCGACGCGCTGTACGGCCTCGCCGCAGACGGCAAGCTGTCGCTCGACGACTCGATCACCGATTGGGTGAGCAGCGTGCCCGGCTACGAGGCCATCACACTGCGTCAGCTGTGCGACGGCACCTCGGGGCTCGCCTCGTACACGCAGAGCCTCGACTTCCTGACGTGGACCAATCCCGGGCGCATCTGGAACGCTCGCGAACTGATGGCGTATGGCATTTCGAAGCCGCGATTGAACGACCCCGGAGTGCAATTCGCGTCGTCGCCGACGAACTTCCTCGTCGCAGGTCTCGCCGTCGAGCGGGCGACCGGTCAATCGCTCGCCGACGTCATCACGGAGCGCGTGATCCAGCCCCTCGGTCTCGACTCCACGTCGATGCCCTCGTCTGCTGCCGCCGCTCCCGGCACGGCTCCACTCACGGGGCACTGGTCGCAGCCGAACGCCGAGGGCGTGTACGACTGTGCGCAGCCGGGTGAGTTCACGACGATGTCGGCGAGCTACGGCGCCGCCGCCTCGGGGGCCGTCACCGACATCCGCGACCTCGGGCGCTACGCGCAGGCGCTGGCCACCGATGCGCTCCTGCCCGACGGCAGCGACCGTTTCGCCAATCCGGTGCCGGTCGCTTCCGACCAGCCCACGTGGTTCACCGCTGCGGGCGGCGCCTATCAGGCGGGGTCGCTGATCGGACAGTTCGGCTCGACGCCCGGCTACATCGTCGGAGCCTTCGCCGACCCCGCGACCGGGATGTCGGTCGCGGTCGCGCTGAACAACTCGGCGGGCAACGAGAACACGGGAGCCTGGCTCGCGTGGCAGCTCGCGGCGATCGCCTCCAAGGCGCCGGCCGCTCAGGGCCAGACCATCCCCGAGGCGGGGCTGCCCTGGACGGCCGACCAGATGCGCGAGAACATCGCCGCCAACGCGATCTGCTCGCCCCCCGCGGGATGACCCCACGCGGCGGACAGGGGTCGGCTGCGGCCCTGGTCCTCGTGGGCCTGGCGTGCCAGGAGGTCGGCGCCTCCTTCGCCGTGATGCTGTTCCCGGAGACGGGGCCCCTCGGCATCGTCATGTTGCGGCTGGTGTTCTCGGCGCTCCTGTTGCTGCTCATCGCCCGCCCGAGCCTGCGCGGCCACACGGGGTACGCGTGGCGTTCCGTCGTCGGGTTCGGTGTGGTGCTGGCATCCATGAACGGTCTGTTCTACCTCGCACTGGCGCGGCTGCCGCTCGGGGTCACGGTCACGATCGAGGTGCTCGGGCCGCTGACCCTGTCGATCCTGACCGCGACGGGGATCGCGCGCTGGCTGTGGGCGGGACTCGCGCTGGCGGGCGTCGTCGCCCTCGGGGCCGGCGGGTGGGACCGGCTCGACCTGCTCGGCGTCGTGTTCGCCCTGGGTGCGGCGGTGAGTTGGGCGTTGTACATCCTCGCGTCGGCGCGTGTGGGCCGTGAGTTCCCGCGGCTCGACGGGCTCGCGCTGGCGATGACCGTGGGTGCCGTCATCGCGCTGCCCTTCGGGATCTGGCAGGCAGGTCCCGCGCTGCTGCGCGTCGACCTGCTCGCGCTGGGAGCGGCGGTCGCGCTGCTGTCGTCGACCATTCCCTACGCCCTGGAGCTCGTCGCGCTCCGGCGCCTGCCCGCCTCGGCGTTCGCGATCCTGATGAGCCTGGGGCCGGCGACGGCGTCGATCGCGGGCTTCCTGCTGCTCGGTCAGCACCTGTCGTGGCTCGAGATCGCGGGCATCGGCCTGGTCATCGCCGCGAGCATCGGCGCGGTGTTGGCCGCCGCCCGCCGCGGCACGGCTGCACGGCATCCGGGGCCCGACGCCGACGAGCCGCTGAGCGAGCCCGTCGGCTGAACGTATGCCACGGGGGCGGCATCCGGGACCTGACGCGGACGAGCCGCTGAGCGAGCCCGTCGGTTGAGCGGATGCCACCGGGGCGGCATCCACGCAAGGGGGCGTCGCGGCCGCGCGGCGATGGCGAGGATGGCGGCATGAGCGATGACGACGATCAGACCCGCGAGGACTTCGACGGCGCGGTCAACATGACCGCGAGCGAGCTGAAGAAGTGGCTCGACACCGACGAGTCGAAGTCGGTGGGGCAGAAGAAGGACGGAAACGGGGAGTCGACCGGTCACTCGAGCGGGCGTCACATCGTGCGCATCCTCGAGAAGAAGAAGGCCGACCTCACCGACGACGACTACGCCCACATGAGGAAGGTCGTCGGTTACGTCAAGCGCCACAGCGCACAGAAGCCGAAAGGCGACACCACCGACACCGACTGGCGCTACTCGCTCATGAACTGGGGCAACGACCCCGAGAAGTAACCCGCGCGTCGGCCTCAGGCATAGGCGGCGGGGGTACAACGGAGTCATGCCCATCATCGACAGCGCGGTGTACGTCAGCGGTCGTCGCATCGAGAACCCCTCGAGCCTCGACCAGACCTTCGAATACATGGAGGCGCACGGGGGGATGGCGTGGATCGGACTGCTGCGCCCCTCGACCGAGGAGCTCGAGCGCGTCGCTGCCGAGTTCTCGCTGCACCCGCTCGCGGTCGAGGACGCCCTCGCGGGGCACCAGCGGGCGAAGCTCGAACGCTACGGCGACAACCTCTTCGCGGTGCTGCGCCCGGCGCGCTACATCGACGAGACGGAGACGGTCGAGTTCGGCGAGCTGCACGTCTTCATCGGCGCCGACTACGTCGTCACCGTGCGTCACGCCGAGGTCCCCGATCTCGCCCGCGTGCGTCACCGCCTCGAAGGGAACCCCGACCTGCTCGCGCGCGGCCCCGAGGCCGTGCTCTACGCGATCCTCGACGAGGTGGTCGACCAGTACGACCCCGTCGCGCGGGGCCTGCAGAACGACGTCGACGAGATCGAGGACGGCTTGTTCAGCTCGGGCGGTGCCGACCTGACGCAGCGGATCTATCAGCTCGCCCGCGAGGTCATCCACTTCCAGCGGGCGACCGAGCCGCTGCGGGACATGCTCGACTCCCTGCTGCGCGGCGCGGACAAGTACGGGGTCGACATCGAGCTGCAGCGCTCGCTCCGCGACGTGCTCGACCACGTTCTTCGCCAGTGCGAGAAACTGACGGCGCTGCGCGCGATCCTCGACAACGCGCTCACCGTCAACGCCACCCTGGTCACGCGTCGGCAGACTGAGACCTCGCTCGAGCAGAACGAGCAGGTGAAGAAGATCTCGGGCTGGGCGGCCATCCTGTTCGGACCGTCCCTGGTCGGCGCGATCTACGGCATGAACTTCCGGAACATGCCCGAACTCGAATGGCAGTTCGGCTATCCGATGGCGATCGCGCTCATGGTGGCCGTGTCGGGCGGACTGTGGCTGACGTTCAAGCGGAAGAAGTGGCTCTGAGCCTTGGCATCCGGATGCCGCCCATCTCGGCGCGCTTGCTGGACAGGCGGTGCGCGAAACGAATGATGGGTACGTGAACGACTCCACTCCGGGCTCGGGCGACGCACCCGAGCCGACCCACACCTCGACCGTCGACCTCGAGGACAGCGGCTACCACAAGGGTCTGTCGTCCCGTCAGGTGCAGATGATCGCCATCGGCGGCGCGATCGGCACGGGACTGTTCCTGGGCGCCGGAGGCCGTCTCGCCGAGGCCGGTCCCGCGATCGTCGTCTCGTACGCCGTGTGCGGCGTGTTCGCCTTCTTCATCCTGCGCGCGCTCGGTGAGCTGGTGCTGCACCGGCCGAGCTCGGGGTCGTTCGTGTCGTACGCGCGCGAGTTCTTCGGTGAGAAGGCGGCCTTCGTCTCGGGCTGGTTCTACTGGATCAACTGGGCGATGACGACCATCGTCGACATCACCGCGGCCGCGGTGTACATGAACTTCTTCGGCAAGTACGTGCCGTGGATCGGCGCGGTGCCCCAGTGGGCGTGGGCGCTCATCGCGCTCGTCGTGGTGCTCGCGGTCAACCTGGTGTCGGTCAAGGTGTTCGGCGAGCTCGAGTTCTGGTTCGCGCTCATCAAGGTCGCAGCCCTCGTGGCGTTCCTGCTCGTGGGCATCTCCCTCGTCGTATTCGGCACTCCCAACGGCTCACCCGTCGGGTTCACGCTCATCGCCGACAACGGCGGGTTCCTGCCGAACGGCATCCTCCCCGCCATCCTTCTCATGCAGGGCGTCGTCTTCGCGTACGCGTCGATCGAGCTGATCGGCACCGCCGCCGGCGAGACGAAGAACCCCGAGAAGGTCATGCCGCGGGCCATCAACTCCGTGGTGGTGCGTGTGGCGGTTTTCTACGTCGGCTCGGTGCTGCTGCTCTCTCTGCTGCTGCCCTTCACCGCCTACTCGGCCGGTGAGAGCCCGTTCGTGACGTTCTTCGCCTCGATCGGCGTTCCAGGAGTCGACATCATCATGAACATGGTCGTGTTGACCGCGGCGCTGTCGTCGCTGAACGCGGGGCTGTACTCGACGGGGCGCATCCTCCGGTCGATGGCCATCGCGGGGTCCGCGCCGCGGTTCGCCGCCCGCATGAACAAGGCGGGCGTGCCGTACGGCGGCATCGCAATCACCGCGACCGTGGCGCTGCTGGGCGTCGTGCTGAACTTCTTCGTCCCCGCCGAGGCATTCGAGACGGTGTTGAGCGTGGCGTCGGTCGGCATCATCTCGACGTGGGCGACGATCATCATCTGCCAGATGCGCCTGAAGCAGCTGGCCGACCGCGGAGAGCTCGTGCGGCCGTCGTTCCGCCTGTTCGGGGCGCCGTACACCAACTGGGTCACGCTGGTGTTCCTCGCCGGCGTCCTCGTGCTCGTCTTCGTCGACTCCCCGGCGACGCTGGTGGCCACCGTCATCGCGGTGATCGGCATCGTGATCGGCTGGTGCGCCTGCCGCGGGCGCATCGCCGAACTCGCCGCGGAGCGCGAGGGCTACACGGGTACGCACCCGGTGGTGCCGAGCCCGTTCCCGAAGGCGCCCGGCGCGAAGGACTGAGTCCCCAGGCGGCCCGGCCCTCACGGACGGCGTGCGGTCGCGCAGGGTTCGCCCGCGGTGTGGGGCGGGCTCCGCCGTTCGGGGCGTGATCCTTCCGCCTCGACAGCCCGATTGCGCCCCGAATCGGCTGCGCCCAGCTGATGAGGGGGGCGAAGGCCCGCGCGCGATGCGCGGTGTCGTGGCCGGATGCCGCGAGTCTCTTGGGTTTCGGGGCAGTTTCCGCTGTTCGGGGCGTGATTCTTCCGCCCCGACGGGCCGATTGCGCCCCAAACGGGCTGCGCCCCGGGCGTTTCCGCCCCAAGGGGCCGATGACGCCCCGAACCGGCTGCGCCCCCGGGGCGACGGCTGGTCAGGCGTCGAGCGGCCAGCCGCAGTACGCCTCGGCGAGGTAGGCGCGGCCGTGCTCCGACTCCACGACGGAGCGCAGCTCGCCGAGCTGACGTCGACGGTCGAAGTCGGTGGCATCCGGGGTCACGTGCAGCATGTTCGTCATCCACCACGAGAAGTGCTGCGCCTTCCAGATGCGGCGGCTCGCCGTGTCGGGGTAGGCGTCGAGCAGGCGCTCATCGCTCTCGAGCAGGAACGCCCTCAGGGCGGCCGCGAGCAGGCGCACGTCGGCGATTGCGAGGTTCATCCCCTTCGCACCGGTGGGCGGCACGGTGTGCGCGGCGTCGCCGACGAGAGCGACTCGGCCCCGGCGCAGTTCGTTGGCGACGAAGCTGCGGAAGCGCAGCACGTCGCGCTGGAAGATCGGCCCCTCCCGCAGCGTGGTGCCGGGCACGCGCTTCTGCAGTTCGTCCCAGAGCTGCGCCTCGCTGAAGGCGGCGGTGTCGGTGTCGGGATCGCACTGGAAGTACATCCGCTGCACGGTCGCCGACCGCTGGCTGACAAGGGCGAACCCATCGGGGGAGTTGCTGTAGATCAGCTCCTCGCTGCTGGGCGGGGCCTCGCACAGGATGCCGAACCAGGCGAAGGGGTACTCGCGGAAGGAGCCGTTGCGCGAGCCTGCCACGGCTGCCCGCGCGACGCTGCGGGACCCGTCGGAACCGACGACGAAATCCGCCTCGATCTCGACGGGGACCCCGTCGGCATCGCGCGCGTGCACCCGGGGGTGATCCCCGTCTTCGACACCATCGGCGGTGACGCCGAAACGGAGGTCCTGCCCGGCGGCGAGGCGCGCGGCGATCAGGTCTTTCAGCACCTCGTGCTGCGGGTACAGCCAGACGGCGCGACCGACGGACTCGGCGAAGTCGATGCGGTGACCCTCGCCGTCGAAGCGCAGTTCGATGCCGTCGTGGCGATGCCCGACGGTGCGGGCGCGCGAGGCGGGCCCGATCGTGTCGAGCAATTCGACCGTGCCCTGCTCCAGGATGCCGGCGCGGATGGTGCTCTCGATCTCGTCGCGCGTGCGCTGGTCGATGACGACCGATTCGATGCCGGCCTGGGCCAGCAGGTGCGAGAGCATCAGCCCTGCGGGGCCGGCGCCGATGATGGCGACGCGGGTGCGAACGGTGGTGGTCATGGCGTCTCCCTCGACGGCGGCTGTGGTCGATGCTGCCTTGCCGCCCTCGGCGCGAGGCCAAGACTCTCATTGATCGGGATGTCGTGGCATTCCATCCCGGGGTGCGCATTGCTGTCGAGTGTCCGGGAAACGCCGCTTCGGTGCGAGATGTTGCGGCGTTTCCTGGACGCTCAACGGAGGGAGGGGGAGGGGGGGGGAAGGAGCGGGGGTCACCGGCGGTAGCCCAGGGCTCGCTCCGTGTCGCGGGCCGCACGGTGCAGTTCGACGAGCGCGAACTGCGTCTCCGCATCGCGTGGAAGCACGACCGACAGCGCCGCGATGACGGCGCCCGTCTCATCGCGCACGGGCACCGCGACACCGGTGGAGACCTGGTCGACGGTGCCGGGGGCGACCACTCGGCCGAGGGTGCGGATCTCAGCCAGGGCGCGCCGGAGTGCGGCGGGGTCGACGATGGTCTCGGGGGTGACGGCGGCGAGCGGGCGCGCGAGCACCCGCTCCTGCAGGTCGTGCGGGGCGAAGGCGAGCAGGACCAGCCCCGATGACGAGGCGTGCACGGGCAGGCGCCCGGCGACCCGCGTGATGTTCGCGCCGGAGTCGGGCGCGCTGAGCCGCTCGAGGAAGAGCGCCTCGTCGTGCTCGAGGATCGCGAGCTGGGTGTGCTCCCGCACACGCTGCTGCACCCGTTCCATGTACGGCAGCGCGGCCTGACGCAGCCGCAGCGCGTGCGACGACCGCGTCGCCAGCTCCCAGAGCCGCATCCCCACACGCACCCGTCGCTCGTCGTCGCGCTCGAGCAGCCCGGCATCCACCAGCTCTCCCACGATCCGGTGCGCCGACGAGCTCGGCAGGCCCGCTCGGCGGCCGATGTCGGCCGTCGTCTGGGCGGTGCGCGTGGGGGTGAAGGTCTCGAGGATGCGCACCAGTCGATCGGTGACCGAGTCGCCGGAGGGGGAGTTCGCCATGGGGTCAGGATGCCACGACTCCCATTGTTCGGGAACGATCTGCCGCACCGTCGCGCGGTGTCGGACGATGGAGGCGTCGAAGGAGACTCCATGTCGAACCCCGCCGCCGCACCCGAGACGCTGCTCGCCGCCCCCGACCAGGCGATGCAGAGCCAGATCGTCGACGAGATCCGCGCCCGCCATGCCGAGCTCGACGCGCGGGAGGCCGCCGGCGAGGACGTCGCCGCCACCGCTCACGACTTCCCCGCGTACCGCTCGAGTGTGCTGCGGCATCCCACCAAGAACCCCAAACTCGTCGACCCCGAGACGATCGAGCTGCTCTCGCCCGCGTTCGGGCAGCGCGACGTCGCCGCGATCGAGTCCGACCTCACGCTGCAGCACGCCGGCGAACCGCTGGGGGAGCGCATGAGCGTGCAGGGGCGCCTGCTCGACTCGTGGGGCAGGCCGGTGGCGAACCAGCTCATCGAGATCTGGCAGGCCAACGCCGCCGGGCGCTACATCCACCAGCGCGACCAGCACCCCGCCCCGCTCGATCCGAACTTCACCGGCGCCGGGCGCGCGGTCACGAACGAGAACGGCGAGTACCGCTTCACCACGATCAAACCCGGACCCTACCCCTGGAAGAACCACCGCAACGCGTGGCGTCCGGCGCACATCCACTTCTCGGTGTTCGGCTCGTCGTTCACCCAGCGACTCGTGACGCAGATGTACTTCCCGGGCGACCCGCTGTTCGCGCTCGACCCGATCTACAACACCATTCACCGGCAGAAGGACCGCGACGCGCTCGTCGGCGTCTACGACCACGATCTGACCTCGCCCGAGTGGGCGACGGGCTACCGCTTCGACATCGTCGTCGACGGGCCGGATGCCACGTACTTCGAGCAGGAGGGCGACGAGTGATCCCCGCCAAGACCCACCGCGCGACCCCCGGCCAGACGGTCGGGCCGTTCTTCGCCTACGGGCTGGAGTACCCGAAGCAGCATGAGGTCGCCTTCCCGCACTCGCCCGGGGCGATCGTGCTCGGCGGCACCGTGTACGACGGGGCGGGCGCACCGGTGCCCGACGCGCTGATCGAGATCTGGGGAGCGGATGCCGACGGCTCGGTGCCCCGGGCGCGCGGCGCGTTCCGCCGCGACGACCACACGTTCACCGGCTTCGGTCGCGCGTTCACCGACGACGAGGGGCACTTCGAGTTCTGGACGCGCGAGCCCGGTGGCATCCGGGGGCGGGCGGGGTTCTACGCGGCGGTCGTCTTCGCGCGGGGCCTGCCCGACAAGCTGCACACGCGCATCTACGTGCCGGGGGATGATGCGGCGCTCGCCGCCGACCCGCTGCTGTCGACACTGACGTCCGAGGAGCGCGCTACCCTCGTCGCGACGCGTGCCGCCGACGGCGGGCTGCGGCACGACATCCGGCTGCAGGGCGCGAGAGAGACGGTGTTCCTTGCCTTCTGAGCCCCTCGACCGAGGACTCCTCACGCCGGTCGCGGTCGGCCACGACGCGCTCGTGTCGGACGCCTCCGTGCTCGACGCGCTCGTGCGGGCCGAGGGTGCCCTCGTGGCGGCCTACGTCGCGCGGGGTGTCGCACCGCGTGAGGCGGGCACGGCGATCGATCACGCCTTCGGCCTCGACGAGAAGGGCGGTTCGCCGTCGACGACGCTCGACGTCGACGCGCTCGTCACGGCGTCGGTCGGGGGCGGGAACCCCGTCATTCCGCTCGTGGGAATGCTGAAGGAACGGGTGCCCGCCGCGCACCGCGCGTGGGTCCACCGCGGGGCGACGAGTCAGGACATTCTCGACACCGCCCTCATGGTGGTCGCGCAGCGCGCGGTGGAGCAGGTGCGCGGCTCCCTGGGACACGCGGCCCCGCGGCTGCGACAGCTCGCCCTGCGTCATGCCGACGACGTCGCGGCCGCGCGCACGCTCACGCAGCACGCGGTGCCCACGACGGTGGGTGCACGGGCGGCGACGTGGGCGCAGGGGATCGAGCGGGCGGCGTCCCGTCTCGACGCGCTCGTCTTCCCGGCGCAGCTCGGCGGCGCCGGTGGCACGCTCGCCTCGTTCGTGGAGATCACCGGATCCGCGGATGCCGCGGCTGCTCTGCCCGCGGCCTTCGCCCGGGCGGCGTCGCTCGACGTGCCCGAGGCGCCGTGGCACGTCAACCGCTGGCCGGTGACCGAGCTCGGCGACGCGCTCGTGCAGGCGCTCGACGCGCTGGGCAAGTTCGCGGCCGACGTGGCGACGCTGAGCCGCACCGAGATCGGCGAGGTGTCGGAGGGCGTGGGCGGTGGATCGTCGGCCATGCCGCAGAAGCAGAACCCCGCCGAGGCGGTGCTGATCCGCTCCGCGGCCCTTCGCGCGCCGCAACTGGGCGCGACCCTGCACCTCGCGGCATCCCTCGCCGTCGACGAACGTCCCGATGGGGCCTGGCACGCCGAGTGGCCGACGTTGCGCGATCTTCTGCGGCTCGCGCTGGGCGCGTCGTGGCACGCCTCCTCGCTCGCGGCGCACCTGCGGGTGGACGCCGCGGCCGCCGCGCGCAACGCCGGAGCAACCGGCGGACGCCTCGTGAGCGAGCGCCTGCGCGGTGTTCTCGTGCCGCTCATCGGCGCCGAGCGCTTCGCCGACCTGCTCGCCGGCGACGACGACCTCGCCGTCGCACTGCGGGCACTGCCCGAGGCCGACGGTCTCGACGTCGACGCGCTGCTCGACCCCGCCTCGTACGTGGGGCTCGCGCCGCGGCTGGCTCGCGCGACCACCGGGGCTCCGGATGCCGCAGGGTCGCAGCCGGGCGCCGACGGCGCCGAAGCCGATCGCCGAGACCGCACGGCATCCGACGGGAACGGACACGGGGTGGACGAATGAGTGCGACATCGCTGATCTCCCTGACGGCGCCGGTCGGGCCGGAGGGCGCGCCGCTCGTCGTGCTCGGGCCCTCGCTCGGCACCTCGACGATCCTGTGGGACGACGTCGTGCCGCTGCTCGCCGACGACTACCGCGTCTCGGCCTGGGACCTCCCGGGTCACGGTGCAGGCCCCGTCGCCCGCGAGACGTTCTCGGTCGCCGACCTCGCGGATGCCGTGGCGGCTGCGGTGACCGACGAGATCTTCTTCTACGCGGGCGTCTCGCTCGGCGGCGCGACGGGGTTGGAGCTCACCCTGCGGCACGGCGATCGGCTGCGGGCCGCGGCCATCGTGGCATCCGGAGCTCAGCTCGGCGACCCCGCCGCGTGGGCCGATCGTGCCGCTCAGGCGCGGGCGCAGAGTACCTCGAGCCTCATCGTCGCCTCGGCGCAGCGCTGGTTCGCGCCCGACTCGATCGCGCGGCGCCCCGACCTGACCGGGCGTCTGCTGCACGCGCTGCAGGATGCCGACGATGACAGCTACGCCCGCTGCTGCGAGGCGCTCGCCGCCTACGACGTGCGCTCCTCCCTGGGCGAGATCGCCGTGCCGGTGCTCGCCGCGTGGGGCGCGTTCGATGCCGTCGCGCCCGAGGCCAAGGCCCTCGAGATCGCCGAGGGGGTGCGCGATGGCCGGGTGGCGCGCATCGACGAGGCCGGTCATCTGCCCCCCGCCGAGCAACCCGAGGCCGTGGCGGCACTGCTGCGGTCGTTCTTCGCATCCGCTTCTCGAGAGGACGCCTGATGCCCACCGATCAGCAACGCCACGAGCAGGGCATGGCCGTGCGCCGCGCCGTGCTGTCGGACGCCCACGTCGACCGCGCCGTCGCGGCGACCACCGACCTGACCGCTGACTGGCAGGACTTCATCACCCGGGTGGCCTGGGGCGACATCTGGTCGCGACCCGGTCTCGACCGCCGGTCGCGCTCGATCGCCGTGCTCAGCTCGCTCATCGCGCACGGGCACCACGAGGAACTCGCGATGCACCTGCGGGCGGCCCTGCGCAACGGTCTGAGCGTCGACGAGATCCGCGAGGTGATCCTGCAGGCGGCGATCTACTCCGGGGTGCCGGCGGCCAACACGGCGTTCCGGATCGCGACGGAGGTGTTCGCACAGGACGCCCCTGTGCCGGACGGGCAGGGCGAGGACGCGCCCGACGGCGAGGTGCCGGGCGGTGGCGTGCAGGGCGGGGGCGTGCCGAGCCGCGGGTGACCGGCGGATAGGGTGAGCCGGTGAGTGAGAGCGCGGAACCGGAGTTCGTCCAGTCGCTCGCGCGCGGTCTCGCGGTGATCCGGGCGTTCGACGCCGACCACGCGACGTTGACCCTCAGCGACGTGTCGCGAAGGGCCGACCTTCCCCGGGCCGCGGCGCGACGGTTCCTGCAGACCCTCCAGACCCTCGGCTACGTGCGCAGTGACGGGCGCGACTTCGCCCTCACGCCGCGGGTGCTCGAGCTGGGCTTCAGCTACCTATCGGCGCTGTCGTTGCCGGCCATCGCGCAGCCGCACCTCGAGCGGCTGTCGAGGGACATCGACGAGAGCGTCTCGGCGGCGGTGCGAGACGGCCACGACATCGTCTACGTCGCCCGCGTCCCCACGCGGCGCATCATGAGCGTGGGCATCACGATCGGCACGCGCTTCCCGGCGTACGCCACGAGCATGGGCCGCGTGCTGCTGGCCGCCGAGCCCTCGGATCGCGTCGCGGAACTGATCGCAGCCGCGCGACCCGAGGCGCTGACTTCGCGCACTCGGACCGACGTCGACGTGCTGACGGCCGAGCTCGTCCGCATCCGCGCGCAGGGATGGGCCCTCGTCGACGAGGAGCTCGAACAGGGGCTGCGCTCGCTCGCGGTGCCCGTCCACGGGCGCGACGGGAGCGTCGTGGCCGCCGTCAACGTGTCGGCGAGCGCGCGCGGCGACGTCGACGAGTGGCGCGACAGGTGCCTGCCGCCGCTGACGGCGGCGGCTTCGGCCATCGATGCGGAGCTCCGCCTGGTCTGAGCGCAGCGTCAGCGCGGGGGCGGGTTCGCGGCTTCGAGGGCGTGGTCGTACACGCCGATGAGCCGGTCGAGGAAGTGCTGCACGGTGGCGCGCTCCGCGGCATCCATGTCGTCGACCACGCGTTCGACGCCGTCGATCAACGGCGCGACGAGGTCGCGCGCGCGGTCGCGGGACTGATCGACGGCCGTGACGACGAGCTTGCGCCCGTCGTGGGGGTGACGTTCGCGGTGGATGTGCCCGGCGTTCTCGAGGCGGTGCAGCACCAGCGTCATCGCGGCGGTCGAGATGCCCAGGCGCCGGGCCAGTTCGGTGGGGGTGGCCGCACCGGCGGAGATGAGGTGGTCCATCGCCTCGAGTCCGGGGGCGTCGACGGCGAGCGTGGCGGCGACGTGTCGCTCGAACTGCTGCTGGCGCAGGGTGACGCGCTGCACGCGCGCGCGGATGTCGTCGTCGCCCATCGGGGCTTCGGTGCGACGCGCGCGTTCGCGTTCGCGGCGGTCGTCGCGTGCGTCGGGGGAGTCTTCGAGCGCGGGCACGTCGTCATGATAGTCGTGTAGATTGCCAATCTCATTGATTATCAACGAAACGGGGAAAGATGGCGATCTCTCATCGACGGGTGCTGATCTGCGGGGCGAGCATCGCGGGCCCGGCCCTGGCGTACTGGCTGAACCGGTACGGCTACGAGACGGTGATCGTCGAGCGTGCTCGAGGCCTCCGCACAGGCGGACAGAACGTCGACGTGCGCGGAGCCGGACGAGAGGTGCTGCGGCGAATGGACCTCGAGTCCGCGGTGCGCGCGGCGACCACGGGGGAGGTGGGCACACGGTTCGTCGGACGTGACGGGCGGACCGTGGCGGAGTTCCCCGCGGGCCGCGGCGACTCCGACGGCGCCACCGCCGAGCTTGAGATCTTGCGCGGAGACCTCGCCGAGCTACTCGTCGAGCGCACCGCCGGGCGCACCGAGTACCGCTTCGGTGACCGGGTCACTGGGGTGGACCAGGATGCCGACGGAGTCGTCGTGCGTTTCGAGCGGGCGCGCGAGGAGCGGTTCGCACTCGTCATCGCCGCCGACGGGATCGGTTCGCGAACGCGCGGGCTGGTCTTCGGTGATGAGCCGCAGATCCGCTCGCTGGGGCTCGAGACGACGTACGGCACGATCCCCCGCACCGCCGCGGACGACGACTGGTGGCGTTGGTACTCCGCGCCGGGCGGCCGGTCGATCACCCTGCGGCCCGATCCGCACGGCACGATCCGCGCGACGATGTCGGTGGTCACCGACCGCGAGCGCCCACGGACGGACCGCGGCGATGTCGACGCGCAGCGCCGCCGCTTGCGCGAGACCTTCGCCGATGCCGGCTGGGAGGCGGCGCGCGTGCTCGACGGCTTCGACCGCGCGGAGGAGCTGTACACCGACGCGATCGGTCAGGTGCGGGCTCCCCGCTGGTCGAACGGTCGGGTCGCGCTGGTGGGAGACGCCGCGTACTGCGCCTCGCCGGTCAGCGGCATGGGGACGAGCCTCGCCCTCGCCGGGGCCTACGTGCTGGCGGGCGAGCTCGCAGCCCACGTCGACCACCGCGACGCGTTCCGCGGATACGAGCGCGTGATGCGGCCCTACGTCGCCCAGGCGCAGAGCCTTCCCCCGGGCACCCCGCGGCTGGCGAATCCGACCTCGCGTCTCGGCGTCGGGGTGTTCCGCGGGGTGCTGTGGGTGGCATCCACCCCTGTCGTCGCGCGTCTCGCGAGTGGTCTGTTCACCCCTCCGGCGGATGCCGTCGAGCTCCCGGACTACGCGCACCTGGAGTGATCGCGGGTCTTGCCCTAGCCGGCGGTCGGCGATAAAGTGTGCGTAAAGCGAACGAACGTTCGCAGAGCGAACACAGGAAGCCTCCATGATCGATAAGACCGTTCCCGACCTCGTGGCGGCCGTCGCCGGCATCCGCGACGGGGCCACCGTCATGATCGGCGGCTTCGGACGCGCCGGTCAGCCCGTCGAACTCATCGACGCCCTCATCGCGCAGGGCGCCCGCGACCTCACCGTGGTCAACAACAACGCCGGCAACGGCGACATGGGTCTGGCCGCCCTGCTCGCGGCCGGCCAGGTGCGCAAGATGATCTGCTCGTTCCCCCGCCAGAGCGACTCGTGGGTGTTCGACGGGCTGTACCGCGAGGGCAAGGTCGAGCTCGAGCTCGTTCCGCAGGGCAACCTCGCCGAGCGCATCCGCGCCGCGGGCGCCGGTGTCGGCGGCTTCTTCACCCCCACCGGTTTCGGCACGCAGCTGGCGGAAGGCAAGGAGACACGGCGCATCGACGGGCGCGACTACGTGCTGGAGTATCCGATCCGTGCCGACGTGGCGCTCATCAGCGCCCGGGCAGCCGACCGGTGGGGCAACCTCGTCTACCGCGAGACGGCGCGCAACTTCGGCCCCATCATGGCCGCCGCCGCGGCGACCACCGTCGTGCAGGTCGACGAGATCGTGCCGCTCGGCGGGCTCGACCCCGAGGCCGTCGTCACCCCGGGGCTCTACGTCGACCGCGTCGTCGCGGTCGGTGAGCGTCCCTGGCTGCGCGACGGCGAGTTCGTGGGCGGGGTCGACATCGAGGGCCGGCCTCTCGCCGACGAGGACGCATCGTGAGCGCCCCCGCCCAGACGGCCCGCGCCATCGGCCCGGCGCCCGACACCGACGCACGCACCGACGAAGGGGCACCGCAGTGACCACCCGCATCGCCCGCGCTGAGCTCGCCGCCCGCGTGGCATCCGACATCCCCGAAGGCGCCGTGGTGAACCTCGGCATCGGGGCCCCGACCCTCGTCGCCGACTACCTGCCCGAAGGGCTCGAGATCGTGCTGCACACCGAGAACGGCATGCTCGGCATGGGTCCCGCGCCCGAGCGCGGACGTGTCGACCCCGACCTCATCAACGCCGGCAAGCAGCCGGTCACCGCCCTCGCGGGAGCCGCGTACTTCCACCACGCCGACTCATTCGCGATGATGCGCGGCGGCCACCTCGACGTGTGCGTGCTGGGGGCGTTCCAGGTGTCGGCGGGCGGCGACCTCGCCAACTGGTCGACGGGGGAGCCCGGGGCGATCCCCGCGGTCGGCGGGGCGATGGACCTCGCGATCGGGGCGAAGGACGTCTACGTCATGACCGACCTGCTCACCAAGGGCGGCGATCCCAAGCTCGTGGAGGCGTGCAGCTACCCGCTGACCGGGGTCGGCTGCGTCTCCCGCGTGTACACCGACCACGGCGTCTTCGACGTCACCCCCGACGGCTTCCGTGTGCGCGAGCTGTTCGGTGACAACACGCACGCCGAGATCGAGTCCCTGCTCGGTCTGAGCCTGGAGGCCTGAGACATGCCCGCATCCTTCGTCTACGACGCCGTCCGCACCCCCTTCGCCCGGCACGGCAAGGCCTTCGCCGACGTGCGCCCCGATGATCTCGCCGCGACCGTCATGGCATCCGTCGTCGAACGCACCGGGATCGACCCCGCGCGCATCGAGGACGTCATCTTCGGCGACGCCAACCAGGCCGGCGAAGACAACCGCAACGTCGCGCGTTTCGGCGCCCTGCTGGCGGGCTTTCCTTCGTCGGTACCCGGCACGACCATCAACCGCCTGTGCGGATCGTCTCTGGATGCCGTGATCCAGGGCTCGCGCGCGATCGAGGCCGGAGACGCCGACGTGATCCTCGCCGGCGGTGTCGAGTCGATGACCCGCGCGCCCTTCGTGGTCGAGAAGAGCCCCCGGCCCTTCCCCGCGGCGAACCAGACGATGTGGAACACCTCGATCGGCTGGCGCATGACCAACCCGCGCCTGAGGAAGGACTGGACGATCTCGAACGGCGAGAGCGCCGAGAAGCTCGCCGAAATCTACGACATCTCGCGCGAGGAGCAGGACGCCTTCGCCGCCCGCAGCCACCGCCTCGCCGCCGCCGCCTGGGCCGCGGGTCGATTCGACGACGAGATCGTGCAGGTCGAGGGCCACGTGCTGGCCCGTGACGAGGGTATTCGCGACGACTCCACCGCCGAGGTGCTCGCGGGCCTGCGTCCGGCGTTCCGCGCGGGCGGCTCGGTGACCGCGGGCAACTCCTCGCCCATCAACGATGGGGCTTCGGCGGTACTGCTGGGTTCCGAGGGCGCGCTGGATGCCGAGCCCCTCGCCCGCATCGCCGGTCGCGCCGCGTTCGGCAACGACCCCGACGTGTTCGGCGTCGCCCCCGTCGAGGCGGCCAACCGCGCGCTCGCTCGCGCCGGCCGGACGTGGGCGGATGTGTCGTTCGTCGAGCTCAACGAGGCGTTCGCGTCTCAGACACTGGCGTGCGCGAAGCTGTGGACCGAGCTCGACCCGGCGCTCCTCAACGAGGCCGGCGGCGCGATCGCGATCGGGCACCCGCTCGGCGCCTCGGGCGGGCGCATCATCGCGCGCGCCGCGCACGAGCTGAAGCGCCGCGGCGGCGGTGTGGCCGTGACCGCGATCTGCATCGGGGTGGGCCAGGGGCTCGCGGTGGTGCTGGAGCGCTGACGCGGCGGCGGTGAGGTCGTGGCGATGAGGCCATGTCCCACTTTTGGCTGTGTGGGAGCGCTCCAAGCCGCCACTTGTGGGACATGCTCCATGTGTAAGTGGGACGAGGGGCCGCGGCGGTGCCCTGGCCGCTGCGTCCGGCCGTGACCGTGTCCCACTTGTGGCTGTGTGGGAGCGCTCCGAGCCGCCACTTGTGGGACATGCACTGTGCATAAGTGGGACCAGGGGGCTTCGGTAGGCCCGGGGGCGAGTGTCGAGGCGGGCTGATGTGCGGCATCAGAACGCCTTATGTCTGAATGAGGCAAAAGCGGGGTAGCGTCGGAGCGACACCACAGAGAGTGAGCGACGATGCTTCTCGAGAGAGATCTCATCCAGTCCGTCGGCTTCCGCAACGTCCGGGAGAGCGGCGAGATCACCGGCTTCCAGTTCCGCGTGCGGATGCCGTCCTACCGGGGCATGGCGGCCTCGCTGATCGACGGCATCGGCGTGAGCATCCCGGGTCTGGTCGACGTGGCATCCGACGTGCCGCTGTGGACCCTGCAGGGCCGGCAGTACACGCTCGCCGAGCTGTGGGACGGCGACGGCGTTCGGTGGCCGCTCGAGGACGCGGCGATCATCACCGTGCCACTGCCCGGCGGCCTGCCCGACGGCACGCACGAGCTGTCGATCGATCTGCGCCTGCGCATGTCGTACATCCCCGAGGAGCACCAGCCGAGCCGGTACCGCGTCACGAAGTACGTCACGCTCGCGCCCGAGGCATCCGGTGCCCCCTTCCGCTACGGCGTCTCGCTGTACAGCTACATGGGCGACTACGGCACGGTGATGGACCTCGAGACCGCGCTCGCCTCGATAGCCGACCTCGGGGCGACGGGCGTGGAGATCCTCGGCGAGGGACACGTGCCGAACTACCCGAACCCCTCGCAGGAGTGGGTCGACGACTGGTTCGCGCTCCTCGAGAAGTACGGCCTCGAGCCCACCAACTACGGCTCGTGGATCGACACCCGCCTGCACTCCAGCGGCCCGAACGGCCGCGACATGACGGTGGAAGAGGGGGCGGCCGCCCTGCAACGCGATCTGCGCCTCGCCCAGCGCCTGGGCTTCCGGTTCGTGCGGCCCAAGATCGGTGTGGTCTCCAGCGACCTCATCCCGCACCCGATCTGGACCGCGGTCGTCGAAGCCTCGCTGCCCCTGGCCGAAGAGCTCGACGTGATCATCTGTCCCGAGATCCACTCGCCGACCCCCATCAAGCACGAGGTCGTCGACGACTACATCGCCCTCATCCGCCGCACCGGCACGAAGCACTTCGGCCTGCTGCTCGACACCGGCATCTTCCAGGACCGCCCGATCCCGCTCAAGCCCGGCGAACTGCCAGGGCAGCGCCCGGCCTTCCTCGACGGCATCCACGTCGATCCCGCCGACGTCTTCGACGTGATCGAGAACGTGGTGTTCATCCAGGCGAAGTTCCACGACATCGACGAGCAGCTCGACGACAAGCAGATCCCCTGGGAGCCCGTGCTCAAGGCGCTGAAGGACGCGGGGTACACCGGGTACCTCTCCAGCGAGTACGAGGGAGAGCGCGAACCCTGGCGCAGCATCGAACAGGTCCGCCGCCAGCACTCGCTGATGCGTCAGATCGCCGATCGCATCTGAGCCGGCCTGTAACCGGCCACCCCGCCCGACGCGCATCCACCGCACCCGCGCCACCGCACTGAGGAGACCCCCATGCCCAACGGCCTCATCCACGACGACAGCCTGCGCGCGCACCCCGACGGGCTCGCCCTGCGCCTGACCATCCCCTGGTACCGCAGCCTCTGGTTGTCATCGGTGACGACCCTCGCCCTCACCGTCGACGGAGAGCAGGTGGATGCCGACGACCTCCGGGTCGCATTCGGTGACACCTCCTACCGGCTCGACGAACTGCCCGAACAGAGCGAACGGCTCTGGTTCCTGCAGGAGCACCCGCTGCTGATCGCGCGCCGCGCTACCCCGGTCGCCCTCGGCGAGACGCACGACGTCGTGCTGCACGGCGAGCTGCGCCTGCCCTACATGCAGATCGCGCCCGGCCAGGACGGCGGTCCCGGGATGTACGTGCCGAACGTCGTGCACGACGTGAAGACCCTCACCGTCGTCGACGCGGATGCCGGGACCCCCGCGCTCGTGTCGGACGTGACGCCGCCGTCCCCGGCGAGCGACGACGACCCGTTCCAGCTGGGTCTGACGCTGTACTCGGCGAGCGCCGAGTTCCGCGCGGGGTACTTCGACTTCGATGGTCTGCTCGACCGCGTCGCGGAGCTGGGGATCGGCCCCGGCATCGAGATCGTGGCATCCCAGATGGTGCCGACCTACCCGGTGGTCGGCGACGACTTCGTGCGCACGTGGCGGGCGGCCTTCGACCGGCACGGGTTCGTCGCGAGCTCGTTCGGCGCGAACCTCGACATGGGGCGGCGGCGCGATCGCGACATGACCCCCGACGAGGAGTTCGCGTTCTCGACGCTCATGTTCGAGGGGGCGAAGAAGCTGGGCTTCCCGCTCGTTCGCATCCAGAGCGCGAAGCCCGAGCTGCTGCGGCGGTTGCTCCCCCTCGCCGAAGACCTCGAGCTGAAGCTCGCCTACGAGATCCACGCGCCGATGGGGCCGAACGCGGAGCCCGTCCTGCGGGTCCGTGAGACGTACGCCGAGCTCGATTCGCCCCTGCTGGGCTTCGTGGCCGACTTCTCCTCGACCATGCACGCGATGTCGCCGACCCTGCTGCGTGCCGTGCGGCGCGCGGGCCTGGACGACGAGGCGGTAGCGAAGCTGCAGGAGATCTGGGCGACGGATGCCACGATGCGCGAGCGCCAGCAGGAGTTCCTCGGCTACCTGCGCGGCCGCGACTTCGACCCGGGTCGCCTGGGGTCGTTCGCGCACCTGGCCTTCAACATGCACGGCCACGTCGACCCGCGGGAGTGGGCCGACATCATGCCGCAGATCCTGCACGTGCACGCGAAGTTCTACGACATCGACGACAGCGGTCAGGAGCCGGCGATCGACTATCCCGAGCTCGTGCGCGTGTTCGTCGAGGGCGGGTACCGCGGCTTCTGGTCGAGCGAATGGGAGGGCCACGCCTTCGCCGAACTCGGCGAGGTCGACCCCCTGCTGCTCGTGCGCCGCCAGCACGACCTCAT
This sequence comes from Microbacterium sp. Leaf151, assembly GCF_001424225.1. Taxonomy (GTDB): domain Bacteria; phylum Actinomycetota; class Actinomycetes; order Actinomycetales; family Microbacteriaceae; genus Microbacterium. The sequence continues at coordinate 461,424 of NZ_LMOR01000001.1, read as the reverse complement.
CCGGACGTCGATGCGGGCGGTGACGGCGGCCGTCTGAGCACACCGCGGGGTGCGGCGTGCGTGGGGGCTCGCCGCGCCCCGTCGGTGGGGCGACCCCGGCCGCGCGCAAAGTCAGCGATTCGCGCATCCTCAGCCGGAACGGCCGGGATGCCACGGAGGTTGTGCTCATCGCTGAGGGAGCGACCCGCGGCACGCGGCCGCGGGTCCGGGCGCCGGCTAGGCGGGGGCGTGCCCGGCGGCGATGACGCGGCCGGCCTCGGCGAACAGGCCGCGCATCCACTCGTGCTCAGGATCGCGGGTGTGCGAGGGATGCCACCACAGTGCACTCACGAGGGGCGTCGCGGCGAACGGCAGGGGCACGACCCGGATGCCGCCGATGCGCAGCAGGTGCGGGGCGAGGGCCGACTGCACGAGCCCGACGCGACGGGTTCCGCTGACGAAGTGTCCGACCGAGAGGAAGCTCTCGAGCACCACCTCGATGTGCGGTTCGACGCCGAGCTGCTGGATCTGACGGGCGGCCGAGGTGAAGGCCGACCGCGACTGGAACGTGAGCACCCACGGCATGTCGGCGAGGTTCTGCATCGTCAGCGCATCGCCGACGTCGCCGTTGTCGGCCGAGACGACCGCGAACCAGTCGTCCTGCCAGAGGTCGAGGTAGGGCAGCCCCGAGACGGGGCCGTGCGGGATGACCATGCCGTCGGCTGAGCGCAGCCGGTTCGTCGCGTCTTCGACGATGCCGGGGTTGTGCAGCATGTAGCGGAACCGCACGCCGGGCGCCCTCTCGGCGGCCAGTTGCGAGACGATCGTGCCGACGGTGACGAAGCCGTAGTCCGATCCGTAGATCGAGAACTCGCGGGTGGACTCCGCGGGCGACCACGACGCCTGGCTCTCGAACACGCGGCGGGCGGCTTCGAGCGCCGTCGTCGTGTGCTCGGTGAGTCGGACGGCGAACGGCGTCAGTTCGTAGGTGTTGCCGCGTCGGGCCAGGATCTGATCGTCGAAGTGGGTGCGCAGGCGCGCCAGCGATGCGCTGAGGGCGGGCTGGCTCAGGTGCAGCCGTTCCGCCGCGCGGGTGACGCTGCGCTCGGTGAGCAGGGCGTCGAGGGCGACCAGGAGGTTCAGGTCGAGGCGCGAGAGCGTCGCATGATCGGTCACCAAGTCGTGATCCTTCGCTCGGGGAAGCTGTGGGCCGATCGTATCAACCGCATCTATGCCCGGGCTAGGCCGCATATCCACGAGCGATGGGGCAGCGGCCGCCTCGCCTTATGCGCCACATCGTGAAGACTTATGTGCGTTTTCTACGCATCGCGCGGATACTGAGTCACACAGCACAGGCGCTCCCACCGAAGGGCTCGCCGACAACGTCGTCAGAAAGGCTGGCCATGACTCAGCATCGCCGCGTCACGCGGATCGCAGGTCTCCTCGCTCTTCCCGCCACCGCCGCTCTCGTCCTCGCCGGGTGCTCCGGCGGGGGAACGGGCGGCGCCGCGGAGGGCGATTCCGAATCGTTCACGTTCACCTTCGCCACCTCCAACAACCTCGAGAGCCCCTACGAGACGCTCGCCAAGGAGTACATGGCGGCGAACCCCGGTGTGACCATCACCACCAACCCCACGCCCAACGACAAGTACGGCGAGACCATCCGCACGCAGCTCCAGGCCGGCAACGCCTCCGACGTCGTGCAGACCACGCCCGGATCGGGCGACGCCCGCGGCCTCATCCCCCTCGCCGAGGCCGGCTTCCTCGAGCCCCTCGGCGACACGGCCACCTCGCTCGTGCCCTCCGGCAGCGAACCGCTGTTCGAGGTCGACGGCAAGACCTACGGTCAGCCCCTCGACTTCACCATCGCCGCCGTCGTCGCCAGCATGGGGACCGCCGGCATGAACGGCATCACCGAGTGGCCGACGACCATGGATGACTTCTACGCGGACTGCGCGGCCCTCGCGGGCCAGGGCAAATCGATGCTCGCCCTCGCCGGTGCCGCCGGTCCCAACGCGGGCCTGACCGCCCAGGGCATCGCCGCGACCCGCGTGTACGCCTCCGACCCCGAGTTCAACACCGAGCGCGCCGCGGGCGAGACGACCTTCGCCGACAGCGAGGGCTGGGCCGACGCGCTCCAGACCATCGTCGACCTGAAGGACGCCGGCTGCTTCCAGCCCGGTGCCGAGGGCGGCGGCTTCGACGCCATCACCAACGGCCTCGCGCAGGGCACCTCCGTCGGCAGCTTCATCCCGTCGGGCTCGGCGGTCGAGATCGCCACGGCGGCCCCGCCGGAGGCCGACTTCAAGGTGCAGCCCTTCCCGGCGGCCGACGGCGGCGAGCCCTACGTGCTGGCGAGCTCGAACTACACGATCTCCATCAACGCGAAGTCGACAAAGAAGGATGCCGCGACGAAGTTCGTCGACTGGCTGGCGACGCCCGAGGCGCAGCAGAAGTACTACGAGGCCTCGGGTCTGCTCCCCATCTCGGAGTACAAGAACCTCGACCTCAGCGACACGATCTACTCCGAGGTCGTCACCGACATCTCGAACGGTTCGTACACGACGCTGCCCAACAACGTCTGGCCCAACCCGGCCGTCTACGAGGCGCTGCAGGTGGGCGTCCAGGGTCTGCTGACCGGCCAGACCAGCATCGACCAGGTGCTTCAGAACATGGATTCGGCCTGGGGCAACTGACAGATTCCGCCGCCCGGGACGTCGAGACCCGGGCGGCGGAGCCGCACCCCGATCGAGGATGACGAGGATCTGATGAGCACCACCTTCCGAAGCGGCGACATCGCCGCCACCGAGACCGAACGCGTGGTCCTGCCCGGCCGCGGCGGTCGCCGCCGCCGCACCGCACCCGCACCGCGGCGAAAGGGTCTGCTGCAGTTCGGCTACTGGTGGTGGGCCCTTCCCGGGGTGCTCTTCGTCATCGGCATCCACTACGTCGCCACCAGCATCGGCGGCTTCTTCTCCTTCACGAACTGGACGGGCATCGGAGCCTTCGACCTCGTCGGGCTCGACAACTTCGTGCGCATCTTCCAGGACCCCACCAAGATCGGCGCCCTGTGGAACACCCTGTTCCTGGCGTTCGGCGCGGTGATCCTCAGCAACGTCTTGGGCCTCGGCGTGGCGCTGGGCCTGAATCGGGGGCTGAAGAGCCGCTACATCCTGCGGACCCTCTTCTTCATGCCGGTGGTGCTGAGCCCCCTGGCCACCTCCTACATCTGGAAGTTCATCTTCGACTACAACGGCCCGCTCAACATCGTGCTGCGGGGGATGGGCCTCGACTCGGTGGCGCGGGCCTGGATCGCCGACCCCACGTGGGCGATCTGGACGATCCTCGTCGTGCTGGTGTGGCAGAACATCGGCTTCGCGATGGTCATCTACATGGCGGGACTCGCGGCCGTGCCGGTCGAGATCGAGGAGGCCGCGGCGATCGACGGCGCGAACCTCCGCCAGCGCTTCTGGCACGTGACGCTTCCCTCGATCCGCCCCGCCGTCGCGATCGCGACCACCCTGGGTCTCGTCAACGGCCTGCGCGTGTTCGACCAGATCATGGCGCTCACCGGCGGAGGGCCCGCCGCGGCGACCGAGACCCTCGCCACGCAGGTCTACAAGCAGTCGTTCGCGCTCGGCAACTTCGGCTACGGCGCGGCGCTCGCGCTGCTGCTGACCCTCATCATCCTGGTCTTCGCCGTCGTGCAGCAGCGTCTGACCAACGGCCGCTCGGAGGAGAACTGACATGTTCCGCTACACCAAGCTCACGGGCCTGCGGGAATTCCTGTTCTGGATCGCCGCGCTCGTGTTCCTGCTCCCCTTCTACTTCCTCGTCACCACGTCGCTGAAGTCCGACCGCGAGGTCATCACGTCGTCGACGCTCGCGCCTCCCGCCGCCCCCGACTTCGGCAACTTCGTCAAGGTGCTCACCGCGACCGGTAACTCCAATGTCGTGATGGGCCTGGTCAACAGCACCATCATCACCGCGGGCAGCATCGTGCTCATGGTGCTGCTGGGCTCCCTCACCGGCTACGTCATCGCCCGCAGCACGCGGCGCTGGAGCCGCGTGGTGTACTACCTGTTCCTCGTCGCCATCGTGCTGCCGACCCAGCTGGGCACTGTCCCGCTCTACATCGGTGCCCGTGCGCTCGGCCTCACCGGATCGGCGTGGGGCATGATCATCCTCTACACCGGCATGCTGCTGCCGCTGTCGATCTTCCTGTACGCGGGTTTCTTCCGCGGGCTCGGCACCGAGTACGAGGAGGCCGCGACCATCGACGGCGCGAGCCGCACGCAGATCTTCTTCCGCATCGTCCTGCCGCTGATGTCGCCGGCGACGGGAACCGTTGCGATCCTCGCCGGACTCATCGTCTGGAACGACTTCTTCACATCGCTGATCTTCCTCGGCGGATCGGCGAACCAGACCCTGCCGGTGGCCATGTACTACTACATCGGCTCCCTCGTGTCGGCCTGGAACCAGATCTTCGCGATCGTCATCGTCTCGATGATCCCGATCCTCGCCTTCTACCTCTTCGCCCAGAAGCGCTTCATCCAGGGCTTCGCCGGCGGCTTGAAGGGCTGACGCCTTCTCATCACGGAGGCCGGACCACCGGCCTCCCGGGCTGAGCCCACCCCGATGGATGCCGCGGAGCGCGGCATCCGCGGATCGTCGCGCCCCCCACCCCTCGAAAGGACACCTCGTGTACCAGCTCGCCCCCAACATCGAACTCCTCTTCTCCGAAGCCGGCGACTACCACGACCGCGTGCGCGCAGCGGCGGCGGCGGGCTTCGACGCCGTGGAGATGTGGGGTCCGACCGGCGTCGACGCACCCGCGACGCCGAAGGACCTCCCCGCCCTCAAGGCGGCGCTGCAGGAGACCGGCGTGCAGCTCACCGCGCAGCTGGCTGAGCCCCGCACGCAGTTCATGATCCCGCCGTGGGATCACTCGGAGTTCTTCCGCAAGCTGGACGAGGGCGTCGAGATCGCCCGCGACCTCGACTGCCCGCGCCTGGTCGTGGGAAGCGGCACGGGCTTCGGCGGGTGGAAGCGCCAGGTGCAGCTCGACAAGCTCGTCGAGATCTACCAGAAGGCGATCGCGCAGATCGACGGGTCGGGGATCGGTCTCGTGCTCGAGCCGGTCAACGTGCGCGTTGACCACCCCGGTTCGCTGCTCGACCGCACGGCCGAGGCCGTCTACGTCGCCCGGGGCGTCGCCTCGCCGCAGTTCGGGGTGCTGTACGACATCTACCACTCGGCCGTCGAGGGTGAGGACATGGAGGCCGAGCTGGCCGGCGCCGGCGATCTCATCCACTACGTGCAGCTGGCCGACGCCCCCGGCCGCGGAGAGCCCGGGACGGGTGAGCTCGATTGGACCGAGCGCTTCCGCCTGCTGCGTGACGCCGGCTACGACGGCCCGGTGGGCCTGGAGTACTACCCGACCACCGCGTCGGAGGCCTCGGTCGCCCACGTCGTCGAGATCGCACGCGCCGCATGAACGCCCGGCGGTACCCGCACTCGGTCGACGTCGTCATCGTCGGTAGCGGCCCCACGGGTGCGGCCTACGCGCGCATCCTCTCGGAGCGTGCGCCCGGCGCGACCATCGCGATGTTCGAGGTCGGCCCGACGGTGTCGGACCCTCCCGGCGCGCACGTGAAGAACATCGCCGACCCCGCCGAGCGCGCCCGCGCGCAGATGGCGTCGGAGGGCCCCGGCGAGCGGGGCGCGAAGGTCGCCAACCCGGGCGCGGCGAAGGCGGGGGTGCGCGGGGCGCGCCCCGGCACCTTCCTGCTCGAGGACGGGTACGCCTTCGACGGCGAAGACGGGATGCCGGTCGCGGCGATGTCGAGCAACGTCGGCGGCATGTCGGCGCACTGGACGGGCGCATGCCCGCGTCCGAACGACAGCGAGCGCATCACCTTCCTGCCCGACCTCGACGAGCTGCTCGCCGAGGGGGAGCGACTGCTCGGGGTGCGCACCGACGCGTTCGACGGCGCGCCCTTCGGGGCGATCGTGCGCGAGCGACTGTCGGCCGCCGTCGACGAGGGTCGAATCGAGGCGACCCGGGTGCAACGGATGCCGTTGGCCGCCCACCGTCGCGACGACGGCCGTCTGGTGTGGTCGGGGTCCGACGTGGTGCTCGGCGACGTGACGCGCGACAATCCCGGGTTCTCGCTGATCGACGAATCCCTCGTGACAGCGGTCCTGCGCGACGCGGGCCGCGCCGCGGGTGTCCGCGTGCGCGACCTGCGCTCAGGCGGAGAGCACGAGGTCGCGGCCCGATTCGTGGTGGTCGCCGCCGACGCGCTGCGCACCCCGCAACTGTTGTGGGCGTCGGGCGTGCGTTCCCCCGCGCTCGGTCGCTACCTGAACGACCAGGCGCAGATCGTCTTCGCGGCGCGTCTGCGCGACATGCCGCCCCTCGACGCCGATGCGCCCGCGACGGGTCTGGCCGAGTACAGCGGCGTGAGCTGGGTGCCGTTCACCGAGGGAATGCCCTTCCACGGTCAGATCATGCAGCTGGACGCCTCGCCCATCCCGCTCGCCGAGGACGATCCCGTCGTGCCCGGCTCGATCGTGGGGCTCGGTCTCTTCTGCGCGAAGGACCTGCAGGCCGACGACCGTGTCGCCTTCGACGACGAGCACGTCGACGGCTACGGGATGCCGGCCCCGCGCATCCACTACACGTTCACCGCCCGCGACCACGCGGTCATGGAGCGGGCGCGGCAGGAGATCGTGCGCCTCGGTGAGGCGGTCGGCGATCCGCTCGACAGTCGTCCGTTCACCCTGCCGCCGGGGTCGTCGCTGCATTACCAGGGCTCGACCCGGATGGGTGTCGTCGACGACGGGACGAGCGTGTGCGACGTCGACAGCGAGGTGTGGGGCGTCCCGGATCTCTTCGTCGCCGGCAACGGGGTCATCCCGACCTCGACCGCGTGCAATCCCACGCTGACGTCGGTCGCACTGGCGGTGCGGGGGGCGCGGAAGATTGCGGCGGTGCTGTCGCGGGAGCAGGTCGCCACCGAATCCATAGCGGTCTGATTCTTGCTTATGCAGGAAAAAGACATTAGTGTGTAGGAATCAAGACAAAGAGGTCTGCGGCTGAGGCCGCACCGACGAGGAGGTCATCGTGATCCCGGATCGCATCATCGAGCAGGGGACGCTCACCGCCCACGGCGGACGCGCGTCGGTGGAGGTGCGCCTGCCCTGGTACCGGGCGCTGCCGGCATCCTGCATCTCAGGGGCGAAGCTGACCGTCGACGGCGTCGAGGCGCCCGCCGACTCCCTGCGCTGGGGCATGAACGGCGAGGAGCTCACCTTCGCCGAGATGAAGACGAACATCGAGCAGTGGTGGTTCCCCACCGACTCGGCGGTGCTGTCGGGAGAGGTCCCGGTGGATGCCGGGGAGCACGAGGTGCGCGTCGACCTCGAGCTCTACATCCCGTACATCATCATCGCCGACGACCAGGTGCTGCACATCGAGGAGCACGACACCAAGAAGATGACCGTCCGCCAGGTCGAGGAGGCCCGCGCATGACCCTTCGACAGGCTCAGGGACCGGACAAAGGAACGCCCATCCAGGGCGTCACCCTCTACAGCTTCACCCGCGCCTTCCACGGCCGCGAGTACGACCTCGACCAGTTGATCCGCAAGACCGCGGCCGAGGGCTTCGGACCGGGACTGGAGATCATCGGATTCTCGAGCTTCCGCGGCTTCCCCGACATCGACGACCACTTCGCCGGACACTTCAACGACCTGGTCGACGAGGTCGGGCTCGTGCGCACCTCGCTCGCGGTCAACGCCGACATCGGCCTGCGTCCCGACAAGCTGATGGACCAGGACGAGCTCCTCGCGTACATGCGCAAGCAGATCGCGGCGGCGGCGAAACTCGGCTTCCCCATCGCCCGCGTGCAGATCTCGATCACGCCCGATTCGATGGAGGCCCTGGCCCCCATCGCCGAGGAGTACGGCGTCACGCTCGCCCTCGAGGTGCACGCCGATCAGTACGCCTCCCACCCGCGCATCCTGGCGCTGCGCGATCGCTACGACAAGGTCGGCTCGCCCTTCCTCGGCTTCACGATGGACTGGGGCGCGACGGTCTCGGGCTTCGCCCCCTCGCTCATCGAGGCCTACCGCCGTCGCGGCGCGTCGGAGGAACTGCTGGCCGCCGTCGTGCGGCTGTGGGACGACTTCTACGAGCAGGGCCCGCCCGCCGACCAGGCCGATCACGGTCAGCGCTTCGGCCGCTTCATCGGCCTCGCGCACCAGCACGGCCGCCCCGACCTCGGCATCGACTTCGGCATCAACGGCACGGGCCTGTTCGGTCCGGCGCGCGTGGACGACTGGCTCGAGATCATGCCGTGGGTCAAGCACGTGCACGGCAAGTTCTTCGGCATCGACGAGAACGGGAACGAGCCCTCGGTGCCCGTCGCCGACCTCATCACGCTGCTCGTCGAGAACGGCTACAGCGGCGCCGTCTCGAGCGAGTACGAGGGCTGGCACTGGAACCACTGGCAGAGCCCCTTCGAGATCATCCGCGGAGAGCAGGCCATCCAGCGCACGGCGGCCGAGGCCGCCGGATCCCGAATGATCACGGATGCAGCGAGCGCACGCCGCGCTCTGAACACCCACCTCGCGCACGCCGTGCGCGCCTGACCCTTCGACAAGCTCAGGGACCCCCTTCGACAAGCTCAGGGACCCCGCGGCCGAGGTGGCTGAGCCCGTCGAAGCCACCGGGACCACTTCCACACACAAGACCCAAGGACCGAAATGACGAACGACACCGGCATCGCCGGAACCGGCATCAAGCTCGGCACCACGCTCTACTCGATGACGAGCGAGTTCGCCGCCGGCCTCTACACCCCCGAGACCCTCATCAAAGAGGTGCACGACCAGGGCATAGGCCCGGGTGTGGAGTTCAACTTCGCGCAGCTGCTGCGCTCGTACCCCGATGTCGACGCGGAGTTCGTGAAGCTCTGGTTCGACTCGCTCGAGAAGTACGGTCTCGAGGCCAGCGCCGTCGGGACCAACCTCGACATGGGCCGCCTCAAGAGCCGCGACATGACGCTCGACGAGGAGCACGACTTCCTCGCCCGTCAGCTCAAGGCCGCGCACACCCTCGGCTTCAAGAAGATCGTCATCCGCTCGCACGGCAAGGAACTGCTGCGCAGCCTCCTCCCGCTCGCCGAGAAGTACGACCAGAAGCTCGGCTACGAGATTCACGCGCCGTCGGGTCCGAACGACCCCAAGGTGCTCGAGATGCGCGAGATGTACGACGAGCTGCAGTCGGACCGCCTCGGCTTCACCGCCGACTTCTCGTCGACCATGCACTCGCTCTCGCCCACCTTGCTGCGCACTCTCGGGCAGATGGGCATGGACGAGAAGCACTTCCCGGTCATGGAGGAGATCTGGCACGAGCCGACCCCGATGCACGAGCGCAACCAGAAGTTCGAGGACTACCTGTCGGGTGAGGGCGTCGACTTCCTGCGCTTCGGGCCCTTCACGCGTCTCGCGTTCAACATGCACGGTCTCGTCGCTCCCGAGGAGTGGCTCGACATCATGCCGCAGATCTTCCACGTGCACGCGAAGTTCTACGACATCGGCGCCGACGGCGAAGAGCCCGCCATGGACATCCCGCGCATCGTGAAGCAGTTCGTGATCGGCGGCTACGAGGGCTACCTCTCCAGCGAGTGGGAGGGCCACGCCTTCAGCGACCTCGGTGAGAGCGACCCCGTCGACCTCGTCAAGAAACAGCACGCGCTCATGCGTCAGGCGATCGAGGACACGGTCGCCCAGCGCGCCGAGACGACCGGGGCGGCGCGATGAGCACGCCCGTGACGGCAGCGGCATCCGTCTCCGACCTCGTCGCCGAGGTCGCACGCCTGCGCGAACAGGTCGAGGCCGCGCACGCCCTCGCGCAGCGCGCCGAGGACCGCGGGCAGGTCGAGAACCTCTTCAACCGCTACATGTACCTGCACAACGCCTTCGAAGACGAGCAGATCATCCCGTTGTGGGTGAAGGAGGGCACGGAGGGGATTCGCGCCCGCTACACCAACGCCGGGCAGTACACGACGTGGCAGAGCGTCACCGACTACCACCGCGGCCGCCCGCACCCCGAGGGCAAGCTCATCCTGCACGCCACCACCACCCCGGTGATCGAGGTCGCCGCCGACGGCGAGACGGCCAAGGGCGTCTGGATGATGGCCGGCACCGAGTCGGGGCTGACCGACCCGAGGGTCGCCGAGGCCTTCCCCGACATGTACTCGCCCGACGAGGTGCTCGGCAAGAAGGTCTGGGCGCACTGGGTCTGGTGCAAGTACGCCATCGACTTCCGCAAGCAGGACGGCGAGTGGAGGTTCTGGAAGTTCCGCTGCTACGAGCTCGCCCGCGCCCCGTTCGAAGAGAACTGGGTGAGCTTCGGCGTGAAGAACCAGGGCGCCTTCGACCTCGACCTCATGTACTTCGGCGACGACGGCAAGCCCGTCTTCATGCCGCCGGCCGACGAGCCGGTGCCCTCGAAGAACCACCCCTACAGCCCCGAGACCACGCAGAAGCTCGAGCCCGTGCCGCCCGTGCCGCACGACCGCTTCACCGACACCTTCGCCTAGGAGCCATCATGGCCACTCACAACTCCCTCTTCGCCGAGAAGGACGTCCGTCGCACCGACGACGGTCTCGCGGTCTCGGTGCAGCTGCCCTGGTACCGGAGCCTTTGGCTGTCGGCCGTCGACGACGTCGCCGTCACCGTGAACGGCGCCACCGTGCCGAAGGACGACATCCGCTTCTCGCTCGAGGGGCGCGAGTACCGCGTCGAGGAACTGCCCGAGCAGTCCGAGACGCTGTGGTTTGTCGCCGATCGCCCCGACGTGCTGATCCATCTCGACGCCCCGCCCGCCGCCGGCGAGACGATCACCGTCGAGGTCGTGCTGACCATGCGCCTGCTCTACATGCAGATCATGCCCGGCGCCGACGGCGGACCCGGTCGCTACGTCACGAACCGCGTGCCGGTCGAGCGCGAACTGGTCCTGGCATGACCACTGCCCGGCCGCTGCGCGTGGCCATGATCGGCTACGGCTTCATGGGAGCCGCCCACTCCGTGGGGTGGCGCCAGGCTCCGCGCATGTTCGACCTGCCGCGCGCGGTCGAGATGACCGTCGTGGTCGGTCGGAACGCGGATGCCGTGGCCGCGGCCGCCGGAAAATGGGGCTGGGCCGAGTCGGCCACCGACTGGCGCGAGATCGTCGCGCGCGACGACATCGACATCGTCGACATCGTCACGCCGGGCGAATCGCACGCCGAGATCGCGATCGCCGCCCTCGAGGCCGGTAAGCACGTGCTCTGCGAGAAGCCGTTGGCCAACACCGTGGCCGAGGCCGAGGCGATGGCCGAGGCCGCCGAACGCGCCCGCGCGCGTGGCATCCGTTCGATGGTGGGGTTCACCTATCGCCGTGTGCCGGCCGTCACGCTGCTGCGCGACATGATCGCCGAGGGTGCCGTCGGCACCGTGCAGCAGGTGCGCGCGGCGTACCGGCAGGACTGGCTCGTCGATCCCGAGATGCCGCTCATGTGGCGTCTGCAGAAGGAGCACGCCGGTTCCGGGGCGCTCGGCGACATCGGTGCGCACATCATCGACATGACGCAGTTCGTCACCGGTCTCGGCGTCGAGCGGGTCTCGGGCACGGTCGACACGATCGTCACGGAGCGTCCGCTGCCGAGCGACGGGTCGATGGGCCTGGCCAAGGCCGCCGGTGCGTCCGAGAAGGGCGCCGTCACGGTCGACGACGTCGCGATCTTCACCGGCCGCCTCGCCAACGGCGCCCTCGCGTCGTTCGAGGCCACGCGTTTCGCCACCGGCCGCAAGAACGCGCTCACCATCGAGGTGTCGGGTGACCGCGGCGCGCTCGCGTTCGACCTCGAAGATCTCAACAGCCTGCGTTTCTACGACCGCACCGCTCCCGAGGGGCGCCAGGGCTTCACCCAGGTGCTCGTCACCGAGCCGCAGCATCCGTACGTCTCGGCGTGGTGGCCCGCCGGCCACATGCTCGGCTACGAGCACGGCTTCACCCACCAGGTCGTCGACCTCGTCGGCGCGATCGACGCCGGCACCAACCCGCACCCCTCGTTCGAAGAGGGCCTGCGCGTGCAGCGCGTGCTCGACGCCGTCGAACGCAGCAGCGCCGCCGAGTCCGCGTGGACGCGCGTGGGCGCCCCCGTTCCCGCACTCTGAGAAGGATCACCGTCATGGCCCGCCCCATCACCCTGTTCACCGGCCAGTGGGCCGACCTGCCCTTCGAAGAGGTGGCGCGCCTCGCCGGGGAGTGGGGCTATGACGGCCTCGAGATCGCCTGCTGGGGCGACCACATCGACGTTTCCCGGTGGGACGACGACGCCTACGTGCAGTCGCGACTCGACGTGCTCGAGAAGAACGGTCTGAAGGTCTGGGCCATCTCCAACCACCTCGTCGGCCAGGCCGTCTGCGACGACCCCATCGACGAGCGGCACCACGACATCGTGCCCTCCCGCGTGTGGGGAGACGGGGATGCCGAGGGCGTGCGCAGCCGCGCGGCCGAAGAGCTCAAGGACACCGCGCGGTTCGCCGCGAAGCTCGGGGTGAAGACCGTGACCGGCTTCACCGGGTCGAGCATCTGGAAGTACGTCGCGATGTTCCCGCCCGCCTCCGACGCCATGATCGCGCGGGGGTATGCGGACTTCGCTGCCCGTTGGCATCCGATCCTCGACGTCTTCGAGGAGGTCGGCGTGCGCTTCGCGCTCGAGGTGCACCCCTCCGAGATCGCGTACGACTACTGGACGGCGAAGAAGACCCTCGAGGCCATCGGCCACCGCCCGAGTTTCGGCTTCAACTTCGACCCGTCGCACTTCGTCTGGCAGCAGCTCGACTCGGTCGCGTTCGTGCTCGACTTCGCCGACCACATCTTCCACGTGCACTGCAAGGAATCCACGACGAACCTCGACGGACGCAACGGCGTGCTCGGCTCGCACCTGTCGTGGGACAACCCCCGCCGCGGGTGGACCTTCGTCTCCACCGGCCATGGAGATGTGCCGTGGGAGCCGCTCTTCCGCGCGCTCAACGCCATCGGCTACGACGGCCCGACGAGCGTGGAGTGGGAGGACGCCGGGATGGACCGCCTGATCGGGGGTCCCGAGGCCCTCGCCTTCGTGCGCAAGCTCGGCGAGATCACGCCTCCCCACCAGCTCTTCGACGCCGCCTTCTCCCGCAAGGACTGACATGACCGACGTTCTGAACGTGCTCATCCTCTCGGGGCACATGACCATCGAGCACGACAACGCCCACCGGAGCTTCCGCCTGCACAACCAATGGATCACGACGCTGCTGGAGGACACGGGACGCTTCACCGTCCGCGTGGTGGAAGACCCGCGGGGCCTCCCGGCGAGCGTCATCGACAAGTACGACGTGCTCATCGTCATCTTCGAGGGCCGCGACGGCTACCACGACATGGCGACCGGTTTCGGGGCCGAGACGGATGCCGCGATCCTGCGGTTCGTGCACGACGAGGGCAAGGGCATCGTGTGGTTCCACGGCTCCGCCGCGCAGGAGGACCGCTGGGGCTACCCCGAGGAGTACAACGTCATGCGCGGAGCCAAGCTCAGCGCGTGGGAGACGGGCCTGCGCCCCCGGCCGTGGGGCGAGGCGCAGCTGCACACGACCGAGCCGCGGCATCCGATCACCGAGGGCATCAACGCCACGTGGACGGTGACCGGCGACGACATCCTCGTCGGTGTGCAGATGTACGAGGGCGCGCAGGTGCTGCTGACGACCTTCGACGACCTCGAGGCGTACGAGAGGGCACCGATCTGGCCCATGCCGCACTACCCGGTCGACATCCCGGAGGGCGGCATCGCGGCGCTCCCCGGCATCAACACCGAACAGCCGCTCGCCTGGATCAACGAGTACGGCTCGGGCCGTTCGTTCACGATCACGATCGGCCACGACATCGACACGTTCCGCCGCATCGAGTTCATCCGCCTGTTCCCTCGTGGCGTCGAGTGGGCGGCGACCGGCGAGGTCTCGCTGACGGGGCCCGACCGTCGCGGCGACCGCCGCATCAACCCCTGGCCGTACTACAACGGCGAGGGGTAACGCGCTTCCACCCCGGCCGCTGCCCGCGACACGGGCATGCCATGGCAACTGTGTACACAATGACGTTTGTTGCTATGATGGGTACATGGACACCGTCACGACCGAGCTCTCCACGCGTGAGCTTCGCAGCCAGCTCTCCGACGTTCTCGGTCGTGCGATGTACGCCGGTGAACGCATTGGCGTGACGCGCAACGGCAAGCTCGCAGCCGTCGTTGTCAGTGTCGCCGATATCGAGGCCCTCGAAGAGTTCGAGATGGCTCAAGACGTTGCCGCTTATCGTCAGGCGAAGAACGACGACGACGGTGCCCGCATAACGCTCGATGAGCTGCGGGCCGATCTCGCTTCGTGACCTACCGCGTCGAATTCACCACGGCAGCCGCTCGCCAGATCAAAAAACTGCCGCGGCCCGCGCGTGACCGGGTGGTGGAAGCGATCGGCGGCCTCCGGGACGACCCCCGTCCGACCGGTGCGAAGAAGCTGGTGGGCGAGCAAAGCGCCTGGCGTGTCCGTGTCGGCGACTACCGGGTGATCTACGACGTGCTCGACGGCGAACTGATCGTCACGGTCGTCCGGGCCGGGCACCGTCGAGAGGTCTACGACCGCTGAACAGCCGTCATCCGGCCTCGAGCGACGCTTCATGCCAGGTGGTGTAGCCGTCGGAACGGGGAAGACGGAAGGCAGCGCCATCGTCGGCGGCTCACGCGCCGGCCAGCGCCTCGCGCGCGACCGCCAGGTGCCGCTCCGTCATCTGCCACGGGTCGTCGTCGAGCCACTCCTGCCCGCCCCACTCGCTGCAGAGCGTGCCGGTGAAGCCCGCGGTGCGCAGGGCCGCCCCCACGTCGCGGATCGGTCGGGTGACCCGGCCGTCGGCGTCGTCGAGGTCCCAGAACTTCAGGTGCGCCGCTCCGATCAGGGGGAGGACGGATGCCAGATCGTCGATGCCCGAGCGACCGAAGCGCACGAGCAGGTTCATGTACAGCGTGTGCACCGGCCCCGGCACCCCGCCCGTGCGCAGCAGGTCGACGACGGCGTCCTGGGTCGCCGGGTCGCGCCACTCGTCGCGGAGGCGCCGCAGGAGATCCGCGGGGATGCCGCCGCGCTCGAGTTGGTCGAGGTAGGTCACCGGGAGCGCGGGCATGAGCATGCTGATGTCGAGCAGCAGGCGCACGCGCGGAGTGTCGAGCTCGCCGATGCGGTCGTAGGCCGCCGCGCGCGCCGCGGGCGTCTCGTGGCCCTGGGCCTCCTCGTAGAGCACGATGTCGAGTTCCTCCAGCAGGGGGAGGATCTCATCGAGCAGCGCGCCGGCCTGACCGATCGGCAGGCGTACGCCCGCCGCTCCGGCGGAGGCCGCCGCGCGCAGCTGCGGTTCGAGGAACGCCCGGCGATCGGCATCCGTCCGCCGTCGACCGCGGTCGAACTCGTCGATGCTGACGCCCACGATGCTGACCCGACCGCCCGCCGCGGCGAGGTCGTCGCGGAACACCTCGACGGGGCCGGCCGGCGGGGCCGGAAAACCGCGCCACATCTGCCCCAGCTCGATCTCGATGGCGCGTGCGGTGCCGCGCTCGACCAGCGAGAGCGCCAGGTCGGGAGCGCTCCGCTCGGCGCGGATCACCTCGGGGGTGAGGTTGAAGGCGCTGGCAGAGAGCGTCCAGCCCGCGGGGAGGCTCACGCTGCGCTCCGGACATCTTGCGAGACGCCCGCGGCCGCCGCGCCCACCCCGAGCGTCCGGTGGAACGAGAACGGCAGGCGCAGGGGCTGGTCGGGCCCGCCGGGCAGGTAGGGGATCTCGAGCCGGAACGACACCTCCACCTCGTGGATGCCGGGGGTCACGGCATCCGGGATCTCCAGCACCACTCGATCCTGCAGGTACCACCAGGTGTCCTCGGCGGCGAGCTCGGCGGGGGCCACCCGCCGCGAGTCGATGAGGACGAGGGGCTCGTGCCGTCGTCCGTCGAGGTGCACGACGGGCTCGAGCAGGCTCGCCAACGGGAGCGAGCGGATCCACGGCAGCGAGAGGCGCACCTCGGTGGCGGTGGAGGTGGCGGTGACGCGCAGGGCGTCGTCGCGCAGGGCGGAGAGAGTCATGGCGGGCACGTCCTCGTGTCACAGCGCACCCCACGGCGCGCTTCCGCTCACAACCTATCGACTAATGTCTAAATAGGAAGAAGTCAACCGCTCAGGCCGTGCACCGCGGCCACCGTGGGTCGACCCTCGCTGAACCAGCGCGGCAGGCTCACCTCGAACAACTGCTCCTGCGCGAGGTCGACGCCCCCGCGCACCGGCTCGCGGGTGTCGTTCTCGCTCGTCTTGATGACGAGGTCGCGCGTGGCCAGCGGCAGCGACAGCTCGTAGACGCGGTGGCGGATCTCGGCCAGGAACAGCTCCCCGGCCGACGCGATCGCTCCACCGATGACGATCACGCTGGGGTTGAACATGTTGACCAGCGCGGCCACGGCCTCGCCGACCTGACGCGCACCGGCTCGCACGAGCGAGATGGCGAGGGGGTCGCCGCGCTCGGCGGAGCGGGCGATGTCTTCGGGGGTCAGGTCTCTTCCGGATGCCACGATCTCGGCGAGCGCTCCCGTTGCGCCGCCCCCGATCGCGGCGCGCGCGTCGCGCACGAGCGCCCACCCCCCGGCGACGGCCTCGAGGCAGCCGGTCTTGCCGCAGCGGCAGATCTGCGTCGCGCCGGGCACCCGGACGTGGCCCATGTCGCCCGCGGCGCCGTTCGCGCCGCGATGAAGGCGTCCGCGTGAGACGAGTCCCGCGCCGATCCCCGTGCCGACCTTGCAGTAGATGAGGTCGACGCCCTCGTCGCGGCGGCGGGCGCGCTCGCCGGCCGCGAGGAGGTTCACGTCGTTGTCGACCCAGACGGGGGCGTCGTAGCGCTGCTCGAACGCGGTCCGCACGTCGTACCCGTTCCACCCGGGCATGATCGGCGGGGCGACCGGACGACCGGTGTCGAAGTCGACGGGCCCGGGCAGTCCCACCACGATCGCCCACACGGGACTGCCGTCGCCGGCGGCGAGCAGGTCGTCGACCATCGCGGTGGCGGCGTCGAGGGTCTCTTCGGGTCCGCGCGCGATGTCCCACGCGCGGTGGGCCTCGTCGAGGATCTCCCCGTCGAGGTCGGTGACACCGACGTGCACGTGCAGTCCCCCGAGTGCGCACACGACGATGCGCCCCTGCTCGGAGCGGAAGCGCAGCGTGCGGGGTGCGCGTCCACCCGACGACGGGGCGTATTCGGCGTCCTCGAGGAAGCCCATCTCGACGGCGCGGTCGACGCGCTGGGCGACGACCCCGCGTCCGAGCCCGGTGACGCGGCCGATCTCGGGGCGCGTGACGGCCTCGCCGAGGCGAACCATGTTGACGATGCGCAGCAGGCTCGTGACTTCGTCGGTCTGCGCGCCGAAGCGGAGGGTGGACACGTTGGCCATGCGTTGATCTTCACACAAGAGCGCGCTTCCCCTGACGGAATCGTCTGGTCTATGGTTCATTAGTTCCTGACTTCAGTGCATTTCGCGCTGAAGTGGGCGAGGGGGCCGGGATGACGTGGGGCGTGGGCATCATCGGATCGGGGCCGGGCGTTGCGGCGCTGCACGCGCCCACGCTCGCGCGCACGGACGGCGACTTCCGCCTGGTGCACGTCAGCGACGCCGGGAGCGCTCGGGCCGCGGTGATCGCGGAACGCTTCGGCGCCCGTGCATCGGCCGGGGTCGAGACGCTCCTCGCCGACCCGGACGTCGACGTCGTCGCCGTCTGCAGCCCGCCGCCGCTGCACGCCGAGCACGTGCGCGCGAGCCTGGCAGCGGGGCGGCGGGCGATCTTCTGCGAGAAACCGCTGGCCGACACTGCCGAGGAGGCCGAACGCCTCGTCGCCGAGTGCGCCGCGGTCGGAGCGCTTCTGGTCGTTGGCACGAACCACCTCTTCGACCCCGCCTGGGCGCGGGCCACGCACCACCTCAGCGCCCTGGACGGCCGCATCTCGGCCGTGACGGTGACGCTGTGCCTCTCGCCGAACGACCGGTACCACGCGCTCACGATGGGGGAGCCGCTTCCCCCCGGTGCGGCCCCGAAGAGGCCGCCGCTCGACCTCGACGACCCCGTGCAGAGCGCCGCCCTGGTGCGTCAGCTCGTCGCGGGACTCGGCGTGCACGACCTCCCGCTCGTGCGCGACCTCGTCCCCTCCGCCCCCGAGCTGGTCTGGGCGCGGGCGGTGGCCCCGATCGGGTTCGACCTGGCGCTGCGGGCGAACGACGCCCTGGTGCGCTTCACGGCGGTGATGCTGCCGGAGGGGGCCGATTCGTTGTGGCGCGTCACCGTCTCCACGGCGAGCGCGCGCATAGAGGTGGAGTTCCCGCCGCCCTTCGTGCACGTGGGCGGCGCCCGCACCACCGTCCGAGACGCGGCGGGGGTGCAGACGATCTACCCGATCGACCGGCACGACGGGTACGAGAGGGAGTGGCGGGCGCTCGCGGCCCTGCTGCGCGGCGAGGCGGCGATGGAGTACGACGAGCTCCGGGCGGACGCGGCTTTCGTGACGGCGATCGCCGATGCCGCGGCCGCGGCGGTCAGGTCGGGGGTAGCGCGATGACCGTGCGGGGTGTGCAGACCGATGCGGCCGCGTATCGGGCCGCGGTGGCGGAGCTCGCGCCGCGAGTGCGGCTGGGCGCGGGCCCCGGGGCCGTGCGGGTGATCGACGGCCGCGGCGCCTGGTGGGAGCGCCTCGAGGGTGCCGCCGGCTACGTCATCGACGAGCCCGACCCCGTCTCGCCCGAGGTGCACGCTCTTCTCGGTGCCCTCGACGCGCCGGTCGTGGTGATGCGCCGCCGCGTTCGCCCCGACATCGTCGACGATGCGCGGGGCGAACCCGTCGAGCCGCGGCACGTCGTGGTCGACGCCTGGGGTGGGCGGACCGACGCCGCCGCCCTTCTCCGCGACGCGGTGGGATGGGCGCGGGTGCTCGCCTCCGGCCCGCTGTCGATCGTCACGCGGGTCGATACGGCGGCGGCGACCGCGATCGCCCTGCGGGGACCGGGTGGGGTCGGCGCGAGCGTCACCCGCACGGTCGGGGGCGGAGTGGGCGGCGCGCTCGCCGCCACCGCTCTCGGGGCGCGCCGCGTCGAGGTGCGCGTGGACTCCGCATCGCCGCTGTGCGAGGTGGCGTTCGACGACGAGGACGGGCGGCGGATCCGACCCGTCCGGCGTGAGTCGCCCGAACGCCTCGCCCTGCGACGGATCCTGGAGGCGTTGCGCGTGGGCGCCGAGCCGACGGACCTGGCGGACCTCGCACGAGACGACGGGATCGTCTACGCGGGCGGATAAGTCACGCCGATGTTCGGCATCCACAGGATCGGGTTCCCTGATATCCACTTAGGTCGGATAGTGGAAGAAGAGTCGGAACGACCCGATTCACCGAAAGGATCGAAGATGATCAAGCTTCTCTCTCATCTGTCGTTCGTCGCGATCACGACTCCTGATGTCGAGGCGTCGGTGGACTTCTACGTCAACCAGGTGGGCCTCACCGAGGTCGCTCGCGAAGACGACCGTGTGTACCTCCGCTGCTGGGGCGACTACTACGCCTACTCCCTGGTCGTGGCGAAGGGCGACGAGCCCTCCCTCGAGACGATGGCCTGGCGGACGTCGTCGGCCGAAGCCCTGGAGGAGGCGGCCAAGCGCGTGCAGGCCGCCGGCATCGAGGGCGAATGGTTCGAGGGCCGCGGCATCGGCCGGGCGTTCCGCTTTACCGGTCCCCAGGGCCACGACATGACCCTGCACTGGGATGTCGAGCGTCACCGTGCTGAGCCGCACACCGCCTCGATCTACCCCGACCGTCCCGAGAAGCGCAGCCCCATCGCCGGCGCCCCGCGCCAGCTCGACCACGTCACCGTCGCGGCCCGCGAC
Source organism: Microbacterium sp. Leaf151 (assembly GCF_001424225.1). Taxonomy (GTDB): domain Bacteria; phylum Actinomycetota; class Actinomycetes; order Actinomycetales; family Microbacteriaceae; genus Microbacterium. The sequence continues at coordinate 441,420 of NZ_LMOR01000001.1, read as the reverse complement.
GTCGACGCGTTCGTGCAGTGGTACGTCGACACGCTCGGCTTCCGCTTCATGGCCCGCACGGTGCTCGACGAGGCACCCATCTCGGTGTTCTCCGTGCTCACGACCAACGAGAAGTCGCACGACCTCGGCGTGGTGCTCGACGGCTCGAGCCGCGCCGGCCGCATCAACCACTACGCCTTCTGGGTCGACACGCGCGAGGAGCTCCTCATCGCCGCCGACACGCTCATGGAGAACGGCGTGCCGATCGAGTACGGCCCCAACATCCACGGCATCGGCGAGCAGACGTTCCTCTACTACCGCGAGCCCTCGAGCCTGCGCATCGAGCTGAACACGGGCGGATACCGCAACTACGTGCCCGACTGGGAAGCCAACACGTGGAAGCCCTCGCTCGGCTCGAACAACATGTACCGCAACGGCGCCATGCCGATGTCGATGACCGAGTCGTTCCCGCCCGCCGACGGCCCCAGCGCCACCGAAGAGGGTGTGCCCGACGAGATCAAGGACGCCCTGCTCAACCCGTACGCCGTGCAGGGTCGGGGCTGACCGTGATGACCGCCCCCTACGCTCTCGCCCGTTTCCGCGACGGGGATGCCGTGCACGTCGGTCTCGTGGCCGGCGACCGCATCCGTGCGCTGACCGCCGACGAGCTCGGGGGCGGTCTGAACGCCTTCCTCGCCGCCCCCGACTGGGAGCGGATCGCCGCCCTCGTCGAGGCCCCGGGGGAGTGGCATCCCGTGTCGGATGTCACCCTCACGGCGCCCGTCGAGCCGCGGCAGGTGCTGCAGACCGGCGCCAACTACCGCCAGCACGTGATCGAACTGGTGGCCGCGGGCCTGACGCAGAACACCGACCGCACGCCCGAGGAGGCGCGTGCCTTCGCCGCCGACATGATGGACGAGCGCGCCCGCAGCGGCGAGCCGTACTTCTTCATCGGGCTCACCGCGTGCGTCGTCGGCGACGACGTGCCGCTGGTGCTCCCGGCGTACAGCGAGGTGCACGACTGGGAATTGGAGCTGGCCGTCGTCATCGGCCGCGAGGCGTTCCGCGTCTCGCGCGAGGCCGCGCTCGATCACGTCGCCGGCTACACGATGGTCAACGACGTCACCACGCGCGACCTCGTCTTCCGCAAAGACATGAAGGAGATCGGCACCGACTGGTACCGGGCCAAGAACGCGCCCGGCTTCCTGCCGACCGGTCCGCTGCTCGTGCCCGCTCACTTCGTCGACCCCGCAGACACCCCGGTGCGCCTCGAACTCAACGGACAGGTGATGCAGGATGCCTCGACGTCCGATCTGCTGTTCGACGTGCCGGCGCTCGTCTCGGCGGCGTCGCAGACCCACCCCCTGCTTCCCGGCGACCTGCTGCTGACCGGCAGCCCCGCCGGCAACGGGCAGCACTGGAAGAGGTTCCTGCGCGACGGCGACGTCATGACCGGGACCATCGGGGCGCTCGGCACGCAGGTCGTGCGGTGCGTGGGGGAGGCGGCGTCGTGACCCTTCGACAGGCTCAGGGGCCGGATGCGGCGCACGGATCGGATGCCACGGCCCAGCGAGGCGTTCCGTCCGAGGACCCCGCCGACCTCGACCGGCAGAACCCCGAGGCCGAGATCGCGCTGCGCGCCGAGGCGTTCCGCAACTGGGGACGCTGGGGCGAGGACGACGTGCTCGGCACCCTCAACTTCATCGACGCCGGCAAACGGCGGGCGGCGGCCGCGCTCGTGCGCGACGGCGTCTCGATCTCGCTCTCGCAGCGCTTCGACACCGACGGCCCGCAGAAGGGGTGGCGGAGGCGGACCAACCCGGTGCACACGATGACCGACACGGGAACGGATGCCGAGAGAGGCAACCAGGGCTTCCCGCACGGCATCGGCGGTGCCGACGACGTCATCGCCATGCCCCTGCAGTGCTCGACGCAGTGGGACGGCCTCGGCCACATCTTCGACCACGGCTACGCCTGGAACGGCCGCCGCGCGGGCGATGTCGTCACCAGCGACGGCGACCTCGTCACGGGTATCGAGCACGCGGCCGACGTCGTCGTCTCGCGCGGTGTCCTTCTCGACCTCGGCCGACACCTCGCCCCCGACTCCGGCGAGCTCGCCGACGGTTACGCGATCACCGCCGACGACCTCGACGCGTGCGCCGCGGCACAGGGCGTGGAGGTGGGGCGTGGCGACATCGTCCTCGTGCGCACCGGCCACTACACGCGCGCGCACCGCGAGGGCTGGGGCGACTACGCCGGCGGACCCGCACCGGGGCTCTCGCTCACCACCGCAGGATGGCTGCACCGCACCGAGATCGCCGCCATCGCGACCGACACCTGGGGCTTCGAGGTGCGTCCGAACGAGTTCGACGTGCCGGCGTTCCAGCCCCTGCACCAGGTCGTCATCCCGAACATGGGTCTCACGATCGGCGAGATGTGGAACCTCGACGCGCTCGCCGACGCCTGCATCGACAGGCGACGCTGGGACTTCCTGCTCTCGGCGCCTCCGCTGCCGATCACCGGGGCCGTCGGGTCGCCGGTGAACCCCCTGGCCCTGCTCTAGTCCACCCCCGTCCCAGAACAGAGAGGTTCTGACATGACCGCCGTTCAGAAAGTCGCGATCGCCGGAGCCGGCGTCGCAGGCCTCGCCACCGCCATCTTCCTCAGCAAGGCCGGCGTAGAGGTCGACCTCTACGACGCCCAGCCCGCGCTGTCCACCCGCGGTTCGGGCATCACGCTGCAGGGCAACGCCCTGCGCGTCTTCGACGAGCTCGGGGTCTGGGACGAGGTCGCCGCTGCCGGAAAAGCCTTCGAGGGGCTGAACCTGCGTGCCCCCGGCCCCGGCGCGCCCGTCGTCGCCGCCCTCCCCGACCTCAAGACCGGCGGCCCCGACTACCCCTCCACGATGGGCATGTCGCGTCCCGACCTCGCCCGCATCCTGCTGGCCGCAGCCGAGGCGAACGGCGCGCGCGTGCACTTCGGCCGCCGCGTCACCGCCGTCTCGGAGACCCCCGACGGCGTCACGATCGAGGTCGACGGCGAGCCGGCGGGCACGTTCGATCTGCTGGTCGGCGCCGATGGCCTGCACTCGGCCGTGCGCGAGATGATCGGCATCCATGTCACCCCCGAGCAGACCGGCATGGGGATCTGGCGCACGTTCGTCTCGCTCCCGCCCGACGTCGACCGCAGCGAGCTGTACTACGGCGGTCCGATGTACATCGCCGGTTACACGCCCACCGGCGACGACACCATGTACGCGTTCCTCGTCGAGGCGGCCCAGGACCGCTCGCACGTCTCGTCCGAGGAGGCCCGCCGGATCATGGTCGAGCAGTCCCGCGCCTACGACGGTCCGTGGAACCACATCCGCGCCGACATCGAGGCCGGTGCCGACGCCAACTACACCTGGTTCACGCGGCACCTCGTCGACGCCCCGTGGAACCGCGGCCGCGCCGTGGTCATCGGCGACGCCGCGCACAGCTGCCCGCCGACCATCGCGCAGGGCGCGGCCCAGGGCCTCGAGGACGCGGCCGTGCTCAGCGAGCTCCTCGTGAACCGGGATGCCGTCGACCAGGCGCTCTGGGACGCGTTCCACGAGCGGCGCGTGGCGCGCGCGGCCGCCATCGTCGACGCCTCGGTGCAGCTCGGCCAGTGGCAGCTCGACGGCGTCCGCGACGCCGACATGGGTGGACTCATGTTCGGGGTCGCGCAGCTCACGGCGGCCCGCGCATGAGCACTCCGACGCAGGGTGAGGTCACCGACGTCCACGCCCACCTGCTCATGCCCGGCCTGCACGCGGAGGTGGAGCGCCGCGTCCCCGAAGAGGTGCAGGCCGCGGCCGACCTCGAGCTGCGGCGCAACGGCCTCGCGAGCCTCCAGGCGTCGGGGCGCATGATCGGTGAGCGGTTCCCGCGCCTGACCGACGTGCGTGCGCGGCTCGAAGCCATGGACGCCCAGGGCGTGGACCGGCAGTGGGTGAGCCCCTCGCCGAACCACTTCTATCCGTGGGCGAACGAGGGTCTCGCGACCTGGGCCTCGGGGGAAGCGAACCGCCTCATCGCCGAGCACGTCGCCCAGGCCCCCGACCGTCTCGTCGGGCTCGGGGTCGTGCCGCTGCAGCACCCGCACCTCGTCGTCGACGCGCTCGATGACGCCGTGCTCGGCCGAGGGCTCGCGGGCGTGGAGATCTCCTCCTTCGCGGGCGAGGTCGAACTCAGCGACGAGCGACTCGAGCCCTTCTGGGCGCGGGCGGCCGAACTGCGCGCCGTGGTATTCCTGCACCCCTTCGGCTGCTCGCTCGACGAGCGGCTCGACCGCTTCTACCTGTCGAACACGGTCGGCCAGCCGACCGAGAACGCCGTCGCGCTGTCGCACCTCATCTTCGCGGGCGTGCTCGACCGGCATCCGGGACTCCGCCTCGTCGCCGCGCACGGGGGCGGGTACCTGCCGACCGCGATCGGCCGCTCCGACCGGGCCTGGAAGGTGCGCCCCGAGGCGCGCGGCTGCGCCCATGCGCCCTCGACCTACCTGACCAGGATCTGGTTCGACACCGTCGTGCACGACGAGCGCGCCCTGCGCTGGCTCGTGGAGGTCGCCGGCGCCGACCGGGTTTTGCTGGGCAGCGACTTCCCGTTCGACATGGGTCTCGACGACCCGGTCGCGTTCGTGCGGGGCGCGGGACTGGCGGAGAGCCACGTGACCGGCATCCTGGGAGCCAACGCCGCCGAGCTGCTGCGCACCCGGGTGCACGCGTGAGGATCGCGCGCTGGGTCGACGGCGCCGACGTGGGCGAGGGGTTCGTCGACGGCTCCGAGGTCGTGCCGTTCCCCAACGGGCTGCGGGTGGCCGAGGTTCTCGCGCAGGGGCTCCCGGCGGCGTCGGCGCTGTTCGCCCGCCGCGAGCGTGCGGCGGCGAGGCCGCTCGACGCGGTACGCCTGCTCGCGCCGCTCGTGCCCGCCTCCATCCGCGATTTCGTCGCCTTCGAGGAGCACGTCGAGGGCGTGAGCGCCTCGGTCGACGGCAAGAGCGAGGTCGTTCCCGAGTGGTACGAGGCGCCGACGTTCTACTTCACCAATCCGCACACCGTGCGGGCGACCGGTGAGGTCGTGGCCATCCCCGAGACCCAGCGCCTCGACGTCGAGCTGGAGCTCGCCGTGGTCATCGGCGCGGTGCCCGGCTCCGACGGCGAGAATCTGGATGCCGCAGCCGCGGCATCCCACATCTTCGGGTACACCGTCATGAACGACTGGTCGGCACGAGACCTGCAGTCGCGCGAGATGAAGGTGCGCCTGGGCCCCGCCAAGGGCAAGGATTTCGCGATGACCCTGGGCCCGTGGATCGTGACGGCCGACGAGCTGGAGCCGTATCTCGACGACGACGGCTTCCTGGCCGTCCGCGCCGAGCTGTTCGTCAACGGCGAGCTCATCGGGCACGACCTCGTGTCGAACATGGGCTGGCCCTTCCCTGAGCTGGTCGCCTACGCCGCTCGGAACTCGGTCGTGGTCCCGGGTGACGTGCTCGGCTCGGGCACGGTCGGAAACGGGGGCTGCCTCGGCGAGCTGTGGGGCCGTCGCGGCGCCCTCGACCCGCGACCCCTCGAACCCGGCGACGAGGTACGGCTGGTGATCGAGGGCGTCGGCGAGGTCGTCAACGTGGTCGGCCCGCGCGTGGCGGCACCGCCGGTCGCGCGGGCGCGCACCCGGTCGCGGGCGCGGTCGCGATAAGCACCCCCGGTCTCCCCGGCAGGCACTGCCCGCCCGTGGCGTGTGCCGCCTCGCCCGGCTGCGTCCGGACCCTCCGGCGTCGACGATGCGAAGCCATCGTCAAGGTTCTCCGAGTTTTCCGTGAGCATCGGGAGAAGGGACCTCCGCCGACGTCTTGAGGTGCTGTTCCGGCGCTTACTCTCGCTGAGCCGTGAGTCGAAGATCCGTCGTTCGCTGCGGCAGGGAAGAACCGGGCCGCGTCGGCGGATCGCTCAGCGGACGCTGACGCTCACGTCGACGGCGCCGAGGCCGTTTCGTCATGCGGCCTCGATGCGTCGCGCCCGAGCGCAACCGGCGGCCGTTATGAGGAGCAGGCGTGAGGAATTTCGGATCGACGGTCGAGACGCGCGTGGGGGACCACGTCGCGCGGGGAGTGCAGGTCGCACCACTCGGCGGACGCGCATGAGCGGGCTGCGGAACCTCGGGTACGACGACCTCCTCAATTGCTTCATGGTCGGGCCCCTCGTCGGCCTCACCCCGGAGCGGGCGCTCACCGCGTTGGAGGACGTGCTGCGTTCTCCCCGCGGTGCGGTGTTGCACCGCGTACGCACCCGCGGTCGGCGGTGGCGGCGCGTCAACGAGAGCGCCGCCCTCGTGGCGGCTGCGCGCTCCGTCGAGCGGGTGGAACCGGCCCTCGACCGCTCGGCCCTGGCCACCCTCGTGCTGGAAAGACAGTTCCGACCCGGAGAGTTGCCGGTGCGGCTGTTCGTCGCGGACGGGATGCTCGCGATGGAGTTCTCGCACAGCCTGTTCGACGGCACCGGCGCGACATTCGTGGTGAATCTGGTGTTGGAGAAGCTCGGCGCCCCCGGAGCGGACACCCGCGCCGCCCTGCCGTGGGCGAAGACGCCCCTGCGCGCGGCGATGAAGAAGTTCGGGCTGCAGGGGGTGAGCGGCATCCGGTCCGCTCGAGAGATCTTCCGCACGCGGAACGCGCAGACCGAGACCGGCTATCAGCTCTCGCGCACACTGACCAAGGCCGAGTCGATCGAGCGGACACGGATGGTGTCGATGGTCCTCCCCGCCGACCTGGTGCGCATGATCGCAAACACACCCGAGAAGGCCGACGAGGGAAAGCGCCCGGCGCGCCCGCCGCTGTCCGTGAAATCCGCGAGCCTGGTTCTGCGGTGCCTCCGCGACAGCCTCCGGCAGGATGCCGACTTCCGTGTGGTGGTCCCCGTCGACGCCCGTCGCTGGGTGGAGAAGGGGGTCGCCGTCGAGGGGAACTTCGCGCCGTCCCTGCCCATGGGGCGCCTGCTGGTCGACGACTGGAGTGCGACCGCCCTGGCCGAGCGCATCTCGGCCGTGAGCAAGTCGGGGACGCCCGTCGCCTGGTTGCTCGCCACCGCGCTCAGCACGCTGAAGAACACCGTTCGGCATCCCGGTGCCGCTCGGCGCTTGCGGGGCGCCACGCCACGGGTGCCCCTCGAGATCCACGTCTCGCTGACGACGACCGAGGTCGCCGTCGCCGAGACGCTGATGCCACGCGTGGACGACGACACCTTCGTCGGGGGGATGGCGGCGCACCTGCGCCTGCCGCTGGGGGTGTGGGCGGAGATCGCCCCCGTCCGGGACTGCCTGCACGTCGTCGTCCGCGACGAGACGGGGCTGTTCGACCTCGAGGGGTTCGAACAACGACTGCGGGAGGTGATCGCGGGAGGCCGCCGTCGCGACCACGTCGCTCACGCCTCAGTACCCGGTCATTCTTCTCGGGCAGCGAGCAACGCCCGGTCACCCATCCGGTCCACGATCCGGTCCTGACATCGGCGGACCGTGACCAGGGAGGCGGGCGCGGGCCGGAGGTTGCCGCGCGTGTCGGGTTGATGTCGCGGCATCCGTAATGTTGAAAACCGACATAAGTCGGGTATGATGGAACCGACGTCGGGGCCCATCGGGTCCGTTCGCCCGGTGAGGAAGCCGGAGCGGCACATCCGGTCGCGTCGATCGCCCGGTCGTACGGGCGCCCCGCCGATGACTCTCTCTCCTGCCCGCGTTCGCATCCTCGTCGCGGCCCTGCTCACGGTGTCGTTCCTCGGCGCCCTCGACCACACCGTCGTCTCGACCTCCCTCGCCACGATCGCGGGCGATCTCGGCGCGCTCGAGCACATGAGCTGGATCATGGTCGGCTACACGCTGGCCGCGACCGCGATGCTGCCCGTGCTGGGCAAGCTCGGCGACATCGTCGGGCCGCGTCGCGTGTTCCTCGTGTCGATCGTGGCCTTCCTCGTCGCTTCCCTGCTGTGCGGCTTCGCGCCCGACCTCGGCTGGCTGATCGCCGCCCGCGTCCTGCAGGGCCTCGGCTCGGCCGGCATCCAGCTCATGTCGCAGACGATCATCGCGCGCGTCACCAGCCCCCGACAGCGTCCGCGCTACATGGCGATCATCGGCGCCGCGTTCCCCGTCGCCATCGTCGTGGGGCCCGTCGTCGGCGGTCTCATCACCGACTACTGGGGCTGGTCGTGGGTGTTCTGGATCAACATCCCCGTGGGTCTCGTGGCCCTCTCGCTCGCGCTGATCGCCCTCCCGCGCCTCCCCGGCGGCGCGCACCCGCGGTTCGACATCCCCGGCTCGGTGGTCTTCACCGGAGCCCTCCTCGCGCTCGTGCTGGCCGTGACCTGGATCGGCGACGAGGCGCTCCGGCCCGTGGCATTCGCCTGCGCGGCGGTGGCGATCGTCGGCATCCTGGCCCTCGTTCTCATCGAGCGGCGCGCGATCGAGCCGATCCTGCCGCCGCGGATCTTCCGCAACCGCACGATCCTGGCCTGCCTGGGGCTCTCGCTCATCATCGGGGCCGGGCTGTTCGCGGTCGTGGCGTACGTCCCCACGTACGTCCAGATGGCCTATCGCACCACCGCGACGGTGTCGGGACTGGTCCCCATCGCGACCGTGCTCGGCATGCTCGTGAGCAACCTGCTCACCGGGTGGCTCGTGAGCCGGTCCGGCCGCTACCGCGCCTACCCGATCATCGGCACCGCTCTCGGTGCGGTGGGTCTCGGCGTGATGGCCGCGCTCCCGGTGGGGGCGCCCCTGTGGGTGCCGATGGTCGTCATGGCGACCGTCGGCATCGGCACGGGGTCGTTCATGAACCTCATCTTCGCCGTCGTCCAGAGCGCCGCCGCGCGCTCCGACCTCGGCGCCGTCACGGCAACCACGAACCTCGTGCGCCAGGTCGGCTCGGCCGTCGGCACCGCGGTGATCGGCGGCGTCGTCGGGTTCGGCGTCGCAGCGAACCTCCCCGGTGGAGTGGATGCCGACACCCTGACCCCCGCGGCGGTGCGCGGCGCCTCCGCGGGTGTGCAGGCCGAGGTGGCCGCGGTCTACCACGACGTGTTCGCGCCCGTCTTCCTGGGGCTCGCGATCGTCTACGCCTGCGGCGTCGTCATCGCCCTCTCCCTGCCCGCGGGGCGCCTCTCCGACGAGACGACGGCCCCGCTTCCCACCCCGTCCGACGCTGACCGTCAGCCCGCCTGACCTCGAAGGAGAGACCATGTCCGACACCCCCACCATCGCCGTCGTCGGCAGTGGCCCCATCGGTTCCGCTTACGCCCGAGTGCTGCTGGAGTCGATCCCGCATGCGCGCGTGATCATGTTCGAGGCGGGACCGCAGGTCACCGAGCGCCCGGGCGAGAGCGTGCGCAACATCGCCGACCCCGATGAGAAAGCGCGCGCCCGCGAACGATCGCAGGGGCCGCAGGCCGGTGACTTCCGCGAGTCCCTCGGCATCCCGGCCGCCGCCGTCGTGGAGGGCATGTTCACCGCGCGCCAGGGCACGCACCTGCTCGACTTCGGCGCCGAGGGCTCCGCGCACGCGCCCACCTTCCCGGCCGCGGCCGCGGCGACCAACGTCGGCGGCCAGGGCTCGCACTGGACGTGCGCCATCCCGCGTCCCGCGTTCAGCGAGAAGCTCGACTTCATCGACGACGACGAGTGGGAGGACCTCGTCTCGACCGCCGAGGGACTGCTGCACCACCAGAGCGCCGCTTTCTCGGACTCACCGGTGGGGGCCGCGATCCGCACCCTTCTCGACCGCGAGTTCGGAGCCGAACTCCCCGAGGGCTACGGCGTCAGCACCCTGCCGGTCGCGGGTGATCCGCAGCCCGACGGGTCGATGCGCTGGGCCGGCGCCGACACGGTGCTGGGACCCCTCATCGAGCCGGGCACCGACGTCGCTGCGCGTTTCGAGCTGCGCGACCTCACCCTGGTGCGACGGATCGAGCTCGACGGCACCCACGTGCGCGGCGTCGTCGTCGAGGACCTGCGCACCCGCGACGAGTCCTTCGTGGCGGTGGACGCCCTAGTGGTCGCCGCCGACGCCTTCCGATCCCCGCAGCTGCTGTGGGCCTCCGGCATCCGTCCTGCGGCCCTGGGCCGCTACCTCACCGAGCACCACGTCGTCATCAGCACCGTCTCGCTGGACGCCGAGCGCATGGCTGCTCTCGTGACGGAGGACGAGTTGCGGAGCGAGCTGGCCCGTCGCGCGACCAACCCCGCCGACCCCGTCGCCGCGGTCAACCGCATCCCGTTCTCCGAGCCCGATCACCCGTACTCGGCGCAGATCATGTACGCCGAGAATCCGCCCTTCGCGCTCGACCCCGCCCACCCGGCAGCCGGCAACCGCTGGGGGTACGTCAACATGGGCTTCGGCGTGCGCAAGTTTCCGCGGGTCGAAGACGGCGTCACGTTCAGCGACGACGAGCTCGACTACCGCGGACTGCCGAACTTCACGATCGAGTACGCCCTCACCGAGCGGGAGGATGCCGAGATCGCCCAGGCCACCGAGCGCCTGCGACGTGCCGGGCACGCGCTCGGCACGTTCGTCGCCGACCCGCGGCTGCTGCCGAACGGTTCGAGCCTGCACTACATGGGCACGATGCGCGCCGGCACCGACCCCGAGACGTCGGTGGCCGACCCGTACTCACGGGTGTGGGGCTTCGACAACCTCCTCGTGGGTGGCAACGGCCTCATCCCGACCGCCAACACGATGAACCCGACGCTCACGAGTGTCGCGATCGCGGTGCGCGGTGCGCGTCGCCTCGCCGAGGAGTTGCGCGGCGGCGGTACGGCCGAGGCGGAGGTGGTCGCCGAGGCGGTGGGGGCGTAGGGGCCGCCGGGGCTCCGTCGGCGCTGCGCCGCGGTGCTGCCCGACGCCCCGCGCCCGTGGGGCCGCGGATAATGGGGGAGTGGAGCCCTGGGAGACGCGCGAGTGGTTCGGTGACGTCCTCGACGCGCTCAACCGGCACGACCTCGCGGATCTGCGGGGTTTCCTGCATCCCGCCGTCCGCCGGGCGCATCTGCCCGCCGGCGCCGACGCCTGGGTCGACGAGTACGCCGACCTCTTGCACGGGTTCCCCGACTGGCAGTGGAAGCGCATCCAGCTCCTCGTCGAAGACGACCGGCTCGCGGTGCACCTGCGCGGCGGCGGGACCCACACCGGCTCGTTCACCCACGTGGCGGCCACCCGTCGCCGCGTGAGCATCGCGTCGTTCGCGATGTACCGGGTGGAGCGGGGCCGCATCGTCGAGGCGAGCGGCACCGACGACGCCGCCCAGATCCGCGCGGCCATCGGCTGAACGGGCACGCCGTCTCGCGCGCGCGCCGCACCCGCGAGACGGCGTCTCGCCGACTAGGTCGGTTGCGGCGTGCGGCCGTTCCCTCGGCGTGGCGTCGTCTCGCGCCGGAAACGCGCTGGCGCGGCGCTGCCCGATCTGTCAAGGGCGGCTCGATGTCGGAGGCCCCCGGTACGTTCGCTCCTGCCCGGTTCCATCGCGGGTGTAAGGAGGGCGGCCATGGGGTCACCCGATCAGTACGGGGCGGGAGTCGTCTGGGCTCGCGTCGAAGAGGGCTTCCACGTCGGCAGTCGCACCGGCGTCTTCCTCGGCTACATCGACCGACAGCCCGACGGCGCCTTCCTGGCGCACGATGGCACCTCTCGCGTCGTCGGCCGGTTCGAGGCGTTGACCGAGGCGATGGTCGCGGTCACCAACGGTCAGCCCCCGCTCGACGGGCCGATCACCCTCGCGCAGGTGCGTGTCCCCGCGCCCCGGGCGTCCGACGACGGGAGCGCGGTCGCGTGAACTCACCCCTGACCTCCGTCTCGTACGTGAGCACGGCAGCCGACTCGTTCGACGACGCCGCACTCGCCGACCTGCTCGCGCAGAGCCGGGCATCCAATCACGACCACGACCTCACCGGCATGCTGCTGTACCGTCGCGGTCGCTTCTTCCAGGTGCTGGAAGGACCTCAGGATGCCGTCGACGAGCTCATGACGAAGATCCGGCGCGATCCGCGGCACGCTGAGGTGCGGGTGCTGCTGACCGAGCAGCTCGACGAGCGTCGATTTTCGGAATGGACGATGGGATACGAGCCCATCGGCGTCCCCACGACCCTGCCGCCCGAGGGCTTCCGCGACACGTTCGCCGACCTCGAGTCCGACGACGACGCAGCCGGCATCCGCGCCGTCCGCGAGTTGACGGTGTGGTTCCGCGCCCGCACCAGCGTCAACGCCTGAATCTTCGACACCCAAGGAGCATCATGTCCACGATCGTCCTCATCCCCGGCGCGATGCACGGCGCCTGGGTCTTCGAGCCGCTGATCGCCGCGCTCGCGTCCCGCGGGCTGTCGGCCACCGCGCTCGACCTGCCGAGCAGCTCCGCAGACACCGCCGATATCGGTTCGCTGACCGACGATGTCGAGGCCATCCGTTCGGCTGTCGCCGACATCGACGGCCCGGTGGTGCTCGCGGCGCACTCCTACGGCGGGGTCCCGGCCCGTGCGGCGGCCGCGGCGGCCGATTCCGTGCGCGGACTGGTGATGATCGCCGCGTTCTCTCTGCCCGTCGGAGCCTCTCTCCTCGATGCCCAGGGTGGCGAGTTCCCGCCCGGCTACGAGCGCTCCGCCGACGGCAAGGCCGTGAAGATCGGCAACATCGCCGAGACCATCTACTCGGGTGTCGACCCGGCCGTCGTCGAGACCGCGCTGACCCGCGTGGGGTGGCAGAGCGTCACGTCGTTCACGCAGCCCGCTCCGGCCGAGCCCGGCCCCGACGTGACGGTGACCTACGTCGTCGCCACCGAAGACAAGGCGCTCCCGCCCGAGCAGCAGCGGCAGTGGGCCGACGCCGCCGACGCGCAGGTGTCGGTGGCATCCGGCCACTCCCCGCACGTCTCGCACCCCGACGCGGTGGCGGATGCCATCGCCGAGACGGTGCGACGCGTCGAGGCGGCAACCTCCTGACGCCGGTCCCGCGGGAGCGTGAACCGCGGATGCTGTTGACCGAGCGGCTCGAACACCGGCGGTACCCGGAGCGAACGATGGGGCCCGAGCGTTTGGGCGCGCCCGAGAACCCCGCCGCTTCTGCCTGGTCGCCACGGGCGAGCGGGCGTTCGGTGACCCGCGCGCGGTAGCGTCGCCCGATGGCCCCTGCATCCGTTGCGGTCCCCGAGCCACCCCGCTCGACCGGTCGCACCCGTCCGCTCGTGCGCGTCGTCGTGGGTTCCGCTGCTCTGCTCGTCGTGTTTTACGCGTACGTTCTGCGGATCGCGGTAGGCGATGCGAATCCGTTCGACTTCTTCGGATACTTCACAAACCAGACGAGCTCGCTCACCGCGCTCGTGCTCATCGCCGTGGGCGCTCTCGCCCTCAACGGTCGCCGCCCTCCCCCGTGGCTCTCGGTGGCCTGGGGTGTGGGAGCGGCGTGCCTGATCGTCGTCGCCGTGGTCTACAACGCGCTGGTGCCGGGCACGGGTTCCGCCCCGGTGTGGGTCAGCGTCGCGCTGCACGTCGTGTTCCCAGCGTTGGTGCTGATCGACATCGTCTTCTCGCCGGATCGGCCGCGGCTCGCGTGGACGCAGTTGTGGTGGGTGCTGCCCTACCCCCTCGTGTGGATCACCGTCGTGCTACTGCGCGGGGCGACCGACGGGTGGGTGCCCTACGGCTTCCTCCTGCCCGAGCGGGGTCTGCCGTCACTCGCGCTGCACGTCGTCGGCATCCTGATGCTGCTGGTGGTCGCGGCGACGGCGGTGTGGGCGCTCAGCCGGCGGACGTGGCGGCGGTCGGCCGCACGTACTCGGTGATCGTGACGCCGGATGCGAAGGTCGCCGCACTCAGCGGGGTGAATGTCGTGGCGGCGCCGGTTACCCCGCCGAAAAGCGGGATGCCGCCACCGAGGACGACCGGGTTGCTCTTGATGATCAGACGATCGATCTCGGGCAGAAGGCTGCCGGCCAGCGAGCCTCCTCCGCAGAGGTAGATTCCGAGGCCGGGCTTCGCCTTGAGGGCGCGGACGGTCGCGAGCGCATCGCTCGTGTAACGAACACCCGAGGGTTCGTCCGTGCGATGAGTCGCGACGTACTCCGCAAGGTGGGAGTACGGGTTCGTAATCCCCGCGTCGAGGGCCACCGAATAGCTGTTCCACCCCTGAATGACGGTGTCGAATCGGGTCCTCGGGGGGTGAATGCCCAGGGCGTTGAGCACATGGGTCGGAAGAGCGTCGGCGAAGTCCGACACGACGGCCGCCATGTGGTCCCCCTCCGCCAGGAAGGCGTCGAAGGTGCCGTCAGGAGCGGCGATGAAGCCATCGATGGATGCTGCAACGTAGTAGGTCAGTTCCCGCATGAGGTCTCCGTTCGCGGCGTTGGGATGATTCTCGTGGCGTGCCGGGACGTGGTCATCGGTCGATTCTCGACCAGCCGACCACTCCCGTGCATCCTGCGATCGAGCTCGACGACTCCCTGCCCCGCGGTCACAGTGGCGGGTCGAGGGCGCAAAGCGCGGCATCCATCCGCTCCGCCATGTAGGCGTACCCCGTGTCGTTCGGGTGCAGGCCGTCGGAGGCCATCCAACTGTCGGACGAGTCGGCGTAGTGCCCGTCGAGCCAGTGGCTCGCGCCGTCGATGTGGTCCGCGTCGATGCGCTCTGCGGCGGCCTCGACCCACCCGGCGATGACGTCGACCGAGGCGGGCCGGTCGTCGGTGTACCAGAACGGTTCGACCACGATGATGCGCGCGTCGGGGAGCCCGTCTCGCAGGCGATCGAGGTCGCTGTCGATGGCGGTGTGGATCTCATCCGGGGCGCGGTCGTAGCTGAAGTTGTCGTTCAGTCCCATCGTGACGAACACGATGTCGGGGTCGTCGTCGATGATCAGCGCGGGGATGTCGTCGAGCCCGGGCCCCATCGAGGCGCGGCGGTTGACGAAACCCAGCCCGTTCTCGGAACGGTTGATCTCGCGCCAACCGCGCTCGGCCGACACGACCGTCGACCAGCGCTTCTCGGGCGAGCTCGCGCCCGTCCCGCGTGTGTAGGAGTCGCCGTAGAACGCCACGACCGGCGCGTCAGCGTCGAGAACGGGCGTCGGGGAGGGAGCTTCGGGGCTCGGGGTGGAACACGCGACGAGGCCCATGAGAAGGGATGCCACGGCTCCTAGGCCCAGCAGTCGTCGCGCGCGCATGTGCCCATTCTCGCTCCGTGGCTTATCGGTAGGGCCCGAGCGGTGCCCGGCCCGCGTCTCAGCCGCGGAAGCACCACCGCCCCTCGCTCGGAGCCGGGGTCGCTGCAATCCGTGAGGACGTCATGCCCCCGGTACTTCGCCGACCACCTCCAGAGAGCGACCTGTCGCGCGATACGCGTCGCGGGCCGCTGCAATCCGCGAGGACGTCATGCGCCCGGCCCCTCCCCGACCACTTCCAGCCGAGCGACCTGACGCGCGATCCGCGTCGCGCGCACGGTCTCGTTCGCGGCCGTGACCACGGGGTGCAGCACCGCGTACCGCTGCGTCTTGTTCAGGGCGCCGAACGCGCGCGCGGCCGTAGGTACGGCATCCAGGGCCGCCTGAAGATCCGGCGGGACCTCGATCGTCGCAGGACCGGCGTACGCGCGATCCCACCGCCCGTCGGCCTGGGCCTTCGCGATCTCGACGGCTCCGCGCGGGCGCATCCGCCCCTCATCGGCCAGGCGGGCGACGATGTCGACGTTGCGCGTCGACCACAGCGACCGAGAGCGGCGGGGCGTGAAGTGCTGCCAGAAGGTCGTGGCATCCCGTGACTGCCGGCGACCGTCGATCCATCCGCTGCAGAGAGCTTCTTCGAGCGCTTCGGCGTAGGTGAGCGTCGTGGGAGTGGTGGTGCCCTTCTTCGCGAGCACCACGCGTACGCCGTCGCTCACGCTCTCGTTCTCATCGAGCCACGCGCGCCAGCGTTCGACGTCGGCGACGATCAGTTCGGGGATGTCTGCCATGGATCGCGCTCCTCACGTCGTGTCTGAGACCGTAGCGAACCCCTCCGACATCCGGGCCCTACCCGAGCGATGGTCCGCGGGGCAAGCGGCCCCTCCCAGGTCGTCGCCGCCGCCACGATGGGGGGATGCGATCTGTGACCTATGCCGGTGAGACCGTGACCACGACCGACGATGTCGCCGAGGCGCTCGTGCAGCTGACGGCGTCGATCGCCGCCGACGGGCATGCCCAGGCGGTCAGCATCCCCATCGTCACCGCCACGGGCGAGACCGATCAGGCCGAGCTGGTCATCGGCGTCGGCAACGACGTGCTGAGTGCGCCGGCCCGCGACTGGACTGGCGACGAGCCCGACTTCGCGTGGGCCGCCGAGGAGCTCCGCCAGCATCAGCGTTTCCCGCACGCGCCCGCGATCGCGCAGGAGCAGACGCTCGCTTCCGACAACCCGGATGCCTTCTGGGACCCCGACCTCGACGGCTTCACCCGCGCCTGACCCGCGGTCCGTCGGTCTGGGGCGGGTTTCGCCGTTCGGGTGAAGGATTCGCGCCCCGAAGAGCGGAAGTCGCCCCAAATTGCACCCCGCATCCACCGGGGGAGCTCGTCAAGCGGGCCGCGGTCGGCGGGCGTCGACGTAACGTGAGGGCTCCACGGCGGGCGTGACCGGTTCATCACCCCGACGTGTGAGCCCCGGACAGTCCGGGCGGTGTCGCCGTTTCGCGTCGCCGCCCGGACGCTCAGGATGAACGAGGATGAGGCAATGCTGAACTCCCTCGTCACCGGCGCTTCCCGCGGTATCGGCCGGGCCATCGCCGTTGCCCTCAGCGAGCGCGGGGATCGCGTCGCCGTCCACTACGGCCGCGATCGGGATGCCGCGCACGAGACACTCGCGCTCCTGCATGGCGAGGGACATCTCGTCGTCGGCGGCGACCTCTCCGACCCGGCGACGGCGGAGCGCGTCGTGAGCGACGTCCTCGAGGCGTTCGGGCGGATCGACGTGCTCGTCAACAACGCCGCGATCGCGCCGAACGCGGCGACCTCGCATCCCATCTCCACCGTCGACTACGCCACCTGGCACCGCATCTGGGAGCAGATGGTCGACGTCGACCTGCGCGCCCCCGCGAACGTGACCTTCCTGGTCGCGCGGTCCCTCATCGAACGGGGACTCCCCGGGTCGATTGTGAACGTCGGTTCGCGAGGGGCATTCCGCGGAGAGCCGGAGTTCCCCGCCTACGGCGCCGCGAAAGCCGGCCTGCACGCGATGGGCCAGTCCCTCGCGGTCGCCCTCGCCCCGCACGGCATCGCCGTGACCAGTGTCGCGCCCGGTTTCGTCGGCACCGATCGGCAGCAGGAGAAGCTCTCCGGCGCGGCGGGTGACGGCATCCGGGATCAGAGCCCGTTCGGCCGCGTCGCGACCCCGGACGAAGTGGCGGATGCCGTGGCCTACCTCAGCTCGCCCCGCTCGCAGTGGGCGTCGGGCGCGATCCTCGACCTGAACGGCGCCTCGCACCTGCGCAGCTGAGCGGTGTGAAGCGCGGGCGGCGCGACGTCACGGACGTGCCACGAGGGCCCGTGCGCCCGGCGGCGAGGTCGGCGCTCACTCCTGGGGAGGAGCCGTGGGGCGGCGCCCGCGCATCTCGACGCCGAGGCGCACCCCTCCCACGATGACGAGCAGGAACCCCAGGGCGGCGAGGTTCCACCGCCAGAGCCCTTCGAGCCCGAATACGGATGAGGATGCGAACGCGAAGGTCGCGGCGATGAACAGCCAGACCGCGACCTGTGAGGGGTTTTCGGGTTTGGTCATGCCCCCACGGTAGGCAAAAGGTTGCCGCGTTCGCATCCGCCGCAGGACGGACATGGGCGTGCGCGGAGCCTCCGGCGGAGTGTGCCCACCCGCTGCGGGATCGGTTCCTACGGCACCCACGCGAAAGGTCCGCCACACCGGCTGCGCCGGCATGTCGGACCTTTGGAGGGGCTGACGGGAATCGTCCCCACCGCCCCTCCACACGTCGCTTCGCGACGCGCGGAGCCTCCGGCGGCGTGGGCCCACCCAAGGGTTCGCTTCACGGCGACATGAAAGCCCTCCCGGGCGGCCGATGGCCACCCGTGAGGGCTTTGAGGGGCTGACGGGAATCGAACCCGCGCTATCTGCTTGGGAAGCAGAAGTTCTGCCATTGAACTACAGCCCCGGATGCCCTGCGGCAACCCGGCCAGCATAACAGCGTCCGGCCCGCATCTCGTGGCATCCGGACATCCTTCGCCGAGACCGCATCCGTTCACCGAGGCCGCATGCGATTGCCGTCAAACCCGTGCGGTCTCGGCAAACGGATGCGTTCTCGAGGCGGGCGTGCCCGGCGGATGCAGTCTCGTAGCGGTGCGCGCCGCCGGCGAGCCCGATGTGGACGGCCGGGTCACCCGCCGACATGCGGGCGGCGCGGCCACCGACGCCGCCCTAGGCTGGGGCCGTGCTGCTCTCCGATCGCGACATCCGGGCCGAACTCGACGCGAAGCGCCTCGGCCTCGACCCCTACGACCCGGCCATGGTGCAGCCCTCGAGCGTCGACGTGCGGCTCGACCGGTACTTCCGGCTGTTCGACAACCACAAGTACCCCTTCATCGATCCGGCCGAAGACCAGCCCGAGCTCACCCGCCTGATTGAGGTCGCGCCCGACGAGCCGTTCATCCTTCACCCGGGTGAGTTCGCCCTCGGGTCGACCTATGAGCGAGTCAGCCTGCCCGACGACGTCGCCGCGCGGCTCGAGGGCAAGTCGTCGCTCGGTCGTCTCGGGCTGCTGACGCACTCGACGGCCGGCTTCATCGACCCGGGCTTCTCGGGACACGTCACCCTCGAGCTCTCGAACGTCGCGACCCTGCCCATCAAGCTCTGGCCGGGCATGAAGATCGGCCAGGTCTGCTACTTCCGCCTCACCTCGCCCGCCGAGAACCCCTACGGCTCCGGTCCGTACGGCAACCGGTATCAGGGCCAGCGCGGTCCCACCGCGTCGCGTTCGGCGCTGAACTTCCACCGCACTGACGTCGGCGCCACCGACGCGGGCTCGCTCGGCGGCTGACCGACGTCGCCCATTGACGCGGCGCCCTCCGGCGCCGAGATCACACCTCTTCGCCGAGGTCACCCGTGTTTGCGCGCAAACGCGTGTCGTCTCACGAAACGGGTGTGATCTCGCGGACGAGACCGGCGGATGCCGCCGCTCCGACCCACGCCACGCCGCCGACCTCACCCGCCCACGTCAGTGCGCCGTCCGCACGCCCAGCAGGTCCTGCACCAGCACCGCGGCTACCCGCGCACCCTGTCCGGCCGCAACGATGAGCTGCTGGGGACCCGGAGCCGCAGCATCCCCCGCCGCGTAGAGTCCCGGCACCGACGTACGGCCGGAGCGGTCCGTGACGAGGTGCCCGTCGGCGTCGCAGTCGGGGGTGAGCGGATCGAGGAAGTCGTGCGCGGCGTGCCACGTCGGCCGCACGAAGCCGCCCGCCACCGCGAGCGAGGAACCGTCGGCGAAGCGCACGGCGCCGACCTGTCCGCGCTCGCCCTCGAGGTCGGCGATCGCGCGCCTCTCGACGCGGATTCCGGATGCCACCAGCTCGGCCTCGTCCGCCGGCTCGATGACCGCGGCGCCGTTGGTGCACACCGTGAGCTGCGACGTCCAGCGGGTGAGCAGCCGCGCACGGTCGGCGAGGTCGGATGTCTCGCCGATCAGGGCCACCGGCCGGTCCTGCAACTCCCACCCGTCGCACGCGGCGCAGCTGAAGATCGACATGCCGTAGAACGACCGCAGGTTCGGCACGTCGGGCAGCGTCTCGCGCAGCCCCGTCGCCACCACGACCGTGCGGGCGGCGAGAATCGGGGATGCCGCCGCGGCACGACCCGTGAGCGTCGCGACGAAGCCGTCGGCATCCGCCTCGATCCGTGCGACGGCGGACCGATCCAAGATGCGCACCTCGTCGTAGGCGCGCAGCTCGTCGCGGGCGAGCTTGCGCAGTTCGATCGGTGAGATGCCGTCGCGGGTGAGGAACCCGTGCGAGCGAAGGGTCGCCGCGTTGCGGGGCCGGCCGGTGTCGACCACGACGACCGAGGCGCGGGCGCGGGCGAGGTTCAGCGCGGCCGACAGCCCCGCCGGACCTCCGCCGACGATGACAACGTCGGCGGTGAGACCCGGCACCGGTTCACTCATGCGCCTGCGGCGGCAGCTCCGCCACGACGGGGTGGTCTTTCGCGATCACGCCGACCTTCGCCGCTCCACCGGGGGAGCCGATGTCGTCGAAGAACTCGACATTCGCCTTGTAGTAGTCCGACCACTCCTCGGGCAGGTCGTCCTCGTAGTAGATCGCCTCGACGGGGCAGACCGGCTCGCACGCACCGCAGTCCACGCACTCGTCGGGGTGGATGTACAGCGACCGCTCGCCCTCGTAGATGCAGTCGACGGGGCACTCATCGATACAGGCGCGATCCTTCACGTCCACGCAGGGAAGGGCGATCACATAGGTCATGAGACGAAGGCCCCCGACCGCGACACGGAGACCTGCTCCTCGCGCGACACGACCTTGACCCGCTCGCGGGTGTGCTCGTGCGCGGCGCCGAGCGCGCGCTCGTGCGCGTCGAGCGTGCGCCAGCCCTCCCACGTGGTGAACTCCACGCCACGCTCGGCCAGAGCCTCGAGCACGTCGCCGTCGACCGTGGGGGCCGTCAGGGCGCCGGCCTCGATGTCGGAGACCAGGTGGGCGATGGTCTCCATGGCATCCGACTTCGTGTGCCCGATGAGACCCACAGGGCCGCGCTTGATCCACCCCGTCGCATACAGTCCCGATACGACCTCGGAGCCCTCCACGACCCGACCCTCGACGTTGGGCACGACGCCGCGCACGGCGTCGAACGGCGCACCGAGCACGGGGCTCGAGAAGTAGCCGACCGCGCGGTACACCTGCTGCACGGCGATCTCGCGGATCTCGCCGGTGCTGCGCACGGTGCCGTCGCCGACGGGTTCTGTGCGCTCGAAACGCAGGCCCTCGACGCGCTCGTCGCCGAGCACGGCGAGCGGGGAGTGGTAGAAGTGCAGGTGCAGGCGGCGGCTCGCGCCGGTCTGCTCCCGCGTGCGCCAGCTGTTGAGGACGCGCAGCATCACCTTGAGCTGGTTGTTGGACGCCTGGGCGGGGTCGGCATCGACGAAGTCCTCGTCGTGCACGACGATGTCGACGTTCGGCACCTCGCCGAGCTCGCGCAGCTCGATGGGCGTGAACTTGATGTCGGCGGGTCCGCGGCGACCGAACACATGCACATCGGTGACGGCGGAGGCCTCGAGGCCGTGCAGCACGTTGTCGGCGATCTCGGTCGAGCGCAGGTCGACGGCGTGCTTGGCGAGCACGCGGGCGATGTCGAGGGCGACGTTGCCGTTGCCGATCACAGCGACCTCGCGCTCGTCCAGCGGCCAGTCGCGGGGAACGTCGGGGTGGCCGTCGTACCAGGCGACGAAGTCGGCCGCGCCGTACGAGCCGGGCAGGTCGATGCCGGGGACGTCGAGCGGCGCATCGCGCAGGGCCCCGGTGGCGAGGATCACGGCGTCGTAGCGGGAGTGCAGCTCGTCGACCGCGATGTCGCGGCCCACCTCGACGTTGCCGATGAAGCGGGTGGAACCGGCGTCGAGCATCTCGTGCAGCGAGTCGACGATGCCCTTGATGCGCGGGTGGTCGGGCGCGACGCCGTAGCGGATGAGGCCGTAGGGCGCGGGCAGCGAGTCGAAGAGGTCGATCGCGACCGTGCCGCCGGCGTCGGTCACCGCGCGCGTGAGGATGTTGCCCGCGTAGATGCCGGCGGGGCCGGCACCGACGATCGCGACACGGAGCGAGGTGAGAGAAGACGAGGTCACAGCGAAGGGGCCTTTCGGGGAACGGCGAGGGGGTCGAAGGTGAGATCGAGGGATGCCAGGGCGGCGGGCGCGTAAGGACTGAGGCGCACGACGTCGCCGACGACCACGACGGCGGGGGAGCGCACCCCGCGCTCCGCGGCTTGGGCCGCGATGGTGGCGAGGGTGCCGACGGTGACGCGCTGGCGCGCGCCGAATCCATCCTCCACGATCGCGACGGGGCAGTCGCCGCCGCGCTCGCCGCGGGCGAGGGTCAGGGCCGACTGCGCGAGGGTGCCGACGCCCATGAGCAGCACCACGGTGTGGTCGCGTCCGCCGCCGAGGGGCAGGAGCTGGTCGTGGGCGGTCGCCACGGTGAAGCTCGTCGCCACCCCGCGGTGGGTGAGCGGGATGCCGGCGAGGGCGGGCACCGACACGGCGCTCGTGACGCCGGGCACCACGCGCACGTCGATGCCGGCCTCTTGGCACGCGAACAGTTCCTCGCCACCGCGGCCGAACACGTACGGGTCGCCGCCTTTGAGGCGCACGACGGTGCGACCGGACTGCGCCTCGCGCACCAGCAGGGCGTTGATGGCATCCTGCGGCACGGCGTGATGGCCGGGGAGCTTGCCGACGTCGATCACCTCGGCGACCAGGTGCACGCCCTCTGCTGCGAGGCCGTCGAGCACCCCGCGGGCGCCGAGACGGTCGGCGACGATGACGTCGGCGGACTCGAGGGCGCGCAGCCCCCGGAGGGTCAGCAGGCCCGCATCTCCCGGGCCCGCGCCGACGAGCCAGACGGTTCCGGATGCCGCGGCCCCGGCTGTCGGCGGAGCGCCGAGCTCCGTGGCATCCGGGGCGCCGAGCTCGACGGCATCCGCGCGAGCGGTGGTCGATGTCGGCGAGGCAGCAGCATCGGGTGCCGCGGCTTCCGCTCGCTCGCTCGCCGCGTCGGCGGGAACCGGCCCGATCGTCGCGCCGGCGCCGGAGGCCGCGGCATCCGCCGCCTCCGTCACCCCGCTCATCGCGCCCCGCCCGACAGCAGCAGGCCGCGACCGCGCAAAATGCGCCGCTCGATGGGGCCGAAGAAGGCCAGTTCGATCAGGATGCCGATCCCGAGGATGACGACGATCGTGGCGAGGACGCCGGCGAGGTCGGCGAGGTCGCGGGTCTGCTGAAGCATCGTGCCGAGACCGAAGCCGATCGTGCCGCCCGAGGTGATGATCTCGGCTGCCATCAGCGAGCGCCACGAGAACGCCCAGCCCTGCTTGAGCCCGGCGAAATAGCCGGGGAGGGCGGCGGGGAGGATGACCGAGGTCGCGAGCTGCCAGCGCGAGGCGCCCAGCACGGTGCCGACGCGCCGCAGCTGCGGCGGCACCTGATCGACACCGGCGATGAGGCCGTTGACGATCGAGGGGATCGCGCCCATCAGGATGACGAAGTAGGCCGTGGCATCCGTCAATCCGAACCAGATGATCGCGGCGGGCACCCACGCCACCGACGGCAGCACCTGCAGTCCCGAGATGATCGGGCCGACGGCGCGACGGATCGGGCGCACCTCGGCCAGCAGCAGACCGATGGGGGTGCCGATGACGATGGCGATGAGGAATCCCAGGACGCCGCGTTCGAGGCTCGTCAGCACGGCCTCCTGCAGCCGGCCGGTGTCCCAGGCATAGCTCAGTGCGCCGAGAACGTCGGCGGGGCTGGGGGCCTTGTCGGGGCGCGGGTCGGCGATGACGATGTAGAGCTGCCACGCGGCGACCAGAAGGACGACGAAGATGATCGGCGGCAGCACGCTCGACCAGAACGTGCGCCAGCGGCCGGCGCCCGCGTCGGTCGTGGTCTGCAGGTTGTCGAGGCCCGCCTCGAGGCTGCGGAGGTCGTCGGCCGTGGCCGTGGTGTCAGCGCGCATTGCGGCGGATCTCCTTGCGCAGTTCGTCGGTGATCTCGACCGACAGGGCGGCGACTTCGGGCGATTCGATGCGGCGGCCCTCTGTGCGCTCGATGCGCCACTCGTTGACGACGCGGCCGGGACGGCTGCCCAGCAGCACGACGCGCTCGCCGAGGCGGGCCGCCTCGCGCACGTTGTGGGTGACGAACACGATGGTGCGGCCGGTCGCGCGCCACACCCGCTCGAGCTCCTCGTGGAGCAGGTCGCGGGTGATGGCGTCGAGGGCGGCGAAGGGCTCGTCCATCAGCAGCACGGGCCGGTCCTGCGCGAGGGCGCGGGCGAGGGCCACGCGCTGCCGCATGCCACCCGAGAGCTCGTGCGGGCGCTTGTCGGCGGCATCCGCGAGGTTGACGGTGTCGAGCAGGGCGAGGGCCTCGTCGCGCCGACGGGCGCGCGGCACCCCGCGCAGGCGTAGGGCCAGCTCGACGTTGCGGCGCGCGCTCAGCCAGGGCATGAGGGCCGACTCCTGGAACATGACCGCCGAGCCCTCGGGGGGAGTCTCGATGCGTCCCGCGGTGGGGCGGTCGAGGCCGGCGATGAGGTTCAGCAGGGTCGACTTTCCGCAGCCGGATGCGCCGAGGAGGCACACGAACTCGCCCGGGGCGAAGTCGAGGGTGATGTCGTCGAGGACGACCGGGCCCGCACCGAAGCGCTTCGAGACGCCGTCGATGCGCACCGCCGGAGCGGTGGTGAGGGCGGGTGCCGGTGCGTCGGTGCGGGCCGTGGTCATGTCACTCCTCGCCGAGGCCGGCGGCCGAGACCTTCGCCGCGCCGCTGGTCGCGAGCTGCGCATTGAGCAGCCGCAGGTCGAACAGGCCCTCGATCGAGCCCTCCTTCTGCGTACCCGCCGCGACACCGTTCTCGACCAGCGTCTGGAAGGTGTCGGCGTGCGGGTCGACCGAGTACGTCACGTGCTCCAGCGCCCGCGCGATGACGGCGTCGGCGAGCGGCTTGCCCGTGTCGGCGGCGATCTGCGCGTTGATGACGGAGGCGGCCTCATCGGCGTTGTCGGCGATCCATTTCACGGATGCCTCGTGCCCGGCCAGCAGCTTCGACACCGTCTCGGGGTGCTGGTCGAGGAAGTCCTTGCGCACCAGCAGCACGGTGGTGGGGAACTGCCCGTCGGGCCACTCGTCGGCCTCGTCGACGAGCACCTTCGCGCCCGCGTCGATCACCAGGCGTGACACCCACGGCTCCGGCAGCCACGCGCCGTCGAGCTGTCCGTCCTTGAACAGCTGGAACGTCTGCGCGTTCTCGGTCGGGGTGATGGTGACGTCGCCGCCGCCCGAGGTGTCGGTCTCGAAGCCCTGCTCCTTCAGCCAGCCGCGCAGCGCCACGTCCTGCGTGTTGCCGAGCTGCGGGGTGGCGAGGGTCTTGCCCCTCAGGTCTTCCGCGCTGTCGATGCCGTCGCGCACCACGAGGGCGGCACCACCGGTGGCGGCGCCGGCGATGATGCGCGCCGACTCGCCGCGTGACTGGATGAACGTGTTGATCGAGGGGTTCGGTCCGATGTAGGTCGCGTCGATCGCGCCGGCCGAGAGCGCCTCGATGGCGGCGGGACCGGCGTTGAACACCTCGGTCGACAGCGTCGTGTCGCCGAGGGCGTCCTGCAACAGGCCCTCCTGCAGACCGACCAGTGCCGGCGCGTGGGTGACGTTGGCGAAGTAGCCGAGGCGGAGTTCGGCGGCCGGACCCTGGTCGGAACCCTCGGCCGAGGCGGCGGGTCCCGTGGCGCAGCCGGCCATCATGGCCGCAATCAGTCCCAGGGTTGTGATCGCGGTCGCGGTGCGCAGTGTCTTCACGGTTCGCCTCCTTCGTAGGCAGTAGGGCGTGCGCCGGTCGGCGCGGTGGGGCCCGCTGGATGGCGGGTCGGGTCGGGCGCGCCGTGCGGGCGCGCGGATGGGATCGGCGCCGGTCAGCGCACGATTCCGGCGGCGAGAGTCGCGCCGTCGGACGGATGGATGACGAGGAACGAGCCCTCGTGGCGGCTGTCGCGGTACGGCTCCAGCGGCAGGTCGGCGGCCAGGCGCAGGCGCGCGCGGCCGATGTCGTTCGTCTGCAGTCGGTCGGCGTCGACGTGGGTGAGGGCGTCGAGGTCGTACCGGGAATCGATGGATGCCACGATCGCCTGCACCGTGGCGGTGCCGTGCTTCACGAGGACGCGCGCGCCGGGCGTCAGGGGCCGCGCGTCGAGCTGGAAGAGCTCGACGTCGGCCTCGCGGCGGGCCGGGGGCAGCGTGCCCGCCGAGGCGATGACGGCGCCGCGGGCGGCATCCACGTCGTCGGCGAGTTCGAGCGACACGGACTGCGGGGCCACGGCGCTGTCGGCCGGAACACCCGCGACCCGGATGCCGCGTACCACCGTGCGAACGCCCGAGCTCGACACCTCGACCTCGTCGCCCACGCGCACGGCGCCGCGGGAGATGCGCCCGGCGACCGCGCGGTAGTCGCGCAGGGCCGTGGCGGTCTCGGGGTCGGCGGCGAGCTCCGGCGACAGCCCGCCCTGCGGACGGATGACCGACTGCACGGGCAGGCGCAGCGGCTCGGCGTCGCGGATGGCCTCGTCGGCCGAGGGGAGCGTCTCGAGCAGTTCGAGAAGCGCGGGGCCGTCGTACCAGGGCGTGCGGGTCGAGCGGTCGACGATGTTGTCGCCCTCGAGGGCCGACACGGGCAGCACGTGCAGGTCGTCGATCTCGAGCTCGGTCGCCACCGATCGCGCGTCGGCGGCGACGCGGGCGAACACCTCGGCCGAGAAGTCGACGAGGTCGATCTTGTTCACCGCGATGATCACGTGCGGCACGCGCAGCAGCGCGACCACGGCGAGGTGGCGGCGCGTCTGCTCGACCACGCCGGCGCGGGCGTCGACGAGTACGACGACGGCGTCGGCCGTCGTTGAGCCGGTGACCATGTTGCGCGTGTACTGCACGTGCCCGGGGCAGTCGGCGAGGATGAACGACCGCGTGCCGGTGGCGAAGTAGCGGTAGGCGACATCGATCGTGATGCCCTGCTCGCGCTCGGCGCGCAGGCCGTCGGTCAGCAGCGCGAAATCGAACGCGCCGTGCGCGAAGCCGCGGTCGGCCGAGGTGCGCGCGACCTGCTCGAGCTGGTCGGCGAGGATCGCCTTCGCGTCATGCAGCAGCCGACCCACGAGCGTGGACTTTCCGTCGTCGACGGAGCCCGCGGTGGCGAAGCGGAAGAGCGTCGGCTCGGTCGTTCGGACCGGCGCCTCGAGGGTGTCGAGCGACATCAGAAGTACCCGTCCTTTTTGCGATCCTCCATGGCCGCCTCGCTGAGGCGGTCGTCGGCGCGGGTGGCGCCGCGTTCGGTGATGGTGGTGCGTGCGACCTCGGCG
Source organism: Microbacterium sp. Leaf151 (assembly GCF_001424225.1). Lineage (GTDB taxonomy): Bacteria > Actinomycetota > Actinomycetes > Actinomycetales > Microbacteriaceae > Microbacterium. Next base: position 414,299 of record NZ_LMOR01000001.1, on the reverse strand, counting down.
ACGATCGACGTCAGGTCTGCGGCATCCGATTCGACCGCTCCGGTGCAGCTCATGTCGCCGACGGTGCGGTAGCGGACGGTGCGCACCTCGACCCGCTCGTCCTCACGGGGAGGGGAGAACGGACCGACCGGATGCCACATGTCGCCCCGGCGATACACCTCGCGTTCGTGCGCGAAGTACAGCGGCGGCAGCGCGATGGCCTCGCGCTCGATGTAGCGCCAGATGTCGAGCTCGGTCCAGTTCGAGATCGGGAACGCGCGCACGTGCTGGCCGGGGGTGTGGCGACCGTTGTACAGGCTCCACAGTTCCGGCCGCTGGTTACGTGGGTCCCACTGCCCGAACTCGTCGCGCAGCGAGATGATGCGCTCCTTCGCCCGCGCCTTGTCCTCGTCGCGGCGGGCCCCGCCGAAGACGGCGTCATGGCGGCCGGCGGCGATGGCATCCAGCAGCGGCAGTGTCTGCAGCGGGTTGCGCGTGCCGTCGGAGCGCTCCTGCAGGCGGCCGTCGTCGATGTAGTCCTGCACGCGCGCGACCTCGAGGCGCAGGCCGAGGCGCTCGACCGTCTCGTCGCGGAACGCCAGCACCTCGGGGAAGTTGTGGCCCGTGTCGACGTGCAGCACGGGGAAGGGCACGCGGCCCGGCGCGAACGCCTTCGTCGCGAGGTGCAGCACCACGACGGAGTCCTTGCCGCCCGAGAACAGCAGCACGGGCCGCTCGAACTCGGCGACGACCTCGCGGATGACGTGGATCGCCTCGGCCTCGAGCAGGTCGAGGGTGGAGAGGGCAGTGGATGCCGTGGACACAGCGCTCATGTGTGCAACCCGCATTCGGTCTTCGACAGGCCCGCCCAGCGGCCGGACCGGGGATCTTCGCCCGGGGCGACCGGGCGCGTGCACGGCTCGCACCCGATGGAGGGGTAGCCGTGGGTGAGGAGGAGGTTGACCGGCACCTTCTGGTCGTTGGCGTACCCGATGAGGTCGTCGAAGCTCCACGCCGCGACCGGGTTCACCTTGACGAGGCCGTTGCGCTCGTCCCAGGTGACCAGCGGGGTGTTCGTGCGCGTGGGCGCCTCGTCGCGGCGGACGCCGGTGAACCACACCTCGTAGCCGCCGAGCGCTCCCTGCAGGGGGTCGACCTTGCGGCGGGCGCAGCACAATGCGGGGTCGCGCTCGTACAGGCGCGCGCCGAACTCGTCATCCTGTTCGGCGACCGTCTGCTCGGGCAGCACGTCGACGACGCGTACGTCGAGGGCGCGGTCGACCTCGTCGCGCGTGAAGTGGGTCTCGCGGAAGTGATAGCCGGTGTCGAGGAAGAGCACGTCGACGTTCGGCAGCTGCTCGGACACGAGGTGCGGCAGCGCGGCATCCGCCATCGAGCAGGCGACGGCCGCCGCTTCGGGCGCGAAGTGCCGGGCGACCCAGGCGATGACCTCGGCGGGGGTCGCCTCATCGGCCGCGAGGCTGCGGAGCTCTTCGTTGCCCTGTTCGGCGAGAGCTTCGAGCTCGGCGGCGCTGCGGCGCGCGGTGATGCGGGGGGCGAGCGACACGGTCACTGCAGGGCCTCCTCGTCGGCGCGGTGGGCCCACTGGGCGAAGGTCTCGTCGATGCCGGCGTCGCGGTCGTCGAGGAAGCGGTGCACGACCCGGTCCACGTAGTCGGCGATGCCGTCGGCGGCGACCTTGAGGCCGCGGACCGTGCGACCGAGGCCGGCCTCGTCGCGGTCCTGGGAGGCGAGCCCTCCGCCGAGGTGCACCTGGTAGCCGGGCACCTGCTCGCCGTCGATCGTGACGAGCTGACCCTTGAGGCCGATGTCGGCGGTCTGGATGCGTGCGCACGAGTTGGGGCAGCCGTTGACGTGCAGCGAGATGGGGTGCGGCAGGTCGAAGCCCGCGAGGCGCTCCTCGAGCTCGAGGACCGCGGCGGTGGCGTTGACCTTGGTCTCGACGATCGCGAGCTTGCAGAACTCGATGCCGGTGCACGCGATGGTGCCGCGGCGGATGAGACTCGGTCGTGCCTGCAGGCCGAGGTCGTCGAGACCGGCGACGAGCGACTCGACCCGGTCCTCGGGGATGTCGAGGATGACGACCTTCTGGTGCGGGGTCGTGCGCAGCCGCGTCGATCCGTGCTCCTCGATGAGGTCGGCGAGACGGGCGAGGGTGGTACCCGAGACGCGGCCGACGATGGGCGTCGCGCCGACGTAGAAGCGGCCGTCCTTCTGACGGTGGATGCCGACGTGGTCACCGGGGGCGGCGGGCTTGGGCAGCGTGGGACCGTCGGGCAGGGCGTAGCCGAGGTATTCGTCCTGCAGCACCTGACGGAACTTCTCGGTCCCCCATTCGGCGAGCAGGAACTTCAGGCGCGCCTTGTTGCGGAGACGCCGGTAGCCGTAGTCGCGGAAGATCTGCGCGACGCCGTGCCAGGCTTCGGCGACCCGCTCGGGTGCGACGAAGACACCCAGGCGCTCGCCGAGGCGCGGGGTGGTCGACAGGCCGCCACCGACCCACAGGTCGTACCCGATGCCGAGCTCGGGGTGCTCGACGGCGACGAACGCGACGTCGTTGATCTCGTGCACCACGTCGTGGTTGGGGTGGCCGGTGATGGCCGACTTGAACTTGCGCGGAAGGTTCGAGAGCGTCGGATCGCCGATGAAGCGGCTCGTGATCTCGTCGATCTGCGGCGTCGGGTCGATGAGCTCTTCGGCGGAGATCCCCGCGACGGGGGAGCCCAGCACGACGCGCGGCACGTCGCCGCACGCCTCGGTCGTGCCGAGCCCGACCGCTTCGAGCCGGCGCCAGATCTCGGGCATCGACTCGACCTCGACCCAGTGCAGCTGCACGTTCTGGCGGTCGGTGAGATCGGCGGTGTCGCGGCCGAACTCCTGCGAGATGCCGGCGATGACGCGCAGCTGCTCGGTGGTGAGCTGCCCGCCGTCGATGCGCACGCGGAGCATGAAGTACTCGTCTTCGAGCTCTTCGGGGCTCAGGGTGGCGGTGCGACCGCCGTCGATGCCGGGCTTGCGCTGGGTGTACAGGCCCCACACGCGGAACCGGCCGTGCAGATCGGTCGGGTCGATGGAGGAGAAGCCGCCCGCGGCGTAGATGTTCTCGATGCGCTCGCGCACGGCCAGACCGTCGTCGACCTGCTTCCACTCCTCGTTTCCGTTGAGAGGCGTGGTGCCGTCGATCTTCCATTGCCCGTTGGGCTTGGTCGACGGGCGCGGCGGCCGGGTGGCGGCGCGCGGTGGGGTGTGGCTGGTGGTCACGATGCGACTGTTCCTTCGCTGCGCCGGTGCGGCATACCGGCGGCATTCCCCCAGACGCTAGAGCGGGCTGCGGATGCCGGCCAATGAGTGCGTCTCAGAGCGTCGCGAAGTGACACGGGGCGTCACGTACGACCGCGGATGTTGCGTGATCAGCCGGAACGCAGTAGCTCGGGGTCCGCGACCGTGGTCCCGCACGGGGGCCTCGGCCGCGGACGCATCGCAGGACTCATGCCTGAGGCTCGGTGGCAGCGCCGCCCGCCTCGCGTCCGCGCTGGAAGCCGGCGTCGAAGCCGCGCTCGAACGCGCGTTCGTGGCCACGGCGGTGATCGTGGCGGGGTCCGCCGTCGCGACCGTGCTCGCCTCCGCGGTGCTCGCGTGCGGGGTGGCACCGCTCGTGCGCGCCGCGACCCTGCCCGTGTGACGGGCGGCCGAATTCGCGCGATCTGGACGCGTCACGTTCGCCCGGACCGGAGTCGGAAGCGGGGTGATCGCCGGGATGCGCCGGGTGGTGGGTGGAGGAGCCTGCGCCGCGCTCGCCCACGCGGAACCCGCGGTGCTCGTTCGGACCGAAGGCCCTGCGGGGGTCGGGGCCGAAGCCGTGTCGACCGACGCCGGGGATGACGCGGAAGCCGCCGCGGGGGCCGCGGCCGGTCGTCTCGGCGTCGTCGACGTCGAGGGTCGCCGCGAGCGCGTCGAGCGCCGCGGTCAGGTTCTCGAGCTGCTCGGCCGGCACGTCGGCCAGTAGCGCCGAGCGCTCGGCATCCACGCGGTCGAGGAGGGCGCGGCCCTCGTCGGTCAGCGACCACCCGTCGCCGTCGCGCACGATCCAGCCGCGGTCGGAGAGGGCGGTGACCCGCTTGCCGCCGCGTGCCAGGCGGTCGAGAACCCAGGGGGCGTCGATGCGTCCGTCGACGGCGCCGAGCAGCAGGAGGGTCTTGGGATGGATGCCGCTGTCGTGCAGCTGCGCGAACAGACGGTGGTGCAGCGCGTGGCCGGCCGTGATGAGGCGATGCGCGAGGGCGCGGGGATCAGAAGGTGTGGGGGTGTTCATGGGGTCCTTTCGTCGGCGGACGATCCGCCGGTGCATGTCATGTGACAACGAATGTACTGTGACATGTATTCCGAGTGCTTGTCAAGCGACATGTAAAATCCGGGTATGTCCACCGATGCCGCCGACGAGATCGCCGCAGCCCTCGCGCGCCTGCGCGGACGGCGCCCGCGTCCTCCGTTCCCGCCCGAGGCGCACCACCACCCGCACGGTGGTCACGGGGGTCCGTGGGGCCGCGGCGCACCCCCGTGGGCCGACCCCGCCCACGGACGGTTCGGGGGGCCCGCGCGCCTGCGCATGCTCGACGCCCTCGTCGCGGCATCCGGATCGCTGTCGGTCGGCGAGATCGCCGACGCGGTAGGGGTCGATCAGCCGCGCGCATCACGCCTCGTGCAGCAGTCGGTCGAGCTGGGTCTCGTCGCGCGCGAGCCCGACCCCGACGACGCGCGCCGCACCCGCGTGCGGCTGACGCCCGAGGGACAGGGGCTCGTGTCGGGCTTCCGCGGACGTCGGCGGGATGCCGTGCGCTCCGCCCTCGAGTCGTTCAGCGACGGCGAGCGGACCGAATTCGCGCGCCTGCTGGCGAAATTCGCCGACGCCTGGCCACGCGACTGAGTCCGCGGCATCCGTCCCTCGGGGCCGTCATCCCGTCCCGCGACCGCGCCCGGGCGGGGCCAGCGACGCATAAACGCTGTTCGTGCGCATAAACACGCTGTGGGAGTGTCTCTGCGCACGAACGCTGTTTAAGCGTCGCCGTTTCTGCGGTGGGCGCGGCGCGCCGGTCGTCGGCGAACGGCGAACGCGCGCGGTCAGCGGATGACGGCGCCCTTCACCTTCACCGGCAGCATGAGCAGCAGCCCCGCGGCGAGGATCAGCACGATCCCCAGGATGCCGAGGCGCGTGTCACCCGTCACACCGACGAACAGCGCGAACAGGCCCGGCGCGAGGAAAGACACCGCGCGGCCGGTCGTGGCGTAGAGGCCGAACATCTCGCCCTCGCGGCCCTCCGGGGCCACCCGGGCCAGGAAAGAGCGACTGGCCGACTGCACCGGGCCGACGAAGAGGCCGAGGCCCAGTCCCACGAACCAGAAGCCGGTCTGCGACGTGCCGATGAAGAGCATCACGATGCCGAGCACGATGAGGCTGATCAGGGACGCCAGGATCACCCGCTTCGGCCCGAATCGGTCATCGAACCGCCCGGCGACGAAGGTGCTGACGCCGGCGACGACGTTCGCCGCGACGGCGAAGTACAGCACCTCGGTGGAGCTGAATCCGAACACCTGCGCCGCGATGATCGCCCCGAAGGTGAACACGCCCGCGAGACCGTCACGGAAGACGGCGCTGGCGACGAGGAACAGCAGCACCTGCGGGCTGTCGCGCCAGAGCGAGCGGAGCGTGCCCCACAGCAGGACGTAGGAGCGGAGGAAGCCGACGCGCACCCGGCGGTGCTGCGCCGGGATCTCGGGCACGCGCAGCAGCACCGGGATCGCGAACACGGCGTACCAGAGGGCGGACGCGAGCACGGCGAGCCGGATGTTCAGTCCGCCCTCCTCGGTGACGGCGAGCAGGCCCCCGGCATCCGGATCCCCGAAGCTCTGGATGAACAGCACCAGCAGCAGGAGCAGCAGTACGATGCCGCCGACGTATCCCATGCCCCAGCCGAAGCCCGAGACGCGGCCGATGTTCTCGCGCGTGGAGACCTGCGTGAGCATGGCATAGTAGTTGACGCTGGCGAACTCGAAGAAGACGTTGCCGACGGCGAGCAGCGTGGCCCCGAGCACGAGGTATCCCGGCGTGCCCTCGACGAACACCATCGCCGCCATCGCGAGCACGACCACACCGGTGTTCACGCCCAGCCAGAGTTTGCGCCGGCCCGTGCCGTCGGAGCGCTGCCCCAGCACCGGGGCGACGAGGGCGACCACGATGCCGGCGATCATCAGGGCGACGCCGACGGCACTGGCGTTGTCGGCGAGCGCGCGTACGAGGGCGGGATCGTCGGCGTTCCCGTTCGCCGCCGCGCGAACGGCCGGGTCGACGAAGAGCGAGCTCGCCAGGTAGGTGCTGAAGACGAAGGTCGTCACGACCGCGTTGAACGCGGCGGAACCCCAATCCCACAGGGCCCAGGCCAGCACGGGCCGGCGGGCGGATTCGGGGGGCGAAACGTTCGCCGGGGAGGGCATGTCGGTCACGCTAGGACCCTTCGGTGAACACCCGGTGGTGCCCGGGATCTCGCGGCGCCGGCGTCGGCGGGCGCGTTCAGGTTATCTCCACGCCCGCGCGCGGGCGTGGAGCCGACTACCGTGGAGTCATGGCATCCGAATCCCCCGTCGACTCCGCTGAGGCGGAGACCGCTCCCGCCCCCCTCACCTTCTCCGATCTGGGTCTGGATGCCAACGTGCTCAAGGCCCTCAAAGACGTCGGCTACGAGACCCCCTCCGCGATCCAGGCCGCGACCATTCCCGTGCTCCTGCAGGGCCGCGACGTCGTCGGTCTCGCGCAGACCGGTACCGGTAAGACCGCGGCCTTCGCGTTGCCCGTGCTGTCGCAGATGGAGACCGGGCACAAGAACCCCCAGGCCCTCGTTCTCGCCCCCACCCGCGAGCTCGCGTTGCAGGTGTGCGAGGCGTTCGAGAAGTACGCCGCGCACATCAAGGGCGTCTCGGTGCTCCCCGTCTACGGCGGTCAGGGCTACGGCCAGCAGCTGTCGGCGCTGCGCCGCGGCGTCGACATCGTCGTGGGTACGCCCGGTCGCATCATGGACCACCTCGACAAGGGCACCCTCGACCTGAGCGAGCTGAAGTACCTCGTGCTCGACGAGGCCGACGAGATGCTCAAGATGGGCTTCGCCGAAGACGTCGAGACGATCCTCGCCGACACCCCCAAGACGAAGCAGGTCGCCCTGTTCTCGGCGACCATGCCCGCGCAGATCCGTCGCATCTCGGCCCAGTACCTGAACGATCCCGAAGAGATCACGGTCAAGACCAAGACCGCGACCTCGACGAACATCTCACAGCGCTACCTGATCGTGTCGTACCAGCAGAAGATCGACGCCCTCACGCGCATCCTCGAGGTCGAGAACTTCGAGGGCATGATCGTCTTCACCCGTACCAAGAACGAGACCGAGACGGTCGCCGAAAAGCTCCGCGCCCGCGGGTACACCGCTGCCGCGATCAACGGCGACGTCGCCCAGGTGCAGCGCGAGCGCACGGTCAACCAGCTGAAGTCCGGCAAGCTCGACATCCTCGTCGCCACCGACGTCGCTGCCCGCGGTCTCGACGTGGATCGCATCAGCCACGTCGTCAACTACGACCTGCCGATCGACACCGAGTCGTACGTGCACCGCATCGGCCGCACCGGTCGCGCCGGCCGCACCGGTGACGCGATCAGCTTCGTCACCCCGCGCGAGCGCCGCATGCTCACCGCGATCGAGAAGGCCACGCGCCAGCCGCTGACCGAAATGTCGCTGCCGAGCGTCGACGACGTCAACGCCACCCGCCTCACCCGCTTCGACGACGCGATCACCACCGCCCTCGAAGACACCGCGGCGATCGCGACCTTCCGCGACGTCGTGGCCCACTACGTCGAGCACCACGACGTTCCCGAGGCCGACGTGGCCGCAGCGCTCGCCGTGGTCGCCCAGGGCGACACCCCGCTGCTGCTCGAGGCCGAGGCCTTCCGTCAGCAGCGCTTCGACACCGAGCGTCCCGCGCGTGACGGCGGGGGTCGCGACGGCGGGTCCCGCGACGGCGGGTCGCGTGAGGGTGGCCCTCGGCGCGACACCTCCGGCCGCTTCGCTACTTACCGCATCGCCGTCGGTCGTCGTCAGCGCGTCGAGCCCCGGCAGATCGTCGGCGCTCTCGCGAACGAGGGCGGGCTGCGTCGCAACGACTTCGGCGCGATCCAGATCCGCCAGGACTTCTCGCTCGTCGAGCTGCCCGTCGACCTGTCGAGCGACACGATCGGCCGCCTCGCCGACACCCGCATCTCGGGTCAGCTGATCGACCTGCGCCTCGACGGCGGCGGACGCTCCGCCAAGCGCAGCGACCGTCCCCAGCGCCGCGAGAGCGACCGCGACCGCGACTGACCCCGCGGCATCCGTTCGACGCCCCCGCTGACCTTCGGGTCGCGGGGGCGTCGTGCGTGCGCGGAGGCGACCCCCGTCGGTGGGCGGATACCTCGGTATCTCGACGCGCGGTAGCGATGCGGCAGCGCGACGATGAGGGGAGCCTCATGTGGCGGAAGGCGGCCGGGGCGGTGCGGTTGGGGCGCGAAATGTGCAGCGGGGCGTCCGGCGATCGCCCCGGTGCACATTGCGAGCCCCGACGCGGGCGGACTGCTCCTGCGTGAGACCGCGCGGCGAGCTCGCCGCACGCCGACGCCCTGCTCGCCGAGCGGCCGACGCCCCGGTCGGCCGCGCGCGCACGGCGCGGCATCCAGAAGTTGAGCCAATTCATATCAAGTCGCCTTGACCTCTCTGCGGGGCCGCGATAACCTTGAGTCATCGCGGCTCAACCCGCGAAGCAGACTTCGCATCAACCTCGAGTCGCGGCACCGCCCGGCTCACAAGCAAGGAGACACATATGCCCCGTGCAGTGGGAATCGACCTCGGTACGACCAACTCCGTCGTGAGCGTGCTCGAGGGTGGCGAGCCCAAGGTCATCGCCAACGCCGAGGGTTTCCGCACGACCCCCTCGGTCGTCGCCTACACGAAGGACGGCGAGGTGCTCGTCGGCGAGACCGCCAAGCGCCAGGCCGTCACCAACGTCGACCGCACCATCTCCAGCGTCAAGCGCCACATGGGCACGACCTGGGGCTTCGACGTCGACGGCAAGAAGTGGACGCCGCAGGAGATCTCGGCCCGCATCCTGCAGAAGCTCAAGCGTGACGCCGAGGAGTACCTCGGTGACAGCGTGGCGGATGCCGTCATCACGGTCCCCGCGTACTTCAACGACGCCGAGCGTCAGGCCACGAAGGAGGCCGGTGAGATCGCGGGCCTGAACGTCCTGCGCATCATCAACGAGCCGACCGCGGCTGCGCTGGCGTACGGCCTCGACAAGGGCAAGGAAGACGAGCTCATCCTGGTCTTCGACCTCGGTGGCGGAACGTTCGACGTGTCGCTGCTCGAGGTGGGCAAGGACGACGACTTCTCCACCATCCAGGTGCGCGCCACCTCCGGCGACAACCGCCTCGGTGGCGACGACTGGGACCAGCGTGTCGTCGAGTACCTCATCAAGCAGTTCAAGGACACCACCGGCGTCGACGTCTCGGGCGACAAGATCGCCCTGCAGCGTCTGAAGGAAGCGGCCGAGCAGGCGAAGAAGGAGCTGTCGTCGTCCACGTCGACGAGCATCAACCTCCCCTACCTGTCGCTGACCGACTCGGGCCCCGTCTCGCTGAGCGAGACCCTCACCCGTGCCAAGTTCGAGGACCTCACCAAGGACCTCCTCGACCGCACGCGCAAGCCCTTCTCCGACGTCATCCGCGAGGCCGGCGTCAAGGTCGACGACATCGCCCACGTGGTGCTCGTCGGCGGCTCGACCCGCATGCCCGCGGTCGCCGAGCTGGTGAAGAAGGAGACGGGTAAGGATGCCAACAAGGGCGTGAACCCCGACGAGGTCGTGGCCGTGGGCGCAGCCCTGCAGGCCGGTGTCCTCAAGGGCGAGCGCAAGGACGTCCTTCTCATCGACGTCACCCCCCTGAGCCTCGGTATCGAGACCAAGGGCGGCATCATGACCAAGCTCATCGAGCGCAACACGGCCATCCCGACCAAGCGCAGCGAGACCTTCACCACCGCCGACGACAACCAGCCGTCGGTCGCGATCCAGGTCTTCCAGGGCGAGCGCGAGTTCACCCGCGACAACAAGCCGCTCGGCACCTTCGAGCTCACCGGCATCGCCCCGGCTCCCCGCGGCATCCCGCAGGTGGAGGTCACCTTCGACATCGACGCGAACGGCATCGTGCACGTCTCGGCGAAGGACAAGGGCACCGGCAAGGAGCAGTCGATGACCATCACGGGCGGCTCGTCGCTGCCCAAGGAGGACATCGAGCGCATGGTGCGTGAGGCCGAGGAGAACGCGGCCGACGACAAGAAGCGCCGCGAGTCCGCCGAGACGCGCAACCAGGCTGAGACCCTGTCGTACTCGATCGACAAGCTCATCAAAGAGAACGACGACAAGCTCCCCGCCGAGGTCAAGACCGAGGTTCAGGGCGACGTCGACGCGCTCAAGACGGCTCTCGCCGGTGACGACGACGACGCGGTCAAGGCCGCGTTCGACAAGCTGAACGCCAGCCAGGGCAAGCTCGGCGAGGCCATCTACGCCTCGTCGCAGGCCGCGGGTCAGCCCGCCGACCCCAACGTGGGGCAGCCCGGAAACGGTGAGACGCCGAACCCCGAGGAAGACGTCATCGACGCCGAGGTCGTCGAAGACGACAAGCCCGAAGAAGAGAAGAAGTAAGCAGAGACCATGGCACACAAGGACGACGAACAGCCCACGGGCTCGGGCGCCGGTCCTGACGAGACGACGGGGCCGGAGGAGAACACCTCCGGCCCCGCGCCGTCGGGCGAGCGGTCCGAGACGCAGGACGTGGATGCCGATGGCCTGACCATCGACGACATCCTCGGCGCCGAGCAGACCCCCGAAGCCGCGGCAGAGGGAGCGGGCTCCGACAAGGAGGCCTCGCTGCTGATAGACCTCAAGCGCCTCCAGGCCGAGTACGCCAACTACCGTCGGCGCACCGAAGACCAGCGCGAGCGCGAGATCGAGCGGGCCAAGGGCGAAGCCGTGAAGGGCTTGCTGCCCGTCATGGACGACCTCGACCGAGCTGTCAAGCACGGCGACCTCGTCGAGGGCACGCCCTTCGCCGCCATCGGCGACAAGGTGCGCGCCGTTGCCGAGCGTCTCGGCGTGGTGTCGTACGGCGCCGTCGGCGACGTGTTCGACCCGCAGCAGCACGAGGCGATCTTCCAGGCGCCGACCCCCGGCGTGACCGAGACGACGATCCTGGAGGTCGTCGAAGTCGGCTATCGCCTCGGCTCGGTCGAGCTGCGGCCCGCGAAGGTCGTCGTCGCCGTGCCGGCCTAAGAGGAGGACCAATGGCGAGTCAGGACTGGTTCGACAAGGACTTCTACAAGGTCCTCGGTGTCGACAAGAGCGTCAGCGCGGCCGATCTGAAGAAGACGTACCGCAAGCTCGCGCGTCAGTACCACCCCGACTCGAACCCGGGAGACGCGAAGGCCGAGGCCAAGTTCAAGGAGATCAGCGAGGCCTACTCGGTCCTCAACGACCCCGAGCAGCGCGAGGAGTACGACCAGATCCGGGCCATGGGCTCGGGTGCGCGTTTCTCCGCTCCGGGGACGGGCGGCGGCGGGGGCTTCGACGATGTCTTCAGCCGGTTCGGTCAGGGCCGGGGTCAGCCGCAGCCCGGCTTCGAGGACATCTTCTCGATGTTCGATCAGCAGGGCGGCGGGTTCGGCTCCGGCCGGTTCGGTCAGACCACCGGCGGATTCCGTGGCTTCGGCGGCCCGCAGCGCGGTGCCGACGTCACGGCGCGGACGACGATCGACTTCGTCACGGCGGCCAAAGGCGAGACCATCACCCTCCAGGGCGAAGACAACGTGCCCTTCAAGGTGAAGATCCCGGCGGGCGTCTCCGACGGTCAGAAGATCCGTCTCCGGGGCCGTGGCCGCAGATCTCCCGACGGCGGGGAGACCGGAGACATCGTGGTGACCGTCGCGGTTCGCCCGCACCCGGTGTTCACGCGTGACGGCCTCAACCTGCGGGTGACGGTGCCGGTGACCTTCACCGAGGCAGCCCTTGGCGCGACCATCGAGGTCCCCACCCTCGGCGGCGACCCGGTGCGGCTCCGCGTCGCGCCCGGCACTCCGTCGGGGCGCGTCCTGCGCGTCAAGGGTCGCGGGATCGAGTCGACCAAGGGCTCCGGCGATCTGCTCGCCGAGGTGCAGGTTGCGGTTCCCGCGCATCTCGACGACGCCGCCCGCGAGGCCCTCGAGCGGTTCCAGGCACTCCAGCCGAAAGAGAACCCCCGCGCCGACCTGATGTCCAAAGCGCGGTAGAACTGCTAAACGGGAGGTCTCCGGCATCCGTGATCGCAGGATGCCGGGGACCCGCCGGAGCGACGGAGAGGAGACACCGTGCCCGAGAGGGAGATCGACGAAGACGCCCCCATCTTCGCCATCGCCGCCGCGGCGGAGCTGACGAACATGCACCCGCAGACGCTGCGGCAGTACGACCGGCTCGGTCTCGTCGTGCCCGCGCGCACCCAGGGTGGATCGCGGAGGTACTCGAGCCGTCATGTTCAGCAGCTGCGCGAGGTCGCCCGGCTGTCGGGCGAGGGCATGAGCCTCCCCGCCATCGCCCGCCTGCTCACCCTCGAGCAGCAGGTGCACGACCTCGCCCGTCGTGTGAACGACCTCGAGCGTCAGCTCACCGTCGAACGCCAGTCTCGACCGGGTGCGCGCGTCTTCGCGGCCGGAGCCACGGGCTCCGTCGTCACCCTCCGCCACGGTGCACGCGTGCGCCGTGCCACCGACATCGTCCTCTGGCGTCCGCGCGACATGCACGGCGACTGACCCCCCGCGGGATCCCGGATACCGGGAGTGCTGGTGGCTTCGACGGGCTCGGCCACCCATGGCCCGTGAGCCCTTCGTCGGAGACCGGATGCCATTTCCTCCGGTGCGTCGACAGGCTCAATCACCCCGGGATGGGCGGGTTCCGAGGCCGGTCGGCGCGGCGGCTGTCGTGGCGCAAGGTCCTGGAGCCCGTTGAGGGGACCGGTCGCCGCCGGGGTCAGGCGGGGTCGAGCCGCAGGACCGTCGGCGATTCGCCGACCCGCAGGTCGTCGGCCACGCGGATCGTGCGGGCCACGGCATCCACGGCTCCGATGACCGTGCCGAACCGCTCCCGATCGGCGCACACCGCGGTCACGGTCACGAAGTGCGAGCCCGTGTCCCACGTGTACGTCGCGAACGGGGGAGTGCGTGCGTCGCTCGGCAGCGGCATCGCGAGCTTCTCGCCCACCCCCAGGAAGGGGTTGGGGAAAGATTCGGTGTCGTCGTACTCCATCGGCATCATGGCCCGCGCGGTACGCGCCTGCGGGGTGGCCTCCTGCAGCTGCGCCATGACGACGAGCAGCTCGGGATCGCTCTTCCACACCCACACGAGCACGCGACCGGCGGCGCGGCGCATCAGCAGGGGGGCGGCTTGGCTGAGGATCCACGCGAACGCGCCACCGCCGGGCCGGGGGGTCGCGCCGGCGGCCTGGTTCGCCTGGCTCAGCAGCATGCCGATCGCCGCCTTCCGGTGACGACGCCCGCGCAAGCCGAGAGATCCGGTCACGGGCACCCAGAGGTCGGCGGGAGCGTCGGCCTGCAGTCGAGACATGGCTTCAGCCTACGAGCCGGGGCTGTGCGGCGGATGAGTCACGACACCATGGGCGCGGCGAGGGCATCCTTCGCACCCGCCGCTCCCCACTGACGCAGGGCCCCGGCGACGGCCTGCGAGTCTTCGTTGGCGTCGATCTCGTAGGCCTTACCCCATCGCATGCGTACGATGTGCACCCCGTGATTGCGGTAGGCGGAGCCGTCGGGCAGATCGGCCGTGGCCGTCCAGCGGATGGTGATCGTGGTGTGCCACGGGCCGCCGGCCGCCCACACGTCGTGCACCGTCAGGTGCAGCGTCGGCGTGACGGCGACGAGCCGCTCGAACCAACGCCGCAGGGCGTCCTTATCGTGGCGCTCGCCGCCCAGCGCGTGGTCGACACTGAAGCGGTGGTGGATGTCGTCGGTGCACGCGGCGAGAAGAGCGTCGAATTCTCGCGCGTTCACCAGTTCGAAGTTGCGGCGGGCGAGTCGGCGGACCAGGAAGTGATACACGGCATCCCTTTCAGGATCGTGCGCGGGTGAACGCGCGGAGACGGCGGTGGATGGCGGCCTGCTTCCACAGGTAGAGGCCGCTGAGGACGATCGCGGGGATGACGACCGCCTGGAGCAGCAGGCGCATCGGCTCCGCGAAGGCGGGGGGCGCGTACACGAACGTCCCGATCAGGGCGCCGGCGACGAGGTGGATGACGCGCGAGAGGGAGCGACGTGTGCCGGGGCGGGACAGGAAGGCCATGAGAACTCCGATCTGGTTGACAGTGTCAAGTCATCGTGGCGCGACTACTTGACACTGTCAACCCCTCTCGCGAGAATCGATCCATGGAACCTTCAGACGGAGATCTGCGTGGACGCCTGATCGCGGCTGCCCGCGCGGAACTCGACGATCACGGCTACGGCCGAGTGAGTCTGCGCGCCGTCGCCCGCCGTGCCGGGGTGTCGCACGCGGCGCCGGCCTACAGCTTCGGAGATCGCACCGGCATGCTGTCCGCCGTCGCGGCGCAGGGGTTCCGAGAACTGGCCGCCGAGCTCGACGAGCCGATCTCGGAGGGTCGGTCGGTCCTCGCTGAACTCGGAAAGCGGTACGTGGCGTTCGCTCGTCGACATCCCGCGCTCTACGACCTGATGTTCCGCCCCGGCGAGGTCGACGAGAGCACCCCCGAGCTGGTCGACGCGCGCCGTGCCTCGCTCCTCGCGCTCGTCGCGGCCACAGGTGGGGCGGAGTCGGGGGAGCCGAGCGCACTCACGATCATCAGCTGGGCGCTCGCGCACGGGCTCGCCTCGCTCGATGCCCAGGGTGCTGTCGGCTCGCTCGCAGCCGATGCGACGCCCGCCCTGCTGCTCGATGCGTACGCGCGGGTGGTGGAGGACGCCGGAGATCCGATGCGGTCGTAGGGCGGCCGGGGCGCTCCGAATGCGTCGCGCCCCACGGGCGGCGTTCGCGACGAGAGAACGCTCCCGCAGCGCAGGGGGTCGCCGGTGTCGGAGGTTGGTGCCAGGCTGTATCCCGCGGCCACCGCGACCGCATCGACCTGTTCTGGAGGTGCCGTGCTCGGCAAAATCCTCATCCGCTACCTCTCCCGGTACCGGTGGTTGCTCCTTGCATTGCTGGTTTTCCAGTTCGTGGCGGCCATGGCGTCGCTCTACCTCCCACGGCTGAACGCCGACATCATCGACCAGGGCGTCGCACGGGGCGACACGGCCTTCATCTGGTCCCAGGGGTCGATGATGCTCGCCATCTCGCTCGGTCAGATCACCGCCTCCGTCATCGCGACCTACTTCGCCGCTCGCGCGGCGATGGCCGCGGGCCGCGACATCCGTCGCGACATCTTCGAGAAGGTCAGCGGCTTCTCCGAGCGCGAGCTGTCGCAGTTCGGGGCCGGGTCGCTCATCACCCGCAACACCAACGACGTGCAGCAGGTGCAGATGCTGGCGATGATGGGCGCGACCATGCTCGTCAGCGCACCGTTGCTGGCGATCGGTGGCGTCTTCATGGCGCTGCAGCAAGACGTCGGCCTCAGCTGGTTGATCGCCGTCTCGGTGCCCACACTCCTGATCGCCGCGGGCCTCATCATCGCGCGCATGGTGCCGCTCTTCCGCAGCTACCAGGCGAAGCTCGACGCGGTGAACCGCATCATGCGCGAGCAGCTCACCGGCGTGCGCGTCGTGCGCGCGTTCGTCCGCGAGCGCATCGAAGAAGAGCGGTTCCGCGGGGCGAACACCGACATCATGATCGTCGGGCGCAAGGTGGGTTCCCTCTTCGTACTGCTGTTCCCGCTGGCCATGCTCGTGCTGAACGTCACCGTCGTCGGCGTGATCTGGTTCGGCGGCATCCAGGTCGATCAGGGCGGCGTGCAGATCGGCACGCTGTTCGCCTTCATGCAGTACGTGGCGCAGATCCTCATGGGAGTCCTCATGGCGAGCTTCATGACGGTGATGATCCCCCGGGCGGCCGTGTCCGCTGAGCGCATCGGCGAGGTGCTCGACAGTCATTCGACACTCGAACGACCCGCGAACCCCGTGAGCGTGTTCCCCGAGCGCGGGGCCATCGAGTTCGACGATGTCTCGTTCGCCTACCCGGGCGCCGAGTCGGCCGTGGTGTCGGGCATCAGTTTCACCGCCCGTCCGGGCGAGACCGTCGCCATCGTCGGCTCCACCGGCGCCGGAAAGACGACGCTCGTCTCTCTCCTCCCGCGACTGTTCGACGTCACCGCGGGCGCCGTGCGCGTCGGGGGTGTCGACGTGCGAGAGGCAGACCTCGACGGGCTCTGGAAGAGCATCGGGCTCGTCCCGCAGCGGCCCTTCCTCTTCAGCGGCACCGTGGCATCCAACCTCCGCTTCGGGCGGGAGGACGCCACCGACGACGAACTGTGGAAGGCGCTCGAGATCGCGCAGGGGCGCGACTTCGTCGAGGCGATGGAGGGCCGACTCGACGGGCGCATCGCCCAGGGCGGCACGAACGTGTCGGGTGGTCAGCGCCAGCGCCTCGCTATCGCGCGGGCCATCGTGCATCGCCCGGCGGTGCTCGTATTCGACGACTCCTTCTCGGCGCTCGACCTCAGCACCGATGCCCGGCTCCGACAGGCGTTGTGGCAAGAGCTGCCCGAGGTGACGAAGATCGTCGTCGCCCAGCGCGTGTCGACGATCACGGGGGCCGATCGCATCGTGGTTCTCGAAGAAGGACGACTCGCGGGCGTCGGCACCCACGAGGAGCTCCTGCAGACCAGCAGCACCTACCGCGAGATCGTCGAGTCGCAGTTGGGGGTGGAGGCATGAGCACCACCGATGCGCTCACCGAAGAGGAGCGGGCCGAACTCGAGTTGGCCGAGCAGGCTCGACTCAATTCCGGCGACTGGGACAGCGTGGCGCCCGGAAAGGCGTCGAACTTCGGCCCCAGCTTCCGCCGGCTGATCGGCCTCCTGCGCCCCTACGCGGGGGCGTTCACATTCGTCTCCGTGCTCGGCGCCCTCGGCGTCGTGCTCGCCGTGCTCGCGCCCCGCGTGCTCGGCGACGCCACGAACATCATCTTCGAGGGCGTGGTCTCGAAGGGGTTGGCCGAGCAGTTCCCGGCCGGCACCTCGCAGGCCGATGTCGTCGAGGCTCTCCGCGCGGCGGGCCAGGGCGATGTCGCCAACATCGTCGGGGCGATGAACAACTTCTCCGTCGGCGCAGGTGTCGACTTCGACGCCCTGCGCATGGTGGTGGTCGCCGTCCTGGCGATCTACGTCGGTTCGTCGCTGCTGTCGTGGATCCAGGGCTACGTCATCAACGTCATCATGGTGCGCACGATGTGGCGCCTGCGTGAAGACCTCGAGGCGAAGATCAACCGCCTGCCGCTGTCGTACTTCGACAAGGTGCAGCGCGGAGAGCTGATCTCGCGTGTCACCAACGACGTCGACAACATCACGCAGACCATGCAGCAGTCGCTCTCGAGCGCGCTGACCTCCGTTCTCACGGTCGTCGGCGTGCTCATCATGATGTTCACGATCTCGTGGCAGCTCGCTCTCGTCGCTCTCGTCTCCCTTCCGCTGATGGCCGTCATCTTCGGCGTCATCGGACCCCAGTCGCAGAAGGCGTTCGGCGAACAGTGGAAGAAGGTCGGTCGCCTCAACGCCCGCGTCGAGGAGTCGTTCTCAGGTCACGCCCTCGTCAAGGTGTACGGACGCGAGAAAGACGCCCGAGACAAATTCGAGGTCGAGAACGAAGAGTTGTACGAGGCGAGCTTCAAGGCGCAGTTCCTGTCCGGCATGATCATGCCCGGCATGATGTTCGTCGGAAACCTCACCTACGTCGGCATCGCCGTGCTCGGCGGTCTCATGGTGGCCGGCGGGCAGCTCCGCCTCGGTGACGTGCAGGCCTTCATCCAGTACTCGCAGCAGTTCACTCAGCCGCTGTCGCAGCTGGGCGGTATGGCCGCGGTGGTGCAGTCGGGCACCGCATCGGCCGAGCGCGTTTTCGCGCTGCTCGACGCCGACGAGCAAGACCCGGATGCCGCAGACGCCCCCGACCACGTCGGCGGACACGGTGTCATCGAGTTCGAGAACGTGCGCTTCGCCTACACGCCCGACCGGCCGCTCATCACCGACCTGTCGTTCCGCGTCGAGCCCGGACAGACGGTCGCCATCGTCGGGCCCACCGGCGCCGGCAAGACGACGCTGGTCAACCTCATCATGCGGTTCTACGAACTCGACGGCGGTCGCATCCTGCTCGACGGGCAGGACATCGCCGACCTCCGTCGCGACGATGTCCGTGCCCGCACCGGAATGGTGCTGCAGGACCCGTGGCTGTTCGCCGGCACGATCCGCGACAACATCCGCTACGGGCGCGAGAGCGCGACCGACGACGAGATCGTCGAGGCCGCCGTCGCCACGCGCGTCGACCAGTTCGTGCACTCGCTGCCCGACGGCTACGACACCGTGCTCGACGAAGACGCCGCCAACGTCTCGGCGGGTGAGAAGCAGCTGATCACCATCGCCCGCGCGTTCGTCGCCCGGCCGTCGGTGCTCATCCTCGACGAGGCGACCTCGTCGGTCGACACCCGCACCGAGTTGCTGCTGCAGCAGGCGATGGCCGCGCTCCGCGAGGGGCGCACGTCGTTCGTCATCGCGCACCGGCTGTCGACGATCCGCGACGCCGATCTCATCCTGGTGATGGAGCACGGCGACATCGTCGAGAAGGGTACGCACGACGAGCTCATCTCCGCCGGTGGTGCGTACTACCGCCTCTACCGTTCGCAGTTCGAGCAGGCGGCGTCCGACCTCGACACCGTCGAGACCGAGGCCGAGCGTTCCGTCGATCCGCGGCACGCGCCGCCCGCTGACGACGCTGTGGTGGTGTCGGCGATGGCGGCCGCGGCATCCGAGGTCCGTGCTCCCGCGGGTACCGACGGCCCGCCGCGCCCCGCCCACGGCTCGCCCGCCCCCGACCGCCGAATCGACGGCGAGGGCTGACCCGCGCGACGGGCTATCCGCTGACGAGCCCGTCCGGCCGTGCGCCGGGCGGGCTTGGTCGTGCGGGCGGTGGGCTCGACGGCGCGGTCGCGTCGGGTGCCCGGCGGCGCCGTCTCGTCCCTCCCGCGCCGCGCCCGGCGAGAGCCTCACCCTGGGGACAGTCGCCGAAGCGACGAAACCCGCTCCGGTACAGTGGACGGCGCATGATCCTCACCGCGCGACCCGACCGCCGCATAGATAGGCCTCACCCCTCGTGACCACTCCTGCGACGCCCGCCGACCAGTCCGCGCCCGTCGCGTCGACCGAGATATCCGGCCGATCCGAGGCGGCGAACACCCCCGACCGCCCGCTTCGCATCCTCATCGGCGCCGACACCTTCCTCCCCCATGTCAACGGAGCTGCGCGCTTCGCCGAGCGCCTGGCCGCCGGACTCGTCGCCCGCGGCCACGACGTGCACGTCGCGGCGCCGGCCGTCGACCGTCGCGGCGCCGGGTCGGCGACAGAGACCATCGAGGGTCAGCCGGTTCCGATGCACCGGCTTCCCGCTTACCGCTTCCTGCCGCACGACTGGCTCACCTTCGTGCTGCCATGGCGGTCCAAGCACTACGCCCGCCTGCTGCTCGACGAGATCAAGCCCGACGTCGTGCACATCCAGTCGCACATCATCATCGGACGAGGACTCACGCGCGAGGCTCGAAAGCGCGGCATCCCCGTCGTCGCAACCAACCACGTCATGGCCGAGAACATCCTCGACTTCACGACCCTCCCCGATTTCCTCGACCGCATCTTCGTCAAGCTCGCCTGGGCCGACGCCGAGCGCACGTTCAAGATGACGCGCGCGGTGACCACGCCCACGCGCAAAGCGGCCGACTTCCTCGAGTCGACCATCGACATCTCGGGCGTCATCCCGATCTCGTGCGGCATCGACCGCTCGAACTATCGCCCCGACCTCACGCCTCGCGACGCGAACCGCATCCTCTTCGTCGGTCGCCTCACCACCGAGAAGCACATCGACGTCGTGCTCACGGCCCTGTCGCAGCTCGACCCCGCCCTCGACGTGACGTTCGACATCGTCGGCGGCGGCGACCAGCGCGCCAAGCTCGAGGCTCTCGCACAACAGCTGGGGGTCGCCTCCCGCGTGACCTTCCACGGCCACGCCTCCGAGGAAGACCTGCGCAGGCTGTACTCACGCGCCAGCGTGTTCGCCATCGCGTCGATCGCGGAGCTGCAGTCGATCGCGACGATGGAGGCCATGGCCTCCGGGCTGCCGATCGTCGCGGCCGACGCCGTGGCATTGCCGCACCTCGTGCACCACGGCGAGAACGGCTACCTCTTCACGCCCGGCGACGCCGAGGAGCTCGCCGAACGGCTGACCGACGTGCTCACCGCCTCGTCGGACGACCGCGAACGCATGCAGCAGGCCTCTCTCGATGCCGTCGCGGTGCACGACATCACCCGCACCCTCGACACCTTCGAGGCGCTGTACCGCGGTCGACCGCTGCCGGAGTAGTCGCGTGCACGTCGTGATGTTCGCCGACCAGCATCTCGAGTCCCTCGGCGGTGCGCAGGTGTCGATGCGGCTGCAGAAGCGATTCCTCGAGCGTGCCGGCCACGTCGTCACGGTGGTGGCGCCGCGCCCGCACCGACCCGCCGCCCACGACGCCTCCTACCTCGATCTGCCCTCCCTGCCGATCACGGTCGACCGCGAGTACGCGCTCGCCTGGCCGGGCGCCCGCACCGATCGGTTCCTGGATGCCGAGATGGGCGCGCGTCTGCCCGTCGACGTCGTGCACGTGCAGGCCGATTTCTGGGGCGCCTTCGTCGGTCACCGCTACGCCGACCGTCACGGTCTGCCCGTCGTGCACACCATGCACAACCGCGTCGACGTGGGCATCGAAGCGACCGCACCCTTCCCGGGCCTCGTGCTGCGCGCACTGAACGCCTGGGCGCGGCGCGCGCTGCCGCGCGGGGGCACCGCGGCGGTGGCGGGGCGCGGTACGGCCCCGGTCGGCCGCGGCATCGACGGCTGGGCCTACCTGCGCCGTCTCGCGGCCCTGTCCCACGCCGTGACCGCGCCCTCTGCCCACTTCGCCCGGCGTCTCGAACGGCACGGGGTGGCGCCCTCGGTCGATGTGATCTGGAACGGCATCGACGACGACGCGCTCGATGCCGCCCTCGCGGCCGGACCCACCGAGCGTCGCCCGGGTCGTCCGCGTTTCGTCTGGCTCGGCCGCATGAGTCCCGAGAAGCGTCTGCTCCCCTTCCTCGAGGCGGTCGCCGAGTCGAGGATCGATGCCGAGGTCGAGATCATCGGCGGCGGTGGCCAGCTTCGTGCCGCGCAGCGGCTGGTCGAGCGCAGGGCGCCGGTGGCATCCGTCGCCTTCGCCGGACGACTGCCCTACGCCGAGACCCTCCGCCGGCTCGCCGACGCCGACGCCGTGCTACAGACGTCCATCGGCTTCGAGACGCAGGGCATGACGGTTTTCGAGGCCGCCTCGCTCGGCACCCCCGCCGTCGTCAGCGACTCCGACATCGGTGCCGAGCTCGGCGCGGGAACCTGGGCCGTTCCGGATGCCACGGTCGCTGCGCTCGCGCAGACCCTCCGCCGCGCGGCCGCCGACATCGCCGCCGGGTCGCCGGTGACGCCCGATGAGAGTGTCGCGGAGCGTTTCCGCCAGTCGTCGCGCACGGCGGCGATGGTCGCCGTGTACGAGCGGGCTGTCACCGCCGGTCGGTGACCCTGCGGGTCCCACGCCCGCCGAGCCTCGGCGTTGCGGGACGGCCTGTGTCGTCCCACGCCCGCCGAGCCTCGGCGTTGCCGGGGCGGCCTATGCCGTCCCACGCCCTCCGGGCGGCGCCGGGGCGGCGTGTGTCGCGTCTCCGGGTCACTCCGTCCCCACGATGCGCAATGAAGCGGTCGCCGCCGATGCCGATGGCAGGGTGACGTGCAGGGTCGGGCGTGCGGCTTCGACGGCGGGGGCGGCGTGGACCGCGCTCTCGCGCGAGCGGGTCGAGCGGTCCGTGCGGGGCGTCGACGACGCGACGCGCGACGGGTCGGTCGGAATGCGCCCGTATCCGTCGTTACGGACGAGCCATACGGTGCCGACGACGCCGGCGAGGGACAGGATGCCGAGAGCAATGAGATAAGCCATGGCAGAAAAACTACGTCTAGAGGAATCATGCCCACGAGTGGCATGATGGACGGTGTTCGTCAGATTCCTGCCACACCGGAGGTGCGCTCATGCGCTCGGTCGCCGTCGTCATCCAGTCCGGGTTCGCGCCCTTCGAGTTCGGCCTCGCCTGCGAGGCGTTCGGCCTCGACCGGAGCGACGACGGCATCCCGAACTTCGACTTCCGCATCGTCGCACCCGACCCGGGTGTCATCCCCTCCAACATCGGCTTCTCGGTCAATGTCGAGCTCGGCCTCGATGCGGCGGCAGACGTCGATATCCTCGTCCTCGCGCCGATCCCCCGCGAGCAGTGGGGCGCCGTCGACCCGCGCGTGACCGAGGTAATCCGCGCCGCACATGCGCGCGGTGCGTGGTTGCTGAGCGTGTGCAGTGGGTCGTTCGTGATCGCGGCATCCGGGGTGCTCGATGGAAAGCGCGCGACGACGCACTGGCGGTACGCCGATGTCATGGCGCGGATGTATCCGGCGATCGAGGTCGACCCCGACGTGCTCTACGTGCAGTCGGGCAACATCATCACGAGCGCGGGAACCGCCGCAGGACTCGACGCCTGCCTTCACCTGCTGCGCCAAGAGCTCGGTTCAGAGCTCACCAACCGCATCGCCCGGCGCATGGTCGTGGCGCCGCAGCGCGATGGCGGACAGGCGCAGTTCATCGCATCGCCGATCCCGATCGACTCCTCGCTGTCGCTCGCGCCGGTGACGGAGTGGATGCTCCAGAATCTGGATGCCGAGCTCTCCGTCGACCGCTTGGCGGCACGTGCGCACATGTCTGCGCGTACCTTCGCCCGGCGGTTCAAGGCGGACCTCGGCGCGACCCCGGCGGCGTGGCTCGCCCGCCAGCGGCTGCTGCACGCGCAGCGCCTGCTCGAAGAGACCGACCTCGGTCTCGACCGGATCGCGTCGGAATGCGGCTTCGGCTCGGCGGCGGTGCTCCGGCAGAACTTCGCCCGCACGATGGGACTCACCCCCACCGCGTACCGCGCGCGATTCTCGTGCGCGGGGCCCGAGGAGGCGGCATCCGATCTGCCCGAGATCGATGCCGAGTCGGTGCCGGCCTGACCGACGGATGACGCGGCTCGGGGGTGCGTCCATCTGCCGGTGGCGGCGCGTCCGGGGTCGGGCGTCTGCCGACCTGCGCGGCGGGCCTCAGCCTCGAGATCACGCGACGTCGTCGAGGTCACGCGAAGTCGTCGAGGTCACGCGACGTCGTCGAGATCACCCACGATCGCGGGTGATCTCGCGCAGATCGCGTGATCTCGGCGGGTCCTCCTCGTGTCGCGCTCGGGATGCTGAGGCTTCGTTGCCCTCGCCCGAGCTCACTGCTAAACTTGAGTCAACGCCGCTCAAGTTTGAGCGAGAGCGAGAACACTTCCAGGAGAACACATGAACGCCACGCAACAGCCGGGGCAGGAGGACGCGCGTAGCGCCCTCGAGCAGTTCGGCATCAACCTCACCGACCGGGCACGCCAGGGCAAGCTCGACCCCGTGATCGGGCGCGACGGAGAGATCCGCCGCGTCAGCCAGGTGCTCACCCGGCGCACCAAGAACAACCCGGTGCTCATCGGCGAGCCCGGCGTCGGCAAGACCGCGGTCGTCGAGGGCCTCGCCCAGCGCATCGTCGCGGGCGACGTCGCCGAGAGCCTGAAGAACAAAGAGCTGGTCGCCCTCGACATCTCGGCGCTCGTCGCGGGGGCCATGTACCGCGGTCAGTTCGAGGAGCGCCTCAAGAGCGTCCTCAAAGAGATCACCGAGTCCGACGGGCGCGTGATCACGTTCATCGACGAGCTGCACGTGCTGATGGGCGCGGGCGGCGGCGAGGGTTCGGTCGCCGCGTCCAACATGCTCAAGCCCATGCTGGCCCGCGGTGAGCTGCGCCTCATCGGAGCGACCACGCTCGACGAGTATCGCGAGTTCATCGAGAAGGATGCCGCGCTCGAGCGCCGCTTCCAGCAGGTCTACGTCGGCGAGCCCACGGTGGAAGACACCGTCGCGATCCTCCGCGGCCTCAAGGAGCGGTACGAGGCGCACCACAAGGTGGCCATCGCCGACGCTGCGCTGGTCGCCGCGGCATCCCTGTCGAACAGGTACATCCCGTCACGCCAGCTGCCCGACAAGGCGATCGACCTGATCGATGAAGCGGCATCGCGCTTGCGGATGGAGATCGACTCGGCCCCGCTCGAGATCGACGAGTTGCGCCGCCACGTGGACCGACTCAAGCTCGAAGAGCTCGCCCTGAAGAAAGAGAAGGACGCCGCCTCGAAGGAGCGCCTGGCCGCGCTCCGCGAGTCCCTCGCCGCCGAGCAGGCCAAACTCGACGAGCTGCAGGCGCGGTGGGAGCGCGAGCGCGCGTCGCTCAACCGCGTGGGTGAGCTGAAGACCCGCCTCGACGCCGCCCGCGTGGATGCCGAGCGCGCGCAGCGCGAGGGTAACCTCGAGCGTGCGTCCCGGTTGCTGTACGCCGAGATCCCGGCGCTCGAGCGCGAGCTCATGGCCGCCGAGCGCGAAGAGCCCGCGGGCGACCGCATGGTCAACGACCAGGTCACCGACGAAGACATCGCGGCGGTCATCGCCGCCTGGACGGGCATCCCGGTCGGGCGCCTGCTGCAGGGCGAGACCGAGAAGCTGTTGCACCTCGAGCGCGAGTTCGGCAAACGCCTGATCGGACAGCGGGATGCCGTGAAGGCGGTGTCCGACGCCGTCCGTCGCTCGCGCGCGGGGATCAGCGACCCCAACCGCCCGGTCGGCTCTTTCCTGTTCCTCGGCCCGACCGGTGTCGGCAAGACGGAGCTGGCCAAGTCGCTCGCCGACTTCCTCTTCGACGACGAGCACGCGATGGTGCGCATCGACATGTCGGAGTACGGCGAGAAGCACTCCGTCTCGCGGCTCGTCGGTGCCCCTCCGGGGTACGTGGGTTACGAGCAGGGTGGACAGCTCACCGAGGCCGTGCGCCGTCGCCCTTACAGCGTGGTGCTGCTGGACGAGGTCGAGAAGGCGCACCCCGAGGTGTTCGACGTCCTGCTGCAGGTCATGGACGACGGCCGACTCACCGACGGCCAGGGTCGCACGGTCGACTTCACGAACGTCATCCTGATCCTGACGAGCAACCTCGGCTCGCCGATCCTGATCGATCCGACGCTGTCGATGGAGGCCAAGACGCACCAGGTGCAGGCGCTGGTGCGCCAGGCCTTCAAGCCCGAGTTCGTGAACCGTCTCGACGACATCGTGATCTTCCAGGCGTTGAGCCAGGACGACCTCGCCCAGATCGTCGAACTGGCCGTCGACGCGCTGCACAAGCGCCTGCGCGAGCGCCGGCTGACCCTCGCGGTCACGCCCGACGCGCGGTCGTGGCTCGCCGAGCGCGGCTACGACCCGGTGTACGGCGCCCGTCCCCTGCGCCGGCTCATCCAGACCGAGATCCAGAACCGCCTCGCGATGGCGATCCTCGCGGGGACGGTCCGCGACGGTGACGTCGTGCGGGTCGATGTGGCCAGCGACGCGGATTCGCTGATGCTGGTCAGCGCGGGGCCGGCGGCCTCCGGTGACGAAGACTTCGTCGAGGCGGAGATCGTCGAATAGGAACGACGAGGAAGGGGGATGCCGCGCGAGGGCGTGGCATCCCCCTCTCCGTGTGCGTGCGGTCGACCGCGCATCGCGCGGTGTCGGCCTCTGCGCCCCGAGGCTGTTCGCTCATAAACGCTGTCCGTGCGCATAAACGCGTTGGCAGAGTGTTTCTGCGCACGAATGGTGTTTATGGGCGGTGCGCCGCCGCGGCCGAGCGCTGGCAGAGCGCACGGCCGCGGCCAAGCGCTGGCAGAGCGCATCGGCAGAGCGCCGACACAACGACGAACGCCCGCCGCGCCGGCACCCCGCTGACGGGCTCCGGCGCGACGGGCGTCGTCGCGGGCGGGCCGATCAGTCGTCGACGAGCAGCGACTCCTCGACCGTGCGGCGCTGGCGGGGAGCGAGCTCGCGCTCGCGCAGGCCCTCTTCAGCGGCGTCGATGTCGCCCAGGGCGCCGACGGCGATGACGGTGACGGGGGTGAATCGGGCGTCGATGTCGAAGGCCGTACGCAGATCGTCGGCGACGAAGCCGCCCATCTGGTGGGTCGCCAGTCCCTCGGCGTGCGCCTGCACGGTGAAGTGGGCCGCGGCCTGACCGCTGTCGTACAGCGCCCACGTGCGGGCCTCGCCGTCTTCGGTCTCGGTCTCGGCGAGTACGACGACGAGGGCGCCGGCGGCGGGGGCCCACGCCTGGTTGAAGCCCATGAGCGCGCCGACGAGCTTCTGGTGCGCGGCGGTGCCGCGGCGGGCCACGATGAAGCGCCAGGGCTGGAAGTTCATGCCCGACGGCGCCCAGCGGGCGGCCTCGAGCGCGGAGCGCAGCGCCGACTCGTCGATGGGCGTCTCGGGGTCGAAGACGCGGGTACTCCAGCGTTCGGCGAGCACGTCGAGGATGGGGGCGTCGGTGGGGGCGGTGCGGTCGAGAACGAGAGACATGGGTACTCCTGAGAACGGATGACGAAACCGGGACGCCGTTGACCCGAACCAGTGAACGCCCATCGCGCGCGAGATGTTCCCACGTGACGGAGTGAGTCGTTCCGTTCGCGGCCGCGGGAAGATCCCGGTCAGTTCCGTTGCACGATGGCGGGCGGGCTCGGCGACACACCGGTGGAGGATGCCAACGGTGCGGCGTGTTCGGTCGAAGCCCCGCCGTTGTGCGCCGGCTCTTCCCGCCGTCTCACTCCGCCCAGGATGCGGGGCCCGCGGTGCCCGCTGCGTACTCGTCGAGCGGTACCTCGTCTTTTCGCCACGCATCGATGACCGGCTGCACGATCCGCCAGCACTGCTCGGCCGCGTCGGCGCGGACGGCGAGCATCGCATCGCCGTCGAGGATGCCGGAGAGCACCTCGCCGTAGGCCCTGAGCGCGCCCTCACCGAGGTCGGCCGCCAGGGTCACGCGCTCGAGCTCGAGGGGATCGGCGGCACCGTTGACGTTGAGGCCGAGACTCATGGTGTCGGGGCCGAGCGAGAACACGAGCTCGGACGGCTCGCTCTCGCCGACGAACCCGCCGGGAAGGTGTCGCACGGGCTTGAAGGTCACGGTGACGGCCCGGTGGCCGGAGCTGAGCGCCTTACCGGAGCGCAGGGTGATGGGAACGCCCTGCCACCGGGTATTCCGCACCTCCACCGTCATTTCGGCGAGCGTCTCGGTGCCGCGCGCCGCATCGACCCCCGGCTCGTCGACGTAGGACGAGAAGTGGCGGTCGCCGACGCTGCCCGCGGTGTACCGGGCGCGGCGGGAGTTGCGCACGGGATCGTCACCCCGCACGTGGGTGGCGCGCAGCACCGCCGACGTGGCGTCGCGCAGATCGAGCTGAGTGAGGGATGCCGGGGGCTCCATGGTGACGAACGCCATGACCTGCAGCAGGTGGCTCTGGATCATGTCGACGAGAGCACCCGCCCCGTCGTAGTAGCCCGCGCGACCTTCGAGGCCCAGGGGCTCGGGGTAGTCGATGTCGACCGAGGCGATGTCGTCGGCCGACCAGACGCTCTCGAGGAGGCGGTTGGCGAAGCGGGCGCCGAGCAGGTTGAGCACGGTCGAACGCCCCAGGAAGTGGTCGATGCGGAACACCTGGTCTTCGGGCACGAGCTTCGCCAGCTGCTGATTGAGCCGGTGGGCGCTGGCCTCGTCGGTGCCGAACGGCTTCTCGAGAGCGAGGATCGTTCCCTCCGGAATGGTCACGTCGCTCAACGCGAGGCACGACTTCTCGGCGACGGCCGGAGGCACCGCGAAGTACAGGGCGGGCCGGCCCTCGGAATCGTCGAGGAGTTTCTGCAGGTCGGCAGGCTTCGTGATGTCGGCCTGCGAGTAGGTGGTCTCCGAGACGGCGGCGAAGGCGCCTTCGGCATCCATCGTCTGGAACGCCGTGTGCACGACCTCGCGCCAGTGTTCGTCGGTCCAGTCCTCCATGCCCGCTCCGTGCAGCCGCACCGACCGGCCGGGTTCGCGCGTCAGCAATTGGCCGAGGGCGGGCAGGAGCAGTCGAGACGTGAGGTCGCCCGAGGCGCCCAGGATGATGAGGGTGGTGTCCGCGGCCATGCGGCCACCGTAGCGCTCCCCTCCGACACCGGTGCGCCGCTTGCAGCGAGCCCATGGATGCCACTAGCGCGATGCCCGGCCACGATGTCGGTGCCCTCTGCCATGATCCGAGGGTGACCACTCCGATCGAGGATTACGCCGTCCTCAGCAACTGCCGCTCCGCCGCGCTGGTGTCCCGCGACGGCAGCGTCGACTGGTTGTGCCTCCCGCGCTACGACAGCGGGTCGATGTTCGCCGCGCTCCTCGGCGACGAGTCGCACGGGGCATGGTCGCTGCGCCCGGCCGATCCCGACGCGCGGGCGACCCGGCGGTACGACGGCGACACCTTCGTACTCGTCACGCGGTGGGAGACGGCGACCGGCATCGCCGACGTGTACGACGCGATGCCGATCGACGGGGGCATCGACGCCCTCGTGCGACGAGTGGTCGGGGTGTCGGGCGAGGTGGACTTCGTCACCGAGGTGCGCTTGCGCTTCGACTACGCTCGCGCGGTGCCCTGGGTGCGACAGATGGGCCACGGCGGCGAGCACCTCATCCTCGCCGTCGCCGGCCCGGATGCCGTGACGATCCGCGGCCCGCGTCTGATCGCGGTCGACACCACGCACCGCGGCCGGTGGACCACCGCGGCCGGTGCGAGCGTCGACTCGGTGCTGTCGTGGGGTCCGTCGTGGAAAGACGCCCCGCCGGCATTCGACGTCGAGGCCGCTCTGGAGCGCACGCGCGAGTGGTGGGCCGCCTGGGCCGACCGCGTGCAGTCGGCCGGCACGCACGCGGCGCTGGTGACGCGCTCGCTCATGGTGCTCCGCGCCCTCACGCACTCCGAGACCGGTGGCATCGTCGCGGCGGCGACCACGTCGCTCCCCGAGGCTTTCGGGGGCTCCCGCAACTGGGACTACCGCTACGTCTGGCTCCGCGACGCCGCGCTTACGCTGAGCGCCTACATCGATCACGGCTACCTCGATGTCGCTCAGCACTGGCGCACCTGGCTGCTGCGGGCGATCGCCGGGGACCCGGCCGACGTGCAGATCATGTACGGCATCGCGGGCGAACGCGACCTGCCCGAGCGGGAGCTCGAGAGCCTGCCGGGCTACGGGGGAGCGGCCCCCGTGCGCATCGGCAACGGAGCCGTCGATCAATACCAGGCCGACGTGATCGGCGAGGTGATGGTGGCACTCGAGGCCGCGCGCGACGCCGGGGTCGAGGAGACGACGTTCTCGTGGTCGCTGCAGCGGGCCCTGCTCGACCAGCTCGCGCACGAGGTCGACAAGCCCGACCTCGGCATCTGGGAGATGCGCGGCGACCCGCACTTCTTCACCCACTCCCGGGCGATGGTGTGGGCGGCGTTCGACCGCGGCATCCGGGCCGTCGAGACCGGCGGGCACGACGGCGAGGTCGACGTCTGGCGCACGCTGCGCGATCACGTGCGCGCCGACATCTACGCGCACGGCGTGCACGAGGGCGGGTGGTTCACGCAGCACTTCGACACCGACGAGGTCGACGCGTCGCTGCTCGTGCTGCCGCAGGTGGGTTTCTGCGCCTACGACGATCCGCGCATGCTGGCCACCGTCGCCCGAATAGAAGAGACCCTCATGCCCGACGGCTGGTTGCTGCGGTACCGCACGACCGGGGTCGACGGGCTGACGGGTGACGAGCATCCGTTCCTCGCGTGCTCTTTCTGGCTCGTCGGGCAGTACGCGCACAGCGGTCGGCGCGACGAGGCCGTCACCCTGATGAAGAAGCTCACGGCGGTGGCGAACGACCTGGGGCTGCTGTCGGAGGAGTACGACCCCACGGCCGGACGTCAGGCGGGCAACACCCCGCAGGCGCTCTCGCACCTGGCGCTGGTGGCCGCCGCCGATGCCCTGGATGCCACGGCCCCGCACCACGACGGCTGACCCCGGCCTAGAGTCGTCGCATGGACGACGAGGTCGAGTTACGACGCCTGCGCGAACGCGTGTACGGCGCCGGAGGTGCGCCTGCGACGCCCGCGATGCTCGAGCGGCTCGCCGAGCTGGAGGACCGCTCCCGGCCGCCCCTCGGCGACATCGACCGGCTCGCGCCCGCCGACCCGACGACGGCGCCCCCCGAGCCGGACCGTGTCGACGATCCGGAACGCCTCGACGAGCCGGAACGCTCCTACGAGGACGTGGATGCCGCCGCACCCGCGTCGCGACCCGTCCTCCGCGGGGTTCTCACCGCGGTCGGAGCGGTCGCCCTCCTCGGCGTGGGGTTCGCCGTCGGCTCGGCGGCGACCGCGTCGATGCCCGGCGACCCCGCCGCCACCGCCGACCCCGCCGCGGCGATGTATCCCGAGCTGACCTTCCCGCAGACGATCGAGGACGCCATCTCGGCCGACGTGCTCCGCGACAGCGCGATCGACTCCGGCAGCACCCGGTTCATCGGCACGGTCAATGACTTCGACATCTTCTTAGCCCAGCCCGCCGACGGCATCGGCCGCTGCATCGTCACGTTCACCGCGATCGATGATCGACCGTGGTCGGCGGGCTGCGCGAGCGGCACGCAGGAGGGCGCAGCGGTCTTCGGCATCGACGACCGTCTCACCGTCGCGATCGGCGATCCCGACGACTCCGAGATCGAGGGCATCCCCATCCGCCTGTCCGAGAGCGTCACGGCGTACGTGGCGCGATAACGAAGGAGAAAGCCATGTTCCATCCCGACGGTGCCTACTCGGGCCTCTCGGTCGACGACCTCGAGGCCGCCCATCACTTCTATGCCGAGACTCTCGGGCTCCGGGTCGAGGTGCTCGAGGGTTCGGGTTTCCTCACTCTTCACCTGGGCTCGGGCGGCCGCGTCTTGGTCTACGGCAAGCCGCACCATGAGCCCGCGTCGTTCACGGTGCTGAACTTCCCCGTCGCCGACGTCGAGGCCGCCGTCGACGACCTGCGTTCGCGCGGCGTCGACACGAAGATCTACGACGACGCCGACTTCCCGACGGATTCGCGCGGCATCATGCGCGAGGGCGGACCGCTCATCGCCTGGTTCCGCGACCCGGCCGGCAACGTGCTGGCCGTTCTCGAGGAGTGACGGAGAGGGGATGGATGCCGGTGTGCCCGGCATCCATCCCCTTCATCACTGAGGTCCCTGAGCGTGTCGAAGGGACCGGGCTCCGCGCGTGGAGGCGGGGGGCTTCGACGGGCTCAGCCACCGTGGTCGATGGTCCCCGAGCGTGTCGAGGGGACCGGGTCACCCGCGGCCGCGGCTCAGCCCTTCAGCGCCTCCGCGAGCTTCACGCGCGCGCCCATGCGCAGGAGCGAGTTGCGATAGATCCGCGCCGCGAGACCGATCGCCAGCACGCACGAGGCCATCAGCACCAGCAGCGACAGCACGGGCTCCCACCACTGGGCGTCACCGAGGTACATGCGCAGCGGCATCCCGACCGGCGCCGAGAACGGCACGTACGACATGATCGTCAGCACGACGGGGTTGTCGTTGAAGAAGATGACCAGGAAGTACGGCGCCATGATCAGCATCGTGATGGGGGTCGTGGTCGCCCCGATGTCCTCCTGACGCGACACCATCGCCGCCGCGGCCGCGAAGAGCGACGCCAGCAGCACGAAACCGAACAGGAAGAAGATCGCGAACCAGGCGATGGGAGCGCCGAGCGCATCGAGCACCCCTGCCTGTCCGGTGACCGCGAGACCGATCACCGCGACAGCCGCGAGCAGCACGATCTGCGCCATCGCCAGGATCGTGTTGCCCAGAACCTTCCCGGCCAGCAGTGCCCGCACGGGGATGGCCGAGATGAGGATCTCGACCACGCGGGTCTGCTTCTCCTCCACGACGCTCTGCGCGATCGTGCCGCCGAAGGTCGACGCGGCGATGAGGAACACCAGCCCGAAGCCGAGCGCGATCAGGTACCGCAACGCGTCGGCCGCTCCCGCACCCGGATCGAGCATCTGCACCGGCGGGGTCTCGCTGAGCATCTGCAGCAGCGTCGAGGGCACGTCGTCCTTCACCACGACGGTGTAGTCGAACGCGGCGTCCGAAGACCCCGAGACCAGGGCGGCATCCACCGTTCCGTCTTCGACGAGGGCGCGCGCGGCGTCGTCGCTGTCGGACACGGTGACCTCGAGGCCGTCGACGCCCGAGACCGCACTCTGCGTCTGCGAGGTGACGGCCACCGGCGTGCCGCTGCCCGAGGCGTTGTTCGCGGCGAAACCGCCCCAGACCACCGAAGCGAGGGCGGCGACGATGAGGATCGCGGTCGAGATGACGAAAGCCTTGCTGCGCAGCTTCGACCCGATCTCGCGCTCGGCGACGAGCCAGATGCTCTGCAGCTCGCTGGGCGCGCGGCGCGCGGGAGGAGTGGTGGTGTTCACTGGATGACCTCCTTGAAGATCTCGGCGAGAGACGGTTTCTGCGGCGCGAAGCTGGCGACGTCTCCGCGCGCGACGGCGCCGCGGAGAATCCGCTGCGCGGTGGTGTCGTCGGCCGCGTCGAACAGGGCGTAGCCGCCGTCGAAGTCGAGCACGGTGATGCCCGGCTCGTCGCGCACCCATCCGGCGTCGCCGCCGGAGACCAGCTCGTAACGGTGGGTCGCGTGCTGAGCGCGGAGGTCGTCGCGGGTGCCGGCGGCGCGGATCGTGCCCCCGGCGATGATGACGAGGTCGTCGCACAGCCGCTCGACGACGTCGAGCTGGTGCGACGAGAACAGCACCGCAGCTCCCGCCGCAGCCTTCTCTTGCAGGACACCTGCGACGACGTCGACGGCGAGCGGATCGAGGCCGGAGAACGGCTCGTCGAGGATCAGGACATCCGGTTCGTGCACGAGGGACGCCGCGATCTGCGCGCGCTGCTGATTGCCCAGCGACAGCGTCTCGACGAGGTCGCCGAGGCGCTCTCCGAGCCCGAGTCGCTCGAGCAGCGCCGTGGCCTTCTTCGTCGCTTCGGCTTTGCCGAAGCCGTGCAGACGCGCGAGGTAGGCGATGTGCTCGGCGACCTTCATCTTCGGATACAGCCCGCGCTCCTCCGGCATGTACCCGAAGCGGCGACGGTCGGTGGCGGTGAGGGGCGCGCCGTTCAGCGCGACGGTGCCCGCGTCTTTGGCGAGCACCCCGAGTGCGATGCGCATGGTGGTGGTCTTGCCGGCGCCGTTGCCGCCGACGAAGCCCGTCAGTCGCCCCGGGGCCACGGTGAAGCTCACGTCGTCGAGCACGCGGCGTCCGCCGTAGCTCTTGGTGATGCCGTTCAGATCGAGCACGATGCATCCCTTCTTCTCGATGTCTCCCACGCTAGGCATCCGGATGCCGCGGCACCTCCACCCGGGGAGGGGTCGTGGCCTCCGCCGTGAGGGGGAGGACGGGACGGGCCCCGCCGCGTGGGGCGATCGGCTCGCGTCAGGCCAACCCGTGCCGGTGGGCGAGCACGACGGCCTGCACGCGGTCGCGGGCGCCGAGCTTCTGCAGCACGTTCGACACGTGCGTCTTGACGGTCGCCTCGCCGATGAACAGCCGCGCGGCGATCTCGGCGTTGCTCATCGCCTCGGCCACGAGCGTGAGCACCTCCGACTCGCGCTCGGTGAGCGGCTCCGTCAGAAGCAGGGGAGAGGGAGCGGATGCCGTGGGCGCGGGCGGTATCCCCGCGAAGCGCGCGATGACCCGGCGCGTCACCTCGGGCGCGAGGAGCGCGTCACCGGCGCCGACGACGCGCACCGCCGCCACGAGCTCCTCCGGGCCGGCGTTTTTGAGCAGGAACCCGCTCGCTCCGGCGGCGAGGGCGTCGAACAGGTAGTCGTCGCGGTCGAAGGTCGTGACGATGAGCACGGCTGCCTTCGAGGCGGGGTCGGCTGTGAGCCGGCGGGTGGCCTCGAGGCCGTCCATGTCGGGCATCTGCACGTCCATGCAGACCACATCGGGCTGCAGTTCTATCGCGGCCGCGATCGCCTCGACACCGGAGGCGGCTTCGCCGACCACCGTGATGTCGTCTTCCAGCGACAGGATCGTGCGAAAGCCCGCCCGCATCATCACGTGGTCGTCGACCAGCAGCACGCGCAGCTCAGACACGTGTCGCCTCCGCGCGAGCGAGCGGCACCCGCACGCGCACGAGATACCCGCCGCGGGCCCGGGGGCCGATCTCGATCGTCCCGCCCGAGACGGCGGCTCGTTCGCGCATGCCGGTCTGTCCGAGCCCCGGCGTCGACGAGCCGCGGCGGCCGGTGTTCGACACCTCGAGTTCGACGGCATCCGGATCGAATCGCAGACGGACATCGGCGGTCGCGTCGGGCCCGGCGTGGCGGCGGGCGTTCGTCAGTGCTTCTTGGGCGATGCGGTACAGGTTCACCTGCACGAGGGGCGCCGGATCGTGGGCGGGTTCGCCGACGACCGTGAAGGTGGTGGGAAGCCCTGCCGCAGCAGCGTCGTCGACCAGCGCGCGGATCGAGGTGAGCCCGTGTGTGGTGGGCGCGGTGTCGGGCGCGCTGTCGGTGCCGGGGGTCCGCAGCGTCTCGAGCAGGTGTCGCAGCTCGTGCAGCGACGTGCGCGCCGAGCCCTCGATGCCCGTGAGCACCTCGCGGGCGGCGTCGGCATCGCGGTCGAGGAGTGAGCGGGCGACTCCCGCCTGCACGCCCATCAGCGACACGTGATGGGCGACGACGTCGTGCAGCTCGCGCGCGATGCGGACGCGGTCGAGGGCGACGGCTTGGGCTGCGGTCACCTCGCGCTCGGCCTCGAGCTCGGCGGTGCGCTCCTCGAGGGCCGCGCGTTCGCGCATCTGCTGATGCGAGCGGTCGCCGAAGTAGTAGGCGCCGCCGAAGAAGAGGGCGTTCACCCCGATCATGAGCAGCTGGTACGCCACGAACGGCGAGAAGGCCCCCGCCCGCGAGAACGCGCCCTCGACCGCGGCGTCGACGGGCTGCGTGGCGTCTTGGAACATCACCACGAACAGCCACGCGAACATGCCGACGATGATCGCGACGCGCACGATGGTGGCGCGGCGCCGGTTCTGTTCCCAGGCGCCGACCGTGTAGAGCGCGATGAACATCGCGATGTTGCCCGCGTACAGCTCGGGAATGCGGAACGTCACGGCCAGGAAGTACGCCACCGACACGATGACCGCCGTCGCCGACGGCCACCGGCGGCGGAACGCGAGGGGGACGGCGAGGACGGCGACGTATCCCAGCGCGACGGCGAGCGAGCCCTGTTCGTCGCCGTAGATGCCCGAGACCGCCGACAGCACGGCGCTCAGCAGACCGCCGAGGAACAGCACGAGAGCGAGCACGAGGTCGCCTCGCTGCTGGGTGCGGGTGGGGCGTGGCATCCCTCCACGGTAGAGCGGACGTCCGACACGTGCATCCCCCGCGGGGCGGAGTCAAGAGGGCGGGGAATACAGATTCGACCCGGATGCTTGCAGGTGAATGCATCCGGGCTCTCCGCCCCCGTCATCCCAGAGAGGATCATCGTGACCGAGTACACGATCGGCTACATCGTCGGCAGCATCTCCAGCACCTCGATCAACCGCCGCCTCGCCAAGGCGCTCGAGAAGGTCGCGCCCGAGGGCGTCACCCTGAAGGAGATCCCGATCAAGGACCTCCCCTTCTACTCGCCCGACCATGACGGCAACTTCCCCGAGGTCGCGACGACCTTCAAGACCGCGATCGAGGATGCCGACGGCGTCATCATCGTGACCCCCGAGTACAGCCGTTCCATCCCCGGCGTCCTGAAGAACGCGCTCGACTGGTCGGCTCGTCCGTACGGCGAGGCGTCGTTCAACGACAAGCCCACCGCCGTCGTCGGCACCTCGCAGGGCGGAGTCGCCACCGCCGCCGGCCAGCAGCACCTGCGCGCGGTGCTCCTGCACTACAACGCCCTCGTCCTCGGACAGCCCGAGGGCTACATCCAGTCGACCCCCGGGCTCTTCGAAGAGGACGGCACCGTGACCGACGAGGGCACGGCCGACTTCCTCCGCTCGATCATCGAGGCGCTCGTGACGCTCATCGCGCGCACCGCCCCGGCAGAGGTCCCCGCGGCCTGACGCATCCCGCGGCGGGGCCGGGGTTCGCTCCGGCCCCGCCGTCGTTCGTCCGTCACCCGCCGGGCGCGTCAGCCTTGCGCCGCAGCAGCGCCGCCTCGCGCTCATTCCGGGTCAGGTCCGCCGCTCGCAACAGCTCCGACCGGGCCTCGCGCGTGCGCCCCAGCCGGCTCAGCAACTCTCCGCGCACCGAGGGGATGAGGTGCGAGCCCTTGAGCATCCCGGACGCCGAGAGCGCATCGACGAGCGCGAGCCCCTCGAGAGGACCGGATGCCATCGACACGGCGATCGCGCGGTTGAGATCGACGACGGGACTCGGCGCGACACGGCCGAGAATCTCGTACAGCAGCACGATGCGGTCCCAGTCCGTCGCATCGACGCTCGTCGCCTCGGCATGACACAGCGCGATGGCCGCCTGCAGTTGGTAGGGGCCTCGACCCCGACCGAGGGCGTCGGCACGGTCGAGCAGCGACGCACCGCGGGCGATGGCCGAGCGGTCCCAGCGGCGACGGTCCTGGTCGGCGAGCAGCACGGCGTCCCCGCTCGCATCCACGCGCGCGGCGAAACGCGAGGCCTGCAGCTCCATGAGCGCCGAGAGACCGAGCGCCTCGGGTTCGCGGGGTAGCAGACGGTTCAGCACGCGGCCCAGACGCACCGCTTCGTGCGCGACGTCGGTGCGCAAGACGGCGTCGCCGGTGCTCGCGGCGTATCCCTCGGTGAAGACGAGGTAGACCACGCTGAGCACTGCGCCGAGGCGTGCCGGCCACTCCGCCGGATCGGGCACCGCGAAGGGCACATGCGCTGCGGACAGCGCTTTCTTCGCGCGCACGATCCGCTGCTGCATCGTCGGCACGGGCACGAGGAACAACCGGGCGATCGCGTCGGTGTCGAGGCCCGCGACGACTTTCAGCGTCAGCGCCACCTGTGCCTCGCGGGCGAGGACGGGATGGCACGCCGTGAACACCAGTCGCAGCACGTCGTCGTCGATCGGCTGCCACTCGGCATCCGAGATCTCGTCGAGATCAGCGCCGATCAGCCGGTACTTCTCGCCGAGGTTCTGCGCGCGGCGCCAGCCGTCGATCGCCCGTCGCTTCGCGACCGCCGTCAGCCAGGCGCCGGGGTTGCGGGGGACACCGTCGCGAGGCCACTGCACGAGCGCTTCGGCGACGGCATCCTGAGCAAGATCCTCGGCGGTCGCGAGATCGCCGACCACACGGGCGAGCGTCGCGACGATGCGGGCGCCTTCGATGCGCCAGATCGCCGCGACGCGTCGCGGCAGGTCGGGGTCAGGGGTCACGACGCGGGCTTCGCCTCCGCGGGAGGCTTCGTCGCGCGAAGGGGTGCGGGTCACCGCGAGGACTGCTCCTCGCGCCAGCCCTCCTCCTTCTGGATGTACTCGTTGTCGGCGAACGCCGCGAAGTCGGTCTCGTCGGTGACGCGACGCACCTCGAGCTTGTTGCCGGCGATGAGGGGTGCCCGCCGCGCCCACTCGACGGCCTCGTCGCGCGACGACACCTCGATGATCCAGAAGCCGTTGAACAGCTCGTGCGTCTCGCCGTAGGGGCCGTCGGTGACCACCGGCTCGTCGCCGCCGAACTCGACGACGAAGTTCTTGCTCATGTCTTCGGCAAGACCGTCGCCGGCGACGAGCACTCCGGCGTCGATCATGGATTCGTTGTACGCACCCATCTCGTTGATGACCTGCTCGAAGGGGATGTCCTTGTATGCCGCGTACGCCTCGTCGGTGCCGCGCATGATCAGCATGTACTTCATCGTGAACTCTTCTCGTGTGTGCTCGGTCGAGCGATCGGAGGGGAGCGAATGCCTTCCCCTACTATCGCGTCGAACGGGCGCGAGCGGAATCGACAGACTCGCAGAAGATTTTTCGGAGAGGGGTGCGTTCCTCAGTCGAGCCGGCGGCGGCGGATCTCCTTATCCATGGCCCAGCGGGCCTCTTCGAGCGGCTCGTTCATGGAATGCGAGACAGTGGCGATGAAGCTTCGGGAACTGAGGTGACGGTGGAACTCCTCTCGTTCGATCCGGGCGAGCCATCCGCGCCGGTGGATGAGCTCGTCGTCCGAGAGCTCCCCGATCTTCGACACGTCGTACAGGTCGCTGTCGGCGGGCCGGTCGTTCGGCACGTCGAAAGAACTCATCGTCCGACCCCCCGCTCCCATGAATCGACGGTTTCGCTGTCGCCGACCGCTCCATGATCAGTTATCCGACCCTCTCGCCTCAAGCCTTTCCTCCGTAGCCGGCATCAGCTTTCGGGAGGCGGGCGAAACCGTACGGCCAGCGCTAGCGCCTAGGAGCGGGAGAGAGGCGCACCGGATGCCGCGCCGCCCGCGGCTGCGAGAGGCATCAGCCGAAGATCATCGGCAGGTCGTCATCGTCGTCCGCGGCCGAGAAGTCGAGGTCGGCGACGACGGGGACGTGATCGCTGGGCACCTCGCCCTTGCGTTCGTTGCGGTGGATCTCGGCCCCGTGCACGGCGTCGGCGAAGGCCGGGGAGCCGAGGATGAAGTCGATGCGCAGGCCCTCGTTGCGCGGGAAGCGCAGCTGTTTGTAGTCCCAGTAGGTGTAGCCGGTCGGGATGAGCGGGCGCACCACATCGGTGAGCCCCGCCGTCTCGAAGGCGGCGAACGCCGCTCGCTCGGGAGGGGAGACGTGGGTGGTGGCGCCCTCGACGACCGTGGGGTCGCCATTGTCGGCGTCTGTGGGCGCGATGTTGAAGTCGCCGGTCAGTGCGAGCGAGAGGTGGGGGTCGGCCGCGAGAGAGGTTGCGGCGTACTCGCGGAGCTTGTCGAGCCAGTCGAGTTTGTACGCGTAGTGCGGGTCGTCGAGGCCGCGGCCGTTGGGGACGTAGAGGCTCCAGACGCGCACGCCGTTGACGGTCGCCCCGATCGCGCGGGCCTCCTGCGGGAGGTCGGGCCCCTCTTTGCCCTTCTCGAACCCGGGCATGCCGGGGAAGCCGATCTCGACGTCTTCGAGCGGCTCACGGCTGGCGATCGCGACGCCGTTCCACTGATTCAGCCCGTGTGCGGCGACGTGGTAGCCGGCTTCCTCGAACGCGGCGTACGGGAACTGCTCCGTCTTGCACTTGATCTCCTGCATCGCCAGCACGTCGATGTGCTCGCGCACGCAGAACTCGACGGTGCGGGTGACGCGGGCACGGACGGAGTTGACGTTCCAGGTGGCCAGGCGCATGGCATCCAGCCTACGTTCGGCCGCCGACATCGCCGTCCGCCGGAGCGTCCACCGGATGCCGTGTGCACAACGGCGGATGCCTGGGGCGACACGCCGTGACACGGTACCCCGGACACGGCGTGTCGTCGATGCACCCGCCGTTGTGCGCGCGCCGGTGCGGGCCGGGACCGCGCAATAGAATCGACGCCGTGACCGCAGCCTCTACTCCCGAGCTCGAAGCCGACCGCCAGGCACTGATCCGCCTCATCAACGACGAGGCGGTGTTCCACGGCGACTTCACCCTCTCGAGCGGCAAGAAGGCGACGTACTACGTCGACATGCGCAAGCTCACCCTCGACCACCGCGCGGCCCCGGCGATCGGTCGCCTCGTGCTCGACCTGGTGAAGGATCTCGACGGCGTCGTGGCCGTCGGTGGACTCACCCTCGGCGCCGATCCCATCGCCAACGCGGTCATGCACGAGTCGGTGCACGCCGGCCGCCCGCTCGACGCGTTCGTCGTGCGCAAAGAGCCCAAGGACCACGGCCGCGGCCGCCAGGTCGAGGGCGCCGATGTGAAGGGCAAGCGCGTCGTCGTCGTCGAAGACACCTCCACCACGGGGCAGTCGGCCCTCAAGGCCGTCGAGGCGCTGCGCCGCGAGGGAGCCGAGGTCGTCGCCGTCGCCGTCATCGTCGACCGCAAGACCGGTGCGCAGGCCGCGATCGAGGCCGAGGGACTGCAGTGGCTGTCATCCATCGACCTCGACGACCTGGGTCTCGCTCCGCAGTAGGAGGGCCCCGCGAGAACAGGACGTTCGTCGGGCGCAGGGCGGTTCGGTGCGGAGCGGTCCTGTCCTGGCGTGATCCCCTGTCCTCGGGTGGCCGCGTGAGGCCCCGAGTTCGGGCGTCCGCGTCGCGCGGCGGGGGATGCCGGCCGGCGCCCACCGCCCGCGAATCCGGGCACCGGCGGCACCGGCGACAACGGCCGGCACCGGCGGCACCCGCGTCAGCACCGGCGGCACCCGCGTCAGTGACGGCGGCGCGACTCCGGATGCCGCGTGCCGCTCGCGCCGGGCGGAGGACTCAGCGCGGGTCGTCGTCCGGTCCCGGACCGTCGAACGGATCCCGCCCGCCGCCGCCGCGGCGCGAACGCCGCCACTGCACGATGAACGCGACGAGCGTGCCAGCGGTGATGAAGAAGGCCACGATCAGCCACAGCGTGCGGTCGTCCATGGCATCCATCCTGTCCGACGCGACGTGCTGGGCGTCAAGGCCGGCCGGAGCGTCGAGCGATCAGGGTCGACGGTTCTCTGCCGCGTCAGCGACGATCTTGGCGATCCGCGTCGCCCGGGTCTGCGGGCGCACCGCCAGAGCGATCTGGGTGAGTCCGTATTTGCGGGCCGACGGGGGGAATGCGTCCCAGTGGGTACGAGCCAGGGGGACTCCGTCGAGCGCGGTCGTGAGATCGGGGGGCTCGACTCCGGCTTCCGGTCCGTCGAGCACCTCCCACGCGCCGTTCGCTCGCGCGACCTCGAGGGCTCGCCGGCCGGCCGGTCGCAGTCGCCCCTCGGCCTCGAGTCGGGCGATGCGGGCCTTGTTGGTAGCGGCCCACCCGCTCGTGGCGCGCCGCGGGGCGAACCACAAGCCCGAGCTCACCTCGTCGAACACGCGCACGGGTCCGTCGATCCAGCCGAAGCAGAGCGCCTCGCAGATCGCGTCTTCGTAGTCGACGTAGCGGCCGGCGTCGGCGCCGCGGCCGCGCACCAGCCATGCTCCCGTCGACGTGGTGTGGTGCTGCTCGAGCCAGACGCTCCACGCGGCGACGTCGGGCGCCACCACCCTCTCGCCGTCGTCGAGCGCGCCCATGCTCAGAGACCCGCTTCGAGGCCCTCTTCGCCGTCGGCGAGTTCGGTCTCGAACGGTTCGGCGCGCACGAGTTCGGCGACGGAGCCGAGGATCTCGTCGGGTCGGAAAGGGTAGCGCTCCATCTCGCGCTGGTCGCTGATCCCGGTGAGCACCAGCACGGTGTGCAGGCCCGCCTCGATGCCGGCGACGATGTCGGTATCCATACGGTCGCCGATCATGCCGGTGTTCTCGCTGTGCGCACCGATGCGGTTCAGCGCGGAGCGGAACATCATCGGATTGGGCTTGCCGACGATGTAGGGCTCTTTGCCGGTCGCCTTGGTGATGAGCGCGGCGATCGCGCCCGTCGCC
Organism: Microbacterium sp. Leaf151; assembly: GCF_001424225.1. Taxonomy (GTDB): domain Bacteria; phylum Actinomycetota; class Actinomycetes; order Actinomycetales; family Microbacteriaceae; genus Microbacterium. The sequence goes on along the minus strand of NZ_LMOR01000001.1, from coordinate 372,473 downwards.
GGGAGCACTCCCTCGGTCGAGGGGCCCGTGGCATCCGGGTTCGTGGCGATGAAGCGCGCACCGCCGCGGATGAAGCGGATGGCCTTGGTGATGGCCTCGAACGAGTAATTGCGGGTCTCGCCGACGACGACGTAATCGGGCGTGGTCTCGGTCATGATGAAGCCGGCCTCGTGGAGGGCCGTGGTCAGACCCGCCTCGCCGATGACGAACGCGGAGCCGCCCGGCATCTGCGACTTGAGGAAGTCGGCGGTCGCCAGCGCCGAGGTCCAGATGGACGCCTCGGGAACGTCAAGACCGGACGCGCGCAGCCGGGCGCTGAGGTCGCGCGGCGTGAAGATCGAGTTGTTCGTCAGCACAAGGAACGGCGTGCCCTCGGTGCGCCACTGCGCGAGCAGTTCGGACGCCCCCGCGATGGGCGTGTTCTCGTGGACGAGAACGCCGTCCATGTCGGTGAGCCAGCACTCGATGTCGCCACGCGTCCGCATGGGGCCAGCCTAACCCCGGCCTCCGACACGGCCCAGGAGGGTTGTCTTCCCGGCGACCGCGGATCCTCATCCCCCGGGAACGAACGAGGGCGGGCCCGGCTCGAACGCCATGACCCGCCCGTCCGCGGAGGAGACGATTACTTGAAGGTGTCCTTGACGTTCTCGCCGGCCTTCTTGGCATCCGCCTTCACCTGGTCGGCCTTGCCCTCGGCGACGAGCTTGTCGTTGTCGGTGGCGTTTCCGATGGTTTCCTTCGCCTTGCCCACGATGTCCTGTGCGGCGTTCTTGATCTTGTCGTCCAGACCCATGATGTGACTCCTTCTCGAAATGTCGGCGTCGGCGAGGGGTCTCGTCGCGTCGGAGCGCGTGCTCGCAATGGAGACGTGCGGAGTCGCCGATTCGTCACGCATCGGCCGCGAGAATTTTCCCGGGGGACGATATGCCAGGAACGGAATGAACCCGTGACGGCGGCGGACGATCTGGCTAGGGTCGAAGGGTGGCGCGCACCGAGTGGGATCCTCAGAACCTCCCCGACCTGTCGGGGCGGTCGTACCTCGTCACCGGCGCGACGCGGGGGCTCGGCTATTTCGCCTGCGAGCAGCTCGCCGGCGCCGGGGCGCGCGTGCTGCTCACCGGACGCAACCCGAACCGTCTCGCCGCGGCGAAGTCGGCGGTGAAGCGGTCGCATCCGGATGCCGCGATCGAGACGCTGCTGCTCGACACGAGCAACATGGGGTCGGTGCGCGCGGCCGCGGCGACCGCCCGTGCCCGAGGCCGGCTCGATGGACTCCTTCTGAACGCGGGCGTCGTGCATCCGCCGAAGCAGCGCGAGACCGTCGGCGGGCACGAACTGGTGTTCGCCACCAACGTGCTCGGCCACTTCGCGCTCGCCGGAGAACTGCTCAAACCGCTCGCCGCCGCCCGCGGTCGGATGGTGTGGGTGGGCAGTATGTCGACCTCGATCTGGGGACACCTGCCCACCGATCCCGAGCTCGGCGAGGGCTACACGCCGTGGCGCGCATACGTGCAGTCGAAGGCGGCGACCACGGCGCTCGCGCTCGAGGCCGACAAACGTCTGCGCGCGCACGGCGTTCCGGTGCAGAGCCTCGTGGCGCATCCCGGCTACTCGACCAGCGGACGCACCCGCGGGGTGCGCGGCGTCAATGAGCCGAGCCGGCTCACCCGCTTCCTCGACAACCTGCAGGCCCCGATCACGCAGTCCAAGGAGCAGGGCGCCTGGGCGCTCGTGCGCGCGGTGGTCGATCCGCTCGCCGAGGGAGGCGAGATGTACGGCCCGGCGCTCGTCGCCCGGGGCGAGCCGCGGGTGGCAACCCCGGCACGGCGCACCCGGCGCAGCGAGCTCGGAGCCGAGCTTTGGCGGGCGTGCGAGACCGCGACGCACGTGCGCTGGCCCTTCGACCGGGCCCGGCGCGCGGCATCCTGATCCCCCCGTGTCGATGTCGGCGCTGAGCCCTACAGTGATCGCATGGACCAGGCAACCGCCGAGAGCATCGATTCCGCCGACGTCCGCGGCCTGAGCGCTGCCGACGTCGCCGAGCGGGTCGCCGCGGGGCAGACGAACGCGTTCACTGCCGACAGCAGTCGCAGCGCGTGGAACATCGTGCGGGCCAACGTCTTCACGCTGTTCAACGCGATCGTCGCGGCGTGCTTCCTCGTGCTGTTGCTGCTGGGGCGCTGGCAAGACGCCCTGTTCGGCGTGGCCGCCCTGTCGAACGCGGTGATCGGCTGCGTGCAGGAGTTCCGCGCGAAGGCGGCCCTCGACCGTCTGGCCCTGCTGAACGCCCCCCGTGCCCGCGTGCACCGCGAGGGCGTCGACGCCGAGATCGCGCCCCCCGACGTCGTCCGAGACGACCTGCTCGTGCTCCGAGCGGGAGACCAGGTGCCCGCCGATGCGGTCGTGGTCGACTCTCGGGGGCTGCAGATCGACGAGTCGATGCTGACCGGCGAATCGGATGCCGTCGACAAGCGCCCCGACGACGAAGCCCTGTCGGGATCGATCGTCGTCGCCGGCGAGGGTACGGCGCGGGTCGTACGCGTGGGCGCCGAGTCGTACGCGAACACCTTCGCCGCGGAGGCGAAGCGCTTCCAGCTCGTCTCGAGCGAGCTGCGGACCTCGATCGACCGCGTGCTGCGATGGGTCGGGTGGGGAATCGGCCCCATCGGGCTGCTGGTGCTGAACGCCCAGATGATGGTCGCCGGCGGGTGGGTGCAGGCGTGGCAGCAGGGCACCTGGCAACAGGCGGTGGTGAACACGATCGCGTCGCTGACGGCGATGATCCCGCTCGGACTCGTGCTGATGACCTCGATCGCCTTCGCCGTGGGCGCCGCGCGACTGGCAGGGCAGAAGGTGCTCGTCAACGAACTGCCCGCGGTCGAGGGCCTCGCCCGCGTCGACGTCATCTGCCTCGACAAGACGGGCACGCTCACGGCCGGTGAGATCCGCTTCGACGACGTGCTGACCCTCGAGGAGAGCGACGGGTGGCGTACCGCCCTCGCCTGGTACGGCGCGGCGGCGGACGCGAACGCCACAGCGAAGTGCCTGCGCGAGCCGTTTCCCCTCGATGAGCCGGTCGAAGCGGTGCGACGCATCCCGTTCTCGTCGGCGCGCAAGTGGAGCGCGGTGTCGTTCGCATCCGGGGGCACATGGATCCTCGGTGCGCCTGAGATGGTGTTCGGCGATCTCGCCGCCGACGCGGGCAGCGACTTGGGCGCCGCCGTCACGAGGCTGGCGTCATCCGGCCGTCGCACGCTCGTGCTCGCCCGCGCCGGCGCCGCCCTCGACGACATCGACGTCGACGAGGAGCGGTTGCCCGAGGCTCCCGTCGCCGTCGCCGTGCTCACGTTCGTCGAGGCCGTGCGGCCCGACGCCGCCGAAGCGCTGGCGTACTTCCGGCAGCAGGGCGTCGGCGTGCGGGTCATCTCGGGCGACAACCCCCGCACGGTGGCCGCGATCGCCCGCGAGGTGGGTCTCGAGGTCGACGAGGGCTACGACGCGCGCCGCCTGCCCGAGGATGACGCCGAACTCGGTCTCGTGCTCGAGCAGCACACCGTCTTCGGCCGCGTCACGCCTGATCAGAAGCGACGGATGGTCACCGCGCTCCAGGCGCGCGGTCACGTCGTGGCCATGACGGGCGACGGGGTCAACGACGCCCTGGCCATCAAGACGGCCGACATCGGCATCGCCATGAACTCGGGCGCCGCGGCCACCAAGGCGGTCGCGCGCCTCGTGCTGCTCGACGGGCGCTTCTCGCACCTGCCCTCGGTGGTCGCCGAGGGTCGCCAGGTCATCGCCAACATCGAGCGCGTCTCGATGCTCTTCCTCACCAAGACCGTCTACGCGACGGGCCTCGCCGTGCTCTTCGGGGCGCTGGTCATGGAGTTCCCCTTCCTCCCGCGGCAGTTGTCGATCACCGACGGCCTGACCATCGGCATCCCCGCGTTCTTCCTGGCGTTGCTGCCGAACACGCAGCGCTACGTGCCGGGGTTCCTCAGGCGGTCGTTGAGCTTCGCGATCCCGGCCGGGCTCGTCATCGCCGTCTCGCTCACGCTGTACACGCGACTCGCGATGGGCATCGGTCTCAGCGTGGAGCAACTGCGCACTGGCGCGACGATCATCCTCGCGATCGTGGCGATCTGGGTACTCACCGTGCTGTCGCGGCCGGTGACGCGCGTGAAGGTGCTCGTCATCGGTGCGATGTTCATCGCCCTGACCGCGATCTTCACGGTGCCGGCGCTGGGGGAGTTCTTCCAGCTGCAGGATCCGGGCGAAGACGGCGGGGTGCTCATCACGGTGGTCGTGGTCGTGGCCATCGGCGCGATCGAGGTCGTCCGTTTCGCGCACCGCCGTTTCGTGCAGCGTTCGCTCCTCGCCCTCGCCGGTCGTCGGCAGGACGAGACTCTGGACGCGACCGCGGTGTCTGCGCGGCGTCGGCCCACGGCCGTCTCGGCGGCGATCGTGCTCGTGTACGTCGGCGGCCTCATCAACACCGCCCTGGGTATCGTCGTGCTGCTCACCCGCTACGGGGTGCCGGACGATCTCGTGCTCCCCACCTCGCTCGTCGGCGCGGCGACCGTGCTTCTGGGGCTGCTCACCGTCGCGGGCGGATCCGCGCTCTCGCGCGGCAGCGTGCTCGCGCGCAACCTGCTCACCGCCTATCTCGCGCTGCTCGGTGTGCTGCAGGCCGTAGCGATGATCCTCACCGAGCTCGACCCTGTGCTCACAGTCGCGCTCGTCGCGGCGGTGGCCGTGATCGTCGCGATCTGGGTGCCCGCGGGCTCCCGTCGGTGGTTCCGGCCCGTGGGTGCCCGCCCAAGCGAATCGACGCCCTCCGTTTAGCGTCCCGCCGCGGGCCGCGGGCCGCGGGCCGGGGGCCGCGGCGGTCAGGCCGTCAGCCGGAACCACCCGATGCATCCTGCCCGGGCGCCCCGCCGCAGCGGGAGTCGGGCCGTCAGCGAGACCGCGCCGCGTGTCAGGCCGTCAGCCAGACCGACCCGCCCGCACCGGCGGGGAGGGTCACCTCGACACCGTCGGCGCGCACCACCTCGTCGGACACGACCTCGAGCTCGTGCCCCACGTCGATGCGGCGTTCGACGAGCGCGCGCAGGAGCTCGGGGTCGCGATCGCTCACGCGCAGGACGCGTCCGGCGTGGCCGGTGGGCGCCTCGGTCAGGAGCACGAAGGGTTCGCGGTGCACCACGCCCTCGGCATCCGGGATCGCGTCGCCGTGCGGGTCGAACCGGGGCCGCCCGAGGCGCTCGTCGATCCCCTCGAGCAAGCGCTCGCTCAGCGCGTGCTCGAGCACCTCGGCTTCGTCGTGCACCTCGTCCCACGCGTAGTCGAACTCGCGCACGAGCCACGTTTCGATGAGCCGGTGGCGGCGGATGACGCCGGCCGCACGACGAGCGCCCGCGGCGGTCAGCGACACGGGTCCGTAGGGGCGATGCGTCACGAGACCTTGAGCGGCGAGCTTCTTCACCATCTCGGTGACGCTCGAGGGGGCGAGGCCCAGCACGCTCGCGAGCTGTGAGGGCGTGATCGGGGTGTCCTGCCACTCGGTGTGGTGGTAGATCGCCTTGAGGTAGTCGTCGGATACGGGCGATTCCACGCCGTCAGCCTATCCGCCGGTGAACACCAGCCACAGGAGCGCGACGTTGAGGGTGATGAGGAATACGGATGCCACGACCCCGGCGACGGTCGTCAGGATGCGGTTGCGGTAGGCGCCGAGCACCGTTGCCCGGGCCGTGAGCACGACGAGGGGGACGAGCGCGAACGGGATGCCGAACGACAGCACCACCTGGCTGAGCACCAGCGCGAGGGTCGGATCGACGCCCAGGGCGAGGATCACGAGCGCCGGCACGAGCGTGACCAGCCGCCGCACCATCAGGGGGATGCGCGCGTGGAGCAGGCCGTGCATGATCTCGGCGCCGGCGTAGGCGCCCACCGAGGTCGAGGCCAGTCCGCTCGCGAGTAGCCCGACGGCGAAGAGCGTCGCCACGAGGGGACCCAGTCCGTCACGCAGGGCGGCGTACGCGCCCTCGAGGCTGTCGGTGCCGTCGACCCCGGCGAGGTTCGCCGCCGCCAGCAGCAGGATCGCGAGATTGACCGTGCCGGCGACCGCGAGGGCGATCGTGACGTCCCAGCGGGTCGCGCGGAGCAGACGGGGGGTGGAGATGCCGCGAGCCTGTTCGAGGCGGGAGTGCGCGGCGACCGTCGCGTCGGCCTCGGCCGCGGTCGGCGCCGTGGCCCACGTCGACGGTCGCGAGGCGGTGTCGGCGTCCGGCATGCGGGGCCCTGACGCGGTGGCATCCGACGATGGTCGTGAGGAGGCGGCGTCCGACGGCGCGAGAACCGAAGCGGCCTCGATGCCGACCGTCGGCGCGAACCGGTCTCGCGCCAGCGCCGAGTGCGCGTAGATGGCGTGCGGCATGATCGTCGCGCCGAGGATGGATGCCGCGAGCAGCACCGACTCCGTGCCCTCGAAGCGCGGAACCAGCCCGCCGATGACACCGTCGGCTGCGGGTGGGGCGAAGAACAGGCCGAACGAGAAGCCCACCGCGATGACGACGAGCAGGCCGATCAGCACGGTCTCGAACGCCCGCGCACCCCGCCGCGTCTGCACGAGCAGCAGGCCCATCGACACCACTCCCGTGATCGCGCCGCCCCAGAGCAGAGGGACGCCGAAGAGCAGATACAGGGCGACGGCTCCGCCGATGACCTCGGCGACGTCGGTCGCCATCGCGACGAGCTCGGCCTGCAGCCAGTACGCGCGGCGCGCCCACGGCCGGCGGATACGGCGTCCGAGCACCTGCGGCAGGCTCTCGCCCGTGACGATGCCGAGCTTCGCCGAGAGGTACTGGATCAACCAGGCCATGACGTTGCCCAGCACGACGACCCACACCAGCAGGTAGCCGAACGCGGCGCCGGCGGTCATGTTGCTGGCGACGTTTCCGGGATCGAGGTAAGCCACGCCCGCGACCATCGCCGGACCCAAGAGCCAGAGGGCGCGCCCCGGTGCGTGGCGTCGGTCCCCGGCATCCACAGTTTTCGGCATGCCGAAAAGTTATCAGGATTTCGGGCGCCCGAAAAGAAGAGGGACTCGTCGCCGAAGGGTCCGCTATGGGAGGAGATTCGGGGAGCGGAGGACCAGGTTCGCGGAATCCGTCCTCCCTCCCCGAATCACCTTCGGGCCCGTGGGACCGGCACCTCCTCGGCTCCCGGGGCCCCGCGCCAGCCCGCGGGGGCGTCCCGCCCGCCCGGGTAGCCTGAAGGGGTGACGGATGCCGACGAGCCCACGCCGGCGCCGGGCGGCGACCCGGCCGACGCGGCGCGGACCGACCCACCCCCGACCCACGGTGTCGGTCCCTGGCCGGGGGGACCCGCGCAGTGGCCGGACGACCCGCGTTACGACCCCGAACTGCTCGCCGACGGCGACACCCGCAACGTGGTCGACCTCTACCGGTACTGGACGATGGAGGCGATCGTCGCCGATCTCGACGCGAAGCGGCATCCGTTCCATGTCGCCATCGAGAACTGGCAGCACGACCTCAACATCGGCTCGATCGTGCGCAGCGCCAACGCCTTCCTCGCGGCCGAGGTGCATATCGTCGGCAAGCGCCGCTGGAACCGGCGCGGGGCCATGGTGACCGACCGGTACCAGCACGTTCGTCACCACGAAGACGTCGCGGCGTTCGCCGCGTGGGCGCACGAGGCGGGTCTGCCCGTGATCGCCGTCGACAACGTCGAGGGATCGGTGCCCGTCGACCGGGCGGACCTGCCCGAGGCCTGCGTGCTGTTGTTCGGGCAGGAGGGGCCGGGGCTGTCGCCCGAGGCGATCGCCGCCGCCTCCGGGGTGGTCGAGATCACGCAGTACGGCTCGACGCGCTCGATCAACGCGGCCTCGGCGGCGGCCGTGATCATGTACGAGTGGTGCCGCCGCTGGGCGTGAGCCGTGGCGCGGGTGAGGGGCCGGTCCCTTCGACGGGCCCGGGGACCTCGGTCGTGCGGGGGCCGGGCCGCAGGGCGTGAGCCACAGGGCTGTGAGCGTTCGACCCATCCGATGGCTCGGGGACCTCGATCGTGCGCGGCCTCGGCCGTCGGAGTGTGAGCCGTGGCGCTGCCAGGGGCCGCCGCCCTCCGCGGGCTCGGAGACCTCGGTCGCAGGGAAGCTCAGCCGCCGGCCGTCATCCAGGACTTCCCGCGCACCCGCAGGCCCAGGGTGAGCGCCCGCGCGAGCATGTAGACGCCGAAGAACGCCGCGGCCACCCAGGCGAGCCCCGCCGCACCACCGCCGGCGAACATCGCGACGAGCACGAGCGCCGGCACGTAGGGGACGAGGTTCAGCACGCCCGCGAGGGCGAGGTAGCGCGCGTCACCCGCACCGATGAGCACCCCGTCGAGCACGAAGACGAACGCGGCGAGCGGCTGCGCCACCGCGAGCACGAGCAGCGCCGGCTGGATGAGGGCGGCGATCTCGGCATCCCCCGTGAAGACCAGGCCGAGCACGCCCGACGACACCGCGACCAGGCCTCCGACCGCCACCCCGAACCACACGCCCCACGCGCTCGTGCGAGCGAGGACGCGCCCGACCGTGTCGGTGTCACCGGCGCCGAGCGCCCGCCCGATCAGCGCCTGCGCGGCGATCGCCAGTGCGTCGAGCGCGAACGCGGCCGTGGAGAAGATGGTGAACGCGATCTGCCAGCCCGCCAGCTCGGCCGAACCGAGACCGGTGGCCACCGCGACGGTCGCGAGGAAGGCCGCGCGCAGGCTGACCGTGCGGAGGAACAGCCAGCCGCCCGATCGCACGGTTCCTCCGAGGCCGTCGCGCTGCGGACGGACGGATGCCGCGTGCAGACGTGCAAGGCGCCGCACGACCAGCACGTAGGCGCCCACCATGCCCCACTGGGCCGCGACCGTGCCCACGGCGGAGCCGGCGATGCCCCACCCGAAGCCGTAGATGAACAGGGCGTTCAAGGCCGCGTTCGCGCCGAAGCCCAGGCCCGCGATCCACAGCGGGGTGACGGTGTTCTGCATGCCGCGCAGCAGACCGGTCGCCGCGAAGACGACCAGCATCGCGGGAAGGCCCCACATCGAGATCGTCAGATAGGTGCGGGCGTTCTCGGCGACATCGGGCGCCGCGCCGAACAGGTCGACGACCAGAGGCGAGAGGATCGACCCCACCGCGGCCAGCACCGCTCCGAGCGCGAGGGCCAACCACATGCCGTCGATGCCCACCGACACGGCGCGTCCGGGTTCGCCCGCACCGAACCTCCGGGCGACGGCCGGGGTGGTCGCGTACGCGAGGAACACCATGAGCCCGACGATCGTGTGCAGCACAGCCCCGGCGATGCCGAGGCCCGCCAGCGGAGCGACGCCGAGGTGCCCGATCATCGCGGCGTCGACGATGAGGAACAACGGCTCGGCGATGAGCGCGCCGAGCGCCGGAACGGCGAGCCGCAGAATGGAGCGGTTCAGCGTCTCTGGCGGCGAAGTCGTCACTCTCCGAGCCTAGGACGCACCCCCGACACCGATCCTGACCCACCCGGCGCGGGTTCGGAGCCGGCACAGAGAACCGGCCTTTATCCTGTCTGCATGACCGACATCCCCCGCTCCTCCGGTCTCGCGCTCGACGAGCTCAGCGACGAGATCCGCCCCCAGGACGACCTGTTCCGCCACGTGAACGGCCGTTGGCTGGAGCGCACCGAGATCCCCGATGACAAGGCCCGCTGGGGCTCCTTCCACCTCATCGCCGAGCAGGCCGAGGCCGACGTCCGCACGATCGTCCAGGAGTCGCAGGACGCCGAGCCGGGCACCGAGGCCCGCAAGATCGGCGACCTGTTCGCCAGCTTCATGGACACCGAGCGCATCCAAGCGCTGGGCCGCGAGCCGCTGGCGCCGCAGCTCGGGCGCGTCGCCGGCGTCGACGGCATCCCCTCCTTCCTGCGACTCACCGGCGAGCTCGAGCGCGACGGCCTCAGCGGTCTGCTCACCCTGTTCGTCGAGCCCGACCCGGGCGACCCCACGCGCTACGTGCCCGTGATCTACCAGGGCGGCATCTCGCTACCCGACGAGAGCTACTACCGACTCGACAACTTCGCCGAGACCCGTGAGGCGTACCGCGCACACATCGCGCGCATCCTCGAGCTCGCCGGTGTCGCCGAGGCCGCGGCATCCGCCGATCGTGTCTTCGCCCTCGAGGCCGAGATCGCCTCCGCGCACTGGTCGCGGGAAGACAGCCGCGACTCGGTGAAGACCTACAACCTGAAGACGTGGGACGACGTCGTGGCGCTCTCGGGCGTCGACCTCGATCCTTGGCGGGCCGGAGTGGCGCCGGGCCACGACGACGCGTTCGCCGAGGTGGTCGTGTACCAGCCCAGCTTCGTCGAGTCGCTCGGCGGGATTCTCGTCGAGGAGCGTCTCGAGGATTGGAAGGCATGGCTGCGCTTCAAGATCGTGCACGCGGCGGCGGCTTTCCTCTCCGATGACTTCGTGGCCGAGAACTTCGCGTTCTACGGCACGCAGCTCACCGGCGTCCCGGTCAACCGCGAGCGGTGGAAGCGCGGCGTGAGCCTGGTGGAGGCGGCGCTGGGCGAGGCGATCGGCAAGGTTTACGTCGAGCGGCACTTCAAGCCGGCGGCCAAGGACGCGATGGACGGCCTCGTCGCCGACCTGATCGAGGCGTACCGCCGCTCGATCCGGAATCTCGAGTGGATGACCGACGAGACGCGCGAACGCGCGCTCGCCAAGCTCGACACCTTCGTCCCCAAGATCGGCTACCCGGTGCGGTGGAAGGACTACTCCGACGTCGAGGTCGATCCGACCGACCTCGTCGGCAACGTCCGCCGCGCGCACGTGTGGGAGCACGACCGCCAGCTCGCGAAGGTCGGCCAGCCGATCGACCGCGACGAGTGGTACATGACCCCGCAGACGGTCAACGCGTACTACAACCCGCTCATGAACGAGATCGTGTTCCCCGCGGCGATCCTTCAGTACCCCTTCTTCGACGCCGACCGCGACGCCGCCGCCAACTACGGCGGGATCGGCGCGGTCATCGGCCACGAGATCGGACACGGCTTCGACGATCAGGGCAGCCGCTTCGACGCCGACGGGTCGCTTCGCGACTGGTGGACGGATGCCGACCGCGCGGCCTTCGAGGAGCGGACGAAGGCCCTCGTCGCCCAGTACGAGGCTCTCGTGCCGCAGGGCCTCGGCGACGAGCACCACGTCAACGGGGAGCTCACGATCGGTGAGAACATCGGCGACCTGGGGGGCCTGGGCATCGCGATCGCCGCGTACCGCCTGTTCCTCGCCGAGCAGGGTGAGACCGAGGGTGACGGGCCCGTGGTCGACGGGTACACGGGGATTCAGCGCCTGCTGCTGAGCTGGGCGCAGATCTGGCAGCAGAAGGGCCGGGATGCCGAGACCATCCGCCTTCTCACCATCGACCCGCACTCGCCGAACGAGTTCCGGTGCAATCAGATCGTGCGTAATATCGACGCGTTCTACGCGGCCTTCGACGTCGCCGAGGGCGATGCGCTGTGGCTGGACGCCGACCAGCGCGTCACCATTTGGTGAGGTCGCGTTTGTTGTCTTCCTGACGCAGAAGGAGCCACGCTCGTGGGCATGCCCCCGGTTCCCGAGCCCGCCCTGCCCGATCCCGTCGGCGGGCCGGTGGCGTCGTCGCGGCGCGACGCCCCGGCCCTTCGAGGTGCGGGCCGCAAGGGACCCAAACGTCTGCCCCGACGTGCGGCGGCGGGGAGGCGCTCGTTCACGGCGACGCTGCGTGCCCTCGACGAGCTGGCCGCGTCGGGGGCTCAGGTCTCGGTGCGCATCGACGACCTCGACGGGGGCGCGCAGGTGCTCGCGGGCGACGACTTCGTCACCCTGCCGGTCGGCGGGCTGGGTGTCGTGCCCCTGCTGGTCGAGGTGGCCGCGGCCTTCGAGGACGGTCGCATCGAACCGCTCGAGATCCTCGACCGTGCCGCCGTGCAGGGCGCCGCGCACGGGGGCGTGTGGCAGCACCTGAAGGCGCCGGCCCTGCCGCTGATCGACGTCGCGATGCTCGCGGCGTCGTCGGGCGACGCTCTCGCCGTCAACGCGCTGCTGCACCGGGTGGGGCTCCAGGCCGTGCGCGCGCGGATCGAGCAGTTGGGGCTTCGGCGAACCGCCCTGCTCGACCGGTTCCGTGACGACCGCGGTCCCGACGACGCACCACACCTCGCCCTCTCGACCGCGCGCGAGATGGCCCAGGTGTTCGCGGGGCTGGTGAACTCGACCGTCGTCTCGCCCGGTGTGAGCGCGCAGGTCGCGGAGTGGCTGAGCCTCAACCACGATCTCTCGCTCGTGGCATCCGCCACCGGACTCGACCCCTTCGCGCACGAGAACGACCAGCACGGGTTGCTGTTCGTCAACAAGACCGGCCGTGCGGCGGGGGTGCGCGCCGAGGCGGGCGTTCTCGGCGGTCCCCGCGCGGGGGTCGCCTACGCGCTCATCGTCAACTTCGACGACCTCACGATCGCGCATCGGCTCCGTGCACACGACGCGTTCCGCGTGCTCGGGGTCGAACTCATGGAGTACGTGTACTGACGAGCGGACCGCCGATTGGTGTTGTCTCGCGGACGTGAACGACTCGATCGCGTCGTTGGAGCGGCGGTCGGCGCGCCTCGAGGAGGCGTTCTGCTGACGGTCGCACGGCCCCGCCAGGGCGGGTCGGTGGCCCAGGGGGAAATGCACACCGCAGGCGCCGAACTCCGCGCGGAAGGACGGGCGGGAACCGTCCCCCTCCGGCGGCGAGAACGCAATCCCTCCCGGGTATCACCTCCTCGCTGCGACCCTGGGGGCCACCGACCGAAACAGCTTGAACGAAAGGGACCCCGAGGCCATGTCCGACTCCTCTTCCACCACCGACCCGTTCGCCGACTCCAGCGGACCAGAGGGCCACTCCATCACCGACTGGACGGACCTCGGCCGCGAGATGTGGTCGTACCTGACCGGTCGCGGCGCCGCCGTGAACTACTCCTTCGTCGACATGACCGTCGAGGTGCCCCGCGACATCGGCCCCGACGCTCCCCGCGCGACGTGGAAGCTCAACGGCACCCTGCGCGTCACCACGAGCGACGACACCGCGGCCGGGTCCGACCCGTACCGCGGTAACTGAGGGGCGGCGCCATCATGGTGCGCCTCGACATCGACCTCGCCTTCTCGGAGCACGAGGAGGGGGCGGATGCCGACACCCCGCCGTTCGAGGGCACGATCACGGCCGCGGGATCCGAGGTGCGCATCGTCGTCAGCGACCCCTCCCGACTGCCGGGTAATGGCCGGCGGACACTGACGGAGCTGTCCACGGTCGCCGACGCCCTGGCATCCCGAGGCATCTCGGTCAAGGTGGAGGGGCCGGACGGTCCGATCCTGCACCTCGGCGATGTGAAGAAGAGCGCTCTGCAGCGGGCGATCACGGGTTCGCGGCACATCCGGTTGGGATCGGTCGGGGCTGTCGCGCCGCTGTTGACGCGACGCAACAAGGGGCAGGCGCTGACCTTCCCCATCCCGCCGGAGACGCCGTTCCCGCTGGTGCCGACGGTCAATCGCACCGTGCGCCGACGCATCACCACGACGCACTACACCCCCGGCTCGGGGCGTCCGCGGCTCATCTTCGCCGTGGGCGACGCGACCTGGGACGGATCTCGCCCCCGCGAGTTCGACCTGCTGCCGACCAAGACGGTCATCGGATCCGGCGACGAGGCCGACCTGCGGCTGCCGGGTCTCGCGCCCGTGCACGCCGAGATCCGGCACGAGGGCGACGACGAATACGTGCTGTACGGCTTCGACGTGGTCGGCGGCGGCGGGGCGCGCGAGCAGGGTCCGGGCCGCGACGGCGGCGGGCGGATCCTCCGCACAGGCGCCCGCATCGAGCTCGGCGACTGGCGGCTCGCCTACTTCCGCGCCGAGTTCGCCGACCACGGCCGTCCGTACGGTGGCCGCATCGGGGGCGAGCTCTCACGGCAGCGCAGGCAGCCGCCACGCGGCGGCAGCGGTCCACTCAGCCGCGCGGGCGAACCCGACTGAGGCGGCGCCGGGCGGGTCGGGCGCGTGCCGCTCGGTCGGCCCGGCGGCGTCCGGCCGGGTGCTCCGCGGGCGCGCGCGTTCGCGGTGGTCCGGCGCCGCGCGCGTTCGCGTTCGTCCTGGCTCCTGGCTCCTGGCTCCGGGCTCCTGGCTCCTGGCTCCTGGCTCCTGGCTCCTGGCTCCGGGCGCCGGGCGCCGGGCGCCGGGCTCCGCGCTCCGGGCGCCGGCGGTTTCGCCGAGATCACATCCGATCGCCGAGACGACAGGCGATTGCGGTGAGAACGGTGTGATCTCGGCAGACACGTGTGATCTCGCCGCCGAAGCCGAAGCCGAAGCCGAAGCCGAAGCCGGAGCCGGAGCCGAAGACCGGCCCACCCGGTGCGTCAGAAGACGATCGTGTGGTTCCCGTCGCGCAGCACGCGGTCTTCGGCGTGCCACAGCACAGCGCGCGCGAGCACCTGGCGCTCGACGTCGGCGCCGCGGCGGGCGAGTTCGGCGGCGGAGTCGGCGTGGGTCACGCGCACGGTGTCCTGCTCGATGATCGGGCCCTCGTCGAGGTCGCTCGTGACGTAGTGCGAGGTGGCGCCGATGAGCTTGACGCCGCGTTCCTTGGCCTTCTTGTACGGCTCCGCGCCGATGAAGGCCGGCAGGAACGAGTGGTGGATGTTGATGACCGGCACGCCGATCTTGTCGAGGAAGTCGGGCGAGAGGATCTGCATGTACCGCGCCAGCACGATGAAGTCGACGTTGCCGACGAGCAGCTCGAGGATGCGGGCCTCGGATGCCGACTTGTCGGGCCCGGGCGTCGACGGCACGTGGAAGAAGGGAACGCCGAAGGATCGCACGTCGTCGGCCGAGGTGGTGTGGTTCGACACGACCATCGAGATGCTGACGGGCAGGTCACCGCGACGGTGGCGCCACAGCAGGTCGAGGAGGCAGTGGTCCTGCTTCGACGACAGGATGGCCATGCGCTTCGGCGTCGACAGGTCGGTGAGGTTCCACTCGAGCTCGAAGCCGTCGCCGAGGGTTCTCGCGAGGTCGGCCTCGATCTCGGGCATGGCCGCGGGCAGGTCGGGACGGTGGAACACCACGCGCTGGAAGTACGCGCCGCCGCGAAGCTGGTCGGAGTACTGGTCGAAGGCGACGACGTTGCCGCCCTGGCGCGCGATCAGGGCCGAGACCGCGGCGATGATTCCGGGGGTGTCCTTGCCGTGCACGATGAGGCAGGCGTGATCGGGCTGCAGGTGGGGGCTCGCGGAGACCATCGGACCATTCTGCCGTGCCCGGATGACGCCGCCGACCACGCGTCTGTGCGCCGTGTCACAGCCGCACGACCACCTTCCTCGCCGAGACGCCCGCACGCTGCCGATCAAGCGCCCCCTGCAGGGTGTCGAGGCCCGTTCCGACCACCAGTGGCGCGGGTACCGGGCGGAGGGCCCCCGCGGAGACGGCGCGCGGAACGACCTCGCCCCACAGGCGGGGTCCGACCTCGTCGTCGCGCAGGCTGCTCCCCCACACGAACCCTGCGCGGATGCCGGAATGGCGGGCGCGCAGTGCCGATCGCGCCGTCGCGAGGCCGATGCGCGAGAAGACGGGGATCATCGCGGGGAGGAGGCGGCGACGGCCCACCAGGTCGGCGAGCGAGATAGGGGTGCTGGCCATGGCCAGCCGCGTCCCGCCGGTGCGGCGCAGGACCTCGATGCAGGCGTCGGTCGACCCGGCGCCCAAGGCGACCGCTCCCGCGACGGGGCGGGAGCCGATCGCGGCGACGAGGTCGTCCACTGCCGTGGGTGCGTGATGATCGGCCCCGTACTCCGCGCCGAGGTCGCGCACCAGGTCGGCGTTGCGGGCCGACGCGGTGGTGACGACGTCGTATCCGGCGGCGCGTGCGAGTTGGATCGCGTTCAGCCCCACACTGGTCGATCCGCCCCAGACCACCACCACCTCGCGTGTTCGCGCGTCGCCCTGCTCCGTCGGCATCCGGAGTCCGAGGTGGGCGGGTTGGAACAGCGCGCAGGCGGCCGTCGAGAGGGCGAGGGGGAGCACCGCGGCCTCGTCGTCGGTCCAGGCGTCGGGAGTGGGGGCGGCGAGGCGTTCGAGCAGGACGGAGTACTCCTGGAACGCACCCTCGCGCACCGCGTCGCGCCCGCGATCCGTGCCGGTCGCGAGCCCGAACACGCGCTGGCCGACGTGGAAGCGCGTGACGTCCGAGCCGATCGCGACGACCTCGCCCGCGATGTCGGAGCCGAGTACCGCGGGGGTGTGCAGCCAGCGGTAGGTGATGCGGCTGGTGCCCTGGACGACCCAGTCGACGGGATTCACCGCCACGACGCGCACGCGGACCAGGATCTCGTCGCGAGCCGGTTCGGGGGTCGCTGTCGGTCGCACGGCGAGGCGGGCGCGGGGAGTGGGCATGACGGCCGCGAGGTGGGAGGACATGGAGACCTTTCGGCAGTGATGACACGCAGTGTCCTCACTATACGACCTGATGACACCAGGTGTCTTCGTTTATGCTCGACCGCATGGGCAGATGGGCTCCTGACACCAGGGAACGGCTGCGCGAGGCCGCGCTCGACCTGTTCCGAGAGCGCGGATTCGCCGCCACGACGGTTCCCGACATCGTCGAGCGTGCGGGAGTCACGCGGCGCACCTTCTTCCGCCACTTCAGCGACAAGCGGGAGGTCTTCTTCGGCGACGACGAGATCCCCCGGCTCGCGACCACCCTCCTCGCGGCGGCCCCCGCGGAGGCGCCGGCTTTCGATGTCGCCTGGGCCGGTCTGCACGCGCTCGCCGCCGACCGTTTCGAGCCCCGGCGCGCGCAGATGGTCGTTTCCCGCCGGATCATCGAGACGGAGCCCGCCCTTCGCGAACGCGATCTGCAGAAGCAGGCCGATCTGCGGGAAGCGATCCGCGAGGGGTGCGCCGCGCGCGGCGTCGACCCGCTCACGGCCCGCGTCACCGCCGGGGTCACGGTCGACCTGCTGCAGACCGCGCTCGAGCAGTGGCTCGCCGACGACGCGGGGCAGCCGCTGGTCCGGCACCTCGACGAGGTGCGGCGCCGCATGGCCGGCGTGCTGGGCGGGGTGCCCGGGTCCGCGTCCGGTGTCGGTGGTCCCCGTTAGCCTGGAACACGTGACCAGCACCCTCCGCCTCGACCGGCCGGGTTGGCGCACCTGGACGCTGTGGATCGTCGGCGTGCTCGCCTACGTCGTGTCCATCATCAACCGCACGTCGCTCTCGGCCGTCGGTGTGGATGCCGCGGTGCGCTTCGACGCCGACGCCTCGGCGCTGTCGATGTTCGCCGTCATCCAGCTCTTCGTCTACGGCGCGATGCAGATTCCCGTCGGGCTCCTGCTCGACCGGTTCGGCGCGCGCCCGATGATCGCGATCGGCATGGTGCTGATGGCCGCGGGGCAGCTCGTCATGGCCTTCGCGGATGCCGTGGGGATCGGCATCCTGGCCCGTGTGCTCATCGGCGCGGGCGACGCGATGATCTTCCCGAGTGTGCTGCGTGTGATCGCGACGTGGTTCCCCGCGCAACGTGCGCCGGTGCTCGTGCAGCTGACGGGCATCATCGGTCAGCTCGGACAGATCGTCGCGGTGGTGCCGCTCGCAGCGCTTCTGCACGCCACGAGCTGGAGCATCGCGTTCGGCAGCGTCGCGGGTCTCGGGGTGCTGTTCGCCGTCCTCACGTACGCGATCATCCGCAACCGTCCGCCGGAACGCCGGGACGACCCCGTCGACACCTCCGTCGACACGCAGACCGGCGCGATCAGGGTGGTGCGGTCGGCGCCCGATCTGCGCCAGGGCTTCCGTGAGTCGTGGGCGCACCCGGGCACGCGTCTGGGCTTCTGGTCGCACTTCGCGACGCCGTTCGCGGGAACGGCCTTCATGCTGTTGTGGGGCTTTCCCTTCCTCACTGCGGGGGAGGGGTTGGAGCCGGCGACGGCGTCGCTCGTGATGACCTCGCTCGTCCTGTTCAGCATCCTGAGCGGTCCGGTCATCGGGGCGCTGTCGAGCCGGCATCCGACGCGCCGTTCCCGCTGGCTGGTGCTGCCGACGGTCGTCTTCCAGGCGGTGGTCTGGATCGTCGTCATCGCGTGGCCGGGGCCGGCGCCGGCGTGGCTGCTGGTCGTGCTGATGTTCGCGTTGTCGACGGGCGGTCCGGCGTCCATGATCGCGTTCGATCACGCCCGCACGTTCACCCCCAGCCACCGCCTCAGCACGGCGACCGGCATCGTCAACGGCGGAGGCTTCCTCGCGGCGCTCCTCGCCATCCTCTTCATCGGTATCGCCATGGACGTCCAGGGGGCGGGGACGCCCGACACCTACACGCTGGACGCGTTCCGTCTCGCGTTCCTCACGCAGGTCCCCCTGTGGCTCGTCGGCGGGATCGCCATCGTCATCGAGCGCGGCCGCACCATCCGGCACGTGGGCGGCGTGCTCCCCCGCTGACGCAACGACGACGGCGTGCCCCGTCGAGCGGAGCGCGCGTGTCAGCCGCCGGTCACCCGCTGCCAGAGGTCGACGACGATCGGCACGATGTCCGACGCCCGGTCGGCGGAACCGACGGCGACGGCGATGAGGGGGAACACCGTGACCGCGAGGGCGACGATCACCGCGATGATCGCGAGGGTCCACGACATCCACGGACGGCGCCGTGTGACGGCCAGCAGCAGGGCACCGGCCACGACCAGCAGGCCGAGCAGGGTCACGCCGGTGACGCTGCCGAGGGGGAAGGGCACGAGCCCCGCCGTGCTCGCCGTGGTCGCAGCGAGGAAGCCCACCAACGGCAGGTAGAGCGCCAGCGCGATGATGGCCGCGAGAGCGGCGCCGACGCCGGTAGCGACGTACACGCCACGGGGCCGGCTCGCGCGCGAGGAGGATACGCGCCTCACGAGAGTACCCCGGACGAGGTCCCGCGGCGGTCGATGAGCGTGGTTGCCATGTCGTTGTCCTCTCCTCGGTGACGCTGTCGTTCGCCTGCACCAGTGAGACGCGCCGCGGCGGTGAAACGTCACGCGGGAACGGCGCCTGCGGGAGGAGTCGGCGGTGCGAGACTCGACGCATGAACGCGATCGGCATCCGCACCCTGGACGACGTCGACGGCATCCACGAGGCCGCTCGCGTCCTCGACGAGGTGTGGGGCGAGCGGGGCACGATGCCGGCGAACATCCTGCGGGCCCTCGAGCACGCGGGCAACTATGTTGTCGGCCTGTTCGACGGCGACCGGATGATCGGTGCCTCGGCGGCCTTCTTCGGTCCGCCCGCCGAGAGGTCGATGCACTCGCACATCACCGGCATCCTGCCCGGCCACCAGGGTCGCGGTCTCGGCCGTCAGCTGAAGGAGCATCAGCGTGCCTGGGCGCTCGAACGGGGCGTGGGGCACATCACCTGGACGTTCGACCCGCTGGTCGCCCGCAACGCCTACTTCAACCTCGCGGTGCTCGGCGCTCGCGCGACGGAGTACCTCGTCGACCACTACGGGGCGATGGCGGATGCCGTGAACCGCGGCGACGAGTCGGATCGGCTCATGGTGAAATGGGCGCTCGCGGAGCCGCCCGGGCCGAGGCCGACGGATGCCGAGACCCTCGCCGTCGTGGCCGTACCCGCCGACATCGAAGCCCTCCGTCGGAGCGACCCCCCGGCCGCCGCCGAGTGGCGCCGGCGCATGCGCGACGATCTCGGCGGGCACCTGGCATCCGGTCACCGGATCGGCGGCTTCGACCGCCGCGGCTACCTGATCGTGAGGTGATGCGCGGGGGCGTCGCATCGGCTCGCCCCCGCACGGTCACTGCTCGCTGATCGGCACGTCTTTCTCCGCCGCCGGGTCTCCCTGGCCGGGTCCCGGACGCACCGCGGCGTCGTCGCGCACGTCGATGCGCGTGACACCGTCGTGCTCGCTCACGTCGAAGCGCGGGGCCGCGTCTTCCTCGGTCGCCTTCGGGGCACTCGTGAGCTGGTCGTGGCGGTTCTCTTCGAAGCTCTTCTCGTCGCTCATCGTTCTCACTCCTCGCCGGCCGAACGCCAGGCGTCCGACTCCATGTGCGAGCCCGCCTGCGGGCCCATGTGCAGCATCCCGCCGTCGACGACCCAGCTCGCGCCCGTCACGTACGAGCCCGACGGCGACGCGAGGAAACGGATGACGTCGGCGATCTCCTCGGGCTTGCCGGGGCGGCCGAGGGGGATGCCGGGGCGGTGGATGCGATCGGCGTCCTCCGCCGACATGTCGTTGATGGGGGTGGCGATCTCCCCGGGGGCGACGGCGTTCGCCGTGATCCCGTACTGGCCGAGCTCGAGGGCCATCGTCTTGATCAGACCGCCGACGCCGTGCTTCGCGGCGACGTACGGTGCCGATCCGACGCGCGGCTGGTGCTCGTGCACGCTCGACACGACGATGAGCCGTCCGCCGTTGCCGGCCTTCACCATGCGCCGGGCCGCGGTGTGCAGGGCGAGGAACGCGCCGTCGAGGTTGAGCGAGATGTCGGTGCGCCAGGTGTCGAAGTCGAGGTCGAGAAACGAGCCGCCGATACCGCCGCCGGCGTTGTTGACGAACACGTCGAGACCGCCGAGCTCGTCGGCCATGGCGTTGACGGCATCCGGGACCGCGTCGAAGTCGGTCGCATCGAATTGCGCGACGGTCGCGCGCGACCCTCGGGCACGGACTTCGTCGGCGACCTTCTCGGCGCCGTCCTTGTCGGAGTGGTAGGTGATCGCGACGTCGAGACCGGCGTCGGCGAGGGCGAGGGCGGTGGCCGCGCCGATGCCCGAGTCGGATCCGGTGACGATCGCGTGGCGGGGGGTGAAGTCGTCGCTCATTTTCCCGACGGTACGCGCGCGGCTTCCCGCCGCCCGCGGCCTTGCCACGGCCCGGCGCGGACGTTACGGTCGCGGTCCGACCCCGCTACCCTGCCCCCATGCCCCTCACCCGCTCCGCTTCGCCCGTGACCCTGGATGCCGTGGAGCTCCGCGTGCTGCAGATCCCCCTCGTGTCGCCCTTCACGACGTCGTTCGGCACCGAGACGGTGCGGGAGGTCATCATCGTCACGGCCGAGACGCCCGACGGACGCGGGTGGGGCGAGGTCGTCACACAGTCGGAGCCGTCGTACTCCAGCGAGTACACGCAGGGCGCGTGGGACGTGCTCACCCGCTTCCTCGCCCCGGCCCTGTTGCAGCGCCGCACGCTCGCGCCCGAAGAGGTCGGCGGCATCCTCGACCGGGTCATCGGGCACCGCATGGCCAAGGCGGGTCTCGAGCTCGCCGTCATCGACGCGGCCCTCCGCGCCGAGGGCCTCAGCTTCGCGCGGTACCTCGGCGCCGAGAAAGACAGGGTTCCCTCGGGGGTCTCGGTCGGCATCCAGCGCGATCCCGCTGCCCTCGTCGACGCCGTCGGCGGCTACCTCGATGAGGGGTACGTGCGCATCAAGATCAAGATCAAGCCCGGTCGCGACGTCGACGACACCGCCGCCGTGCGGGCGGCGTTCGGCGCGATCCCGCTGCAGGTCGACGCCAACTCGGCCTACACGCTCCAGGATGCCGAACTCCTCGCCGAGCTGGACCGCTTCGAGCTGCTGCTGATCGAGCAGCCCCTGCAGGAAGACGACCTGGTCGATCACGCCACCCTCGCGAAACGCCTGACCACCCCGGTGTGCCTCGACGAATCGATCGTGTCCGACAAGGCCGCCGCCGACGCACTCGCGCTCGGGTCGGCAGCGATCCTGAACATCAAGGCCGGACGTGTCGGCGGGTACCTCGAGGCTGTCGCGATCCACGATCGCGCCCGAGCCGCCGGCATCCCGGTCTGGTGCGGCGGCATGCTCGAGACGGGGATCGGACGCGCCGCCAACGCCGCCCTCGCCGCGCTCCCGGGTTTCACGCTACCGGGCGACATCTCGGCATCCGCCCGCTTCTACGAACGCGACATCGTCACCGAGCCGGCCGTGCTCGAAGACGGGCACGTGCGCGTGCCCACCGGCCCGGGCCTCGGCGTCGAGATCGACGCGGCGGCGCTGGAGGCCTTCACCGTGCGCCGCGAGCGGATCACGCGGTGAGACGGACCCGGCACGACGCCGGCGGACGTCACGGCCTCGGCGAGACCGATCGCGATGACGTGCCGTGGGGCCGGCCGGCCGTGGACGGCATCCCGATCCCGCCTTTCGCGGAGGCCGCGGCCCACCGCACCTACCTGCGGTCGTTGCAGACGTTCGTGCTGCTGCTCGACGCGGGCGACCCGTCGGCAGCGACCATCGCGCTCGCCGCCGCCCTCGAGGCCGAGGTTCCGCGGGCGGCCACCGAGGCCCCGCGCTTGTCGTCGCTGGCGCTCGGCGTGAGCATGTCGATCTTCTTCCCGGCGCCCTGGACTCCCGAGGCGCTCGCGCTCGCCCTCGACGGGTCCGGCTACGGCACGCCCATTCGCAGCCGGGGCGGCTGGTCGTGGGGCGGCGATCCCGATTACACGGCGACGCGCGGTCGGCCGGGGTGGCGGATCGAGCGCCAGGAGCGCGGGTCGCGCACCTACGCGACGCTGCCGGACGACGGCGACCTGGTGCTGCTGTGGATGGACATGTTCCGAGGCCGCTTCCCGTATCCGATCGCGCACACACCCGCCGGCTCCGTGCCCCCGCCCGAGGCGCTCGCCGCGGCCGCCCGGGCGACCCTCGCCGCCCACTCCGTGAACGTCGTGATGCCGTATCTCCAGACGTGGCGGTCGGAGCGCGATCGCGCGCGCGACGGCGGGCCGGGCGATACCGGCCCGCTTCGATAAACTGGATGCCGCGCACTCGCGCACGATCCCCACATCTTTGCGACCATTGGAGCCACCGTGGCCGAACAGTCCCGCCTCGACAAGGTCATCGCCCTCGCCCGCCATCGCGGGTTCGTGTTCCAGGCCGGTGAGATCTACGGCGGTTCGCGTTCGGCATGGGATTACGGCCCCCTCGGTACGGAGCTGAAAGAGAACATCCGCCGCCAGTGGTGGCAGACGTTCGTCCGCGGCCGCGGCGACATGGTGGGCCTGGACTCGAGCATCATCCTGCCGAAGCGCGTGTGGGAGGCCTCGGGCCACGTCGCCACCTTCACCGACCCGTTGGTCGAGTGCCTCAGTTGCCACAAGCGCTTCCGCGCCGACAACCTCATCGAGGACTTCGAGGCCCGCAAGAACCGCAAGGCCGAGAACGGTCTCGCCGACGTGCCGTGCCCGAACTGCGGCACCAAGGGCCAGTACACCGAGCCCAAGTCGTTCTCGGGTCTGGTCAAGACCTACCTCGGCGTCGTCGACGACGAGTCGGGCCTGCACTTCCTGCGCCCCGAGACCGCGCAGGGCATCTTCGTCAATTTCTCGAACGTGCTCACGGCATCCCGTCGCAAGCCTCCGTTCGGTGTCGGCCAGGTCGGCAAGGCGTTCCGCAACGAGATCACGCCCGGAAACTTCATCTTCCGCACGCGCGAGTTCGAGCAGATGGAGATCGAGTACTTCACCCCGCCCGCCGAGGCGAACGAGTGGTTCGAGCACTGGGTCGAGGCGTGCTGGAACTGGTTCATCGAGCTGGGCATCGACGCCGACAACATGAAGCGTTTCGACGTGCCCGAAGACGACCGCGCGCACTACTCCGCCGGCACGATCGACGTCGAGTACCGCTTCGGCTTCCCGGGCAAGGAGTGGGGCGAGCTGATGGGCGTCGCCAACCGCACCGACTACGACCTCAAGAGCCACTCCGAGGCGTCGGGTCAGTCGCTCACGTTCTTCGACCAGGCCTCGGGCGAGAAGTACACGCCGTACGTCATCGAGCCCTCGTTCGGTCTGACGCGCGCGATGATGGCGTTCCTCGTCGACGCGTACCGCGAAGAAGAGGTGCCCAACGCCAAGGGCGGCACCGACACCCGCACGGTGCTCAAGCTCGACCCGCGCCTCGCGCCCGTGAAGGTGGCCGTGCTGCCGCTCTCGCGCAACGAGCGCCTGTCGCCGCTGGCGCGCGAGGTCGCCGACACCCTGCGTGCCGCCGGGTGGAACATCGACTTCGACGACGCCGGCGCCATCGGCCGCCGCTACCGCCGTCAGGACGAGATCGGCACCCCGTTCTGCGTCACCGTCGATTTCGACTCGCTCGACGACAACGCCGTGACGGTCCGCGATCGCGACACGATGGGCCAGGAGCGCATCGGTCTCGATGCCCTGCACGGCTACCTCGCGGAGCGCCTGCGCGGGGCCTGACCCCCGACGAACGACCGGATGCCGTCGCCCGAGGGTGGCGGCATCCGTCGTTCCCACGGGCCGCGGAGCGCGCGACGTCGCCGCCTCGGCTGCCACACTGAGCACGGGGCGAGCGAGGGGAGCACGAATGAAGCCACAGCCGGATGCCGAGCGCCCGACGCCGCGGCGCAAGCGACGGCGTCTCGCCGTGTCCGCCGCGATCATCGTGGGCGTCGCGCTCGTGGTCACCGCGGTCTTCTCCCTCACCCCGTGGCCGTCGGCGATGATCGTGCGCGCGGTCTTCGAGAAGAACGGCGCCGACACCGTCGCCGAGATGCAGCGCCACGTTCCCGACACGCCGCTGCGCACCGAGCTCGGCGTGCCGTACGGCGACCAGCAGGATGCCGCGGGCGGCGGTGACACGACCCTCGACCTCTTCACCACGGCCGACGAGGGGGAGAGACGCCCGGCCGTCATCTGGATCCACGGCGGAGCCTGGGTCTCGGGTTCGTCGGCCAACGTCGACCCGTACCTGCGCATCCTCGCCTCCACCGGCTACACCGCGATCGGTCTGAACTACAGCCTCGGCCCCGAGCAGGTCTACCCCACCGCCGTGCGCCAGATCAACGACGCCCTGGCCTACATCGACGCGCACGCCGACGACCTCTCGGTCGATCCGGACCGGATCGTGCTGGCCGGCGACTCGGCGGGCGCGCAGCTCGCCAGCCAGCTGGCCGCGCTCACCACCGACAGCGAGTACGCCGACCTGCTCGACGTCGCACCGGCGCTCTCGGCGTCGCAGCTCGTGGGGGTCGTCTTGAACTGCGGCATCTACGACCTGCGGTCGATGGACGACCTCAACGGCCTGATCGGGTGGGGGTTCTCGTCGTCGCTGTGGGCGTACACCGGCACCAAGGACTGGTCGGTCGAGAGCGCGGGCGCGACCATGTCGACGATCGACTTCGCGGCATCCGGATTCCCGCCGACCTACATCAGCGGAGGCAACGGCGACGGCCTCACCTGGCTGCAGGGTATCCCGATGGCGCAACGCCTGCGGCAGCTCGACGTCGATGTGACCACGCTGTTCTGGCCGGCGGATCACACCCCCGCCCTGCCGCACGAGTACCAGTTCCGCCTCGACCGGCCCGAGGCGCAGCAGGCGCTGACCGAGACACAGGCGTTCCTGGCCAAGGTCGCACCGCTGCCCGTGGGCTGAGTCCTTCCGGCCGCCTGGACGTCGGGTGGGGTTCCGTTTCAGCCGAGGTGTACCGCGGTACCGCCGCGCGCGGTGGCGGCCGCCTCGATCAGACGGACGCCGATCACACCCTCGGGCTCCCAGGTCGTGAAGCAGTCCGTCGACCAACGGGCATCGGCCGTCACCGCGACGGTGCCGTAGATGCGGGCGAACTCCGCCGGCGCAGGGACGAGTCGCGGGCGCAGCACGGTCAGCACGACCCGGTCGATCATCACGACCTGGGCCGCGGCGCCGTCGTCGAGCGGGCGGATCTCCACCGGGGTCGCCGCGAGTTCTTCGGGCGTGAGCACGGCGGACACGGCGTCCGCGAGCGCCTCGATGTCGATCGGATCGCGGGTGAAAGCGACGCTACTGCGGGGCACGATTCCTCCTCCGTCGTGTCAGGGGTGGATCATCGGCGGCGGCAACAGCGACGTGCGCAGCAGCCTCCGCCGTGCTCGCCGGAGGGACCGTCGCCTCGCCGGTCACTGCCACCGCGGTCGTGGCATCCGCCGACGGCACACCCTGGTCCGCCGGTTCCTCCAGGTCCGCCTCGCCGGCGACGAAGTTCGCCACCTGCATGAGCGTCGGCCGGTCGCCACGGCGGGCGAGGCGCCCGCGTCCGGCGATCATCGGCTCGGCGTACAGCTTCGGCAGCAGCGCACCCTCGGAGCGGTCGCCCGACATGATGAGCGTCGTGCCGCCGGTGTCGCGGATGCCCTGCAGCGCCAGATCGAACATCGCCCGCGACGCGCCGGCGACCGGGCGACTCACGACCACGTTCAGCCGCAGGTCGCGCGCCGACGCCAGGTAGGGCAGCAGGGGGCGCAACGGCTCCGTGCCGCCGGCGGCGAGGATGTCGAAGTCGTCGGCGACCACGAGGATGCGTGGGCCCGAGTCGCGGTCGCTCTGCCGCTTCTCGAGCTCGACGGCGATCGACTCCGCCAGCAACCGCGCCTGCCGACCGGAGGTCGCGTGCCCGCCGAGATAGGCGTCGGGGATCTCGGATGCCAGGTCGCCGCGGGCGTCCATGAGGGCGACGACGAGTTCCTCCGGCGAGTGCCGGTCGACCGCGCCCTGCACGATGCCCCGAAGCACCGTCGTCTTGCCGCACCGGCTGTCGCCGAGCACCAGCAGGTGCGGGTCGCGGGTGGCGATGTCGAGGGTGACGGGCTGCATCGTGTCCTGCCGCAGGCCGAGGGGTACGGCATCCGGTTCGTCGATCGCGTCGGGAAGGTCGGCCGGATCCAGGACCTCGGGCAGCAGGCGGATCGGTGCCGCTCCCTGGCCGCCCCAGCGGGCCGCGCTCTCGCGGGCGAGCCGCTCGAGGGCTTCTCCGGTGTCGCCGTCGTCGACCTCTTCGAGCAGGGGCAGGGCGACCTGGGCGAACAGTTTGGCGTCGGTCAGCACGCGGCCCGGCTCATCGGCCCGGAGCGTCGTCGACAGCTTGCGGGCGATCTGCGAGTCGGCCGGGTCGTTCAGTTTGAGTTCGAGACGGGTACCGATGAGCCCCTGCAGATTCATGCGCAGTTCGTTCCAGCGCGAGAGGGCGACGACGACGTGGATGCCGAAGCTCCCGCCGCGCTCGAGCAGCTGGCCGAGCGGTGCCTCGAGGTCTTCGAAGTCCTGTCGCAGCGCGCCGAGGCCGTCGACGAGCAGCACGACGTCGGCGCTCGGCAGATCGGGGAGGCGCCCGGCCGCATGCTGCCGGCGCATGTCGGCGAGCGAGTCCAGGCCGTGATCGCGGAACACGCGCTCGCGCACGGCGAGCATGCCCGTGAGCTCCTCGAGCAGCCGCATGAGCCGTTCCCGGTTGCCGCGCGTGGCGACACCGCCCACGTGCGGGAAGGGCTCGATGCGCGCGAGCCCGCCGCCGGTGAGGTCCATTCCGTAGATGCTCACCTGGCGCGGCGAGTGAGTGAAGGCGAGTGAGGCGGCGAGGGTGCGCAGGAACATCGAGCGCCCCGACTGGGGTGCACCCGTGATCGAGACGTGTCCGCCCGAGCGCGTGAGATCCAGCATCCAGGGCCCCTGCGTCTGGGTCGAGGGGTCGTCGAGCAGGCCCATCGGTGCGCGCAGCGTGCCGGCGCCGTCGGCCTGCGGCAGCACTCCGCCGAGCGTCAGCACGGGTGGCAGCGGTGGCAGCCATACCGGCCGGGTGCGGGCGATGCCGCGTGCCAGTTGCGAGGTCGCAGCCTGCACGAGTGTGCGACCGGTGGTCGGCGTCTCGGGCTCGGAGCTGTCGAGATGCGCGTCTTCGGGGGTCTCGTCCGGGAGGTCGTAGGCACTGAGCGGCAGCACGGGCGGGGCGTCGTCGTGGCGGGGCCCCGACTCGACGGTGTCGGGGACGGGGCCCGAGACGTATCCGGCGCGGAATCGCGTGTAGACCGAGGTGTCGACCTTGAGGTAACCGAAGCCGGGGATGGCGGGCAGGTGGAACGCATCGGGGGTGTCGAGTACGACGGCCGATTCCGACTCCGAGAACGTGCGGAGGCCGATGCGGTACGACAGGTAGGTGTCGAGACCGCGCAGGCGCCCGGCCTCGATGCGCTGGCTCGACAGCAGCAGGTGCACGCCGATCGAGCGGCCGATGCGCCCGATCGTCAGCAGCAGTTCGACGAAATCGGGCTCGGCGGTGAGCAGCTCGCCGAACTCGTCGATGACGAGGAACAGGTGCGGCAGGGCGGGGAGCTCCGGGCGGTCGCGGCGTAGCTGCCGATAGTGACCGATGGATGCCGCGTTGCCGGCATCTTTGAGCAGACGCTGTCGACGCACGACCTCGCCCTGGATGCTGGCGCGGGCGCGCTCGGTGAGCTGGGGGTCGTCGGCGAGGTTGTCGATGATGCCCGCGACATGCGGGAGTCGCGCGAAGGGCGCGAACGCGGCCCCGCCCTTGTAGTCGACGAGGATCATGCTGAGATCGTCGGGCGCGTGTGTCAGCGCGAGACCCAGGATGAGCGTGCGCAGCAGTTCGCTCTTACCGGAGCCGGTGGCGCCGATGCAGATGCCGTGCGGCCCCATACCGAGCTGTGCCGATTCCTTCAGGTCGAGCAGCACCGGTCCGCCGCGGTCGTCGACGCCGATCGGCACGCGGAGGAACTCCGCGGCGCTGCGGGTGCGCCAGGCGGCGGCGGTGTCGATGGCATCCACGTCGGCCACACCGATCAGCTGCGTCACATCGGGGGCGAGGGTGGTGCCGGTCTCTTCGGCCGAGGTGCGGCGAAGGCGCAGGCCCGCGAGGGGACGCGCGACGATCTCGAGGGCGGCGGGGGTGAACGCATCGATCCGGATGCCGTCGACGGCGGCCTCCCCCGACCCCGGTGTTTCGATGGTGGCGACGCCACCGTCGACGGTGACGCGGACGGCGACCGTCGTCGGCTCCTTGAGCCGGTCGTCGACGAGGTGCACGACCGTGACGCCCAGCGCCGTGAGGTCGAGGGCGGCATCCAGACGGGGGACGGCGGATGCCGCGTGGTCGGCCTCGTCGACGAAGACGACCAGTCGGCCGGGTTTGGTGCGTCGGCCCGCGCGGCGCGAGGCGGCGGCGGTGGCGACGCGGTCGCGCAGCTCGTCGCGCAGCAGTGACAGGAGCCCGTCGAGGCTCGGCGCGATCCGCCGCGCGGTGACGGCTCCGGCGGGAGGCGTGTCGCCGGTGACGTGGGGGAGCAGGTCGAAACCGTGCCAGTCGTCGCGCTGCGCGGGGGCGACGGCGAGGGCGACGTGCACGTCGTCGGGGGAGTGGAACGCGGCGATCTGCGCGGCGAGGGCACGGGCGACGCTCAGGGTGTCGCGGCGCGCGCCGACGAGAGAGACCTGTCCGCCGCGCTCGAGGTCGACCGTCGCCGGCATCCCCTGGGAGACGCCCGCCAGGCGCACCATGCGCTCGGCCGACTCGCGCATCACGGGGTCGAAGGGTTGCACGGGGTTCTGCTCGGGCGGCAGTGCGACGTCGACGGCCCGCAGGTCGCCGGTGCCGATACGGGTGCGCAGGAAGTCGGCGTCGCCGGGGCGCCGCTCCCAGCGGCGGGCCGGGTCGGCCGCGATCTCGACGAGCGTGCCGGGAGCGGGATGCAGCGCGAGCGCCCTGCTGCGCTGGGTGTCGGCCGTGCGGCGCACGTCTTCGCGCGTCTCCTCGAGGTAGTCGAGGTAGCGCTCACGCTGCACGCGGCGCTGGCGGGCGGCGTTGCCGCGCTGGGTGAGGGCCATGCCAAGACCGCCGACGAGGGCGACCACGAGGATGACGGCGCCGACCACGACCATGATCGGGTTGTTGCGCAGCAGCACGATCATCGTGATCGACGAAAGGCTGCCGACGATCGGCAGCAGCGACTGCAGCGGGAAGCCGGTGTTTCCCTCGCCGATCGGCGGCGGCGGGGCGAGGATCACGTCGGGAGCGGGCTCGACCGCTTCGCTGATGCGGGCCGGACGGTGAACGATGCGGACGGTCACGCGGGCCTCCCCGTCGCCCCCACCACGGAGGCCGCGAGGCGGATGACCGCGAGGTGCGTGACCGAGCGGCGCGCCCGCCCGCCCGCGGCGAGACCCGCGTCGAACGGGAGGGGCAGCACCACGTGGTCGGCCCCGGTGGCGATCGCGCGCGCGACGCCGTCGCCTTCGCGCGCCTGGTCGACGAGGGCGAGGGCGACCGACGGCGATTCGGGCAGAGCGCGCACGGCCTCGACGACCGAGCGGGCGTGTTCCGCCGCGGCCCGGCGGGCGTCGCTGACGAGGCAGACGACGTCGCACAGCGCCGCGCACGCGGCGAGATCGACCACCGGATGACGCGTTCCGAAATCGGTGACCGCGACGTCGAAGAACCGGGCGATGGGCGCCGCTTCGCCGAGCCACGCGCCCACCGCGTCGTCGGTGTCGCGGGGACGGAGCGCCACGATCCCGTCGCGCTCGGCGAGCCCGCTCAGGGCTTCGGCGGTGGTGCGTGCGGCGGCTCGCGTCTCGTCGGGCGCGACCGGGGCCCTGCCCAGGCGCCCGGCGAGACCGGCGGCCCCGGTCGAGACGTCGACGGCGAGCACCGGCTCGCCGCGTCGCCCGGCGATCGCGAGAGTGAGCTGGTGGGCGACCGTACTGGTGCCGGCGCCCGGTGCGAGCGACATCACGCCGACCCGCCGCGTCGTCGACAGGCCACCGCGGATCGCGGCGTCCCATTCCGTCAGCCGAACACGGCCGTTGGCACCGCTGCCGAACACCGCGTTCGACACCGCACGCAGGTCGAGCACGCTCACGAGCGTCCGCCGAACATGCCGAGCAGATCGGCGTAGACACCCAACGCCCCCACGAGCAGCGGCACCAGCGAGACGACGGCGAGGGTCTCGACGACGTTGCCGAGGCCGCGCAACCGCGCCCGCACGTGCGGGCGGGGCCGTACCAGCACCATCGTGGCGATCAGAGCGGCCAGCACGATCGCGGCACCCGCGCCGACCCATCCGAGGCCGTCCGACAACAGCACCGTCAGACCCGCCACGGCGATCGCACCCGCGGCTGCCCAGAGCAGCCAGCCCTGCCAGCGCAGGGGGAATGCACGCGTGCGGAGGGTGGCGACGAGGAAGAACGCCAGGGCGAGCAGTTCGGTCCAAACCGTGCCCGAGAACGCGAGCGCGACGCCGGCGACCCCGAGAACGGATGCCACGGCCCCCACGCTCCACGTGAGCGCCGCGTACGCCTCGTCGATGGCGGCGAAAGCGCGGGGACGGGCGGGCGGGGCGCCGTCCGCGGCGCGCTGGTCGAGGTCGGTGAGTCCGGCGGCCGATAGGGCGATCCAGGGCAGCGGGCCGGTGGCGAACGCGGCGATGACGCCGGTGATGGCCGCGGCGGCCACGGCATCCACCCCGCCGAGGACGAGCCCGAGCAGCAGTGACGACAGCACCGCGCCCAGTGCTCCGCCGGACGCGGCGCCGCGACGGCGGTGCGCGACGCCGGCGCCGAGGAGGGCGACGGCGAATCCGGTGGCCAGTGCCGCAGCGATACCCCCGACGAGCGCGGCGTCCGCGGCGAACCCGTGCGATGCCAGGACCGTCGTCGTCGCCGCTCCCACGGGCAGCGTGAGGCCGGCGGCACCCGCCGACACGCACGTCGACAGACGGCGGAGCCCGCCGAGGCCGAGGCCCGTGGCGACGGCCACGAGCACCACGGCCGCGACCAGCGACGCGAAAGCTGCGACGGTCGGCGACGACCACGGCGACAGCAGCCCCGCGACGGCGAAGGCGGCGGCGATCCCCATCCCGCCCGCGACGGCCCGAGCCCGCTCGTCCCACCGGTCGGGACGGGCATCGTGCGCATCGGCCGCGGCGTCGGTCACGTCGATCACCACGGGCGGTGGCGGTGCGGCGTCCAGGCGCACGAGGCGCACGAGGGAGCCGTCGACGAGATCCAGCTGGTGAGGCGTCAATGCGATGTCGATCTGCTCGCCGTCGGGCGCGATCACCGCCAGCGGCCGCTCGACGGTGCCGGCTGTCTCACCGAGCAGGTCGAGCAGGCGCGGCAGTGCGGCGCCGACAGGCTCGCCGCTGGGGACGACGACCTCGGCTCGACGCTCCGAACCCGAGACGGTCAGGCGGGTGTAGATGCTCACGGGGTGACGGCTCCGGTCGGGGTCTGGATGGAGGTGCTCGTCTGCGCGCGCTCGGTGAGCAGCTGCGACACGAAGGACACGCCCACGCACGCGGCGCAGGCGATCGCGGCGACGACGATGGATCCCATCAACCGCTTCATGTGATCGTTGACGGTGCGCCGCTCGCCGATGTGGCCGTAGACGAGGGCGGCGCCCAGGCGCATGCGCTGGATCTTGGCCTGCTCGATGAGAACCGTGTCGCGCTGGTCGGGCATCAGCGGGCTCCTTCCCGCGCGATGAGCTGGGCGCGCACCTGCGGCGCGAGATCGAGCAGTTCGGCGAGCCGCGTCGGATCCACCGTCGCCAGCACCTCGTTCAGGCGCGTCCATCCGCCGCCGTCGACGGATCCGAGCGGCAGCAGTACGCTCGGGAGCCGGGGGCTGCCGACGGTCGTGCCACCGACGTCGTCGATCCAGCGCTTCGCGTCCATGCCCAGGGCTCGCACGCCCACGGGCCCGATCAGCAGCACGAGGGGCTCAGGGTGGGGGGCCGCGGTAGCGCGGCGGGCGAGGTCGGGGGCGCCGATCGCCGCGAACGCGACGCCGATGAGCGGAAGCCCCACGGTCGCCGCTCGCGCCAGGAGTTCACGGGCCTCGGCCGTCGCCGCCGTTCCCGCGTCGCGCCCCACCCCGGGGACCGCGGCCCACACGCGCGTGGTCTCCTCGAGTCCCTCGCTGGTGCGGGCGGCCTGGATCGTCGCGATGACCGCGCGCTCGCTGCCCCCGACCGCGGTCCAGTGGCTGTCGAGGGGGACCCGCCGCCGTGAGCGCTCGGTGAGGTCGTCACGGTCCCAGGGGGCGAGGAGCGGTTCGACGGCGCCCCACGCCGCCGGTCCCGCCCCGGTGAACAGCGCGACAGCCGCCTCGGCGACCCCGCCCATCCGCACCGGGCGGGTCACGCGGTGACGCGTCGACACCGTCGCCACCACCTGCAGACTGGATGCCACCTGCGCCCGCACGAACAGGGGGTGCACGTTCTCGGGCGTCGGCGTTCCGGCGGTGAGCGCGTCGGCCGGAGCGTCGAGGCGCACGCCCGTGCGGGCATCGTAGAAGCCGTCGTCGCGGGCGCGGACGACCCAGTGGCCCTGCACCGACGACAGCACCTGGGCCAGCGGTTGCGTCATGCGCGAGTGCTCGCCCGAGACGATGATCGGGCGCAGACCCTGGGTGGCCGTCTTGTGCAGCCAGTCGCTCGTCGCGGTGGTGAGGGCGATGATCGGCACGCGCGTCTCGGTGCCGACCCAGCCCGGGCCGGCGGCATCGACGAGGGGGTGGTCGACGGTTGTCATGCGGCATCCCGGACGGTCAGCGTGCGGTCACCGATCTCGAGGACGACACCGGTGGGCACGGGGGTGCGTTGGTGGGGGAGGAGGGGAGTGGACGCCCCGTCGCCGCGAACGAAGGTGCCGTTGGTCGAGCCCAGGTCGATGACCCATACCTGCCGGCCGTCCCACTCGAGGCGCACGTGCGACTTCGAGAGCGTGCGCGACATATCGGCCCAGCGGTACACCTCGGCCGGGGCGTCGGCCGGGGCCGAGGGCGCCCGACCCAGGATGAGGGCGGTGTCGAGGGGAAGGCGTTCGCCGGAGTCGAGCAGCAGCGTCGGCACGCTTCCGCGCCGGGCCCGGCCCGGGGCTGCGGGGGCGACCTCGGGGAAGCGGAAGGGCGCGATCGCCGGGGCGAACGGGTCACGACCGCGGCGCAGGTCGACCATCGCGAGCTTGCCGGACACCAGTGCCCACACGGCCGCGCCGCCCGCAGCGGCACCCGTCGTCCGGCGGACGATGCGCGCGTCGACGGTGGCCGTACCGAGGGTGCGTCCGGTCCGCCCCAGCAACCAGACGGCAACGGCGAGGAGGCCGATTGCGGCGATGACGAGGAGCCACCCGAGAGCGGACGGACCCGTCACGATGACGACGATCCCGCTGGCGAGAAGAGCGAGCGGCATGACGATGTCGAGGGCTGAAGCGCCGACGATCTTTCCGGCGCGGGCGCGCTCGGTGAAGACGAAGGGGTCCACGTCGGCCAGGCGTGATGCTTCCTGCATGCTCGTCACGGGTGCCTCCTCGACCTTCCACCATAGGTGGGTCGCCGCGGTGCTGCCGAGTTGATGCGTCCCTTGCGTGGACAACTCACGGCGCGGCAGAATCGCGCACTCACGAGCACGTCTGCCCCTCCGCGTCCAGGCCGGGACGCGGAGGGATCCAGGCTCGATCCCGTCTCCCTCGCGCAAAGCCGCAAGGGAGCGCGACGCGACCGCGCCGCGGCCGACGCGGGGAGAACTGCGGGCATTCAGGCGACGAGCTGATCAGCTACGAGCTGCGTATCGCCGAGTTCAGTCCCCGGAATGCCGGAGACTTCGAAGACGCCGTAGTCCACCATGACGGCCGACAGTCGGCTGGCGGTCTCGGGGTCGTCGGTCAGGAGTTGGGCGCGTACCGCGCCGTCGTACTGTTCGAGCACGCGCAGGGGGACGCCGCCGAGAGTGGCCGTGAACCCGAGTTCGTAGACGTCGCAGGCCACGAGGGGAACGGTTCTCGTCCATGCGCCGATGCGCACGGGGGACCACTCCGCGGAGGTCTGCTCGACATACGAGGTGAGTTCCACCTGGTCGCCGTGGACATCCGCGGCGAACTCGGTCCCGTCGTGGACCGCGCGCGTGCCGAAGAAACGGCTGGATGGGTGCCATTCCTCGACCGGCGGTTGATCTGGGAGCGCGGTCCACCCGCGCGCCGCTCCACCGTAAGCCGCGAGGAGCTCTTGTTGACCGTCGTCGGAGATCCGCCAGAGTTCGGCGCCGGGAGAGTAGCGCGTGGTCGACATGCTCCACACCGGAACGATCGCTTCGTCGACGGGACGAAGGAAGCCGAGCGGGTAGGACGGCCACGGCCGCTCCACCTGCGGTGGCGCGGTGAGGGTCGCGCACACGGGGACCTCGAAGCGGACGACGTCGACGTGACCGGAAGGATCCGACGGCCAACCGTATGCCTCCCGGAGAGCGTTGGCTGTTCGCAGCCCCGTCGCGTCTGCGGCTGCCACGACATGCCCCCCGACCTGCGCGTAGCCGCGCTCGCGGACGAGCTGAGACATCCCGGGGTGCAGGAGCTTCTGCAGGACGGCCCTCATGGGCTCACCATCGGGTGTCGTGTCGATTCGACGTGCACGTCGCCCACGTCACTCGGTTGCGCCAACGCCGACCACCCGTCGTTCTGGTTTCCGTCGAGTCCCGCGGCGAGAGCCTCGTCCGGCGTGGTGCCCGCGTACCAGACCCTGACCATTCCGCGGCGGAGGCCTGTCCTGATCCGCTCGCCCACCGTGACGGGCACACCGTGCCAGGTGCCGGTGACCTCCTGCGCGAAGCGAGCGGAGATCACCCGCCGCGGGAGTTTCACCCACGGATCCTGGGGGTCGTCGTTCAACTCGATCGCGTCAGGGAAAGCCTCGCGGGTCGGCGCGTCGTCCGTGACGAGGCGGACGTAGTCGTCACCACCGGAATGCCGCGAGTAGCGCTTCCCGCGGTACTCGAACTGCGTCTCGCTTACGGGAATTGTCGACGACATCCGTCACCCCACCGGTATCCACTCGCCGGCGCGTAGCACCGCGAAGAGTCGTTGCGTTCCATCATCCAGGACTTCCCACATCTCTGCGCCATCTCGCATATCGACACGTTGGGCGCGGTACTCCGGGATGATGTCGTCGCCCGTCTTGAGGAATCCGTTGCCCGTGAACGGCGGGCGGTAATGGTCGACGGACCCGTCGCCACCCATCGAGCTGTGCAGCTGGGGCTTCACCGACCCCGACGTGTCGATGTCCGGCTGGAACCGGACGACGAATGCCGACTGATCGTCCTTCAGGAAATTCGTTCCGGGATAGTCGAGCCGCAGGGACCGGTAGAAGTCCGCGGGCGTCGTCAGGTGCGCGGTGTCTTCCGCGACCGACACGGACCCGGTGATCGTGCCCTCGTCGCCGAGGACGATGTTCTCGCCCTGCCCGAATGTCAGGGTCCCCGTCGAGTCGAAGTGCGGCTGGTCGAGCACCTTCTGGAAGACCGTGTCCGGAGATACCTGAGCGGTGAGTTCGTTGCGAACGCCGTTGACGACGGTCTTCTCAGCCGTGCTCAGGGTGTCGATCGGCCTGTTGATCAGGTCTTCGAATTGCGAGCGCGTCACCCCGTGCTTGTCGAGAAGCGGCGTGGTCACACGACTGTCGCCGAGCGACTCCGGCGCGAACGAGGTCGTGTGTTCGGTCCCGTCCATCATCGAGTACACGCGTCCAGGCGCCCCAGGCGCCCCAGGCGCCCCAGGCGTCGTCGTGTCGTTCGTGGACGCGTTCGCGTTGTCGGGGGTGGTCCTCTCACCAGGACCGGCGTCCGAGCCACGGTCGTCTTGCCCGCCGTGGGGGACTCCGTCGTCGCCGCGGCCCACGCCGCCACTCCCGATGCCGTTGTCGGAACCGAGGTGGCCGCCAGCGCCGGTGCCGTCGCCGCCCGCGGTGCTGTGGTCGCTGCCCGTGGAGGGCTCGCGCACGACCGTGGACTCTCCCGAACTGCTCGTCTCGCGGCGGACGGGGGCGTCTTGGACGAGGGAGTCCACGGCGCCGGGACTCGCCTCACCGCGCACGCCACCGGCCGCCACGAGCTCGGGCTCGCGTACGGGCGCCGTAACACCGGCATCCACTCCGCCGTCGGTGCGCACGGGCGCGTCCGTACGCATGGGCACATCGCCGCCGCGCACGCCGTCGAAAGCGCCGGCGGGCATCTCGACGCGGCCGGAAGGGATCTCGGCGGTCGGGGGGAATTCGTACACGGGCACGCCGTCGTCGATGCGGGCCGTGACGGTGCCCAGATCCACGCCCGCGCCGTCCAGTGCGCTCAGCGCCGACGTCGGGCCATCGGCGACCAGCGGCATGTCGGGGGTGTTGAGGTGGAAACCGTCGGTGGTGTTCGAGCCGAGGCGGCCGATGAGGCCGTCGAGGCTGTGCAACCCCGCGCCGCCGAGGCGCATGGCACCGTTCATCGCGAGCGCGGCCGGGTCGACGAAGTCGGCGACCCGCGCCATCTTCGACACGACGGAGGCCGCGGTCGAGGCGGTCTTGACGCCCGCGACGGCCGCACCGCCGACGGGGATGAGCGCAGTGCCCACGTTGAAGACCGACTCGCCGAGGGCGGTGCCGGGGTCGTCCTGCCACTTGTCCCACGCGATGAGCGCTTTGCCGGTGTTGATCGCGGCTTCGTCGGCCTGCGCCTTGAAGTCGCGCACCTCTTGAGGGAGGAACCCGTCCATGCCCATGGACTGCATCAGGGAGTCGGATTGGAAGATGGGCGCGAGGATGCCGGTGTTGGCGGCGCCCGCGAAGAGGAGCATGCCGAGATTCCCCCAGGCGGCGCCGTAGGCGTCGCCCGAGAAGAAGTCGCCCGTTTCGGGGTTGTAGCCGAGCACGAGTGTGCCGAGACCGGTGATCGTGCCCCAGACTCCACCGACGGCGATGCCCTCCCACAGGAAGTCCTTGAACACGAAGTTCACGGTCGCCTCGCCGCAGCCCTCGGTGCGTTCGACTTCGGCGCCCCAGGGCATCTCGGTGCCCTCGGGGATCTCGGAGATGCCGTAACCGAGGGAGTCGTCTTCGGACTGCGCGGCTCGCAGAGGGGCGGCGCCGTACAGCGCGCGGATGCGGTTCGCGCACGTGCGCTCGGCCTCCCACAGCTTGACCTGCTGCGCGTTCACCGCGGCGAGCAGCTCGTTGTTGCGGTCGACGTGCTCCTGCGACTCGTGCCACTCCTTGGTGACCGTGCGGTACTGCTCGGGAGCCGCCGGAGCCGTCGTCGTCGACGACCCCCACGATCCCTGATAGGTCGGCATGGTGGTCGCCCCGCCGTAGGGCGACTGCGCGGCCGTCCACGCCGGGTTGATCTCGCGCACCTGAACGCCACCCTGGATGGAATCCACGAACGTCTTCGCGTCGGCGCGTAGCGCGTCGAGCTCGGCCTTGATCGGCCGGACGTCGGCGGCGAAGGCGACGAGCGCCGCCGACACCTCGGCCAGGTTGTCGCCCGCCTGCGTCGCCTGGGAGCTGACGGGGGCCATGAGCCCGAGCAGCGTCGGCGATTCGGGCGCTTCGTAGACCGCCGCCATGCCCTGCCAGGTGAAGTTCACGTTGGATCCGTGCTCCGCCACCTGGCCGGAGATCGTGCCGACCGTGCGGGCGTTCTCTTCGATGGCATCCGGCTGGATGTCGGCGCCGGGGATCTTCTCGTAGTCGATGGGGCTGGGCATCACATCGCCCCGTTCGGAAGGTCGGGCGGGTAGACGGCGGCGACGGCGGCGGACTGCGCGGTGGCGGCCATCTCCATGTCGCCGGCGACGTACGCCTCGGTGGCGGAGACGACACCCTGGGCAGCCGCGCCGATGCGCGTGCTCATGCCCTGGATGCGCGGGCCCTCCTCCTGCTCGAAGTACGCCTGGACCGCCTCGGAGATCGCACCCGACTGCGTCGCCGTCACCGCTCCCTCGAGAGCAGGGCTCAGTGCATTCAGCGCCGTGCCGAGAGCCTCGGCATCGACGTTGACGTCCTGCAGTACGGATACGACACCCGACGGCTGAATACGCCACGCTGTCATCGCCCGATCCCCTTCACTTCTGTTCTGCGCGCGCGTCGCTCACCCCTGACGCCGCGCACCGGCGATGCCGGGCGCGACCGCGCCCGGCATCGTGCGGCCCGTATCAGCCGATCGACTCCACCGCCGCGCGAGCCTTGCTCAGCGCGGTCTGGGCCGATTCGTCATTGCGCTCGAGCGAGGAACGCAGCGTCTGGATGATGCCGCGCACCTCGGCGGCGGCGTTCTTCCAGCGCAGCTCTTTGGCGCGGTAGTCCTCCGACACCCCGTCGGCGGAGTAGTCGGCCATGGCCGCCTGCACGTCGCGGTCGCGCTGGTCGATGAGCGACTCCAGCAGCGCGGCGACGCGGTTGAAGTTGTCCTGTGCGTTCTGCGAGGCCGCGATCGAGTAGTCGCGACGGTCTCCCTGGTTCACCATGAGTCAGTCCTCTCTGATCCTCAACGCGCGCCGAAGCGGGCGGCGTCGAACGACGACCCTGCTTCCAGGCCGGTGGTCTGATCGACCATGGACGACTCGCCTTCCTGGAAGGAGCGGTCCATGCTCGAGATGCCGCCGAGCACGCCGTCGAGGGCGAGCTTCAGCTCGGACGAGATCGCGTCGGTGCGCGACTTGAACCGGTCGAACGCGGCGCGACCCGCGCCCTGGAACTGCCCTTCGAGCGGCTCGGCGGCCTCGAACAGCTGACGCACCAGCAGGGACAGCTCATCACTCGACCCCGAGGTTGCCTTCGTCAGCACACCCAGAGTGTCGGAACCCATTGCGAACTTCACGAGCCCACCCTTCGATCGTGAACAACTTGCAGCGAACTCGACGACTCTAACCATCGCTCCCGGACGACGAAGCGAATATGAGAGAACTCTCCTTTTTCGCGCACGGGGGAGGAGGGGTCAGTCGCCCGCTTTCGCGGCGGCTTTCGCGGCGCGCTTGTGTTCGCGCACCTTGGTGAGCGATTCGGGGCTGACGATGTCGGCGACGGAGCGGAACGAGCCCTCCTCGCCGTACGGTGCCGACGCCTCCCGCCAGCCGGTGCCGTCGTATCCGCGCTGCTTACCGAGCAGGGCGAGGAAGATCTTCGCCTTCTGCTCGCCGAAGCCGGGCAACGCCTTCAGACGCTTCAGCACGGTCGCGCCGTCGGGGTCGTCGCGGGTCCAGATGTTCGCGGCATCCCCGTCCCAGTCCTGCTCGACGGCGGCGCACAGCGACTGGACGCGCTTGGCCATCGACCCCGGGAAGCGGTGCACCGCGGGCGACCGGGAGAACGCGGCGGCGAAGTCGTCGGGGTCGTCGTGCGCGATGGTGGCGGCATCCATCGACCCGGTGCGCTGCTGGATCTTCAGCGGGCCGGCGAACGCCGTCTCCATCGCGACCTGCTGGTCGAGCAGCATCCCGATGAGCAGTGCGAGCGGGTTGCTCGTCAGCAGGTCGTCGGCGGCGGGGTCATCGGTGATGCGCAGGCTCATGTCTCCATTCTCGCGCCGTGGCTCGTATCGGGCGTCGCGGGTCACCCGCGCTCGGCGACCCACTTCTCGGCGAAGGGCACGGCGTCCATCGTCGCGAGGTCACGGGTGATCTCGTTCAACTGGTCGGTGAAGGCGTCGACATCGCCCGGCGGGAGCCGCTTGACCACCGACCCGTCGACGCGGCGGATCACGACCTCGCTCACCGATGGCGCATTCCCGCCTGCGTCGAAGAAGCCCATCACGACGGTGGCTGCCCAGCGCAGTCCGTTGCGGGCGCGGTCCTCACCGGCGACGGCGTAGACCTCGGATGCC
The DNA here is from genome assembly GCF_001424225.1 of Microbacterium sp. Leaf151. Classification (GTDB taxonomy): domain Bacteria; phylum Actinomycetota; class Actinomycetes; order Actinomycetales; family Microbacteriaceae; genus Microbacterium. The sequence goes on along the minus strand of NZ_LMOR01000001.1, from coordinate 331,976 downwards.
GGTGTGTTCACGGCATCCATCCTGCCGGAGCCACCCCGCCCCTCGAGGCGAGGCGCTGCGGGAGGCGATTCGGGGAAGGGAGGACGGATGCCGCGGTCTCGGTCCTCCGGTCGCGATCCGTCCTCCGCTCGCCGGCGCCGGCGCCGGCACCGGCTCGAGGCGCCTCGCGGCCGGCTCGGCGTCGGACGTGATTCGGGGAATGGAGGATGGATGCCAAGGCGGCAATCCTCCGCTCGCGGGGAAAGCACCGCAGCGCGGCGCGTCAGCCCGCGTCGGCGATACCGCGCTGGTCGAGGGCGGCAGGATCGACGGCGGCGGGGTCGGTGACCTCGATACCGAAGAGTGCGGAGAGCGCATCGACGTACTCGTCGGCGCGGCCGGTCTCGGCGAGCTCGTGCGCCCGCGTCGTCGGGGTGTGCAGCAGTACGCCCACCAGGTGGCGGAGGGCCTGCTCGGTCTGTCCGCCCTCGTCGCCGCGGGCGCGCACGCGGGCCACCTCGGCGTCGAGCACGCCGAAGACGTGGGCGCGCAGGGCGACGACCGCGGGGGTGATGTTCTTGCGCTCGCCGACCGAGGTGAAGCGGCGCGCGGCGTCTCGCACGAGGTCGCGCGCGGCATCCGTCGCCTGCAGTTCTTCGAGCGGGGCGTGCAGGCGGATGGTCTCGAGGTCGAGCAGGTCGATGCCGGCAACCGTGGCGACATCGGGGTCGACGTTGCGGGGCAGCCCCAGGTCGATCACGAGGCGACGCGCGGTGTGGTCGACGGGGCAGACGCCGGCCGAGGTGTCGACGGCGGTCTCGTAGGCCCCGCGTCCGGCGGCGAACGTGGCCGCGCTCAGTACGTAGTGCTCGGCGGTGGTGCACGTGATGACGAGATCGGCGTGGGCGACGGCGGCGGGGAACGTCTCAGCCGACACCGCGCGCAGACCGTGCTTGAGGGCGAACTTCGCCGCCCGGCCCGAGGGCGAATGCACCGAGATGTCTTCGGCGCCCTGGTCGCGGAGGGCGGCGACCGTGGCGGCGGCGTAGGCGCCGGTGCCCACGAGGAGCACGCGCTGCGTCGACCAGTCGGTGATGCGGCTGTCGGCGAGCTCGAGGCCGAGACGCACGAGCGATCGACCGGCGCGGCCGATGGCTGTGGAGTTCTTCACGCCGCGCTGCGCCTCGGACGCCCGCTGGAACAATCGCTCCAATTCGGCGGACGTGGTGCCGAGCTTGCGCGACTCGGTGAGGGCGCGGCGCACCTGGCCGGCGATCTCGCCCTCGCCGACGACGACGGATTCGAGACCGGATGCCACCGAGAACAGGTGCTCGGCGACCTCGCTGCCACCGAGCACGGTGTACCGGCCCTCGAGCTCGCCGGCGGGCACGCCCGTTGCGGCCTCGATGGCGGCGAGGGTGGCCTCGATGCCGAGGGCGACGGCGGCGGTGACCGGCTCGTCCATGTCGACGTACGCCTCGAAGCGATTGCACGTCGCGACGACGACAGCGCCCTGCACGCACTCGTCGTGCGCGGCGATCAACGGGGCGACGGGGGTGCGGGGTACGCTGAGCCGCTCGAGGAGCTCGAAGGACGCGGTCTTGTGACTCGCGCTGACGCACAACAACACCTCATCATTCTACGCCCGGGTGTCGCGAGGTGTTCCGGACGGCGTCTCGACGTCAAGGCATCCCCTTCTCGCCCAGGGGGCGGGTGGGAGGATGGATGCCATGGCATCCCTCGACGCACCCCTCCTCCGCGCCCTCCGTGGCGACCGCCCCGAGCGGCAGCCGGTGTGGTTCATGCGGCAGGCAGGGCGCTCGCTGCCGGAGTACCGGGAGCTCCGCGTGGGCACCCGCATGCTCGATGCGTGCCTGACCCCCGACCTCGCGGCCGAGATCACGCTGCAGCCGATCCGCCGCCACGACGTGGATGCCGCGATCTTCTTCAGCGACATCGTCGTGCCGTTGCGCCTCGCCGGTGTCGACGTGGTCATCGAGCCCGGGCGCGGCCCGGTCTTCGCCGATCCGGTGCGCACGGCCGACGACGTGGCCCGCGTCACCTCGATCGACCCCGACGACGTCGCCGCCGCGGCGGAGCCCGTGCGCGAGGCCGCCCGCCGCGTCACTGCCGAGCTCAGCGACGCGGTGCCCCTCATCGGTTTCGCCGGAGCGCCTTTCACCCTCGCCGCCTACCTCGTGGAGGGCGGTCCGTCGAAGGAGCATCTGCGCGCCCGCGGCATGATGCACGCCGACCCCGCCTCGTGGCACCGGTTGGCCGGCTGGCTCGCCAAGGTCTCGCGCGCTTTCCTCGACGCGCAGATCGAGGGCGGCGCCCAGGCGGTGCAGCTCTTCGACTCGTGGGCCGGCTCGCTGTCGCCGTCGACCTTCCGCGAGTTCATCGCCCCGCACTCGCGCGACGCGCTCGAGGGTATCGAGGTCCCCCGCATCCACTTCGGGGTGGGAACGGGCGCGTTCCTCGACGACATGCGCCTGGGCGGCCTCGCCGACGCGGTCGGCGTCGATTGGCGGATGCCACTCGACGAGGCCGCAGCCCTCGTCGGTCCCGACGTCACCCTGCAGGGCAACATCGACCCGGCGCTGCTCGGCGCCCCCTGGCCGGTGCTCGAAGCCCACGTCGACGACGTGTTGACGCGTGGCCGCGTGGCGCGCGCGCACGTGCTGAACCTCGGCCACGGGGTGCCGCCCGACACCGATCCCGAGGTGCTGACCCGCATCGTGGCGCACGCGCACGGGCACGACGTGGATGCGGGCGGCACGGCCGCTGCGGGCGACACGACCGGCGAGAGCGCGCGCGGGAACGCCGCGTGAGCGAGGCCCTCGACCGCCTGGTGCAGCATGCGCACGACACGCGCGTGGTGGTCGTCGGCGGCGGGGTCTCGGGCCTCGTCGCCGCCCGCGAGTGTGCGAAGGTCGGGCTGCAGGTCACGGTGATCGAGGCGTCCGACGCCTTCGGTGGTGTCCTGCGGTCCGCGGAGGTCGGCGGGATGACCCTCGACGTGGGGGCCGAGAGCTACGCGACCCGGGGCGGAGTCGTCCGCGAGCTGCTCACCGAGCTCGACCTCGGCGAGGCCGTCGTGTCGCCGAATCCGGCGGGTGCGTGGGTGGCGGGTGTGCCCGGTGTCGGCGCCGCGCCGCTGCCGAAGGGCGGGGTGCTCGGCATCCCCGACAATCCCTTCGCCCCCGATGTGCGACGCGTCATCGGCTGGTCGGGGGCCTGGCGCGCCTACCTCGACCGGGTGCGTCCGCCGCTGACCATCGGACACGCGCACAGTCTCGGAAAGCTCGTGCGCTCGCGCCTCGGCGCGCGGGTGCTGGAGCGCCTCGTCGCCCCCGTGACCAGCGGGGTCTACTCCGCGCGCCCCGACGACATCGACGTCGACCTGGCCGCTCCCGGGCTGAACGCCGCCCTCACCCGCACCGGCTCGCTGACGGGCGCTGTCGCAGAGCTTCGCGCGCGTCGATCGGGTGCGCGGCCCGCCGACGCTCCGGCATCCGATGTGCCCGTCGCCTCCGGCTCCGCGAGGGTCGCCCCCGCGCCCGGCGGTGCGGTGGAGGGACTCAGGGGAGGCATGTCGCGCCTCGTCGACGCCCTCGTGGAGGGGTTGCGCGAGAGCGGCGTCGAGCTTCGCACAGGAGTCGCCGCCACGAACCTGACCCCGGCCGGCGACGGGTGGGCGATCGGAACGTCGCTCGACGACGAGCCCCTCACCGCCCGCGCCGTCATCGTCGCCCTGCCCGAGGGGCCGGCGCGTGCGCTGTTGGCACCGGTGGTCCCCGGACTCGAGGTGGGCGACCCGATCGCCCCGGTGGTCGAGGTGGTGACCCTGGTGGTGAACGCCCCGGTGCTCGATCGCGCTCCCCGCGGGACCGGCGTCCTGACGGTGCCCGGCAGCCACACCGCCAAGGCCCTCACCCACTCGAGCGCGAAATGGGACTGGGTTCGGGATGCCACCGAGCCCGGCGTCCACGTCGTGCGGGTGTCGTTCGGGGCGCAGGGCGAAGAGCCGGCCACCGCGGCCCTCGACGACGACGATGCCGCGCGACTCGCCCTGTCGGAGGCGGCGGCCCTGCTCGGCGTCGAGCTGCCGGCATCCGTTCTGCTGGCGGCGCATCGCTCGCGCTATGTGCAGTCGCAGCCCGCCGCGACGATCGGTCGTGCGGCCGTGACCGCCGCGGCGCGCGGTGCGGTGCGGGCCGTCCCGGGTCTCGGTGCCACGGGAGCCTGGATCTCGGGCACCGGGCTGGCGCAGGTGATCCCCGACGCGCGCGACGAAGCCGATCGCGTACGCAGCGCCGCACTCTGGCGCAGCTGAGCGCCGCCGCGATCGTCCATGCGGGCCGCGCTGTCAAGGGCGGATGCCGGAGACGGCATACATGACTACTGTGAGACTCGACCAGCACTCGATCGAGCGTGAGGAGACCCCATGAGGGGCAAAGCAGCACTCGTCGTCGGACTCGTGGCGGGCTACGTGCTCGGAGCACGCGCCGGCCGCCAGCGTTACGAGCAGATCAAGGAGCAGGCCGAGAAGGTCTGGGACCAGCCCGCCGTACAAGGACAGGTCGAGAAGGTGAAGGCGCTCGGCGTCTCCGCGCTCAAGTCCGTCCCCGGCGTGGTGTGGAAGGGCGCGAAGTCCGTCACGGGCGCCGCGAGCCAGTCCGGCACCGTTCAGGAGCGCGCCGAGCGCGCGACGCGGGCGGCCAAGCGGTCGGCATCCGAGGTCGCCGACGCCGTCGAAGACTCCGTCGACGACGCGAAGCAGGCCGAGAAGACGGCGACCGCGCGGGCCAAGGCGGCCCAGAGCGGCTCCAACGCGTCGGAGGGCTGACGCGCATGACCACTCCTCGCGGGTTCCGCGATCGTTCCGACGACGGCTTGTTCACACTCATCGGCGACATCCCCGAACTGGTGCGCAACCTCGTCGTCGCCGAGATCAACGGGGCGAAGGCGTGGGCGCAACGGACGGCCAAGGACGCCGGGATCGGCGCCGGCTGGTTCGTCGGCGCCCTGATCGTGCTCTTCTGGGCCGTTCCGGTGTTCTTCGCCTTCGTCATCGCCGGCCTGTCGTCGTGGTGGCCCGTGTGGCTGTCGGCCCTCGTGGTCTTCGGCGTGATGGTCGTGATCACCGCGATCCTGGCGTTGCTGGGCTACCTGCGTTTCAAGAAGCTGTCGAACCGCGAGAACCCGGGCAAGGCCATCGCGGAGGACGTCCGCATCGTTAAGGAGGCCCGCGATGAGTATTGATCGTCCCGTCCCCGTGCCCCGCACCGCCGTGCCTCTCGGGATCTCCGACCCCGTCGAGTCGGCCCGCGCCGAGCTGAAGGCGGCGTTGGCGGCCATCGAGGTCAAGGCCAACGTCCCGCGTCGTGCCAGTGACGCCGTCGACCGCACGGTCAGCGAAGTGCGTGCCAAGGCGCGGTCGAACCCCACCGCGGCCGCTGCCGCCGTGGGTGGTGTCGCAATCGCCGTCGGCCTCGCCGTGTGGGGGATCGTCAACGCCTACACGCGCTGAGCATCCGCGTCCGGCACTCCAGAAGCTCCCCGGCGGGGAGGTCGTCCGTACAGGGCGGCCTCCCCGTTTCTGCGTCGAGCATCGTGTGCGGGATGCCGAGCGGGCGGGGGCCCGATCCATCTCGCGGTCGTAGCGGGTTCCGAGGCCCGATCCGGCTCGCAGCCGGGCGGACGCCGGCGTGCACCCGCTGCGGCACGAGTCCGGGTGAAAGCGTGCGCGGAGGGGCTACGCGCTCCGTCTCGACCGTCGGGTCCGGACCAAGACGATCAGAAGCGCGCCGAAGATCAGCAGGAGAAGGGCTGCCACGGCCGGTCGCCAGGGCTCCCCACCGATCCCCGAGCTCGCCAGGACGTCCCGATCGGTCGCGCCGACCGATCGCGCCGCGGTGTCGTGCGCCGAGCTGCCCGCCGCCGACGATCCCCCGGCGCCGACCGGTGCCGCGCCGGACGGGTCCGGGATGACGCCCGGACCGGGGGTGACCCCCGGATCGCCCGGCGTCCCCACGCCGACGCTCGGGAAGACGAAGCGATCGTCGACGCGGACGGCGGCGACGGTCGCACTGCGCACCTCCGTCTCGTTCGCCACCTCGGCGGTGCGGGCGGTGAACGAGCAACGGAGGGTGATCCGCCCCGACTCCCCGGCGCTGCCGCCCGTGTTCCAGCCCGCCTCCGTCACAAGGGCGAGCAGATCGAGGTGGGCGCCGAACGGGACGACCTTGGTGAAGGGTTTCCCGGTGCGCGACCAGGCTGTCCACGCCACGTCGCCGTACTGCATGACCGAGCTCGTGTTCCAGGCGGGGGCGACGCATACGGCGGTTCCGTCGTCAGCCCGGTCGACGGTGACGTCGGTGGTGGCGACGGGTCCGCTGAGGCTCGGGTTGGGCACGTGCGACGTGATCCACGCTTCCAGGGCGGGCCCGCACCGGGTCTTCGCGCCCCAGGTGGTGAGGGCGCAGTCAGGAACGGGAGCGCTCGGCCAGAGCGTCCGGGTGGCGGCGGGGTCTCCTTCGTAATGCTCCCCGTTGGCCGCATCGATCGGGGCGAGCCATGAGGGCGCACCCTGGGCGAACGACTCGCCGCGGGTGGAGTACATCGCGTCGATGATGGTCGCGCATTCCTCGTCGATGTTCGGCTGGCCGCGGCACTCGCGCTTCCTGTCGATCATCACCATGCTGTCGATGTCGGGGTTCACGGGCGTGACGCGGTACGCGTTCTGCACGGACATGGCCCCCTCGATCGAGAGCCGGTTCACCCACCACGACCCCACCGACTCGTGACACACGGCGCCGTCCTGTGTCGCGACGAAGCACTTGACACTCATCTTCGCGTCATCCAGCACACGCGGCGCGAAGTCGACAGTCATCCAGAGTCGCGAGTGCGGGAACGACAGGCCCGTGCCCCGGGACCATTCCGGTATCGGACTCCGCCACATCGGGAAGTTCTGACTGGCCGCCTCGTTCGGCATCCACGCGCTCGTGTCCGCCTTCACCGTGAATGCGTGCGAGGGATCGGTGCCCGCGGGCGCCGGAGACACGGAATCCTTCATGGTCGTGAGAATGTCCAGCGGGGCGAAGGGGGCCACACCGGAGTTCTGCCATCCGCTTCCCGACCGCCACCGCATGGCCTCTTCGCGTGTCGTGGTCTGCACCGTCGGGTGCGTCGCACGGTAGCCGTTGCTCAGGTCGGACCACTGCTGTGAGCCCGCTGGCACGAATCCGTCGATCCCGTAGGCCGAGACGGCGCCGGCGGTCGTCGACCAGGTCCCGGTCGTCCACGCCGCCGGGAAGGTCGAGGGATCCCTCGCCCACACCCGGGATGCCACCCCCACCGGCGCTCCGGCCGAGAGGAGGGGCTCGTCGGCGGGGGCCCCGGCCGCCCGGGGTGTGGTGGGTTGGTACGACAGGCCGGTCACATCGGTGCCCATGCTCATCACGACGTTCGTGTCGCTGATCGGCACGCCCACCTCGCGCCACTCGGCCGCGAAGCCGTTGTAGATGGTCTTGGCGAGGGTCAGGCCGCCGTCGCACGTGGCTCTGGCCATCGCCGGGCCGTTCGTCTTCGCCAGGGCGCACACCCTTGCCGAATCCTCGACGCTGAGGGGGCCGTGGGCGGTGACGTAGTCCCTGCTGACCCGCATGAGGGATGCCTGCTGGTGGAGGTAGGTGCCCTGCGCGACGGCGGTCTGCCAGAACGAGACGAGCTTCTGCAGCGGGTCGTAGTAGTCGCGATCATCGAGCCACGCGCCGTGAGCGGTCGCCGGCATCCCTCTCAACGCCGCCGCGGAGGTGTTCCCGATCTTCCAGTCGTTGAGGTAGGCGCGCCCGCAGCTCTGGATGATGCCCGCGACGCCGCCGGTGGTACCCATGTCCGCGTGCACGCTGCGGAGGGATTCCGCGAAGGCGCTGTGGTCCGGAAGGATGGCCTCGCTCTCGCCGGTCGTGTACGCGATGAACGAGTTGATCGCGACCTTGAGGTCGTCCTCGTCAGCGGTGCCCACGCGCACCTCATCGATCTTGTCGACGACGTTCGCGTAGGCGTCGTTCGCGGCAGCCAGCTTGGTGAGATAGTCGCGCGGTCGGCTGGCCTGCACGGCGCAGGTGCCGGTCAGGACGTCTTGGCCGACCGTGGCGATCTCCGCCTCGATCGTCACGAGGGAGTTCTGCACCTGATCGATCTTGTGCTCGATGTCGTCGAGCTGCTTCAGGCGTTCCAGCACGTCGCCGATCGACGGAGCGGACGAACCGCCGAAGATCGCCGAGATCAACGGGGAGGCGATCGAGAGAGCGGTGTTCCACGGCCCGGTCTTGAGACCGAACAGTCCCTCGGCCCAGCCGAGACCGGTCTGCATGCTCGCGATCCAGCTCTGCGCGTCTTCCTCCCACGCGGCCTGCGCCGGCGCGGGGGCCGCGACCACGTTCCCGGCGACGATGACCGCGCCCGCGAGGACGGCGGCCGGGTACTTCAAGAAGCGGCGGGATCGTCGGGGGGTGCGCGAGCGGAGCATGGGGCCTCGAATCATCTCGGGTCGTCGCGCGGGGGCGCAGTTCACTGTGGCAGGCGCAGGAGGTCGGCGCCACAGGAAATTCAGCGGTGGCGACTCGACTTGCCCGGACGGCTGCCCGACCCCTCGTCACGCTCCGGGGCCGGCTGCAGGTCACGGCTCGGCGGCGAACAGCCCCTGCAGCAGATCCTCGAAGTACTCCGGCGTCACGGCGATCGGGCCGGCGTAGGCGTGGTCGAAACCGGCGATGGCGTAGAGCAGCAGCGCGACGAACAGCGCGAGCATCGCCGACATCAGCAGGTGCACGCGGAGGTTTCGCACCTCGATGAGGCCGATGAGGATCGCGTTCAGTACCGCGCCGACGGCCAGCACGATCCACAGCACGCTCGGCAGCGCCAGGTGGGTGAGGGCGATGCGCTCCCGCCGGCTCTCCACGAGCGAGTGGAACTGATCGAGCGACTGCTGCACGTACAGGATCTCGGCGGGGGAGGTGGGCTGCACGGAGGCGATCGCCTGCTGCATCGCGGTGATGTTGGCATCCGTCTCGGCGGGGATCTGGAGCTGCCGCTGCATCGGCCAGTCGAGGTCGATGACGTTGCGCGTGTATTCGGCGATCTGCTGCTGCAGTTGTGTCGACGCCGGTTCCGGAAGCAGCGCGCCCGTGCGGTAGAGCGCGGCGAGCGTCGAAGACTCCTCGAGCACGACCCCGTCGACCTCGGTGAAGTTGCCGTAGGCGGCCGCGGCGATGAGCGCCAGGGTCACGCCGTAGAAGACGCCGTAGGCGCCGACCGCGTAGCTGAGGACGCGATCCCACTCCTCACCCTGGGGCGCGACCCGGAAGACCCACTTGCGCAGGACCAGCAGAATGGCGCACGAGCCGCCGACCACGAGCACGATGAACACCGGCAGTCCCACGGACAACGGCAGGTCGTAGAGCCACATCCGGCACCCCTTCACCGCGGCATCCCCCGACACCGTCGTCGCACAGTACCAATGGCGGGCGGCGCGCCGCACCTGTCGGTCTTTCACCGGTGAGTCAACCGGTTTGGCCCGCCGCCGCAGCGAGACGAGACTAGGACGCATGTCCCACGACAGCTCATCTTCCGTGTACACGCTGTGGGCGGTTTTCCGCCGCGATCCCGAGAACCCCGTCACCGCCGTCGACGCGACCGAGCTCGCCGACCTCGTCTCGCTCGTCGAGGCCGACGGCGTCACGGTCCGAGGCTTCTACGACGTCAGCGGCCTCCGCGCCGACGCAGACCTCATGGTGTGGCTGCACGGCGAAGACCCCCAGGCACTCCAGCGCGACCTGCGCCGTCTCCGTCGCACCGAACTGCTCAAGAACCTCCTGCCGACCTGGAACGCCATGGGCGTCCACCGCGATGCCGAGTTCAATCGCTCGCACGTGCCCGGGTTCCTCCGCGGCATCGAGGCGCAGCAGTGGCTCTGCCTCTACCCGTTCGTGCGCAGCTACGAGTGGTACCTCCTACCCGAGGAGGAGCGCCGCGAGATGCTCATCGAGCACGGCAAGAAGGGGTCGCAGTACCGCGGCGTCATCGCCAACACCGTGGCATCCTTCGCTCTCGGTGACTACGAGTGGCTCCTGCCGATGGAAGCCGACGTGCTCACCGATCTCGTCGACATGATGCGCGACCTGCGCTACACCGAGGCCCGCCGTCACGTGCGCGAGGAGGTGCCGTTCTACACGGGTCGCCTCGTCGCCCTCGACGAGATCCCCGAGATCCTGCAGTGAGCGCACCCCTTCGCCTCGGCACGCGTCGCAGCGCTCTCGCGATGACGCAGTCGCAGACCGTCGCCGACGCCGTGGCCGCGGTGTCGGGGCGTGTGGTCGAACTGGTGCCCATCGTGTCGGAGGGAGACGTCAACCGCGCCTCGCTGTCGCAGCTGGGCGGACGCGGGGTGTTCGCCAACGGTCTGCGCGAAGCGCTCGCCGCCGACCGGTGCGATTTCCTCGTGCACTCGCTGAAAGACCTGCCGACGCTCCAGCCCGAGGGGCTGGTCATCGCGGCGACACCCGCGCGCGAGGACGCCCGCGACGTCGTCGTGACGCGCGACGGCACCCCGCTGGGCTCCCTCCCGCCGGGGTCGCGCGTCGGTACCGGCTCGCCCCGTCGCGTCGCGCAGGCCCGGCGGCACAACCCCCGGCTCGACATCCATGACATTCGCGGCAACGTCGATTCGCGTCTCGCGCGGGTACGCGATGGGGAGCTGGATGCCGTCATCCTCGCGGCCGCGGGCATCTCGCGCCTGGGCGGAGATCTCGGCGGACTGCACGCCGAAGAGCTGGGCCTCAGCGAGTGGCCCACCGCTCCCGGGCAGGGGTCGCTCGCCGTCGAGACCCGCACCGACATCGATCCCGAGATCCACGCCGCACTCGCTCAGCTCGACGACGCGGACACGCGAACGGCCATCACGGCGGAGCGCACGGTGCTCTCGGCTCTCGACGCCGGTTGCAGTGCGCCCGTGGGTACGCATGCCTCGATCGCCGACGGCGACCTGCGGTTGCGCGCGATCGTCTACGCCCTCGACGGATCCCGCCGGATCGGCATCGATCGGACGGTGCGACTTGACTCGGGGTATGCTCGGGAACCTGGCAGTGGCAATGATGCGGATGCTGCCGACGACGGGGGATCCATCGCGCGCGCGACGCGTATGGGCCGAGAAACCGCGCGTCGGTTGCTCGAACGCGGGGCGGCCGACCTGGTACCACGAGAGTCGACCACATGAATGAAGGCCACTGGCACACGCCGAACCCCTCGACGGGCAGCGTGCCCAAGCCCCTTGCCGGACGGCGCGTCCTCGTGCCGCGCGGCGGCCCCTGGGGCGACGGTGTCGCCGCGCGCCTGCGGCAGCTCGGGGCCGTGCCGGTCATCGCTCCATTGATCAACTTCGCACCGACGAACGATCAGGCGACCCTCGACGAGGCCTTGTCGGATCTCGCCGGGGGCGAGTTCGACTGGCTGACGCTGACCAGTGCGACGACCGTCGACGTGCTCTACGCCTACAAGGCGGTCATCCCCACGCGCACCCGTGTCGCCGTCGTGGGCGAAACCACCGCCGCCGCCATGCAGGCGGTCGGGTACCGCGTCGACCTCGTGCCCGAGCGCGACAACTCTGCGCAGGGCATGGCCGAGCAGATGATCCACCTCGAGTCGGTGCCCCGCAAGGTTCTGACCCTCCGCAGCGAGATCGCCAAACCGGTGTTGACCCGTCTGCTCATCGAAGCGGGCCACGACGTGCGCAGCGTCGTGGCGTACCGCACCGTCGGGGTCCCCGCCTCCGAGAAGATCGCGGGCGACGTGCACTCCGGTCGCATCAACGCGATCCTCGTCACCAGCGGTTCGGTCGCCGAACAGGTCGTCGAGCAGTTCCCCGACATCCCGGCATCCACCGTCATCGCCGCCATCGGACCGCGCACCGCGAAGGACGCCAAGCGCGCCGGTCTCAGCGTCGACGTCGTCGCCGAACGGCAGACGGTCGACGCCCTCATCGAGGCGGTCGCTCGTTTCCCCGTCCCCACCGAATCGACCCCATGAGTTTTCCCGAGCACCGCCCGCGGCGCCTGCGCCGCACCCCCGCCGTCCGTCGTCTCGCCCGAGAGACGCACCTCGTGCCCTCGCAGCTCGTGCTGCCGATGTTCGTGCGCGAGGGCCTCGCCGAGCCGAGCCCCATCGGCTCGATGCCGGGAATCGTCCAGCACTCGCTCGACTCGCTCCGGCGCGCGGTCGCCGAGGCGGCAAAGGAACGCATCGGCGGCGTCATGCTGTTCGGCGTGCCCGAGACCCGCGACGCGGTGGGCTCCGGCGCCGACGACCCGAACGGCATCCTGAACGTCGCGACCGAGGCCGTCGTGGCCGAGGTGGGCGACGCGCTGGTGGTGCAGACCGATCTGTGCCTCGACGAGTTCACCGACCACGGGCACTGCGGGGTCCTGCAGCCCGACGGGGCCGTCGACAACGACGCCACTCTCGAGCGCTACACCGCGATGGGTCTCGCGCAGGCGAGGGCGGGCTCGGCGATGCTGGGGCTGTCGGGCATGATGGACGGCCAGGTAGGCGCGGTGCGTGAGGCACTGGATGCCGAGGGCTTCACCGACACGCTCATCCTGGCGTACTCGGCGAAGTACGCCGGAGCGTTCTACGGCCCGTTCCGCGAGGCCGTCGACTCGCAGCTCAAGGGCGACCGTCGCTCGTACCAGCTCGATCCCGGCAACGGTCGTGAGGGTGTGCGCGAAGCGCTGCTCGACGTCGAAGAGGGCGCCGACGTGGTCATGGTCAAGCCCGCACTGCCCTACCTCGACGTGCTCGCCGACGTGAAGGCCTCGGTCGACGTGCCGGTGTGGGCCTACCAGGTGTCGGGGGAGTACGCGATGGTCGAGGCCGCCGCAGCCCACGGGTGGATCGACCGCCGGGGCGCGATCACGGAGAGCCTGCTCGGCATCCGCCGGGCCGGCGCGGACGCGATCCTGACGTACTGGGCCGTCGAGGCCGCCCGCTGGTTGCGCGCCGATCTCTGAGCTTCGCCCCCTCACGCGTGAGGGGTCACTCTTGGTCGCCCAGACCGCGCCCAAGCGACACTTTTCGACCCCTCACGCAGGGGCGCCCGGAAGAATGGATGCCATGACCGATCTCAACGACCAGTGGTTCGCCCGCGCCAAGGACGTCATCCCGGGCGGCGTGAACTCGCCCGTGCGCGCGTACGGCTCGGTGGGCGGAACGCCGCGGTTCATACAGTCGGCATCCGGGCCCCGCATCACGGATGCCGCGGGCCGCGAGTACGTCGACCTGGTCGCGTCGTGGGGTCCGGCACTCCTCGGCCACGCGCACCCCGAGGTGGTCGGGGCCGTGCAGTCCGCGGCATCCCGTGGTCTGTCGTTCGGCGCCCCGACCGGGGCCGAGGTGGAGTTGGCCGACCTCATCGCGCACCGCGTGCAGGTGGGCGAGCTCAAGCCGATCGAGAAGGTGCGCCTGGTCTCGACCGGCACCGAGGCGACGATGACGGCGATCCGCCTCGCGCGCGGTGTGACGGGCCGCGACCTGCTCATCAAGTTCGCCGGGCACTACCACGGCCACTCCGACGGGCTGCTGGCCGCCGCGGGCTCCGGCGTCGCGACCCTGGCCCTGCCCGGCTCGGCGGGTGTGCCCGCGCCGATCGCCGCGCAGACGCTGGTGCTGCCCTACAACGACCTCGACGCCGTGCGCGAGGTGTTCGCGGTGCACGGCGAGAACATCGCCGCGATCATCGTCGAGGCGGCCTCGGCCAACATGGGGGTCGTACCGCCGCTGCCGGGCTTCAACGCCGATCTCGCCGACATCGCGCACAGCCACGGTGCGCTGCTCATCGTGGACGAGGTGCTGACCGGCTTCCGCGTGCACCCGGCCGGTTTCTGGGGCCTCCAGGCGACGCAGGGCGAGCGGTACCTGCCCGACATTCTCACCTACGGCAAGGTCGTCGGCGGAGGGATGCCGCTGGCCGCCCTCGCCGGCCGCGCCGAGATCATGGACCACCTCGCGCCCCTCGGCCCGGTGTACCAGGCCGGAACCCTGTCAGGGAACCCGCTGTCGGTCGCCGCGGGCCTGGCGACTCTCCGCCTCGCGACGCCCGAGGTGTACGCCGCGGTCGACGCGGCGGCCGGTCGGGTCGCCGATGCGCTCGACGCGGCGCTGACGGCGGAGGGAGTGGTGCACGTCGTGCCGCGCGCCGGGTCGCTGTTCGGCGTCGCCTTCCTGCCCGAGGTCCCCCTCGACTACGCGACCGCGCTGACGCAGCAGTCGTACCGGTACGCCGCGTTCTTCCACGCGATGCTGGATGCCGGAGTCTCGCTGCCCCCGAGCGTCTTCGAGGCGTGGTTCCTCACCGCGGCCCACGACGAGATCGCGCTCGAGCAGGTGATCTCGGCGCTGCCGGGGGCGGCCAAGGCCGCGGCGGAGGCGTTGGATCCGACGCTGCTCGCGCAGTAGGGGTCGCTCGGGCGCATCTCATCCGCCGGGGTGACGCACATCGTCCTCGCGGTCGATGTGGGTGCGAGCGCTCCCGTCGAGGCTGGACGCATGACCGACAACCGTCCGATCCCCGTGTCCGCCTCTCGCACCGTGTCCGGGGTTGTGACGCGGATCGCCGCCCTCCGGCCGACCTCGATGACACCTCGGCGTCATCGCGCGACCTGGCAGCCGCGCCGACGGCGTGCGGCGTGACGCCGCGCGTCTGTCTCTCACGCCGGCGCCCGGATGCGTTGCACGGCTCGGCTGTGCGAAATTCCGGAAGATGAGCGGACCGGTGACAACCGCCCCGCGGAATTGCGCGGCCGGCGGCGGGACCGTCGTCCGGATCTCCGACGCTGCGCGCACGCCGTGCGCCATCGCATCCCGCGCGATCGCGCACGGCGCGGTGGAAGACTGGACGGATGCATATTCGTCAGCCCCGCGTCGTCGTGCTCGCCGGAGGAGTCGGGGGGTCGAAGTTCACGCTCGGCGTGCGCGCGGCCCTTCGTCGGCTCGGCGCGCCCGAGGCCACCGTCGTGGTCAACACCGGTGACGATCTCTGGCTCTCCGGCGTGCGTCTGCAGCCCGACGTCGACTCGATCACCTACGCGTTGGCGGGGCAGAACGACACCGTGCGCGGATGGGGACGCGCGGGCGACACCGAGCGTGTCAACGAAGAGCTCCAGGCGTGGGGCGCCGGCTGGCCCTGGTTCACCCTGGGCGACCTCGACCTCGGCACGCACCTGGCGCGCACCGGGTGGCTGCGCGAGGGTCTCACCCCGAGTCACGTGCTCGCCCGTATGGCGGAGCGGTGGCCGCTCGGCATCCGTCTGCTGCCCATGACCGACAGCGAGGTCGACACGCACGTGCTCCTGGAGGACGGCGGTCGCCTGCACTTCCAGGAGTGGTGGACCCGTCACCGCGCGAAGCTCACGCCCCGCGCGTTCGAGAACCCCGGGATCACGGATGCCGTCCCCGCGCCCGGAGTCACGGATGCGATCGCTGCGGCCGACGTGGTGCTGCTGGCCCCGTCGAACCCCGTCGTGTCGATCGGTCCGATCCTCGCGGTGCCGGGTGTGCGCGAGGCCCTGCGCGAAACCGCGGCGCGGGTGGTGGGCGTGTCGCCGATCATCGGTGGGCGGGTCGTGCGCGGGATGGCGGACGTCTGCCTGACGGCGATCGGGGTGGAGACGTCTGCCGCGGCGGTGGCGCAGCATTACGGGGCGCGGTCGGCGGACGGCGTGCTCGACGCGTGGCTGCTGGCCGAGGAGGACGCGGCCGCCGCGGCGGAGGTCGAGGCCGCGGGGATCCGTGCCGTCGTGCGACCGCTGTGGATGAGCGACGAAGACGCTTCGGCTGCGATCGCTGAGGCGGCGCTCGAGGCGTGAGGCGGGCCGCCCGTCCGGGCGGCGGCGGGGTGAGGGGCGGTGACCACGCTTCGGCTGCGATCGCTGAGGCGGCGCTCGAGGCGTGAGGCGGGCCGCCCGTCCGGGCGGCGTCGGGGTGAGGAGCCTCGGCCATCATCGCCACGGCGGTGCCGCGGCCCGAGGGGCGGTAACCACGCCGGGGATGTGCGCCGGCTCGTCGGACTGAGCGATGTGCGGCGGGATTGGGCGAAGCGCACGGCCGATTCCGTTCATCACGCGGCGGGCGGAACGCGCGCGCGATGCCGGGGGACTAGGCCGCCGCGGCCGCCAGGACCGCCGAGGTGTGCGCACCCACGCCGAGCGTCACGGCCTGAGACAGCTGCGCGGCGGTGTCGACGTCGCGACGCAGCGTCGAGTCGCGCTCGACGGCGAGGTCGGTGCAGCCGAGCAGGCGGTGGCGGGCCGCGGAGTCCTCGCCGAAGGCCGAAACCCACACCGCCCCGGCGCGGGCGGTGACGAGCGTGGAGCCGGTGGTCTCGGCATCCGGAACCAAACCCCGCTCGACGGATGCCGCGAGCTCGAGCGCGAAGTCGAGGTCGGCGGCGCGCAGAGCGGGCAGGTCGCCGAGCAGGGCGGCGCGTGCGGTGCTCTGGCCGGCAACGGCGGCGCCGAGCGCGATGGCGGCGTCGAGGCCGCGGATGTCGCCCTCGGGGATCACCTCGACGATGCGCGATCTGCGGAACTCGGTACGGACGCCCTCGTCGTCGGTGACGACGATGACCCGGGACACCAGATCGGCGGCCGCCGCGGCGGCGATGGTGTCGTGGGCGATGGCGCGCGCGAGCGCCTCTCGGTCGGTGCCGACGTCGGTCAGACGCGACTTGCCGACGGCGGCGGGTTTCACCGGGACGATGATCGTCCAGCCGGAGGTGTCAGGAATGCTCATCGCGTCCATTGTGCGCCGAACCCCCGACGTTCACGGGCGCGGGCGCGTCTGAGATCGTGAATCAGTGACCGGCGAGGTGATCCGCGATCGCCGAGATGACCCGCGTCTGCGATGAATTACGGGTCATCTCGGGAAGCGCGCGTCATCCCGCCGTCGGCGGTGCCCCCGTGTCAGCTGAAGCGCTTGCGCAGGCGCGGCAGGATCTCCTCGCCGTACATCGTCAAGAACTGCTTCTGGTCGTGCCCGGGGTCGTGGAACACCAGGTGGCGGAAGCCGAGGTCGACGTAGCGCGCGATGCGCTCCACGTGCTCGTCGGGGTCGGTCGACACGATGAACCGGGACGCCGCGCGCTCGATCGGCAGTTCGTTCGCGAGCCGCTGCATCTCGAGGGGGTCGTGCACGCTCATCTTCTCTTCGGCGCTGAGGGCGAGCGGGGCCCAGAAGCGCGTCTTCTCGAGCGCGGTGTCGTGGTCGGGGTGGTACGAGACCTTGACCTCCATGAGCGTGTCGACGTCGTCGCGCGTGCGCCCGGCCTTCGACAGCCCGTCGTCGAGGGCCGGGAGGAGCTTGCCGGTGTACAGCTCGGCATCCTTACCGCTCGTGGTGATGTACCCCTCGGCGATGCGGCCGGCCAGGCGCGTGGCCGCGGGACCGGAGGCGCCGATGTAGATGGGCACCTTCTGTTCGGGGCGGTCGTAGATCGTGGCGTCCTTCACCGAGTAGTACGTGCCCTCGTAGGTGACCCGCTCGCCCGCCCACAGTTCATTGATGATCGTGATCGCCTCTTTGAGGCGCTGGAAGCGTTCGGGCGGGTCGGGCCATTCCAGCCCGAGGGTGACCTCGTTGAGGGCCTCGCCGGTGCCGACGCCGAGGACGACGCGACCCGGGTACATCACGCCGAGGGTGGCGAAGACCTGAGCGACGACACCCGGGTGGTAGCGGAAGGTGGGGGTGAGCACGCTCGTGCCGATGATGACGCGCTCGGTACGTGCACCCAGGGCGCCGAGCCAGGGCAGGGCGTTGGGGGCGTGGCCGCCGTCGTGCATCCACGGCTGCAGGTGGTCGGAGAGGAAGACGGAGTCGAAGCCCACCTGCTCCGCCATCACACCGAAGTCGAGCAGTTCGTTGGGGCCGAACTGCTCGCTCGAGGCCTTGTAACCGAATCTCAGCGGAACGCTCATGACTGTGTCTCCTAGGCGTGCGGATGGGTGGGGGTGGACTCTATGACGGGGGTGTGGACGGGCTCGAACTCCGACCCGTCGGTTCCGGCCAGGCGCTCACGGAACGCTTGCACCGTCCCCGGCCAGAGCAGAGTGAGCCGGCCCGAGCGGTCGTCGACGTACCAGTTGCGGCATCCGCCGGTCAGCCAGGGGGTGGATGCCGCGGCGGCGGCGATCTCGTCGGTATAGGCCGCCTCGGCTTCGGGGCGTACGCGCAGGACGGGCTCGGGGCGGCGGTCGCGCTCGCAGAGAGCGCGTACGACGTAGGCCGCCTGCTCCTCGGCCATGAGGACGGCCGAGTTGTGACCCAGGCTGGCGTTCGGGCCGTTCAACACGAAGAGGTTGGGGAAGCCCGCGACCACCGTCGAACCGAACGAGGTCATGCCCTCGGACCAGTGCTCCGCGAGCGTGACCTCCTCGCCCCGCACGAGGTCGGCGTAGGGCTGCTGGGCCGACGCGAAGCCCGTGGCCAGCACGAGCACGTCGGCCTCGTAGCGCTCACCCCTCGCGGCCGTCAGCATCGGGCCGTCGACGGCGGCGAGGGCTGTGGGTTCGAGGGTCACGGCATCCGAGGCCACGGCGGGGTAGAACGCGTCGGAGAGCAGCACGCGCTTGCATCCGAAGGCGTAATCGGGGGTGAGGACGGCACGCAGCGCCGGGTCGGCGACCTGGGCGTGCAGGTGGTCGAGCGCGGTGGCGCGGGCGGCGGCGGACGCCGCGGCGTCGCCCGAGCGCGAGGCATAGCGCTGCTCGCCTTCGGCGTAGAGGTCGGCGCGCAGGCGCGCCAGGTCGCCGGGGTGAGCGTCGAGGTGATCCCGATCGACGTCGGCGATATCGCCGCCCCCGCGGGGCACGATCCACGCCGGTGTGCGCTGGAACAGCGTCACCCGGGCGCCGCGACGGGCGAGCTCGGGCACCAGCTGTACGGCGCTCGCGCCCGTACCGACGACCGCGACGCGCGTGCCGGTGAGGTCGACGCTGTGATCCCACCGTGCGGTGTGGAAGATCGGGCCGTCGAAGGATTCGAGTCCGGGGATGCCGGGGACGTGCGGCTCGGTGAGGCGGCCGCACGCCAGCACGAGGGAGCGGGCCACGACGGGTTCGGCGCCCGTGTCGAGGCGCCAGACCGAGCCTGCGGCATCCCATTGCGCGCCGAGAAGGGGGGTGCGAAGGCGCAACCGGTCGCCGAGGCCCTCGCGGGCGGCGACGCCCCGCAGGTACGTCTGTATCTCCTGGCCCGGCGCGAACGTGCGCGACCAGCCGGCGTGGGGGTGGGCGGCGAGGCTGTAGAGGTGCGCGGGCACGTCGCACGCCACACCGGGATAGGTGTTGTCGCGCCACGTGCCGCCGACGTCATCGGCGCGTTCGAGCACGACGATGTCGTCGCGTCCCGCTCGGCGCAGGGCTCCGGCCATGGCGAGTCCGGCGAAGCCGGCGCCGACGATCGCGACGTCGACGACCCTCACGGCCGCGGCCCGTCGGCGGGGAGCGGGTAACGGGTGCCCCCGCTCGTGACGAGGTACGGGGCGGAGGGATCGGGCAGAGCCGTGGCCACCTGATAGTCGGTCGTGCGCAGACGGAACGGCCGCATGAGGCTCCGCGCGATGCGTTCGGCCGCGGCGACCGGCAGTTCGAGCCCCTGCTCGATGCCCGCGTCGGGCAGGACCTGGCCGTCGTAGAGGGTGCCGCCGAGGTCGTCGCCTCCCGAGCGCAGCAGCACGGCCGACGTCTCGGCGCCCACGCGGGTCCACGGGATCTGGACGTGCGGGATGCTGCCCGACAGCAGCAGCCTCGACACCGCGACCATCGCCCGATGCTCGTCGATCGGCGCGCGGCCCGCGACGAGCGGCACGTCGCCGCCGGGCAGGGGGATCGGGACGAACTCGGCGAAGCCGCGGGTCTCGTCCTGGATCGCGCGCAGACGCCGCAGGTGCGCGATGCGTTCTTCGGCCGTCTCGACGTGGCCGTAGAAGATCACCGAGGTCGAGCGGAAACCGGCGCGATGCGCCGCCGAGATGGTCTCGACCCAGTGATCGATCTCGAGGTCACCCGGCGCGACGAGCGCGCGCACCCGCTCGCTGAGGACTTTGACACCCGTGCCGGGGACGGTGTCGACGCCCGCCTCGCGCATCGCCGTGAGGGCACCGTCGAGCCCGAGGCCGCCCCGGTCGGCGAGATCGCGCACGTCGAGCGGACGGTAGGCGTGCACGTGGATGCCGGGAGCCCCGCGCTTCACGGCCCGCACGATGTCGAGGTACCCGGCGGGGTCTTCGTCGTTGCGGAGCGCACCCTGCACGCAGACCTCGGTCGCGCCGAGGTCGGCGGCATCCGCGGCGATGGCGGTGGCGTCGTCGAGGTCGAACTCGCCCGGGCCGGTGCGTCCGGTGCGGCGGAAGCCCGTCGAGGTGAGGTTTCGGTTCTGCACGAGCGTGATCGGCTCGCCGACGGTGTAGCGCCGCGCGTCGTCGGCGACGGCCGTCAGCTCGTCGAGCTCTGCGCCGGTCGCGTGCAGCAGACGCACCCAGTCGCTGTCGTCGAGGGCGAGGGGACCGGATGCCGCGCGCTCGGCGAGCCGGCGGACGCCCGGGTCGGCGCCGGGCCGCGCAGCCCCGGCGTCGGCGTGGGTGGCGGAGGGCAGCGCCGCGGCGGGGGCGGCGCCGGGAGCGGAGGAGATTACGGCAGCGGAGGATGCGGCCGGGGCGATGCGTCCTCCCGCGGCGGATTCTCCTCCCGTCGAGGGAGTCACGGACGTCGCGGAGGTCGCAGAGGTCTCGGAGGTGACGGCGACGGGGTCCGGATCGGCGCCGGGCCGCTGGCCAGCGGCCGCGGCGGAATCGCCCGAATCGGCGTCGGTGCCGGGGGCGGAGGGGATTCCGGCAGCGGAGGATGAGGCCGGGGCGGTGCGTCCTCCCGCGGCGGATTCTCCTCCCGTCGCGGCCGTCGCGGAGGCCGCGGGAGCCAAGGGAGTCGCGAAGGTCGCGGCCGCTCCCGTCGCGGGTACCGCGGGCACGACCGCGCCGACCGGCTTCACGTCGGCCGCGAGACCCGTGGCATCCGCCAATGCCCGCAGGGGCGCGTGAAGCGTCTGGTCGATCCAGCGGTCGGCATCGCGGACGAACTCGGGGTGGGCGGTGAGGCGTTCGCGCAGCAGGTAGCCGCGCGCGGACGTGTGCGCGGCGAGGTCGTCGATCTGCGGCCAGGGGCGCTCGGGATTGACGTGGTCGGCGGTGAGCGGCGACACCCCTCCCCAGTCGTCGGCGCCGGCCTCGATGAGCAGGCCGAGCTCGCGCGGATCGGAGAGATTCGGCGGCACCTGGATGCGCATGTCGGGGCCGAACACGAGCCGCGCGACGGCGACCGCCGCGAGGTAGTCGTGCATGTCGGCATCCGGTGCGCCCTGCATGGCCGTACGGGGCTTCGCGCGGAAGTTCTGCACGATCACCTCTTGCACGTGCCCGTGGCGGTCGTCGAGCTCGCGCAGCGCGACGAGCGATTCGGCGCGGTCGCGCACGGTCTCGCCGATCCCCACCAGGATGCCGGTGGTGAACGGGATGCCGGCGGCCCCGGCGTCGTCGATGACTTGCAGGCGCAGCGCGGGGTCTTTGTCAGGAGAGCCGAAGTGCACCTGGCCGGGCTCTTCGTACAGGCGCCGCGAGGTGGTCTCGAGCATCATGCCCATCGACGGCGAGACGGGGCGCAGCGTTTGCAGTTCGTCGGGATGCATCACGCCGGGGTTAGCGTGCACGAGCATGCCGGTCTCGGCGGTGACGAGACGGGCGATGTGGGCCACGTAGTCGATGGTCGAGGCGAAGCCGTGGGCGTCGAGCCAGGCGCGTGCCTCGGGCCACCGCTCCTCGGGGCGGTCGCCGAGGGTGAGCAGCGCCTCTTTGCAGCCGAGGGCCTGCCCCTGGCGCACCACCGTGAGCACCTGCTCGGGGCTCATGTAGGCGGGTTTGCGCAGGAGGTTGAGCTGGCCGGGCGTGTCGACGAACACGCAGTAGTGGCACCGGTCGCGGCACAGGGTCGTGAGAGGGACGAACACCTTGCGCGAATAGGTGATGACGCCGGGTCGGCCGGCGCGGGCGAGTCCCTCATCTCGGAGAGCGGATGCCGCGGGCAGCAGTGCCTCGAGGGGCGCGTACAGCAGTGCCTCGGTCTCATCGGCGTCGGGGCGGTGACCCGCCGCGACGCGCGCCA
This sequence comes from Microbacterium sp. Leaf151, assembly GCF_001424225.1. Classification (GTDB taxonomy): domain Bacteria; phylum Actinomycetota; class Actinomycetes; order Actinomycetales; family Microbacteriaceae; genus Microbacterium. Next base: position 309,732 of record NZ_LMOR01000001.1, on the reverse strand, counting down.
GGAGGTCGCCCATCGAGGTGCCTCGGGCCGATGCGACTCGCGGCGCAGCGCTGCCCGTACTCATCGCTCCAGGCTATCCCCCGCCCCCGACATCGGGGCCGGGTACCGCGGCGGCGCGGTCCGGTCGGAACGCTGGCTCATGATGCCCGCGCGATCTCCGCGTGGCCGCCCCGCGCAATGACCGTGGACAGACACGAATGTTGCCGCTAACATCACCGCACGGGCACCCCCCACCTCCGCCGACTCGGTCGGCGTCGACGAGCACATCGCTCGACGGGGTGCACGATCACCCGAGCAAAGGAGCCGGACCACGTGAGTACCCGACGACGCCTCGCCTTCCTGACCGCGCTCGCGGTCGGAGCGGCGACCTTCGCGACCGCCCAGCCCGCAGTCGCCGCCGCCCCCGCCGACGGCCTCGTCGCCGCCTACGACTTCCGTCAGCCCTCCGGCGCGACGGTCCCCAACACCGCGACGGGGTCGTCACTCGGGCCCGCGACCGTCCGCAACGTGCAGAGCGCCGACTGGACCGCGAGCGGCCTGACCATGCGCGGCGGGGCCAAGACCTCGACGGGGAACTGGGTCGAACTGCCCGACGACATCCTGGCGGGTGACCGATCGGCGACGGTCGTCGCCGAGGTCAAGGCGTCGCAGGCCATGCTGAACTCGTTCCACTTCCTGTGGAACGTGGGCAACGAGTCGGCCGCGACCGAGTACTTCTTCGCCTCCCTCAACTGCGGCTCCGGTCGGACGCCGCTTCTCGGTGTGAAATCGGCCGGGGTCGAGCGGCTCGTGGGAGCGTCGTCCTGCGGCGTCACCGCGAATCAGTGGGTCAACGTCGCCTCCGTCGTCGACGGTGCCACGGGGCGCGCGTCGCTCTACCTCGACGGCGTCCGCGTCGCCGACGCCGCGATCGATCGCACCCCCGCTGACGTGCGCGACCAGTCACTGAACACCATCGGCCGCGCCCCCTGGCCCGACCCGCTCTTCCAGGGAGCGATCTCGGCCTTCCGCGTCTACGACCGCGCACTGTCGGCGACCGAGGTCGCGGCGACGGCTCAGACCGACGCCGAGACCCACGTGACCGAACTGCGGGCGCAGGCTCAGGCGATCCTCGACGCACTCGCGCTGAAGGACATCTCGACCTCGACCGACATCGACCTGCCGACCTCCGGCGGACGCGTGACCTGGACCTCGAGCAACCCCGCGCTCGTGGCGCCCGATGGAACGGTCAGCGCTCCCGTCGCCGGTCAGCCGGGCGGCACCGCGCAGCTGACGGCGACCGCCGCCGTCCGCGGGGTGACGGCGACCCGGACCATCACCGTGACCGTGACCGCCTCGACCGAGACCGCCGCACAGCGCGCGGCCCGTCTCGCGGGGCGGTTCGTGATCCCCAGCGTCCTCGAATCGGGTTCGACGCTTCCCGCCGCCCCGGAGGGGACGACGGTCGCCGTCAGCTCGACCGACGGCGGTGTCGTCGTGACCGACGGCGTCGTGTCGGGTGCCGACGGATCGATCACCGTGCGCGTGACCGACACCGCGACCGGCGCGACCGCCGAGCGCACCTTCGCCGTCACGGTGCTCCCGGCCGACTCGACCGAGCAACTGCTCGCCTACAACCGCGTGCCCACGCTGGTCACCGAGGCGAACAACGCCGATGTGGCGCTCAGCATGCACCTCGCCGTCGGCGAGGACGACGCCTGGCGTCCGCTCAACGAGAACTACGGCATCTTCTTCCCCAAGACCGCCGTCCCCGTGCCGGCGAACGGTCCGCGTGACGGCGACATCCGGAGCCTGCGCGACCCGCACCTGTTCACCCTCGAAGACGGTGGCTACGGCGTCGTCGCCACCCGCACGGCGCGAGGCGGCGGTGCCGACGGGACGCAGACCTCGAGCGTGCTCTTCGCCCGCAGCGCCGACCTGCGCAGCTACGACGAGGTGGGCATGGTCGACCTCGGCGTGACGTCGGGCGTCAACGACCCCGCAGCCGTCTACGACTCCGCCGCGGACCGCTACGTGGTCTCGTGGACATCGGACGCGGGAGCCGCGATGTACACCTCGTTCGCCGACCTCGGCGACGTCTCCACCCGCGGCGAGGTGCGCCGCGGCGAGGTCGCCGCGACCGCCGGCATCGACGAGGCCGAGGTGGCGAACTTCGACTCGGGCAACACCGTCCCGGTCGACGCCGACACCCTGGCCGGCCTCGAGGTGCGCTTCGGACGCGTCGTCAACACCGGTGTCACCGCCCCGGCGCGGGTCGAGATCGCGCAGGGGGCGACCCTCGACGCGGCAGCCCTCGCCAAGCGCGTCGACCTGTCGTACTCGGACGGCTCGAAGGCCACCCGCCCGGTGACCTGGGATGCCGCATCCATCGGCGCGGTCGACACCTCGAAGCCCGGTACCTACGAGGTCACCGGCACGGTCAAGCAGCCGGAGTACGCGACGCCGTTCGCCGACGAGCGCGCCGACCCCTCGGTGTTCCGTTACGACCTGAACGGACAGCAGAAGTTCCTCATGATCGCGACCGAGGACATCTACGGCGGCAACATCGACCCGCAGGGCGGTGCGCACATGCCGATCCGCATCGCGAACTCGATCGAGGACCTGTCCGACGAGGCGATCCGCGCCGGACGCAACGTCGAGATCGACCTGCTGCGTCGCGGTGACACCGACGCCGAGGGCCGGGCGATGACCGGGTGCTTCTGGGCTCCGGAGTACCACGTCATCGGCGGCAAGCTCTCGATCCTGTTCATGCCCTGCTACGACGGCGCGAACGGTCGGCCCGACATGTTCACCGGCCAGGCCAGCATCATCCAGCTCAAGAAGGACGCGCAGGGGCGCGACCTCGATCCCGCGGTGCCGGCCAACTGGACGAAGGCGCAGAAGGTGCTGCGGGCAGGCGGCGGCATCTTGAACCCCGTCCAGACGATCTCGCTCGACATGACCTACGTCGAGGACTCGGGTCAGTCGTACTACGTGTGGCAGCAGCTCGGCGCTCTGTTCATCGCCAAGATGGACCCGGCCAACCCGACCCGTCTGACCTCGGAGCCGGTGCGCATCCTCGCCCCCGAGTACGCCTGGGACAACGTCATCGCCGAGGGACCGAACGTCTACGCGCGCGACGGCAAGCTGTACCTGATCTACTCCGGATCGACCGTCGGCGACACCTATACGACCGGGCTCGCCCTGGCCACGGCCGGGAAGAACGTCGATCTGACCTCGCCGAGCGCGTGGAGCAAGCTCAACTACCCGATCCAGAAGTCGGGCGTCTTCAACGGCTCCTGGCAGCTCGGCACGGGCCACGGCATGTGGTCGCAGGACGAGGATGACAACCTGCTGTACGTCTTCCACGCCCGCACCGACAACAACAACCTCAGCGGTCGGGACATGTTCGTGCGCCGGGTGCACTTCGCCGCGGACGGCCTGCCGATCTTCGACATGGAGAGCGCCGAAGAGGTCGCGCCCGACAACCGTCGCGTCACGGCCACGGTCGTCGTCACCGCGCCGGCGGGCCTCGAGGTCACCGGAGCCGTGAGCTCCCGCTGCATCTCGGGCAAGGTCACCCAGACCGTCACGGTGCGAAACGCCGAGGGCTTCCCGGTGACGATGACGGCGAAGGGTCCGTACGGAACGAAGGCGTTCGGCTCCCTCGCCGCGGGCAAGAGCTCGTCGGCCGCCTTCACCACCCGTCTGGGGTCGATCCCCGCCGGAACGGTGACGGTGGATGCCACCGCGACGGTGAACGGCAAGGCTGTCACCGACACGGTCTCGCTGCCGTTCGCCGCCGCGAGCTGCGGCTGACCACACGGCTGATCGCCCACGACGAAGCCGCGTCCGGACCTTCCCCGGGCGCGGCTTCGTCTTTCGGTGGTGTCAGAACTCGAGGTGAGGGCGATCGTTGCGCTCTCGTGAGGTGCGGTGCCGGTGGGCACCCGTTCGCGCTGGCAGGATGGATGCCATGGTCACCCTGCTGCTCGATTCGACGCAGCTCGAGGTCGTGCTCTCGTCGACCGAGCGGGCGATGTCTTTCCGCAGGTCCAACATCGTCGTCCCGCGTGAGCACATCGAGCGCGTGCAGCTCACCGACGACGCGTGGACGTGGTTGCGCGGCGTCCCCAACCCCGGCATCAACCTGCCCGTCGCGGTGGGCATGGGCACGTGGAAGTCGGCGGGCGGCAACGACTTCGTCGTCATCCGCGGGCGAAAGCCCAGCGTGGTGGTCGACCTCACCGGTCACGACGAGTTCGAACGGCTCGTGTTGACCACCAAGCACGGTGTGGCGCTGCTCCAGGCCCTGCGGCTCGACGTGGCATCCGAACCCGAGAACGTGGCCGACATCGTCGCCTGACGCGCGTCGGCCGCCGGCGGTGGCAGCCCCGTGGTCCGCGCGGCGGGCTCTCCGTGATCCGTATGAGGTCGGCGCGGATGCCGCGATCTCGGCTGAGGTCGTGCGAATCGCTGAGGTGGTGACGATGCGCCGCGCTGCGGCGCGCCCCGCGGGTCGGCAGGCGGTGAGCGATCCTGCGCGTCAGCTCGTGAACTGCACCACGGTGTCCCACGCGAGTTTGACGATGAGGATCGACAGGGTCACGAGGAAGACGATCCGCACGAAGCCGCTCCCCCGCCGCGTGGCCATGTGGGCGCCGATGAACCCGCCGGTGATGTTCATCACGGCCATCGCCAGGCCCAGCACGAGCAGGATCTCGCCGTGCACGCCGTAGACCGCGAGGGCGGCGAGGTTGGTGGTGAGGTTGGCGATCTTGGCGTTGGCGCTCGCCTGCAGGAAGCCGTAGCCCAGCACCCCGACGATCAGGATGACGAAGAACGACCCCGTCCCCGGCCCCAGGATGCCGTCGTAGAAGCCGACCAGCAGACCGATCGCGGCGGCGCGCCAGGCGATGGCCGCGGTGCTGCCGTGGCGCGGCGCGTGCTCGAGGCCCATCTTCGGCTTGAAGAGGGTGTAGAGCGCGACCACGATCACCGCGACCAGCACGATCGGTGTCAGCACCTCGCGAGGCACGTAGCGCGAGAGCGCGGCGCCCACGGTCGATCCGGCGTACGCCCCGGCGACCAGGGGGATGAGCAGCACGAGCTGCACCCGGATCCTGCGCAGGTACACCCAGCTGGCCGAGAGCGTGCCGAAGAACGACGACAGCTTGTTCGTGCCGAGGATGAACGGGGTCGCCACGTCTTTCGGGACCGCGATGACCAGGGCGGGGAGCTGGATGAGTCCGCCGCCGCCGACGACCGCGTCGACCCAGCCGGCCACCCCCGCGGCGACCAGCAGCAGGAGAAGGGATGCCACCGACACCGGCAGCCACTCCGCGATCACCGGTCCATCGAGCACGGTTGATTCTCGCCGCTGGTCCCGGTCGCGCCAAAACCAACTGCGGGTGGCGGCCGAGGTGCGCCGGCGAACGCGGGCGCACGGCGACTCCGGCCGCCGTCAACCGTCGCGGGTCATGGTTCCCGCGAAGCGCCGTGCTCAGTCGATGTCGCGACGCCAGGTCGTCAGCAGTCCGATGACGACGAGCACCACGGCGTAGCCGAGCAGGACGAGCCCGCCCGCCCACCACTCGAGGGTGTCGCCACCGGCGGCTCCCATGATGCCGAAGATCGTCTGCCCGACGAGGGCATCGCTCGCGGCGCTCGGGAACCATTTCACGACTCCGGCGAACCCCTCGACCAGACCCCCGGCGGTGCGCACGATCGGCTCGACGAAGAGCGTCACCGCCAACACGATGACGATCGCGGCGACCTGGTTGCGCACGACCGTGCCGACGCCGATGCCGACGAGCGCCCACAGTGCGAACGCGAGCAGCATCCGGCCGACGAGCTCCCAGGTGTCGGGCGCGCCCAGGGCGGTGTCGATGCCGAAGATGCTCAGCACGCCCGCGCCGGCGCCGAGCGCGGCGATCGAGCCCAGGATGCCGTACAGCAGACCCACCACGATGCCGACGACGAACTTGCCCACGAGCACCGTGCCGCGGCGCGGGGTGGCGAGGAACGTCGGCGTCAGCGTCTTGTGCCGGAACTCCGTCGTGACCATCAGCGTGCCCACGAGCAGGGGGAAGACGTAACCGACCGCGGTCGCGGAGCTGTAGACGAGGGCGGGGATGCCGTCGGTCGACAGTGCGGGACCGCGCGACCCCGTCAGCTGACCGGATGCCACTCCGCCGAACACGAGGGCGAGGACGCCGGCCGTGAAGGCGACGTAGACGACGAGCACGATGCCCAGCACCCACCACCCGGCGGTGGTGAACTGCTTTGTGTACTCGGAACGGGTCGCGGCGACGAGGCTCATCGCGGGGCCTCCGTCTGATCGGGGGCGGCTGAGGGGACGATGTCGATGACTCCCGTCGATGCGACGGAATAGGAGCGTCGCGGGCCGTCGTCGGCCGGCGACGCCGCGGGACGGGCGGAGCGAGGCGGCGGCGTCACCGCCACCATGGCCGTCGAGGGACGCGGGTCGTCGTCGGGATCCGCCGATGCAGAGGTCGCCGCGATCGGTGCGGGCGCCGAGGTGACGGCATCCGGGGCGTCCTCGGCATCCGGAACCGGGTCGGGAACGGCGCCGGCGCTCGCGTGCACGCGCACGCCACTGACGAGCTCGAGGAAGATGTCTTCCAGGCTCGCGCCCTTGCTCTGCAGGTTCGACAGCGCGATGTCGGCGCCCGCGGCGAGGGCGCCGATCTCGACCGGTTCGTGGTGGCGGATCGTGAAGCCGTTGCGCAGCAGCTGGTGGTCGATCCCGCGGTCCTCGAGCAAGCGCGACAGCGCGGCACGGTCGGGGGAGTCGACGACCGTGGCGTACTCGTCGGGGTCGGCGAGGTCTTCGATGCCGCCCTGGAACACCAGGCGACCGCGCGAGATGATCAGCAGCGCGTCCACGGTCTGCTGCACCTCGGCGAGCAGGTGCGACGAGATGAGCACCGTGCGTCCCTCTTCGGCGAGGTGGCGCAGCAGCGAGCGCATCCACCGGATGCCCTCGGGGTCGAGCCCGTTGGACGGCTCGTCGAGCACGAGCACGCCGGGGTCGCCGAGGAGCGCCGTGGCGAGGCCCAGACGCTGGCGCATGCCGAGCGAGAAGCCGCCGACCCGGCGACCGGCCACGTCGGCGAGTCCGACGAGGCCGAGCACCTCGTCGATGCGGGAGGTCGGGAGGTTCGCTGCGCGCGCGTAGACCTTCAGGTGGTTCGCGGCCGAGCGACCGGGGTGGAAGCTGGATGCCTCGAGGGCCGCGCCCACGCTCTGCAACGGCGAGGCGAGGTCGGCGTAGCGCTTGCCCCCGATCGTCGCGGTGCCGGCGGTAGGACGCACCAGCCCCAGCAGCATGCGGAGGGAGGTCGTCTTGCCTGCGCCGTTCGGGCCGAGGAAGCCCGTGACCTGCCCGGGTTCGATGCGGGCGGTCAGGCCGTCGACGGCCGAGATCGCCCCGAACCGTTTGGTGAGGCCGGCCAGTTCGAGCACCTGTCCGTCGGGCATGCGGCCCCTTTCCTTCGGCAGACGTTCCGCCTATCTTCCCCGATCCGGGGCCGAAAACGTATCCTCCCGGAGGCGGAGGCGGTGCGCGGGGTCTGTGTAACGTGGCAGCGTGCACGCAGAGCGAACCGAGAACGACAGTGTCCTGGTCGGTGGCCGCGGTGGTCTCGGCCACCTCACGCTCAACCGTCCGGCGGCGATCAACGCGCTCGACCTCGGCATGATCCGCGCGCTCCACCTCACCCTCGACAGGTGGGAGAGCGACACCGACGTCGACATCGTGCTGCTCGACGGAGCGGGCGAGCGTGGCTTCTGCGCCGGCGGCGACGTGCGGGCACTGCACGAGATGGTGGTGGGGGGCCGGGTCGACGAGGTGCACGCGTTCTTCCGCGAGGAGTACGCCCTCGATCACCGCATCGCCACGTCGAAGAAGCCGGTCGTCGCCATCGCCGACGGCGTGTGCATGGGCGGGGGCATCGGCCTGGCCGGTCACGCGGCGATCCGCATCGTCACCGAACGCTCGCGTCTGGCGATGCCCGAGACGCGCATCGGGCTCACCCCCGACGTGGGCGGGTCGTGGCTGCTCGGCCGTGCGCCCGGCCGGATCGGCGAGTACCTCGCGCTGACGGGCGGGACGATGGATGCCGCCGACGCCCTCTACGCCGGCTTCGCCGACCACATGGTGCCCACCGCCCATCTCCCGGCGCTCTACGAAGCGCTGGAGTACCGTGCGGACCCCTCCAGCCCGACCGAGCTGGTGCTGCTTTTCGACGAGACGCCCGAGCCGTCGCGCTTCGAGACAGAGCGGGAGTGGATCGACGAGGCGTTCTCGGCCGCCGATGTCCCCGGCATCCTGGAGCGCCTGCGCGCCCGGCCCGAGGCCGAGGCGCAGCAGACGGCCGAGGTGCTCGCGACCGCGTCGCCGACGGCGCTCACCGTGACGCTCGAGGCGGTCCGCCGGGCACGCGAGCTGCCGTCGCTCCGGGCCGCCCTCGCGCAGGAGTACGGCCTCGTGCTGTGGTTCGCGTTCACGCAGCCCGACCTGGTCGAGGGCATCCGCGCGCAAGTCGTCGACAAGGACCGCTCTCCGTCGTGGTCGCCGGTACGGCTCGACGACCTCCCCGCCGAGCGCGTCACCGAGGCGTTCGCCTACGAGCCCACCCCTGCGTTGTGGTGACGAGCGCATGACCCCGTCGCGGCGTCGCTGGTCGATCGGTCGGGCCCTCGACGGGTTCTTCTTCGTCTTCGCCGGTGCTGCCGCGATCTGGCTCGCCTACCTGAGCCTCACCCAGTCGTTCTCGCTCGGGTGGGGCGGGGTGCTCATGGCGGTGGCGTTCTGGGTGCTGCTCGCCTACTTCGCGCTACCGCGGCTTCATCGCATCCTCACCGCCGTCTACGTGCCCGACTACTTCATGGGCCGCACCCGCACCTCCGACGGGCTGCTCGGCGATCCCGTGAACCTCGCCCTGCAGGGGTCTTGCGAGAACGTCGAGACCGTGATGGCCTCGGCCGGATGGATCCCGGCCGACCCCGTGAGCCTGCGGTCGTCATGGCGCATCGTCGTGTCGACGCTGCGCCGTCGGAGCTACCCGCGCGCGCCCGTGAGTCCGCTGTTCCTCTTCGGACGGATGCAGGACCTCGCCTACCAGCAGGAGGTCGCGGGCTCTCCCGCCCAGCGCCACCACGTGCGGCTGTGGAAGTGCCCGGACGGGTGGCTCCTGCCGGGGGGACGCCGCGTCGACTGGCTCGCCGCGGGCACGTTCGACCGCGCGGTGGGGCTGTCGCTGTTCACGTTGCAGGTGACGCACCGGATCGACGCCGACACCGACATCGAGCGCGACCACATCGTCACGAGCGTCCGCGGAGTGCCGGGCGTCGAGGTCGACGTCATCCGCGACTTCGCCACCGGCTACCACTCGAGAAACGGCGGGGGCGACAGCATCAGTACCGACGGCGACTTGCCGATCATCGACGTGAGCGCGGTGCGTCCGTCCGCACCCGAGGGGGTGTCGGCGCCGTGAGTGCGGAGCGGCTTCCCGAGAAGCGCGTGGCGTTCGAGCCGCCGGTCGACCCGACCACGGCCGATCCGGCGATGCGTCGGCCGGCCTCCATCGTCACCGGCAGCGTCCTCGTGCTGCTGCGCGCGGCGGCGGGGGCGTTGTGGGCGGCCGGGGTGGCGTTCTCCCTCCCCCCATGGTTGCGCGAGATCGCGGGCGCGGCGAGCGGGAACGCCGACGAGCCTCTCGATCTGAGCGTGTCCGACCTGGGTGTGGACACCGCGGTTTTCCTCGGCGTGGTCGCCGTCGTCTGCGCGGTGCAGGTGGTCTTCGGCATCCGGATCTTCTTCGGGGGCAATCTCGCGCGGGTGCTGGTGATGGTCATATCGGTGGCGTCGATCAGCGCCAGTTTCGTGGGGTGGTGGGAGTTCGGGCAGGTGATCACCGTGCGGACGACCCTGATCACGCTGAGCCTGGACATCCTCGTGCTGCTGGCCCTGTCGAGCCGCGACGCCGCGGCCTATGCGCGGAGGCCGCGTCGCCCCCTACGGCGGCGCCGGGATCGTCGTCGAGGGGCGGATGCCGCGGAAGCGGTGTGAGACGCCGTCGCCACGGGCCGTGCACGGCCGCGGCGGGTTAGCCTGAGAGGCGCCGCGCACCCGGGCGGCAGAACGGATGACGCACGTGTTCGACAGCCCCATGTCGTCCTCGGCATACGAGGTGCTCCGCGTCGCGGCCGACGTCGATGACGAGGGTCTGCGCCGCGCCTACCGCGTACGGTTGCGCGAGACGCACCCCGACACCGGCGGCGACGCCGCACTGTTCGTGCAGGTGCAGCGCGCATGGGAGCTCGTCGGGACGCCCGAGGCCCGCAGCGTCTACGATCGCGGCCGCGGGTCCACCGCGGGTGAATGGGGCGGCGGATCCACGGCATCCGCTCCCTCCCGTCCGACCGACACGCGACCACGCGCCCGGTCGTACGGACAGCCCGGCGGCTGGCGTCGCGAGCGCTACCTCGGCCTGATCCGCGAGTGGGTCGGTCGCGGCGTCGACATCGCCGACCCCTACGACCCCGCGCTCGTGCGCTCGGCTCCGCCCGAGATCCGGCACATCCTCGCCGACGCGCTCGCCGAGGAGGAGACGGCGCGGCTCGTGTCGGAGCTGGGCATGGGCTACACGGTCTGGCACGACGTGTTCGCCGACCGTGACGGACGCGATCCCGAGCAGAAGCTCGACCACCTCGTGCTCGGACCGAGCGGACTCTACGCCCTGCTCAGCGAGGACTTCGGCGGCCCGGTCGGCGTGCGCCGCGGCGAGATCAGCGGCCCGAACGTCATCGGTGCGCCCGTGACCGAGTTGGTGTCGCGTGCCCGCGTCATCGCGCGGTCCGCGGGCGTGCGCTTCAGCGGTGCGATGGTCGTGCTCTCTGACGACGACGTGCTCGAGGCCGTCACCGAGCTCGGCAAGATGCGCGGTACACCGGTCGCCCTGGTCACGCGCAGCGCGTTGACCACGCTGCTGCGTCGTGGCATCCCGGGTGCGCGCGAGGTCGGCGGGACCGAGCTGTTCGACATCCGCACGCGGTTGCAGCAGCGCGTGCGCCACGTCTAGGACGACCCCCACGGTCCTGTTTCGATGGTCCGCTCTCGCGCGGTCATGTCTAGGGTGGAGCCATGAGTACCGACGAGACCTCGGACGCTTCGGCGTCCGACGACATGAAACGCAAGTTCAAGGAAGCGCTCGAGAAGAAGAACGGGCACCAGCGTTCGGGTCAGGCGCACCTCGACGGCCACTCCGCCGTGCAGGGCACGCACGGAGCGGTCACCAAGCGCGAGTTCCGCCGCAAGAGCGGCTGACGCAGCGGCCCTCTCACCGGGGTCGGTCATCGGATCGCACGGAGGTGTCGCCTCGCCGCTCGCGGCGGCGACACCTCCGTCCGGTTCACAGGCGCTTCAGCGGCGCCTCGAAGAACGCCAGCTCGAGGCGCATGGAGCGGTCGTAGGCCGCGGCCATCGCCGAGCGTTCGGACGCGGATGCCGTTCGGGCCGCGTCATCCACGATCGCCGCCGCCCGAGCCGACGACGCAGCGAACGCCTCGTCGCCGTAGGCGGTGAGCCAGTCGGCGTAGGGATGGTCGGCGGCGAAGGTCCCCCGCCAGCGGGCGCCGATGTCGGTGTACAGCACGAAGCAGGGCAGGATCGCGGCGACCAGGACCGCATAGGAGCCCACGGTCGACGCCGCGTGCAGGTGGTCGGTGTAGTCGAGGGTGGATGCCGCGGGCTCGAGCCCCGCCGGGTCGACGTGCGTCTGGTGGAGCGCCGCCTCCTCCTCGAGGCAGGAGACGGAGGCCTCGGCCCAGAACCGCTGCTCGTCGACCGTCGGTGCCAGTGCCGCGGCACGCGCGAGCACCCGCGCGTACTCGCGGAGATACAGCAGGTCTTGGCCGAGATACCAGCCGAAGGCGTCGCGATCCAGGTCGCCGGATGCCAACCCCCGCACGAAGGCGCAGGCGTCGACGTCGGCTCTCACCGGGGCCAGGGCATCCCATCGCTCGGTGCTCCAGGATGCAGCCGCGTTCCGCGCGGCGTGCGGTACCCGCGGGCCGAGCTCGACGTGCGGGCGCAGCTCGTGCAGGTGGTCGATGGGACCGTTGCCGCGTCCGACCCGCAGGGCATCGGCGTGCTCGAGGGCGCCGGTGAGCCAGTGCTTCGCGCGCGTCAGAGCCTCGGGCCACGACAAGCCGTGCGCCGCGAGGGTCGCCATCGCCGACGACAGTGAGCAGCCGGTGCCGTGGGTGTGACGCGTGGCCACCCGGCGCCCGGGCACCGGGTGGACGTCGGCGCCGGCGATGATGGCATCCGGACTCTGTGCGCCGTCGAGGTGTCCGCCCTTCAGCAGGACCGCGGTGTCGGCTCGCCCGGCGAGGGTCTGCGCCTGAGAGACGGCTTCGTCCCAGCTCGTGGCGACGGGTGCGCCGACCAGGACGGCGAGCTCGGGCAGGTTCGGCGTGACGAGGTCGGCGCGGCGGCACAGTGCTCTGACCGCCTCTTCGGCGTCGGCGTCGAGCAGGCGGTCGCCGCTGGTCGCGACCATTACGGGATCGAGCACGACGATCGGGGGGCGCACGTCGGCCAGCACATCGACCAGCCACGCGTCGACGGTGGCGACGACCTCGGCCGAGCCGAGCATGCCGATCTTCACCGCGTCGATGTCGACGTCGTCGCTGACCGCGCGCAACTGCGCGTCGAGGAACGCCGTCGGCGGCACGTGCACCTCGCGGACGCCGAGGGTGTTCTGCGCGACGAGCGCCGTCACCGCGGCCATGCCGTAGCCGCCGAAGGCCGCGATCGACTTGAGGTCGGCCTGGATTCCCGCGCCGCCGGTGGGGTCGGTGCCGGCGATGCTGAGCACGCGGGGTGTCGCGCGCGTCGCGTCGGGCGACCCGGGCCGCGGTGCGGCGGATGCGGTGTCGACGGATGCGGCGTTCACGCGACGGCTCCCCACGCCGCACGCAGGGCGCGCACCACCGCGCCCGGGTCATCGGCCGCGCACACCGCCGAGACGACGGCGACGCCCGCCGCTCCCTCCGCGCGGAGGGCGGCGACGTCGTCGACGTCGATCCCGCCGATCGCCACGCACGGCAGGTCGGCGGATGCCGCGAGTTCGCCGAACCCGCGGATACCCAGGGGCTGCGGATGGTCGGGCTTCGTCGCCGTGGCGCGGATGACGCCGACACCGAGGTAGTCGATGGTGCCTTCCGGCAGGGCGGCGGCCGCGGCGAAGTGGGCCGGGGTGTTCGCCGTCCAGCCCACGAGGGCGTCGGTGCCGAGCAGGGCGCGCGCGGCATCGACGGGGAGGTCGCTCTGACCGAGATGGATGCCGTCGACCCGGGCGCCGCGGTCACGTGCGGCGAGGACGACGTCGAGGCGGTCGTCGACGAGGAAGGCGCACCGCCCCGCGACGACGTCGGCGAGGTCGAGGGTGCGGGCGAAGAGTTCGGCGCCGCCGGCGACCTTGTCGCGTAGCTGCACGACGGTGACGCCCGCGGCCACGGCCTGATCGACGATGTCGCGCAGGCGGTCGAAGGGGACGCGATGGTCGGTGACGAGGTGGAGCGAGAGGTCGGTCATCGTGCGAACTCCGCCCGGCCCGTGAGGTCTTCCGGTCGCACCGCGGCGAGTTCGTCGAGGAAGGCGACGGCGAACGATCCCGGTCCTCGGGATCCGGATGCCGCTCGCTCCGACGCCACGGCCCACACGGCGGACGCCGCGATCGCCGCCTCGAACGGCTCGGCCACGGCCGCGAAAGCCGCCATCGCCGCGCCGAGGGCGCAGCCGCCGCCGGTGACCTTGGTCAGCAACGCGCTTCCGCCGGGCACACGGGCCGTGCGCTCGGCATCCACGATCACGTCCACCTCGCCCGAGACGGCGACCGTTCCGCCGGTGCGTTCGGCGAGCGCGCGGGCCGCGTCGAGGGCGTCTTCGGCCGCGTCGGTCGCGTCGACGCCGCGTCCGCCCGCGCCGACTCCGGCCAGGGCGAGGATCTCCGACGCGTTGCCGCGGATGATCGCCGGGCGTGCCGCGAGGAGTTCGTGGGCCAGGGCCGTGCGGACGGGGAGGGCGCCGACGGCGACCGGGTCGAGCACCCAGGGCGTCGGGGCGGTGACGGCTTCGCGGGCCGCGTCGCGCTGTTCGGCGGTGGGGGTGCCGAGGTTGACGAGCACGCCGCCGGCGATCCCCGCGAACAGGCCCGCTTCGCCCGGGATGTCGCACATCGCGGGGGCGGCGCCGAGCGCGAGGAGGGCGTTGGCGGTGAAGTTCGTCACCACCGCGTTGGTGATGCACTGCGTGAGCGGTGCCGCCTCGCGCAGGCGGGCGAGCGCCCCGGCGGGGTCGGCTTCCCACGCGGGTGTGGAGGTGGACGGAGACGACGACGTGCGAACGACCATTCGCGACATCCCTTCGCTAGTACGAGCTAGATCAGGTTCAACGGGTGTGTTCTCAGCCCCTTGCGGGCACCCCGTGTCACTGCCGGCGACGCTAGCACGACCGGCGAGGGCGTCGCGGCGCGTGCGGCGCGGGGACGGGTGGCGCGGGGACGGGTGGCGCGGGGACGGGTGGCGCGGGGACGGGTGGCGCGGGGACGGGTGGCGCGGGGACGGGCGGCGTGGGAGTGGGCGGCGCGCGCTGTGACTGGTGGCGCGGGGATGCGCAGCGCCGACGGGGGGCGAGAGCGGGCGCGGGCGTCGCAGCACGTGACACAAGGCAGGAGAGTCGGTCGCGGCCCTCCGTTGGGCGCAGAGGCGCGCTATGCGGGCGACGGATCTCCGGCGTCGCGTTGCACTGCCGGGTCCCGCGCGGTCCTGTCGTGCGTCAGAACCGCGCCGAGAACCCGCCGTCGGTGTGGAGGAGCTGTCCGCTGATCCAGCGGCCCTCGTCCGACAGGAGGAATGCGGTGATGCCGGCGATGTCACGGGGTGTGCCGAATCGACCGAGGGGGTGGTGTCCGGCGAGGGCGTCGCGGGTCTCGGCATCCATCCATCCGGTATCGATCGGTCCGGGGTTGACGACGTTGGCGGAGATGCCTCGGGGGCCGAGCTCGCGTGCGGCCGAGATGACGATGCGGTCGAGGGCACCTTTCGATGCGCCATAAGGGAGGTTGCCGGTGGTGTGGTCGCTCGTGAAGGCGACGATCGCGCCGCCCGTCTCGTCGACCTGTCGGGCGAAGGCGGCGATCATCAGCAGCGTCGCGCGGGCGTTGACCGCGACGTGACGGTCGAAGCTCTCGGCGGTGGTGTCGAGGATGCCGGATTCGACGCCGTGCGCATGGCTCAGCACGAGGGCGTGGATCGGCCCATGCTCCCGCGAAACGCGTTCGACGAGCTCCGTCGGTGCCGTGGGGCTCACGAGGTCGCACGGGTAGTCGCCGGAGTCGAGCTCGCTGGTCACGACGTTCCAGCCGTCGGACTCGAGGCGGGGGATGATTCCCGCCGCGATGCTGTTCGCGCGTGCGGCTCCGGTGACGAGGGCGAGAGGCATGCAACGAGGGTACGGGTGAGTGCACGCTAGGGGCGGCTGAGGTGCATGAGTCCCTCCGGGTTCGGGAAGCTCTCGAATCCGACCTTCTCGTACAGGCCGTGCGTGTCGACGGTGGACAGAAGCACTCGTTTGAGGTTCAGAGGACGCAGGACGGCGACGACGGATTCGCTGAGAAGCAGTCCGATCCCGCGGCCGCGTGCGGTGGGGATGACGTACACGTCGCATACCCACGCGAATGTCGCGTGGTCGGTGACGACACGGGCGTATCCGAGGAGCGTTCCGTCGGCATCCACCGCCCCGAAGTTGAGCGACGCGCGGGCAGCCTGATCGACGGTCTCGCGGCTCCGCCCGATCGCCCAGAACGCGTCCTCCGACAGCCATCGGTGCACGAGGTCGAAGTCGATCTCGGCGGGGTCCATGGTCATACGCGGAGATGCCATGTGCTCACCGTGACGACCCGGGCGTGGACAACCGGTATGCGAGTCGGCGACGCGGAGTGTGCGTGTGTTGTGGCGCGCGCGAGTCCGGTGAGGGAACGTGGGGGAAGGGAGTCAGAACGGCGGGGAGCCTTCTTCTGGGTCGGGTGGGGGTGGGTCGTCGGGGAGGAAGCGGACGGCGGGGGAGTAGGGGAGGGGTTCGTCGGTGTAGGTGCGGCCGGTGGGGCTGGTCCATTCGAGGACTCCCCCGGGGAGTTGTTTCACGGTCCAGCGGGTGAACTGTTTCTGGGTGTGGTGGCGTTGGCAGAGGTGGGCGAGGTTGGTGATGGTGGTTTCGCCGCCGAGGGCGTGGTCGTGGGTGTGGTCGACTTCGCTGCGGGTGGCGGGGACGGTGCAGCCGGGCCAGCGGCAGTGTCGGTCGCGGGCGCGGAGGTGGCGGTCGATGGCGGTGGTGCGGTGGTAGGTGTCGGTGTGCAGCACGGCCCCGGTGATGGGGTGGGTGATGACGCGGTCCCAGGGGAGGGTGGTGGTGTCGGCGAGGGTGCGGGCGGTGTCGGCGTCGAGGGGGCCGTGGCCGACGAGCTCGGCGGGGTCGAGGTTCTCTCGGTCGGGGGTGAGCAGGGTCAGGGCGGGGACGATGACCTGGATGCGGGCACGGATGGTGCCGAGGGTGCCGGGGCCGTCGTCGGTGCGGGTGGGGTCGGCTTCGGGTGCGGCGGTGAGCAGCAGGTCGGTGAGGATGTCGGCGCGGAGCTGCGCGGTGGTGCGCTCATCGGTGAGGGTTTCATTGGTGTTGCCGCGGGCGTCGACGATGGTGCGGGCTTGTTGGGTGAGGCGGTCGGAGATGCCGACGGCGAGGACGGTGGGGAGGGTGGCGATCAGGTCGGACATGCCGTCTTGCCCGGTGACGATGCGTACGCTGCGGGTGTCGCGGCCGCGGTGGTGGCGTTCGGTGATCGTGGTGGGGTGGAGGCGTTCGGCGAGCATCGCCAGGCGGGAGCGCAACCGGCCGGGGCTGAGGCCGTCGGCGGTGGCCACGGCGAGCAGGTCGTACTCGGCGCGGGCGTCGACGGGGAGGGGGCAGCCGACGTCGATGATGACCTGCACGTGTGTGCGGGTGATCGCGCCCGCCTCCCATGCGGCGAGGGTGTGCGGGTAGTCGTCGACGAGGGTCATCGCCCGCCCGATCTGGGTCTGCACGGTGCGGTCGGACAGGTTCTCGGCGGCGGCGAGTTCGGATGCGACCTCTCGTAACGCCAGTTCGGCGGCGCGGGCGGTGGCGCGTTGGTCGGCCATCACGTCGAGGGCGAGGTGCCCGGCTTCCGCCAGCGCGCGGGTGCGGGCGACCTCGGCGGCGGCGAGGGCAGCGCCCGTGCGCAGGACGTCGTCGAGGACGACGGTGAGGGGTCGCGCCGGGCGGGATGGGTCTGGTGGGGGAGGGTCAGGCGGGGGTGCGGAGACGGTGTCGGAGTGCATGTGTGCATGCTAGCGACGACCTCCGACATCGGACCGGGCGACCAGGGGCGTTCGGGGAGAGATGCGCTCCTTCGCCGGGTGGGGAGGAGGGGCGGAGCGTCGGCGGAGCCGGCCCCGGGGGGCATCGTCGCCCCTCACCGAGGTCACTGAGCCCGTCGAAGTGGGACCACACGATGTTCCGATGGCTTCGACACGCGCAACCACGACGCAGATACCGGTGGCTTCTACACGCTCAGCCACATCGCGGCGCGCGCGGGTCGGTGACGCGGATCCCGGTGGTTCATACACGCCCCGCCACCTCCCGGCGCGGTCGACACACTCACCCACCCCACCCCGCACCACAGCACCGTCCATCGGGACGGCTCGCGCCGGCGCTCGCCCAGCGCCACCCCGCACCACAGCACAGTCCATCGGGACGGCTCGCGTCAGCGCTCGCCCAGCGCCGCCCGCACCAGCGCGACCGCGTCATCCGGGTCGATCCCCAGACGTCGGACCGTGTCGGCGTACGCCCGAGCCGCCTGCGCCGCGCGCGACGAGGCCGCATCGCCGCCGCGAACGATCGTTCCGGCTCGCCCGCGGGTCTCGACGTACCCGGCCTCCTCGAGCTCCCGGTACGCGCGGGCGACGGTGTTCGCGGCGAGGTTCAGGTCGGCGGCCAGCGCCCGGACGGGCGGCAGGCGCGTGCCCGCGACGAGCGACCCGTCGTCGATGGCGGCGATGACCTGCGCCCGCACCTGCTCGTACGGCGGCGCGGGCGACGTGGCATCCAGGGAGAAGTCCATGTGTCAGTCGTTCAGGCCGAACAGGTCGAGCGGATGCGTCAAACGCCACCACGGACTCGGCGGCTCGATCTCGCCGGCGAGCCGTACGTCCACCGTGTCGGCATCGACCGGACCGGTCGCGGTGAAGGTGCCGACCGTCGCGCCGGGGGCGGTGGCCCCGCCCAGGTCGAAGGTGGCCGAGGTTTGCGCGGCGCCGCCGTTCCACAGCACCACGGTCGCGTCTGAGGCGGTGACCAGGTCGATGTCGTCGCTCCATCGCGTCTCGACCTTTCCGACGACGGTGCCCGCGGTCACCGAGGGGCTCGGCTGCAGCTCCTGTTCGATGCGCGCGAACAGGTCGCGGGTCGCCTGGTTGCGGGTGTCGGGTCCGGGCTGGCCGAGCACCGCGGCGTAGGCGCGGATGGTGGCGTCGCCGACGGTGATGTCTTTGGCGGTGAGCAGGTTCCACGCGTCGAGCGTGCCGGTCTTCACGCCCACCACGCCCGGATCGGCGAGCAGGGCGTTGCCGTTCGAGAACGTGCCGGCGCCGGGGAGCGTCAGCTCGGGCGTCCGCACGATCTCGGCGATCACGGGGTTGGCGAGAGCCCGTTCGGCCAGCGCGATCAGGGCGGCCGGGGTGGCGGTGTTGCCCTCCTCGATACCGGTGGGGTTCACGATCGTGATGCCCTCGATCCCCCGCTCGGCGAGGTACTGATTCGCGGCGGCCGAGAACTCGGCATCCGTGCCGAAGAGATCGGATGCCAGACGCTGGGCGTAGTTGTTCGCGGAGGCGATCAGCATGCCCTGGAGCATCTGCAGCTCGGACAGGCTGCCGTCGATGGGGACGTCGAGGGAGGACTCCCCGCGGGCGCGGTACTGCCAGTAGTCGGCACTGTCGGCCTGCGTGAACGCGTACGACGGTCCCTGCTCGTCGGGCGCGAGGGGCAGGCGGTCGAGCACCACGAGGGCCGTGACGACCTTGGTGATGCTCGCGATCGACTCGGGCGCCGTGGCCCCCGTCGACAGCGTCTCGGGAACGCCGTCGATCGCGATGGCGGCCTCGCCCTCGGCCGGCCACGCGGGATCCGCGACGGGGGCGGCGGCGGGTTGCACACCGACGGCGCGGGTCGTGGGCGCGACGGCGTTCAGCGGCCACAGCAGGGTCGCCGCGGCGTACAGCCCGAGGATGAGCAGGATCAGCACCGGCGGGATGACGGTCGCCGGGCGAAGACGACGGCGGCGACGGCCCGCCAGCAGGTCGACGGGCCGAGAAGCGGCACCCGATACGACGAACGCGGGTGCGGGCCGCGTATCGGCGGCGTCGTCGGGGTCGAGCCAGGTCAGCGCTCCGATGAGGACGGGGGCTCCGGATGCCGCGGTCGCCTGCGCTCCGGAGGCGGGCGCCGTTCGCACCGGGTCGACGGGTGCTCCGGATGCCGCGGTCGCCTGCGACCAGGAGGCGACCGCCGTTCGCACCGGGTCGGCGGGAGCTCCGGATGCCGTGCCCGCCGGGTTCGTTGTCGCCTCGCCCGCCCCGGAGCCGAGATCCGCAGCCACCCCTCCCCGGCGCTGATCGCGTCGCGTGGCCGGGGTCTGCTCGTGCACCCGCCCACGCTACCCCGGGCATCCCCCTATACTCGTCACGTCAACCACGGGAGTCCGGTGAGCCGGGCTGAGAGGAAGCGATCCACGCTTCGACCGTCGAACCTGATCCGGATCATGCCGGCGCAGGGAGGAGCACCTCATGCACACGTCCACGTCTGCCCGCACGGCCCCGTCCGTCGCCTCCGCGAACCGCTTCCAGTGGCGGGTCGTCGACATCGTCGTCGCCGCCGTCCTCGGCGTCGCGATCGGCCTGGTCTTCTGGGGCTGGAACACCGTCGGCGGCCTGTGGTTCGTCGCGATGGACGGTCTGACCCCCGGCCTCGGCGGCATCGCGGTCGGCATCTGGCTGATCGGCGGCGTCATCGGCGGGCTCATCATCCGCAAGCCCGGTGCGGCGCTGCTCGTCGAACTGATCGCCGCCATCGTCTCGGCCCTGATCGGCAACGTCTGGGGCGTCACGACGATCTTCTCCGGCCTCGCGCAGGGCCTCGGCGCGGAGTTGATCTTCCTGGCCTTCCTCTACGTGCGCTTCACGCTGCCCGTCGCGATGCTCGCGGGCGCCGGCGCCGGTATCGGCGCGTGGGTGCTCGAACTGTTCCTGTCGGCGAACATCGCCAAGACCGTGGAGTTCAACCTCATCTACCTCGGCTCGCTCATCGTCTCCGGTGCCCTGCTCGCGGGCCTCGTCGGTTGGCTGCTGGTGCGCGCGCTCGCCGCCACCGGAGCGCTCAGCCGCTTCGCCGTCGGTCGGGACGCACGCCGCGACGTCTGATGACGGGCCCCGCGCGCGTCGACGTCGAGGGCTGGGGCTGGCGCTACGCCGGCCGCAAACTGCCCGCCACGCGCGACGTCGAGCTGTCGATCGAGCCCGGCGAGCGCGTCCTGCTGCTCGGTGCCTCGGGGGCGGGTAAGTCGACGCTGCTCGCGGGCCTGGCGGGCCTGCTCGGCGGCAGCGACGAAGGAGAGACGACCGGGCGCATCCGCGTCGACGGTCAGGCGCCCGAAGAGCAGCGCGGCCGGATCGGCCTGGTGCTCCAGGACCCCGAGTCGGGCATCGTGCTGTCGAAGGTCGGCGACGACGTCGCCTTCGGCTGCGAGAACCTCGGCGTACCCGCGACCGAGATCCCCGCGCGTGTGGCCGAGGCCGTGGCATCCGTGGGTCTGAACGTGCCGCTCGAGCGCCCCACGAAGGCGCTGTCGGGCGGGCAGAAGCAGCGCCTCGCCCTCGCCGGGGTGCTCGCGATGCGACCGGGCCTGCTGCTGCTCGACGAGCCCACCGCCAACCTCGATCCCGAGGGCGTCGCCGAGGTACGCGCGGCCGTCGAGCACGTCGCCCGCACCGACGGGACGACCCTGGTGCTGATCGAGCACCGCACCGACGTGTGGGTCGACCTCATGACCCGCGTCGTGGTGCTCGCGCCGGGAGGCGGCGTGCTGGCCGACGGGCCACCCGCTCGCGTGTTCGCCGAGTACGGCGATGCGCTCGCCGACGCGGGCGTGTGGGTGCCGGGGCGCCCCGTCGACCTTCCCGCGCTCGCGCCGCTCGAGACACCGGATGCCGTGCTGTCGGCTGCGGCGCTGTCGATCGGGCGCGAGAGGCGGACGGTCGTGGCATCCGGACTCGACGTCGTCGTCCCCCGCGCGGCCGGGACCGTGGTGACGGGGCCCAACGGCGCCGGCAAGTCCACCCTCGCGCTGACCCTTGCCGGACTGCTCCCCGAGCTCTCGGGCGAGGTCATCGCGGCATCCGGCCTCGCCGCCCGCGGCATCCGTCGCCCCTCGCGCTGGCGCTCGACCGAGCTGCTGACACGCATCGGCACGGTGTTCCAGGAGCCCGAGCACCAGTTCCTCTCCTCGACGCTGCGCGACGAGCTCGCCGTGGGGCCCCGGGCGCTCCGGATGCCGGCGGCCCAGGTCGACGCGATCGTCGACGAGCTGCTCCAACGGTTGGATCTGTCATCACTCGCCCTCGCCAACCCCTTCACCCTCTCGGGCGGGCAGAAGCGGCGCCTGTCGGTGGCGACGGTGCTCGCCGCCTCGCCGGAGGTGATCGTGCTCGACGAACCCACGTTCGGGCAGGACCGCCGCGGGTGGAGCGAGCTCGTCGGCCTGTTGCAGCGCGAGATCGCGCGCGGGCGTACGGTCGTGGCCGTCACGCACGACGCCGACGTGGTGAGGCACCTGGGACAGCACCGGATCACCCTCGGGGGCGCCGCGTGAGCGCCTCGTTGCTCGTTCGCCCGCGGCCGGTGTGGCTCGACGGGGTGAATCCCGTCGCCAAGGTCGCGATGGTCATCGTGCTCGCGGTACCGCTGCTGGTCTCGATCGACGCCGTGAGTGCGGCCACGGCCATCGTGCTCGAGCTGCTGTGCGTGCCGTTCACGGGTGTCGCCTTCACCGCGGTGCTGAAGCGCCTGTTGCCGGTGCTGGTCTTCGCACCGGTCGCCGGGATCAGCATGCTGCTGTACGCCCGCCCGGGGGGAACCGTCTATGGCTCCTTCCTCTTCGCCACGATCAGCGACAACTCGATCTCGCTGTCGGTCGCGGTGCTGTTGCGCGTGGTCGCCCTGGCGCTGCCGATGATCCTGCTGTTCGCCCGCACCGACCCCACCGAGCTCGCGGACGCGCTCGCGCAGGTGGCGAAGCTGCCGAGCCGCTTCGTACTCGGTGTGCTCGCCGGCGCCCGCACCGTCGGACTCTTCGTCGACGACTGGCGCACGATGACCCTCGCGCGCCGCGCGCGCGGCTTGGGCGACCGGGGGGCCGTGCGCCGGTTCTTCTCGATGGCGTTCGTGCTGCTGGTGTTCGCCGTGCGCCGCGGCACGAAGCTCGCCACCGCCATGGAGGCGCGCGGTTTCGGTGCCGGCATCGAGCGCACGTGGGCACGCCCGTCGACGCTGTCGGCTCGGGATGCCGTGGCCGTGGGCGGTGCGGTCCTGCTCATGACCGTGGCGCTCGGGGCGGCCGTGGTGACGGGCGCGTTCCGCGTGGTGGGTTCGTGAGGCGGGTCGCCTCCAGGGTCCGCCGGGGTGCCCGGCTGATCGAGCGTCCACGACACGCCGCTGCGGCGCGCTGCCAACGGAGTGTCTTGGACGCTCAACTGCGCGGGGCCGGCTACGTCGCGTTCCACAGCTCCCGGTAGAACGCCAGGCGGGTGGCATCCGGGGCCACGCCGTAGGCGTCGAGCAGGGCCTCGTGCCATCCGGGGCCGTAGTTCCACTCGGTCGACAAGGCGGCGACCGCGATGTCGGCCCACCGATCGGCGAGGCCGAGGGCGCCCAGGTCGACGTGCGCCGTCCACTCCCCGTCGTCGCCGATCAGGGTGTTGGGCGCGCACGCGTCGCCGTGGCACACGACCAACCGGTCGATGGGTGGGGCATCGCGCAGGTCATCGGGAACCTGAACGCCGCGGACGGCGGCGTTCGCGATACGGTCGGCCACGCTCCACGAGAACGGGCAGCCCTCCACCGGCAGCGCCTCGTGAAGGGCGCGGAGGCCGCGTCCGAGTGCCCGCACCGCCCGCTCCGGCCGCGCGACCCAGTGCGGATGAACCGCCGACAGATCCGGAACACCCGCGGTGACGAGCCACTCGTGGGCGGCATCCCGTCCCTCGTCGAGCACGCCCGGCACCGGCGTGAACGGCGCCGCCCAGCGCAGACGCTCGGCCTCGGCGCGCATCGACGTCTCGGCGGTGCGCGGCCCCCACTTCACGAACCGGATGCCATGGGCGTCGGTCGCGCGGAACGTCACGCCGCCGATGTTGTTCCGCCAGACCGGCTCGAGCATCGCGTCACCCGCGACTGCGCGTATGCGGTCGGGCACGGGCTCGCCGGTGTCGGGGATACTCACGGTTCGATCCTCGCGCACGTGCGGGGCGGGGTCACAGGCGGGCTCGACCGTGGGCCGATCCTCCGGGTGTCCAGGACACGCGGAGATCCCCCGGGCCGTCCGCGTGTCCTGCACGCTCAGCGGGGGAGTGCGACCCGGCGGTCATGAGGCGGGACCGACTCGCATTCCCCACCCGTCAGAAGACGTATTCGAAGCACAGCGAGCGCGGCATCGTCTCGACGTACGGCTCGTACACCGCAATCGGCGTGAAGCCGGCGGCGGCGTACAGCCGCAGCGACTCCGGCTGCATCCGCCCGCTCTGCAGGATCACCCGCGCAGCGCCGCCGCGGCGGGCGAGATCGATCACCTCGGCGGTGAGGGCGCGACCGACGCCCCGCCGACGGGCCGCGGCGACGACGACGAGACGCTTGAGCTCCCACTCGTCGCCGAGGCGGCGGAGGATCACATGTCCGAGCGGTGCGTCGTCGGCATCCACCGCCAGGAGGGTCGCGACCACCTGCTCGGGGTACACGGCGAGGGCCGCCTCGCGCTTCGCGGCGAAGGCGGGGGTGTCGCCGCCATCGGCGTCGCGATAGCGCTCGTCGAGGTCGGCATCCAGCATGCCGCGCAGCTCGACCGCGCGCGGATCGTCGACCTGCACCTGCTCGATGCGCAACCGCGGCTCGCTCACGCGACGAGCCTATGTGCGGAAGATCCGCCCGCGGCGGGGAGGACGGCCGCGCGTCGGGCAGACGATCGCGCCGTCAATGCGGGTGGCCCCCGGGTAGCCACGGGGCACAATGTCACAAGGGGGTGTCATGGGGCTGTCGCTCGTTCTGCTGTCGGTCAGCGTCGCGGTCGCGACGACGGTGCTCTTCGTTGCACTGCCGCGAGTCGGCACCCCCGGAGAGATCACCCTGTTCCTGCGGTTCGCGGCGGTGTCGGGCGTGTGCGCGGTGGGCTCCAGCGCGATGTACTTCATGTACGGCGCGGGTGGCGGCTCGCCGAGTCTGGTGATGGGTGATGTGGCGATGGTCCTCGCTCCGGCCCTGATGTTCGTCGCGCTCAGCACGCTCGACGGCCGACGGGCCGTCGGCCCGTCGTTCGCGGCCGGGGGACTGGCACTCGTGGTGGCCGTCGTCTCGGCGACGGTGCCCCTCCCGGGCTCGTTGACCGTGAAGGCGCTCGCCCTGGCGGCGGCATGCGCGGTGACCGCGTGGACGGCGTTCCGCTTGAACGTGCCGGCCCGCGGCCCGCTCCGCCTCATCGCTCTGACCAACGCGGTGTACGCGGTGTACTGCGTCGCACGCGTGGTGGTGGGAGCCGCGGCCGGATGGGATTCCGCCGTGTATCTCGCTGCGTTCTCGTTCGCCCCGGCGACCATTCTCGGGGCGCTGGCCGTGCTGCTCGTCGGGGCCGCCGTCGTCCGTCTGCGCTCCGGTCGGCCGCCCACCGAGCGGCCGGAACCCTGCCCGGTGGGCGCGGCCGTTGTCATCGGCGACTGGGACCTGGCATCCGCCGCCTACGGTCCCGACCGCATGCGCACCCTCCTCGCTGACCTACGCGCCGCGGCACGCGAACTGCACCCGGATGCCGTCGACGTGCCGAGCGGTGTCGAGATCACCCTGGAGAACGCCGTCGCCGTTCTGGGCGATCATCTGCGATCGGCCTACGGCTGGGAACCGGAGCAGACGATCCTGCTCGTCGACGGCGGCGAGACGGCCGCGATCCGCACCCGCCCGTCGCGCGGACTCCGCCTTCCGAGACGCTCGGCGCGGTCCTGAGTCTCGACTAGGGTGGGACCCGGTTTCAGCTTCGAAGGAGAACGCATGGATATCGCAGGAGCCTCCGCCCTCGTCGCCGGCGGTGCCTCGGGCCTGGGCCTGGCCACCGCCCGCCGTCTCACCGCAGCGGGCGCCAACGTCACGATCGTCGATCTGCCCTCATCGAACGGCGCCACCGTCGCCGAGGGGCTCGGTGGCTCCTTCGTCGCCGCCGACGTCACGGATGCCGATCAGATCGCGGATGCTGCCGCCCGTGCGGCAGAAGCCGGCCCCCTGCGCGTGGTCGTGAACTGCGCCGGCATCGCGCCTCCCGCCAAGGTGCTCGACCGGGAGGGCGTGCCCTCCGCGCTGGCCGACTTCGAGCGCGTCATCCGGGTCAACCTCATCGGCACCTACAACGTCGTCGCCCAGACGTCGGCGGTGATGGCGAAGACCGACCCTGCCGAGGGCGGCGACCGCGGCGTCATCGTCAACACCGCCAGCGTCGCGGCCTTCGACGGCCAGGTCGGGCAGCCCGCGTACGCGGCGAGCAAGGGCGGCGTGCACGCGATGACGCTGCCGATCGCGCGAGAGCTCGCCCGCCACGGCATCCGGGTCGTCACCATCGCCCCCGGCATCATGGAGACGCCGATGCTGAAGGGTCTGCCGCAGGCGGCGCAGGACTCGCTCGGCCAGCAGGTTCCCTACCCCTCCCGCCTCGGCGCCCCCGACGAGTACGCGCGTCTGGTGCTCGCCATCGTCGACAACGGCTACCTCAACGGCGAGACGATCCGCCTCGACGGCGCGATCCGGATGGCACCGAAATGACCGACGGCATCCTTCTCCACGTCGAGGACGGGCTCGCGCGCGTCACGTTCGATCGCCCCGCCTCGCTCAACGCGATGGACTTCCCCATGGCTCGTCGCTGGCGCTCCGTCGCCCACGAGGTGACCGCTGATCCGTCGATCGGAGCGGTGATCCTGGATGCCAACGGCCCCGCGTTCTGCGCGGGCGGTGACGTCGTGGCGATGGCGACGACCGGCGCGTCGGGCGCTGAGGTGACCGAGACGGCCGAGGCGATCCACGACGGCATCCGCACCTTCGCCGAGGCTCCGCTGCCGATGGTCGCCGCCGTCCAGGGCGCCGTCGCCGGTGGAGGGCTCGGGCTGATGCTCACCGCCGACTATGTCGTGGCGAGCGAGAACGCCCGCTTCGTCAGTCGCTACGCCAACATCGGACTCACCCCCGACCTCGGCGTGTCGACGCTCCTGCCCGCGGCGATCGGTCAGCGGCGGGCTCTGCAGCTGCTGCTGCAGGATCGGATGCTCTCCGCCGCGGAGGCGCGGGACTGGGGTCTGGTCGCCGAGGTCGTGGCATCCGGAGATCTGCAGTCCCGCGTCGAGGAGATCGCGCGGTTCTGGCTCGACGGTGCGAGGGCGGCCTTCGGGCAGGCGACGCGGCTCGTGCGGGTCGGTGCCGGGCGCACGTTCGCCGAGAACCTCACCGACGAGGCCGCCACGATCGGCGCCGCCTTCGACACCCCCGAGGCGCGGGCACGGGTCGCCGCGTTCGCCACCGCATCGGCGAAGGGCCGCTCGTGAGCACGTCGCTATCGTCCGGCGCCCCGCTGGCCGGCAAGACCATCCTGATGTCGGGCGGGAGCCGCGGCATCGGCCTCGCGATCGCGCTCCGCGCGGCCCGGGACGGCGCGAACGTCGCGCTGCTCGCGAAGACCGACACCCCGCACCCGAAGCTCGAGGGCACGGTGCACACCGCCGCCGAGGCGATCCGCGCGGCGGGCGGACGGGCCCTGCCCATCGTCGGCGACGTGCGCGACGAGGCATCGATCACGGAGGCCGTGTTGCGGACGGTGGGGGAGTTCGGCGGCATCGACATCGTCGTCAACAACGCCAGCGTCATCGACCTCTCGGGCTCGCTGGAGCTCGCGACGAAGAAGTACGACCTCATGCAGGACGTGAACGTCCGCGGCACGTTCCTGCTGTCGCGGGCGGCGGTGCCGCAGCTTCGCGACGCCGCGAACCCGCACATCCTGTCGCTGTCACCGCCTCTCAACGTCACGCCTCGCTGGCTGGGAGCCCACACCGGCTACAGCCTCGCGAAGTTCGGCATGACGATGGCCACCCTGGGCCTGGCGTCGGAGTTCGCGGATGACGGGATCGCGGCCAACACCCTGTGGCCGCGCACGACGATCGCGACCGCGGCGGTGCAGAACGTCATCGGCGGCGACCGGCTCATGCGCGTGTCGCGCACGCCCGAGATCTACGCGGATGCCGCGTACGAGGTGCTGTGCGCGCCGTCGCGCGAGCGGACCGGGCAGACGCTGATCGTCGAGGACGTGCTGCTGGCCGCCGGGGTGACGGACTTCGCGGGCTACGCCGCCGTGCCGGGCACGCCCGACGAGGCGATGTATCCGGACATCTTCCTGGACTGACGCGGCGTTCCGGTCCCTTCGCCGGGCGGTGGAGGTCGTGCGGTGGGCGTGGGGTCGTGGGGCCCCGCGGTCGGCATCCGTAAACGCTGTCCGTGCGCATAAACGCTCTGTCACCGCGTTTATCGACACGAATCGCGTTTATGGGCGGGTGCCCCGCTCGCACGACAGACCGACGGGCGAGTCCGACGCGAGCGAGGTGCGCTGTGCCGCAATGGCGCACGGCCCCCAGCGGGCGATGAGTCGCGGTGGTGTGGTGCGTCCATAAACGCTGTCCGTGCGCATAAACGCTCTGTCACCGCGTTTATGCGCACGAACAGCGTTTACCGGCATCGCGGATGCCGAGCGGGCGCCGCCGCACGTGGGCGCCGCCGCAACGACGGGTCGCTCAGGCGCTCAGATCGACCGTCGTGCCGAGGCCCTGCTCGCGGGCGGCGCGGATGAAGACGTCGGCGACGGCGACATCCTGCGCGCCGATGCCGACCGAGTCGAACAGCGTGATCTCCTCCGGCGCCCGACGGCCGCGCACGCGACCGGCGACGACCTCTCCGATCGTGCCGACGACGTCGGCCTCGGAGATCGCGCCCTCTGCGATCGCTCGCAGCAGGTCGCCCGACTTCGTGCGCGCCGTCGCCCGGTCGTCGACCCAGATCGAGGAGCGCGCCATGGCTTCGCCGTCGACCTCTCGCTCGTCGGCGCGCGGGCGGGCTCCGACGACGTTGAGGTGCTGCCCCGGGCGCAGCCACGCGCCCTCGACGATGGCCTCCACCGACGGGGTCAGGGTGCAGACGACGTCGGCCTCCTCCACCACCTCTCGAGGGGATGCCGCGATGTCGATCGCGGTGGACCACCCCTCGCCGCGCAGGTCGGCGACGAGCCCCTCGGTGCGCTCCCGTGTGCGCGACCACACCACGACGCGGTCGAAGGGCCGCACGTCGCGGAGGGCCAGGGCGTGCTCGCGGGCCAGCGCGCCGGCGCCGATGAGACCCAGGGTCCGGCTGTCGGGACGGGCCAGCGTGCGGGTGGCCACGGCGCTGGCGGCGGCGGTGCGCACCCGGGTCGGCACGGCGCCGTGCAGCAGCGCGACGGGGGAGCCGTCGACACGATCGACGACGAGGATCATCGAGCGCTGGGTCGGCAGCCGACGCCCCGCATTGTCGGGCACGTCGGCCAGGAGTTTGACCCCCGCGAGATCGGACGCCTCGGACACCGCCGACATCAGGATGAAGCGGTTGGAGTCCGCGGGCGTCGACATGGAGGTCGGGCCGGGTTGGTCGGCGCGGCCTTCGGCGATCTCGGCGAACCCCCGGGAGACGGCGTCGGCGATGGCTCCGCGGTCGACGAGGCCCTCGAGCTGGGGCGTGCTCAGCAGCAGCATCAGGCGCGGCTCCCGTCGGTCAGCTCGAGGGCGTCGGCGACGACGGCACCGCGGAAGAGCACGGTGCGGTCGCTCAGGCGGTCCATGACCGCCGCCGTCACGGTGTCGCCGGCGACCAGGACGAGGTCGGCGGGGTCGCCGATCCCGAGCCCGGGATTCTCGTCGCCCCGGGTCGGCATCGCGGCGCGCCCCATCACCGCGCGGCCGCCCACCGTGGCGATCGCGACGCAGTGCTCGATGTCGTCGTCGCGCCGGAAGCCGTTGGTGAAGGCCAGCTGCCAGGTGCGATCGAGCATGTCGGTGTTGCCGTAGGGCGACCAGTAGTCGCGCTGGCCGTCCTGGCCCAGGCCCAGTGCGATGCCGTACTCGTCGAGCAGGCGCGTGGGCAGCGGCGTCTGCGGCGCCACTGTCGCCATCGAGATGCCGAGGTCGCGGAACTGCTCGAGCAGCGTCCGCAGCTCCGCCTCGGGAAGCCGGCCCAGACCGTAACCATGCGAGACCGTGACGCGACCTCGCATGTCGAGGGCGCGGGTGCGCTCGATGATCAGCTCGGCCGAGAACTTCGCCAGCTGGTCGGGTTCGTGCAGGTGGATGTCGATGGGGGCGCCGTAGCGCTCCGCGATGGAGAACACGGCGTCGAGATGGCGGACCGGGTCGCGGTCCAGGGCGCACGGATCGATGCCGCCGACCACGTCGGCACCGCGGTCCATGGCCCGATCGAGCACCTCGATCGATCCCGCCTCCCGCAGCAGACCCGCCTGCGGGAACGCGATGATCTCGACCTCGCACCGGTCGAGGTTGGCTTCGCGCGCCGCGAGCACGGCATCCAACCTCTCGAGATCCGCGTCGACGTCGACCTGGGCGTAGGTGCGCACCTGGGTCGTACCGCGCGCGATCGCGCTCTCGAGCGTCGTCGCCACGCGGTGCTCCATGCTCCGCTCGGCGTGACGCCAGTTGTCGCGATCGTTCAGCATCATCCCCCACACCCCCGGCACACCCGTGTGCGGCCGGAAAGGCAGACCGATGCGCGTGGAGTCGAGGTGCACGTGCACGTCGGCGAACGACGGCAGCAGGATGCGACCCCGGCCCGACACCGTCTCGGCTGACGCGTCGATCGGTTCCGTGCCCGCCGGATGGATGCCGGTGATCAGGCCGTCCGCGAGGGCGACGTCGGAGAGGGGGCCGCCCCAGGGGCGGACGTCGGTGAGGACGGTGGAGGTCATTCGAAGCTCGTTCCGGTGAAGTCGTACAGTCCGTCGGCGCGCGGGGTCCAGCGCAGTCCGCTGACGGCGGCGAAGTTGTTGAAGGGCACGTACAGCGGCACGAAGTAGCCCTGCGTGTTGCTGTAGTCCAACAGCTCCGCGAACACGGCCTTGCGCGCATCGCCCTCGACCCCGCGCTGCTCCGCCGCCCACGCGGCGGTCTGAGGATCCTGAGCGTAGTTGTTGTTGCCCGCCGTCTCGTAGAAGTCGGTGAGGGGCAGGTCTCCGTCGAGCGTGGAGGGGGCCCAGGTGTTGAGGTAGACGCCCTGCATCTCGCGGCCGCGCACCTTCAGCGTGTGGCTCTGCTGGTCGGCGCCGCGCATGTCGACGGCGATGCCGACGTCTTGCAGGTAGCCCTGGATGCTCTGGGCCACCTCACTCGAGAGCGGGATGCGACCGTCGGTGGCGTAGTCGAAGGGAATCGGCGTGCCGTCGTAGCCGGCCTCGGCCAGCAGGGCTCGCGCGCCATCGGGGTCGTAGGCGAGGGGCTGGACGGAGTCGGAGAACCCCTCCACCGCCGGCGCGATCATGGCCTTCGCGGGCTCGGCGAGTCCCGACAGCAGCGAGTCGACGATCGCCTGGGTGTCGACGGCTTTGGCGACCGCCTCGCGTACGCGCACATCCTGCAGGGGACCGGCGGTGGAGTTGACGCCGAGGAAGACGACCCCGTTCGAGGCGGCCGAGAACGTCTGGGCCGACGGCGCGGCCTGCACGGATGCCACCTGCGTCGGTCCGATCTGGGCGACGTCGAGACTGCCCGAGAGCACGCCGTTGGCGCGCGACTCGGTGGACGAGACCGGCTGCAGCGAGATCTCCTCGATCACCGGGGCCGGGCCCCAGTAGTCGTCGTTGCGCTTCAGGTCGTACGACACACCCGTGGTGATGCTGTCGAAGACGTAGGGCCCCGATCCGATCGGCTCACGGGCGTAGGCGTCGGCCCCCATCTCCTGGTAGGTGTCGGCGGGGACGATGGAGATCAGCGAGGTGTTGCGGGGGAAGGCCGAGAAGGGCTGCTTGAGAGTGAAGCGCACGGTGGTGGCATCCACCGCCTCGACGCTGTCGAGGGAGGAGAGATAGGCGTAGTTCTCCCCGCTCGGATCGCCCAGGATCGTCTCGTACGTGAAGACCACGTCGTCGGCGTCGATGGCCTCCCCGTTGCTCGCGGTGACGTCAGGAGTGAGCGTGAACTCCCACTGGGTGAGGTCGTCGTTCGCCGTCCAGTCCGTCGCGAGCTTCGGCTCAAGGGTGCCGTCGGCGGCGATCTTCACCAGCTGATCGTGGGTGTGGAAGAAGACCGACAGCACCACCAGCGCCCCGGATCGGATGGGGTCCATGGAGCTCGGGTCGGTAGGCAGGGCGGCGGTCAGGCTCGTGCGGGCGGTGTCGCCCGAGCCGGTGGGGGAGTCGAATCCGCCGGCGCATCCGGCGAGGATCACGCTACCGAGGGTGAGGGCGGCGAAGCCCGTGAGGGCGCGGCGGGCTGTCGAGCGGGTCATGAGAGGGCCTTTCGGGTGGGCGAGTCGGAGAGCGTGGGCGAGTCGGAGAGCGTGGGCGAGTCGACGAGTGTGGGCGAGTTGGAGAGTGTGGGCGAGTTGGAGAGCGCGTGGGAGGGGGCGGGATCCGGCGACGCCGAACCGGTCGGCGGGTCGGAGAAGAGGTGCGGGATGGCATCGAGCAGGGTGCGGGTGTACGGATGCCGGGGCTCGGCGAAGACATGCTCGGTCGGGCCTTCCTCGACGATGCGTCCGGCCTGCATCACGACGACGCGGTCCGCGATGCCGCGGACGACGCCGAGGTCGTGCGAGACGAAGAGATACGCGAGCCGTTGATCGCGCTGCAGGCCGCCCAGCAGATCGAGCACCTGCGCCTGGATCGAGACGTCGAGTGCCGAGACGGGCTCGTCGAGCAGCACGATCGCGGGGTCGAGGGCGAGCGCGCGGGCGATGCCGACGCGCTGGCGCTGCCCGCCCGACAGGCGGGTGGGGAGACGGTCGTCGAACGAGCTGTCGAGGCCGACCCCGTCGAGCAGCGTCCGCACGCGCGCCGACGTGAAGCCGCGGCGGATCCTCAGCGGTTCACCGACGGAGCGGGCGACGCTCATGCGCGGATCCAGCGCCGACGACGGGTCTTGGAACACCACCTGGGCACGGGAGCGCAGCTCGGCGCTGCGCCCGGCGATGTCGGGTGAGACGGTGCGCCCCTCGAAGCGGATGGTGCCCGCGCTCGCCGGGGTGAGGCCCAGGATGGCGCGCAGCAGCGAGGACTTGCCGCATCCGGACTCCCCGACGACGGCGACCGTCTCTCCCGCGCGGATGCGCAGCGAGACACCGTCGACCGCCCGGGTGCGGCGGCCACGTCGACCGGGGTACTCCACGACGAGGTCGGTCACGTCGAGGGCGGGCTCCTCTGCGGTCTCGACGAGCGCCGGGCGATCCGCCCCGGTCCGGGTCGACGGCGCCGCCGCGAGCAGCCGACGCGTGTATTCGTGTGCGGGGGCCGACAGCACCGCGCGGGTCTCACCGCGCTCGACGACCCGTCCCGATCGCATCACGACGAGGTCGTCGGTGTGCTGGGCCACAAGGCCCAGGTCGTGGCTGATGAGGGCCAACGCCGACCCGGTGCGCTCGCGCACCTCGTCGAGCAGCGCCATGACCTGCGCCTGGACCGTCACGTCCAGAGCGGTCGTGGGCTCGTCGGCGATGAGCAGCAGCGGGTCGTTGGCGATGGCCATGGCGATGACCGCGCGCTGGCGCATGCCGCCCGACCATTGGTGGGGCCGCGACGCCGCGCGTTCCGCGGCGTCCCGCACCCCGACCGACTGCAGCAGCTCGACCGCCCGCCGACGGGCGGCGGTGCGCGAGGTGGCGGGGGAGTGGGCCCTGACCGCGGCGGCGACCTGCGCCCCCACCGAGCGCAGTGGATTGAGCGCCGACATCGGGTCTTGGAACACCATTCCGGTGACCCGCCCGCGCATGCTGCGGAGGTCGCGCTCGCCCATCGACGTCACGTCGCGGCCGTCGATGCGGACGTTCCCGGAGGCGACTCGCACGCCCGGGGGCAGCAGGCCGAGGGCTGCGAGCATCGTCAGGCTCTTACCGGAACCCGACTCCCCGACCACGCCGAGCGAGGACGAAGGCGTGACCTCGAACGACACGTCGTGTACGACGGTGCGGTGACCTTCGTCCGACGTGGCATCCAGACGCAGATTCTCGACGGACAGGACGGGGCGGGTCATCGGCGGGCTCCCTTGCGCAGGAAGGCGCCACGCGCCTCGGCGGTGAACTGCTGACTGAGGAACTGCACGCCGCCCACGGCGAGGAACATCGCGACGCCGGGCAGGATCACCAGCCAGGGGTCGGTGGCCAGATACTTCTGACCGTCGAAGATCATGGCGCCCCAGCTGGGCGTGGGCGGCTGTACGCCGAGACCGAGGTATTCGAGGGAGGCCTCGATGAGCACGATCGTGGCGATGTCGGTGGCCGCGATGATGAGCGTGTGCGGCCAGACGTTCGGCAGCACGTGTCGGGTGAGCGACCAGAAGCGATCGGCGCCCTGCGTGCGCGGTGCGACCACGAAGTCCTGCGCCCGAAGGGCCGCGGCGACGTTGCGCGTCACCCGGGCGTAGCCCACCCACCAGGTGCAGCCGACGACGAGGATCGTGAGACCGGCGCTGGGCGGCACGACGGCGCAGACGGCGATGAGCAGCAGCACGACGGGCATCGCCAGCACGGTGTTCGACAGCACCGACAGGGCGGACTCGATCCGCCCTCCGAAGAAGCCGGCCAGGATGCCGACGGTGGTGCCGATCACCGCGTTGAGGCACACGATGGCCACCGTGATACCGAGGGTGACGGCGGAGGCGAGGGCGATCCTGCTGAACAGGTCGCGCCCGAGCGGGTCGGTGCCCAGCGGGTGCCCCGGGTCGACGAACGGCGGCAGCAGGGCCCGCGACAGGTCCTGTCCGAACGGGTCGAAGCCGGGCAGTACGGGACGAAGCGCGGTCGCGCCGATGACGACGGCGAGCATCACGATGCCGACGACGGCCGAGGGGCGCAGGCGCCGACGACGGGGGCGAGGGGGCGGTGCCGAGGTCGCGGCCTCGGGGATCGGGGGCAGGGCGACGGTGGTCATGAGGTGGCCGTTCGGGGGTCGATGCGGGCGACGAGCAGGTCGACGAGGGTGTTGACGACGACGAAGGCGACGGCGACGAAGAGGAGCCCCGCCTGGACGATCGGGAAGTCGCGCTGGCTCACGGCGGCGGTCAGCAGGCTGCCGAGCCCGGGCCAGGCGAACACCACCTCGACCACGACCGTGCCGCCGAGCAGCCCGCCGAGGTTCAGGCCGGCCATGCCGAGCACCGGCGGCAGGGCGTTGGGGAGCATCTGGGTGAACAAGATGGTCGGTCGGGACTGGCCGATGGCGAAGGCCGTGCGGACGTAGTCCTGCTCGGCTTGATCGCTCAGTGCGGCGTCGAGCAGGCGGAGATACATCACGAACTGTCCGGTGGCGAGGGTCACGACCGGGAGCACGAGGCTCGCGGGACTCGTGCGGCCCAGCGACGGCAGGAGGCCGAGCGAGACGGAGAAGATCAGCACGAGCAGCAGGGCGAAGAAGAAGTCGGGGACCGCTTGCCGCGTGGCGCCGAGCCAGCCGACGATCGCGCGGAGGATCCGGCTGCCGCTGAGGTGGATGACCACGGCGGCAACCAGCGCGAGGGCGAAGCCGGCCAGGAACGCCCAGAAGGCGAGTTCGACCGTGGCGGGGAGGCGCTCCCACACGAGTCCGAGCGCGGACTCGTGCAGCCGGTACGAGTCGCCGAGGTCGCCGACGACGACCCCGCGGAGGAAGTCGAGGTACTGCACGAGCACCGGGCGGTCGAAGCCGAGGCTGGCGTTGAGAGCATCGACGTCGGCGCTGCTGGCGTTGTCGGGGAGCAGGAGTGCGCCCGGGGCGCCGGTGAGGCGACCGAGGACGAAGCCGATCGTGACCACGAGGAAGACCGTGGCGCCGGCCAGGGCGAGGCGGCGGAGGAGGAAGGCGAGCACGGAGGTGACGCTACGGCGCGCAACGGGTATACCAAAGCGATGTAACGAACACGCAATGTGATCCTTACGCCAGCGTCATTTTGGAGTACCAGAGCGCATATTGGACAAGGCGCACGGCCCTGGAAGCCTATTTTGGAATACCAAACGTCGGTTTCTTCGCACGTCCCGCTCCTGTCAGGATGGAGGCGTGGACGACGACATCGACGCGACCGGCAGGCGCATCGCGCACATCCTGCGCGAACGCATCATCACCGGCGAGATCGACATGGGGCATCGCCTCGGCGAGCGCGACATCGCCGAAGAGCTCGGCGTCTCGCGGGTCCCCGTCAGGGAGGCGCTGCACGTGCTCGAGGCCGAGGGGTTCGTGTCGTCGGCGCATCGCCGTGCCGCCGTCGTGCATCGCTTCACGGTCGACGACGCGAGAGAACTGTTCGACATGCGCATGCATCTCGAGCCCTACGCCGCAGCGCTCGCCGCGGAGCGCGCCGCCGCGGGTGCCGACACTGCAGCGCTCCGGGCCGCGCTCGACGTGGCGCACGTCGCCTCGGTCGAGGCCGCCTCGGCGTCGTCGCGGAACTCCGACCTGCACGACGAGATCTTCGCCCTGGCCGGTCACGCTCTTCTCTCGCGGATGAGCGGCCTGCTCACGGGGCGCACGCGATGGCTCTTCCGGCTGACGCCCGAACGCGACACCGTCGGCCGGTGGGACGAGCACGCCGAGATGGTGGAGGCGATCGTCGGAGGACACGTGTCGCTGGCGCAGACCCTCGCCGCCGCCCACGTCGAGCGGGCGCGCGTGGAGTCGATGCCGGGCTTGACCGAGCGCCTTCCGCCCGTCGAGCAACCCGCGCGTCGCCGCCGAGCGCGCAGCGTCGCCGCCGAGGCGTGACCCGTGCTGCGCGTCGTCAAACGCGATCCCTGCGCATAAACGCTGCCTCAGCGTGTTTCCGCGCAGGAATCGCGTTTATGCGTGGGGGGGTGCCGCGCCGCGTCCGCCCCCACTCGAGGCCCGAACGCCGGCGTCGCGCTCGCCGCATCGTCGCGGAGGCGCAGGGGCCGGTCCCTTCGACAGGCTCAGGGACCGAGGTAGCAGCAGGACGTCAGATCAGGCCCAGCTCCGCGAACGCGTTGTGCACGCCGTCCTCCAGGACCGCGGTCGTGACACGGCCAGCGAGGCGCTGCAGCTCGGGTTCGGCGTTGCCCATCGCGACGGGCGTGCCGACCACCTCGAACATCTCGACGTCGTTCCAGCTGTCGCCCATGCCGATGGCATCCGTCGCCGACAGCCCGAGCACGTCGAGCACCTCGGTGATGGCCGAGCCCTTGGTCACACCCGCCTGTCCGATCTCGCCGTTCGAGCCGCCGGGCAGGGGCATCGAACCGGGGATGACGTGGAAGCGGGCGCCGAGCTCGGCCGCGGCGTGCGCGACGGTGTCGGGGGAGGGGCTGACGAACACCGCCTTCGCGACGCGGTCGCGGTCCACCTCGTCCACGGCACGCAGGTCGCGCTGGCGGTGTTCGATGTCGGACGGCAGCCCGAGCGCCTCGAGTTCTTCGACCCGCTGGGCGTGGCGGGCGCGCAGGAAGTCGTCCATCGTCTCGGCCATTCCGGGCGAGGCGTGCACGGCGTCGTGCGTCTGAAGGAAGTAGTGGATGTCGTGGGCTCGGAAGTACGCCTCCAGGGCGTCGACGTCGCCGCGAGGAAGGGGGCGCTCGACGAGCGTCTCGCCGTCACGGGTCGCGTAGGCGCCGCCGTTGGAGATCGCGCCGTCGAAGCCGATGGCCATGACGTCGGGGTGGATGTCGGCCTCGGCGCGGCCCGTGCACAGCCACACGAGGTGGCCGTTGGTGCGGGCCTGGCGGATGGCCTCGACCGTGGAGGGCGCGATCACCGAGCCGTGCTCGAGGATCGTGCCGTCGACGTCGAGGAAGGCGATGCGGGTCATGGTGCACTCCAAAGGGGCGGCCCCGGGCCCAGAGGGCCCGGGGCCGAACCGGACGGGGGTCAGCGGGTGAGGGATGCGCCGTTGGATCGGATGACGTCGGCGTACCAGCCGAACGACTTCTTCCGGTAGCGATCCAGCGTTCCGGTTCCGTCGTCGTTTCGGTCGACGTAGATGAAACCGTATCGCTTGCTCAGCTGAGCGGTGCTGGCGCTGACGATGTCGATGCAGCCCCACGAGGTGTAGCCGAGCACGTCGACGCCGTCTTCGAGTGCCTCGCCGACCTGCACGAGGTGGTCGTTGAGGTAGGCGATGCGGTAGTCGTCGACCACGGTCTTCTCGCCGTCGACCTCGACGAGCTGGTCGCGCGCGCCCAGGCCGTTCTCGACGATGAACAGCGGTTTCTGCCAGCGGTCCCAGAACTGGTTCAGCACCAGGCGGAGCCCCACCGGGTCGATCTGCCAGCCCCACTCGCTTGCTTCGAGCGTGGGGTTGGCGATGCCGCCCATGATGTTGCCCTCGCCCTCGGCGCGCTTCGCGGGATCGGCGGTCTCGGCGATCGACATGTAGTAGCTGAACGAGACGAAGTCGACGGTGTTCGTCAGATCGTCGCGGTCCTGGTCGGTGATCTCGAGGGCGATGCCCTTCTCGCGCAGCGTCCGCAGGAAGTACCCGGGGTATTCGCCGCGCGTGTGCACGTCGCCGTAGACGAGGTTGCCGTGGTCGGCATCCATCACGGCGCGCGCGTCGTCGGGCGACGGGGTCAGCGGGTAGATCGGCATCGATAGCACCATGCAGCCGACCTTGGCCTCGGGGGCCACCTCACGGGCGATCCGGGTGGCGCGGGCGGATGCCACGAGCTCGTGGTGCATCGCCTGGTAGAGCTGCTGCTCGGGCACGCCGCCCTCGGGGATCGGGATGCCGCCGCTCATGAACGGCGCGTGCAGCAGCGAGTTGATCTCGTTGAACGTGAGCCAGTACTTCACGCGTGAGCCGAAGCGCTCGAGGAGCGTGCGGGCGTAGCGCTCGTAGAAGCCGATCAGCTCGCGGTTCGTCCATCCGCCGTAGGCCTCGGCCAGGTGGAGGGGCGTCTCGTAGTGCGAGATCGTCACGAGCGGCTCGATGCCGTGCTTCTCGAGCTCGTCGAGCACGCGGTCGTAGAAGGCCAGACCCTCTTCGTTGGGTTCGGTCTCGTCGCCCTTCGGGAAGATGCGGCTCCACGCGATCGAGAACCGGTAGACGCCGAAGCCCATCTCGGAGAAGAGCGCGATGTCCTCCGCGTAGCGGTTGTAGTGATCGATGCCGACGAGCTTGAGGTTGTCGGGCGTGGGGCGGTCGCTGCGGGGAGCCGAGATGCCACGGGGCATCACATCCTGCACCGACAGGCCCTTGCCGCCCTCGTCGTACGCGCCCTCGATCTGGTTGGCGGCGGTCGCGCCGCCCCAGAGGAAACCGTCGGGGAAGGGGGTGTTCGTCATTGTTCGTGTCTCCGGGGGATCAGCGGGCGGTGGTGAGGGAGTCGACCGAGACGGCGCGGAACAGCGTCTCGCCATGCGAGAGGGGTCCGGATGCCACGTCGGCGACGTCGGGGTACAGGTCGCCGTTGGTGACGATGACCGGGGTGATCAGGTCGTATCCGGCCTTCTCGATGGCGGCGCCGTCGAACTCCACGAGCAGGTCGCCCGCTTTGACCTCGGTGCCGGACTGCACCTTCAGGGTGAAGTGGCTGCCGCCGAGTTTGACGGTGTCCAAGCCCACGTGGATGAGCAGCTCGACGCCGTCGGTGCCCCGCAGTCCGATCGCGTGACCGGTGGGGAAGGCGGCCACGACCGTGCCGTCGAAGGGGGCGTAGACCGCGCCCGAGGTCGGACGGATCGCAACGCCCTTGCCGAGTGAGCCGTCGGCGAAGGCGGCATCCGGAACCTCGGCGAGGGGCACGACGGTGCCGTCGACGGGGTTTCGCACCACGGTGTCGGTGGCCACGGCGGGAGTCGCGGGGGCGGTGGCGTCGACCGGGTCCTTGAAACCGAGCAGGACCACCAGCAGGAACGGCACGATGATCGCGACCGCGAGACCGATGCCGAGCATGACCATGTTGCCGTTGCCGAGCAGGGCCGGCAGAGCGAGACCGGAGGGGACGACGAACGCCGTCGAGAAGACTCCGCCCATCGCGATGAGCGCGCCACCGAGCGCGCCACCGACGATGCCGAAGGCGAAGGGGCGCTTCAGCGGCAGGTTGATGCCGTAGATCGCGGGCTCGGTGATACCGGCGAGGAAGCCCGAGAGGGTGGCCGGGGCGGCGAGCGAGCGCAGGTTCTTATTGCGGGTGCGCACGAGCACACCGGCGACCGCGGCGGCCTGGGCGAGGACGGCGGCGAACACCGGACCGATGAGCAGGATCTGACCGGTGGTCTGGTATTCGAGCTGGAACAGCGGCACGAGGCCCCAGTGCAGACCGAAGATGACGAAGACCTGCCACAGGCCGCCCATGATGGCGCCGCCCAGCCAGGGGAGGGTCTGGAAGACCCAGCCGATACCGGCCGCGAGGCCACCACCGACGAGGCTCGAGATCGGGCCGATGACGAGGAACACCAGCGGCACGGCGATGAGCACGACGATCATCGGCGTCAGGAAGCGGCGAACGGCACCGGGGAGCACCTTCAGCAGGAAGCGCTCGGCGTGGCTCTGCAGCCACACGATGATGATCACCGGGATGACGCTGGAGACGTAGCTGACCATCGTGACCGGGATGCCGAAGAAGGTGATGTCGGGCTGGCCGTTGAGCGCGACGATGGAGGGGTAGACCAGGGCCGCGGCGATGGCGAACGAGGTGAACTCCGACGCCTTGAAGTACCGGGCCGCGGTGATCGACAACGCGATCGGGAGGAAGTTGATCAGCGCGTCGGAGAGGGCGTTGAGGATCGTGTAGGTGGTGGTCGTGGCATCCAGCCAGCCGAAGGTGACGGCCGCGGCGAGGAACGCCTTCAGCAGGCCCGTGCCGGCCAGCGCCCAGAGGATGGGCGTGAAGATCGCCGAGATCATCTTGATGAAGCGGTTGAAGAGGTTGCCCTTGGGTCCCTCGTCGTCGCCTTCGCCGCCCGCGCCGCCGAGCTTTGTCTGCGCCTGGATCGCGGCATAGACGTCGGGAA
Source organism: Microbacterium sp. Leaf151 (assembly GCF_001424225.1). Classification (GTDB taxonomy): domain Bacteria; phylum Actinomycetota; class Actinomycetes; order Actinomycetales; family Microbacteriaceae; genus Microbacterium. The sequence goes on along the minus strand of NZ_LMOR01000001.1, from coordinate 269,122 downwards.
CGTCGTTGCCGATCACGACCTGGTACTGCCCACCCGCTTGCGCGGTGGTGATGACGCCCGGGGTGGCGCGCAGGGCTGCGGCATCCGCTTTGCCCTCGTCCTTCAGCACGAACCGGAGCCGCGTGGCGCAGTGCACCATCGAGGTGATGTTCGTCTCTCCGCCGACGCCGGTCAGAACCGCCGCCGCTGTCTTCGCGTGATCCACCATCGGAATCCGCCTGCCTTTCGCCGCTTCGGTGCGGCCTGTTCGAATGTTCTGTGGCGACGACCCCGGGTGTTTTCGGGCAATAAAAAAGACCCGAATCCGTTCATCGCTCGTCAGCGATGTGGATTCAGGTCTTGCCCGCTCGCGCGGTAACAATCCGGAAATCGTCGGCAGGTGTGAGCCTGCGTCGGCGACTATAGCACCGGTGCGTCGGGTCCGCCAGAGGTGTCTGCGCGACCCAGGCTCGTCGCGAGGCGCTCGACGTGCACCGTGAGGTACAGCACCTCCTCGTCGGTCAGGGTCGACCCGGTCGCCGCGAGCACGTAGGCCTTCACGGCCTCGGCGATACCGAACGCACGGGGGTAGCGGTGCTTCGCGAACTCGAAGAACGACGAGTCGCCGCTGGTGAGCATCGCGCGGTTCACGAGACGCTGCAGCAGGAAACGCACGTGCAGGATGAACCGCGCATAGTCGGGGCTGTCGGTGTCGAGCGTGACGCCGAGGCCGGTCTCGACGGTGCGGACGACGTGCTGCACCCGGCGGAAGAGCAGCGCCGCGGTGCCGTTGGGTTCGTCGCGGGTGGCGTTGAGCAGGTGCATCGTGAGGAACACCCCCTCTTCGGGCGGGAGCTCGCGATCGAGGGATGCCGCGATCGAGGCCGCCATGTGCTCCGCCGCGCGGGACTCGTCGGGGTGGAGGATGCGCAGCTCGGGCATCGAGGTGCCGGGGATGCGGATGCCCTGGTCGAGGCGCTCGATGACGTAGTTCACGTGATCGATGACCGCGAGCGGAAGGCGCCGACCCAGATCGCGACCGAGCTCGCGCTCGGCTTCGTCGACGGCGTGGAGCACCGCCTGCACGAGTGCGTACGGAGCATCGGTCAGCAGCTTCTGCGCGTGCGCGGTGTCGGTGGCCTGGTCGAGCACGAAGGTCTTCTCGACCTTCGCGGGGTCGACGCGCCCCTCGTGCTTCAACTGGAAGCCGATGCCCCGGCCCATCAGCACGCGCTCACGGCCGTCGGCGTCGATCGCCACGACGACGTTGTTGTTCAGCAGCTTCTGCACGCCGCCGGGCGGGATGGAGGCGTCACCGGCACCGGGCATGGGATGCAGTTTAGAGCGGTGGCCGGGATGGCGGTTGGTCCGCATCGCGCCGTCGGACACAACGCAGGAGGTTCGGTGGACGGATGCAGGGGGACGCCGTCATCGCCGGGTTCCGCGTTACCGCGGGCTTGGAATCTCCTGCGTTGTGTCCTGCCGGCGAGGGTGCGAGGCGCCCAGCCGCGGTGCAGGCGCGCCCCGGTACCCTGGAAACCATGACCGACCAGCCCCCCGTGCGCACCACCACACCCCGGCAGGCGCGCCCCGCGGGGGCCCCGGCCGACACCGCCGTCCGCGAGACGCGGCCGAAAGACACCGGCATCCGCCAGGTGCGACCGAAGACCGAAGGCTGGCAGCAGGCGAAGGACGAGACCGGTCGCCCGCTCCTGCAGTTCGCCAGCCCCAAGCGCGGCAAGCCGCCCGTGCACCTCGCCGACCTCACGCCCGTCGAGCGCGTGGCGAAGGCGAAGGAGCTGGGGCTTCCCGGCTTCCGCGCCAAGCAGCTCGAGAAGCACTACTTCACGCACTACACCTCAGACCCTGCCGACATGACCGACCTGCCGGCATCCGGTCGCGACGAGCTGGTCGCGGGAATGCTCCCGCCGCTGCTCACCGAGGTGCGCCGACTCGAGACCGATCGCGGCGACACCATCAAGTTCCTCTGGAAGCTGCACGACGGTGCGCTCGTGGAGTCGGTGCTCATGCGCTACCCCGGCCGCATCACGCTGTGCGTGTCGAGCCAGGCCGGGTGCGGAATGAACTGCCCGTTCTGCGCGACGGGGCAGGCGGGCCTGACCCGCAACATGTCGGCGGCCGAGATCATCGAGCAGATCGTGCGGGCGAACGCCCTCATCGCCGCAGGCGGACTGGGCGGAAAGAAGAGCACCGACCACTCGCTCGATCGCGTGTCGAACATCGTCTTCATGGGCATGGGTGAGCCGCTGGCCAACTACAACCGCGTCATGCAGGCGGTGCGCGTCATGGTCGACAAGGACCACGGGCTCGGCATGAGCGCCCGCGGCATCACGGTGTCGACCGTGGGGCTCGTCCCCGCGATCAAGAAGCTCGCCGACGAAGACATCCCGGTGACCTTCGCCCTGTCGCTGCACGCCCCCGACGACCACTTGCGCGACGAGCTCATCCCGGTGAACTCGAAGTGGAAGGTCGATGAGGCACTGGATGCCGCGCGCAACTACTTCGACAAGACCGGCCGTCGCGTCTCGATCGAATACGCCCTGATCAAAGACATGAACGACCACGCGTGGCGTGCCGACCTGCTGGCCGAGAAGCTCAACGCCCGCGGCCGGGGGTGGGTGCACGTGAACCCCATCCCGCTGAATCCGACTCCGGGCTCGATCTGGACGGCATCCGAGGTGCCCGTGCAGAACGAGTTCGTGCGGCGCCTGAACGACGCCGGAATTCCGACGACCCTGCGCGACACCCGCGGCAAAGAGATCGACGGGGCGTGCGGCCAGCTCGTGGCGACCGAGGACGACGAGGCGGCTGCCGCGGTCACGCCCGTCGGTTGAGACCGTTCCGGGCGCCACGGGCGTCAGACGTGCGGCTTGTGCCGGCGCAGATCGTCGAGCGCCTGCCGGGCGTGCGCGTCCCGCGTGCGACGCGCGGCTTCAAGGTCGCCGCGCCCCGCGGTCGATGGTTGCCAGGACTCCTCGGCACATCCGCAGACTCCGAACGAGCCCGCCCCGCCAGACTGAGGGCATGAGCGAGAGCGTCGTCGAAGTCGAGAATCTACGCAAGACCTACCGGGGCGGCGTCGAGGCGCTGCGCGGCGTGACATTCGACATCCGTCGTGGCGAGACGTTCGCGCTGCTCGGACCGAACGGCGCGGGCAAGAGCACCGTCATCGAGATCCTCGAGGGGTACCGCGACCGCACCGGAGGCGACGTGAGCGTGCTCGGCGTCGACCCGCACCGCGGCGGTCTCGACTGGAAGGCGCGCCTCGGCATCGTGCTGCAGAACACGGGCGAGGCGCCCACCGCGAGCGTGCGGGAGCTGCTCGCCCATTTCGCTTCGTTCTACCCGCGGCCGCGCGACGTCGACGAGGTGATCGCGTCGGTGGGGCTGACCGAGAAGGCGAAGGTCAGCGTCCGCAAGCTCTCGGGCGGACAGCGTCGCCGCGTCGACGTGGCGCTCGGTATCGTCGGTCGTCCCGAGTTGCTGTTCCTCGACGAGCCCACGACGGGGTTCGACCCCGAAGTGCGGCGGCAGTTCTGGGACCTGATCCGCGATCTGCAGCGCGAGGGGACCACCATCCTGCTCACCACCCACTATCTCGACGAGGCCGCCGAGCTCGCGGAGCGCGCAGCCATCATCGTCGGCGGGCAGATGGCATCCGTCGGTCGTATCGACGAGCTGGGCGGGCCCGACGCGCGGGTGCCGCTCGTGCGGTGGCGCGAGGGTGGAGTGACGCGCGAGGAGCGCACCGACGACCCGGGAGCGTTCGTTTCCGCCCTGTACGCCCGAGGCGGCGAGCCGGAGCGGCTCGAGGTCGTGCGTCCGAGCCTCGAGGACGTGTACCTGTCGTTCCTCGGTGCCGACGAGCGCCGCACTGCCGCCGCGGGCGGTGCCGCGTGAGCCGGGTGCTGCGGCTGGGGGCCGCGCGCGTCGCGTTCGAGGTGCGCGCGTACTTCCGGCAGGGCGACTCGGTCTTCTTCACGTTCCTTTTCCCGGTGATGATTCTGCTGATCTTCGCCGTCGCCTTCGACGCGCAGACCTTCGGCCCGCCCGGCGACGAGGTGGATGCCGCGCAGTTCTACCTCCCCGCCATGCTCGCCGCCGGTGTGCTGCTGTCGGGGCTGCAGAACATGTCGATCGACATCGCGATGGAGCGCAGCGACGGCACGCTCAAGCGCCTCGGCGGGACCCCGCTGAGCCCGGTGTCGTACTTCATCGGCAAGCTCGGCCAGGTGCTGGTGACGGGCTTCCTGCAGTCGGTGCTGCTGATCGTGGTCGCGGCGGTGTTCTTCGGCGTTCCGTTGCCGACCGAGCCGGAACGGTGGCTGACGTTCGCGTGGGTGTTCCTGCTGGGCGTCACCACGTGCGCGATCCTCGGCATCGGGCTGTCGGCGCTGCCGCGCACCGGCCGCAGCGCCACCGGCGTCGTCATCCCCATCGTGTTGCTGCTGCAGTTCATCTCGGGCGTCTACATCAACTTCGCCGCCCTGCCGGAGTGGCTGCAGAACGTCGCGAGCGTCTTCCCGCTGAAGTGGCTCGCGCAGGGCTTCCGGTCGGTGTTCCTGCCCGAGAGTTTCGCGGATGCCGAGCCCTCGGGCTCGTGGGACCACCCGCTCATCCTGCTGGTGACCCTGCTCTGGCTGGTGGTCGGGCTCGCTCTGGTGCGGGCGACGTTCCGCTGGATCCGCAAGGACGCCTGACGCGGCGCAACGCATCCGCGCCCAACGCATCCGCGTGCGCGGCGGCCGCACGCGGGCGGCCCCGCACTGTTCTCTACGCATAAACGCTTTCGGCGACGATAAACACGCTCTCCTCGCGTTTTTGCGCACAGATCGCGTTTATGCGTGCGGGGGCGGACGCCGCGACGCTCGCGCGGGGTGAGCGCTAGCGGTTCGCGTTTCTCGGGGGAGGGCGGGGGATGCCGCGGCCCCGGTGTCGGAGGGGAGCGTTAGCGTGGAGGGATGGTTGGTTATCGCTACCTCGGAAACAGTGGATTCAAGATCTCGGAGATCACCCTCGGCAACTGGGTGACCCACGGGTCGCAGGTCGGTAACGACGCCGCGATCAAGACCGTGCACGCCGCGCTCGACGCGGGCATCACGACGTTCGACACCGCCGACACCTACGCCAACACGGCGGCCGAGACGGTGCTGGGCAAGGCCCTCGAGGGTCAGCGGCGCGAGTCGCTCGAGATCTTCACGAAGGTGTACTTCCCCACCGGCCCCATGGGGCCCAACGACACCGGTCTCAGCCGCAAGCACATCATGGACTCCATCAACGGGTCGCTGAAGCGTCTCGGCACTGACTACGTCGATCTCTACCAGGCACACCGCTTCGACTACGAGACGCCGCTCGAAGAGACGTTCCAGGCGTTCGCCGACGTCGTGCGCCAGGGCAAGGCGCTCTACATCGGCGTGTCCGAGTGGACCGCCGAGCAACTGCGCGAGGGTCACGCGCTCGCGAAGCAGCTCGGCATCCAGCTCATCTCGAACCAGCCGCAGTACTCCATGCTGTGGCGCGTCATCGAGGGCAAGGTCGTGCCGACGAGCGAAGAGCTCGGCATCTCGCAGATCGTCTGGTCGCCCATGGCTCAGGGCGTGCTGAGCGGCAAGTACCTGCCCGGTCAGCCGGTGCCCGAGGGCTCGCGCGCGACCGACGAGAAGAGCGGCGCCACCTTCATCAAGCGGTTCCTGCGCGACGAGACGCTCGAGGCCGTGCAGCGGCTCAAGCCCATCGCCGACGAGGCCGGGCTCGGCATGCCGCAGCTCGCGATCGCGTGGGTGCTGCAGAACCCCAACATCGCTGCGGCGCTCGTCGGTGCCTCGCGTCCCGAGCAGCTCGCCGACACCGTCAAGGCGTCGGGTGTGACCCTCGACGCCGACACCCTCGCCGCGATCGACGCGGCCCTGGGCGACGAGGTGTTCTCCGACGCCGAGAACACGTACGAGGTCTCGCCGAAGCAGCGCCTGGTCTGAGGCACGAGCGACAGCGGGTCGGGCGTTCGCGTCCGGCCCGCTTCCGCGTGTGGGGGCGTCTGACGCCGCGCTGCGTGGGCGGTGGCTTCGGGCGGTGGCTGTGGGCCCTAGCCGTAGCCGTGGGCCGTGGGCCCTAGGCGGTGAGCGGTGGGCCGCGTGCCGCGTGCCTCGTGCCGCGGCGCCCGGCGCGGCGGATGACGAGACCGCATCGGATCGTCGAGACCGCATTCGATTGCACCCCAACGGATGCGGCCTCGGCGAACGACTGCGGTTTCGACGGCGCCGACGTCCGGCCGGGCCGCGCGCCTGGCGCCGACGTCCGGCTGGGCCGCGCGCCTGGCGCCGACGTCCGGCCGGGCCGCGCGCTTGGCGCTGACGTCCGGCCGGGCGGCGCCCGCGGCGCTGGGCAGCGCCTCAGGTGCCGCTCAGGAGCGGGCAGGGATGGCGACGTACCCTGTGCGAATGTCCTTTTCCGCTCACCGGCCCGGCCGCTTCGGCTCCGACGGCCGCATCGAGTTCACGACGGACGAGGAACGCGAGCAGTATCTCGATGACATCCTCGCCGCGCAGAACTCCGCCGCGCCGCATTCGGCCGAACCTGCCACCGCCCGGCAGGAGCACGCCTCCGAGCCGTGGGACGCACCGCCCGCCGACGACGAGCCGCGCGATCCGTTCGTCGACGACGAGACCCTCCGCCTCGACCGAGATGCTTCCGAACCGTCTCCCGACGACGAGACCGTCCGCTACGACCGCGATACCGCGGCATCCACTCCCCACGACGAGACCCTCCGCCTCGACCCCCCACCCGCGGCATCCGTGTCCGACGATGAGACCCTCCGCTTCGACCGCGAGCCGGTCGGGGTCGCGCCGGAAGCTCGCGCGCCGCAGCCCGAAGCGACACCGAGTCCGATGGCATCCGAACCCCGCCAGCCGCGTCTGCGCCGCCACGATCCGCGTCGGCCGCGCCTCTCGCTGATCCGGAGGATGGCCGTTCTCGGCGGCGCAGACAACGACGTGCTCGACGAGGTGCCCGAAGAGGTGCCGCGCTTCGTGCAGATGTTCCTCGTGCTCGGGGGCACGGCCCTCGTCTCGGCGCTGTCGATGATGTTCGCGCTGATGACCGGCGTGCGCGTCAGCATCCTGCTGGCGATCCCGCTCGCCATCGTGTGGGGCCTCATCATCTTCAATCTCGACCGCTTCCTCACCTCGACGATGCGCTCGACCAAGAACGTCTTCCGGCTGCTCGGCCTCGCCCTCCCCCGTGTGATCATGGCCGCGCTCATCGGCATCGTGGTGGCCGAGCCCCTCGTGCTGCAGGTGTTCCAGAACGACATCGTTCGCGAGGTCAACTCCACGAACGTCACCCAGGCTCTGACGGACCAGGATGCCGTGACCAGCGGCCCCGAGAAGCAGGCGCTCGACGCCGCGAGTGCGCAGGTGTCGGCGCTCGAGAATCAGGCCGCCACCGGCGCGGTGACCGGCACCTCCTCGACCTCAGCGGAGTCGGCAGCGGCGCAGCAGACGGTCGACCAGCTCACCCAGCAGCTGGCGGCGCAGCAGACCGTGATCGACCAAGCGCGGGCGGTGTACCAGTGCGAACTGACCGGCCAGGGCGCCGGGACCGTCCCCGGGTGCACCGGTGTCGCCGGAGACGGCGCGAGCTCCGACGCCGCACAGGCGCAGCTCGCCCAGGCGCAGTCGGCGTACGACTCGCTGTCGACGCAGCTGCAGCAGGCGCAGTCCACGCTCGCGGCCGCCAACACCGCGGGCACCGAGGCTGCGGCATCCTCCGCAGAGTCCAACAAGCAGCAGGCGCAGGATCAGCTTCCCGCCGCCCGGGCCCAGTACGAATCGGCGCTCGCGGCGTACAACGCGCGCGCCGAGTCGGTCGCTGACGGCAACGCGGGGGCGGTCGGCCTGCTGAGCCAGATCACCGCGCTCGAGCGCCTGTCGGACCGTGAGCCGGTGCTGCGCTGGGCGCACTACCTCATCGCGGCGCTGTTCTTCATGATCGAACTGCTGCCGGTGATCGTGAAGGTGCTCACCAGCTTCGGCGGTCCGTCGTTGTACGAGAAGGCCGAGAAGATGCGCGGTCAGATCGCCCTTGACCGGGTATCGGCCCGCACGTACCGTAAGCGCGCCGACATCATCGCCGACGAAGCCAACCGCGTACCGGCGGCGGTGACCTGATGGTCGTCTGGAGCGCGGGACTGCTGCTGTACCGGCTCACCCCCGCGCCCCAGGTGCTCATCGCGCACATGGGCGGGCCGTTCTGGGCGAAGAAGGACGCGGCCGCGTGGTCGATCCCGAAGGGGGAGTTCGACCCCGACACGGAGAGTGCTCTGGATGCCGCCCGGCGCGAGTTCCGGGAGGAGCTCGGAGCCGAACCGCCCACCGTGGAGTGGGCCGAGCTCGGCACGTTCGCGTACTCGAGCGGCAAGAAGGTCGTGGTGTTCGCCGGCGACGGCGCCGGGTTCTCGGCATCCGGGTTCACGTACGGCACCTTCGAGCTGGAGTGGCCGCCCCGTTCCGGCAGGATGGCCTCGTTCCCCGAAGTTGACCGCGCCGAGTGGATGGGTCTGGATGCCGCCCGCGAGGCCCTCGTGAAGGGTCAGCGTCCGGCGATCGATGCGCTGGCCGCCGCACTCGAGGCCCTGCCCGGCTCCTGACCCCCTCTGCGTGGGGGAGTCGGTCGAGTGTCCAAGACATGCCGCGTCCTTGCTCGCCACGCGGCGTGTCTTGGACACTCGTGCCTTCGGGCCGCGACCGTGCCTTCGGGCCGCGACCGTGCCTTCGGGCCGCGACCGTGCCTTCGGGCCGCGACCGTGCCTTCGGGCCGCGACCGGGGATCGGGCGCGTCCGGAGGCGGCACTGTGCGGAGCGCAGAGGGCTGAGGCTGTTGAGTGTCCTCGAAACGCCGCTTCCCGCCCCGCCACGCGGCGTGTCTTGGACACTCGACCGGGGCTTCGGGCCGCGACCGGCGACCGGGCGCGTCCGGAAGCAACGTCGGGCGCCGCGGGACGCGGGCCCCGTGCTGCCGGTGCGAGCTGTTGAGCGTCCAGGACACGCCGCGCGGCTGCCTCGCGCGCGGCGTGTTGTGGACACTCGGCGGGGATTCCGGCTGGGGTCGAGGGGCCGCGCCGCGCGCCGCGGGACAGGAGCCCCGCGGCGCGAGCCGGTCACGGGCGCAGCAGCACCTTGCCCACGCGGGGCGAGTCGCTCGCGGTGACCGCGTCGACGATGTCGTCGAGGCCGAAGGTGGCGGCGACGGGGAGGGTCACGGTTCCGTCGGCGAGGTAGCGCGACAGTTCGCCGAAGAGGGCGCCGCGGGTGGTGGCATCCATCGTCTTGCTGACGACGCTGCCCCAGAAACCCTTCACGGTGGCCTGGCGGAAGATGATGTCGCCCGCCGAGAGCTCGAGCTTTCCGGCCCCCATCGACCCGAAGATCACGAGGGTGCCGTTCTCGGACAGCAGCGAGAGCACGTCGTTGCTGGTCGAACCGCCGACCGAGTCGACCCCCGCCACGATGCGGGCGCCGTCTGCGAGCGCGAGGGCCTTGTCACGCCAGTCGTCGGCGTCGGTCGAGACGACGTTGTCGATGCCCTGCTCGGCGAGCTCGGCGACGGCGCTCTGGCGGCGCACGAGACCGATGACGTGGATGCCGCGGGCCTCGGCGATCTGCGCGACCATACGGCCGACGGCGCCGTTGGCGGTGTTCTGCACGATCCAGTCGCCGGGATGCAGGTCGAGCGAGTGCAGCAGGCTGATGGCGCTGAAGGGCATCGACACCAGCTGCGAGGCCACCTCGTCGGACAGGCCCTCAGCCACGGGGATCAGGCCCGCGGCCTTGGCGACGACCTGCTCGGCCCAGACGCCGAAGGTGCCGCCGGTCGCGACGCGCTGACCGACGGTCAGACCCTCGACGCCCTGGCCGAGCTCCTCGATGATGCCCACGGCCTCGGTGCCGGCGCGGGCGGGCAGCTCGGGTGTGAAGCCATAGGTGCCGCGGATGGTCCACAGGTCGTGGTTGTGGATGGGCGACAGGAGCACGCGCAGGCGCACCTCACCGGGGCCGGGCGTCGGGTTCTCGACCTCTTCGGCGCCGAGGACGTCGGCCGGTTCGCCGAACTCGTGGTGGATGACTGCGCGCATGGAATGCCTCCTGTGGTTATTTTGTAACGACCGGTCTAATATAGACCCGGGGTCGGTCAACGCAACCGCGAGGACCCTGAGCCCGTCGAAGGACTCGGACCCGCCGCGGGTTCGATGGCGTCGACAGGTTCAGCCACCTCGGTCTGCCACGGAGGGCCCTGAGCTCGTCGAAGGGTCCGGGCGCAACGGGGGACCAGGAGAGGAAGTGAGCATGGGCAGGATGCCGACGTTCGAGCGCTCCGCCGTCGTCGACGCCGCGCGCGACGTCTTCTGGCAGCGCGGATACGCCGAGGCGGGCATCGCCGAGCTCGAGGAGGCGACGGGGCTCACCCGCTCCAGCCTCTACAACGCCTTCGGCAGCAAGCGCGGACTGTTCGACGCGGTGCTGGCCGCCTACCTCGACGACGTCGTGCGCACGCGTCTGCGGCCGCTCGGCGGGGGAGACCCCGGCGCCCTCGAGGCGTACGTCGACGACATGCGCGCGGCCATCGAAGCCGACGCCCCCCGCGCGCGCCTCGGCTGCCTGCTGCTGAACGCCGGTTCGTCCCCGCTGGCGTCCGACGACGCCGAGGTCCGCGCCCTCGTCTCGGGCTATGCCGCCGAGATGCGCGCCGCCATCCACTCCGCCGTCGCCGACCGCCGACCCGACCTGGCCCCGGATGCCGTGGGCGCGCTCGCCGCGGTCTGTGCCTCGCTGGTGGTGGCCGGTCTCACCCTCGCGCGCGCCGATCGCGACGCTTCGTTGGCGACGTTGGCATCCATCCCGACGACGCTGGAGTCGTGGGGCCGGCCCTGACGCGCCCGCGTGAGTCGCCGGGTTCTGTCGCCGGAAGGCGGCCGCAGCGGCGGATCGTGACGCCGCCCGCGCTGTGTATACGCAGGCCGCTCTTGCGATGCGGGAAGTCCCCATTCGCCCCCGCGAATGCATACAATGGTCGGGTGATGGCAAGGGGCGATATGCGAGCCGGTGAGCGCGCGTACGCGACCCTCCTCGACGAGATCCAGACGGGCGCCCTGGCGCCCGGGACCGTCCTCGGCGAGGTCGAGCAGGCGACGCGCCTCGGCGTCAGCCGCACACCGCTGCGCGAGGCCCTGCGCCGTTTGGCATCCGATGGTCTCGTCGCCCAGGCCTCGGCTCGGGTGACGGTCGTCGCCGGGATCGACGCCGACGACATCCGTGCGCTGTTCGAGGTGCGCCGGGCTCTCGAGAGCGAGGCGGCGCGATCGGCTGCCCGCCGCGGTGATCGTCGGGTCTTCGTCGCCCTCGCCCGGGAGTTCGCCGCGGTCGATCTCGCGGATGCCGACGCGTACTACGCCCTCATCTCCCGCTTCGACGCGGCGCTCGACGCCGCCGTCGACAACGCCTACCTCTCCGCGGCCCTGCGCAGCGTGCGCACCCACCTCGTGCGGGTGCGGCGCATGGCCCGCTTCAACCCCCTTCGCCTCTCGGCATCCGCCGGGGAGCATGAACTGATCGCGCGAGCGATCGGCGCCGGCGACCCCGAACTCGCCGTCCACGCCACCCATGTGCATCTGCACAACGCCCTCACCACCATCCTCGAAGCCCTCACGGAGGACCCCTCATGACGATCACCCACCACGTGCGCGTGCACCGCAGCGACGAGAACCTCGCCCGCGAGGGCCAGCTCGCCTGGGCCCTCGCCCGGGTCGCGGTCGACCCGGTGAGCGTCGACGACGACGTGGTCGACATGATCGTCAATCGCGTCATCGACAACGCCGCGGTCGCCGCGGCATCCCTCACTCGTCAGCCCGTGAGCGCGGCGCGCCAGCAGGCGCTCGATCACGCCGTGTCGATCGGCGGAGCCGGTGCGACCGTGTTCGGATGCCTGCTCGAGCGGCGCACGAGCCCCGAGTGGGCGGCCTGGGCGAACGGCGTCGCCGTGCGCGAGCTCGACTACCACGACACCTTCCTCGCGGCCGATTACTCGCACCCGGGCGACAACATCCCGCCCGTGCTCGCGGTCGCCCAGCACACCGGCAAGGACGGCGCCGCCCTCGTGCGGGCCCTCGCCACGGCGTACGAGATCCAGATCGACCTCGTGCGCGCCATCTCGTTGCACAAGCACAAGATCGACCACGTCGCCCACCTCGGCCCCGCGGCGGCGGCGGGCATCGGCACCCTGCTCGACCTCGACCAGGAGACGATCTACCAGGCCATCGGCCAGGCCCTCCACACCACCACCGCCACCCGGCAGTCGCGGAAGGGCGAGATCTCGACGTGGAAGGCCCACGCCCCCGCCTTCGCCGGCAAGATGGCGATCGAGGCCGTCGACCGGGCGATGCGCGGAGAGACCAGCCCCTCGCCCATCTACGAGGGCGAAGACGGCGTCATCGCGTGGATGCTCGACGGTCCCGACGCCTCGTACGACGTGCCGCTGCCCGAGGAGGGCGAGAGCAAGCGCGGCATCCTCGACTCCTACACGAAGGAGCACTCGGCCGAGTACCAGGCGCAGGCGTGGATCGACCTCGCCCGTCGTCTGGGCACGGAGCGCCCCGATCTGCGCGACCCCGCGAACGTGGCATCCATCGTGCTGCACACCAGCCACCACACGCACTACGTGATCGGCTCGGGGGCGAACGACCCGCAGAAGTACGACCCCGCAGCCTCGCGCGAAACGCTCGACCACTCGATTCCGTACATCTTCGCCGTCGCGCTGCAGGACGGCGCGTGGCACCACGTCGACTCCTACGCCCCGGAGCGGGCGGGCCGGGCCGACACCGTCGCCCTGTGGCACAAGGTCACCACGGCCGAGGATGCCGAGTGGACGCGCCGCTACCACTCCGAGGACCCGAACGAGAAGGCCTTCGGCGGCCGCGTCGTGATCACCCTGACCGACGGGTCGACGGTGGAGGACGAGATCGCCGTCGCCGATGCCCACCCGCTGGGCGCCCGTCCGTTCGCCCGCGAGGACTACGTCCGCAAATTCCGCCTGCTGGCCGAGCCCGTGCTGCTGCCCGAGGAGATCGAGCGCTTCCTCGAGCTCGTGCAGCGACTGCCCGAACTGACCCCCGCCGAGGTCATGCAGCTCTCGATCGTGGCCAAGCCGGGCGTGCTGGCCCTGGCGCCCGCGCCGAAGGGGCTGTTCTGATGCGCCGCGTTCTCGAGGGGCGGCGCCGCACGAGGCCGCGCGCAGCGGCGGGACTTCACTCCGACACGCCGGTTCAGGATGCCGCGGGGCGGCGTGTCGTGAGAGGCATCCGCCGTTGTGCACGCCCGGGCGGCGGGTGCGCGCCCCAGAAGCCGGAGCCGCCGGTGCGCGCGATCCTCCACAGCCTCGAGGGAGCCCGCTGATGCTGTACGCCCAGACCACCCCCGCCCAGAAGCGCCGCGCGCTGCGCGAGAAGCTGGCATCCGGAGAAGTCGTTCGGATGCCGGGAGCCTTCAACCCCCTGTCGGCCCGGCTCATCGAACGGAAGGGCTTCGACGGCGTCTACATCTCGGGCGCGGTCATCTCGGCCGACCTCGGCCTGCCCGACATCGGACTGACGACCCTCACCGAGGTCGCCGGACGCGGGCAGCAGATCGCGCGCATGACGGAGCTGCCGGCGATCATCGACGCCGACACCGGGTTCGGCGAGCCGATGAACGTCGCCCGCACGATCCAGACGCTCGAAGACGCGGGGCTCGCCGGCACGCACATCGAGGACCAGGTGAATCCGAAGCGCTGCGGCCACCTCGACGGCAAGAGCGTCGTGGATGCCGACACGGCGATCAAGCGCATCCGTGCGGCCGTCGATGCCCGCCGCGACCCCGACTTCCTCATCATGGCGCGCACCGACGTGCGGGCGGTGGAGGGCCTGGATGCCGCGATCGACCGCGCGAAGGCCCTGGTCGACGCCGGCGCCGACGCGATCTTCCCCGAGGCGATGCGCGACCTCGGCGAGTTCGAGGCGATGCGCTCGGCGCTGGATGTGCCGATCCTGGCCAACATGACCGAGTTCGGCAAGAGCGAGCTGTTCTCCACCGCCCAGTTGCAGGACGCCGGGGTGAACCTGGTCATCTGGCCGGTGTCGCTGCTGCGGCTCGCGATGGGCGCCGCCGGTCGGGGCCTCGACGCCCTGGCATCCGAGGGTCATCTGCGCGACCAGCTCGGCGAGATGCAGCACCGCGCCGACCTGTACGACCTCATCGACTACGAGGGTTACACGCGCTTCGACGCCGACGTGTTCGACTTCACGGTCGAGCGCTGACGCGGCGGGGCGTCCGGTCGCAGCGGTTCGGCGAACCGTGTCCCGATTCGTGCAGACCGCGTCCCGTTTTCGGCTGTCTGGGGCGGCTCCAGACAGCCGGAATCGGGACATGGCTCGCCTCGCCGGGCACCCTGGCAGCCGAAATGGGGACGAAGTTCCCCGCACCGCGCCCGCAGAATCCGGCACCATGGACACCGAGCACGACTCGAGGGAGAGACGATGACCGACATCAAGAAGGGCCTCGCCGGCGTCACGGTCGACGAGACCGCCGTCAGCAAGGTGAACCCCGAAACCAACAGCCTGCTGTACCGCGGATACCCCGTGCAGGAGCTCGCCGCCACCCAGCCCTTCGAGGCGGTGGCGTACCTGTTGTGGAACGGGGAGCTTCCGGATGCCGCACAGCTCGCCGCCCTGCGCCAGGTCGAGCGCCAGCACCGGGCGTTGACCGACGACGTCCGCGCCGCGATCGACCTGCTGCCGACGGCGGCCCACCCGATGGACGAGGTGCGCACCGCCGTGAGCGTGATCGGCGCGCGCGAGACGGCGGGCATCGCGAACGTCATGGATGCCGTGGGCACCCCCGAGGAGAACCTGGAGCGCAGCATCCGCCTGTGGGCGGAGCTCCCCGCCGCCGTCGCGTACGGGCAGCGCCGCCGCCGTGGTGAGGAGCTCATCGAGCCCCGCGACGACCTCGATTACGCGGCGAATTTCCTGTGGATGACGTTCGGTGAGGAGGCCGACCCCGTCGTCGTCGACGCGTTCAACCGCTCGATGACCCTCTACGCCGAGCACTCCTTCAACGCCTCGACCTTTACCGCTCGCGTCATCGCCTCGACGCTCAGCGACCTCTACTCGGCGGTGGTGGGCGCGATCGGCGCCCTCAAGGGCCCGCTGCACGGCGGGGCGAACGAGGCCGTGCTGCACGTGTTCACCGAGATCGGCTCCGCCGAGAACGTCGGCCCGTGGCTCGACACAGCCCTCGCCGAGAAGCGCAAGATCATGGGCTTCGGCCACCGCGTGTACAAGCGCGGCGACTCGCGCGTACCGACGATGAAGGCCGCGCTCGACACCCTCGTCGCCCACTACGACCGCCCCGACGTCGCCGCGCTCTACGACGCCCTCGAGGCGCAGTTCGTCGAGCGCAAGGGCATCTACCCGAACCTCGACTACCCCTCGGGTCCGGCCTACGACCTGATGGGCTTCGACACCCTCACCTTCACGCCGCTCTTCGTCGCGGCGCGGGTGACCGGCTGGACCGCCCACATCAGGGAGCAGCAGGCGTCGAACGCCCTCATCCGTCCGCTGTCGGCCTACGTCGGTCCCGATGAGCGGCACGTCGAGGGATACATCGCGGATGCCGCTGACGTCGAGGCGCAGGAGCGAGCCGAAGAGGCGGTGGGCTGATGTCGGCGCCCAGGATCGTCATCGTTTCGGGAGCGCGGACGCCCATCGGGTCTTTCGGCGGGGCGCTCTCGAGCGTGGACGCCCATGAGCTCGGCGCCGTCGCCGTCACCGAGGCCCTGCGTCGGGGCGGGGTGGACGCGGGCGACATCGACGAGGTCGTCATGGGCTGCATCGCCCAGAACGGCCCCGACGCCTACAACGCCCGGCGCGTCGCGCTCGCCGCGGGGCTGCCCACCCGCGTCCCCGCCTTCACCGTGAACCGCCTGTGCGGCTCGGGCCTGCAGGCCATCTGGTCGGCCGCCCAGGAGCTGCGCTGGGGTGGCATCGACGTCGCGGTCGCCGGCGGCGACGAGAGCATGTCGCGCACGCCCTTCCTCGACTACGGCGCCCGCGGCAACAGCCGACTCGGCGACCGCACCCTCCTCGACGGGACGCTGGCGATCCTCACCGACCCGTTCAGCGGCCGGCACATGGGCACGACGGCCGAGGTCGTGGCATCCCGATACGGGGTGTCGCGCGAGGAGCAGGACGCGTTCGCCGTCGAGAGCCAGCGGAGGGCGGCCACGGATGCCGCCCGCGCGGCCTTCGCGGAAGAGATCGTGCCCGTGACCACAGGCGGTAAGCGGCCGGTCGAGGTCGCGGTCGACGAGCACCCGCGCCCTGGCACCACTCTCGAGGCGCTGGCGGGGCTGCGCCCGGCGTTCGAGAAGGAGGGTTCGGTCACCGCCGGCAACTCGTCGGGCATCAACGACGGCGCCGCCGCGACCGTGCTGATGCGCGAAGAGGAGGTGCGCGACCGCGGCCTCACCGGTCTCGTGACGCTGGAGGCCGTGACCACCGCCGGCGTCGACCCCGAGATCATGGGCTACGCCCCCGTCCTCGCCCTGCAGCGGTTGTGGGAGCAGACGGGACTCACCCCGGCCGACGTCGACGTGATCGAGCTGAACGAGGCGTTCGCCGCCCAGGCGGTCGCGGTGATCCGCGATGCGGGCCTCGACCCCGCGAAGGTGAACCCGTACGGCGGCGCGATCGCGCTGGGTCACCCGGTCGGCGCGACGGGGGCGATCCTCACGGTGCGCGCGGCGCTCGACCTGCAGCGCCGCGACCTCGAGTATGCGGTCGTCACGATGTGCATCGGCGGCGGCCAGGCGCTGGCGGCGTTGCTGCGGCGGTACTGAGTCCCCGCTGTGCACAACGGCGGGGGCCGTCGACGGCGCGCCGCTCCCCGTCCCACGGCGTCGGCGTGTCGCGCACTGCGCCCGCCGTTGTGCGCGTGTGATCGCCGCCGGACGCCGGCAGGGTCAGGGTACGAAGGTCGACTGGCCGTCGGCGCCCATCAGGAACAGTCGTCCGGCGAAGAGCCACTGAGCCACGAGCAGACCGATGATCGACGCGACCGTGACGCTCGCCACCGCCCAGATCCAGACGCGGCCGGTGCGGCGCCGCCCGGGGAACGCCGTGAACCCGAGCAAGCCCAGCCCGATCACGTGGGCCAGCACGAGGGGCGGAATGCCGAGGCTGGCGCCGAAACCGGCCATCGTCGTCCCCGCCGAGACGGCCTTGGGCTGATCGCTCATCTCTTCTTCGAACGCCATCCCGAACCACACCCACGCGGCGATCATGGCGACGACGCCGGTAACGCTGAAGAGCCAGAACGTCGGGCCCGGTGAGCCGCTCGTTGCCGACGCGGATCGTCCGGCGCTGCGCGGCGAGGTCATGCCGCCCAGGCTATCCACCGCGACGGTGATACTGATCCGATGAGCGTGCATCTTCTCGGCGGCGGGCGCGACATCGCGCGATGTGGCGACCTGTTGCGGTCCTTCGTGGACGAAGCGCGGGCGGCGGCGGGTGAACGTGCCCCGACGATCGCGGTGCTGCTCGTGCTCGAGACTGACGACGACGCGTCGGCCGCGCGATTCCGCGGCGTCGTGGAGGCCGCGGGCGCGGCGCCCGAGGAGGTCCGCATCGAGGCGATCGTCGAGGGGGAGACGTTCGCCTCGCCCGTGATCGACGCCGACGCCGTTTTCGTGGGCGGCGGGCTGACCCCGGCCTACCTCGAGTCGTTCTCCGGGATACGGGATGCCGTTCGCACGCGCGTGACGCGGGGGATGCCCTACGCCGGCTTCTCCGCCGGCTCGGCGATCGCCGCAGAACGAGCCGTGGTCGGTGGCTACCGCATCGGCGGTGTCGACGTGGTGTCGGAGGACGCGGCGGAGGAACTCGACGAGGTGGAGGTGTGCGACGGTCTCGGTCTCGTGCGCTTCGCCGTCGACGTGCACGCGGCGCAGTGGGGGACGCTGTCGCGCCTCGTCGCCGCTGTCGACGCGGGGCTCGTGGGCGAGGGCGTCGCGATCGATGAGCACACCGCGCTGATCGTGGATGCCGAGGGCGCGGTGACCGTGCGCGGCGCGGGTCAGGTGTGGAGGGTCGAGGCCGCGGCATCCGGGGTCGGCGTCACCGTACGGCGGTCCTGACCCGGGCGGCGGCCCGGCGGAACGGGAACGGCCCCCACCCGCGAGGGTGAGGGCCGATCCACATGCCGGGTGTCAGACGCGGCGGCGACGAAGCGCGGCGGCGAGACCTCCCGCGACCACGAGGAACCCGCCCGCGAGGGCGATACCCCACGGCATCTCGGCACCGGTGACGGCGAGGCCGCTACCGGGGCGAGTGCCCGCGGCCTGGCCCGAGCCCGGCTGACCCGATCCGCTGCCCGGCTGCACCGAGCCCCCGCCCGCGCCTCCGTTCGAGCCACCGCCCGGGATCTCGGCGGTCGCGAGGATCGCCCGACCGAGCGGGGCCGGGTCGACCGGCGAGGTTGCCTGGAAGTACTCCAGCGTCGCGTCGAGGTCGACCTGCCCGGTGTCGGTGCGGTCGGTGCCCTTGGCGAAGGTCGCAAAGCCGTCTCCGCCGTTCGCGAGGAACGAGTTCGTCACGACGGTGAAGGTGTCGGTCGGCGCGATCGGCTTGCCCTGGTACGACATCGAAACGACGCTGCCCACGCGCGGGTTGCTCGCATCCTGCCGGTATTCGTAAGTGAACCCGTCCGAGACGCCGAGGTGCAGCTTCGGGCGGTCGCCCGTCGCCTTCCACTGCTCGTTCAGGATGCCGCGGATCTGGTCGCCCGTGAGGGTCACCGTCACGAGGGTGTTGGCGAAGGGCTGCACGAGCGCTGCTTCCTTGTACGTCACCACGCCGTCGTCGCCCTTCAGCAGGTCGGCGCGGAGGCCGCCCGGGTTCATGAGCGCGATCTGGGCCGGGGTGCCGGCGAACTCGTTGTTCTCCGACGTCGCCCACAGGTAGACGTCGGCGACCCAGTTACCCATCGACGACTCGACGCCGCGGTCCGAGCCCGTCGGAGTGCCTCCGCGCAGGATGTCTCCGCTGATCATGCCGACCGGCTCGGCGCCGATCACATCGGCCTGTGCGACGTACTCGGCGACCTGCGCCGCGATGGCCGCGTCGGGGGCGAAGGCGCCCGCGAGCGGGAACGTGGTGCCTGAGACGGAAGCGAGGGAGTCGGTGCGGGTGTCCCACGCGAGCGAGAGCTGACCCATCGCCTTTCCGTACTCCGACGCCTGGATCACCGGGCGGGTGCGGTCGGTGCCGGCCACAGCGATGTCGCACGCGTACGTCTGGTGCGTGTGCGCGGACACGATCGCGTCGATCTCGGGCGCGGCGTTGGTGGCGAGGTTGCCGAAGCCGGCCTGATCGGCGGCGAGGGCGGCGCAGTCGTTCGAGGTCGCGGCTCCCGAGTGGGTGAGCAGCACGATGACGTCGGCCAGATCGCCCGCGGTGATCTCGTCGGCAACTCGGTTGGCGGCCTCGAGCTGGTCGCCGAACTCGAGGCTGGCGATCCCGGCCGGGTCGACCATGGTCGCGGTGTCCGGCGTCACGGTGCCGATGAAGGCGACGCGCACGCCGTCGACGTCCTTGATCGCGTACTCGTCGAGTACGGGCTCCTTCGTCCCCGCCTTGTACACGTTCGCGCCGAGCCCGAACTCCCCACCGCCGTACTCGGGAAGCACGCGGTCGGTGAGGTCGGCGAAGCCGCGGTCGAACTCGTGGTTGCCGACGGCCGAGACGTCGAGGCCCGAGGCCTTCAGCGTGTCGATGGTCGGCTGGTCGTCCTGGATCAGCGAGGTGAACGTCGAGGCGCCGATGTTGTCGCCCGCGGAGACGAACAGCGTGTTCGGGTTCGCGGCTTCCTTCGCCTTCACCGCACCGGCGATGACGGCGGCGCCGGCCTCGCCCTGCGTGCCCGCCTCGAGGCGGCCGTGGAAGTCGTTGATCGTCAAGATGTCGATGTTCTTCACGCTCGGGTCCGAGACCTCGAAGACGGTCGTGGTTCCCGAGACCTCGTTGCCGACGACGACGAGCGGTCGCCCGTTCGGCGAGCTCGCGGCGGGGATGAAGTCGACGCCCTCGGGACCGAGGTCGCCGGCCTTCGACAGCAGCGTGCGGTCGGCCGCCTCGTCACCGGTGAGATCGTCCTCCATCGAGACCGAGAAGTCGCGGTTGTTGACGTACCCGGCGAAGGTGGCGTTCTGGGGGTCGGTGATGTCGTAGGTCATCACGCCGCCCACGCGCTCGAGGCCGATGAAGGCGTAGGTGCGCCCGTCGATCTCGCCGATCGCGAGGTTCTCGGGCTCGGGGCCCTTGTCGTCGCTGCGGCCCTCGAGGTTGGACTCCGAGTGGTTGGAGTTGAAGAAGTCGGGGTTGGCGTCGTGGGTGATGGCCTCGAAGTCGGCGTTGGAGTCGAACATCCGGTTGCCATCGGTGTCCCACACCGAGAAGCCGCGGCCACCGAAGGTGTAGAGGCTGGTGTAGCAGGTACCGTCGTCGTTCAGGCCCATGTCGGTGGCGATGTTGAGACGACCGAGTTGGGCGTCGTCGATCTGACTGACGGCCTGGTTGTCGCAGATCGGTGCGAGACCGTCTTCTCCGAGGTCACCGACACGGGCGGTGTCGGTGTAATCGCCCCATGCGCGCCCGTCGCCCTCGTTGGCGGTGACGAGGAAGGTCTCGCCGTCCACCTCGTAGGCCTGGATGCCGTCGGGCATGTACATGCCATAGAGGTCGTAGTAGCTCGACTGGTTGTACGTCGGTGCGCCCTGGGGATCGCGGTCGCTCGCGTCGAGCGTGACGCCGGAGTAGTACGGCTTGACCCCCAGCGGAGTAAGGGCGGTGACGGTGGCAGAGGCCAGGTCCACGACGGCGAACGAGTTCGCCTCCTGCAGCGTCACGTACGCGGTGCCGCCGGCGACGGCGACGAACTCGGGCTCGAGGTTCCGGCTCACGCGGTTCGCGGCGAGCGGGGTACCGCCCTGGTCGGGGGCGGCCACGTCGGGACCGAAGATTCGGACACCCGAGTTCTCTGCGACCGCCTCGAACGCGCCGAATCCCGCCGTGCGCACGGCATCCTGGGCCGGTGCGCTCTTGCCGGCGGGCAGCGACACGACGCCCACCGATCCCTCGGGGTCGACCGAGAAATCGTCGGCGGGCTCGCCCTCGTTGGCGACGACCGCGTACGTGCCGTCGTCCGAGATCGTCACCATGTCGGGGAGAGCGCCGACGGTGACTTCGCCGA
Source organism: Microbacterium sp. Leaf151 (assembly GCF_001424225.1). GTDB lineage: Bacteria > Actinomycetota > Actinomycetes > Actinomycetales > Microbacteriaceae > Microbacterium. Next base: position 247,790 of record NZ_LMOR01000001.1, on the reverse strand, counting down.
GGATCGTGGGCGTCGTGGCATCCGCGTCGAAGAAGACCAAACGACCAGGCGACGTCTTGTCGGCGTCCTCGAGGGCGATGACACCGAGGCCGTCGCCGCGAACGGCGACGGAGTTCGCGACACCCGTGCCGGCGAGCGAGTAGAGCTTCTTCGGTGCCGTCGGGTCGCTGTTATCGAGGACGTCGACCGCACCGGCCTGGGCGTTCACGACGAGGAGACGGTTCTTGTAGGCGTGCACGATCTCGGCGGCCGACTGATCGAACACTCCCGTCTCGTACGTGCCGATCGGGTGCAGGCTCACTGCCGTGTCGGTGGGCGAGGCGCGCACCGGGTCGGGCACGATCGCGGCGGATGCCACGGGGGCACTCGTCAGGGCGAGCGCGCACACGGCCGCGGTCGTCGCGGTGAACGCGGCAGCGCGTCGGAGGAGGGGCGAAGGCATGGGGCGTGTCCTCGGATTCGGGTGGGGATGCGAACCGCGCGGGTGGCGCGATCCTGTGGATTTTGCCCGGATCGCGTGACGGGCGGGTGAACGGCGCGATAACGCGGCCGCCGATCCGCACACGGGCGAGGTGTCGATCGGTCCTCGCCGCCCCGGACGCCCATGGCGGTCGTACGCTCGTCGCATGATCCAGGATGCCGCCGGCGGTCCGCCGCCCGGAGCCCACCCCGAGGAGCCCCACCGCCAGGGCCTCTCGCAGCGCCTCAACGGGCTCCGCGCCGGCGTGCTCGGCGCGAACGACGGCATCGTGTCGACCGCGGCGGTCGTGGTGGGCGTCGCGGGAGCGACGACCGCGACCGGACCGGTGCTCGTGGCCGGCCTCGCCGCCCTGGTGGGAGGTGCGATCTCGATGGCGCTGGGGGAGTACATCTCGGTGTCCAGTCAGCGCGACAGTGAGCACGCGCTCATCCAGAAGGAGCGCCGCGAACTCGCGGAGGATCCGGATGCCGAGTTCGCCGAGCTCGTGGGCCTGTACGAGGCCCAGGGGCTCTCGCGCGACACCGCGAGGCGCGTCGCGACCGAGCTCACGGCATCCGATGCCCTCAAGGCCCACCTGTCGGTCGAGCTGAACCTCGACGCCGAGGACGTGGTGAGTCCGTGGACGGCGGCGCTGGCCTCGGCCGTGGCGTTCACCGTCGGAGCCGTCCTTCCGCTGCTCACGATCCTGCTCTCGCCCGTCGAGGTGCGCATCGCCCTCACCTTCGTGGCTGTGCTGATCGCCCTCGCGGTCACCGGCTACCTCGCCGCGTGGATCGGCGGAGCGCGGCGCGGGCGCGCGATCCTGCGGACCGTGATCGGCGGCGCGCTGGCCCTCGGCGCGACCTATCTCGTGGGGTCGTTGTTCGGCGTGGCATCCGCGTAGGTCCTTCGGGCACGCGAGAAACGCTCTCGCGCGGAAGACACGCCTCGTCACCGCGTTTCTCGCGCGGCGGAGCGTTTCTCGAGCGTGCGTCGACAGCCGTTTGCTCGCGTGCCCTACCAATTACTAGGACGTCCAGCTAATCTGGGAGGTGCGACGACGCCGTCGCCCTCACGAAGGAGAGCCGCATGGACGCCACCCCTGCCCCCGCGCTCGACGCCCCGGCCGCCGGAACCCTCTCGGCCGACGAACGCGCCGCCATCCTCGATGCCGTCCGCGATTTCGCCGCGACCGAGCTCGCTCCGCACACCCTCGAATGGGATGTCGAGAAGCACTTCCCCCGCGACGTCCTCCGCCGCGCGGGTGACCTGGGTCTCGGCGGCGTCTACGTCAACGACGACGTGGGCGGCGCCGGGCTGACACGGGCCGACGCGGTCGCGATCTTCGAGGAGCTCGCCTACGGCGACCCCACCGTGACGGCCTACATCACGATCCACAACATGGTGGCCTGGATGATCGACGCCTACGGCACCGGCGCCCAGCGCGAGCGCTGGCTCCCCGGTCTCGTCGCGATGGAGGATCTCGGCGCCTACTGCCTGACCGAACCGGGCGCGGGGTCGGATGCCGCGGCCATCACGACCTCCGCGATCCGTCACGGCGACACGTACGTGCTCACCGGCGTCAAGCAGTTCATCTCGGGTGCCGGCGAGGCATCCGTCTACGTGGTCATGGCCCGCACGGGTGAACCGGGGGCTCGCGGGATCAGCGCGTTCCTCGTGCCCGCCGATGCCGGGGGACTGTCGTTCGGGCCGAAGGAGAAGAAGATGGGCTGGAACGCGCAGCCCACGCGCGCCGTCGTGCTCGACGAGGTGTCGGTGCCGGCCGAGAATCTCCTCGGCGGTGAGGGCCGCGGCTTCTCGATTGCCATGACCGCGCTGAACGGCGGACGTCTCAACATCGCGACCTGCTCCCTGGGCGGGGCGCGCTGGGCGCTCGACCGCGCGGTCGCGTACGTGCACGAGCGCTTCACGTTCGGCGAGCCGCTGGCCGAGAAGCAGTCGGTGGTGTTCGCCGTGGCCGACATGGCCACCGAGCTCGAGGCTGCGCGGCTCCTCGTGCGCGACGCGGCCCTCGCTCTCGACGCCGGGGCCCCCGACACCGCTACCCGCTGCGCCATGGCGAAGCGCTTCGCGACCGACGTCGGCTTCCGCGTCGCCAACGAGTCACTGCAGTTGCACGGCGGCTACGGGTATCTGCAGGACTACGGCATCGAGAAGGTGGTCCGCGACCTGCGTGTACATCAGATCCTCGAGGGGACGAACGAGATCATGCGGCTGATCGTCGGCCGCAGCGTTCTCGCCGCGTGAGCGCGCGGTCAGCCGGGGGTTGCGGTTCGGGGCGGGGTCCACGGTGTTCGGGGCGGGTTTCGCGGTTCGAGGCGGGCCGATCGTGCCCCGAGGTGCCGAACGTGCCCCGAACCCGTTCGGTCGCAGTCGGGGCTCCGACGCTATCCCGGGCGCTGCCGGGCCGGCAGGGAACCCCCTCGATCGATGTCGGCGGTGCGTGCGAATATGCGGGGGCGGCACTGTCCGTACCGCGCGAGACCTGAGACGACGGGAGTCACCATGACGGAGCACGATGCCGAGCACCAGACCATCCGCGTCGAGCAGCGCGGCCGCGTCGGGTGGATCACGCTCGACCGCCCCGAGGCGCTGAACGCCCTCAACACCCAGACGATGAGCGAGGTGGTCGCGGCCGCGGAGGCCTTCGACGCCGACACCGGTGTCGGAGCGATCGTCGTCACCGGCAGTGAGAAGGCGTTCGCCGCCGGCGCCGACATCAAAGAGATGGAGCAGAAGTCGGGTCTCGACATGACGCTCACCGACCACTTCGGCGCCTGGGCGCGTTTCGCCGCCGTGCGCACGCCCGTGATCGCCGCGGTGTCGGGGTACGCGTTGGGCGGTGGGTGCGAGCTCGCGCTCATGTGCGACGTGATCCTGGCGTCCGACCGCGCGAAGTTCGGTCAGCCCGAGGTGCAGCTGGGCGTCATCCCCGGCATGGGCGGCACCCAGCGGCTCGTGCGCGCCCTCGGGTACTACAAGGCCGCCGAACTCGTGCTCACCGGCCGCATGATCGACGCGGCCGAAGCCGAGCGCGCGGGGTTGGTGTCGCGCGTTGTACCGGCCGCCGAGCTGCTCGCCGAGGCCGATGCCGTCGCTCGCACGATCGCCGAGAAGCCCCTGCCCGCGCTGTACGCGGCGAAGGCGGCGCTCGACGTGGCACTGGAGTCGACGCTCGCCGAGGGCGTGCGCTTCGAACGGCAGGCGTTCGCCGGCCTCTTCGACACCGCCGACCAGAAAGAGGGGATGGCGGCGTTCCGCGAGAAGCGCCCGCCCTCCTTCACGCACCGATGAACGGCTCGGCGCGGCGTGACCCGGTGGCGGGCGTTCGTACCCGTCGAGGGAGGCCGTCGTGCGGCGTGGGAGGTCTGCGGCGTCAGAGCGGGTCGGGCACGGGCGCCGGGTCGGCGAAGTCGCCGGCACCCTTGCGGAAGCGCGCGATGATGCGCACGAGCGCGGTCGCGTCGTCGTCGTCGAGACCCAGATCGGCGAACACCGCGTTCAACGCCTCGGTCGCCTCGTCCACCCGGCGGCGACCGGCGGCGCTCAACACGAGCAGGGCCGCACGACCGTCGGTGGGATGCGGTTCGCGCGAGATCAGCCCGTCGCGGGTCAGGCGCTCGACGGTGTTCGTGACGCTGGTGGGATGCACCTGCAACCGCGTGATGGCGCTGGCCATCGGCATCCGTCCCTCGCGGGTGAAGGCGAGCAGCCGGAGCATCTCGAAGCGTGAGAACGACAGGTCGCACGGTCTGAGCGCACGGTCGATGGATGCCATGAGCAACTGGTGCGCCCGGATCACCGAGGTCACGACCGTCATGCCGTCGGCGGCGTCGTCCCACCCGTGCGCCAGCCACTGGCGCTTCGCCTCGGCGATCGGGTCGACCGGCAGTCGTCGCGTCATCGGTCCTCCTCCGGATTCACGGTACCGCTCCCGCGCCGCCCGTGCCGGGCGATCGCACCCGTCGCAGCTGTCGGCTCCCTGGGGCGATGCGGGCGCTTCGCGTGCGGAGTCCTGGCTGAGCCGCTCGTCGAAGCCTCCGCGCCCCGAACCCCGCCGCGGCACCGCCGCCGTGGCATCCCTCCCCCCGACCAAGGAGACGCATCGATGAAGATCGTGGTCCTGATCAAAGAAGTGCCCGACACGTGGGGTGAGCGTCGACTCGACCTCGAGACCGGGCTCGCTGATCGCGCCGCATCGTCGCCCGTACTCGACGAGATAAACGAGCGTGCGGTCGAGGTCGCGCTCGCTCACGCCGACGCGCATCCGGGTACCGAGGTGACGGTCGTGTCGATGGCACCCGCGTCGGCCACGGCGACGATCCGCAAGGCGCTCGCGATGGGGGCGACCTCGGCCGTGCACATCGTCGATGACGCCCTGCGCGGGGCCGACCTGCTGCTGACCGCAGAAGTGCTCGCGGCCGCCGTGCGGCGCGCCGACTACGACCTCGTGATCGCGGGCAACCTGTCGACCGACGGAGGCGGAGGCGTCGTCGCCGCGATGGTCGCCGAACTGCTCGGTGTGCCGCAGGTGACCGGCGTCGCGGCCCTCGAGCTGTCCGACGGCGCGGTGTCCGGAGATCGCGTGAGCGACGCGGGCACGATGCGGGTGACCGCCGAGCTTCCCGCTGTCGTCTCGATCACCGAGGCGCTGCCCGAGGGGCGATTCACCACGTTCAAGGGAATCATGGCCGCGAAGAAGAAGCCGTACGAGACCGTGGATGCCACGGCCCTCGGCATCGAGCCCGAAGATCCGGCCACCGCCCGCTACATCATGCTGGCCGTCGCCGAGCGGCCCGCGCGCACGGCGGGCACGAAGATCGTCGACGAGGGAGACGCCGGCGAGAAGCTCGCCGCCTTCCTCGTGGCCGAGGGGGTGGCGTGATGAGCGTCGCACTGGTTCTGCTCGAGGTGCTTCCGGGCGGCGCGCTCGCCGCGACGGCGCCCGGCCTGCTGGCCGCCGCTGCGCGGGTGGGCGACCCGGTCGCCGTCGTCGCGGCCGCCTCCGACGCGCTCGCCGGGGCAGCGGCCGAAGCCGCCGGGATGGGCGCCGTCCGCGTGCTGACGGCCGAGACGCCGCCCGACGTCCTGACGATCCCGGTCGTCGACGCACTCGCCGCGGCCGTCGGCCGTGAGCGCCCCGACCTCGTGCTGGCATCGAACGCCGTTGAGTCGCGTGACGCGCTGGCCCGTCTGGCCGCTCGTCACCAGCTGCCCCTGGCCACCGATGTCGTCGGAGTCGACCGCGACGACATCGGAGTGGTGGCGCACCACTCGGTGCTCGGCGGCGCTTTCACCGTCGACGGCGCGCCCACTTTCGGTCCGCTGTTGGCGACACTGCGCCCCGGCTCCGTCGATGCGCGTCTCGACGCGCAGCCGCTCGTGGTCGAGGAGCTCGAGGTCACGGCATCCGGGGTCCGCGCCGCCCGGATCGAGGGCTTCGCCGAGGCGTCCGCACCCTCGTCGCGCCCGGAACTCCGCGGGGCCGCGGCCGTGGTCGCGGGAGGGCGGGGCATCGGTTCGCGCGAGGACTTCGCCCTCGTCGAGCGTCTCGCTGACGTTCTCGGTGCCGCGGTCGGCGCCTCGCGTGCCGCGGTCGATGCCGGCTACGTCCCCGCGAGCGCACAGGTGGGCCAGACCGGAGTCTCGGTGTCACCGCGCCTGTATGTCGCGCTCGGCATCTCGGGGGCGATCCAGCACCGCGCGGGCATGCAGACGGCGGGCACGATCGTCGCAATCGACAAGAATTCCGACGCACCGATTTTCGACATCGCCGATTTCGGTATCGTCGGAGATCTGTTCACCGTTGTCCCGCAACTCATCAGCGCGCTCGAGGCCCACAAGAACTAGATGGCGTCCACACCCCGCACCCCGCGTCGCGGGCTGCCGCGCGTCCCCGGCGGGGAGCCCTGGCCGCCCGCGGCCTTCGGCGTGCCCGAGGTCGTCGAGGCGAACGCGGTCGACAGCTCGTCGGTGGCCGCCGGAACGTCCCGCAGCGCGGGCTCCGAAGCGAGCGGCGACGAGGCGGCGCCGAACGCGGCACGGGCCTCGCAGAATGGCGCGGATCTCGCAGATATCGCGCGGGATGCTGCGAGCATCGGTTCCTTCTCCGAGGATGCGCGAGCGGATGCCACGGACTCGACGTATGCGCGAGCGGATGCCACGGACTCGACGTATGCGCGAGCGGATGCCACGGACTCGACCCCGCTACCCGGCGCCGCGCCGCACCCGGTGGCCGGTTCGCACCCGGGCCCCGCCTCCGACCCGGTCGCCGCCCGCGGCACCGACGCCACGCCCGCGGTGGCCTCGGTGCGTCGTGGGCTGCCGCGCGAGCCGGGCGGCGAGCCCTGGCCGCCGACGCCCTCGGCCGTCGCGGGTTCGGTTTCCGGTGCGCAGGCGCGGGCTGCCGCGCCCGCGGCCGTTACGGATTCGGACGCCGGCACCTGGATCGAGAGGTCGGCCGATTCCGTTGCGGTACCGGCCGTGCGCGGTGACTCGGACCCTTCGGCGCACGGCTCGGCTGCCGAGGAGATCCCCGCGCATTCGAACGTCGACCACCCCCGCCGAGGGCTTCCGCGCGAGGCCGGCGGTGAGCCCTGGCCGCCCGCTCCCGAGCCTGAAGCCCTTTCCCTGCACCCGGCTGCGGCCGCCGACGTCCCGACGTCCGGAAGTGCGGCATCCGGCTCGTCTCGTAGCGACGATGCTCCGACGTCCGGGGGTGCGGCATCCGGCCCCGAACCGACCTCGGCTGATTCTCTGGCCGTGGCATCCACTCCCTTGGCGGAGGCGTCTCCAACCGCGCCGATCGAGGCGGCACCGTCCGAACCCGCGTCGGAACACGTGTCCACCGCCCCGCGCGCGCCGCTGACGGTGCGGCGGACCGTCTGGCCGGGGGCGGCGGCCTCCGCCGCGCGTCCCGCGAGGACGGACCCGAAGCGCATCGGCCCCTACACGTCGCTGCAGTGGCTCGGGTCCACCGCGGTACTCGGCGTCTTCGCCCTCGCTCTCGCGGGCATCACGGTGCTGGTGGCGCGGTTCCTCCTCGCGCTCGGCCCGGGCCAGGAGTTCCTCGCCGCATACCCGGGCGAGTACCCCCTGCCCGATTCCGCGCCCGTCGGCATCCCCGCGTGGCTCAACTGGTCGCACTTCCTCAACAGTTTCTTCCTGTTGTTCATCATCCGCACGGGTTGGCAGGTGCGCAGCGAGAAGCGCCCCGCGGCCTTCTGGTCGCCGCGCAAGAACAAGCGTCGACGCATCAGCCTGACGCTGTGGTTCCATCAGGCGATCGACATCCTCTGGATCGCGAACGGTGTCGTCTTCGTCGTGCTGCTGTTCGTCACGGGGCAATGGATGCGGATCGTGCCGACCTCCTGGGAGGTCTTCCCCAACGCTCTGTCGGCGGCGCTGCAGTACGTCTCGCTCGACTGGCCCACCGAGAACGGGTGGGTGAACTACAACAGCCTGCAGCAGCTGTCGTACTTCGCGATCACCTTCCTGGCCGCCCCTCTCGCCATCGTGAGCGGCGTGCGGCTGTCGGGCGTGTGGCCGAAGGATGCCGAGAGGCTCAACCGCATGTACCCGGTCGAGTGGGCGCGGAAGGTGCACTTCCCGGTGATGTTGTTCTTCGTCGCGTTCATCGTCGTCCACGTCGCGCTCGTGCTGGCCACCGGCGCCCTGCGCAACCTGAACCACATGTACGCCGCCCGCGGCTCGGTCGACCCCGCCGCCTTCACCAGCGACCCGACTGGTCTGCTGATCTTCGCGGCATCCCTGCTGGTGATGGCCGTCGGCTGGGCGGCCGCGCGTCCCCGCGTACTCGTGCCGATCGCCCGCCTGTTCGGCGACGTCAAGCAGCGCTGACGCGCCCCGGCGGCCCGGCCCGGCCCGGCATGCGGCCCTCCCCGGCGCGGTCCGGCCCGCCGCCCTCCCCGGTGCGGCCCGGCCCGGCCCGGCTCGGCTCGCGGGGTGGGTGCCGAGACCGTACGCGATTGCCGAGGACGCAGGTGTTCGTCGACGAAAGGGTGCGTCTTCGACGATTGACTGCGGTTTCGCCGCGGTCGGCCCGCGCCCCGCGCCGCACGCCGCCGCCGGCCGCGCTCGGGCCCCTGTGCGGATGGGGGTGCCGAGACCGTACGCGATTGCCGAGGACGCAGATGTTTGTCGACGAAAGGGTGCGTCTTCGACGATTGACTGCGGTTTCGCCGCGCCCGCTCCTCGCCTCGTGCCCGCTGCCGCCCCGCGCTCTAGCCGCCGCGGGGCACCGCCGCCCGCCCCGCCCCCGCTCGACCCGCGCCGCCGCCCGCCGCCACCGTCGGGGGCCACGGCTGGATCGTCAGACGCGGCGGCGTGCGTGCAGGCCGGCGATGATGAGGTCGAGGCCGAAGGCGAAGTCGTCGCTCGCGAGACCCGCGGCGCCAGCGTCGACCGCGCCGGCTCCGTTGGCACCACGGAGCGCCGCACCCGCCCCCTTTCCGCGCACTCCGACGCTGTCGTACTGCAGGCGCTGCTGCTCGTGCCAGGCGAAGCCGAGCACGTAGTGCAGCACCGTCGTCGCGACGCGGCCCGCGGTCTCGGCGTCGAACCCGTCGGCGACGACGGCGGCCGTCAGTCGGTCGGTCGCGAGCGGCGCGCCGAGGCCGAGCGCGAGGGTGCTCGACACCACTTCGGCGCCGTCGCGGTAGGTCAGGAGCGCATCGCGCAGGGCGCGGGCCTCGGTGCGCAGGTCGGTCGCGGCGCCGGATGCCATGCGCGCGACGATCCGGTCCGACAGCTCGGCGAGCAGCGTCTGCTTGTTCGGGAAGTGCCAGTACAGTGCGCTGGGCTGCACCTCGAGGGCGGTCGCGAGACGTCGCATCGTGAGGTCGGGGAGGCCGTGATCGTCGAGGATCCGCAGTGCGGTGCGGGCGACGTCATCGGCGGAGTGTCCGCGAGGAGCCATGGTGTGAGTATAGTGAACGGCGTTCAGGTGAACAGTGTTCAGGAAGGACCGTCATGCGCACCGCCGACGCCACCGATCTCGCCCGCATCGCCGTCTTCGCCGCGCTCATCGCGGTGCTCGGGCTCCCCGGCAGCTTTCCCGTGTTCGGCGGGGTGCCGATCACGGCGCAGACCTTGGGCGTGATGCTCGCCGGAGCGGTCCTCGGTCCCTGGTTCGGTGCGCTGTCGGTCACCGTGCTGCTCGCGCTCGCGGCGGTGGGGCTGCCGGTCCTGGCAGGCGGCCGTGGGGGGTTCGGTGTCTTCCTCGGACCGACCGCGGGTTATGCCCTCGGCTGGATCCTCGGGGCGATCGTCATCGGGCTCATCGTGCACGCGGGCGGACGTCGTCCCGTTGTCTGGCGCACCGCGCTGGCGATGCTGGCCGGTGGGATCGGTGCGATCTACGCCCTCGGCATCCCGGTCCAGAGCCTCGTCACGCGCCTACCGCTCGCCGAGACGGCCCTCACCAGCCTCGTGTTCGTGCCCGGTGATCTGCTGAAGGCGGCGGTCGCCACGATCGTGGTGACGACGCTCGTCACGGCGTACCCGCGCGGCTTCCGCCGTGACTGGCGCGCGCCGGCCACCGGACGGCGACCGGCCGAGGTCGCGTTCGACGCGTGATCCGGTGCGCGGGCGTCGGCGCACGCCTGGGGCAGCGCGAAGTGCTCCGAGGTGTCACCCTCGACCTGGAAGCGCGGACGGTCGCGGTCATCGGCGACAACGGATCGGGTAAATCGACCTTCGCGCGACTCGTGGCCGGCCTCGTCCGCCCGTCGGTCGGAGACCTGTGCGTGCTGGGACTCGACCCGCAGCGGGATGCCGCTGAGCTCCGCCGACGGGTGGCGCTCGTGCTGAGCAACCCCGACGCGCAGATCGTCATGCCGACCGTCGCCGACGACGTCGCCCTCTCGCTGAGGGCGGAGCGTCTGCCGCGCGACGTGCGCGATCGTCGGGTCGCCGCCGCGCTCGGACGCTTCGGACTCGCCGAGCTCGCCGACCGTCCCTCGCACGATCTCTCCGGCGGTCAGAAGCAGCTCCTCGCGCTGTGCGGCGCCTTCGTCCGCTCGCCGCACCTGGTCGTCGCCGATGAACCCACCGCCTTCCTCGATGCGCGAAACGCCCGCCTCGTCGCCGACCACCTGCTCGCCGATACCGGACACGCGCTGCTCGTCATCACCCACGACCTCGCTCTGGCGCGTCGCTGCGATCAGGCCGTGGTCTTCGCCGAGGGTCGGGTCGTGGCATCCGGAGCCTCCGCCGAGGTCGTCGACGGCTACTCAGCGGCCGTGGCGTGCTGAGCATGTACCGCCCCGGTGGGGGATGGATGCACCGGATGCCGGCGGGCCCGAAGCTCGCGTGCCTGGCCCTCGTTGCCCTGGTGCTCGCGGCGCTGCCGTCGACCTGGGCGACGGCGCCCGTCGCGGTGGGCGCGTCGGCCGCCCTTTATGTCGGATGCGGCATGGGCGTGCTCGCCGGGGTCCGGGTCCTCGGATGCCAGGCATGGGCGCTCCGCTGGGTCATCGTCGTCACGGCGGTCGGACAGCTGCTGTTCCTCGGTCCGGAGGCCGCCGTCGCCAACACGGCACGAGTCGTCGCCGCTCTCTTGGTGGCAGGGCTCGTCCCGCTGACGACCCCCGTCGCGGCGACGCTCGACGCCCTCGAGCACGGGCTGCGGCCGTTGCGCCCGGTTGGTGTGGATGCGGCGCGCGTCGCGCTGCTGGTGACGATCGCCCTGACCACGATTCCGGTGCTGTCGAAGCTGGCCGGCGATATCCGCGATGCCCAACGCGCACGGGGCCTGCGGCCTTCCCTCGCGCGCGGAGCACTGCCGTTCCTGGTGGTGACCCTGCGTCACGCCGACGACCTCGGCGACGCCCTCGCCGCCCGCGGCATCCGCTGATTCGCTCAGTCGCGGGGCTTGCGGGGCCGAAGGGGCGGGACGTCGAGGATCGGTATGGCGCGAATCGTGAACCCCCTAAGAGAGATAACTCGTCAGTCGCGCGCCGCACGCCCCGCCGCGAAACCCTCCGCGTACGCCTCGTCGGCGCCCTGGCGGAACATGTCGCGGGCGGGATCGCGCACGATGGACCGTGCGCCGGGGAGGTCGAGGTCGCCGACCAGGTCGGCTCGGCCGCGCACGATCGCGACGGGTCGACGCGACGCCTTGCCCTTGACGAGGTCGGTGGCCGCGGCGATCTCGTCGGCCACGCACGGCAGGGTCACGACGAGGGGTCGCCCCTCGGCGTCGGTCGTCCCGCGGAGGTCCTCGAAGACATGGATGCCGGCCGCCCCGATCGCGTGATCGGTCTGGCCCTCGCGCCACGCGCGCCCCAGCGTGTCGGTGATGATCACGCCCACACGGGCGACGGACCGTAGCCCCTCGGCGAGGCGTCGCGCCGACGCGTCGGGGTCGACGGGCAGCAGCAGCACGGTGCCTTCGGGAGTGTTGCTCGCGTCGACGCCGGCCGCGGCCGAGACGATGCCCAGGGGATTCTCGACGATCCGCGTGACATGCCCCGTGGGGGTGGTGCGGGATGCCACGAGGCGCACGGTCTCACGGGTGATTGCGTCTTCTCGGTCGTCGGCGTGGATGATCCGGCCTTCGGCCTTCGAGACGATCTTGCTGGTGACGACGACGATGTCGCCATCCTGCAGGGGGTCGAGCAGGGCATCGATGATCACCCCGACGAGGTCGTCTCCCGGGGTGATCTCACGGATGCCGTCGAGGGCCCAGACCTGCAGCACGTCAGCGGACGAAACGGACCTCGGTGAGCTCTTCGCCGAGGAAGGGCTGCGTCTGCGAGGCGCCGTCCACCGCGAAGCCGTTTCGTGCGTAGAAGCGATGAGCGCGCGGGTTGTCGTCGGCGACCCAGAGGTACAGGCCCTCACCGTCTTCGACCGCCGCGTCGAACAGCTGCTGGCCGATGCCGGTGCCGTGGTACGCGTCGAGCAGGTAGATGAAGTACAACTCGCGCTCACGCGGGGCGTCGTCGTCGCGGGCGGGGCCCGACCCGACGAAGCCGACGATCTCGCCGTTCACGAGCGCGGCGTGCATGCGGTAGTCGTCGCCCTGGGAGGCCCAGTGGGTCCAGAGCTCGGCCATGCGTCGGGGCGAGACGGCTTCGAGGGCCGCCTTGCTGATGAGGTGATCGTACGTCTCGTGCCAGCAGGTGGCGTGCACGCGGCCCAGGGCCTCGGCATCCACATCGCGCACCGGACGGACGACGATGTCGGTTCGGGTTTCCGCAGTCATGGCGCGACTCTACGCTCGGGACCCGTTCGGGTGAAATCCGTCGCGGGGCCCCTCGCGATGGGGTAGCGAGGTGCGTCACGAATCGCCGCGCCCGTCTCCGTCGATTGTCCGGAACACGCCGTCCCGCGCGCGACGCGACGGCGTTTCGTGGACACTCGACATTTCGCCAGAGCCCGCATGCGTCGGATCCTGAGGCGCCATGTTTGTCGATCGCGCACAACGCGATGGTCGATCCGTCGTCGGATCGCTACGCTCGCCCCTCGTGAACGTCCTCTGGCGCACCCTCCTGGTGCTCTTCCGTGCCCGCCGCCGCCTGCGACGCGAGGGCCCCCTCGACCCGAACACGGTCACGCGACTGCGGCTGCGGGTGCTGCCCACCGACATCGACGTGCTGCGCCACCTCAACAACGGTCGCTACCTGTCGCTGTTCGACCTGGGGCGGTGGGACCTTCTCACGCGCTCCGGACTCGTGGCGGCGATGACGAAGGAGGGCTGGTACGCCGTCGTCGCCGCCGAGACGATCACCTTCCGCCGCTCGCTCGAGCTGTGGCAGCGGTTCGATCTCGAGACCCGCCTCATCGGCCACGACGACCGGGCCGTGTACCTGGAGCACCGCGCCCTCGTCGGCGAGGAGATCTACGCGCGCGCGATCATCCGGGCGCGGATCCTGCGCCGCACCGGCGGGACGGTGCCCCACGACGAGCTGTTCGCCGCCGTCGGACGACCCGAGGGGCTGCCCGACATCGAGCCGTGGGTGCACGAATGGGCGGCGGGCTCGGCGCTGCCGTCGACGAGGCGCCCCGCCCCCAGCGTCTGGGAATGAGCCGACACGCCCGATGGATGCCGGGGCGGCGAGGCCCGGCGCGGGAGCGCCTTGCCCACGCGTGACGAGCGGAGAGATTGGGCGAGCGGAGGACGGATTCGCCGGAGGCGCCCTCCGCTCGTCCCTCGTCCTCCGTTCGCCGCACCCTCCGTTCGCCGAGCCGCTCCTCACGGCTGCGTCCCCGGATCAGCGACCGAAGCGGGTGTCCAGCCAGGCGACCTGCTTCATCCAGTGCCGGTACCCGCCGCCCTCGTGGCCGTTGTACGGGTACTCCTCGATCGCGGCGTCGTCCGAGGCCAGGGCGTGGAACGCCGCGAACACCCCTGACGGCAGCACGACGTCGTCCATCAGGGCGACCGAGAAGTACGCCGGCGCGGTGATCCGGCGCGCGAGCACCGCGCCGTCGACGTGCGACAGCGTGTGCAGCACCCGGTCGACGTCGTCGCGGTGCACCGAGAGGAAGCGCGTGATCTCGGTGAACGGCGGCGAGGGCGTGCGCACGATGCCGTTCGGGAAATCGCAGAGGAAGGGCACGTTGGGCATGACCGCTGCCACCGCGTCACCCGAGAGGGCGGCCGCCGCGATCGCCAGCCCGCCGCCCTGACTCGCACCGGTGACGGCGACCCGACCGGCATCCACTCCCGGGAGCGCCCGCACCTCGTCGACGAGACGGACGGCGTCGGTGTACAGCCGGCGGTAGTAGTACTCCTTCGGATCCAGGATGCCGCGCGTCATGACGCCCGGGTAGGCGGCCGCCGAACCGTGGGGATCGGGTGTGACGCCCGCACTCCACGTCGAACCCTGGCCGCGCGTGTCCATGATGACGTGCACGTAGCCGGCGGCGGCCCAGTTGAGACGTTCGCCGGGGAGGCCCCGTCCGCCGCCGTAGCCGATGTACTCGATGACAGCGGGGAGCACCTCGTCGCCTTGCGGACGTACGACCCAGCCGCGGATCTCGTCGCCGTCGAAGCCGGTGAACGTGAGGTCGAGGACACGGAGCGAGCGCACCGGGGCATCGATGGGCGTCGCACGGGTGGGGCCGGCTGCGGCCCGCGCCTCGCGCAGCGTCTCGGTCCAGAAGGCGTCGAGTCCCGCGGGTACGGACAGGTCGGGGCGGTACGCGCGGAGCGACTCGATCGGCATGTCGGTGAAGGTCACGGCCATGGACATCGACAGTAGCGGCCGCGGGGATGCGCCGGGTCGGCGCTCACCCGGGTCGGCGACGCGGAGAGGCTCAGTCGGAGGCGGCGAGTTTCTGCGCCCGCGTGACGCCGTCGGCGATCGCCTCCGCCGCCGCGGGGTCCCAGGTGCGGTCGATGATGAGCGATCGCACATCGCGCACGCCGATCGTCCGCAGGAAGAACTCCACGAACGCGACCTGGTGGTCGAAGATCGACCCGGGGGTCGGTCCGTCCTCGCCGTAGTACTGCCCGCGAACGAAGACCACGTCGGCCCGCGCGACGTCGACGGCGGGACCGAAGTCCACACCGTCGTAGGTGAAGAGCAGGTTGCGCTGGGCGGCGAGGTCGATGAGCTGCTTCAGCTTGTAGGGGATGGACCAGTTCCACATCGGCACGCCCAGCACGATGCGGTCGGCCTCGCGGAAGCGACGCGCGAGGGACTCGATCTTCGTCCAGGCTCGGGACTCGGCGTCGTCGAGGTCGTCGCCGTCGACCCATTTGTACTTCGCGCGGATGACGCGTTCGTCGAACTCCGGCAGATCCTCGTGCCACACGTCGAGCGTGTCGACGTCGAGATCAGGATGCCGTTCGCGCAGTGCGCCGATCAGGGCGGTGGCCACGGTGACCGACGCGCCCTCGTGTCGGGGGGAGGAGATGATGTGGAGGACTCGCATGGCGTCAGTTTCGCGGGCGGAGGCGGTCGACCGCGGACGCTTGACTGCGCACACCCGCGGTGACCCGTTGCTCCCATGCGGCATCCGCCGGTCCGCGGACAGGTCGCAGCGGCGCGTCCGCGGATCGCTCCACCCACGGCGGAGCCCCGGCCGCCAGGGGCGACCGGGGCTCCGGGATACCCGGGGATCAGCTGGTGAGAAGACGCAGGTTGTACGCCTGCAGGATCTCGTTGACGGGCTGGAAATAAGTCGTGCCGCCGGTGGTGCAGTCGCCCGAGCCGCCGGAGGTGACGCCCTGCGCCTGGTTGCCGGCGATGAGCGACCCACCCGAGTCGCCGGGCTCGGCGCAGACGCTCGTGCGGATGAGGCCTGAGACCGAGCCCTCCGCGTAGCGGACGGTGGAGTTGAAGCCCTGGATCTTCCCGCAGTACCAGCCGGTCGTGGAGCCCGAACGGCATACGGTCGCGCCCACGGCGGCCTGCGTCGAGCCCTTCACCGCGACGGTGCCACCGGAGTAGTCCATGACCTGCCCGACGGGGGTGTGGTTGGGCGTGGCGACCCAGGCGTAGTCGTTACCGGGGAAGGACGAGCCGCGGAAGGTGCCGTAGTTCGTGCTGTCGCCGGTGACGCCGCAGTGGCCGGCGGTGACGAAGCCGCCCTGCACGGCGAAGCCGACGGAGCACCGGCTGGCGTTGTTGATGAGGTAGGACATGCCGCCGCGGATCGTGGCGAACGTCTCGGGGGCCTCGACGCCCGTCTGCAGGCGGACGGCATCTGCCGGCGCGCCGAGCGAGGCGACGAACTCGGTCGCGGCCTGCTCGCCGCCGGCGACGACGTCGACGACGACGTCGTTCGCCTCGACGTCGATCCACCAGGAGGGGATCGTGTCGGGAACGCCGCTCGCTTCGATCTGCGCGGTGATCGCCTCGAGCTCGGCGAGCGAGTACTCGACCGCGACGGGCACGGCGCCCGCGTCGGCGGCGGCGTCCAGAGCCGAGTCGGTGGTCGCCGCGGCGTACACCGTCTGCGTGGACTCGTCGAGCCAGGTGCCGGCGAACGCGTCGCCGGCGGCACCTTCGACCTCGTCGGTGGTCCCGGCCGCGTCGGCCTGGAAACGCAGCACGTCCTGCGCGCCCGAGACGTCGGTGCCGAGGTCGGCTGCCATGGCCTCGAGCAGCTGGGCGTCGACTCCGTCGACGGCCGCGACGGGGGATGAGGTGGGGGTCTGCGCCAGCGCGGGAGCACTGGCGGCGGTGGTCAGGAACAGGCCGATCGCGGCTGCGCCGACGACCGTCTTCGAGAAACGGTTCACGTGGAGTGACCTTCCATCCAGGGGGGATAAATGGTTGGGGTACCCACGGCTATCGAAACACGAGACGGCCGGAATGCGAAGGAATTCTTGCGAATTGATGGTTTGCGTCCAAAAAGTGTCGGTCATTTGGGGGACAGGCCGTCGTCGGGGGTCCCGGTGTCGATCCTCGACTTGCGCGGCGGGCCGCCGAGGTGGCACGCGCGCGGTGTTTAGGCTGACGGGCATGAGCACGAACGACCCTCGCGCCACCGGTCCAGCGCTCTCCTTCGACCTCGCGTCGCGGGCCGCCGCCGAGATCCGGACGTTCTCGGCACGCGCCGTCGCTCCCGCGACCGCGCGCCGCGGCGCGCTGCCGACCGATCCCGACGCCGCGGCCTTCGTCGCCCGAGTGTGCGACGGCGTCGTGCGGCCGGAGAGCGTGACGGCTGCGGCGGCGGCCCTGCACCGCCTCGCGGCCGAGATCCCCTCGACCCTGCCCTGGTTCGTGCGCGGCGCGTTGCAGATCGGGGCGGCCGTCGCCCCGGTGCTTCCCACGCCGGCGGTGCCGATCGCCCGCCGCGCGCTGCGCGAGATGCTCGGGCAGCTCGCCCTCGATGCGCGTCCCGAGCGGTTCGGGGAAGAGCTCGCGGCGGCCGCCGAGAGCGGAAGCATATTCGACGTGCGCCTGGCCGGGCCGGCGGTACTCGGTGAGACGGGCGCGCGGCGTCGTCTCGACGGCATCCGTTCCCTCGTCTCGCGTGAGGACGTCGATCGCGTGTCGTTCGCCCTGTCCGACGTATCGGCGCGGCGGGCTCCCTGGGCGTTCGCCGCCGACGTGGAGCACCTCGCCGAGCGGGTGCTGCCGGTGTTCCTGGCCGCCGAGGCCGCCGGAACGCACATCACCCTCGTGGCCACCGGTCGCGATGACCTGGATGCCACGATGGCCGTGCTGACCCGCGTGCTCGAGGAGCCGCGGCTCGAGGGGCTCCGCGCCGGCATCGCGCTGCCGGTCGCCGTGGCCGAGACGCTCGACGCCGTTCGCGAGCTCGCCGCGTGGGCCCGGGTGCGCGTGGCGCAGGGCGGTGCGCGTGTGACGCTGCGCCTCGGCGACGAGGCCATCGACACCGCCGACGTCGTGAACGCCGCGCGCCACGGGTGGGCGCCCCCGGCGCCCTCCGGCCGCGACGATGTCGATGCAGGGCTCGTGCGGACCGTGCGCACGGCCGTC
This sequence comes from Microbacterium sp. Leaf151, assembly GCF_001424225.1. Lineage (GTDB taxonomy): Bacteria > Actinomycetota > Actinomycetes > Actinomycetales > Microbacteriaceae > Microbacterium. The sequence goes on along the minus strand of NZ_LMOR01000001.1, from coordinate 229,883 downwards.
GCCCCACGAGGGATCGAGGGGCTGACGCTCGAGATCGCCACGGCCGACCCCGAGCGCGCGGCCCTCGCCCTCGCCGTCGCCGCGGAGGCGAATGCCGCGGTGCGCCTCGTGCTCCCGCGGGCGACGCCGTGGACCCCCGGCGACGAGCATGTGATCGTCGTCGCCGCCGTGCACCCCGATGACCTGGATGCCGTGGCCGGCCGCCTCGCCACGGACTACGCCGAGGCGGTCGCCGCGGCCCCCGCCCTGCCCCTCGCCGTCCCCCCGGGCACCGTCGCCGAGGGCGCCGACACCGAGGGCACCGATACCGAGGGCACCGACACCGAGGGCGCCGACACCAGGGGCGCCGACACCGAGGGCGCCGGCACCAGGGGCGCAGAAGCCGAGCGCAGAGACGCCTCGGGCGACGACGGCGACGCGGCCGACATCCCCGAGCCCGAGACCTCGGCCGTGTCCGCGCGGGCGCGTCGGGCCCTCGCCGCCGCTGACGAGCCGGCTCCGATCGCCCGCGGCCCGCAGCGCGGGGGCGAGGACGACCCCGCGATCCTCCGCGAGCGCGCGGCCGACGATGCAGCCGAGCCCGGGCTCACGCAGGCGGTGCTCGGCATCGCGCGCGAGGCGGCGGCATCCGGTGACACGTCGTCGCTCGGTCCCGACGTGCAGCAGATGCTCTTCGGCGGTCAGGCCTTCGTCGACACCGCGGTGTTCTCGGCGCGCGAGAGCGCCGAGCTCGCCGGCGGCGCGCCCGGTTTCCGGAGCGTCGCCGACACGGATCCGACGGTCGCGGACGATCGCGCGTGGGCGGCCGATGTGCTCGCGCGTGTCGCCGCATCGACCGCGGGGGATGCGACGGCCGCGGCCGGACGCATCGACGACGAAGAAGGGCTCGACGCCGCCGTGCGGCGCGTGCGCGCGGCCGCCGAGCCCTGGGGCGCGCTGGCGGCGGTCGAACGCGCGGCCGTGCTGCAGAGCGCGGCCCGGACCCTCGCCGCGCGCCGCGCCGAGCTCATGGAGGTGCTCGCCGCCGAGGGCGGGGCACTGCTGGCCGAGGCCGACGCCGAGGTGAGCCAGGCGGTGGATGCCGCCGCCTACTACGCCGCGACCGCGAAGGAGCTCGACCGGGTGCCGGGAGCGGTGTTCGTCCCCGACGGGGTGAGCGTCGTCGCCCCGCGGTGGAACGCCCCGGTGGGCCTGTGCGCCGCCGAGACCCTCGCCGCCCTCGCTGCGGGGTCGGGCGTGCTGCTCACGCCGTCGCCCCGCGCCCGGCGCGCCGGAGCGGTCGTCGCCGAGGCGCTGTGGGCGGCGGGGGTCCCGCGCGACCTGCTCGTCTACGTCGACCTGAACGAGGAGGCGTCGGGGCGCGCGCTGATCGTGCATCCCGGCGTCGACCGCGTGCTGCTCGCGGGGGCTCGGGCGACCGCCGAACGCTTCGCCGCCTGGCGCCCGGCCGCGAAGATGCAGGCGCTCACCGCCGGCCGGAACGCCGCCATCGTCGCGCCGTCCGCCGACCTCGACGCCGCCGTGTCCGACATCGTGGAGGGAGCCTTCGCGCGGGCGGGGCAGGCGGCGACCGCCGTGTCGCTGGTCATCCTGGTGGGAGCGGTCGGCCGGTCGACGCCGTTCCTCGAGCAACTCGCCGACACCGTCTCGTCACTGCGGGTCGGACCCGCCGATGATCCGCTGTCCGACATCGGTCCGCTCGGGGAGGAGCCCACCGGCGAGGTCCGCCGGGCGCTGACGGTGCTGGGAGAAGGCGAGCGCTGGCTCGTCGAACCGCGCGAGCTCGACCTCGGTGCCGAGACGGCCGGACGGTTCTGGTCACCGGGCGTGCGCACGGGGGTCACCGCCGGTTCGCACCTCACCCGGGCGGCCGTCGCCGCTCCCGTGCTCGGCATCCTGCACGCGCCCACCGTGACGCGGGCGATCGAGTTGCAGAACGCCATCGGCTCCGGTTTCGTGGCGGGACTGCATACGCGCGACATCGGCGACCTCGAGCTGTGGCTCGACACCGCCGAGGCCGCGGTGCTGCGCGTCAACCGTCCCTCGACGGGCGGGGTCGTGCAACGGGAGCCGCTCGGCGGCTGGGGCGAGGCCTCGGCGGGCACCGGCGCGATGTCGGGCGGGCCGAACCGCCTGGTCACCCTCGGCTCGTGGCGGCCGTCGTCGGGAGGCGCGGCGTCGTCGACGCTGCACCTGCGTGGGCTCGACAGTCGCATCACGGGGCTCATCGAGGCCGCGCAACCGACCCTGTCGTACGAGGCGTTCGAGTGGCTGCGCCGCGGCGCACTGTCGGACGCCGTGGCGTGGGACCGCGAGTTCGGCCGGGTCATCGACGTCTCGCACCTGCGGGTCGAGCGCAATCTGCGGCGGTACCGTCCGACCGGCGTCGCGGTGCGCGCCACCGGCGATGCGGCCTGGCAGGCGGTGCTGCGCGTGCTCGTCGCGGCGGTGCGCTCGGGCTCGACGTTCACGCTCAGCACGCCCGTGGGTCTCCCCGCGGCCGTGCGCCACCTGCTCGGCGAGGCGAGCGTCGCGGTCTCGGTGGAGACCGACGCGGAGTGGTTGCAGCGCCTGGCGGGCGGCATCCCGGATGCCGACGCGGCCGACGCCGTCATCACGCCGGGGCGGCCACAGCGGATCCGTCTGGTGGGCCCGGCCGACACGGTCGTCGCCCTCCGCACGGCGGTCGCCGAGACCGTGGGGGCCGACCTTTCGCTGACGGTGTACGCCGACGAGGTCACCACCGCCGGTCGCCTGGAGCTGCTGCCCTTCCTGCGCGAGCAGGCGGTGTCGATCGCCGCACACCGCCACGGCCGCCCCGACCCCTGGTCGGCCGCCGTCATCTGACGCGTCGCGTCGCCCGCCCTGCGTCGGAGCGCCCGCGCCGCTCCCCAGCTCCCGAACGCGCCGCGCCGGAGCGCTCGAACGCACCGCACCGGAGCGCCCGAACGCCCCGCAGCGCCTGCCCCGCTCAGCGCTCGACCGCGGTCTGCGTGAGGAGGGCGATCTCCTCCTCGGTCCACCCGTGGTCGATGCGCAGGGTGTCCTTGAGCGCCGTCGCCGCTCCGATCCGCGACAGCCCCGCACCGCCGAAGACCGCCACCGCACCGGAATCGATGGCTGCGGCGGCCTCGCGCACGTCTTCGACGAGCTCGCGGAAGCGCGGCAATCGGCCGGTGTCGCCGAGCCGTCGGCCGGGCACGATCACGAGGACGACCGACGACCCCGCGGCCGCCAGGAGATTCTCCCGACGATCGGCGAGCCAGAACGCCGAGATCGCACCGGTGACCAGCAGGATGACGACGACTCCCACCGCGATGGCGCCCGTGTCGGAGAAGACCCCGCCGGGGACGCTCTCGTCGTCCCGGACGACGGCCACGGCGATGGCGATCCCCCGGGTCGCGCAGTAGAGCGCGTAGGCGCACAGCGTTCCGGCGAGCACGCGGATCGACGTGCGGTGCGCTTCCCGGGAGCCGAGGGCCGCCGCCGCGCCGCACACGCCGACGATCGCGAAGGTGAACGCCTGCGCGACGACGGCCTCGCGCACCGGGAGCAGGAACGAGGTCGCTGCGACCACGACCACGCCGGCCGCGGCGACCAGGGTGGACCAGAGGGTCACCCTGGTAGGGCCGAGCGAGTGGAAGGCCAGGGGGATCATCACCGGTCCGAGGACCATCAGGGCGTTGGCGACGGCGAACGCCGTGGACCCGCCAACGTTGACCCAGACGAGGTAGATCGCCGATGCGCTGACCTCGGCGACGCCGGCGAGCGCGGCGTACTGCAGTGACGTGCCGGTCGAGCCGTCGCGGCCGACGAGCAGCAGCCCCACGAGCAGCAGGGTGCCGGTCGCGATGAGACACGTCACCGACAGCGCCATCACGGATGCCACCATGTGCCGACCCCCTCACCGCGTGTGCGGACGACACGACGGTATTGCGGCGTACGAAGCCGCCGCAAGCCTCGGAACGCACCGCGGCCGCGCTGCGGGATGCCCGGGGCTCCGATCGGACGGCACGCCCCTCGGCCGCGTGCGGCCCCCCTGCCTCGCGGGCTCTCCTGCCTCGGAACCGCCGGCGCACCCTCCGTCCACGCGGAACGCCCGCCCCCACGGCATCCGGAGGGATGCGACCGGGACGGGCGTTCGGGGAGAAGCGGGATCAGGCGAGCTGCGCGCGACGCTCCGCCAGCTGGTCGAACGAGGCGAAGGACTCCGCGATCGGGCTGCCGGTGAAGTGACCGACCCAGCCGTCGTCGTCGTGGAAGAATCGCACGCTGACATAGTGGGGCGAGGTGCCCATGTCGAACCAGTGCGTGGTGTTCGCCGGCACCGAGATGAGGTCGCCCGCCTCGCAGTACACCGCGTGCACCTTCTCGTTCGCGTGCAGGTAGAACACACCGGCACCCTTGGCGAAGTAGCGGTCCTCATCGTCGTCGTGAGCGTGCTCCGACAGGAACTTCTCGCGGAACGGCGTCTTCACCTCGTTGTAATCGGCCTGCGCGGGGTCGAGCGCGACGACGTCGACGAGGGTGTAGCCCTCGCGGTCCTTCACCTCGCCGATCTCCGCGGCGTACAGCGCGAGCACCTCGTCCTGCGAGGCGCCCGTGGCGACGTCCTTGACCTCCCAGCGCGAGAAGCGGGCGCCGAGTTCGGCGAGGGCCTCGCGGATCTCGCTCTCTTCGGTGGTCTCGAGCACGGGCGTGCCCGGGTCGGATTCTTTCCAGACGGTCAGCAGGGTCATGGCCGCTCCTTTCGTTGGGGGTGGGGAGGATGGATGCCGGCGTCTCAGCGCGTCGCGACGGCGAAGCGCAGCAGCCACTCGGTGATCTCGAGGTGACGACGGGCAGCGGCCACGTCGCTGCCCCAGGCGTACATGCCGTGGTTCGCCACGATCAGGGCGGGGACTTCGGGCACCTCGGAGGTGGCGGGACGGTAGACCTCGTCGAACCAGCCGGCTTCGACGGTCATGTCCTGGTGATTGCGGATGACGGGAACGGTCACCGTCTCATCGTCGGCGAGGTGGCCGATGCCCTTGAGCATCTCCATGTCGCGGATCTCGACGCCGTTCGGCCACCGGTGCCCCGCGACGACGGCGTCGAAGGCGTGCACGTGGAACACGGCGTTCGCGCCCGTGCGCGCGGCGATGTGGGCGTGCAGACCCGACTCCGCCGACGGGGGGCGCTGGTCGTCGGGGTCGATGGCCTCGCCGTTCGCGTCGATGAGCACGACGTCGGCTTCGGTGAGCAGCGACTTGTCGAGGCCCGACGCGGTGACGGCGAGCACGAGCGGGTCGCGCTCGACGACGACCGAGAGGTTGCCCGAGGTTCCCCGCATCCAGCCGTACCCCGAGAAGCGCGAGGCCTCGGCGGCGAGGGCGGCGCCGGCGGCCCGCACGCGGTCGCGGGAGGGGAGGACGGTCATCGGGTCACCTCGATCTCGTCGAAGGATGCCACGGCGGGGGCGGCGAAGTCCGCACCGGCCCACGGTTCGCCGGCGCGGTCGAGGGCGACCACCTGCCAGCCGGCCGCGAGGGCCGCCGTCACCTCGTCGGGGTGGTCGGTGAGGAACAGCGCGCGCCCGGGCGCGACGTCGAGGGCGGAGGCGATCGCGTCGAACGACGCGCGTTCCTTCTTCGGCCCCGCCTTGACCGTGTCGAAGAAGTCCTCGACGAGAGGGGTCAGGTCGCCCTGGGGCGCGTGACGGAACCACGGCACCTGCGAGGCGACCGAACCCGAGGAATAAACGGCGAGACGGATGCCGTCCTCGTGCCAGGCGTGCAGGCGCTGTGGCACGTCGTCGAAGAACTGCGAGTGGATCTCACCCGCGGCGAAGCCCTCGGCCCAGATGATCCCCTGCAGCGTCTTCAGCGGGGTGGACTTCACGTCGTTCGCCATCAGACCGCGCAGCGCCTCGGCGATCTCGGCATCGGAGGCGTCGGCATCCAGGCCCGTCTCGGCGATCGCGTCGACGCGGGCGGTGCGAACGGTGTCGTCGTCGCGCCCGAGTACCTCGTCGAGACGCGGGCGGGCGTAGTCGTACAGGTCGCCGAGGATGAACCCGGCGGCGGACGTGGTGCCCTCGATGTCGAGCACGACCACGTCGGCGGTGGCGGAGACGGTCATGATTTCTCTTTCGTGTCGATGAAGGATGCCACGGCGGCGGCCGCGAGGCGGGAATGCTCGACGACCACGTCGTCCGACGCCCCGGCGATGTGCGGGGTGAGTGTGACGTTCGGCAGCCGCAGCAGTTCGTCGCCCGGGGTGAGCGGCTCGTCGTGGAACACGTCGAAGCCGGCGCCGGCGATGCGCCCGTCGCGCAGCACCGGGATGAGCGCGTCGCGGTCGACGAGAGCGGCGCGGCCGGCGTTGATCAGATACGCGTCGGGGCGCAGCAGTGCGAGTTCGCGCGCACCGATCAGACCGGTGGTCTCGGGGGTGAGCGGCACGTGCAGGGTGACGATGTCGCTCCCGGCGAGCAGCTCGTCGAGGTCGAGGTGCGCGACGTCGTCGCCCAGGGCGCCGGGGGCGAGGAAGGGGTCGTAGACGGCGACGCGCATGCCGAACCCCTGGGCGCGGCGCACGACGCGTCGACCGACTGCGCCGCCACCGACGACGCCGAGCTGCCGGCCCGTGAGGCCGATGCCGCGGAAGCGCGCGTACGGCTCGAAGACGTCGTCGGTGCTCCACCTGCCCTCACGCAGCCACGCCGACGCCGCGGGCACGTGGCGCACGGTGGCGAGCAGGAGGGCGAGGGTGAAGTCGGCGGTCACGTCGGCGTTGCGGCCCGGTGTCGTGCGCACCTCGACGCCGCGCGCGGCGCACGCGGCGAGATCGACGTTCGCGGGGTTCGCGCGGCAGGCGACGACCAACGACAGGCGAGGCGCGGCCGCGAGCGCGTCGTCGTCGATGCGGTCGAGCTCTGCGATCACGACGTCGGCGCCGGCCAGAGCCTCGGCGAACACGGGGTCGGCGGCGGCGCGCGCACCGAGGGACTGGCCGGTCTCGACCTCGGATGCCGTGAAGACCTCGCCCGGGAGCGCGGCCGCGATGCGCGGGTCGAAGGGGGCGGTGACGACGATGCGGGTCACGCGGGGGTCCTCTCGGGGGTGGGGACGTCGGGAGCCGGCTCGTCGAGGTGGGCGGCAGGGGCGCCGGCGGCGGTGCGTTCCGCCTCGGCGCGTTCATCGCTCGGGGCCGCACCGCGGGACGCGGCGTCCGGGCGGGCGCCGGCGGCATCCGGTGTGAGCCGACCGAGCGCGCGCAGCGCCGGCCACTCCGGCCGCAGCGCCGCACGCACGCGCGCGAACACCTCTCGCGCCGACGACAGTGCGGGGGAGGGGCGCGGAGTGAACTCGACGGCGTCGGCGGGGAAGACCCGCACCGCGGCCTCCAGGTCGACGGCGAGCCCCGCGGCCACGAGGGCGACGGTCGCTGCGCCCCGCGCTCCGACCTCGGGGTCGGTCGTGCGCACGATCGTGCGACCCGACACGTCGGCCAGCAGCTGGCACAGCAGGTCGCTGCGCGCGCCACCGCCGCACACGGGTACGCGCTCGGCGGCATCCAGAAGATCGAGGCACTCGGCGACCGAGAACGCGAGGCCCTCGAAGACGCTGCGCAGCAGCTGCGCCGGAGCCGTCGTGACGTTCATTCCGACCCAGGAGGCCGAGGCGGCGGCGTCCACGAACGGGGCGCGCTCGCCGCTGGGGGAGCCGTAGGGCAGGTAGATCACGCCGCCGCTGCCGGCCGGCGCGGTGCGCGCGAGGCGTTCGAGCTCGCTCCAGCCGCGGTCGGCGAGACCCAGGGTGTCGCGCACCCAGTCGAGGTTGGGCGTGCCGACCATCGACGACAGGGCCTCGAGCACCTGGGTCCCGCGGCCCGTGGGGATGAGGATGCCGATCCCGCTGTCGGCGGCGGCGCGGTCGACGCGGTTGACGGCCACGGTGGCGGTCGTGCCGAGCACGACCCACCCGTCCTGATCGTCGAGGGCACCGAGCCCCACGGGGCAGGCCGCCGAGTCGACGAGCCCGACGGCGACGGGCACGCCGGCCCGGAGGCCCAGCTCGGCGGCGGCGGCATCGGTGAGGGTGCCGGCGCTCTCGTGCGGAGCGCGCACGGGGGCGAGGAGGTGTGCGAAGCGACGGTGTCCGAGCGCGTCGATCATCTCGTCGGAGTAGGCGAGGGTCGCCGGATCCAAATACGTGCGCGACGCCTCGGAAGGGTCGGTGGCGACCTCGCCGGTGAGGCGGTGACGCACCGCGTCCTTGCAGTTGAGGTGGTGGGCCGCGCGGGCGAGGGCCTCGGGTTCGGACTCGGCGAAGCCGTCGAGCAGCACGGGGAGCGTCCCCGGGAAGCTGGCCGAGCCGGTGGCGGCGATCACCGCGGCATCCCGCCCGTCGCGCTGCCACGCGGTCACGCGGTCGGCGCCGCGTCCGTCGAGCCACAGGGCTGCGGGGCGCACCGGGCGACCGTCGGCATCGACGAGCCACGCCCCGTCGCCCTGGCCGGTGACACCGATCGCGACGACGTCGGGCCCGGCGCTACGGGCCTGCGACAGGGCCTGACGGACGGCGCCGACGACGGCCTCCCACACCAGGTCGATGTCGCTCTCGGCCGCCCCGTCGGGCGTGCGGACGACCGTGACCGCGCGGTGACCGGCGGCGAGCGTCTCACCCTCGAGCGAGTAGAGCACGGCCTTGACCGCGGTGGTCCCCGCATCGATGCCCAGGACGGCGGGGGTCACGGGGTGCCGCCCGGGGTGGTGTCGGGGGTCTTCGCCGCGGGCTTGCGCTCCGCCGCCGCCCGCGCGCGCTGCGCGACGGTGTAGGCCAGCACGAGGGCGACCAGCAGCACGACCCCCTGCACCGCGGCCTTGACGTTGAAGTCGAGACCCAGCAGATCGAGGCCGTTCGCCAGCACGCCCAGGAAGAGCACTCCCACGACGGTGCCGGGCACGTTCGGCCGCGAGCGCGGGTGCATCGACGCGCCGATGAACACCGCGGCGATGGCGTCCAGCAGGTAGCTGAAGCCCGCGAGAGGCGTGTACAGCCGCAGCGAGGCGCTGAGCAGCACGCCGCCCGCCGCGCACAGCACGCCCGCGCCGATGTAGACGAGCACGCGGATGCGGCGGGTGCGAAGCCCCGCGACGACCGCCGCGCGATCCTGCAGGCCCATCGCCTGGATGCGGACGCCCGCGGGGGTGCGGTGCAGCAGGATGCCGACGCCCACGGCCGCGACCGCGGCGATGATCACCGGGATGCCGACGCCCAGCACGTCGCCTGAGCCGAGGAAGGTGAAGCCCTCGGGGGCGGCGCGGAAGCTGACGCTCGCCCCGCCGTTCGTGCCGATCTGCTGGGCGCTGCGGCCGATGAAGAAGGTGCCGAGGGTCGCGAGGAAGGGCGTCACGCCGAGCCCCACGATGAGGAAGGCGTTCAGCGCCCCGATGAGCGCGCCGCCGACGAGTCCGAGCAGGACGGCGACGGGCCACGGCATCCCGAACGACATCATCGACACGATCGCGAACCACGCGCCGAAGTCGACCGCGACCGCGGCCGACAGGTCGATGCCGCCGGACGACACCACCACGGTCAGGGCGAGGGCGACGAGCAGCAGGATCGCGACCCCGTCGAGCACGTTCAGCAGGTTGCTCGGGCGCAGGAACGCATCGCTGGCGAACGAGAAGAACACGACCAGCAGCGCGAAGGCGGCGACGAAGCCGTAGCGGGTGACGGTCGCGGCGGCGGAACCGGCGACCCCCGACCAGCGGGTGCGGGTGGCGGTGGTGCTCACGCGCGGGCCTCCTCGTTCTTGCGTGCCGCGGCCGCGGCGACGACGAGCAGGATCAGCACACCCTTGAACCCGTCGACCCACGCGTTGGCCACGCGCGAGAGGATCAGGCCGTTCGACAGCAGCGCCACGAACACCGCGCCCAGGACGGAGCCGAAGATCGTGACCGTGCCGCGGCGGGTGAAGGCCGCCCCCAGGAAGGTCGCCAGAACCATGTCGACCATGAGGCGCTCGTCGATCCCCGGGCTGCTGCCCGAGCCGCGCGCGACCAGCAGCAGCGCGCTGAGGCCCGCGACCACACCCGCGATGACGAACGTCGACATGATGTAGCGCCGGGTCGGGATGCCGGCGAAGGTCGCGGCATCCCGGTTGCCGCCGACGGCTTGCAGACGTCGGCCGTACGGGGTGCGCGCCATGACGAAGACGAGCACCGCCGCGACGACGAGCATGAGCACGGCGGCGAGCGGGATGCCGGCGATCCGCGTGTCGCGGACGGCGATGATGAGCGGATCCGTCACGTCGATGCGGCGATTGCCGCTGACCACGCGCGTGATGCCGACGACGGCGACGTACACGGCGAGTGTGGCGAGGATCGACGACAGCCCGACCCAGCCGACGAGGACCGCGTTGAGCAGACCGAACACGGTGGTGACCAGGATGCCGAGGGCGAACGCGACGGCGAACGGGGTGCCGTAGGTGGTGAGCTGATCGCTCACGATGGCGGTGGCGAGCGCCGCGGTCGCGGGGATCGACAGGTCGATGCCGCCGACGACCACGTCGTCGCCGCCGCCGATCACGACGATGGCGAGGCCCATCGCGACCAACGCGACGGGCGCCGCCTGGGTGAGGCTCGCGGTGACGTTGGCGACGCCGAGGAAGCCCCTCGCCGTGACGGCGAGGTACACGGTCATCGCGAGCACGACCAGTAGTGGCCCGCGTCGCGCCAGCAGGCTGCGCAGACGCGGGACGAGCGCCGCGCGCTCCACGGTCAGGGCGCTCATGCGGCATCCCCTTCGGTTCGTTCGGGGGCGGCGGCGTCGGCGGTGGACCCGCCGGCGCTCCCGGTCACCAACGCGCTCAGGTGCTCGAGGGTCAGACCGTCGGTCGTCACCTCGTGCGCGACGCGTCCGCGTTCGAGCACGACGACGCGGTCGCTGAGCCCGAGCACCTCGGCGGGGTCGGTCGAGACGATCACGACCGCGGTCCCGGATGCCGCGAGTTCCGCCAGCAGGCGGTAGATCTCCTGCTTCGCGCCGATGTCGACACCCACCGTGGGCTCATCCAGCACGATGACCCGGGCGCCGGCGGCCAGGCTCCGGCCGAGCACCACCTTCTGCTGGTTTCCTCCGCTGAGCAGGCGGGTCTGCACGCTCGTGTCGCGCGGACGGATGTCGAGGCGCTCGGCGAGGCCCTCGGCGCGCGTCCGCGACGCGGCGTCGTCGAGGAGGCCCGCGCGAGTGCCCTCGGCGAGGGTCGAGAGGGTGAGGTTGCGCTGGGTCGAGAAGTCGAGCACGACGCCGTCGTGGCGGCGGTCGCGGGGCACGAGCACGACGCCGGCCTCGAGGGCGGCGGCCGGGCTCGACGGCCGGAACCGGCGGCCCAGGAGCGACAGATCGCCCGCGTGGCGGTGGAGCCCCACCAGGGCCTCGGCGAGTTCGGACGCCCCGGAGCCGAGCAGGCCGGTGAGCCCCAGGATCTCGCCCGGGCGCACGTCGAGGTCGACGCCGTGCACGACAGCGCCGACGCGGAGGCCCCGGGCACGCAGCACCGGCTCGGTCGTGGCGACGGAACGACGCGGGGGGTAGAGGTCGTCGATCTCGCGCCCGATCATCAGGCGGACCATCTCCCGACCGCTGTCGGGCCCGACCCCCTCGATGCGGCCCACGTCGACACCGCCGCGCAGGATGGTCACGCGGTCGCAGATGCGCGTGACCTCGCCGAGGTAGTGCGAGATGTAGAGGCTGGAGATGCCGCGTTCGCGCAGGCGCCCGATGATGCCGAGCAGCTGCTCGGCCTCGGCGCTGGCGAGAGGGGCCGTGGGCTCGTCGAAGACGATCAGGCGCGTGTCGTCGTCGACCAGTGCGCGGGCCACCTGCACGAGCTTGCGCTCGGCGGGCCCGAGGTCGCGGACGAGCCGGGTGGGGGAGAGCCGGATGCCGAGCACGTCGTGCAGCACCTCGGTCACGCGGGCCTTCATGGCGCGGCCGCGGAGCACCCCGCCCGCGCTCTGCTCGTTGCCGAGCCAGACGTTCTCGGCCACGGTCATGTCGGGTACGAGCTGCAGTTCCTGATGCACGAACCGGATGCCGGCCGCATGGGCGTCCGCGGGAGTGAGTCGCCCGGCATCCGTCCCGCCGATGACGACCGTGCCGCCGTCGCGCTCGTAGATACCGGCGAGGATCTTGATGAGCGTGGACTTGCCCGCGCCGTTCTCGCCGACGAGGCCGTGCACCTCGCCCGGGCGCACGTCGATCGAGGCGCCCCGGAGAGCCGGGACGCCCGCGAACGCCTTCGTGACGCCGGTCATGCGAAGCACCGGCGTCACGAGGGGGGAAGAACCGATCGTCACTGGGTGTAGCCCAGCTCCTTCGCGACCGCGGTCGCCTCATCGGGACCGGCGACCGGGATCGTGTCGACGTAGCTGACCTTCTCGACCTCTTCGCCGAGGAAGTACTTGCCCACGTTGTCAGCCGAGATCGTGGCGATCTTGCGCGGCAGCTGGGCGATGTTGCCGACGAACGGGCTGTTCGGCTCGCTCATGATCTCGAGCGTGTCGGGGCCGGCGTCGAAGGCGGTGACCTTCACGTCGGTGCGACCGGAGTCTTCGATCGCCTGCACCACGCCGATGGCCGGCTGGTCCCAGCACGCCACGTGGATGCCCTGGATGGTGCCGGCGGGGTACTTCTCCAGCAGCGCGAGCGTCTGCTGACGCGCGTCGTCGGGGGCGTTGGCGAACTGCTCGGCCAGCTCGGGCTCGATGAGCTTGACGCCCGGGTAGTCCGTCGCGAGTTCGTTCTTCCACGCGTCGTAGCGCTCGCCGCAGAACGACAGGCTCGTCCCGAAGGCGTTGAAGACGGCCACGTTGCCCGTGCCGCCGAGGGCGTCGCCGGTGATCTTGCCGAGGGCCGTGCCGCCCACCTCGTTGTCGGACTGGGCGTTGTTGACCGCCCACTCCGAGGCGTGGTCGACGCCGAAGACGGGGATGCCGGCGTCGTGCAGCTGCTGCAGCTTCGGGTCGACCGACGCGTCGCCGAGGATCGTGATGACGGCATCGACGTTCTGGGCGAGGAAGATGTCGTGGTTCTGCGCGTGCAGGGTGTTGTCGCGGTTGCCGTCGGTGGTGAGCGGCGTGCCGCCGAGCCGGGTGACCTCGTCGACCGCGCCCTGGAAGGCCTCGCGGTCCCAGAAGTGCTGCGTGCCGACGACGGCGATGCCGATGGTCTTACCCGCGAGCGGCTGGGCGGCGTCGACGCCGTCGCCGTTCGGGGCGGCCGCGTCGGACGAGACGGTGCTGCAGCCGGCGAGGGCGAGGGACGCTGCGACGACGATCGCCGGGAGGGCGAAGAGGGACTTTCTCACGGTGGGCTCCTGGGGGGCCGATGGGCGCTCGCGTCGGTGCGCGCGTCGCCGCGGATGCTGTGTGGGATGACGCCGGAAAGCGGTCTCTCGAATCGTAGGGAGGGGGCGGACGACGTTCGACTCGAGCGTCACACGGTGAAATGAAGCCATCACGGGTGAGCCGCTCAGTATGCTTCGCCCGTCCCCGCAGCGGCCCGTCCGGTGCCGACCGGACACCGCCCCCTCGTGACGCCGGTTTCGCATCGGCCCTACCCCACCGCAGGAGATCCATGTCCTACCCCGCCCGTCGCGTCGTCACCGTCGGTCTCCACGTCGCCGACGTGCTCGGTCGCCACGTCGACGCCATTCCGCCCGGGCAGGGCCTCGCGCTGCTGGACGAGATCCGCCTGACCGTGGCCGGCACCGCTGCCGCGACCGCCGTCGACCTCGCGCGACTCGGCGTTCCCGTGGCGACGGTGGGCGCCGTGGGCGACGACGCGCTGGGTGTCTTCCTGCGCTCCACGATGGCCGACGAGGGGGTCGACGTCACCGGCCTCGCCGTGCGCCCCGAGCGGCCCACCTCCGCGACGATGCTGCCGATCCGCCGCGACGGGAGCCGGCCCGCGCTGCACGTCATCGGGTCGAACGCGGCGATCGCGCCCGAGGATCTGGCATCCATCGATCTGAGCGATGTCGCGGTGCTCCACCTCGGCGGCACGTGCCTGCTGCCGCGCGTCGACGGCGCGGCCAGCGTCGACCTGCTGCGCCGCGCCCGCGACGCCGGGGTCGTGACGACGATGGACTTCATCCCCACCGGGGGCGCCGGCGATCGCGATGCCGTGCTGCCGTGCCTGCCGTTCGTCGACTACCTCTTCCCGAGCGAGGAGGATGCACTGTCGTTCGCGGGCGCGTCGAGCCTCGACGAGGCCATCGCCTTCTACCTGGATGCCGGCGTCTCGACGCTCGTGATCACCCGCGGCGCGGCGGGGGTCAGCATCAGCACGCGAGCCTTACGCGACATGCGGCTGCCGGCATATGCCGTCGACGTCGTGGACACGACGGGCTGCGGCGACGCGTTCAGCGCCGGTTTCATCGGGGGTCTGATGGACGGCGCCGACGTCACCGAGGCCGCGGAGCGCGGCCTCGCGTGCGGCAGCCTCGTGGCCACGGGCCTCGGCTCCGACGCCGGCCTGCACTCCGCGGCCGACGTGGCGCGGCTGCGGGCGGAGGGCGTGCGCGGAGCCGTGTGACGCGGCATCCGGTGCCGGCGCGCAGGGTCGGTTTGCGCAACCTGCGCGCATCGCTGAGGTTGTGCGGCGCGGGTCCGCCCGCCTGCCGCCGTGCAGAAAATCAGTGATGCGCGCAACCTCCGTCGGCTCGGCGCGGATGCCGCTGAGTTTGTGCGCATCGCGGAGGGTGCGCGCCGCTGTTCGCGCCCGCGCGCACACGCGTGCGAGAATGGCCACGGCGTGCTCGGACCGACCTTTCCCCGCACGGCGCCACGGCGCCGCCGGGTTCGAAGGGCCACCGGGCCCCAGGACAGCGTCCGCCGCACCTTTCTCCGAGGAGCACAGATGTCCGCCACCCCTATCGCCAGCACCGCCGAGGCCACCTCCACCGAGCGTGTGCAGCAGCACCGTCGGTACCTGATGTGCCGACCCGCGCACTTCACGGTGAGCTACAGCATCAACCCGTGGATGGAGCCCTCGCGCCCCACCGACACGACTCTCGCCCTGCAGCAGTGGCAGTCGCTGTACGACACCTACACTTCGCTCGGGCATGAGATCGAGCTGATCGACCCGGTCGAGGGTCTGCCCGACATGGTCTACACCGCCAACGGCGGCTTCGTCATCGACGGTGTCGCGTACGCTCCGAAGTTCCGCTTCCGCGAGCGCGCGGCCGAGGCGCCGGCGTTCATCGACTGGTTCGCAGCGAACGGCTTCGAGGTCGCCGAACCGGTCGAGGTCAACGAGGGCGAGGGCGACTTCCTGCTCGTGGGCGACACCATCCTCGCCGGCACGGGCTTCCGCTCGACCGGAGACAGCCACCGCGAAGTGGGCGAGGTGTTCTCCCGCGAGGTCGTCTCGCTGACCCTCACCGACCCGCGGTTCTACCACCTCGACACCGCGATCGCCGTGCTCGACCCCGTCGAGGGGCCCGGCGGTGTCGAGAAGGCCAACATCGCCTACCTGCCCACCGCGTTCGACGAGCGCAGCCAGGCGATCCTGCGCGAGCGCTACCCGGATGCCATCCGGGTGTCCGACAGCGACGGAGCGGTCTTCGGACTCAACTCCGCCAGCGACGGCAAGAACGTCATCATCTCCCCGCGGGCCGTGGGCTTCGAGGCGCAGCTGCGCGAGCGCGGCTACACCCCGGTGATGGTCGACCTCTCAGAACTGCTGCTCGGCGGCGGCGGCATCAAGTGCTGCACGCTGGAGCTGCGCGGCGGTGCCCGATGAGCACCACGATCGACGCGCTCGGCGAGCGTCTCGTCACCGAGGAGGGCGCCCACCTCGCCCACAACTACCACCCGTTGCCGGTCGTCGTCTCGCGCGCCGAGGGCGTGTGGGTCACCGACGTCGAGGGCAAGCGCTACCTCGACCTGCTGTCGGCCTATTCGGCGTTGAACTTCGGCCACGGTCACCCCGCGATCCTCGCCGCCGCCCGCGAGCAGCTCGATCGCCTCACGCTGACCAGCCGGGCGTACCACAACGACCGCCTCGGCCCGTTCGCCACGGCGCTGTCGCAGCTGTGCGGCAAAGACCTCGTCCTGCCGATGAACACCGGTGCCGAGGCCGTCGAGACCGGCATCAAGGTCGCACGCGCGTGGGGCTACCGCACGAAGGGCATCGCCGCCGATGCGGCGACGATCATCGTCGCGAACGGCAACTTCCACGGCCGCACCACCACGATCGTCGGCTTCAGCGACGACCCGGTCGCCCACGACGACTTCGGTCCCTACGCGCCCGGCTTCGTGCACGTGCCCTACGGCGACGCGGATGCCATCGCAGCGGCCATCGACGAGAACACCGCCGCCGTACTGCTCGAGCCCATCCAGGGCGAGGCGGGCGTCGTCCTGCCGCCCGAGGGGTTCCTGCAGCGGGTGCGCGAGATCTGCACGCAGAACAACGTGCTCTTCATCGCCGACGAGATCCAGTCGGGCCTCGGCCGCGTGGGCGAGACGTTCGCGTGCGATCGCGAGGGTGTCGTACCCGACGTGTACCTCCTCGGGAAGGCGCTCGGCGGCGGCATCCTGCCCCTGTCCGCCGTCGTCGCCGACGAGGACGTTCTGGGCGTCATCCGTGCGGGCGAGCACGGTTCGACCTTCGGGGGCAACCCGTTGGCCGCGGCCGTAGGCCTGCGCGTGGTCGAGATGCTGGCATCGGGTGAGTTCCAGACCCGCGCGAAGGCGCTGGGAGCGCACCTCGAGCCCGCGCTGCGGGCGCTCATCGGCCACGGCGTGACCGCGGTGCGCATCGCGGGCCTGTGGGCCGGCGTCGACATCGACCCCGCCTACGGCACCGGCCGCGAGGTCGCCGAGAAGCTGCTGACGCGC
The DNA here is from genome assembly GCF_001424225.1 of Microbacterium sp. Leaf151. GTDB lineage: Bacteria > Actinomycetota > Actinomycetes > Actinomycetales > Microbacteriaceae > Microbacterium. The sequence continues at coordinate 212,989 of NZ_LMOR01000001.1, read as the reverse complement.
GGGGTGCTCGTGAAGGACACGCACGGCCAGACGATCCGCATCGCCCCTCCGCTGACGATCCGGGCGACCGAACTGGACTGGGCGGTCGAACAGCTCCGGCACGTGTTGTCGGCCTGAGCCGCGTGAGGGGTCAGAATCTGTCGCCTTCGTCCACGCTCGGCGACAGAATCCGACCCCTCACGCCTCGGCACGGCGACGGTCAGGCCACCGTCACCGTGAGTTCGTCCCACCCCGTCGCGCCGTCGGGGGCGGGCGGCGCCGGCACGTCGGTCTGCGTCTGACCGTCGGCCGAGATCGCGCGGGCGCGTACGGTGTGCGAGCCGCTCGTCGCTTCCCACGCCACGCTCCACTGCACCCAGGTGTCGGCCGAGATCGCCGACGCGAGGGTCGCCGGTAGCCACGGCCCGTCGTCGATCTGCACCTCGACCCCGGACACGCCCACGTGGGTCTGCCAGGCGACGCCCGCGATGACGGCGGTGCCCGCCTCGACGCGGGCGCCGGCTCGCGGGACGTCGATGCGCGACTGGAGTTTCACAGGGCCGCGCTCCGACCAGCCGCGCGAGGTCCAGTACCCCTCGGCCCGGTCGTAGCGGGTGACCTCGAGCTCGGTGACCCACTTGGTGGCCGAGACGTAGCCGTACAGGCCCGGCACGACCATGCGCACCGGGAAGCCGTGCTCGATCGGCAGGGGCTCGCCGTTCATGCCGATGGCCAGGAGCGCGTCGCGGTCGTCGGTGAGTGCTTCGAGCGGACTGGATGCCGTGAACCCGTCGATCGAGCGCGACAGCACCATGTCGGCCTCGGCGGTCGGACGTGCGCGGGCCAGAACCTCCCGCAGCGGCACGCCGAGCCAGCGGGCGGTGCCGATGAGCGATCCGCCGACCTCGTTCGACACGCACACGAGGGTGGCGACCGTCTCCTTCGGCGACATCGCGATCAGGTCGTCCCAGCGCAGCACGACCTCCTGTTCGACGAGTCCGTGCACGCGCAGGGTCCAGTCGGCGGGGTCGACCTGGGGCACGACGAGGGCGGTGTCGATGCGGTAGAAGTCGGCCGAGGGGGTGATGACCGGCGAGAGGCCCTCGATGCCCAGCTCGGCGCCCGCGGGAACGGCCGTCGTCGTCGTCGGTGTCGGCAGGCGCAGGGCCGCGCGCACGGCGCTCACCGCGCGCGCGCCGGAGCTCAGCGCGAACGAGCCGGCGGCGGCGAGCGCCCCGGCCGCCACCGCGATGCCCGAGAGGGCGAGCACGCTCCGGCGGGTCAGGCCCTCGTCGGCCGCGAGCCCGGACCGCGGCCCTCGGCGCAGGCGCCCGATGAGCCACGCCGTCGCCGCCGAGGCCGCGCCGGCCGCGACGATCGAGGGGACGGGCGACAGCATGCCCGCGTCGGAGCGGGTCAGCGCCACGATCGCCCCCACGACACCCAGCGCGCCGATGACCACGCGGCCCCACGGGGGCCGGTGCCACTCGAGCACTCCGGCCGCACCCGCGACCCCGAGCAGCAGCACCGCGATGCCGACGAGCAGCGCCGCCTTGTCGCCGGTGCCGAAGAGGCTGATGGCGAGGTTCTTCGCCCACGCGGGGGCGATGTCGATCATGCCGCCGCCGATCACCGCGAAAGGGCTCGCGGTGGGGGCGACGATGGCTGCGACGAGTTCGCCGAGCCCGGCGCCGAGGGCGGTCGCGCCGATCGCGGCGACGGCGGCAGGCAGGTCGCGGGTTCGAACGGAGGCGGAGGGCACGAACGGAGCCTATGGATGCCGGGCCCCACCGGGGCCGTCCGCGTCCGAACTCACAGCCAACCGGAACCCCGTGCCTCGCGCCCTCGCCAGCCTGCACGCGAGTAGCGTGCTGGCATGCCCGAGAGCCTGCGGTCGATCCGCCGCCCCGCGGCCGGAGGGGCGCCGGCGTTCGACCTGGGGTACGTGCGCACAGGTCCGCGGGAGGCGACGCCCGTGCTGGTCATCCCGGGCGGCCCGGGGCTGGCGTCGGTGCTGCCGTACCGGGGGCTCCGGCGGTGGGCGGCGAGCGGCGGGCTCGATCTCGTGATGATCGAGCACCGCGGTGTCGGCCGCTCGCGTCACGACCTCGACGGCCGACCCCTGCCGCCTGAGGCGATGCGCATCACCGCGGTGCTCGACGACATCGTGGCCGTCCTCGACGCCGAGGGCATCGACCGCGCGGTGATCGTCGGCTCCTCGTACGGCAGCTACCTGGCCATGGCGTTCGGCGCGCGGCATCCGGAGCGGGTGGCGTCCATGCTGCTCGACTCCGCGCTGCAGTCCACCCGCGATGTCGGTGTCGAGCGGGCGCGCCTGCGGGAGTTGTTCTGGGATGCCGATGACGACATGGCCCGCGGTGTGAGGCGCCTCATCGCGGGGGGTGTCACTCCACGCGTCGTGCTCGACATCGTGCGCGCGGCGTACGAGCTGGGCGGGGCCGACCTGGTTCACCCGCTGCTGCGGCACCGTCCCGGCCTCACCTGGCGCGCGCTGGGCGCCTACGCCACGCGCGACGGCGGGCTCCCTCGGATCCCGGGCATCTACGAGTTCGACCTCGTCGGCACGATCGCGTTCCGCGAGCTGGGGTACGCCGGCACGCCCGATGGCCACCCGCTCGACCCGGCGCTGACGTATCTGCCGCTGGCACCCGGCTTCCCGGCGTTCGAGCGCGAGCCGTACGACCTCGTGGCAGCGGTGGGCGCCTTCACCTTCCCGCTCGTGGTGCTCTCGGGTGACCGGGATCTGCGCACCCCTCCGGCGATCGCCGAGCGGGTGGCGGCGTCGGCCCCGGATGCCACCCTGGTCCGCATCCGCAATGGCCACAGCGCCCTCGACACCCACCCGCTGGCGCTGCTGAACGCCATCCGGCGGCTCGTGCGGGGGCAGCAGACGCGTCTCCCCGCAGACGAGGCGGCGCTCGACCGGTTGCCGCGGAAGGGACTGTCGGCGTCGTTCCCCGGGCTGCTCCTGCACGTCGCGCATCTCGACGCCCTGCTGCGCCGCCGCGTGCTGCCGCGTCGAGCCCGCTCGGGCGACGGGGTCGCTGACGCGTCACCCGGGCGTCGAGGCGCGACCGGCGGTCAGGCTGAGGGGAAGGTCGTCGCACCTCGAAGCCGACCTCGCGGCGGCAGGACATGATGGCCGCGAGCGCGCAGGCTGAGCGGGTCCTCGGCATCGCGGCTGAAGATGCCTCCGCCGCCTGATCAGGGCGCGGCGTCCGCCTCGCGGAGCCTCACCAGGTGCTCCACCGACTTGGCCTGCAGGAACGCGCACAGGTCTGCGACGTTCCGGAGTTCGCGGCACAGGTCGTAGACCTCCTCCGGGGACAACTCCGTGACCTCGGGCTGAGCCTCGATCGTGACGCGCCAGTCCGGCTGCCCCACGGCGACGGCCTGCAGGTAGACGGATGTCGTCGCGTTGCGGAGCGGGTAGACCACGAGTCCGCTGTCGCGGCCGTCGACGGCCTCCTGGTCGGCGACATACGCCACCCCGCCGCCGTCGGCGCCACCGGCGGCGTGCTCATCGAGCCAGGCCTGCAACGTGTCTTTACTCCGGAACGGCACCGTCCGCACCCTCGGATCTTTCCGGCGGGTTCATTCCGCCGAATAGATCGTACGTCATCCCGGTCTCCGTCCAAGAGTGCCGCGATGACGGCGGGGATCGCCGCTGTCATCAGATGATCGGTTCGCAGCCCGGCTCTCCATCCCGACGTGGGAACCGGCGGGCATCGCCCCTGGAATGGCACTCCAGTCCGGGACGGACCGCGGTGTCAAGGATCTGCACGAAAGACGCACGCGCGCGGATGCTGACGAGGTGACTGACGGCGACCATCTCGCATTCCCCCTGCTCGTGCCCGACGACACCCCCGGCCTCGGGGGCGTCCGTGTCGCCCTGGAGGGGGCGGACGCCGTCGACGGGCTCGGTACGGATATCGCCGCCACCCTCGCATGGGCGGTGGACGTCGCCCGGCCGACCTCGGTCGCGGCGACCTGGGAGCTGCTCGCGTCGGTGGCGGCGCGCGATGTCGCCGCCGCCCGCGTGCTCGAGCCGCACCTCGACGCGCTCACCATCCTCGCTGAGGCCGCGGCGTCGGGCTTCGCGCTGGACCTCGACACGATCGGCACCTGGGGCGTCTTCGCCGCCGAGGGGCCGGGCACCCGACTCGAAGCGCGACACGACGCGGGCACCTGGACGCTGCATGGGACCAAGCCGTGGTGCTCGCTCGCCGCCGACCTCGACCGCGCACTCGTCACGGCCTGGGTCGACGACGAGCGGCGGCAGCTCTTCGCGCTCGACCTGCGCGATGCGGCCGTGACCGCGCACCAGGGCCCGTGGCACGCCCGCGGGCTCGACCGCGTCGTCAGCGCCCCGATCGACGTCGAGGGCGCCCCCGCCGTACCGGTGGGGGATGCCGGGTGGTATCTTTGCCGTCCCGGCTTCGCCCACGGCGGGGTGGGGGTCGCGGCCTGCTGGTGGGGCGGAGTGGCGCCCCTTCGCCTAGCGCTCGCCGACGCTGCCACCGGTGACAGCGCCGACCAGGTCTCTCGCGTGCACCTCGGCCGGGCCGACACGGCTCTGTGGGCCGCCCGCGCCGTGCTCGTCGAGACCGCGCGGGTGTTCGACGCCGGGGGCTCGGCATCCGAGGGGCTTCGTGCCGCCCGTGCGCGCACCGTCGTGGCCGACGCGGTCGAGACGACGATCTCCGAGGCCGCCCACGCCCTCGGCCCCCTGCCCCTCGTCGCCGACGAGGCGCACGCGCGACGGGTGGCCGACCTGCAGGTGTACGTGAGGCAGCATCACGGCGCGCGTGACCTGGCGAAGATCGGCGGCGACGTGGCACGGGGAGGGGGAGCATGGTGAGCTTCGACCACCGCGATCCGGGTACCGACGAAGGCGTCTGGACCGCCGCTCTCCGGCGTGACCTCCCGCCGCTCGACCTCGATGTCGACCGTCTGATCGTCGTCGCCGCGCATCCCGACGACGAGACCCTCGGGGCGGCGGGCATCCTGGCCACGGCCGCCGTCCGCGGCATCCCGGTCGACCTCGTCGTCGTGACCGACGGCGAGGGGTCGCACCCCGGCTCGCCCACGCACTCGCCGGCGACGCTCGCGCTGCTGCGCCGTCGCGAGCTGCGCACCGCCGTGGAGACGCTCGGGCTCGACGCCGAACCGCTGTTCCTCGGCCTCCCCGACGGCGGAACCGACGAGTATCGGGATGCCGTCTCCGCCGCCCTCGGTGAGGCTCTCGACCGGGCCGGTTCCGACCGCGTGCTGGTGCTGTCGCCCTGGCGCGGAGACGGACACCGCGACCACCGCGTCGTCGGCGAGATCGTCGAGGAGGTGTGTGGGGCCCGCGGCGTGCGCTCGCGCGCGTTCCCGATCTGGTTGTGGCACTGGGGCGCACCCGGTGACGTGCCATGGGACGCCGTCGAGCGTCTCGTTCTCGACACGGGTGCTCGCGATGCCAAGACCCGCGCCCTCGACGCGCACGCCAGTCAGCTTCAGCCGTTGTCGCCGGCGCCCGGCGACGAGCCGATGGTGCACCCGCGCATGCGCGCGCATTTCGAGAGGGATGCCGAGGTGTTCTTCGCGCCGGAGCCGCGCGACCGTGCGGCCGCTCGCGCAGCGACGGAGCGCGCCGCGTCGTCGGACGAGCCGGCTCCCGCCGCGGCCGAGCCGGCTGCCGGCCCCGCCGAGCCTGCCCCGGACGCCACCGTCGGCCAGGCCTACTTCGACGACATCTACGCTCGGCACGACGATCCGTGGGGCTTCGATTCACGCTGGTACGAGGAGCGCAAGCGCGCCGCGCTGCTCGCCGCCCTGCCCCGGCGCCGGTACCGGGCCACCTTCGAGGCGGGCTGCTCGACCGGTGCGCTCACCGTGGAGCTGGCCCGTCGGAGCGACCGGGTGCTCGCCGTCGACCTCGCCGCCGCCGCGCTCGAAAGGGCTCGCCGCCGGATGGCGACCAGCGCGAACGTCGAGCTGCGTCGCGGCACCCTCCCCGACGACTGGCCCGCGGGGGAGTTCGACCTCGTCGTGCTGTCGGAGGTGGCGTATTACTGGGCGGGCGCCGACCTGGATCGCGGGCTCGCCGCCGCCGTCGCGTCGCTCAGCGGCGACGGTCAGCTCGTGGCCTGCCACTGGCGGCATCCGGTCGCGGAGTACCCCCGCAGCGGCGACAGTGTCCACGACGCGCTCGCCGGTCGCCCCGACCTGGTGCGCCTCGTGCGCCACGAGGAGGAGGACTTCGTTCTCGAGGTGTTCGCGCGCCCGGGAGCGCGGTCGGTGGCGACCGAGGCCGGGCTCGCGTCGTGAGAGCGGTGGCGGTCGTCATCCCCGCGCATGACGAAGAAGCCCTGATCGAGCGGTGTTTGTCATCCGTGGCCGGAGCCGTGGCGCACGCGCGGGAGGGCGCTCCCGATCTCATCGCGGTCGTCGTCGTCGTGCTCGACGCGTGCACCGACGCCACCGAGCCGCAGGTGCGGCGGTGGCCGGTCGAGGTCGTCGAGATCAGCGCGCGCCGCGTCGGCGCCGCCCGCCGGACCGGCGTCGCGCACGCCCTGTCGACGCTGGACGCGAGCCCGCACGAGACCTGGATCGCGATGACGGATGCCGACACGGTCGTGCCCGTGGACTGGATCACCCATCAGCTCGACCTGGCGGATACCGGCGTCGTCGTGGTCCTCGGAACCGTACGCCCTGACTTCGCCGACCTCAGCGCGCGGCACGTCGCGTACTGGCGCGCCACCCACCATCGCGGACGCCCGCCCGGCAACGTGCACGGCGCCAATCTCGGCGTTCGGGCCAGCACATACGCCGAGGCCGGTGGCATCCCGGATCTCTCCGCGCACGAAGACGTCGCTCTCGTGCGCGCGGCCCGGGCGATCGGAGCCCGTGAACGCGCGAGCGACGTGCACGAGGTCGAGACCTCGGGACGCCTCGCCGGGCGCACCCCCGCCGGATACGCCGCGTTCCTTGCGCGCGTGCACGCCTGGATCGACGCTCCGCCGGTCGCAGCGCCGGGGGCATGACGCACTCACCGGGGGCTCGTCAACCACCTCGGCGGGCCGCCGTGTCGGGGCGCACACTGGGCGTCCCCGGAACGAGAGGCACGACATGAAGGCACTGACCTGGCAGGGCAAGCGCAACGTGAGCGTCGAGGAGGTCCCGGACCCCGAGATCCTGGAACCCACCGACGCGATCGTCAAGATCACCTCGACCGCGATCTGCGGTTCCGACCTGCACCTGTACGAACTCTTCGGGCCCTTCATCGACAAGGGCGATGTGCTCGGCCACGAGCCGATGGGCGTCGTCGTCGAGGTGGGCTCGGCCGTGACCAATCTCGCCGTCGGCGACCGCGTCGTCGTGCCGTTCAACATCTCGTGCGGACACTGCTTCATGTGTCGCCGCGGGCTGCAGTCGCAGTGCGAGACCACCCAGGTGCGCGAGTACGGCAGCGGTGCGGCGCTCTTCGGCTACACCAAGCTCTACGGCCAGGTGCCCGGAGGTCAGGCCGAATACCTGCGCGTGCCGCTGGCCGACTACAACCACATCCGCGTGGGCGACGACCTCCCCGACGACCGCTACCTCTTCCTCAGCGACATCGTCCCCACGGCCTGGCAGGGCGTGAAGTACGCGAACGTCCCCGAGGGCGGCACGCTCGCGGTGATGGGCCTGGGTCCGGTCGGCCAGTTCGCGGCCCGCATCGGCGTGCACCTCGGCTACCGCGTACTCGCGGTCGAGCCCGAGGCCGACCGCCGTGCGATGGCCGAGCGCCACGGCGTCCTCACCTACGACCTCACCGAGACGGTGGTCGACGAGCTCCTCGACCTCACCGAGGGGCGCGGCGTCGACTCCGTGGTGGATGCCGTCGGCATGGAGGCCCACGGCAACGGCGGCATCAAGCTGGCTCAGGACGCGATCGGGCTGCTCCCCGACGCCCTCGCCCAGAAGCTCATGGACAAGGCCGGCCTCGACCGCCTCGCCGCCGTCTACTCCTCGATCGACCTCGTCCGTCGCGGTGGCACCGTCTCCCTCAGCGGCGTATACGCCGGCGAGGCCGACGTGCTGCCGATGAAGACGATGTTCGACAAGCAGCTGAACTTCCGCATGGGCCAGTGCAACGTCAAGCGGTGGATCGACGATCTTCTGCCGCTCGTGGAGGACCCCGCCGACCCGCTCGGCGTCATGGACCTGGTCACCCACCACGCGCCGCTCGAAGACGCCCCCGGCCTGTACGAGACGTTCCAGAAGAAAGAAGACGGCTGCATCAAGGTCGTCCTGCGCCCCGGCGCCTGACGCTCGCCTCGCCGGCCCCGCGCGCGAGGCGGAGCCGGCCATTGCCGTCGAGTGTCCAGGACACGCCGCACGCTTCGAGCCGGTGCGGCGTGTTCTGGACGCTCGCCACAGAGATGCGGGGGATGCCGCGGTGTCAGACGCGGCCGGCGTGCACGGCCTCGAGGGCCGCGGCATCCGTCTCGCTCATGCCGTCGATCGGCTCGCCGTTCCACACGATGTCGTCGCCGAGGGCGGCGAGCACCTCTTTTCGGTCGCCGTGCGAGATCTTCGCGCCGTGCGCGATCGTGGCCGGGCTCCAGAGCATCGCGGCGCCGTCCCACCACCCGGCCCCGACGTCGCGCACGTGGAGCAGGTCGTGCAGGGTCCTCGGCAGGTGCGACAGCGGCTCGGTGAACGCATCGGCGATCACGGCGAGGGTGATCTGCCGCTCCGTACCGGGGACGGCGACCACCGGCTCGGCGAGCTCCCCCTGGATCGCCTTGACCACGACGTCGGCCTCGAGCAGGATGACGCCGTTCGTGGGACGCGGGTTGCACTCGATGATCTTGTAGTCGGGGGCGGCGTCGCTGCCGTGGTCGACGAAGTCGAACGAGATCTGACCGGTGAAGCCGGGGTCGAGTGCGTCCACGAGCTGCTGCGTGTACCGCAGGGTGTCGGTGCTGTCCACGGCCACGAAGGCGATCGCAGTGGAATGGGCCCACTGCTCGGCGGCCTTGTAGGTCGTGTGCGCCTGCACCTTGCCGTCGACGACGACGCTGTAGGTGCACACCATGGGCCCGTCGACGAAGGGCTGCACGAGCCACGGTTGGTCGACGGTCGGCACGCAGTCCTCCACCGGCACCTTCCCCGCGAGCGGGCCGGTGTTCGTCAGGAGCCCCACGCCGCCGCGCGAGAACGCCGCGCGGGCGAAGTACCGGGGGAACGACTCGATCGCGGCGCGCAGTTCGTCGGGGGAGGTCACCACGACCGTCTCAGGGATGGGCACGCCGGCATCCTGGGCGAGGCGCTGGAAGCTCGCCTTGTCGTGCAGGCGCGCGAGGTCGCCGAAGCTGCCGGCGTACAGGCGCACCCCCTCGGGGAGGTCGGCCGCACGGGCGGCGAGGTAGAAGACCTCCTCGAAGGTCGGGATGACGACCTCGATGTCGTGCTCCTCGACGTAGGCGTTGACCGTCGCGATGAACGCGTCGGTCTCGAAGCGCGGCGACGGGGTCGTCAGGTGGCCCGCGAGGAATCGCGAATGGCTGCCGACCGCTCCCTCGTACGTGTCGGCGGCGAAGACGGTGTGCCCCACGCTCCCGAGCTTGCGGATCAGATCCAGGGCGAAGGTGTTGCGGGAACTGGTGACGAGCACGCGCATGGAAGCACCCTTGATCGTGGCGGCGGACGTTGGCGTCACTCTATCCACACCCCCGACACCCCCGACATCGTGGTCCGGGAAACGTGTCGGCAACACGGTGCTGAGTAGAGTCTTCGCATGGGTGACCTGTTCGACGGTTACGGCTCCACGCTGGCGCCGCGCAAGACCGCATCCGGCATCCCGGCGTACGACGAGATGTTCGGTGCCCCGGCCACGGCCGGCGACGCCGCACCTTCTCGTGAGGCGTACCGGGAGCTGTACCAAGCGCTGGCGCAGATGACCCAGGAGGAGCTGCGCGGCCGCACCGAGTCTCTGGCGAGCTCCTACCTGGCGCAGGGCGTGACGTTCGACTTCGCGGGCGAGGAGCGACCGTTCCCCCTGGATGCCGTGCCCCGGGTCATCGCCTACGACGAGTGGTCGCGTATCGAGGCCGGCGTGAAGCAGCGCGTCCGGGCGCTCGAGGCTTTCCTCGACGACGCGTACGGCAATCAGCACTGCGTGCGCGACGGCATCCTGCCCGCCGGTCTGATCTCGTCGTCGCAGTACTTCTACCGTCAGGCCGCCGGCATCCGCAGCGCCAACGGCGTGCGCATCCAGGTGTCGGGAATCGACCTCATCCGCGACGAGCACGGCGAGATGCGCGTGCTCGAAGACAACGTGCGTGTGCCCTCCGGCGTCTCGTACGTGATCTCCAATCGCCGGGTGATGGCGCAGACGCTGCCCGAGCTGTTCGTGTCGATGCGCGTGCGTCCCGTGGGCGACTACCCGAACAAGCTGCTCGCGGCGCTGCGCGCCTCGGCCCCGCCCGGCATCGACGATCCGAACATCGTCGTGCTCACCCCGGGTGTCTACAACTCGGCCTACTTCGAGCACACGCTGCTCGCGCGCCTCATGGGCGTCGAGCTCGTCGAGGGCCGTGACCTGCTGAGCATCGGCGGCAAGGTGTTCATGCGCACCACCCGCGGCCCGCAGCGCGTCGACGTCATCTACCGCCGCGTCGACGACGACTTCCTCGACCCGCTGCAGTTCCGCGCCGACTCGATGCTCGGCGCTCCCGGTCTCATGCTGGCCGCGCGCCTCGGCAACGTCACGATCGCCAACGCCGTCGGCAACGGCGTGGCCGACGACAAGCTGCTCTACACCTACGTGCCCGAGCTGATCCGCTACTACCTCGCCGAGGAGCCGATCCTGAAGAACGTCGACACCTGGCGCCTCGAAGACCCGGGCGCGCTCGAGGAGGTGCTCGATCGCCTGCCGGAACTGGTCGTGAAGCCCGTCGACGGCTCCGGTGGCAAGGGACTCGTCGTGGGCCCCGATGCCTCGCCCGCCGAGCTCGACGCGCTGCGCAAGCGGCTGAAAGCCGATCCGCGCGGCTGGATCGCCCAGCCGGTCGTGATGCTCTCGACCATCCCGACGCTGGTGGAAGACGGGATGCGGCCGCGTCACGCCGACCTGCGTCCGTTCGCCGTCAACGACGGCGACGACATCTGGGTGCTGCCCGGGGGCCTCACCCGCGTGGCGCTCCCCGAGGGTCAGCTCGTGGTGAACTCGAGCCAGGGCGGCGGGTCGAAGGACACCTGGGTCGTGGGTGGTTCGGCCCCCTCGCACGTCGAGTACGGCCAGGGCAGTGGCGTCTCGGGTCTGGTCGCCGACCAGGCGGCGGTCACCGAGTCCATCCCGATCATCTACGACGGTCAGCCCGCACCCGCCACCTCGCCGCGCGATCACCGCCCGGGTCGAGACCAGCAGGAGCAGCAGCAACAGGCGGAGGCGGGCGTGCAGCACGGCCCGCAGGCGGAGCAGCAGCAGCAGGCGCGGGAGCACCGGGCCCCCGACTCTTCGACGGGCGCGGGGTCCTCTGCCGCGGCCGACACAGGAGCGGAGGCCGCACCATGCTGAGCCGCATCGCAGAGTCACTGTTCTGGATCGGGCGCTACATCGAGCGCAGCGACGGGACGGCGCGCATCCTCGACGTGCACCTCCAACTGCTGCTCGAAGATCCTTGGATCGACGAGGACACGGCGTGCCGTTCGCTGCTGAGCGTGATGGGCTCGCCCTGGCCGGAGAACATCGACACCGTGCGCCGCGACGACGTGCTCGCCCGTCTCGCCGTCGACCGGATGAACCCGTCGAGCATCGCGTACTCGCTCACCGCGGCGCGCGAGAACGCCCGCCGCGCACGCGAGATCGTCTCCACCGAGCTCTGGGAGACCCTCAACACCACGAATTCCCGGATGCCGCGACGGTTGCAGACCGAGAAGGTGCACGAGTTCTTCCAGTGGACGCGCGAGCGTGCCGCCCTTGCCATCGGCATCGTCGACTCGTCCACCAACCGCGACGAGGCGTGGCAGTTCTTCACCCTCGGCCGCAGCATCGAGCGCACCGACATGACGGCGCGATTGCTGGCCACGCGGTCGCTGACCGAGGTGTCGGGTCCGTCGTGGACCACGATCCTGCGTTCGTGCGGCGCCTATGAGGCGTACCTGCGCACGTACCGGGGGATGCCGAGCGCCCGTAACGCCGCGGAGTTCCTGCTGCTCGACCGCCTGTTCCCGCGCTCGATCATCTTCTCCATCCAGCGCGCGGAGGACTGCATGAGCGCGATCGATCCCCGCGCCGATCGCGTCGGCCACTCCAACACCGTGCTGCGCGCCCTCGGGCAGATCCGCAACGACCTCGAGTACCGGCCCATCAGCGAGATCCTGTCGGAGTTGCCCGAACACATGCAGCGCGTGCAGACGGTCACGCGAGAGGCGTCGGAGGCGATCCGCTCGCGGTTCTTCCCGACGCAGGCAGAGCCGAGCTGGATCGGGGAGATCTCGTGAAACGTCTTCGCATCGAGCACCAGACCGGGTTCATCTACCCGGGCGACGTCTCGGCGTCCTACAACGAGGCCCGGATGCTGCCGCACTCGACCGACAGTCAGTTCGTCCTGAGCTCGTCGCTCGACATCGAGCCGTCGACCTCGGTCAACCAGTACGTCGACTATTTCGGCACGCGAGTCGCGGCCTTCGACGTGCTGTCGCCGCACTCGGCGCTGACGATCACGGCGCGCTCGCTCATCGAGGTGCGTCCGCGTCCGATCGAGCACGCCGACATCACCTGGGAGCAGCTCGCCGCCGAGGCCGATCGATCCATCTCGACCGTCGAGCAACTCACGCAGACACGTCGCACGACCCCGCATCCCGAGGTCGCCGCGTTGGCGCGGTCCATCGCCGCGCAACACGAGCGTCCGGGTCCCGCGGCCCACGCCATCGCGGAAGCCGTCGGCGACGCCATCGACTACATGCAAGGCGTCACGGCCGTCACGTCGACGGCCATCGACGCGTGGGAGGCCCGCAAGGGCGTCTGCCAGGACATCGCGCACATCGCGATCGGGGCGCTCCGCGAGGTCGGTATCCCGGCCCGCTACGTCTCGGGCTACCTGCACCCGAAGCCCTCCGCCGCGGTCGGCGAGGCCGTGACGGGGGAGTCGCACGCGTGGGTGGAGTGGTTCGCCGGCGACTGGCAGGGCTTCGACCCCACGAACAACATCGAGATCGGCGACCGCCACGTGCTCGTGGGCCGCGGGCGCGACTACAACGACGTGCCGCCGCTCCGGGGCGTCTACGCGGGTCCCGGCCGCAGCAACCTCAAGGTGAAGGTGACGATCACGCGCGAGACCTGAGCCGAGTTCAGTCGGCCGCCGCCGCACCCAGCAGCGTCTGGATCTCGCGGTGGAGGGCGGGGAGGTTCGCCTCCTCGCCGCGGTCGGCGCGGCGCGCCCACTCGTCGAGGGCGGTGCGCATCTCGAGGGCCGCGAGACCGATCGCCGTGCGCACATCGAGCTCGCTGACGCCGATGCGGGCGGCGATCTCGGGGACGAACAGGTCGGACGAGGTCGTCTCGCGGCGGATGGCGGCGCCGAGCAGCGTCGGTTCGTGACCGATCAAGCGCCGGACGCGAAGAAATCGCGTGCGCGCGTGTGCGTCGGCGTGCAGGCGGTCGAGTTCGCGGGCGAAGACTTCACGCAGTGCCTGAGTGAGGGCGGCGATGTCGTCGCCGTCGGTGCCGATCTCGGCGAACGCGGCGGCGAAGCGTCCGTCGTCGATGAAGACGGCATCCTCTTTCGTGCCCGCCAAGCGGAAGAAGGTGCGGGCCGAGACGCCCGCGCGAGCGGCGATCTCGTCGACGGTGGTGCGCGCGACGCCCTTCTCCTCGAACAGGTCGAGGGCGGCCTCGCAGATCTCCAGCGTCGTCTCGCGCCGCCGACGGTCGCGGAGCGCCTCTCCGACGGGTGCCGCTGCGGTCTCCATATCGGCTACAGTAGTCCATGTCTTATTGGCAGTCACTGCCACAATGTCATTCACTGCTCACCACCCGTTCAGATTGGTCTTCCATGGTCGCCACCGGAACCGTCCCCACCGCCGCCCCGCCCGGGAAGACCGCCGTGCGCCCGGGCGCCGTCATCGCGCTGCTCGTCGTCGCCGCATTCGTGGTCATCCTCAACGAGACGATCATGGGCGTGGCGCTGCCCGAGCTCATGCGCGAGCTCGACATCACCGCCGCCACCGCGCAATGGCTCACCACGGCCTTCCTGCTGACGATGGCCGTCGTCATCCCCGCGACCGGTTTCCTCATCCAGCGTTTCCCGTTGCGGACGCTCTTCTTCACCGCGATGGGGCTGTTCACCCTCGGAACCGTGATCGCCGCGATCGCCCCCGGGTTCGGCGTGCTGCTGCTCGGTCGCATCGTGCAGGCCTCGGGCACCGCGATCATGATCCCGCTGCTGTTCACGACGGTGCTCAACGTCGTGCCCGCGAACCGCCGCGGCCGAATGATGGGGCTCATCTCGATCGTGATCTCGGTCGCCCCCGCGGTCGGTCCCACGGTGTCGGGCCTGATCCTGTCGGTGTTCCCGTGGCGCGCGATGTTCATCGTCATGGTGCCGATCGCGCTGATCGCGATCGCCCTCGGTGCGCGGTGGGTGCAGAACCTCACCGACACGCGCCGGGTCACCCTCGACGTCACCTCGGTGGTGCTCTCGGCCCTCGCCTTCGGCGGCATCATCTTCGGTCTGTCGAGCATCGGCGAGGCCGCCGGCGGTCACGAGATCGTCCCCGTGTGGATCCCGCTGGTCGTGGGGGCGGTCGCTCTCGCCGCGTTCGTCGTGCGTCAGCTGCGTCTGGGCTCCACCGACCGCGTGCTGCTGAATCTCGCGGTCTTCCGCCACTCGGCCTTCACCATCGCGGTGATCCTCGTCGTGGTGGCGATGACGACGCTGTTCGGCGTGCTCATCCTGCTGCCGCTCTACCTGCAGAACGTCCTCGGCCTCGGAACGCTGCCCACCGGCTTGATGCTGCTGCCCGGCGGCCTGCTCATGGGGCTCATGGCCCCGATCGTCGGCAACCTCTTCGATCGCTTCGGCGCACGACCGCTCGTGCTGCCCGGCGCGATCGTCGCCAGCATCGCGCTCTGGGGCTTCTCGACGCTTTCGGTCGCGACGCCCATCGGCTTCGTCATCGCGGTGCACTGCGTCCTGAGCCTCGGTCTGGCGTTCATGTTCACCCCGTTGATGACCTCGGCGCTCGGTTCGCTCCCGCGCGAGCTCTACCCGCACGGCTCGGCGATCGTCTCCACGGTGCAGCAGTTGGCAGGTGCGGCGGGGACCGCGGTGTTCATCACTCTGATGACGGTGGGATCGGCGGCGGCCGTCGCCGACCAGGGCGCGTCGGTGGTGGATGCCACGGCGAGCGGCATCCACTCCGCGTTCTTCGTGGCGGCCTGCCTGTCTCTCGCGGTCATCGTGCTCGCGGCATTCGTGCGGACGCCGACGCAGGTCGAGGGCGCGGAGCGCGTGGCGGCGCACTGACGCCCCGGTGCGGGGGTGTCGGGCGGGCTCGAGCGCGATCACGCACACCCGGCCGCGTGATGCCGGCGGGTCAGCCGCTGGATGCGCGCACCACGAGCTCCGGCCGGAACCGCACCTGGCGCTCCGACGGGTCGAGCGCGCCGTCGAGCTGGCGCAGCAGCAGGTCGACGGCGGTCGAGCCGAGCGCCTCGGCGGGCTGGCGCACCGAGGTGAGCGGCACGACGGTGGCGGCGGCGAAGTCGATGTCGTCGTAGCCGACGAGCGCGATGTCCTCGGGCACGCGGATGTCGCCGAGCATCGTCAACGCCTGCAGCACGCCCACGGCGAGCAGGTCGTTCGCCGCGAAGACCGCGTCGGGTCGGTCGTCCCGCCCGCGCAGGCGCTCGCCGGCGGCACGGCCGGCCAGCACGGTCATGGCATCCGTCTCGACGATCTGGAGTTCGGCCCCGTCGACCTCGGCGACCGCCCGGCGCGCGCCGGCGAGACGGTCGGCGACCTGTCGCGTGGTCAACGGGCCGGCGACGAACACGATGCGCCGGCGTCCCTGCGCCAGCAGGTGAGCCACGGCGAGATGACCGCCCTCGACGTCATCGACCGACACGGCGCAGACGTCGTCGCCCGGCGTCTGCTCGTCGACGAGGACGACCGGGATGCCGGCTGACGCCAGCCGCTCGATCACGTCGCCGCTCGCATCGGCGGGGGTGAGCAGCACCCCGGCGACCCGCTGCTCGCGGAACTGATCGAGGTAGAGGCGTTCCCGATCGCCGTCGGCCCCGCTGGAGCCGAGCAGCACGACGTAGCCGTCTTCTGCGGCGCGGGCCTCGGCACCGCGCGCCACCGCGGCGAAGAAGGGATTGCCCACGTCGAGCACGATGAGGGCGATCGACCGACTCCGACCGGCTCGCAGCTGACGCGCGGCGTCGTTGCGCACGTACCCGAGGGCGTCGATGGCGGCGCGTACTCGTTCGACGGCGGCCGGTGAGACGGTCTCGCGACCGTTCAGGACGTTCGAGACGGTCCCCACCGAGACGTCGGCGTGCGCCGCGACGTCCTTGATCTTGACCGCCATGATCTGCCGACGATATCGCACCCGCCGTCGCCCGGTGCTACTCTGCGGTGAAACGATTCATTCTCAGGGAAGTCAACCTCGCCATGACCGCACAGACCACACGCGTCTGCTTCGAGCTGCGCATCCGGCCCGAGCTGATCGACGAGTATGTCGCCCGGCACACGCCCGTCCGCGCCGACATGCTCGCCGAGATCGCCGCCGCCGGTCGCCGCAACTACTCGCTGTTCCTGGGAGAGGGGGGTCGTCTGGTCGGTTACTACGAGACCGACGACGACGCAGCCGCGCAGGCCTACCTCGCCGCCTCGCCCATCGCGGCCGCCTGGGAGGCCGAGATGGCGCCCTTCTTCCTCGACCTCGACGGGCGACCCGACCGGGCCGCCACCGCCCTCACCGAGATCTTCCACCTCGCCGACCAGCTCGCGAACGCGGGGTCGTCGGCATCCCCCCGCCCCGGTGCCGCATCCGCGGCATCCCCCGTTTCGGAGGCCGGTTCAGCGGCATCCGTCCCGACCGAAGGCACCCGCTCATGACCACTCTCCGCCCCGAGATCCTCGCGACCCTGGAGGGGCAGGCCATCGAGCTGCCCTCGTGGGCCTTCGGCAACTCCGGCACGCGCTTCCGCGTGTTCCCCACCGCCGGCACTCCGCGCGACCCGTTCGAGAAGATCGCGGACGCCGCCGAGGTGAACCGTCTGACCGCTCTGGCACCGAGCGTCGCGCTGCACATCCCGTGGGACCTCGTCGACGACTACGGCGCCCTGCGCCGCCACGCCGAAGACCTCGGCGTCAGCCTCGGCACGATCAACTCGAACACCTTCCAGGACGAGGACTACAAGTTCGGCGCCCTCACGCACCACGATGAGCGCATCCGCCGCAAGGCCATCGACCACCACCTCGCGTGCATCGACGTGATGGATGCCACGGGCTCCCGCGACCTGAAGATCTGGCTCGCCGAGGGGTCGAACTACCCCGGACAGAACGACATGCGCGGCCGACAGGATCGCCTTCAGGACTCACTGCGGCAGATCTATGCGCGGCTCGGAGACGACCAGCGTCTGGTGCTGGAGTACAAGTTCTTCGAGCCGTCGTTTTACCACACCGACGTTCCGGACTGGGGGACGTCGTACGCGCAGGTGGCCGCCCTCGGCGACAAGGCGATGGTGTGCCTCGACACCGGTCACCACGCGCCCGGCACGAACATCGAGTTCATCGTCATGCAGTTGCTGCGCCTCGGAAAACTCGGCTCGTTCGACTTCAACTCCCGCTTCTACGCCGACGACGACCTCATCGTGGGCTCGGCCGACCCGTTCCAGCTGTTCCGCATCCTCACCGAGGTCGTGCGCGGCGGCGGCCTGAATAACCCCGACGTGGCGTTCATGCTCGACCAGTGCCACAACATCGAAGACAAGATCCCCGGGCAGATCCGCTCGGTGCTCAACGTGCAGGAGATGACGGCTCGCGCCCTGCTCGTCGACCGTGACGCGCTCGACGCGGCGCAGCGGGCGAACGACGTGCTGGGGGCCAACGCCGTGCTCATGGACGCGTTCTACACCGACGTGCGCCCGGCCCTCGCCGAGTGGCGCGCCTCGCGCGGACTTCCCGCCGACCCGATGGCCGCGTTCGCGGCATCCGGATACCTGCCCCGCATCGCCGACGAGCGCGTCGGCGGCACCCAGGCCGGCTGGGGCGCCTGAGCGCGTTCCTCGAAAAGGAGACATCATGACGAACGACACCGCCGCAGCCCTCGTCGCGCGCAGCAACCGCCTCGGCTCCGACCCCGAGGTCACCAACTACGCCGGCGGCAACACCTCCGCCAAGGGCACCGACATCGACCCCGTCACCGGTGAGCCGGTCGAGCTGCTGTGGGTCAAGGGGTCCGGCGGCGACCTCGGCACGCTGACCGAGAAGGGGCTCGCAGTGCTGCGGCTCGACCGCATGCGCGCGCTCGTCGACGTCTATCCGGGCATCGACCGGGAGGACGAGATGGTCGCCGCCTTCGACTACTGCCTGCACGGAAAGGGGGGCGCCGCTCCGTCGATCGACACCGCGATGCACGGACTCGTGGATGCCGCGCACGTCGATCACCTGCACCCGGACGCGGGCATCGCGATCGCGACCGCGGCCGACGGCGAGGCTCTGACGGCCAACATCTTCGGTGACAAGGTCGTGTGGGTGCCGTGGCGGCGACCCGGGTTCCAGCTGGGCCTGGACATCGCGGAGATCAAGGCGGCGAACCCGCAGGCGATCGGCACGATCCTCGGCGGTCACGGGATCACGGCGTGGGGGGACACGTCGGAGGAGGCCGAGCGCAACAGCCGGTGGATCATCGATACGGCCCAGGGGTACATCGACGAGCACGGTGCGGCCGAGCCGTTCGGGGGCGGGCGCGACGGGTTCGCGGCGCTCCCCGCCGACGAGCGTCGGGTGAAGGCCGCGGCCCTCGCCCCGACGATCCGTGGTCTCGCCTCGACCGACAAGCCGATGGTCGGTCACTTCAGCGACTCCGACGTGGTGCTCGAGTACCTGGCATCCGTGAAGGCCCCCGCCCTGGCCGAGCTCGGTACGAGCTGCCCCGATCACTTCCTGCGCACCAAGGTGAAGCCGCTGCTGCTCGATCTGCCCGCCGACGCCTCTGTGGAGGAGTCGATCGCGCGCCTGCACGAGCGGCACGCCGCCTATCGTGCCGACTACCAGGCGTATTACGACGCGCACGCCGACGCCGACAGTCCCGCCATCCGCGGCGCCGACCCGCTCATCGTGCTCGTGCCGGGCGTCGGCATGTTCTCGTACGGTGCGAGCAAGCAGACCGCGCGGGTGGCGGGGGAGTTCTACGTCAACGCCATCAACGTCATGCGCGGCGCCGAGTCCCTCTCGACCTACGCCCCGATCTCGGATGCCGAGAAGTTCCGCATCGAGTACTGGGCGCTCGAAGAGGCCAAGCTGCAGCGGATGCCGAAACCCCAGACCCACCAGGGTCGCATCGCGTTCGTGACCGGTGCCGCCTCCGGCATCGGCAAGGCCATCGCCACCCGTCTCGCCGCCGAGGGGGCGTGCGTCGTCGTGGCCGACCTCGACCTCGAGAAGGCGCAGGCTGTGGCCGCCGAGCTCGGCTCGACCGACGTCGCGATCGGTGTGGCCGCGAACGTCGCGGAAGCCGCGGGCGTGCAGGCCGCGATCGATGCGACCGTGCTCGCCTTCGGCGGCATCGACCTCGTGGTCAACAACGCCGGCCTCTCGCTGTCGAAGCCGCTGCTGGAGACCACCGAGAAGGACTGGGACCTGCAGCACGACGTGATGGCCAAGGGCTCGTTCCTCGTCTCGAAGGCCGCGGCGAAGGCGCTGATCGCGCAGAAGATGGGGGGAGACGTCATCTACATCTCGTCGAAGAACTCCGTGTTCGCGGGCCCCAACAACATCGCCTACTCCGCCACCAAGGCCGACCAGGCGCACCAGGTGCGGCTTCTGGCGGTCGAGCTCGGCGAGTACGGCGTGCGGGTCAACGGCATCAACCCCGACGGCGTCGTGCGCGGCTCGGGGATCTTCGCCGCGGGCTGGGGCGCGAACCGCGCCGCCACCTACGGCGTCGACGAGAAGGACCTCGGGCAGTTCTACGCCGACCGCACGATCCTGAAGCGCGAGGTCGTGCCCGAGAACGTCGCCGACGCGGTGTACGTGCTCACCGGTCCCGAGCTCTCGCGCACGACGGGCTTGCACATCCCCGTCGACTCGGGCGTCGCCGCGGCGTTCCTGCGATGAGCGCGCCCGTCCCCGACAGGACGGAGCCCGGCGCCGTCCGGGCCGTCGCCGCCGTCGACCTCGGCGCCACGAGCGGGCGCGTGATGATCGGCCGCGTCGGCGACGGGGTGCTCGAGCTCGAACAGGTCGCCCGGTTCCCCAACGGCCCGGTCAAGCGCGAAGACGGGTGGCACTGGGACATCGACCAGCTCTGGGTCCATGTGCGCGCGGGCCTGGCCGAGGCGCTCCGCCGGGAGCCGTCGATCGAGAGCGTCGGCATCGACGCGTGGGCCGTCGACTACGGCCTCCTCGGCGAAGACGGCGATCTGCTCGCCGAGCCGTTCCACTACCGCGACGAGCGCACCGCGCGCGGGGTGGATGCCGTGCACGCGGTGGTGCCGTTCGAGGAGCTGTACCACCGCAACGGCCTGCAGTTCCTCCCGTTCAACACGGTGTACCAGTACGCGGTCGACGCGCAGCTGGCCGAGGCGCAGACGAGCCTGCTCATCCCCGACCTGCTCGCCGAGCGGCTCACCGGCCGCCGCGTCGCCGAGCGAACGAACGCCTCGACGACGGGTCTGCTCGACGTGCGTACGGGGGAGTGGGATCAGGCGCTCGCCGAGGCGCTCGGCATCCCCTCCCGCGTGCTGCCGCCGCTGATCGATCCCGGGCAGGCGATCGGCAACACCTCGGCCGAGTTCGCCGGCGTCCCCGTGATCGCCGTGGGTTCGCACGACACCGCCTCCGCGGTCGTCGCGGTGCCGATGTCGACCCCGAACGCCGCGTACATCTCGTGCGGGACGTGGGGTCTGGTGGGGCTGGAGCTTCGCGCGCCGATCACAACGGATGCCGCCCGCGCGGCCAACTTCACGAACGAGGGCGGCGTCGACGGGCGCGTGCGGTTCCTGCACAACGTCACCGGACTCTGGCTGCTGAGCGAGACGGTGCGCGCGTGGTCGGATCGTGACGGTGCGGACGTCGACCTGCCCGCGCTGCTCCGGGCCGCCTCCGCCGAGCCGTCGCCCAGGCGGGTCTTCGACGCCGATGACGCCTCGCTCGCCGCCCCCGGCGACATGCCGGCGCGCATCGCCGCCCTGCTCGGGACGCCGCAACCCGAGGTCGCCGGTCGCGCGGCGTTCGCGCGGATCATCGTCGAGAGCATCGCCGACGCGTTCGCGCGAGCGGTACGCACCGCCGGCGATCTCGCGGGACGCGAGGTGGACGTCATCCACCTGGTCGGTGGGGGTGCGTTGAACGTGCTGCTGTGCCAGGCCACCGCCGACCGGGCCGGGGTGCCCGTGCTCGCCGGCCCCGTCGAAGCGACCGCTGCGGGCAATGTGCTCGTGCAGGCGCGGGCCCTCGGCGCCTTCGGGGCCGACGCGTCGCTCGAAGACCTGCGTGCGCGTGTGGCGATCGCCTTCCCCCCTCGGCGGTTCGAGCCGCATTCCTGAAGACCCTTCCCGCCCCGCTCGGTGACGCGTACTATGTGGTCAGACCACACGAAAGAGAGCATCTCCATGGTTCAGCGTCAGCTCCCCAAAGTCGGCGAGCTCCTCGAGCTCATGCAGTTCAAGAAGCCCGAGCTCGACGCGCGCAAGCGCCGTCTCGATGCCGCCCTGACCATCGCCGACCTGCGCACGATCGCCAAGCGCCGCACCCCCAAGGCGGCGTTCGACTACACCGACGGTGCGGCCGAGGGAGAGCTGTCGCTCGACCGTGCCCGCCGCGCCTTCGAGGATGTCGAATTCCATCCCGACATCCTGCGCCCGGCGGCCGACGTCGACACCTCCTGCGAGATCCTCGGCGGACCGTCGGCCCTGCCGTTCGGGATCGCACCCACCGGATTCACGCGCCTGATGCAGACCGAGGGCGAGACGGCCGGGGCGTCCGCGGCGGCGTCCGCGGGCATCCCCTTCACCCTGTCGACGCTGGGAACGACCTCGATCGAGGGCGTGAAGGCCGCCAACCCCCGGGGGCGCAACTGGTTCCAGCTGTACGTCATGAACGACCGTGACATCTCGTACGGGCTCGTCGAGCGCGCCGCGCGCGCCGGGTTCGACACGCTGCAGTTCACCGTCGACACCCCCATCGCCGGAGCCCGCCTGCGCGACAAGCGCAACGGCTTCTCGATCCCGCCGCAGCTGACCGTCGGCACGATCGTCAACGCCATCCCGCGCCCGTGGTGGTGGATCGACTTCCTCACCACCCCCAAGCTCGAGTTCGCCTCGCTCAGCACCACCGGCGGCACCGTCGGTGAGCTGCTGAACGCGGCCATGGACCCCACCATCAGCTACGACGACCTCGACGTCATCCGCGGCATGTGGCCGGGCAAGATCGTCGTGAAGGGCGTGCAGAACGTCGCCGACGCGGCGCGTCTGGTCGACCTCGGCGTCGATGGCATCGTCCTGTCCAACCACGGCGGCCGCCAGCTCGATCGCGCGCCGATCCCTTTCCACCTCCTGCCGAAGGTCGTGCGCGAGGTCGGCAAGGACGCCACGGTCATGGTCGACACGGGCATCATGAACGGCGCCGACATCGTGGCATCCATCGCTCTGGGCGCGAAGTTCACGCTCATCGGCCGGGCGTACCTGTACGGCCTGATGGCCGGCGGGCGTCAGGGCGTCGATCGCACGATCGCGATTCTGCGCAGCGAGATAGAACGCACGATGACGCTGCTGGGCGTGTCGTCGCTGGCAGAGCTCGAGCCGCGGCACGTCACTCAGCTGACGCGGCTGGTGCCGGTGGGTGAGTCGGCCGCCGCGCGCGTCTGACACCCGCCGGGGGTCATAACCTCAGCGATTCGCGTAACCTCGGCCCGTTTCGGGCGTTCCCGGCTGAGGTTGTGCGCATCGCGGAGGGTGCGCGCGGCACTCAGACCGCCTCGCCGGCTCGTGCCTCTTCGGTCTCGCGCCGCGAGGCGCCCGCCCCGAGCGTCAGCGTCGAGGCGAGCCCGAGGGTGAGGAAGGCCGCCGCGGTGAAGGCCGCGGCGCGCGTGCCGTCGCTGAAGGCCGCGCGGGCGTTGATCGCCAGGTCCTGCGTCTCGGGCGACGCGGCGAGGCCGGCGATCGCGGCTCCGGCGCTGTCGACGACCTGCAAGACGACCTGATCGCGTTCGGCCGCGGGCACCCCGCGATCATCGAGAGCGGATGCCAACACCCCCGCGGTCGTCGAGAAGAGCACGGTGCCGAGGATCGCTACGCCGAGGGCCGCGCCCAACTGGCGCGACGTCGACTGGGTGCCCGACGCCTGGCCGCTCGCCGACGGCGGCACGTCGGCCAGCACGACGCCCGTGAGTTGAGCTGTCGCCAGACCCACGCCGAGTCCGTAGACGAAGAGGAAGGGGATGAGTGGTCCCCACGTGGCATCCGGCCTGATGGTGAAGGCGACGCCGCCCACGCCGATGATCTCGGCCAACAGGCCGCCGCGCACGATCCATACCGGCGCGACCTTTCCGCTCAGCGCCCCCGCGATGCCGCTGGCCACGAACGAGCCGATCGCGAGCGACAGCAACAGCAGGCCTGTCTGCAGGGCATCGAAACCGACCACGAACTGCAGCCACAGCGGGAGGGCCAGGATGATGCCGAACTCGCCCAGCGACACGACGGCGGCGGCGATGTTGCCGTTGCGGAACGACGTGATGCGGAACAGATCGAAGGCGAGGAGCGTGGACCGGCCGAGGCGTTGGCGCCGCAGGCCCCAGGCGATGAAGGCCACGAGGGCGAGCAGAGCGACCGCGAAGGCGAGGGGCACGGGGGAGAGGCCCAGCGGCCAGCTCCAGCCACCCAGGGTGGGGACCGTGTCGACCGTCCACCACCCGTACGTGCGGCCTTCGATCAGGCCGAACACGAGGGGCGCCATCGTCAGCACCGAGAGCAGGGCGCCGACGCCGTCGATGCGTTCGGCGCGTTCACTACGCGACTCGGCGACGGTCAGGACGACCCCGATCACGATGATCACGCCGAGGGGGATGTTGATGCCGAACGCCCATCGCCACGAGAAGGCCGTGGTCAGCCAGCCCCCGAGCAGGGGGCCGACGGCCGCCATTCCGCCGATCGTCGAGCCCCACACGGCGAACGCGATGCCGCGCTCGCGGCCGCGGAAGGTGGCGTTGATGATCGACAGCGTCGTGGGCAGGATCATCGCTCCGCCGACGCCCTGCACGAGTCGCGACAGGATGAGCAGCCCACCCGTCGGCGCGAGCGAGGCGGCGATCGAGGCGGCCGCGAAGATGGCGACGCCCAGCAGCAGGAGGCGTCGTCGACCGAAGCGGTCGGCGAGGCTGCCGAACACGAGCAGGAACGACGCGAAGACGAGGGTGTAGGCCTCCTGGACCCACTGCACCTCGGTCGAGGAGATCTTCAGCTCTTCGACGATCGAGGGCACGGCCACGTTGACGATCGTCGAGTCGACGATGATCAGCGAGACGGCGATGCTGATGAAGACGAGTCCCGCCCAGCGGCGCGAAGCCTTGTTCTCGTTCATGTAGCTAGCTTATCTAGCTATTTGCTCGCGCGCGAGGGCTTGCACGAGCGCTCGCGCCATCTGATCGCGCACGCGGTTCGGGGCGCGATCACGTGGTTCGGGCGTGATCGGCGCTTCGGGGCGTGATCGGCGCTTCGGGGTGTGCAATTCTCGCCCCGACCAGCGGAATGCGCCCCACACCTCGGAAAGGGAACCCCTCCGGCGGCAGGCACGCGGCGGACGGCCAGGAGTCGATCAGGTCCCGTGGCGGGGGCGGTGCACGGGGCGCGGAGCGCGCTCGCCGGGCGGCAGTGGGATCGGGGTCGTGCCGGCGATCTCGTCGCTGAAATCCTCGGGCTCGGGCGGGATCGTCCGGATGGGGCGCGTCTCATCGACGGTGAGGCGGAACCGCTTGGTCTCGTGGCGGTGCACGCGTCCCGACGCCAGCGTCCACGCGACGCCGACCCCGCACGCGAGGAGCGCGACGGCGGCGGCCAGTCCGATCGCCGTGCGTGGTCCGAACTCCGTGGCCACGGCACCCACGATCGGAGCGCCGACCGGGGTGCCGCCGAGCAGGATCGCCATGTAGAGCGCGATCACCCGGCCGCGCAACGACGGGTCGGTGGTGGTCTGCACGTAGCCGTTCGCGGTGGTGAGCGTTGTCACGACGCAGAAGCCGGTGAGCACGAGCGTGGCGGCGTACGTGGCGTAGCTGGGGGCGAGCACCGACAGGGCGGATGCCACGGCGAAGCCGCCGGTCCCCACCACCACGACGCGCATCCGAGCGCGATCACGGCGCGCGGCCAGGAGGGCGCCGGCGAGCGAGCCGATGGCGACGAACGAGCTGAGCAGCCCGAACCCGTCGGCGCCGCGGCCGAATTCGAGGGCCATCGTGGAGGCGAAGATCGGGAAGTTCATGCCGAAGGCGCCCAGCAGGAACACCATGACGAAGATGACGACGAGGTCGGGGCGCCGCGCGACGTAGCGGAAGCCGTCGGCGAGGCGAGCGGGACCGTTCCGCCGGGCGCGGGCGACGAGCTCGTGCGGCCGCATCATCAGCAGCGCGCCGAGCATCGCGAGGAACGTCACGGCGTTGACGAGGAACACCCACCCGGTGCCGACGAGCACGATCATCACTCCGGCGACGGCCGGGCCGATGAGTCGGGCGGTGTTGAACGACGCGGCGTTCAGCGCCACGGCGTTGGAGGCATTCTCTTGCGATACGAGGTCGGATACGAACGCCTGCCGTGCGGGGTTGTCGAACGCCGTCGCCATGCCGAGGGCCAGCGCGAAGCCGTACATGAGGGGGAGCGTCATCGCTCCGACGAGCAGCAGGATGCCGAGACTCACGGCGAGCGCGAGAAGGGCGCCCTGCGTGCACATGATGAGCTTGCGACGGTCGAAGCGGTCGGCGACCCATCCGGTGACGCCGACCAGCAGAAGCGGCGGGGCGAACTGCAGGGCCATCGTGACGCCCATCGCGGCGGCGTCGTTGTCGGTGAGCTGCGTGAGGACCACCCAGTTCTGGGCGGTGGCCTGCATCCAGGCGCCGACGTTGGAGACGAGTGCTCCGATGAACCAGACGCGGTAGTTGAAGATCGACAGCGACCGGAACATCGATGTGCTCACTTGTCGGCCACCTTCCTCATGATCAGGGCTGCGCGGGCCAGCGTTTCCCGTTCGTCGGGGGTCAGGTCGGCGAGCGACTCCTCGAGGAAGGCGTCGCGCCGGCGGACGGTCTCGTCGACGATCGTGCGGCCATAGGCGGTGAGATCGATGCTCACCCGACGGCGGTCGACGGCATCCGGGGTGCGGGTGATGTAGCCGGCTTCTTCGAGAAGAGAGACGGTGCGGTTCATCGATGGCGCGGTGACGCGCTCACGATCGGCCAGTTGACCGAGCGTGTGCGCGCCGTGCACCGTCAGCGCGGCGAGGACGGCGAACTGCCCGTCGCTCATGGTGTCGACGGCTCGTTGCGCCCGGAGGCGGCGAGCCAGTCGGAACGTGGCCATGCGCAACTCGGAAGCTGCGGCGCTGTGGTCAGGAATGTTGTCGGTGAGGGGGGATTCGTCGACGCTGTCATTCATATTCCTGATCGTTAGCATAACTCATTAGCCGTGCTAACGGAATGGATGCCGCGCCCCGACCGTCCCGCGGAGGGTCCGGGGGCTTCGACGGGCTCAGCCCCCTGCGTCGTGCGGTGCCCGAGGGTCGCCGGAGCGTCGCCGTCGTACACTCGCCCCATGCCCGAGTTCGTCGACGCCTACGGCATCCCGATCGTCTACGACGTGTACGAGGCCGCTGAGCCGCGCGCGGTGGTCCAGCTGCTGCACGGCGTCGGTGAGCACGCGGGTCGCTACGCGGCCCTCATCGAGGCGCTCGTCGCGAACGGCTACACCGTGTACGCCGACGATCACCGGGGACACGGACGCACCGGCCTTCGGCAGTGGGGCGGTGACCACGGCAAGCTCGGACGACTCGGCCCGGGCGGGATGGATGCCGCGCGCGACGCCGTCTGGACGCTGACGCAGCGCGTCCGCGACGAGCACCCCGACCTGCCCCTCGTACTGCTCGGCCACTCGTGGGGGTCGTTCCTGGCGCAGATGCTGCTGGATCGGCATCCCGAAGCCTTCGACGCCGTCATCTTGAGCGGGTCCGCCCTGCGGTGGCCGGGCTCGCTCAACGCCGGGGATCTGAACGCCCCGTGGGCGCACCTGCACGGCTCGGGGATGGAATGGCTCTCGAGCGACGAGCAGGTCGGTCGCGACTTCGTCGCCGACCCGCTCACCACGTCGACTCCGCTGCTGCGGCTCTTCGGGCCGATCGAGGCGGCGAAGCTGTTCGGTCGTCCGCGGCGGAACCTCGGTCGTGATGTGCCGGTGCTGCTGATGGTGGGGCGCGACGACACCGTCGGCGGCCCCCGCAGCGTGCACAAGCTGGCGGATGCCTACCGCGGTCGCGCCGGTCTGACCGACGTGACGACGAGGGTCTACCCGGGCGCCCGACACGAGATCTTCGCCGAGGTGCAGCAGGCCGAGGTGCGCGCGGATCTGCTCGCCTGGCTCGATGCGCGCGTGCCGGCGTGGGGATCCCTCCCGTCCGACGGTATCCGCGCCTGATCTGCGCCCGGACGAGCGGGTACCCCGGTCGCCGGATGCCGCTTCGCCCGCTGCCGCGCGCGGCGTCCGTGCCCACGCGAACCAGGGGCCGGATGCCCCCGATGCACCCGGCCCCTCTCGCCCCCCACGGTGGGTGACCGCCCCCGCGGCCCCCACCGTGGGCCTCGTCGCGCCCTACTCGCGAGGATGCTCTCCGGTCGGTGACGTCGGTGCGGTCCGCTGCAGTCGCGCTCGCCGCCGCAGGACGACGATCATCGCGCCGAGCACGAGCAGCCCGAGAGCCGCGACCGCGAGGCCGGCCACGGGTGGGGTCCCCGTCGTGGCGAGTCCGTCCGCCCGTCCAGCCTCGGCGGGAGCGGCTGCCGGTGCCGACGTGTCCGACGACGCGGAAACGGAGGGCGACGCCGAGGGCGACGGTTCCGCGGTCGGGACCGGGGAAGGGCCGGTCCCGGCGGGGACGACGTCGACCGTCACGATCTGAGCGTCGGAGTTGCCCGCGCCGGGTTCACCGACGATCTTCTGATACAGCTGGTGGCGTCCGAGCGACTTCGGCGTCCACATGAAGTGGGCGTGCCCCTCCCCGTCTGCTCCGATTCCCTGCAGCGTGGTCGAGACGAGGAGCTTTCCTCCCTCCTCGGGCAGGCCGTCATAGACCAGCACGGTCTGATGCGACGCCGAGGTGGCGTCCGCGTCCGCGGTCACGTAGCCCTTGACCGGCACACCCACCTGCAACTCGGGAACCGGCGAGGTCTCGGTGAGGGTGGCGTGCTCGGCGACGTCGTCGTCGAATCCGCCGCCCACGAGGTGCACGTTGGCATCCGGGATCGGGGTGGCCGTCGATGCGACGGAACGCGCGATCGAGGCGGCCGCCGGCGTCGAGTCCCCCGACGTCCCCACGACGGTGACCGTGTGGAAGCCCTGGTTGTTGCTTGCGCAAGCGGTGGTCTGACGCGTCCCGGTCATCGGGTCCACCATGTAGCCGTCGGAGTCGATGGCGGCACCGCCTCCGGGCATGAAGGTGGGGTTCACGGCGGCCTTGGGGCAGACGGTGTTCGCGCCCGATGCGTTGGCCCGCAGGGGGTGCACCTCGGCTTTCGGGTCGCCGTTGCGATTGAGCTGCACGAAGACGTTCCACGTCACGTGGTCCTTCGGCCCCGAGGTGCCGGTCGCGGTCCAGGGGTCGGAGTAGATCGTCTGGATCCCTCGCGCGTCGAGGCTGGCGAGTGTCTTGTCGCTTCCGATCTGCACGGGGGCCGCCAGTGGCATACCCGTCTTGGCGTCCACCCGGACGGCGAAGAAGCTCACCGTGGTGTTCTCCGCCGGGACGAGGCTGAAGTTGTGCACGGGCACGCCGAAGGTGACCTGATCGCCGGCCACCGGCGCCGAGGCGTAAGCGACGGCATCCTGTGGGCCGTTGGGGCTTGCCTGCAGCACCTCGAAGCCTCGGATCTCCTGCCGCGAGAAGCGTGTCGTCATCCGCGGGATCTGGCTGATGGAACCTTCGACCACGTCGATGTCGATGGTGTGGGGCAGGTTGAGGGCCGGGTCCGCGACGTCGCCGTAGTTATCGGTCCAGAAGCTGTTCTGAGCCGGGACGATGTTGACGGCGTTCGAGAGCTTCTGCACACCCGCCTTGTCGTAGTAGTAGTACGAGGTGAAGTCGTAGTCATCGGCAGAGGTGCCGTCGACCTGGATGCGCAGCGACTGACTCGACGACGCGTCCGTCGAGCCGATCGTGGCGCCCCCGAACCTCTGCTCCGCGTCGAACGACTGCCCGAGCTTCACCTTCGTCGACGAATTCACCCCGAATCCCACCTTCGCCTCGGCGGACTCCTTGGCCTCGACGCTCTGCGCGAACGTGAGATCCGACGACACCGTGGTCTTCTCCCCCGTCGCCTCGGAGACGGTGATCGTCTTCGACGAGACCACCCCGCCGGGCGTGAACGCCATCTTGTCGATGAGCGCCGCCTTCTTCGGGCCGGCTTTTCCCGCCGTGATCACCGAGTACGCCCCCGGTTCCTCGACTGCTTCGGGGTAGGAGAGCAGATTGCCGTTGAGCCAGGTGGGCTGGTACCAGTCGAGGGACTTCCCGGCCACGTCGGCCTGGACCTCGACCGTCGACGAGGGCACGGCCACGTCGAAGAATGCGTGGCAGGTTCCTCCGCAGTCGCTGTCCCCGGTCGCCGCGGAGACGTCTCCCGCGCCGATGACGGGATAGCGGAAGACCGTCGTGGACATCGCCTTGGTGACGAGGAGGTCGTCGTTGATGGTCTCGCTGGACGACTTCCGAGAGATCGTCGAGGATGACTCGTTGTCATTCACGGTCGCCTCCTCCGACTTCTTGGAGAAGCTCCCCTTCAGCTCGAAGCTCAGGTCCGTTGCACCGACGAAGGGCAGACCCGCCTCCCAGTTGGTCTTCACGGATGCCGACTCTCCGACGCCGATGGAGGTCGCGGTGTCCGTGGTCACGGTCGTGGTGCTCGTCTCGTCTTTCTCCGTCTCGAGGGACAGGAAGGTGTTCGACGACCAGCTGTAGGTATCGAGACCGGATTCGCCCGTCGTCTCGTCGTAGAGCCAGTCCATGTGAACGGGCGGTGCGGCGGCGATCACGACGGGCGCCGCGTTGCTGGGCACCTCGATGACCAGAGGTGCACCCACGCGCAGCGAGGAGTTGTCCTGGTCGTAGGCGGTCAGGGTGGCGCTCTTGGTCGGATCGAACCGCAGCGACGTCGGGGCGGCACCGAGGGTCTTCGTCGACGGAGCCCAGGTCAGCATGGTGAGTTGTCCGGTTTTGCCGTTGACCGTCGCCGCGCCCCACCGGGGAGGTGTCGCCGCGGTGGCGTCGCGGCCCGCGTAGCCGCCGGGAGCGAGCTGGACGGGCGGCCTGTGCGGGTGGGGGTACTGCCGGACGAAAGCGAGCCGGTCGGCTGCGGTGTCGTCCTCCGTCGGATCGACGAAGGATTCGTCCGCGTAGCTGAGGCAGGTCGCGCCCTGTCGGCCGCCGCCTACGAGCGTTTCGTCGCCGACGCTGGCCGTGTTCACGCCGTAGGCGTAGTAACAGGTGTAGGGGGAGACCCGCCACTGGTAGTAGCCGATCTCGGGGACGTCGCTCTGCACGACGGTGTCGACGATCATGGTCGCGTACGCGAACATCACCTGGCGTCGATCGGTGGCGGACGGGTCGCTGCCGGCCGCGAGGAACGCCGGCTCGAGGCGATGGGTTACCGAGCACCATCTTCCGGAACCGGTCTCCGCGCACCCGGTGTTCGTGGAGATGTCGTGCCCGCGCGGGTTGTCGTTGATCAGCTGAACCACCGACGATGCGACGGTGAAGTCCTCCTTCTTGAAGTCCGCGGTCTCCATCCAGACCGACACCTGGTTGACGTCCGTGTAGCTCACGGCCAACTGCGCCTTCCCGAGTCCGGCGAAGTCCCCGGCGGCGACGGCGTACACCGTCGAGACGGGGACGTTCTTGCCGACGGCGAACGTGGCGGTGGCGTCGGCTCGATCCACGGTGGTCTGATCCGGTGCGACGTAGGAGATGAAAGCCACCTTGAAGGCGCCCGCGGAGTTCTGGTAGACCACTGCGATCTCGTTCTCCGAGTCGCCGTTGAAGTCGGCGATCTCCACCCCGACCATGCCGGTGACCTGGTCATCGGTGAATCCCGTGACGTCGGTGGAGGCGAGGCCGCCCGGCTGGTTGTAATCGACGATGGCGACGTGGAGCTGGTGTGCGCCGTCGACGTGGGCCACGGCGGCTTCGTCGCCGTAGTTGCCCGCCTCGGTCACGGCGCGGTCCAGATCGCCCACGGCGAGGTCGGACGCCAGCGTCGCGTCTTTCGGCAGCGGGGTGGACCACGTCGGCAGCGTCGGGCTGTCCTGGCCGTCGTCGTCGACGGACGTCACGGGTTCGACCTCTGCGGTGGTGTCCTCGAGCGAGAGGGAAGCGAACTCATCCTGCGTCCGGAAGTGCAGGGCCAGGACGCGTTCGTCGTCGTCGTCGACGAACCGCCCCGAAGCCGTTGGGAAGTTCGCGTGCAGCTCGGAGTCGGGGTCGGTCGGTCCGGTGGCGACCTCCACGGGCTGCGCGCCCGACAAGCTGGCCGTGTAGGCGGTGGCGGTGTGCGTCGCATCCGCGGGCTGGACGAGCAGCTTGTCGCTGGAGATGAGGATGCTCGACGCCGGCGCGCCGAGCGGGTCGACGCGTGTGGCGGCCGAATCCGCAGGGAGTTGCTTCGGGGTGACGGCCGTGTCGCCGGGCGACGCCGCCCAGGCGGGGACGGTGACGGGTCCGACGACGAGCGCTGCGGTCAGGGCCGCGACGGTGGCGATCAGCGCACCGCGGCCTTTCGGGCGCGCGCGATCGCGGTGGGGGATGGTGGGCATGGCTGTGCGGTCCTCGCTCTGGCCGGGTTTCGGTGGGCGGGAGCACAGGGCTGCCACGCTGGCTCAGTATGCGCACCGGCTGATTCGGGCCGGAAGAGCCGCTTGCGGTCATGTCCGCAACAGGGCATCGACTCGATCGGCGGCGCGAAAGCCCCGTCCCGCCATCATGCGGATCTTGCGCCCATTGGCTTCACCTTTTGGTTGCTATCCCGCAAAAGCCTGGGTACTGTCGGAAGGGCCGGGGGACCTCGACGTCGAGGCCCCCCGCATCCCCGAACCGCCCGCCATCCCCCTGGAGCGCGCCCCTCATCCGGTCCCCGAGACCGGTCGATGGCGCGCGCCCGGATCGCCACGTCCCTCAACGAAGAACGGATCCCCGCGTGAACACTTCGGACCCCTCGACCACCCCCGACGTCGGAGCCTGGTTCA
This sequence comes from Microbacterium sp. Leaf151, assembly GCF_001424225.1. Classification (GTDB taxonomy): domain Bacteria; phylum Actinomycetota; class Actinomycetes; order Actinomycetales; family Microbacteriaceae; genus Microbacterium. The sequence continues at coordinate 180,285 of NZ_LMOR01000001.1, read as the reverse complement.
TCGGCGCGCGAGGATCGCTCGCCACCACGGCGACGATCGGCATCCATGCCCTCGCCCTCGGCGTCGCCTCGCCGATCGGGCTCACCACCGAGACCGACGCCGTGCGCGTCGCAGAATTCCCGGAGATCACCGACATCGTCGTCGGCGGACATGACATCTCCACGACCCCTCTCGAAGAGCGCGCCGAGCACCTCGCGGCCGGCGGCATGTTCCCCGCGGCGCTCGTCGACGCCGTGCGCGAGCGGCTCCGCGCCACCGAGGCGAACCTTCGCGTCGTGCCCACCCTCACCGCCACGCAGCAGGAGGAGATCGACCTGCTCGCCGCCGACATCATGGACTTCCGCGACCGTCACGGTCTGCGGGAGGTCGTCGTGATCGACGTCTCCTCGACCGAACCGCTCCCGCCGTACCACCCCGGATTCGACGACGACGAGGCCCTGCAGACCGCCCTCACCACCCCGGGGGTGCGGGTGCTCCCGCCGAGTTCTCGCGCCGCCCTCGCCGCCATCGCGGCCGGTGCCGCCTACGCCGCGTTCACCCCCTCGGCATCCCTGAACCTCCCCGTGCTGCGCGCACGGGCGGAGCGTGCGGGCATCGCCTACGCCGGTCAGGACGGCAAGACGGGCGAGACGCTCCTTCGCACGGTGCTCGCACCGATGTTCGCCGCGCGCGGCTTCCGCGTGCAGTCGTGGGCGGGCACCAACCTGCTCGGCGGCGGCGACGGCGCCACGCTGGCCGACCCGGAGGCCGTGCGCTCCAAGCTCGTGTCGAAGAACCGCGGGCTGCACGCCCTCGTCGGCGACGACGTCGTCACCCCCCTGCACATCGACAACGTGCCCGACCTCGGCGACGTCAAGACCGCGTGGGATCACGTGAGCGCGACCGGGTTCCTCGGCAGCCGGGTGACGCTCCAGACCACGTGGAGTGCGTACGACTCCGCGCTCGCCGCGCCCCTGGTGATCGACCTCGTGCGATCGCTGTCGCTGGCCACCCGCGCCGGTCACGCCGGCGTCGTCCCCGCCCTCGGCTGCTTCTTCAAGGACCCGTGGGGCAGCGACGTGCACGGCTTCGGTGAGCAGACGGCGCAGTTCATCGCGTGGGTGCACGAGACCGCGGCCGCCGTCGCTGCGGCGCGGGTCGCCGCACCGTGACACGGGCCGCGGACTACCTCGACCTCGTCCGCGCCCCCGCGTCGCTGACCGTGCTCGGCGACGCCCTGGTCGGTGCGCTCAGCGCGCGCGGCCCGGGCGGTGACGGCGCGGTGCGCGCCGGTGCGCTCGCCGCGTCGTCGGTGTGCCTGTACAGCGCCGGGATGGCCCTGAACGACTGGGCGGATGCCGATCTCGACGCCGTCGAACGACCGGAGCGCCCTATCCCGTCGGGGCGCATCTCGCGGTCGCGCGCACTCGCCGTCGGCGCGGGTCTCACGCTCTTGGGCGTCGGCTCGGCGTTCGTCGCCGGGCGCCGCTCGGGCGCGGTGTCGCTCGCTCTCGCGGGCGCGCTGTGGGCGTACGACCTCGTGTTCAAGCCCACGGCGGCGGGTCCGGTCGTGATGGCCGCCTGCCGCGGACTCGACGTGATGATGGGCGCCGCGGGACCGGGGTGGCGCCGAGCGCTTCTTCCGGCCGGTGCCGTCGCCGCCCACACGGTCGCTGTGACCGCCGTCTCGCGCGGAGAGGTCGACGGCTCCACGCGCACCACCGGCCGCGCCGCCGTTGCCACGAGCGTCGCCGTCGCGGCATCCGGTCTCGCGGGTCCGGGCGACCGGGCGGCCGCCGCTCTCGGCGGCGCCCGCTACCTCGCCGCCGTGCTGCCGGGGCACCTCGCCCTCGCCCGCGACCCCCACGCGGCGCACGCGCGGACCGCCACCCGTGCGGGCATCCGCGCGGTCGTGCCGCTGCAGGCCGCACTGGCCGCTCGCGCCGGTTCGACGATCGCCACCGTCGCGCTGCTCGGCATCGAGGTCATCGGCCTCGCGCTCGGGCGCCGCCGCTCCCGAGGAGACATCACATGAACGACGTGCCCTGGAGTTGGGGATACGGCACCAACGGTTTCACCGATCACCCGCTGCCGGCGGCGCTCGACGTGTTGCAGGGCGAGGGGTACACCGCCGTGGCCCTCACTCTCGGCCACCCGCACCTCGACCCGTTCGCCCCGGATTGGCGTGCCCAGGCCGAGTCACAGGCCGCCGACCTCCGCGGCCGGGGCATGCGCGTCGTCGTCGAGACCGGCACCCGCTACCTGCTCGATCCCGTGCGCAAGCACCGTCCGACGCTCGTCGACCGCAACGCCGAGCCGCGCATGGTGTTCCTCCGTCGTGCCGTCGAGATCGCCGCGATCCTCGACGCGGAGTGCGTGTCGCTGTGGAGCGGTGTGCTGCCCGACGACGTCACGATCGACGCCGCGCGCGTGCTGCTCGACGAACGCCTGCTCGAGCTCTGCGGTTCCGCCGCGGAGGCGGGCGTCCCCCTCGCCCTCGAGCCCGAACCCGGCATGGTGGTCGAGACCGTCGCCGACGCCCTCGCCGTGCGCGCCCGCATCGGGCATCCTGCCATCCTCGGCGTCACCGTCGACCTCGGGCACTGCGTCGTCGTCGAACCCGACGGAGTGGTGGGGGCTCTGCGCGCCGCGGGCGCCCTGCTGCGCAACGTGCAGGCCGACGACATGCTCCCGCACGCGCACGAACACCTCCCCTTCGGTGAGGGAGTGCTCGACCTGGATGCCGCCCTCGCCACCCTCCGTGAGATCGACTACCGCGGCGTCGTCGCCGTCGAGCTGCCCCGTCACGCGCACGCGGCCCCGGCTCTCGCGCAGGAGAGCATGGCGGCGCTGACCGCCGCGGCGGAGCGCTCCGGCGCGGCCGTTGCGGCTTCGGCGGCTGCGGCGTCGGCGGGGGGAGGGGATTCGGTGACGGGAGGACCGGCCGGGGTCGTGGCATCCTCCGCTCCAGGTATCTCCTCCCGTGGCGCGCGTTCGGTGACGACGGGCGGGTCGGGGAGCAGCGGAGGGTCGACCGCTCCGGTCGAGTCCTCCCCTCCTCCCTCCCCCTCCGCTCATCACGCCCCGAGTGCGGCGAGCGGAGGACCGGGGAGCGGGGGAGGACCCGCCGCGCCCGCGGCATCCTCCGCCGCTTCCTCGCCCTCCGCCGGTCACGCTCCAACGGCCGGTGACTCGTACCCCTGGACGGTCCGCGCCGTCGATGAGGTGCGCACGGATGCCACCCGCGCCGCGCGGCTGTTCGCCTCGGCCGGTCGCGAGGTGGGCCGCGAACCGCTCTCCGCGGAACCCTTCGCGCCGACCGCCGACGACGCCGCCCGCGCCGCGATCGTCGCCGCCCTCGCCGGCAGCGGCGCCGACCCCGCCGTCGCCGCCGCCCTGTACCGACGCGGCGACGACGCCGAGCGGCGCGGGGTGCTGCGCGGGCTCGACGCGATCCCCGATCCCACCCCGGCCTGGCGTGCGGTGGGCCTGGACCTGGTCGTCGACGCTCTCCGCGCCAACGACACCCGCCTCGTCGCCGCCGCCCTCGGATCCTTCGCCGCGGCCCACCTCGACGACCACGCGTGGCGTCACGGCGTGCTGAAGTGCGTGTTCCTCGGCATCCCCCTCTCCGTCGTGGCCGACCTGGGCGCCCGTGCCGACGACGAGCTCGCCGCGATGGCCGCGCGCTTCGCCGAGGAGCGCCGCGCCGCCGGCCGCACCGTGCCCGATGACCTCACCCTCCTGCTCGCTCGTGAAAGGGCCTGACATGCGCATCTTCGATCCCCACATCCACATGACGGCGCGCACCACCGACGACTACGAGGCGATGTACGACGCCGGCGTCCGCGCCCTGGTCGAGCCGGCGTTCTGGCTCGGGCAGCCGCGCACGAGCGTCGGGTCGTTCCTGGACTACTTCGACACGCTGATCGGGTGGGAGAGGTTCCGCGCCGCGCAGTTCGGCATCCGTCATCACTGCACCATCGCCCTGAACCCCAAAGAGGCGAACGACCCGCGCTGCCGCGAGGTGATGTCGGAGCTGCCCCACTACCTGGCGAAGGACGGCGTCGTCGCGGTCGGCGAAACCGGCTACGACTCGATGACCCCCGAGGAGGACGAGATCCTGCATCAGCATCTCGCGCTCGGGATCGAGTTCGACCTCCCCGTTCTCGTGCACACCCCGCACCGCGACAAGGCCGTCGGCACGCAGCGCACGCTCGACGTGGTCGCCGAGTCCGGCATCCCGATGGAACACGTGCTCGTAGACCACCTCAACGAGACCTGCGTCGACACCGTCGCCGACAGCGGCGCGTGGATGGGTTTCTCGATCTACCCCGACACCAAGATGGACGAGCAGCGCGTGGTCGCGATCATGCAGCGCATCGGGCTCGACCGCGTGATCGTCAACTCGGCCGCCGACTGGGGACGCTCCGACCCGCTCAAGACCGCGAAGACGGGACTCGCGATGCTCGACGCCGGCTTCAGCGACGACGACGTCGATCGCATCCTGTGGCGCAACCCCCGTGATTTCTACGCCCAGAGCGGCCGCGTGAACACCGATCCGATCGAGGGCTTCGCCCCGGCGAGCCAGGGACCCGACCTGTTCGAGGGCAACTCGGTGCTGCGCGGCATGGCCTCCCGACAGGGAGCCTGATGCACCTCTCCTACTGCACCAACGTCCATCCCGCCGAAGACCTCGACGGCATCGTCCGTCAGCTCGACGAGCACGCGGGTCCGGTCCGCCGGGCGGCCGGCCCCGACAGGCTCGGCGTCGGACTGTGGATGCCGGTGGGGGTGGCATCCGTCCTGGCCCACGACGAGGGGGCGCGGGCGATCCTGGCCGAAGCTCTCGAGCGCAACGGCCTGGAGCTGCGTACGGTGAACGCCTTCCCGTACCGCGGGTTCCACGACGACGTCGTGAAGCTCGCGGTCTACCGCCCCGACTGGACCACGCCCGAGCGCCTCGACTACACCCTCGATTGCGCGCGCGCGCTGGCGGCGCTGCTGCCGCTCGGTGCCGCGGGCAGCATCTCGACGCTGCCGCTCGGCTGGCGGGAGGGGTGGGATGCCGCGGCCGACGACGCCGCGGAAGGGGCGCTGACCCGTCTGATCGGGGGTCTCGCCGCGATCGAGCGCGAGACCGGTCGCACCGTGCGGGTGGGTATCGAGCCCGAACCGGGCTGCATCCTCGACGACGTCGCCGACGTCGTGGCGTGGCTCGGTGCGCGACCCGCGCTCATCGCCGACGGCCTCCTGGGACTGTGTCTCGACACCTGCCACCTCGCCGTGTCGTTCGCGGACCCCGCCGGGGTGGTCGCCGCGGCGACGGCCGCGGGCGTGCGGATCGTCAAGGTCCAGGCCTCGGTCGCCCTTGAGGTCCCCGACCCCTCCGACCCTCGCAGCATCGCGGCTCTTCGTCCCTTCGCCGAGGAGCGCTACGTGCACCAGGTACGCACCGCTCGTGGGACGCACGCCGCCGACGACCTGCCCGAGGTGCTCGATGCGCGGGAGCCCTGGCCGACGGATCAGCCGTGGCGCGTGCACGTGCACATCCCTCTGCACGCCCGCCCGGAGGCGCCCCTTCGCGCCACGACCGAGGTGCTCCTCGCCGCCGTCGACGCAGTCCTGGAGGCGCCGGGCGGCGTCGACGCGCACCTCGACGTCGAGACGTACACCTGGTCGGTGCTGCCCGCCTCCCTGCAGCCCGCGACGCTCGTCGACGGCATCGCCGCGGAGCTGCGCTGGGTGCGGGAGCACCTGCCGCACGCGGTGACCGGTACGGACCGAAATGCCGCGCCGGCCGGTGCCGCGGCATCCGGGACCGCCACGCCCTCGCCGAGCGCGATCGCCATGGTCGGAGCCACGGTATCCGGCGCGCGATCGGCTCGCGAGGACTTCGCCGCGACGGCATCCGGAATCGACGGCGGGAGCCGCGCATGAGCAAGGTCCTTCTCCTCGACATCGTCGGGCTCACCCCCCGCGCGCTCGCCGCGATGCCCCGGCTCACCGCCCTCGGCCGCTCGGGCGGCCAGACGGGACTCGACACGATCCTGCCCGCCGTCACGTGCAGCGTGCAGTCGACCATGCTCACCGGCCTCGCGCCGCGCGAGCACGGCATCGTCGGCAACGGCTGGTACTTCCGCGGACTCGGCGACCCGCTGCTGTGGCGCCAGCACAACAAGCTCGTCGCCGGCGAGAAGGTGTGGGAGACCGCTCGACGCTCGCGTCCGGAGCTGCGCACCGCCAACCTCGGCTGGTGGTTCGCGATGGGCGCGACCACCGACGTCACCGTCACGCCGCGACCGATTTACCACGCCGACGGGCGTAAGAGCCCCGACGCGTACGTGAGGCCCGCGGCCCTGCACGACCAGCTCGTGGGCGCGCTGGGGGAGTTCCCGTTGTTCCAGTACTGGGGGCCGACCGCGACCATCCGCAGTAGCGCCTGGCTCGCCGAGGCGACACGCGGCTTGATCACCGAACGATGGGGGCCCGCGCCCGATCTCGCGATGGCCTACCTGCCGCACCTCGACTACGACCTTCAGCGTTTCGGGCCGAACAGCGCGCAGGCCGACCGCGCCGCCCGCGAGCTCGACGACACCGTCGGGCCGCTGCTCGATGACGCCGCCGACCGGGGATACACCGTCGTCGCGGTGTCGGAGTACGGCATCGAGCAGGCCACGCGTCCCGTCGACGTCAACCGGGCGCTCCGGCGCGAGGGTCTGCTCGAAGTCTACGTGCAGGACGGGCGCGAGCAGCTCGACCCGTGGACCTCGCGCGCCTTCGCCGTGGCCGACCATCAGGTGGCTCACGTCTACGTTCCGGATGCCGCGGACCTTCCACGCGTCCGTTCGCTTCTGGGGGGACTCGACGGCGTCGACGAAGTTCTCGACCGCGCGGCGCAGGCCCGGTACGGCCTCGACCACGAGCGCTCCGGCGACCTCGTGGTGGTGGCCGAGCCCGGAGCGTGGTTCACCTACTACTTCTGGCTCGACGACGATCGTGCACCCGAGTACGCACGCGGCGTCGACATCCACCGGAAGCCCGGTTACGACCCCGCCGAGCTGTTCTTCGACCCCGCCGACCGCCTGGCCAAGGCCAAGGCCGGAGTGAACCTGGTGAAGAAGAAGCTGGGTCTGCGCTACGCGATGAGCACGGTGCCGCTGGACCCCACCTGCGTCCAAGGGACCCACGGCCGTCTCCCCACCTCGCGGCGGGACGCGCCGATGGTGGTGACGAGCGACGCGGGTCTGCTCCCCGACGTCGAGGCGATGCCCGCGGCCGGTGTTCGCGATCTCGTGCTGCGCGGGCTCGGCGTCTGAGAGGAGCCTGGCGCGCCTGTTCTGGTGACGGAGTTCGTCTCCCGGTGGCTTCGACGAGCTCAGCCACCTCGCTGTGATGGTCCCTGAGCTTGTCGAAGGGACGCCCCGCCCGGCTCGGCCGCCTGCTTGCTCGTCTCTGAGCTTGTCGAGGGGACGCTCCGGCCAGGCGAACAGAAGGGCCGGATGCCCCACGCATCCGGCCCCTCCGTGGGTCGCTTCCGCAGCCCCCCGTTCAGCGCTGGCTGAACGCCGCGTCGAACGCCGCGCCCGAGGGCTCGTACGTCGACAGCTTCCGCACGAAGCCGAGCGCCTCGGGCGCTCCGACCAGGCGGTCCATTCCCGCATCCTCCCACTCGACCGACAGCGGACCGTCGTAGCCGATGGCGTTGAGCATGCGGAACGCGTCCTCCCACGGCACGTCTCCGTGACCGGTGGAGATGAAGTCCCAGCCGCGCCGCGGATCCGCCCACGGCAGGTGCGAGGACAGGCGGCCGTTGCGCCCGTTGGTCAGGCGCTTCTTGGTGTCTTTGCAGTGCACGTGGAAGATCTTGTCCTGGAAGTCCCAGAGGAACGCGACCGGATCGATGTCCTGCCACACCATGTGCGAGGGGTCCCAGTTCAGCCCGAACGCCTCGCGGTGGCCGATGGCCTCCAGCGCCCGCTTCGTCGTCCAGTAGTCGTAGGCGATCTCGGAGGGGTGCACCTCGTGCGCGAAGCGCACACCGACCTCGTCGAAGACGTCGAGGATCGGGTTCCAGCGGTCGGCGAAGTCCTGGTAGCCGGCGTCCACCATCTGCTCGGTGGCGGGCGGGAACATCGCGACGTACTTCCAGATGCTCGAACCGGTGAATCCCGTGACGGTCTTCACCCCCAGCTTGGATGCCAGCCGCGCAGTGTTCTTGAGCTCCTCGGCGGCGCGCTGACGCACGCCCTCGGGGTCGCCGTCGCCCCACACGCGGTCCGACACGATGTCGCGGTGGCGCTGGTCGATGGGGTCGTCGCACACGACCTGACCCTTGAGGTGGTTGGAGATGGTCCACACCGAAAGTCCGTTGCGCTCGAGAACGTCGAGCTTCGCCTGCACGTACTCCTCGTCGTCCCAACGCCAGGGGTCGAGGTGGTCGCCCCAGCAGGCGATCTCGAGGCCGTCGTAGCCCCACTCGCCGGCGAGGCGCGCGACCTCGTCGAAGGGCAGGTCGGCCCACTGGCCGGTGAACAGCGTGATCGGTCGCGTCATCGCGGAAGTCCTCTCATCGGTGCGGATCGGGGTTGCGACTCAGGATGCCGCGAGCGCGCGGTCGGCGGAAGCGAGAACCGGCGCCGCCTCGACGCCCGTCCAGACGCCGTCCGCCTCGGAGCTTCGCGCCACGGCATCCAGCACCTCCTGCACGTGCAGGCCGTCGGCGAACGAGGGCCGGGGGTCGTCGCCCGCGGCGACCGCCTCCACGAAGTCTTTCGCCTGGTGCGAGAAGCCGTGCTCGTAGCCGAGCATGTGACCCGCGGGCCACCAGGCGCCGACGTAGGGGTGTCCGGGCTCTGTGACGAGGATGCGGCGGAAGCCCTGTTCGGTGTCGGGGAGGGTCGCGTCGTAGTACTGCAGTTCGTTGGGGCTCTCCAGATCGAACGAGAGCGAGCCGAGGGAGCCGGCGATCTCGACGCGCAGGGCGTTCTTGCGGCCGAGGCGGAAGCGGGAGGCCTCGAACGAGGCGAGGGCGCCGGACTCCAGGCGACCGGTGAAGAGGGCGAGGTCATCGACGGTCACGGCGCCGCGCTCGGTGCCCGCCGAACCCGACAGGCCCGACGATGAAGCGAGCACGGGGCGCTCGGCGACGATCGTCTCGAGCACGCCCGCGACGCGGGTGAGGCGCTGGCCGGTCATGAACTCGGTGATGTCGACGGCGTGTGCGCCGATGTCGCCGAGGGCGCCGGAACCGGCGCGGTCCTTCTGCAGGCGCCACGTGAGGGGGGCTTCGGCGTCGCTCAGCCAGTCCTGCAGATACTCGGCGCGCACCTGGCGGATGTCGCCCAGGCGGCCGGCGGCGATCAGGTCGCGCGCGAAGGTGGTCGCGGGAAGGCGGCGGTAGGTGAAACCCACCATCGACCGGATGCCGTTGGCGGCGGCGCCCGCCGCGGCATCCGCCATCCGTCGGGCTTCGTCGACGGTGTTGGCGAGGGGCTTCTCGCAGAGCACGTGCTTGCCGGCCTCGAGGGCCGCGATGGCGATCTCGGCGTGCGTGTCGCCGGGGGTGACGATGTCGACGACGTCGATGTCATCTCGCTCGAGCACCTCACGCCAGTCGGTCGAGCTCTCGGCCCACCCCCAGGTCTCGGCGGCGGCCCGCGTGCGGGCGGCATCGCGACCGACGAGGACGCTCATCTCGGGGGTGAGGGGGAGATCGAAGAAACGGGGAGCGACGCGCCATCCCTGGGAGTGCGCGGCGCCCATGAATCCCGCGCCGATCATGGCGATGCGAAGGTGCTGGGTCACGATGAGGTCTTTCTGTGGGGGGAACGAGGACGGGGCGTCCGCGGCGAGCGCGGACGCCCCGTACCAGGTCAGGACTCGAACGACAGATCGATGAAGGACGCCACGTTGTCCTTCGTCACGACCGGTGCGTCCAGCACGATGCGGTTGGGCACGCTCGGGGTGATGAGGTCGCCCGCGGTCTTGCCCTGTGCGATGAGGCGCGCGAGCGCGATGCCGTCGGCGGCCTGCGTCGAGGGGTAGATGACCGTCGCCTGAAGCGGGGTGTCGCCCGCCTCGATGGCCTCCATGGCGTTGCGGCTGCCGGCGCCGCCGACCATGAAGAACTCGTCGCGACCCGACGCCGTGATGGCGGCGAGCACGCCGATGCCCTGGTCGTCGTCGTGGTTCCAGATGGCGTCGATCTTCGGGTTGGCCGAGAGCAGCTGCGAGGTGGACGATTCGCCACCCTGCACGGTGAAGTCGGCGGCGACGCGCGGGCCGACCTCGAGACCGCAGTCCGACAGGGCGTCGGCGAAGCCGGCCGAGCGATCCTGCGTCAGCGGCAGCGAGTCGATGCCGGCGATCTCGGCGACGATGGCGTCGCTGTTGCCCTCGAGCTGCGCGCAGATGTACGTGCCGGCGCTGACGCCCATGCCGTAGTTGTCACCGAGTACGGTCGAGCGAGCGGCGAAGGGGCTGGAGAACTCGCGGTCGACGTTGATGACCGGGATGCCGGCCTCCATCGCCTTGATCGCGACCTCGGTGAGGGCGGCACCGTCGCTGGGCAGCAGGACGATGGCGTCCACGCCGTTGTTGATGAAGGTCTCGACGGCGGCGATCTGCGCGTTGACGTCGTTGGTGCCCTCGGCGACCTGCAGGTCGACGTCGGGGAAGCTCTCGGCGGCGGCGAGCGCACCGGAGTTGATGGCACCGAGCCATCCGTGGTCGGCGGCGGGGCCGGAGAAGCCGATCGTGACGGTGTCGCCGGCGGCGGCGTTCTCCTCGGTGCTGGTGCCCTGGTCGACGACGTTCTCGGCGTCGTTGTTGGAGCTCGTGCAACCGGCGAGCAGGCCGACCGACGCGAGGACGGCGACTCCGGTGAGAACGAGACGGGAACGCGACTTCATCTGTGAGCGCATGTACTTCCTCCTTGAAATGTGATGCAGCGGGGGTCGTCGCGGACGCGGGTCGTCCCGAAGGAAGGGTCCACTCTGACGCCGCTCACGCTAGCAGAAGTATCGGTTCAGTAGTCAACTTTTGATATGAGGCCGATAAAAGTGGATTGCCACCTCGCTTGTCCCTGCCGTACTGGCCTTCTGTGCGTCGAGTGTCCGGGTGAGCCGCCGCACCGCGAGCGCATTTATGCGTGTCGCGCGTCGGAGATCCGCCGTGTTATGTTCGCTCCGTGATCAAAGTTGACCATGCGTCGTCATTACTCCTCGTCCGCGGCGTCACGAAGTCTTTCGCCGGGGTGCATGCCCTGCGCGGCGTCGACCTCGACGTGCGCGCCGGTGAGGTGCACTGCGTGCTCGGCCAGAACGGCGCGGGCAAGTCCACCCTCATCAAGACGCTCGCGGGGGTTCACCGGCCCGACGGCGGTGTGATCACGTGGCAGGGGGAGGGCGTCGAGATCGCCGACCCGCAGGCGGCGATCGACCTCGGCATCGCCACGATGTACCAGGAGCTCGATGTCGTCGACGGTCTCACGATCGCCGAGAACATCTTCCTCGGGCACGAGCTCGCCCGTGGCGGCTTCACGAAGCGCTCCGCCGCGGCGCGACAGACCACCGAGCTGCTGCGCCGCCTCGGGCACGCGAGCCTGTCGCCGCACACCGAGGTCGGCTCGCTCAGTGCCGCCAACAAGCAGATCGTGAGCATGGCGCGTGCGCTGTCCCACGACATCAAGCTCATCATCATGGACGAGCCGTCGGCCGTGCTCGACAGCGAAGAGGTGAAGAACCTCTTCGCCGTCGTTCGCGAGCTGACCTCCGAGGGCATCGCGGTCGTCTACATCACGCACCGCCTCGAAGAGATCCGCGAGATCGGCGACCGGATCACCGTGCTCAAGGACGGGCGCACGACCGCGGTGGGACTCCCCGCCGCGGAGACGCCGAAGTCCGAGCTCATCCGCCTCATGACCGGTCGCGAGATCACCAACGTCTTCCCCGAACGCGCGCCGATCGCCGCCGACGCCCCCGTCGTCCTCGACGTGAAGGACCTCGCCTTCCCGGGCGTCTTCTCCGACGTCTCCTTCACCGTCCGCGCGGGAGAAGTGGTGGGACTGGCCGGTCTCGTCGGGTCGGGTCGCTCCGAGATCCTCGAGACGGTGTACGGCGCCCGCCGTTCGTCGAGCGGCAGCGTCAGCGTCAAAGGACGCACCCTTCCGCGCGGATCCGTGTTCGCCGCGGTCCGCGCCGGGGTGGGCCTGTCCCCCGAGGAACGCAAGAGCCAGGGCCTCGTGCTCGACGAGCCGATCTACGTCAACGCCACGCTCGCCTCGATGTCGCGGTTCGCCAAGGGCGGGTTCCTCGACGACCGCTCCGCGCGACGGGTCGCCGCGGAGCAGATCGACGCCCTCGAGCTGCGCCCCGCCGACCCCGACCGCGCGGCACGCACGCTCTCCGGGGGCAACCAGCAGAAGATCCTCCTCGCCCGCTGGCTCATCCACGGCACGGACGTGCTGCTGCTCGACGAGCCCACCCGCGGCGTCGATGTCGGCGCACGCGCCGAGATCTACGCGCTCATCCGCGACCTCGCCGCCGCCGGCAACGCCGTCGTCGTGGTCTCGAGCGAGATCGAAGAAGTGCTGGGTCTTGCCGACATCGTGCTCGTCGTGGCCGACGGCCAGATCCTCCGCACGCTCCCCTCCCACCAGATCGACGAGCACGGCGTGCTCGACCTCGTCATGAAAGGATCCGCCGCGTGAGCGAGCCGACCACCCCGACCCGTGTACGCACGGTTCCCGCCGAGGCCGGCTTGACGCCGGCCTCCCCCTCATCGGCCTCGCCGGTGCGGAAGTTCTTCTCCGGTTCCGCCGGCCGCAACATCGGCCTCGTCGTCGCCCTCGTGGTGATGATGATCGTCGGAGCCATCTCCGCTCCGGGCACCTTCCTCACGGTCGACAACATCTTCGTGATCCTCCGTCAGGCCTCGATCACCGGCGTCGTGGCCATCGCCATGACCCTCGTCATCATCGCCGGCGGCATCGACCTGTCGGTCGGATCGGTCGTGGGCCTGGCATCCGTCGTCGGCACCCTCGCGGTCGTCCAGGATCTGGCCGATTCGATGCACTGGATCGTCTTCGTGATCTTCGCGCTCGCCGTGGGCGCTTTCGCAGGTCTGATCAACGGCATCGTCATCGCGTACGGCAACGTCGTGGCGTTCATGGCGACCCTGGCGATGCTCGTGGGGGCGCGAGGTCTCGCCGAGATCCTCGCCGAGCGCCGCACCCTCGTCGTCGAAGACCGCAGCTTCATCACCTTCATGAACTCCGACATCCTCGGCGTGAACATGCTCGTCTGGATCTTCGCGATCGTGGCGGTGCTCGGCTGGGTGCTGCTGAACCGCACCACCTTCGGCCGTCGCACCATCGCCATCGGCGGAAACCGCGAGGCCGCGCGCCTGGCGGGCATCAACGTCAAGCGTCACGTCATGTGGCTGTACGTGCTCGTGGGCCTCGCCTCCGGCATCGCCGGCGTGATGTTCCTCGGACGCACCACCGCGGGCAGCTCCACCAACGGCCAGCTCCTCGAGCTCGACGTCATCGCGGCCGTGGTCGTCGGTGGAACGCTCCTCGTGGGCGGACGAGGAACGATTACCGGCACCGTGTTCGGTGTGCTGATCTTCGCGACGCTCACGAACGTGTTCATCCAGAACAATCTGTCTTCTTCGGTCCAGGCGGTGGCGAAGGGTGTCATCATCGTGGTCGCGGTGCTGCTCCAGCAGCGCTTCTCCCGTCCTCCCGGACGGGGCTGACGAAAGCTTGTGCCGAGGGCGGCTGCGTAAAGTGCGTAGCCGCCTTCGGCATGTGGACTGAACACATGTCAACTAATGGTGTACTGAGGGCGTGAAGAGGATGACGACAGATTCCGTGCAGTCGGTCAACGGCGTGAGCCAGTTGTTCCAGCTGCTGCGAGACGGGGTCCCGCGCACCCGCGCGGAACTGGCCAAGTCCACCGGCTTGGCGCGGTCCACCGTCGCCGTGCGCGTCGACGAACTCATGCGGATGGGTCTGATCACGCCCGTCGCCGACGCCGTGTCCACCGGCGGGCGCCCGCCGTCGCAGTTCGCGATCAACCCCGCCGCGAAGGTCGTCGTCGCCGTCGATCTCGGTGCCTCGCACGGCACGGTCGCGATTGCCGATCTCACGGGGAAGGTGCTGTCGGAGAAGACCGGCGAGATCGACATCGCCCTCGGCCCGGAGCCGGTGCTCTCCTGGCTCGTCGAGACGGCATCCGTCCTGCTCACCGAATCGGGGCGTTCGGCCTCCGACGTCGCGGCCATGGGCATCGGCGTCCCCGGACCCGTCGAGCATTCGACCGGGCAGCCCGTGAACCCCCCGATCATGCCCGGGTGGGACCGCTTCGACATCCCCGGCTGGATCAACCGGCACATGCCGGTCCCCGTGCTCGTCGACAACGACGTCAACATCATGGCGCTCGGCGAACGCAGCGTCGCCTGGCCCGCGGTGGAGCACTTCATGTTCGTCAAGGTCGCCACCGGCATCGGCACCGGCATCATCTCCGACGGACGCCTGCAGCGCGGCGCCCAGGGCATCGCCGGCGACATCGGCCACGTGCAGGTCGCGCGCGGCGCCGACATCCCGTGCCAGTGCGGCAATCGCGGATGCCTCGAGGCCCTGGCATCCGGTCCCGCCATCGCCCGTGCCCTGCGGGCGCAGGGGATCGACGCGCACACCGGCTCCGACGTCGTCGACCTGGTCAAGCGCGGCAACATCGACGCCATCCAGGCCGTCCGCCAGGCGGGACGCGACATCGGCGAAGTGCTCACCACGTGCGTGAGCCTGATGAACCCGTCGGTCATCGCCATCGGTGGTTCGATGGCGCGGGTCGGCGAGCACCTGATCGCGGGCGTGCGCGAGGTCGTCTACACCCGCTCCACGCCGCTGGCCACCGAGTACCTCTCGATCGTGCAGTCCGTGGCGGCCGAGAACGCCGCGGTCATCGGCGCGAGCATGCTCGCCGTCGAGCACGCGCTCGCGCCTGAGTCGTTGAACGCCGCGTTCCTGCGGGCCTGACCCCGCTCCTCGGCGCGATGCGCCCGGCCGTGCACAACGGCGGGTCCTTTCGGCGGCACGCCGGTTCCGGATGCCGTGCGCGCGGCGTGTCGTGAAGGGGCACCGCGGTTGTGCACGCGTGGATCGCGGATGCCGTGCGCGCGGCGTGTCGTGAAGGGGTCCCGCCCGCGGGGGGAACCGCCTCGCGGGTCACTCGTCGTGGGGCAGAACGTACTCGCGCAGGTCGTCGAGGGTCTGCTGCATGTGCTGGTCCATCGCGCGACGCGCGGTCTCGGGGTCGCCGCCACGCAGCGCGTCGAGCACGTGGGCGTGCTCGATGAGGGCATTCTGCTGAATGACGCGCACGCGCGACGTCTGCGCCCGCCGCTCCGACAGCACCTCGGTGAGGGGGGCGAACATCACCGTCAGGAACGGGTTGCGCGAGGCCGCGAGGATGCGGTCGTGGAACGACAGGTCGGCCGCGACGAAGGAGACCAGGTCGACGGCGGCGTGGGCGGTGCGCATCGTCTCGAGATCCGCGGCGATCGCCTCGACCTCGTGGGGCTGCGCACGCTGGGCGGCGAGGGCCGCGGCGCCGGTCTCGAAGATGCGGCGGAGCTCGATCAGCTGCTCGGCGGCGGAGGAGTCGCCGTCGGCGGAGGTGGCGGCCAGCACGGCGCTGAGCGAGGTCCAGCGGGCGAGCGGCTGGACGAACGAACCGCGGCCGCTCTCGACCCGCACGATACCCCGCGTCTGAAGGACCTTCACGGCCTCCCGGACGGTCACGCGGCTGACGTCGAATCGCTCGCCGAGGTCGTTCTCGCTGGGCAGCGCCTGGTCGGCGACGAGGCGGCGCGCGACGATGTCGTCGAAGAGCCCGTCGACGACTTCGTCGACACGTGAACGTCGTGCCATGGCATCCCCCCTGCCGTCAAACCTAATCGCCGGGCCGGGAACATCCGTCCCCGACCCGGCGATGAGAGCGAGCGGGTCAGCCCGCGAGCGCGAACACCGCCCACGTGAGCAGGAAGCCGGCGACACCGAGGATGGTCGTGAGCACCGTCCAGGTGCGGAGGCCGTCGGCCACGGTGAGCCCGAGGTAACGCGTGACGATCCAGAAGCCGGCATCGGTCACCATCGACAGGCCCAGCGAGCCGAAGCCGACGGCCACGGCGACGGCGGCGATCTGCACCGGGCTGTAACCGGCCTCGGCGACGGCGGCCGACAGCAGGCTCGCCGTGGTCACGATGGCGACGGTCGCCGACCCCTGTGCGGCGCGGAGAGCGAGGGTGATGAGGAACGCGGCCCCGAGGAGCGGCACGCCGAGGTTCTCCAGAGTCACCGACAGCGCGGTGCCGATCCCCGAGGCCTGCAGCACGGCGCCGAACACGCCCCCGCCGGCGACGACAAGCAGGATCGACGCGATCGGGGGCATCGAGCTCTCGAAGACCTCGTTGGTACGCGCGAGGCCCCATCGGCGACGTACGGGCAGGACGAAGAACGCCACGATCACGGCCACGAGGAGAGCGAGCGCCGGCGTGCCGATGAAGGTCGCGATGCCGCGCCCGGCGGATCCGGCCGGGAGGCTCAGCGAGAGCGTGGTGCCGACGAGGATCTGCACGATGGGCAGCGCGATCAGACCGATGACGGTTCCGGTGCTCGGCGGCGCCATGACCGTCCCGTCGGCGCGGCGCGATTCGATGACCGTCGTCGTCTCGCCGAACTCGGCCATCTGGGTGGCGACGCGCGGAGCCAGGTCGTACTGCCGGCGGTTCATGATGCGGGCGACCGAGAAGCAGAGGAAGCCGAGCACGGCGCAGATCGGCAGGGCGATCGCGGTGACCAGGCCCAGGTCTGCTCCGAAGACGCCGGCGCCCGCGACGATGCCGGGGTGCGGCGGCACCGCCACATGGACGGCGAGCATGAGGCCGAACATGGGCAGGCCGAAGACGATGGGTTTCACGCCGGCGATCTTGCTGAACGCGTAGAGGATCGGTACGAGCACGATCACGCCGACCTCGAAGAACACGGGGATGGCGACGACGAATGCCACGATCGTCAGGGCGACGGCCACTCGTCGGGGTCCGAGGCGTTCGGTGAAGCTCTCCGCGAGCCGCTGCACACCGCCCGACACCTCGATGAGGCGACCGAGGATGGCGCCCAACGCGATGATGATGAGCACCTTGCCCATCGTGGAGCCGACGCCGTTCGCGACGAGGGTGAAGACGTCGCCGGCCGGGATCTGCGCCGAGATCGCGACCACGACGCTCGTGACGAGCAGCGCCACGAACGCGTGGACCTTGAACAGGATGATGAGCACCAGCAGCAGGGCGATGCCCGCGGCGGCGATGGCGAGGAGCGGGCCGGTGCCGAACTCCACCGCCGGAGCGATGGGAGGCGTGTCGGCCGTGAGGATGAGGGGCATGTCGGGATCTCCTTCGATTCCTGAGGGGTGCGGTGTCAGCCGTGGCGACGGACGGGGGCGACCGCGCGGATCACGGCGGAGTCGTCGTGCGACCCGAGGCCCTGAGAGCGACCGCTGAGGTAGAGCTGCTCGGCGGCGGCGGCGACCGGGGTGGGGAGCCCGACGCGCCGCGCGGCGTCACCGACGATGCCCATGTCCTTGACGAAGATGTCGAGTGCGCTGAGCACCTCGGCGCCCTCGTCGTCGTAGGCCTGCAGCATGCGGGGTCCACGGTTACCGAGCATGAACGACGCTGCCGCACCGCCCATGAGCGCCTCGAGGGTTTTCTCGGGATCGAGGCCCAGCGCGTCGGCGAGGGCCAGCGCCTCGGCGGCGGCGGCGATGTGCACGCCGCAGAGCAGCTGGTTCACGGTCTTCAGCGCCTGGCCGTCCCCGGCGTTGTCGCCGACGACGGTGAGGGTGGATGCCAGGAGTTCCAGCACGGGCGCCGCCTTGTCGCGCGCGCCGGGGGAGGCGCCCACGACGATGAGCAGGTCGCCGTGACCTGCCCGCACGGGTCCGCCCGACAGCGGCGCGTCGACGAGGTCGATGTCGGACGCGGCGAGGCGCTCGGCCACCGGGCGGATGCCGGCGGTGCCGACGGTGCTGGTGAGGATGACCACGGAGCCCGGTCGGAGCGCGGTCGCGATGCCGGACTCGCCGAAGAGCACGTCGTCGAGCTGGTACTGGTCGCGCACGGCGAGCAGCACCGCGTCGGCGTCGGCGACGGCATCCCGTGCGGACGGGAACGGCGTGACCCCCTGCTCCTCGGCGAGGGCGAGGCGGGTGGGGGCGATGTCGAAGCCGTGGACGGTGAGGCCCGTGGCCAGCCGGGTGGCCATGGGCAGCCCCATGGCGCCCAGGCCCAGAACGGTGACGGTGTAGTCGGTGGTCATGTGGAAAGCTCCTTCGCTTGCGGGGTTGAGGGGTCGAGGTCGGGGGTCAGCTGCTGGTCGCGGCCGCGCGGGTGAGGGTGGACACGACGTGGGCGAGGGCGTCGTCGTCGCCCACGTTGCCGGCGAAGACGACGTACGGGATGCCGGCGGCCGGGCCGTCTGTCGGCTCCCACAGCGAGATGATCCCGGGCAGCATGGGTCCGCGGACGGTCGCGCGGTGCATGGAGAGCCCGTGGGCGGCGACGTCGCTGGAGGTGATGCCGCCCTTCGCCACGACGAAGCGCGGACGGGTGCGGGCGGTGACCTCCTTCACCACGTCGACGACGGCGGCCGACACGGTGCGGGCGATGTGGAGGCTGTCGTCGGCGGTGGCGGCCGTGGTCACGGTGCGGGTCGTGCTCACGACGACGTCGCCCGCCTCGAGCTCACGGACGACCCTGTCGGCGATGCCGTGCAGATAGACGGGCGCGTCGGCGGGGTCGAGCACCCGCGCGACGTCGATCTCGATATCGGTCAGGTGGGGGGTGCGCTCGCGCAGCCGGGAAAGCTGCCGGGTGGTCACCGCGACGTGCGATCCGACGACGATCAGTCCGCCGCGGTCGGCACCGCCGTCGGGGAAGATCTCCGCGGCGGTGAGAGGGTCGCGGCGCTCGGCGCCGATGCGGGCGCGGACGAAGGGCGGGCCGACGCGCGAGAGCAGCGTCTTGCCGCGCCGACGCGCCTCGATCAGACCGAGCGAGATGAGCCGCAGATCGTCTTCGGTCACGACGTCGCACACGATGGGCGTGCGGTCCACGGCATCCTGGATCGCGTCGGCCACCGCGTCGGCGCCGGAGCGGATGACGGCGAGGTCGACCACGATGACCGAGTCGGCGGGATACCGGCCGCCGGACTTCTCGTCGACCCAGGCTGCGAGCTCGGAGCTGCGGTACCCGAAGGTCGCATCGCGGGCGAACTCGGTCTCACCGATCGGCTGCAGGTCATCGCCGTCGCGCATGTAGTGGACGCCGCCGATGGTGACCCGGCCCGCGTCGGGGAAGGCGGGCACGATCAGGACGCCGTCGACCGCGCGGCCCCCGGCCGCGACGATCGCGTCGGCGAGGCTGTCGGGCTCGAGGGGGAAGTGGCCGCGCAGGGTGGAGTCGCCGCGGCTGACGAACTCGACATCGATGCCCGCGTCGGCGGCGGCGGAGAGGGCGTTCAGCGCTACCTCGAGGTTGCGGGCCCGGGCATCGTCTTCGCCCAGGCTGCGGGCGTTCGTCAATACGTAGACGGCCGGGGCGTCGGTGGCGAAGACCGCGCCGAAGTCTTCGGTGGCCCAGCGCGTCAGCACGGGGAGATCGGCGACCGACTGCGTCCCTGTCGGGTCGTCGTCCAGCACCACGAGGCGGGAGCCGAGTGCCTGGGAGGCCGAGCGCACGTCGGCGGCGGCAACCGACCGGTCGGCGGGGAAGCCGCGGAGGGCCTGTGCTTCGTTCATCGTCTCACTCCTTCGTGGATTGACCGTCAGTGGTCAGGTGTCAGCCATCATATGGCTTGCGAGACAACGAGGCAACGTTCCCGGGAGAGACTGAGCCGGTTCGGGTGGCACGCCCGTGGCGGTCATGCCGACGCCGCGTGTCGGAGCCGGCCCCGCCGCCGCACGACACCGGGAGAGCCGGAGCGCGTCCGCCCATCGCCCACGGACACGACGACGCCCGCCGTGCCGGAAGCACGACGGGCGTCTTTGTCATCACCCGCGGCGCGAGGTGTCCCTCCGCGCGCCGCGGGTGGTCTCAGGGCGACGGGCGCGAGGCGCGGGTCGCGGTGCTGGGGGAGTCCGCGGGTGCGGCGGCCGCGCCGGCGGCGACGGGCACGCCGGCGTCGCCCGCGCCGGCAGTGGCGGGAGACGCATCGGCCCGAGCCGCGGCCACCGCGGCGGCGAGCTCGCGGGCGTGGGCGGCCTTGCGGCGGCGTGCGGCGACGATGCGCCAGACGACGAACAATGCCAGCACGAGGAGGATCGCCAACGCCGTCCATGGCACCGCGGCCGTGGCTGCCGATCCCTCCGACACGAGAGGGTCCAGGGCCGAGGGCTCGGCTCCGGCGAGCGTGCGCGAGACGACCTGCGAGGTCGCGGTCACGTCGGCGGCGAGGAGGACCAGCGGCACCACGCCCGCGACCTCGACGGTGCGCTGGAGAGAGCTCCCGGGCAGCAGTTCGGGGGCGTCATCGGCGGCGGTCACACCAGCGAGACCGAAGGGGCCGCCCAGGGCGACCTGGACGGCGGGGTCGAGGCGCGTGTTGCCCGTATTGGTGAGGGTGTAGGTGACGGTCGCCGAGCCCGACTCGATCGGGCTGGCCGTGCCGTGGTAGTCGACGGCGATGTCGCCCACGGTCAGCGCCGGCGCGAGGTCGCCCTGCACGCGCAGGTGCACGCGCGAGCCGAGGCGTCGCTCGGTGATCGTGCCGTTGTCGGCGGTGACGCGCATGGATGCCACGACGCCCGCGGCGTAGTCGCCCGGGGGAGCGTCGGCGGGCACGGTGACGGTGAAGGGGACCTCGGCGCTCGCGCCGCTGTCGAGGGTCAGCTCGGGGGTCTCGACCCGCACCCAGCTGCCCAGGTCGGTGGATGCCACGCCGCCGGCGAGGATGTCGAGCGAGCCGTCCTCGGTGAGGAAGCCGTCTGCCGCGTACACCGAGAGGGTGATCGGCTGCGGGCTGCGGTTCGCGACGTAGAGCGCGTCGCCCACGGTGCCGCCGGGCTGAAGGTCGTAGGCGTAGTTCGGCCGGTCGCGACCCTGTGCCGTGTCGGCGGGCTTGACGCTCCACGTCACCGTGGTGTCGGCGGAAGGAGCGGCGGGGTCCTCGGCGGCGGCCGCTGAGGCGGCGATCGGCGTGCCCAGCAGAAGGGCGAGAGCGGTGAGAAGGGAGAGGAGAAGACGGACGGGTGAGGTGATCGCCTGGGACATGGGCGTGGCTTTCGGTTCGAGGGAGGTCCGCCGGGGTCGCGCTCCGTGAGGAACGCGACCCCGGCGGGTGGGATCAGCTGAGGGCGGTCAGCGTCACGGTCGCGGTGTAGGTGCCGCGGGGGGTCTCGAGCGGGAGCTTGAGATCCAGGTCGGCGCCCACGAGCGAGCTACCGCGGGCGTGGCCCTCGTTCGCCGAGGCGAGCGTGCGGGCGACGGACAGGCCCTCACCCTCGTCGAAGCCCGAGGGGACGGGAGCGCCGGCGATGGCGTCGCCCGCGTTCTCGATCACTTCGGGCGTCCAGCCGAGGTACTTGCTCGACACCTGCTCGCCACCGGCGGTGAAGTCCGACACCTGGGCGGTCAGCGACCATCCGGGGTTGCCGGCGCGGGTGTCCTGGATGCGGATCGGGATGATCTCGCCCTCGGCGTGGAAGTGGTCGAGCTCCTGCTCGGCCACTCCGAGGTCGACGAGGCGCGACGTGCCCTCGATCGCCCACGTCAGCTCGCCCGAACCCTGCGCGGGCACGGTCACGGCGATCGACTGGTCGCCGGCGGGCGGCGCGGTCGGCGCCTCGCCGGTGTAGTCGCCCGTGGTCGAGCCGGCGCGGACGCTGGCACCGAACACGGCGGCGGGGGTGTTCGCATCGAGCGCCAGGGCACCGTACACGGTGGTGTTCGCCACGCGCAGGTTGGCCGAGTTGCCCGTCAGCGACAGGCCGCCGCCGATGGAGTTGGCGAACGCGTCGCTGCCTCCGTCGGCGGTGGCGCCGATGAGCACGTCGCGGGAGCTGCCGCTGACGGCGACATCGCCCTTGACGATCGCGCCGGTCATCGACACGCCCCAGCCGGAGCGGTCGATCGACACGTCGCCGCCGACCGAGCTGCGCACGACGTCGACGTAGTTCGCCTGCTGCGTGAGCAGCGAGCCCGTGATGGCGCTGTCGACGACCTCGACGTCGATGCCGCCGGCTTCCACGGATCCGCCGACGCGCAGGTCGTTGACGTAGAGGAAGCCCACCGTGGTGTCGACCGAGTAGGCGCTGATGTCGCCCTCGACGCTGGTGCCGTCGAGCGACACACCGTACGCGTCGGTGGCGATGACGTCTCCCGTGACGGTGACGGAGGTGGCATCCAGCCAGCCGCCCTCCTCCACGACGATGTCGCCTTCAACGGTCGCGCCGCCCAGGACGCAGTCCGCGCCGCTGGGGACCAGCAGGTTGCCCGAGACGGTCTGGCTGCCCAGGTCGTCGGTGCAGGTGAGGTCGGCCGCGTACGCGGGGACGGCGACGACGCTGCCCCCGATGACGAGGAGGCCGACGGTGGTGAGTTTGGTGATCTTGTTCATGTGATCTTCCTCGTCGCTCAGCCGCGCAGGGCTGCGATGTTGTCGTAGCTGCGGTCGGCGTTCGCCAGCGAGTTGCCCGGGTTGACCGGCACCGTCGAGGCGTTGTCCTGCTCGAACATGCCGAACCGCTGGCCGCGGTCGCGCAGCTGCGACAGGAACGCCGTGTAGTCGATGTTCCCGGCGCCGAACTCGACGATGTCGTAGCCGTTGGGGCTGTTCGGGTTCAGCTTCCCGTCCTTCAGGTGCAGGATCGGGAAGCGTCGCGGGTCGCGCTTGATGTAGTCGATCGGCTCGAAGCCCGGGTACAGGTGCTTTCCGACGTGCGCCCAGTAGACGTCCATCTCGAAGAAGACCGTCTCGGGGTTCAGATGCTGCCAGTACAGGTCGTAGACGCGCTCCTGGGTGTCGGTGGTGTAGCCCCACTCCTGGGCGTGGTTGTGGAGGTAGAGCTTGATGCCCGCGGCTCGTCCCTTGTCGCCCATCTGGTTCCACGTTCCGATGGCCTGCATCCAGGCGTCCTTGGCGATGGGGCCGCCGTAGCCGCCGGCGATGGGGCCGCCCTGGCCGAGGTGCGGCATGCCGAGCACGTTCGCGATCTCGAGCTGCTGATCGATGTTGTTCGGGTTCAGGTTGACGTGCGCACCGGTCGCGCGCAGGCCGTTGTCGTCGAGCAGCTGACGGATCTGCTGCGGGGTGATCGCGCCGACCTGGCCCTGGGTGTACCCGGCGAATTCGATCTCCGAGTAGCCGATGTTCGCGAGTTCCTCGAACACCGCGCGGAAGCCCAGCGAGCTGACCTTGTCGCGGACGGTGAAGAGCTGGATGCCGATGCGGTTGACCGGCACGAGGCGCTTGCCGGCGCTGACCGGGGGAGCGGCGGCCGCGGCGCGGGCGCCGAAGGCGGTGGACGCGGAGGCTGCGGTGGGCATTGCGGCGGCGCCGATGCCGACGGCGACGGACGACGCCGCCAGGGCCTTGAGCAGCGTGCGCCGGCTCATGGGCCGATCCGGCACCGTGGGGTGCGCGTGGTCGTGGTGGTGACTCATGACTCTCCTTCGAGGTGGGTCCGCCCCGATGCCGGGGACGGCCGAGGGTGTGGTGGGGGCCGCAGCTGCGCGACCCCCACCGGGGTGTTACTTCTGGACGGTCAGGCTGGTGCTGCCGCTGCTCTTCGCGATGCCGGTCGACCCGGTGTAGGACGCCTGGACCTGGTAGGCGCCCACCGTGCTGAGCTTGGGCAGGGTCACCTGGACGGTGCCGTCTGCGCCGAGCGTTCCGGTGAGGGTGGCGACGACCGCGTTGTTGCGACGGATCGTCACCGTGGCGTCGCCGGTCGGGACGATGCCCGTCGACGAGACCACCTGGACCGTGGCGACAGCCGCCACGGCGGGCTTGACCGGCGTGGGCGAGACGGCGACCGTGGTCGTCGAGCGCGCTTGCGACACGGTGAGGCGACCGATGCCGGCCGAGCCCTTGAAGGTCTCGTCGGCGCCGTAGGTGGCACGCAGGGTGTGCGTACCGACCGGCAGGTCGGCGGGCAGGGCGATGACGGCGTTGCCGTCGGCATCCAGCGTTCCGCGGGCGATCTCGTTCTCGCCGACCGTCAGCACGACCTCACCCGTGGGTGCGCCGCCCTCGCCGCGAACCGCCACCGTCACGTCGCCGGGGGCGCCGTAGGTGACCCGCGGGGAGGCGAGCGTGACCATCGTCCGCGTGTCGACCGTCGGCTCGTTGGGAGCGTCGAGGTCGATCGTGAACGACACCGAACCCAGCTCCGACACGTTGCCGCCGGTGTCGGTGGCGCGGTAGCGGAGGTCGTACGTGCCGTTCTGGTCGAACGTCACGCCGTACTGCTGGTTGGCGGCGAGGTTCGTCCAGGTCGCGCCGTTGTCGCGCGAGTACTGGACGCTGGCGAGCGTGCCGTTGTCGGCGGCCTGCACCGAGAAGCGGACGGGCTCGTTGAACACGCCGCCGACGCCCGTGGGGGCGGCGGGGGCGAGAGTGTGCGCCACCGTGGGAGCAGTGACGTCGCCCACGCCGTCGCCGACCATGGTCAGCGAGTCGACGGCGAGCTCGTCACGCGAGGTGACGTACAGCGCGCCGGTGCCCTCGGGGGCGTCGAACGCCACCTGAACGTCCTTCCAGCCGTTGCCGCCGGGGATCTTCGCCGTGGCGAAGGGCGCGGCGTCGGCTGCGCCCCAGCGCAGCTGGACCTCGCCCGCACCGGTTGCCCGGACGACCGCACCGTCGATACCGGCGAAGTTCACCGGGTCGAAGGCGAGGAAGTCACCCTGGCCGAGGCCGCGGATGGCGTTGCCGCCCGACGCGTCGGTGTCGGCGTAGGTGGCGACACCCTGGCGGCGGATCGCGTGCTCCGCCTGCTGCAGCTTCGGGTTCAGGCGAACGGTCGCCTCACCCGTGGCGGCGGGCAGGCCGTTGGCGCCCCGGTCGGAGTAGGTGACCACGACGGCGCCGTAGAGCAGGGCACCGGGTCCGTGCTCGGGCGAGTTCGGGTCGGTGCGGAAGACGCCGGTGCAGCCTGTGCCCGAGACCTCCGGGTGGGCGTGCTCGTCGTGGCCGAGACCGTACGTCCACGTCACGCGGGCGCAGTCGGTGGCGGTGCCGTCTTCGGCATCCGAGGTGGTCACCTTGAACGGGATGGCCTGGCCCCAGTCGAAGAACGCGCCGTTACCGGGGAACTCCACCTTCACCTCGGGGGCCTGGTTGCCCACCGAGATGGTGCGCGAGGTGAGGCCGAAGCGTCCGCCCGCGTCGGAGACCCGCAGGCGCGCGGTGTAGTTGCCGAGCTCCGTGTAGGTGTACGACGTGGTCGCACCGGTGGCGTCGAAGGTGCCGTTGCCGTCGAAGTCCCACTCATAGGTGAGGGCGTCGCCGTCGGGATCGGTGGATGCCGTGGCGTCGAACTGCACCGTCAGGGGAGCCTGCGACGACGAGGTGGGCGTGGCGGTGAAGCGCGCCTGCGGCGACTTGTTGCCGGCGACGTAGTCGATGCGGTACAACCCGGCATCCGGGTTGGCCCGGAAGAAGCCGTCACCGTAGTCGAGCACGTACATCGATCCGTCGGGACCGATCTCCATGTCCATGGGGTTGTCGTGGGTCGGCTGCGCCAGCGACGACAGAGCCGCGTTCGGCAGGAAGTCCTCGATGTCGGTGACCTCGAAGGCATCCCAGTCGAGAGTGAAGGAGGCGATGTAGTCCTGCGAGAACTCGCCCATGAACGCTTTACCGTCCCAGTGGCGGGGGAGCTTCGTGGTCGAGGGGTTCGACTCGTCGTAGTGGTAGACGGGGCCGCCCATCGGGCCCTGGCCGCTGCCGGCGCCGAAGTTCACCAGCTCGTCCCACGGCTGGTCGCCGGGGTTGTCGCCGTACCAGAGCGTCGCGGGCTGCGCGGGCGGCAGGTCGGTGAGACCGGTGTTCCAGCGCGACTCGTTCTTGAGGTTCTGCGGGTCGAAGAACGCACCGGGGGTGGCGGTGGCGAAGTCCCAGTCGTTGTACGCCTGGTTGTCGGCGTGCACGTAGGGCCAGCCGGCGTTCTGCGGCTCGTCGAGGCTGATGGCGTTCCACTCCACCAGGCCCATGGGGCCGCGGCCCGCGGTCTGTGCGACGGCCTTCGTCGCGTCGGGGCCGTAGTCGCCCCACGACAGCGAGTTGGTCTCGATGTCGACCTCGATGCGGAACGGGTTGCGCACGCCCATCACGAAGATCTCCGGGCGGGTGAGCTCGGTGCCGGGGGCGAAGAGGTTGCCCTCCGGGATCGTGTATGACCCGTCGTCCTCGACGTGGATGCGCAGGATCTTGCCGCGGAGGTCGTTCGTGTTGCCGGCGCCGCGTCGCGAGTCGAAGCCGGGGTTGAATCCCGGGGCGTCGTTGTTGGGCGCGAAGCCGTTGGCGCCCGGGGTGGATGCCGGGGTGTTGTCGCCCGTGCTCAGGTAGAGGTTGCCGTCGGCGTCGAAGCCGATGTCGGCGCCCACGTGGCAGCACTGCCCGCGCTGGACCTCGACGTCGAGGACGACCTGCTCGGTGGAGAGGTCGAGCTGGTCGCCGGTCCACTGGTAGCGGGAGAGGCGGTTCACGCCCACCCACTGGTCCCAGTAGGACTCGTCGGCGCCGGCGGGCAGCGTGTTGGGGGCGTTGCCGGTGGGGGTGTCGGTCACGCCGTCGCCGTTCGCGTCGCGCGGCGAGTAGACGAGGTAGACCCAGCCGTTGTTCTCGAAGTCGGGGTCGATGGCGACCGTCTGCAGGCCGTCCTCGGAGTTGGCGTAGACGTCGAGGGTGTTCGTGACGCGCGTGACGCCCGTGGCCGGGTCGGTCAGGCGAACGTCGCCGTTGCGGGCCGTGTGCAGGACGCGCTTGTCGGGGAGCACCGCGAGGTCGATCGGCTCGCCCACGTTCTTCGTGAGCAGGACGCGCTCGTAGTTGCTCCAGTCGAGGGCGCCGGCGCCGTCGCCGGTGTCGCCGGGGTCGGGGGTGCCGGGGTCGGTGGGGTCTCCGTGATCGCCGCCGGGGTCGGTGACGACGGGGTCGGTCCCGTGGTCGTGACCCTCATGGGCGAAGGCCGGTGCGGGGGCCG
Source organism: Microbacterium sp. Leaf151 (assembly GCF_001424225.1). Classification (GTDB taxonomy): domain Bacteria; phylum Actinomycetota; class Actinomycetes; order Actinomycetales; family Microbacteriaceae; genus Microbacterium. The sequence goes on along the minus strand of NZ_LMOR01000001.1, from coordinate 153,037 downwards.
CGGCGATGGCGCCCAGGCCCAGTGCGGTGGCCGCGAGGACCGCCGTCAACCGGGCCCGGACGGCCGGATGCCGAGAAGTAGAGTTCATCGTGAATACAGCTCCTGTAAATGCGTGCGAGTTGTTTTCACCGGGTCGCCACACGGTCGGTCTCAACGACTGTTACGTGGCGGCCCGGGCTCATCGTGCGGTGGCTGTCGGCCACACGCGGGTACCTTCCTCCGCTCTTCATCGAGTTCGGATGGATCGCCGATCGCCGCCTCTACGGGGCGGTTCTCGGTCGAGCCTCAGGGGGATGAGTCGTTCGCATGGTCGGCGATGTCGCTCGTTGGTCATCTTGACCGATGTTTTTCCATAGGTCAATCAAAAGGTGCGTAATCGGTAACCAACAAAAGTACGCACGACGCGGAGCTTGTGGACTGCGTTCGACGCGGGCTAGCATCGCCGACGGTGCGTCCCCCGCGCCGACACTCACCGCCGGCAACGACGTCGGCACGGCCGAGGAGGCCCCATGCTCCATGGACTGACCGGATGGCATCTGTTGATCGTGCTGGCAGTGATCCTGCTGCTGTTCGGTGCGGCGAAACTCCCCGCCCTCGCGCAGAGCGTAGGGAAGTCGGCCCGCGTCTTCCGGGGCGAGATCAAGGCGATGAAGGAGGAGGATGCCGCCACCGACGCGCCGACGCCTCCCGCCGGCGTCGCGGACACCCGCATCGACGGCTTCGCGGCCGACCCGCCGCCGGCGCGCTGACGCGGCGATGCGTCCGCACGGCCCCGCGATGACGCGGAGGGGGGCCCCGTGACCTTCGGTCTGACGATCGAGAAGCTGCTGCTCATCGGCCTGATCGCCGTCATGATCATCGGCCCGGACCGCCTGCCGGCGGCGGCGGAGTCGCTGCGCCGCACGATTCAGCAGGTGCGGCGCATGGCCCGCACCGCGCAGGAGCGCGTGCGGGAGGAACTCGGCCCCGAGGTCGCCGACGTCGACTGGCAGCGCCTCGACCCCCGTCAGTACGACCCGCGCCGCATCATCCGGGAGGCCCTTCTCGCAGAGCCCGATGCGGCGCCCGCGACTCCTCGCGGGGTGGGTGAGCCGGACCCGCTCGCGCTCGCCAGCCCGCTCGCCGCGAAGACCGGGTCCTCGGCGACACCTCTGCCGAGCGCTGATCCGGCACCCTCCCTCGAGCTCCTGCCGCGGGCGGCATCCGCGCCGAGCGCTCCTCCGCCGTTCGCCAAGACGGATCCGGAGGCGCCATCCGCGCCGGGCGCGCCCTCGGGAACACCCGCCAAGACGGATCCGGGAGCGTCGTCCGCCGCGGCGCCCGCGCGCGCCGCAACGGTTCCTCCCCACGGGAGATAGCCGGTCGGCGACCGACACGTCCTCGTCCGGGGGGTGCGCGGTGCGCGAAGATGGGCGCATGACCCAGACGTCCGTCCCCGCCGCCCCCGGTGACCCCGCCGGCGCGCCGACGGTGTCGGCCGCGCCCGAGGCACCCCGACGGTCCCCGGCCCCGGGCCGCGCGCCGGAGTTCGCCGCGCGCGTCTGGGAGCGTCGCCGTCTGTGGGCGGCCCCCACCTCGGTCTTCGCCGTCGTCTTCGCCGGCTACGTGCTCTTCGCCGCCCAGCAGTGGGCGCAGTTCACCGCCCGCTCTTGGGATCTCGGCATCTTCACCCAGCTGCTGTCGCGGTACGCGGCCCTCCAGCCGCCCATCGTCACCATCAAGGGCGACGGCTACAACCTGCTCGGCGATCACTTCCATCCGCTTCTCGCGGTCCTTGCGCCGGTCTATGCGGTCTTCCCGTCGGCGTTCACCCTTCTCGTCATCCAGGCCGCCTGCTTCGCGCTGGCCGCCGCCGTCTTCACGCGCGCGGCCCGTGCCCGTCTGGGAACGGCGACGTCGGTGGCGCTCGGCTTGGCGTTCGGTTTCGCGTGGGGCCTGCAGTACGCCGCCGACGCGCAGTTCCACGAGATCGCGTTGGCTGTTCCGCTGTTGACCCTCAGCCTCGTCGCCGTCCTGGATCGTCGGTGGCTCGCGGCATGCCTCTGGGGCGCTCCGCTGGTGTTCGTGAAAGAAGACCTCGGCCTCACCGTGGTCGTGCTGGGGCTGGTCGTCATCCTCCTTGCCTGGCGGGAGGGCGGCGTCCCCTCGGCCCCTGCGACCGAAGCGCGCTCGGGCGCCGCGCCCGGCCGGTTCCTCCTGTCCGGTGTAGGGCTGGGTGCAAGCCTGGCGGTGTGGGGCGTGGTCTGGTTCGTCGTCGCGACGATGATCGTTCTGCCGGCGCTGAACCCGGGAGGCGAGTGGGCCTACGCCGACAAAGCCGATCCGATCAGCGTCTTCGCCGACGCCGCTACCCTGTTCGACCCGGCCAAGGGCGAGACCGTGGCCCTCATCCTCGCCTGCTCCGCCGGGCTCGTGCTGCGCTCGCCGGTGGCTCTGCTGCTGCTACCGACCCTGGCGTGGCGCTTCCTCTCCACCAACAGCGGCTACTGGGCGCCCACGTGGCACTACAGTGCCGTGCTGATCCCGATCGTGCTCGTCGCGTTGCTGGATGCCATCGAGCGCGGGCGCTCCTCACGGTGGGGGTGGATGCGCGCCTACGTCCGTCAGGCTCCGGCTATCGCGGTGACGGCGGCGGTCGTCCTGCTGCCTGGGCTGCCGCTGTTCTCCCTCGTCGAGGCGGCGAGCTGGGAGCCGTCGCCGCGCGCGGCGAGTGCCCAGGCGGCGATCGCCGCCGTGCCGGAGGGGGCGAGCGTCGTCAGCGACATCGGGTTGATGAACTACCTGGTGAGCGACCACGACGTGTTCTGGATCGGCAACGTCAATCCCGCCCCCGACTGCCTCGTCATCGACACCGTCGCCGGAGGCACTCCCGGCGAATGGGGCGACGTCATCGCCGTCGGGCAGCGGTTATTCCCGGGGATCGGGTACACGGGGGTCTTCGACAGTGACGGGTACCAGGTCGCCTGCCGCTGAAGACGGCGGGCGCTGGGCCGTGCACGCACGGGTGCGGCGCGACGCCGGGCCGTTCCGGCTGACGATGCGCGCTGCGCCGAGCCGGTGGCCGCTGCCGGTCTGCGCGAGGCCGGGCGGTGCGGCTGGTCGAACCGGTGGCCGCTGCCGGTCTGCGCGACACCGGGCGGTACGCTGCCGATCCCGCCGTGCCGGAAGCTACCCCGCCGCCGCCCGCGCTGCCACCGTGCGTAGGGCCTGCAGTACGCGCCGCACCGCGGAGTAGGCGAGCGTGTCGGGGCGGGCGAGAGCGTCGACGTGACGAACGAGTTCGAGGTCGGCGAGCGGGCGCAGGACCACGCCGTCGACCGCGAGAGGGATCGTCGTGGTCCTCGGCATGACGGCGATCGCGGCTCCGGCGCGCACGACCTCGGCCGTCACCGAGAACTCGTTGATCCGATGCGCGATGCGCAGGGGTCGTCCGACGTGCGCGGCGACATGATCGAGCACGCCCGCGAGGGGGAACCCCTCGTGCACCGACACCCACCGCTCATCGGCCAGGTCGGCGGCGTTCACCGTGTCGCGGTGCGCGAGGGGATGACCGGCCGGGAGGGCGATGTCGAGGGGTTCCTCGAGGAGCGCGGTCGCCACGACGCGATCGCGCGGCCAGGGCGCGTCGTGCGCCAGGCGGTGCGCGACGACCAGGTCGTGGTCGGCGGTGAGCCCCGGGAAGTCACGGTGGGCGACATCGGCGTCGGTGAGATGCAGCGGGGGGATGCCGTCCAGCTCGCGCAAGAGAGGACCGAAGAGCGTCAGCCCCGCGCTGTGGAACGCCGATACGCGCACGGGCCGATGGTCGCTCTCCAGGAACGCCCCCACCGCCTCCCGCGCGGCGGTGAGCGCCTCGTCGACACGAGTGCCCGCCGCGGCCAGTGCTTCGCCCGCCGGGGTCAGGGCCAGGACGCGTCCTCGCCGCATCGTGAGCGGCACGGGCACGCGAGCCTGTAGGGTCGCGAGCTGCTGGGAGACGGCGGATCCCGAGATGTGCAGGGCCGCGGCGACGGCGGCGACGCTTCCCCGGTCGCCGAGCTCGCGCAGCAGGCGGAGGTGAGCGGCATCCATAAGTCCGAACTTACGTGATGCGGAAGAACATGGCCGTTGCTCTTCAGGGTGGATCGAGCGACGGTGGAGTCATGACCCGCCGCCCACCCGAGATCGTCGTCGACGTGCTGCTCATCGCCGTGGCGGCGGTGTGGGGCGCCAGCTTCCTCTCCGCCAAAGAACTGACGGACGAGGTCGGAGTCGCCCCCGCCGTGGCTCTGCGGTTCATCGTCGCCGCGGTCGCGCTCGCGGTGATCTGCCTGGTCGGACGGGAACGGATGCCGCGCGGCCGGGGCCTCGCGATCGCGGCCCTCCTCGGGTGCTCCCAGGCGGCGGTGATCGGGCTCGAGACCGCCGGGGTGCATCTGACTTCGGCGACCAACGCCGGTCTGCTCATCAGCCTCGCTCTCGTCTTCACCCCGGTGCTCGAGAGCATCGCCTCCCGCTCGTGGCTCCCGCGGTCGTATTTCGTCGCCGCCGTCACCGCGGTCGTCGGGGTCGCACTGCTGATATCGGGCGGCGGGTTGCGTGCACCCGCCGTCGGCGACGCGCTCGTCATCGCCGCGGCGGTGGTGCGCGCGTTCCACGTCACGGCCAGTGCGCGTCTCACCCGCGGTCGTCACGACAGCACGCTCGCCGTCGTGCTGGTGCAGCTCGTCGTCTGCGCCGTGACGTCGTCGGCCGTGGCGGGTGCCGACCTCCCCGTGGCGGTCGGTCGCCTCACGGCATCCGGGTGGGCGAACGTGCTGTTCCTGGGGTTGCTGTGCTCGGTCTTCGCCTTCGTGGTACAGCTGTGGGCGGTGCGGCGCACGTCGGCGACGCGCGCGAGCATCCTCATGGGCACTGAGCCGGTCTGGGCTCTGGCTGTCGGCGTGGCGATCGGCGGCGAGGCCGTGGGGCTCCCCGGACTCGCCGGGGCCGCGCTCATCATCGCCGCCTCCTACGCGGGTCAGGCGATCGAGCGCCGCCATCGCCGCGGGCTCGCCGCGTCGACCGACGGCGGGATCGGCCATGCGTCGTCCGAGACGCGCGGGGACGCCGTTCCCGCCGCTTAGCGCTGTCAGGGTCGAGTGGGCGCGCCGCGGCCTCCGCGCCGATGTCGGCAGGCCGCCGCACCGGCGGTCGCGCCGATCGACCCGCTGCGCACCTCGAGGGTCTCGCCGGAAGAAGGGTCCCTCTGCCACAGGTGACCCCGTCGCGCCGCCCTCGACGCGACGGGGTGGAGCTCACCCCTGCAGCAGGGTCAGCGTGATCGTGGCCGAGTACGCACCGGGGGTCACGGACGCGGGCGTCTCCAGCAGCAGGCCGGCGGTGGCCGCATAGGCGCCCCCGGCGGCATCCACGGCGCTGTCGACGCTGGCGAGCAGCTCGGCATCGCGGAATCCGCCGGTTCCGGGGTCGACATCGTCGCCGGGGGCGACGACCTGATCGCCACCCGACGGGTTTCCCGCGAGGATCGACGGGTACCAGCCGAACGCGTCGGCTGAGACGATGTCCGGCTGGCCGGCGTTCCCGACGAAGTCGGTGATCGAACCCATGACGTACCAGAACGAGGCGGGGTCGACGTCCTCGGGCAGGCGGGTGTCGGTGACCGTCACCGTCGGCAACGTGCCAGAGAAGGTGCGGTTCGTGCCCGCCGCATCATCCTCGGTGAGGACAGCCGATTCGGCGGCGACGGTGAGCGCGAGGACGCCGGGTTCGGCGGCCGGGTCGATCTCGACGCTCACGTCGACGGTGTCCTCGTCCGCTGCGAACGCGCTGCCGCCGCCGACGGCGGCCAGGATGCCGACGCCGAGGGCGGCGACGCCGAGGCGGGCCGAGAGGCCGCGCCGAGAGGTGGGGGTCATGGATGCTCCGTTCTTGCACCGTCGCGGACGGTGAGGGTGCCGGCGGGTCTCGGCGGCGGGTGGGTCGAAACGGCCGGCGTCGGGCCGGTCGGCGAACGAGTGTCGCCCTCGCTGCGGGCGCGCGCGTCGGGCTCGAGGGAGCCTCGTGGCGGCGCTGTCACGAGTGGTTCGGCGGGTTCGTTGCGACAGTAGCCGTCGTTTCGGAGGCGGTCAAGCAAAAGATGACGTTCATCCGGCGTATGCATGCCGAAGAAAAAACGCCGTGTCCCTGCGGTTTAGCGCGATCTCCGAAAAACATCTTGCCGGCTGACCGGGCTGAACCGCGTTGCGCCAGGTTTTTCTTAACAGAAACTATTCAAGTTTTGTAGACGTATTGGCAAAAGCCTCCTACAGTGACGACGGTCGAGGGCGACCTGAGCGATCCCATCGGTCGACGCCGGCCCCGACGATCACTCAAAGGAGCAACGATGCCCGTACCCGCTGTCTTGTCCGGCCCCCGCCGGCGCAGCACCCGCGTCGCGAGGACCCTCGCGGCCGGACTTCTCGGTGGAGCGCTGGTGGCGACGGGAGCGATCCTGCCCGCCGGCGCGGCCGTCACCCCGTTCGTCAACACCCCCGCGGACCTTCCGAAGCAAGAGCCAGGCGTGACACTTCGCACCTACTCCACGCCGCCGCTGACCGAGCTCTGCACGCTCAAGTCGGGCCAGACGCCCAACGTCGACAAGCTCATGTCGACGATCGACTGGCGCACCGACGAGCAGTTCGGCGCGGGTGACAACTTCGTCACGCACGCCCTGGCGAACCTGACCGTCAGCCAGCCCGGCCAGTACGCGTTCCGCCTCACCAGTGACGACGGCTCGCGCCTGACTCTCGACGGCACCCAGATCATCGATAACGACGGCCTCCACGGGGCCGAGTCGGTGGAGGGCACGGCGACGCTCGACGTGGGTGTGCACGACCTCTTCGTGGAGATGTTCGAGGCCACCAACGGCCAGCAGCTCACCGTCGAGTGGAAGACCCCCGGATCGTCGAGCTTCACGGTGATCCCCAACAGCGTGCTCAGCACCGAAGCCGGCGTCGTGCGGGTGACCGCCCCCGGCACGAAGTACTGCGAGGGAAGCAGCGACTCCGCGGGCGACGGACTCCGACTGGACGCCGTGAATCCGAACTACACACTGGTGAACCTGCGCCCCGAGGGCTTCAACCCGAAGGTGTCGGGTCTGGCCTTCCTCGGCAACGGCGACCTCGCCGTGCTCACCACAGGCTCGGTCAACTCCGGCGGCTGGGACACCTCGGTGCCGGGCAAGGTCTTCGTGCTGAAGGGCGCGCAGGCCGCCGACGGCCCGGAGGACGTCACCGTGGTCGAGGCCGCCAGTGGTCTGCAGAACCCCATGGGCATCGACGTCATCGACGACAAGATCTACGTGTCGGAGCGCTACCAGCTCACCGAGCTCAGCGACACGAACGTCGACGGGTCGTACGAGACGAAGCGCAAGGTCGCCGAGTACCCCTCGGGCAACAACTTCCACGAGTTCGCGTTCGGCCTCATCCACGACGACGAGAACTTCTACGTCAACCTGTCGGTCGCCATCGACAACGGCGGCGCGACCACCACCCCCCAGCCGGCCAAGAACCGCGGGACGTCGGTCAAGATCAACCGCTCGACGGGTGCGATCAGCTACGTCGCGGGCGGTCTGCGCACGCCCAATGGCGTCGCCTTCGGCCCTGAGAACGAACTGTTCGCGATGGACAACCAGGGCGCGTGGCTTCCCTCCAACAAGCTCGTCCACATCGAACAGGACCGCTTCTTCAATCACTACACCACCCCCGCGGGGCCGTTCGATCAGAACCCCGTGACCCCGCCGGCCGTGTGGATCCCGCAGAACGAGATCGGCAATTCCCCCAGCACGCCGATCCTCATCGAGAACGGCCCCTTCGCCGGTCAGATGATGTTCGGCGACGTCACCTACGGCGGCCTGCAGCGCGCCTTCCTCGAGAAGGTCGACGGCGAGTTCCAGGGTGCGGTCTTCCGCCACTCGGCCGGCTTCGAGGTGGGCGTGAACCGCGTCATCGAGGGTCCCGACAAGTCGCTGTACATCGGCGGCACCGGTGAGGGCGGCAACTGGGGTGAGGCTGGCAAGCTCACCTACGGTCTGCAGAAGCTCGTTCCGAAGGCGACGCAGAACACCTTCGACATGACCTCCATGAAGGTCGTCGAGGGCGGCTTCGAGATCGCCTACACGCAGCCCCTGTCGGACGAGACGGTGGCGAACCTCGGCTCGGCGTACCGCGCCGAGCAGTGGCGGTACCTGCCCACCTCCACCTACGGCGGACCCAAGATCGACGAGGAGATCCTCTCGGTCACCGGCGCCACGGCATCCGCCGATCGAAAGACCGTCACGGTCACCTTCGACGGTCTGAAGCAGGGACGCGTCGTGCACCTGCGTTCGCCGCAGCCGTTCGCCGCGGCGAACGGGGAGAAGCTGTGGAGCACGGAGGCCTGGTACACCCTCAACTTGCTGCCCGGCTATGTCTCGCCCGCCGACCAGGGCTGGTACGAGGCGGAGGAAGCGCGCCTGAGCGGCGGGGCCAAGTTCGACTCCGAGCACAGCGGCTACTCCGGTGCCGGTTTCGCGGGCGGCATGTGGCAGGCGGGTTCCGCATTCGAGTTCACCGTGAACGCCGAGACCGCGGGCACCGTCCCGGTCACCGTGCGCTACTCCAACGGCCCGAACCCCGCACCCGGCTCCAAGGACGTGAACCTGTACGTCAACGGCCAGAACCTCGGCAAATGGGACTTCCCCTCGACGGGGGACTGGAAGACCTGGGCGACGCTCACGCGGGACATGCCGCTGGTCGCCGGGTCCAACACCGTCGCGCTGAAGTACGAATCGGGCAACAAGGGCAACATCAACGTCGACGTCCTGTCGATCGGCACCGCCGACATCTGCGCCCCGGCGCAGGTCGAAGACGGGTATCGGTCGATCTTCGACGGCACGCTCGAGAGCCTCAATGCCGGCTGGCGCATGGCGGGTCCCGGTGGGTTCGGTCGCCAGAACGACTGCAGCATCCGTGGCGAGGGCGGCCTGGGCCTGCTCTGGTACAAGGCCGAGGAGCTGTCCGAGTACAGCCTCAAGCTCGATTGGAAGCTCATCGCCGATCACAACGGCGGCGTCTTCGTCGGCTTCCCCGACCCGAAGGGCGACCCGTGGGTCGCGGTCAACCAGGGCTACGAGATTCAGATCGATGCCACCGACGCCGCCGACCGCACCACCGGCGCGATCTACACCTTCCAGGGTGCGGACCCCGCGGCGGTCGCGTCTTCGCTCAAGCCCGTCGGTTCGTGGAACGCGTACGAGATCGTCGTGAAGGGGCAGAACATCAAGATCTTCCTCAACGGCACGCTGGTGAACGACTTCACCAGCACCGATCCCGCCCGTGACCTCTCGCAGGGCTTCATCGGCCTGCAGAACCACGGAGGCGGAGAGGCCGTGTCGTACCGCAACGTCCGCATCAAGGACATCGACGAGCCGGCTCCCCTCGCGGTGACGGCCTCCGCGGAGGTGCGGTGCATGGCGAAGAAGGCGTCGCTGACGGTACGTGCGACCAACACCGATACGGTGCCGGTCGACGTGACGCTGAAGACCACGTGGGGCGAGAAGCTCATCCCCGCCGTCCAGCCCGGGGCGACCGTGTTCCACACCTTCACCACCCGCGCCGCCTCGGTCCCCGCCGGCGACGCGTCGGTGAGCGCGACCGGCGACGGTCGCACCGGTGCCGCCACGGCGGCGTACGCGGCCAAGAGCTGCGGCTGATCCCCCAGGCGCCTCCGGCGGTGGACCCCGTGTCCATCGCCGGAGGCGCTCCCTCATGTCCCAGAGGTCCCCCATGCTCTCCTCCCTCGGCCGTGGCGTCAGCCGACACCGACTGCTCGTCGTCCTCGCCTGGGCACTGCTCGTCGTCGCGGGCGCAGCCCTGGCCGGTGACGCCTTCGACCGCACGGTCTCCGTCGCCGACGCCCCCGCCGGCAGCGAGTCGCTCCGCGCGAGCGACCGCCTCGACGCCCTCGACCCGGAGGGTGAGATCGTCACCGCCGTCATCCGTGGCGAGGACTTCTTCGCGCCGGGGCTCCGCGACAGCGCGACCGCCGTCATGGCATCGCTGCGCGCTCTCCCGGGTGTCGTCGACGTCACCGACGCCTACACCGCGGGCGGCGCCATCGGCGACGACGGCCGCTCCTCACTGGTGGTCGTCGAGCTCTCGCGCGACCTGCCCGAAGACGACGCCGTCGTCGTGGCATCCGAGGTCTCCGACCTGCTCCACTCCATCGCCGCGCCGGAGGTGCTCGTGGGCGGCCCGCTGCTGGCGGAACAGGCCTTCGTCGACCGCGCCGCCACCGACGCGGCCATCGGGGAGGGGGTCGCGATCCTCGCCCTCGTCGTGCTGCTCACCGTCGTGCTCGGGTCACTGCGCATCGCCCTCGTCCCCGTGATCGCCGCCCTCGCCGCGATCGCGCCGACACTGGCACTTCTGGGTCTGTTGGCCCTGGTGGTCGACGTCAACGAGTTCGCGGTCAACGTCGTCACGATCCTGGGTCTCGGACTCGCTGTGGACTACAGCCTGCTCGTCGTCTTCCGCGTGCGCGAGGAGAGCGCCGCCGACCCCGCCGCCGCGGTCGACGACATCGTCGCGCGCGCGGTCGCCGGCGCCGGTCGGGCCGTGCTCGTCTCCGGGCTGGCGGTGGCCGTGGCGCTTCTCGGCATCCTGGTCCTCGGCGATCCCCTCCTCTCGGGGATGGCCCTCGGCGGCGTGGTCGTGGTGGGGGTCGCGACCCTCGCGGGGCTCACCCTCGTTCCCGCCGCGCTGTCCTTCCTGCATCGCACGCTGCCCGCTGCCGGAGAGCGCACGTGGGCGCGTCCCTGGGCCGGGCGGTCACGACGCGACGGCCTGCTCGTCTCCTCCACGCGCCTCGCCCAGCGCCGCCCGGGGGTCGTCGCCGTCGCGGCGGCCGCGCTCATGCTGCTTCTCGCCGCCCCCGTGGCATCCCTCGCCCTGGACGATTCCGACATCCGCTCCCTGCCCGCGGCCGCCGAGGAACGACGAGCGTACGAGGCGACGACCACCGGCTTCACCGGGATCGGGATCGAGCCCGTCACCGTCGTGCTGGACGGATCGATCCAGGATGCCGCGGTCACCGGCGTGCTCGACCGGATCAGCGCGCTCCCCGAGGTCACCGACGCCGACGTGGTGCAGGGGTTGCCGCCCGAGATCACCGCGGTGGAGTTCACCCCCTCGGGCTCCACCGCGACGGGTCCTTCGGCGCAACGGCTGGTCGAGGCCGCGCGGACCCTCGATTCGTCGGTCCCGCTCGCCGTCACGGGACCCGCCGCCTGGCTGATCGACACCCGTGACCAGCTGCTCGCGCGACTGCCCTGGGCTGTCCTCGTCGTCGCCGCGGCGAGCTTCGCGCTGCTGTTCGCCCTCACCCGCTCGGTGGTGGTCCCGGTGAAGGCGCTCGCCCTCGCGACGCTCACCGTGGCCTCGACGCTGGGCGTTCTGACCGCGGTCTTCGGGTGGGGGTGGGGTGCGTCCCTGCTGGGCTTCGAGTCCACGGGCACGCTCGACGTCACCACTCCGCTGTTGATCGGTCTGCTCGCCTTCGGGCTGACGATGGACTACGAGGTATTCCTGCTCGCCCGCATCAGCGAGCGATGGCGTGCCCGCGACGTCGCGCTCGACCCTCGCGCCGTCAACGCCGAGGCGGTGCGTCACGGGATCGCCCGCACCGCCCCCGTCGTGACGCTGGCCGCCGCCGCCATCAGCATCGTGTTCCTCGGCTTCGCCTTCGGCGAGCTGGTGGCGATGAAGGAGATCGGCGTCGGCATGGTGGTGGCGGTGGTGCTCGACGTCACCGTCGTCCGCGGACTCCTCCTGCCGTCGCTCATGACCCTGCTGGGCCGCGCCAACTGGTGGCCGGGCACACGGTCCGACCGGCGGCGATCGGCGGATGCCGCGGCATCCGCCGAGCCGACGTCGTCGCGGCTTGCCCGAGAAGTCGAGGCGGATCGCGCCCCCGCGCGCCGCGAGTCGGCATCTCGCTGACATTTCGGTTCAGCCCGCAACCGTCTCGTCGGCGAGACGCCGTCTCGCGGCGCGAGCCACCCCCGGGTCCCCCGCCCCGGCACCCGGCAGGAGGCTGCGCCGCCGTAGGCTGGACCCATGCACGGCGAGTACAAGGTCCCCGGCGGCAAGTTGGTCGTCGTCGACCTCGAAGAGCGCGAGGGGCGCATCCACGGGTTCCACCTCGCGGGCGACTTCTTCCTCGAGCCCGACGACGCGCTCGACGACATCGATCAGGCCGTCAACGGTCTTCCGGTGGAGTCCGACGTCCCCACGATCGCCGCGGCGATCCGCGCGGCACTCCCCGAGGGGGCGCAGTTGCTCGGCTTCACGCCCGAGTCGGTGGCCACGGCCATACGCCGAGCGCTCGTCACGGCTCCCGGCTGGGCCGATTTCGAGTGGGAGGTCGTGCACGACCGGCCCGTCTCGCCGCGCATGAACCTGGCCCTCGACGAGGTGCTGACCACCCGCGTGGGCGCAGGTCTCCGCAAACCCACGCTGCGCCTGTGGGAGTGGAACGAGAACGCGGTCGTGATCGGCTCGTTCCAGTCGTTGCGGAACGAGGTCGACCCCGCCGGTGCCGGCAAGCACGGCTTCGACGTGGTGCGTCGCATCTCGGGCGGCGGTGCGATGCTGATGGCGGCGAACTCGATCGTGACGTACTCGCTGTACGTTCCGGCATCCCTCGTCGCCGGCATGACGTTCGCCGATTCGTACGCCTTCCTCGACGACTGGGTGCTGCAGGCTCTCCGCTCGCTCGGCATCGACGCGGTGTACCAGCCGCTCAACGACATCGCCGGCCCCCACGGCAAGATCGGCGGCGCCGCCCAGAAGCGTCTCGCCAACGGCGGCGTGCTGCACCACGCGACCCTCAGCTACGACATGGACGGCCAGGTGCTCACAGAGGTGCTGCGCATCGGCCGCGAGAAGCTCAGCGACAAGGGCACCGTCTCGGCCGCCAAGCGCGTCGACCCGCTGCGCAGCCAGACCGGTCTGCCGCGTGACCAGGTGATCGATCGCTTCATCCAGACCTTCACCACGCTGTACGGCGCGACCGAGGGGCACATCACCGACGACGAGTACGCCGAGGCCGAGGCGCTCGTGGAGTCGAAGTTCGCCACCGACGCGTGGCTGCAGCGCGTCCCGTGAGCGCCGTCGTCACCGGCGACGCCCTCGAACCGGGTGCCGTCGAGATCCACCACGCCGACAATCTCGCCGTCACCCCGGCGTACGCCGACAACTCGTTCGCGCTCGTCTACCTCGACCCGCCCTTCAACACCGGCCGCACGCGCTCGAAGGCCGTCGAGTCGGCGACGTGGACGCCGCCCGTCGAAGAGCCCCAGGATGCCGCGACCTCGGATGCCGCCGAGCCCTCGGCCGCGGCATCCGAGGTTGCGGCATCCGACGACCCGAACATGCTGACGTTCCCCGAAGAGGAGCCGCCGCCGCCTCCCGTGGTGCAACGCGGCTTCCACGGGCGCGAGTACGCGCGCCTGCGCGGCGACCTCCGCACCTACGACGACCGCTTCGACGATTACTGGGGGTTCCTCGAGCCGCGGCTGATCGAGGCGTGGCGTCTGCTCGCCGACGACGGCACGCTCTACCTGCACCTCGACTACCGCGAGGTGCACTACGCCAAGGTGATGTGCGACGCGCTGTTCGGTCGCGACAAGTTCCTCAACGAACTCATCTGGGCGTACGACTACGGCGCGAAGACGAAGCGCCGCTGGCCCACGAAGCACGAGACGATCCTCGTGTACGTGAAGAACCCGGCGACGTACTTCTTCGATTCGGATGCCGTCGACCGCGAGCCGTACATGGCCCCGAGCCTCGTCACGGCCGAGAAGGCCGCGCGCGGCAAGCTCCCCACCGACGTGTGGTGGCACACCATCGTGCCGACCACCGGGCGCGAGAAGACGGGTTACCCGACGCAGAAGCCGGAGGGGGTGCTGCGCCGCATGGTGCAGGCGTCGAGTCGCCCCGGCGACAGCGTGCTCGACATGTTCGCCGGCAGCGGCACGCTCGGGGCCGTCGCCGCGCCCCTCGGTCGCGACAGCGTGCTGATCGACGACAACGCCGATGCCGTCGCCGTGATGCGCAAACGCCTCGAACCGTTCGTGCGCTGACGCGGTCGCTCCGTGTCGCGCCGCCGCTGGCTGGCGTGGGCGCAATGTCAGTGGCTCGCGCAGGGTCAGTGATTCGCGCAACGTCAGTGATTCGCGCAGGGTCAGTGATTCGCGCAACGTCAGTGCGGGTCGCCGTAAGCGGCGTGAGTGTGCGCGCATCGCTGGGTTTGTTGCCGTTCGTGGACCGGCGTGCCGCGTCGCCCGCCGCGACGAGCGGTTCGGGGCGTGCAATGTGCACCGGGGCGTCCGGCGTCCGCCCCGTTGCACATCGGGCGCCCCGAACAACCGCGGCCGCCGAGCCGCGCGCCCCGAACAGCCCGCCCGGCGGGGCGCGGCCCCCGGGCGACGGCGACTCAATGCGGGCGCGGTGTCACCCCGAGGCGCGCGCACGCGGCGTCGTAGAGGGCGACGACCTCACGGCGCACCTCCTGGCGCTCGGCGATGCCACCTCCGGGCCACGCGATGCGCACGGGAGAGGCGACCCCCTCCGTCGACGCGGACGACCAGTCGCCCCCGTCGCCGTCGAATCCCGTCATGACCGCCGACGCGGCATCCGGGTCGGGACCGAACGCCCGCACGATGAGCAGATTGTCGTCGAGGTGGTCGGCGTTCATGTGGGCCAGCACAGCCCGCTGGATCTCGGGATCGAACACATGCGTCATGAAGACAGCTTAGGTTAGGGTGACCTAACTCGATGCGTATGATGGGCTCCATGAGCGACGTCATCTCCTTCTCCGAAGCCCTGCGCGAACGGTCTCGCACGGCGCATTCGACCAGCGAGCACTCGGGATTCATGACCGACCTCATGAACGGCACCGGCACGCGCGACGACTACATCGCCCTCGTCGTGCAGCACTGGTTCATCTACGTCGCCCTCGAAGAGGCCACCGAGCGCATGCGCGTCGACCCGGTGGCATCCGTGTTCCTCAGCGACAAGCTCACACGGATGCCCGCCCTCGAATCCGATCTCGATTTCCTGCTCGGGGAGGGCTGGCGCGACACCGTCGCACCGCTGCCGACCACCGAGCGGTACGTTGCGCGGATCCGCCGCGTCGCTGCCACGTGGCCGGGCGGGTTCGTCGCCCACCACTACACGCGCTACCTCGGCGACCTCTCGGGCGGGCAGTTCATCGGCCGGCTCATGCAGCGGCGGTTCGGGTTCGACACCAACGGCATCGGTTTCTACCTGTTCGGCGACATCGCCGACCCCGAAGCCTTCAAGAACGTCTACCGCGAACAATTGGATGCCGCCCCGTGGAGCGATGACGAGAAGGAGCGGGTGATCGCCGAGGTTCTCGTCGCCTACCGCTTCAACACCGAGCTCTTCCACGACCTGGCCCGGGCCAAGGCGGCGCGGACCGCCTGAGCCGCCTTCGCGGCGATCGTGGATGCCGCGAACGTCGACCGCCGGTGCGGCGAGGGCGTCGGCCGCGATCTCAGGCGACCGGGACCTCGGCGCGACGACGGCGCAGGCGCCGCGCGATCAGCATGGCGGTGAGCGCGACACCCAGGACCACGATCAGGAGCACGTAGAGGCTCCACGGAACGGCCGCGGTCGAGAACTCCGTGGCGACCGGCTCGAGGAGCGCCGCGCCCAGACCCACGCTTTCGGGAGTGACGGACACCGCGCCCGTGACCCAGCCCAGCGAGAACACGGGCACCTCGCGCTCGACCTCGACGATCGACCCGGGCAGGATCTCGCTCATCTGCTCGGGCGCGGTGCGCGCTGCGGAGAGGCCCGTCGTCGCGATCGTCTCGCTGGCGGTCAGGCGGGTGTTGCCGGTGTTCTCGAGTGAGTAGTGCACGAGGAGGCGACCCGAGTCGAACGGATTCCACGAGGGGACGTACCGTGTCGACACGTCCACGACGGAGGCAGCCGGGCTCAGCTCTCCCGCGACCCGGAGGTTGATCCGGGTGCCGAGGCGTCGATCGACCGACAGCGTCGCTGCGGCATCCTGGCTCGTGAGCGAGGTCACGATGCCCGCGGCATGGTCGCCGGGACGCGCGTCGGCGGGAACGGCGATGGTGAAGGGCACCTCCGCCGAGTCGCCCGGGTCGAGGGTGAGCGGTGTCGGAGCCACTGCGACCCACGTGCCCGCCCCCTGCGAGGGCTGGCCGCCGACGAGAACGTCGATCTCGCCGGTGGACGCCGTGAACGCATCGGCGGCGTACACGGAGAGCGGCAGGGGCTCGGTGCCGGTGTTCACCACGATCATCGCGTCGGAAATCACGGCTCCGGGCGCCACGTCGTACGTGAAGTTCGCTCGTCCGGTGCCCTGGGGGTTGTCAGCGGTCTGTACGGTCCACGCGACGCCCCCGTCGGTGGTGGCCGCGGAGGTGGCGGTCGGTGCGGCGAAGGCGGCGATGACGACGCCGACGAGGACGAGGGCGCCGAGGCGGAGTCGTGTGATCACGGGAGTGCTTTCGTGAGGGGTGGGGAAGGGGGCCCCGACGACCGTCGGGCCCCCTTCGCGGTGCTTACTGCAGTGCGGTGATCGTGAGCTTCGCGGTGTAGTCGCCCGCCGGCGTCGTGCCGGGGATCACCAGCGACAGGTCGGCGCCGACGGTGGCGCTGGCTGCCGCGGTCGACGACGCGAGCACCCGCGAGGATCCGAGCCCGACGCCGCCCAGGCGGGTGGATGCGACCTCGGTGCCGGCGGTCACCGTCTGCCCGGCGGTGACGACCTTGGGCTTCCACCCCAGCAGGCCGCTCGAGAACGAGCCGCCCCCCGTCGAGGCGAAGTCGCCGACCTGGCCCGAGATGCTCCACGTGTACGGCGCGGTTCCGCCGGCTCGGGTGTCGGTCACGACGATGTTCGTGAGCGATCCGGATGCCGTGAAGTTGGCGCCATCCTGCACCGCGGTGCCGAGGCTCGCGGGGGAGGTGCCCTCGAACGCCCAGCCGAACGAGCCGGTGGGGTTGTCGACCCACTCCGGCACCTCGACGACCACGTCGGACGACGAGGCGAAGGCGATCGGGGTGAAGGTCTCGAACGGGGCGTAGACGGTGCCGCTGCCGGCATAGGTGTAGATGCCGAAGCGACCCGCGGCGAGGTTCTGCGCCTCGGTCGCGCTGAGGACGAGGTCGGCGGAGAACGTCCCATCGGCCTTCAGCTCGATCGCGCCGTTGCCGGCGCCGCCGATGGCGGCCATGCTGGCGGCGGGTACGGCCCACTTCTGCGCGATCACCGAACGCGCCGACGACGGGGCCCCCGCCGAGGGCTTCCAGGTGTCGGCGAACTTGCCGAAGACGACGTAGGTTCCGCTGAACTGGCCGGCCAGTGGCGGGCGGACCCCGTTCGTGGCGCTGCCCGACGGCAGGAACCCGCTGCCGGTCACGGTGACGGTCTCGCCCTGGGCGATCCCGCTGGTCTTCGACACCGTGACGGTGGGGGTCGCGGCGACCGGGGCGGCGGTGTACGCGACCGAGAGGGGGCTGGCGGGCTTGCGCGCGTCGGCCGAACCGCCCGAGGAGTACCAGTACGAGCCCTGGCCCGTTTTGACCTGGAAGTCGACGAACGACTGCGGGAAGGCCCCGGAGTTGGCGCCGGTGGTGACCTGCGCGACCGATCCCTCGGGGACGGTGACCGTGCGGCCGAGGTAGTCGGGGGTGACGGTGAAGCCCGTCGCCGTCACGTCGACGCCGGTGAGGGTGGCGACGACCACGTTCGTCGCGGGCGTGAGGGTCTCGAACTTGTCGGGGTCGTCCATCGACGTGCCGTAGCCGCCGAGGGTCGCGGTGACGGTGCCGGTGCCGTCGGAGGCGACGGTGAGCTTCGGGTCGGTGATCCAGGAGCGGGTCATGCCCGAGTAGTACGCCGAGGTGAAGGTCCCGGTCCACTGGATGCTGGCCGTGTTGGCATCCACGTCGACCGTTCCGGTCCCGCCGGCGATCTCGGCGATGTGTCCCGAGTTCAGTCCGTTGCCCGTCGTGACGGTGGTGCCGTTCGCGTCGGTGCGCAGCCCCGCGAAGGTCGCGGTGGCGTAGCTGCCGTCGGCCTGGCGCTTCAGGATCTGCGTGTTGCCGTCGCTCTGCTTCCAGTTCGACGCGGTGACCCGGTCAGCCGACGAGGTGGCCGTGACGACGCCCGCCGAGAGCAGATTGACCGTTCCCGGGGCGAAAGCGGCCGCGTTCGATTCGGCGTTGACGCCCCAGCGGAACACGGCGCCATCGATACTCGTCCCGGCGGCGTGGGCGGGGGCGGCGACGAGAGCCCCGCCGAGGGCGAGCGCCGCGGCGGTCAGGCTCGCGATGGTCACGCGAGCGAACCGGTGTCTGTGCGCGGAGGATTCCACGTTCGTTCCCTTCTCAGCCTTTCACGGGTCTCGCGGCGTGCGCGAGTGCGCCCCGGATGGGGCGCTGAAAGGCAGGTTAGCCTTACCTAACCACGAAGGCGGTCAGCGAGCAATGTTAAGGGTAGGCTCACCTTACTTGGAGGTGCGTTCATGACCCGTCGAACCACTCGCGGCCTCGCCGCGCTCGCGCTCGCCCTGACCGTCGCCGTGGGGATCACCGCCTGCAGCGGCGCCGATCCGATGCACGGCGGCGGGGCCGCTGCGACGCCGCCGCTGGCGGAGGTGACGCCCCTCGCGGATCCACTCGCGTGGGAAGGCCCCTCGACCGCCGTCGCCGCGTCTTCGGCGATCGTTCCCGTCGCCGAGGGGGCTCAGTCGCTCCCCGTGACGATCACCGATTCCCAGGGCACCGCCGTGACGGTGACCGACACCTCTCGCATCCTCACGCTCGACATCTACGGCTCGCTCTCGCGCATCGTCTTCGAGCTGGGGCTCGGCGATCAGGTCGTCGCCCGCGACATCTCCACCGGCTTCCCCGAGGCGGCGCACCTCCCCGTGGTAACCGAGAACGGGCACGACCTCAACGCCGAGGCGATCCTCGACGCCGCCCCCAGCGTCATCCTCACCGACACGAGTCTCGGTCCCTGGGACACCATCCTGCAGATGCGGGATGCCGGTATCCCGGTCGTCGTGGTCGACTCGCGCCGTTCTCTCGAAACGGTCGGATCGCTCATCGATCAGGTGGGCTCGGCGCTGGGCGTGCCCGAGCGCGCGGCCGCGCTCGCCGCGCGCAGCACCGCGGCCATCGACGCGAAGATCGCGCAGATCGCCGCCGTCGCACCGGCCGACCCCGCGCAGAGGCTGCGCATGATGTTCCTCTACGTGCGCGGTCAGTCGGGGGTCTACTACCTCTTCGGCGACGAATCGGGGGCGGACAGCCTGATCGATGCACTGGGGGGAATCGACGTCGCCGGCGAGATCGGATGGAAGGGCATGCGCCCGATCACCGACGAGGCCCTCGTCGACGCCGATCCCGACCTGCTCATCATGATGACGAAGGGCCTCGAGTCGGTCGACGGTGTCGACGGACTCGTCGAGCACCTCCCGGCGGTCGCCCAGACCGATGCCGGTCGCCACCGCCGCGTCGTCGACATGTCCGACACCACCGTGCTGAGCTTCGGCCCCGCCTCCGCCGACGTGCTCGATGCGCTGGCCGTCGCGGTGTACGCGCCCGAGGCGGCGGGATGACGACGGTCGCGGCGGCGCCCGTGGCGGTCTCGGCTGCCGGCGCCCGCGCAGGTCTTCGCGTACCGGCGGTGTTCGTGTCCCTCACCCTCGCGTTGATCGCCCTGGCCATCGTGTCGGCGGGCAGTGGGCAGCTCTCGATCCCGGCCGACCAGGTGGTCGGCGCCTTCTCTCGCGCCTGGAACGACGGGGTGCGCGCGGTCGGGCTCGGCTTCCTGTCGGTCTCGCCGGGGGCGGCGATGCAGCACGTCAACGGCGAGGCCACGCTCTGGCTCATCCGCGTGCCCCGGCTGCTGATGGCAGCTCTCGTGGGTGCGACGCTCGCCACCGCCGGCGTCGTCATGCAGGGCGTCTTCCGCAACCCGTTGGCCGAGCCCGGGGTCATCGGCATCTCGTCGGGAGCCGCGGTGGGGGCCTCGGCATCCATCGTCTTCGGGCTCACCTTCTTCGGGCCCCTCACTCTTCCCGCGCTGGCCTTCGCCGGCGGGCTGGCCGCGACCGTCGTCGTCTACGTCTCGGCACGCGCCGACGGCCGCACCGAGGTCGTCACCCTGGTGCTGACCGGCATCGCGGTGAACGCCGTCGGGGGTGCCGCCATCGCGCTGTTCACCTATCTGGGTTCGACCCAGCAGCGCGAACAGATCGTCTTCTGGCAGCTCGGGTCGCTCAACGGGACCCGCTGGGACGACCTCGCCGTCGTCGCCCCGCTCGCGGTCGTGGGAATCGTGGCGTGCCTGTTCTTCTCGGGCAGCCTCGACCTGCTCGCCCTCGGTGAGCGGCAGGCCGAGCACCTCGGCGTCCGGGTGGAGCGGTTGCGCGTGATCGCGATCGTCGTGATCGCCCTGCTGACCTGCGCGGCCGTGGCGTTCTGCGGGATCATCGGCTTCGTGGGGCTCGTGGTTCCGCACCTCATGCGGATGCTCCTCGGGCCCGGCCATCGTCTGCTGATGCCCGCGAGCGCGCTCGGCGGCGCGGTGCTGCTGCTGGCCGCCGACCTGGTAGCGCGAACGGCCGTGCCCGGCTCGGAGCTGCCCATCGGCATGCTCACCGCCCTCATCGGCGGGCCGTTCTTCTTCTGGCTCCTGCGCCGCACACGCCGTCGGTCGGGGGGATGGGGATGAGCCCGGTGCTGCGCGCCCGCGGAATCTCGGTCGACGTGGGGGGTCGACGCGTGCTCGACGCGGTCGATCTCGACCTCGCGGCGGGCGAGATGGTCGTGCTGGTCGGTCCGAACGGCGCGGGCAAGTCGACCCTGCTGTCGGTGCTCGCGGGCGACCGGGTTCCCGCGGCGGGATCCGTCGAGCTCGAAGGCGCGCCCCTGACATCCTGGCCCGTCGCCGATCGCGCGCGCCGTCGGTCGGTGCTGACGCAGAACAACGAGGTGTCGTTCCCGTTCATCGTGCGCGACGTCGTGCGCATGGGCCGCGCGCCGTGGCGCCGTCACGCCGCCGCTTCCCGAGACGACGCAGCGGTGGCAGAGGCGCTCGTCGCCGGTGAGGTGCAGGCGTTCGCCGATCGGCCGGTCACGGGGCTGTCGGGCGGGGAACGGGCGCGGGCCGCCTTCGCTCGGTCGTACGCGCAGGAGTGCGGGATCGCCCTGCTGGACGAGCCCACCGCGAGTCTCGACATCCGCCATCAGCACCGGGTGCTCGCCCGCACCCGCGACCGGGTGGATGCCGGGGGGTCGGCCGTCGTCGTGCTGCACGACCTGGGGCTCGCCGCAGCCTACGCCGACCGGATCGCGCTCTTGGAGCACGGTCGCCTGGTTGCCGACGGGCCCCCACGCGACGTGCTCGACCCCGATCTGCTCACGCGGGTGTACCGGCATCCGATCGATGTCGTCGTCGGGCCCCGCGGGGCGCTCCTGGTCGTCGCCGACTCCGCGCCCCTCCCCTTCCCCTTCCCCGGAGAGCTCCCATGAACCATCTGTCTCGTCGTCTCATCGCGCTCGCCGCCGCGCTGACCCTCACCGCTACCGCCACGGTCGGCGCCGGCGCCCCGGCGTGGGCCGCCGGATCGGTGACGGTGTCAGGCCCCGGGGGCACGGCATCCGCGGATGCCGACTTCGCCACCGACGTGACCGTGTCGGGGTCGGGTTTCCAGTCGATCCCCAACGGCTTCGGCGGAATCTACGTGCTGTTCGGCTGGGTCGACGACGCCGCGGGCGGCTCGTGGCGGCCCAGCGCCGGGGGAGTCGTGGGGACGGACTATCGATACGTGCCCGACGCGGAGTCGGCCGACAACAACGGCTTCCAGCGCTTCCTCGCCTTCCCGGGGAGTCAGACCGAGAGCTCCGCGAACGGCATTCTGGGCACCGACGGATCGTGGTCGGTGTCGATGGTGATCCCCGGCGCGGTCTTCGAGAGCCAGGACCGTGACGGGCGCGTCTCCGAGGTCGACTGCCGGCGGGTCACCTGCGGCATCATCACCATCGGCGCGCACGGGGTGAAGAACGTCAACAATGAGACGTTCACGCCGGTGTCGTTCACGTCCGCGGCGGCCCCTGCGGCCCCAGCGGCCCCCGGGGGAGAGGGCCCGGCCGCGGCGGCGGGCGCCGTGCGGGTCGGCGTCGAGTCGGCCTCGGTCACGGCCGGCACGTCGATCGTCTTCACGGGCCAGGGCTTCACCCCCGGCGAGCAGATCGTCGCCTCGCTCGACGGCGGGCTCACCGCCGTCGGTCCCCTGACCGCCGGATCGCAGGGCGAGGTCGCGGCGGCGCTGCCGGTGCCGCGCGAAGTCCGTGACGGCACGCACCTGCTGACCCTGCGCGGGGCGGGATCGGGCGCCGTCGCCGAGGCCGAGGTCACCGTCAGCGGGGGGACCGTCGCGGTACCCGTCGCCGGGACCCCGACCGCACCCACCTGGGTGCTCGTGCTGTTGCTCGCCTGCATCGCGCTGTCGGTGACGCTGATCATGGCGAGCATCATCACGGCCGTCGTCCGGGCTCGCTCGCGGCGCCGGGTGAAGCGGGAGCGTGCGGGCGTGGCGGGTGCACGAGCGTCGGGCTCGACGGGTGCGGCTGTGGCGGCGGGCGCGCCGGATGCGGCTGTGGCGACGGGCGCGCCGGATGCCGTTGCCGCGGCGAGCCCGAGGGGCGCGTCGGATGCCGTTGCAGCGGCGCCGCGCTCATCGCAGGGCGAAGCCCCGGCGGACGCGGGGGACGACCCCGTACCGCCCGCGCCCGGATCCACCGGCCCCGATGCTCCGACCGAGCTGCTGTCGACGGGGACGCCGCGGTGAGGGCGGGTGTGATGCTGCGGGCCGGTCTCGCGCTCGCGATGCTGCTGGGCGTGAGCGCTGCTCCCGCGGTCGCTGCCGGCCCCGGCGACATCGTCGTGACGGTTCCCGACCCCGGCGGCACGGCGGGCGGCGACGGGGGCATCGTCGACGCGCAGCTGCGGTGGGGGCTCAACGCCGAGTCCGGTGGTGGAGCGTTCGCGGGTGGATGCAACTTCTTGAGCGCGGGCCGGGCGGGCGACGCCGGCGGTGCGCGAGTGTGGGGTGAGGGCGACGGTCTGTACCGTGCCCAGGACGGCCGGGTACGGATCGAGAAGCCCACCGCGACCGGAGCCTGGACGGCGGCGACCTGGACGACGAAGTGCCTGGATGCGCGCGGCGCCGCCGTCTCGGTGTCCTCGACCGCGAGCACGTCGGGCAATCAGGTCGTCATCGACGGGGGCACCGGCACGCGCCGGGACGGCGCTGTCGAGATCTCCTGGTCGGGGTCGTTCACCGTGGTCTTCTACGGCGGCATGACGTATTGGAGCGTGACCGATCCGCGGCTCGTGCTCGACGCCGCGGGCAACGGACAGCTCACGGCCAGCGCGAGTGGTTTCGGCACCTCGATGGACGACATGACCATATGGAGTCCGATCGCCGCGCAGACCGTCGTGCTGGCCGACCTCCGTGCCGCCGACGTCTCACGCGCCGGGGGCTTCACGGTCACCCCGCAGTACCTCGGGGTCGCGAGCGGGGGAGCCGGCCAGGTCGCGCGGTCGGCGGCCAACGAGGCGTACTGGGGGTCGTTCCCGCAGTCGTTCGTCGACTTCCACCGCCTCACGGGGCAGCAGGGATACTGGCTGACGACAGGCGGGGTCCGGGATGCCGCGAAGCCGGCGTCGCCGCTCACGGTGAGCTACTCGTCGTCGGCGCCGATCGCCGCTCCCGCACCGGCTGCGGCATCGTCGTCGGCTGCACCGGTGCCCGGCAATGCTCTCCGTCGGGCTCCGGCCGCGATCGACCCCACGATGTCGGCGCAGCAGTTCCTCGCCGCGAGCTCGCCGCTCACGACGCAGCCCCAGGCGGTCGGCCTCGTGCCCGAGGCGCGTCAGGATCTGGGGGCGCTGACGCTGCCGCTGCTCGGTTCCGCCGCTGCGCTGGGCTTGGGCGTCATCGCCGTGATGAGCATGACGCGGGCGCTCCCGTGGCAACGCGAGCCGGCACCCGCTTAGCCGACGGGGTCGCTGCCTCGCTCGGCGATGCGCGCATCCTCTGTCGCTGTCGCTGTCGCTGTCCCTGTCGCTGTCGCTGTCGTGGACGTGGACGTGGACGCGGACGCGGGCGCGGGCGCGGGTGGCGGGCGGAGGCTGTGCACCCCGATGGCGTCGTGCGCGCCGTCGCCCCCGACCGGGGCGGCGAGTTCCCGATCGACGGGCCGCGGTGTCGGTGACCGCGCCTAGGGTGAGCCCATGGAATTCGGCATCTTCGTCCCGCAGGGCTGGCGCTTCGATCTCGTGGGGATCGACCCCGCCGACCACTGGCGGGTGATGAACGCGCTCGCGCAGAGCGCCGACGACGGTCCCTGGGCGTCGCTGTGGGTCTACGACCACTTCCACACCACACCCGTGCCCAGCGCCGAGGCGACGCACGAGGCATGGACGCTGATGGCCGCCTTCGCCGCGGCCACCGACCGCGTTCGTCTCGGGCAGATGTGCACGTGCATGGGCTACCGCAATCCGGCGTACCTGGCGAAGGTCGCCGCCACCGTCGACCTGATCTCGGGTGGTCGCGCCGAGATGGGCATCGGCGGCGGGTGGTACGAGCACGAATGGCGCGCATACGGCTACGGCTTCCCGCCCATCGCCGAGCGTCTCGGGCGTCTGCGTGAGGGGGTCGAGATCATGCACCAGGCCTGGACCACGGGAGAGGCGACCCTCTCGGGGAAGTACTACGAGGTCGACGGCGCCATCGTGCGGCCGAAGCCGCTGCAGCCCGGCGGCATACCGCTGTGGATCGCCGGCGGGGGCGAGAAGGTCACGCTCAAGATCGCGGCGAAGTACGCCGCGTACACGAACTTCGGCGGCTCACTCGAGGAGTTCGACCACAAGTCCGAGGTGCTCCGCGGGCACTGCGAGACGCTCGGTCGCGACGAGAGCGAGATCACCCGCTCGACGAACTTCAACACGATCGTCGCCGAGACCGAGGCCGAGGCATCCGATCGCCTGGCTGCGGTCGTCGCACGCCTGCGCCCGCATGTGGGCGACGAACGGGCCGATGCCATCGAGGCCGACTACCGCTCCTCCGACGGGTTCGGCACTCCCGAGCAGATCGTCGAGCGTCTGCGCACCCGCGCGCAGCACGGCCTCGGCTATGCCATCCACTACTTCCCCGAGGCGGCGTACGACACATCCGGCACCTCGTTGTTCGAGCGCGAGGTCATTCCGCACCTCTGAGCCGCCGCTGTCGTTCGTCGCCCGGGCGAGAGCGCCGCACGTCTCGTCAGGCCGCGTCATCGTGCCACCAGCGCAGCACCCGCAGCGCGAAGAATGTCAGCCAGCGCGACGGTTCTCCGGCGGGCACGTCGACGGCGAACCACTCGCGTCCCTCCGGCGGGTAGGCCTGGTGCCAGGTGCCGTCGGCGGCGCGGGACGCCCGTACGAGCTCGACCGCTTCGGCGAGGCGCGGATCGGGCTCGGTGCCGTCATGTTGCGCTGCGGCGCGGAAGTGGTCCAGGGCGCGCAGCGCGCTGTACCGGAAGCGGAACGGATACCCTAGGTGATGCGCCCAGACGTGCCGCTCACCCGTCGACAGCCGGTACAGCAGGCGCCGCTCGAGCAGGTACTCCTCGGCGCCCTTGCGGGCCGCGTGCAGTTCGGGCGTCCCGCCGGTGCGCTGCTCATCGTCGAGGATCCCGATCACCGAGTTGATCGTCGAGTGGAACGACGACTTCGTCGACCCTTCGACCCACTCGCAGTTCCACCCGCCGTCGGGGAGGCGATGCTTCACGAACCAGTTCCGGATGCCACTGACATCAGCCCCCAGCCACGCGCCGCTGGCGAGCGTGAAGGCGTTGATGCACGCGTCGACCTCGCCGTCCCATAAGGGCAGATCCTCGTACTCCCACCGCGCGTTGCGCCGCAGCAGGCCGGCGGTGTCGGGCCGGAGGGCGTCGGCATCCACTCCCCATTCACGCAGGCTCATCAGCGACCACGACGTCGCCGTCCAGGGTTGGCCGGCTTCTCCGCCGCGGTAGTCGGCCGGAAAGTGGGCGCCGCCCGCCCACAGGCCGTCCTCCCCTTGCGCGGCGAGCAACTGCGCCCCGAACCCCTCGCGCGCGACGCGGGCGCGGGTGGCCTGCGACTGTCGTTCGGGGGCGTCGAGCAGGTCGCGCTCCACCTTCCACCGCAGGCTCGGGTCGCTCTCGGCCAGCCACGCCAGCACGTCGTCGTCGCTCATGCGCGCAGGCTACGCCCGCATCACGCGCTTTGCCAGGCAACGGGTACGTCGCCGCGGGTGGGCTTCGAGCGCGCGCGTTTCGGTGCCGGGCGCGGTCTGCGGACCTCGTCGCTCCGCCTGTGGGGTGCGCCGATCGGCCTGCGGGGCGCTCCGCATGCCCCCCCCCGTGGTGCACCGGGCGACGCCAGTCGTTCCCCGAGCTGCGTCGGACGTCCCCGGGCAACGCATAAACGCTCTCCGTGCCGGTAAACACGTTCTGAGCGTGTTTATGCGCACGAATCGTGTTTACGGGGTGGTGGGCAGGGGTCCGTCGCCGTGGCGCGGTGCTTTTCGGTGCGTGTGGGTGAGGTGCGGGTCGCGCGCCGTGACGTGGGATTCCGGGTGTCGCGCATAAACGCTCTCCGTGCCGGTAAACACGTTCAGAGCGTGTTTATGCACACGAATCGTGTTTACGCGTGACCGGGCCGGAGCGCGGAACACCGCCGCGCACTCGCGGGTGAAGGCCGGTCAGGCGTCGCGGCGTGCGCCCTCCGACGGCGTGACCGTGAAGATGTTCGGTGCACGGAACCCGGATGCCGCGAACGCGGCGCGCACCGCCTCGGTCGCCGCCGGGATGAGCCCGGTCGGAATCAGCGCGATGGCCGCCCCGCCGAAGCCGCCGCCGGTCATGCGCGCACCGAGGGCGCCGGCGCCGAGGGTCGTCTCGACGGCGAGGTCGAGCTCGGGCACCGAGATCTCGAAGTCGTCGCGCATCGAGGCGTGCGAGGCCACGAGCAGATCGCCGATGGCCGACGGGCCGTCGGCGTCGAGTGCGGCCACGGTGTCGAGGACGCGCTGGTTCTCGGTCACGATGTGACGCACGCGGCGGAACGTGACGTCGTCGAGCATCTCGGCCGCCCGCGGCAGATCATCGACCGTGACGTCTCGCAGCGCGGGAACGTCGAATGCCGCGGCGCCCCGCTCGCACGCCTCGCGACGCTCGCGGTAACCGCCGGTGGAGTGCGCGTGCTCGACGAGAGTGTCGATCACCAGGATCGACAGCCCCGCCTCGGCGAAGCCGAGCGCGACGGGGCGCGTCTCGAGCGTGCGGCAGTCGAGGAAGGTGGCGGCGTCGGCGACGCCGAGCATCGAGGCCATCTGGTCCATGATCCCCGTCGGCGCGCCGACGGCGTCGTTCTCGGCGATGCGGCCGACCCGGGCGAGCGCGACCTTGTCGAGCCCGGCGTTCCAGACGTCATTGAGGGCGGATGCCACGGCTCCCTCGATCGCGGCGGACGACGACAGCCCGGCACCCACCGGTACCTCCGACGCCAGCGCGAGGTCGACGCCGCGCGGAGCGGCATCCGGAGCCTCCCGAAGAAGCGCCCACGCCACGCCCAGTGGGTACCCGGCCCAGTCGAGGCCGCCGGCGGCGATGCGGGCGTCGAGGTCGGCGAGCGATACCTCGACCGTGTCGTCGGCGAAGGTCGAGCGCACGCGGATGACGTCGTCGGAGCGGACGGCGACGGCGGCGGCGGTGCGCTGCGCGATCGCGAACGGGAAGACGAAGCCCTCGTTGTAGTCCGTGTGCTCGCCGATGAGGTTGGCGCGACCGGGAGCCGACCACACACCCGCGAGGGGGGCGTCGGTCATGCGGGTGAGCAGGGTACGGGCGTCGTCGACGGCGGTCATGCCGTCACCTCCGGAACGGTGTCGAGGGCGGCGCGCAGGCGCTCGGCCTGCGACTCGGGGGTCACATCGCCGATCCAGGCGCCCATGGCCGCTTCGGATCCGGCGAGGTACTTCAGCTTGTCGGCGGAGCGACGGGGCGAGGTGATCTGCAGATTGAGGCGGACTTCGTCGCGACCCCGCCCGACGGGCGCCTGGTGCCACGCGGCGATGTAGGGGGTGGGGGTGTCGTAGAGGGCGTCGATGCCGCGCAGCAGCCGCAGGTAGAACGGGGCGAGCTCGTCGCGCTCGGCATCGGTCGTCTCGGCCAGGTCGGCGACGTGGCGGTGGGGGAGCACGTGCACCTCTACGGGCCAGCGCGCGGCGAACGGGACGAACGCCGTCCAGTGCTCGCCGCGCAGCACGACGCGCTCGCCGGCGGATTCGAAGTCGAGGATGCGTTGGAACAGGTTCTCGGAACTGCGCGAGATCGTGTCGAGCAGCCGGTGTGTGCGCGGGGTGACGTAGGGATAGGCGTAGATCTGCCCGTGGGGGTGGGGGAGGGTGACGCCGATCTCCTGCCCGCGGTTCTCGAAGGGGAACACCTGACGGATGCCGGGTAGAGCCGACAGCGCCGCGGTGCGGTCGGCCCACGCCTCGATCACCGTGCGGGCTCGGGTGCGCGACAGGGAGCCGAACGACCCCTCGTGCGCGGGGCTGAAGCAGACGACCTCGCACCGGCCGACCGAGGTGCGCGTGCGGCCGAGGCCGAGGTGCTCGAGGTCGTCGTCGCCGAGCGGCGGGTCGATGGCGGCGGGTGCGTCTTCGGTCGCGACGTCGAGCGCGGGCCCGAACGACGGCGACTTGTTCTCGAAGACCGCGACGTCGTACAGCGACGGGATCTCCGAAGGGTTGGTCGGGGTCTGCGGCGACAGGGGGTCGAGGTGTGCGGGAGGCAGGAACGCCCGGTTCTGGCGATTGGATGCCACGGTGATCCAGTCGCCGGTGAGCACGTCCTGTCGCATGGTGGCGGTGGCGGGTCGGGGGTCGAGCGTGCGGGCGTCGACGGCGCGCTCGGCGCCGAGCGTCGTGCCGGGGTCATCGAAATAGATCAGTTCGCGGCCGTCGGCGAGGCGGGTCGGGCGCTTGACCACACCGGCGCGGAGGGGCACCGCGGAGAGGCTGTGCGTGTTCACGATAACACGTTACAGGCCGCGCGTGATATCGTCAACATGCAATGAGTGCGATGCGCGTATCCATGGCCCACGTGGCCGAACGAGCCGGAGTGTCGGCGCAGACGGTGTCGCGCGTGGCCAACGGCAGCCCGCGCGTCGACCCTGTCACCCGCGCCCGCGTCGAGAAGGCGATGGCCGACCTCGGCTATCGCATGCATCGCGCTGCACGGGCCCTGCGCACCGGGCAGACCTCCACCATCGGTCTCGTCGTGTCGACCCTCGCCTCGGTCGGCAACTCGCGCATGCTGCAGGCGATCTCCGAGGCCGCCGCCGCGCGCGAATACGCCCTCGCGGTGGTGACGGTGGGGGATCGCGGGATCCGTGACGCCTTCGCGCGACTCCGCTCACAGGGCGTCGACGGCGCCGTCGTGCTGAACGAGGCGACCGAACTCGCCCGCGACGTCGACCCGCCGGCCGATCTGCATGTGGTGGTCGTCGATTCCCCGCCCGACGATCGCTTCTCGATCGTGCAGACCGATCACACCGGGGGCGCCCGCGCGGCGACCGCGCACCTCCTCTCGCTGAGGCGCGGCACGGTGCATCACCTCGCCGGACCCTCCGGATCGTTCGCCGCGGCCGAGCGCGAACGCGGGTGGCGCGAGGCGCTGGCCGACGCCGGGATGACCGCGCCCGAACCGGTCCGCGGCGACTGGACCTCGGCATCCGGTCACCTCGCCGCCGACGCCCTGCGCGCAGCGACCGCCGTCTTCGTCGCCAACGACCAGATGGCGCTGGGCGCCCTGCGGGCCTTCGCCGACGCGGGCCGCGAGGTTCCGCGCGACGTCGCCGTGGTGGGGTTCGACGACATCGTCGATGCCGCCGAGTACCGTCCCCCGCTGACCACCGTGCGCCAGGATTTCGACGCCCTCGGCCGTCAGGCGGTCGCCGCCCTGGTCGCCGCGATCGAAGGGGCCGCGCCGGTGGCCGAGACCGTGCCCGCGGCGCTGGTGGTACGCGCGAGCAGCACGCGGGTCTGACGCGCGACCCCGGAGCCCCGCCTCAGCCGTTCCAGGACGCGATTTCGTCGATGATCCACACCACGCCGAAGCGGTCGACGAGCTTGCCGTAGAGCGGCGAGAACGCCGACGGGCCGAAGGGCGCGAGGATCTCGGCATCCTGACTCAGTCCCTCCCATGCGGAACGCACCTCGTCGGCGTCGTGGCCACGCAGAGCGAGGTAGAAGGGGTTCGTGCCGCGGTCGTACGCGAGCGACCGCTGGATGTCGTAGGCCATGACGTGCACACCGCTCGGGGCGACCATCTCGCCCCACACGATCTGCTCGCGCTGCTCGGGAACCTCGGCCGTGTCCCCGTAGGGCACCGCCGTGACGGTGCCACCGAACACCTCGGCGTAGAACGCGAGCGCGGCGGCGGCCTGTCCGTCGAAGTTGACGTGGAGCGTGGTGGTGAGGGTCATGTCTGTCCTGTCGTGAGCCGGGAGGTTCCGGATGCCATGACTCTCTCGTCAGATGCGGACAGAGATCGTCCGCAATACGGAGCAGAATGGATGCCGTGCCGGAAAGCTCCTCCCCGTCGACGTCGCGCCGTCTGCTGTCGCTGCTGACGGTTCTGCAGTCCCGACGCGACTGGCCGGCCCCCGTGCTCGCCGGCCGCCTCGACGTGAGCGAGCGCACGATCCGCCGCGACGTCGACCGGCTGCGCGAACTCGGTTACGAGATCGACGCGACGCGCGGACCCGCCGGCGGCTACCGCCTGCGTGCGGGCGCGCTGTTACCGCCCGTGGCGTTCGGCGACGAGCAGGCGGTGGCGGTTGCTGTTGCGCTGAGGCTCGCCGCCTCGTCGGGCGGCCCACTGGCCGATGCTGCCGAGGAAGCCCTGAGCGTGATCTCACGCCTTCTCCCCGCGCCGCTCGGCCGTCGGGCGCAGAGGTTCGCGGTCGAGGCGGTCGCACCCGTCGGTGCGGTCGGGGTCGACCCGGGTTCACTCGGCGCGATCGAGGCGGCGATCAACGCCTGCGAGGAGCTGCGGTTCGACTACGCCGGGTCCGAGGGGCCTGTGCGCGTGACCGAGCCGCACCATCTGCTGTGGCACAGTGGCCGCTGGTATCTGCTCGCCTTCACCCCCGAACGGGATGCATGGCGCGTGTACCGCGTCGACCGCATGCGCCTCAAGACCCATCGCGGACGCTCGTTCCCGCGTCGGGACGTGCCCGGCGGTGACCCCGCGCGCTATCTGGAGGGGCGGTTCCGCGGTGGCGACGAGTCGGGCGGCTGGCCGTGCCAGGGTGAGATCGTAGTCGAGGCGTCGCGGGAGGAACTCGAGCCATACGTCGTAGACGGGACGCTGCTCGACGCCGGGGAGGGACGCGCGCGGGTCAGTCTCGGGTCGTGGTCGTGGGGCGCGCTTGCGGCGGAGTGCCTGCGTTTCGACCGCCCGATCGCCGACGCTCGCCCCGCCGCCCTCCGCGACGCCCTCGTCGAAGTCGCCCGTCGGGCTGTGGCGGCCGCGCGCGACTGAGCTCCGGCCGGGGGCGCGGAAGGGGAGGGGATGCGGCGAGCGGAGGACGTGGCAGCGGTGTCATCGCCTCCGTCCGTCGCACGCCCTCCCGGCTTCACGGGCCGTACTTTCCCGCCCGCCCCCACGGCGTCAGTGGGCTTCGCGCCACCCCCGGTCGAGGATGCGGAAACCCGCCTCGATCGTCGCCGCGGCGTCGTCGTGCTCGAACGCGAGGATCTGCAGCTGCAGCACCATGCGCGCGTAGACGCGGGTCTCCGCATCCGGTTCGCTCCGCCCGGTCGTCTCGGCGATCGCGTCGGCGAGGGCGTCCTCATGGCGCAGCCACATGCGCGACGCGTAGTCCTGGAGCGCGGGGGTTCCTGTGATCAGCTGCATGAACTTCCGGCGATTCTCACCCGTGGGGTCGAATGCGAGGCCGATGAGCTCGCGCCGGTAGAGGTCGTGAAGGGCTTCCGACACCGAAGTGCCGACGGCGCGGTCGCGCACGGCGCCGACGAGCATGTCGCGCTGCGCGTCATCCTCGTCGAAGACGAGGGCCTCCTTCTGCGGGAAATGCGCGAACACGGTCGTGGGGGAGACGTCGGCGGCCTCGGCGACCTCGCGGATGCTGACCTCGTCGAACCCGCGCTCGACGAAGAGGAGCGTCGCGGCGTCGGAGATCGCCTTGCGGGTGGCGGCTTTCTTGCGCTCGCGGCGCCCGATCGTCTCGCTCATGCCCCCACCTTAACGGATCGACTCTGAAGTCGTATTGACACCGAAACTGGTACGAGTACAGTTACGGCGTGACTTCACCTTCTCCCTCTCTCGACCAGAGCCGCCGCGCCTGGATCATGCTCGTCGTCATCACGACCCTGACGACCGCGGGCATGACCGTCGTGCTGCCCGTCCTGCCGTTCGTCGTGCTCCGCTTCGTCTCGAACCCCTCCGATCTCGCCGTGTGGGTCGGGATCCTCGAAACCGTCAACGCGCTGTGCGCGTTCCTCGTCGCACCGTTCCTCGGCCGCATCTCCGACCGATACGGCCGCCGGCCGGTGATCATCTTCGCCGGCTTCGGCGCGGCACTGGGCTTCCTGCTCTTCGGCATCGGAGGTGCGCTCTGGGTGCTCCTGCTCGGTCGCATCGTGCAGGGCGTCACCGCGGGCGACCTGCCCGCCCTCTTCGCCTATCTCGCCGACATCACGCCGGCCGAGAAGCGCGCCCGACGCTTCGGCGTTCTGGGGGCGACGGCCGGCATCGGCACAATGGTCGGACCCGCCCTCGGCGGGTCCCTCGCGGCCATCGACGTCGACCTGCCCGTCTTCGTCACCGCCGGCCTCGCGCTGACGGTCGCGATCGTCAGCATCTTCCTCCTGCCGGAGAGCCTTTCGCCGAACAAGCGCATCGCCTCGCTCGATCTGCGGGCCGTGCACCCGTTCGCGGTGTTCCGCGGCGTCTTCCGCCGCCCCGAACTGCGCGGACTCATGCTGGGGCTGGTGCTGGTGGGTCTACCCTTCGGCTTCTTCGTCAACAACTTCAGCGTGCTCGCCCTCGACGCCATCGACTGGAACCCCACCGCGATCGGGCTTCTCACCGCGTGCGTCGGTGTCATCGACATCGCCATCCAGGGCGTGTTGCTCGGCTTCCTGCTGCCGCGCATCGGCGAGCGGGGCGTGGTCGTCAGCGGCATCGTCACGCAGATGGTCGGGCTGGTCGCGCTCGCCGGAGTCGCCTCGCTGCTCGCGCAACCGTGGCTGTTCATCGTGGGTGCGCTGACCCTGGCCGCGGGGCAAGGCGCGGCCCAGGCCACGATGGACGGCCTGCTCTCCAACGCCGTGGGCGACGACGAGCAGGGCTGGATCGCCGGTGCTGCGCAGTCGCTCAACGCCGCCGTCGGCACCGTCGCACCCCTCATGGCGGGGTTGCTGTACGCGCACGTCGCACACGCGGCGCCGTACGTGCTGGGCGCGGTGCTCATGGCCGCCGCCGCGGTGGTCATCGTCCGGGCCCGCTTCATCAGCCCGTCCCTCCGGGTGAAGACCCCGGATGGCGCGGAGCCGGTGCCCGTCGGCGAGTGACGCCCGAGAACGCTCCGGACCACGCGGCGAGGTCGTGGCATCCGGATGCTCTCCGGCCGGGCCCCTGGATCGACGTATCCCGGCACGCGACGTGACGGGGGAGGCCGCACCCGCCTCATGAGAACAGGCCGATCCGCGAAGATCGGCCTGTTCTCGGTGCGTCGCCTGGTGCGACGACTCGCTCTCACACCCGGCGACGGGCTTACTCCTCCAGCTGCCCCAGCGACGGCGCGGCGACGAAGCGCGCGACCGGCTCGACCGCGTGCTCGAGCTCGAGCACGACGATCTCGTTCGCGCCGGCTCGCGTGGCGGGACCGGGCACGTAGAGCGTGTTCTGCGGCACGTTGTTCCAGTACCGGCCGAGGAAGAAGCCGTTCACGAATGCATAGCCCTTGCCGAAGCCGGCCGTGTCGAGGAACAGGTCGGCGGCCGCGTCGAGGGTGAAGGTGCCGCGCAGGAGCGCGCGCCCGACGGCGCCTTCGCCCGTGCCGGCGGCGGACGTCAGATCGACGGGCGTCGCCGTCCACCCGGTGAGCGGCGAACCGTTCAGGGTCACCGCACCGATCAAGCCCTTCGCCTCGCCGAGACGGTCGGCGTAGTTGACGCGACCCTGGTCCTCGACGAGCACGGTGAGGCGCGAGCCCGCGGGGATCGTGAGGGCACGCTCGTGCAGCGACCGTGACAGGCGCCCGACGGGGGTGCCGTCGACGTGGATCCACGCCAGGTCGCGCACCTCTTCGAAGACGAGGGCAGACGGCCCCGAGAACGCCGGGAGATCGACGTCGTACCGCACGAGCGGCCCGAGGTGGGTGAGGTCCTCGAACGTCGACGGATCGGCGGTGCGGTCGACGGCGGTGGCCTCCGGCATCCAGTCGCCCTCGCCCGACAGTGTCACCTCGAAGGAGGGGGCTTCCGGCCGGGGGGCCGCGTCGAGGGGCGGCACGGTCGCATACTTCGCGATGACCTCGCGGAACGCGTGGAACTTCGCCGTGGGGTGGCCCGACTCGTCGATGGGGGCGTCGTAGTCGTAGGAGGTCACGATGGGGTCGAACCGGCCCTTGTCGTTCGCGCCGTTGGTGGTGCCGAAGTTCGTGCCGCCGTGCACCATGTAGATGTTCACGGAGGCGCCCGCGGCGAGCAGCACGTCGAGGTCGTGGGCGGATGCCGCCGGGTCGGTGGTGTGGTGGATGCTGCCCCACCAGTCGAACCAGCCGTCCCAGAATTCGCTGCACATCAGCGGCCCTGTGGCCTGGTGCTCACGCAGAGTCGCCAGGCGCTCCTCCGACCGCGAGCCGAACGACCCGGTGAGGTGCAGCTCGGGCAGGCTCCCGGCCTCGAGCATCCACGGCATCGGCTGGTCGACGGTTGTCAGCGGCACCGTGATGTCGGCGTCCTTCGTCACTCGCACCAGTTCGTGCAGGTAGTCCTTGTCGGAGCCGTACGCGCCGTACTCGTTCTCGATCTGCACCAGCACGACGTTGCCGCCGCGGTCGATCTGGCGGGGTGCGACGATCTCGTACACGCGGCGCAGATACTCCGACACCGCCTCGACGAACTGCGGTTCCGAGCGACGGATGCCGATCCCCTGCGTCGAGGTGAGCCAGACCGGCAGGCCGCCGTTGTGCCACTCCGCGCAGATGTAGGGGCCGGGGCGCACGATGGCGTGCAGGCCTTCCGCGGCGATGAGGTCGAGGAAGCGGCCCAGGTCGTTCCAGCCGGTCGCGTCCCATTCGCCGCGGACCGGCTCGTGGGCGTTCCACGCCACGTAGGTCTCGATGGTGTTGAGGCCCATCGCCTTGGCCGTGCGGATGCGGTCGGCCCAGTGCTCGGGGTGGATGCGGAAGTAGTGCAGCGTGCCGGAAATGACCTGGTGCGGTCGCCCGTCGAGCAGGAAGTCGGTCTCGCCGATGGTGAAGGTCGTCACGGTGTCTTTCGGGGATCAGGCGGTGAGGCGCGCGGTCAGGCGCACCCAGGCGAGGGCGGGGAGGGTGAAGCGCAGGATGCCGTCGGCGCCGGCCTCCACGGCCAGCGGCGCGGGTGCGACGGGCTCGCCGTCGGCGGAGTTCGTGGTGTGGCGGTCGCCGCCCTCGGGGATCGTTACGATGACGGCGTCGACCTGCTCGACCGCGCCGAGGTCGAGCTCGACCTCGGTGGCCGCGTCCAGGTCGCGGTGCGCGAGGAAGACCGACACGTCACTGCCGTCGACGGTGGCGACGGCGTCCACCGCGTCGACCGACCCGTGGCGCGCCGTGTCGATGACGGCACCGTCGACCCGCGGAAGCACCACCCGGCCGGATGCCGCCTTGGCGGTGAGGGCGAAGGGGTGGAACGTGCTCTGCCGCCAGGCCGCTCCGCCGCCGGGCTCGGTGCGGATGGGCGCGATGACGTTCACGAGTTGCGCGAGGTTGGCCATCGAGACGCGGTCCGAGCGACGCAGCAGCGTGATGAGCAGGGAACCGACGACGACGGCGTCGGTCACGGTGTAATCGTCTTCGATCAGGCGCGGGGCGATCGGCCAGTCACCGGTGAACACGCGGGGCTTGTCGACCTCGTTCCAGCGGGTCTGGTTCCATACGTTCCACTCGTCGACGCTGATGCCGATCGTGCCCCCGTCGGGGGTCTTCGCGCCGGTCTCGTCGATGATGTCGATGACGTCGGCGATGTAGCGGTCGAGGGCGGCACCGCTGGCGAGGAAGCTCGCCGGGTCCTCCGGGTCCTCCTCGTAGTACGCGTGCACCGAGATGTGGTCGATGAGACCGGCGGTGTGCCCGAGCACCGCGCGCTCCCACTCCCCGAAGGTCGGCATCTCGTGGTTGGAGCTACCGGCGGCCACGAGCTCGACCGTGGGATCCAGGAAGCGCATCATGCGCGCTGTCTCGGCGGCGAGACGGCCGTACTCATCGGCGGTCTTGTGGCCGATCTGCCACGGGCCGTCCATCTCGTTGCCGAGACACCACAGCCGGATGCCGAAGGGCTCGTCGCGACCGTTCGCCCGGCGGCGGTCGCTGAGCGCGGTGCCGGAGGGGTGGTTGGCGTACTCGAGCAGGTCGGCGGCCTCGGCGACGCCGCGCGTGCCGAGGTTGACCGCCTCCATGACCTCGAAGCCCGCGGCATCCGCCCAGTCGGCGAACTCGTGCAGCCCGACCTGGTTGCTCTCGGTGCTGTGCCACGCGGCATCCACTCGCACCGGGCGCTCCGCGCGCGGGCCCACCCCGTCTTCCCAGCGGTATCCCGAGACGAAGTTGCCTCCGGGGTAGCGCACGACGGTCGCGCCGAGCTCCCGTACGAGATCGAGCACGTCGGCGCGGAATCCCGCAGCGTCGGCGCTCGGATGCCCCGGCGAGTGTATGCCGTCGTAGACGCAACGGCCCATGTGTTCGACGAATGAGCCGAACAGGCGACGCGGTACCTCGGCGCCGAGAGCGGCGCGGTCGACGGTGATGCGGGTGGGGGGGATGGGCGGGCCGCAGACGTACGCTGCGGCCCGCCCCGATGGTGCGGGTTACTTGTTGACCGAGAAGCCCTGGTCGTTGCCGTACTGCACGAGCTGGTCCTGCCACGCGGTCAGGCCCGCGTTGAGGTCGCTCTTGTTGGCGTAGGCCTGACCCACGGTGTCGCCGTAGATGCTGTTGGCGTAGACCTGGAACGGCAGGTAGCTGAAGCCCTCGACGACGTCACTCGACGCCTCGGTCAGCACCTGGTTGATCTGCTGGCCGCCGAAGTACTCCGACTCCTTGTCGACGAAGGCGGGGTCGCTCAGCTGCGCGGTCGTGGAGGGGAAGCCACCCGACTCGGCGAAGATCTGCAGGCTCTCCTCGTCGTTGTTCAGCCACTTGAGGAAGCCGGCCGCGAGGGCGGGGTTCTTGCTCTGCTTGGTCACGGCCTGGCCGCCGCCGCCGTTCTCAGAGGTCGCGGGCTGTCCGTCGTAGGTCGGGATGGGCGCCACGGCCCACTTGCCCGCACCGTCTTCGACCGAGCTCTCGAGCACACCGGGCATCCAGGCGCCGATCACGAGCGAGGCGATGGAGCCGTCGCCGAGGCCCTTGAACCACTCGTCGCTCCAGCTGGGGGTCGTCGAGAGCAGATCGCCCTCGATGAGACGGTTCCAGTTCTCGGCGAACTTCTTCGAGCCGTCGTCCTGCAGGTCGATGGTGACATCGGTGCCCTCGGCCGAGAACGGGGTGCCGCCGGCCTGCCAGATCATGCTGGTGGTGAATCCGGAGTCGCCGGTGTCGGCGGTGATGTACTTGGTCGGGTCGGCGGCGTGCAGCTTCTGCGCGGCGTCGTAGTACTCGTCCCAGGTGGTGGGCACGGCGATGCCGTACTGGTCGAAGACGCTCTTGTTGTAGAACAGGGCCATGGGGCCGGAGTCCTGCGGCAGGCCGTAGATCTTGCCGTCGAAGTCGACCGAACCCCACGGGCCGCTCGCGTAGGCGCTCTCGAGGTCGCCGAAGCCGTACGGGGCGAGGTCGAGGAGCGACTCCGACAGCGCGAACTGCGGGAACGCGTAGTACTCGATCTGCACGACGTCGGGGGCACCCGAGCCGGCCTTGATCGCGTTCTGGAGCTTGGTGTACTCCTCGGTGTTGGTGCCGGCGTTGACCAGGTTCACCTTGACGTTCGGGTACTTCGCCTGGAACGCGGCGACCTGGGCCTCGGCCGAGGGGGTCCACGACCAGTACGTGATCTCGCCGCCGGCTTCGAGGGCCGCCTCGATGTCGTCGGCCGAGCCGCCGCCCGTGGTGCCGTCGGTGTTGCCACCGGAGCAGGCGGTGAGCGCGCCGACCGACAGAGCGGCGGCGGCGACGGCGAAGACGGTCCGCCGGAAGGCGGTGCCCTTGCGCATGATTGTCATCGGGTTCCTCTACTTCGTTGTTGTGGATGCCGGGGCGGAACGCTCCGGTGAGGGTGGGTTGTGAAACCGGGGCAGGACGCTCCGGGTATTTCGGGTGGTGGGGCTGACGCCCCGATCAGGGGGAAGTTCGGGTGATCACTGCTTGACGCTGCCGGCGCTGAGGCCCGATTGCCAGAAGCGCTGCAGCACGAGGAACGCGGCGACGATCGGGATGATCGACAGCAGCGAACCGGTGATGACGAGGTTGTAGATGGGCTGGGCACCGACGCCGACGGCCTGGGCGTTCCACTGGTTGAGGCCGACGGTGAGCGGGTACCACTCGGGGTTGCTCAGCATGATGAGGGGCAGGAAGTAGTTGTTCCACGTTGCCACCACGGCGAACAGCAGCACGGTCACGATGCCCGGCGTGAGCAGACGGATCGAGATCGTGAAGAACGTGCGGAACTCGCCCGCACCGTCCATGCGTGCGGCCTCGAGCAGCTCGGTGGGGATGGCGTCGGTCGCGTACACCCAGACCAGGTAGAGCCCGAAAGGGCTGATGAGCGAGGGGATGATGATCGCCCACGGGGTGTTGGTCAGGCCCAGTTGGCTGAATAACAGGAAGGTCGGCACCGCGAGCGCGGTGCCCGGCACGGCGATGGCACCGAGGACGATGGCGAAGACCGCCTTGCGTCCGCGGAAGTTGTACTTCGCCAGGCCGTAGCCGGCCAGGGTCGCGAGGAAGGTCGCGCCGCCGGCGCCCACCACGACGTAGAGCAAGGTGTTGCCGAGCCAGCGAAGGAAGATGCCGTCTCGGTACGTGAATGTCTGCACGATGTTGTCGCCGAGGGCGAAGCTGTCGCCGAACCACAGGCCGAACGACGAGAACAGATCGGGCTGCGTCTTGGTGGCATTGATGAGCAGCCAGGCCAGCGGCAGGAGCGTGTACACGAGGTAGAGGCTCATGACGATGGTCAGCACGACCGAGCGGCGGGTGTGCGTCGGCGACGTGTGCGCGAAGGACCGGCGCCCGCGCGAGCGGTCGGTGGTCACCGCGACGGTGTCGGTGCGGGGTGCGGTCGCGGTGGTCATCGCGCCTCCTGACGTGAGCCGCGCAGCTGCACGACGTAAGCGATGATCGCGGTGATCAGACCCATGATGATGGCGATCGTCGCGGCGTAGTTGTACTGCTGGCCCGCGAACGAGAGGTTGTAGGCGTACATGTTCGGCGTGAAGAACGTCGAGATCGTGTTCGGGGCCAGGGGCTTGAGGATGTTCGGCTCATTGAAGAGCTGGAAGCTGCCGATGATCGAGAAGATCGTGGCGATCACCACGGCTCCGCGGACGGCGGGGATTTTGATCGAGAAGATGGTGCGCCAGGCGCCCGCTCCGTCGATGGATGCCGCTTCGTACAGCTCGCCGGGGATCGTCTTCAGCGACGAGTAGAAGATGAGCATGTTGTAGCCGACGAACTGCCACGTGACGATGTTGCCGATCGACAGGAGCATCCACTGGGGGATGAACGGCTGTAGAACCTCGGAGCCGAGCAGCTGGTTGACGTTGCCGGCCAGACCGAACTGATCGCCGTAGATGTAGCCCCACATGAGCACCGCCACGACCGCGGGCACGGCGTAGGGCAGGAAGATCACGATGCGGTAGAAGTTCGACGCGTGGAGGCGTGCACTGTCGATGGCGAGCGCGGCGCCGAGGGCGAGGATCAGCATGATCGGCACCTGCACCACGAGGAAGATCGAGACGCGGATGAGGCCGTCCCAGAACTTCTCGTCTTGGAAGGCCGCGACGTAGTTCTCGAGTCCGACGAAGGCGTTGCCGCCGATCAGCTGCTCACGGAAGAGGCTGAGGTAGATCGAGTACACGAGCGGCGCGAGAAAGACGAGCGCGAAAACGATGGCGAACGGGGCGACGAACAGCCAGCCGCGATCGTCGATGCGTGTGCGCCGCTTGCGCCGCGGGGTGCGCAGGGCGGGCGGGGGTGCCGCTGTGGTCGTCATCGTCCAGTGCCTCTTCGTTGGTGCGCATTCGGTCCGGGTGGCCGAGATGTTGACGTAAACATAACCCCACTCAGCTAAGGTGTCAACGTCAACATCCCGAGGGGGCAGACATGAGCGAGACGACGACGGCGTCGACCGTGATCCCGACGCGTGAACGCCGGCGCGAGGTGTCGATGGCCGACGTCGCGGCGGCCGCGGGGGTGTCGGGGCAGACGGTTTCGCGCGTGGCGAACGGGCGCTCGAACGTCGATCCTGCCACGCGCCAGCGCGTGCTCGATGCGATGACGCACCTGGGCTACCGTCCCAACAGTGCCGCCCGTGCTCTCCGCTCGGGGCGCTTCCGCAGCATCGGCGTCATCATGTTCTCGTTGGGCTCCTACGGCAACACCCGCACACTCGACGCGTTGGCGTCGATGGCGGCGGCATCCGGGTACTCCATCACGCTCATCACGGTGCAGTCCGCCTCGCAGTCTGACGTGTCGGGCGCGTTCCTGCGCCTGCGCGAGCACGCTGTCGACGGCATCGTCATCCTGATCGAGACGCACCGCCTCGGCGAGAACGAGCTCGCGATCCCGTCCGGCCTTCCGGTCGTCGTCGTCGATTCCAGCGCCGACTACCCCTACGCCGTCGTCGACAACGACCAGGCGCAGGGGGCACGGCTCGCGACCGAGCACCTGCTCGACCTCGGCCACGAGACGGTGTGGCACGTGTCGGGTCCGCTGGAGTCCTTCGCCGCGGAGCGTCGCCGCGACGCCTGGCGGGCGGCCCTCGAGGACCGCGGATGCCGGGCGCCCGAGGTGCAGATCGGCGACTGGACGGCCGACTCCGGCCACCGCATCGGTGCGGCGCTGGCGGTGCGACCCGAGGTGACCGCGGTGTTCGCGGCGAACGACCAGATGGCGCTCGGCGTCATCCGAGCCCTTCATGAGGCGGGGCGCCGCGTGCCCGGCGAGGTCAGCGTCGTCGGCTTCGACGACATGCCTGAGGCGGCCAACTTCTGGCCCCCGCTCACCACGGTGCGTCAGCGGTTCGAACGCGTGGGTGAGGAGGCGATGAAGGCCCTGATCGCCGACATCGAGAGCACGGGCGGCGACCACGCCCGCACACTCGTGCCGACGTCGCTCGTCGTCCGCGAGAGCTCCGGTCCTCGCTGAGTTTCCGTCCGCATAGCGGGGGCGGCTTCGTGACGGCTTCGTCATGTCGGGGCGTCCGCCGTACGCCACGCCGCGGTCGATCACGGTCGAGGGACGCACCGCTGGACCTTGTGTGCGCTCACGAGCCTCGGCTAAGCTCGCGCTAGACGTCCTATGTTGACGTCAACACTCCCCCACGAGGCCGCATCGAAGCGGCCGGATCGGAAATGACGATGAAGTCACCTCGACTGTTGTCGATGACGTGCGCCGTGGCCTTGACCGCTGGCGCCCTCACGGCGGGTGCCGTCGTGTCGGCGCCCGACGAGAGCCACGCCGCCACCGCCCCCGTGCGCATCGCACCTAACCCCGCGACGGCATCCGAGCCGTTCGAGGGGTGGGGGACGAGCCTGGTGTGGTTCGCCAACGCCACCGGCAACTACCCTGCCGACGTGCGGCAGAAGCTCTTCGACGCCGTCTTCGGCGAGGACGGCCTGAACCTGAACATCGCCCGGTACAACATCGGCGGCGGCAACGCGACCGACGTGCCGTCGTACCTCCGCCCCGGCGGCGCGGTGCCTGGTTTCTGGAACCCCCAGCTGCCCGCCACCGACGGCCAAGGCGCGATCACCTCGACCTTCGCCGACCGCGAGCGCTACAAGGCCGCGTGGAACCCCGACGACCCGACCCACTACGACTTCTCGGCCGACTCCGCCCAGCGCTGGTGGATCGATGCACTGAAGGGCAAGATCACCCACTGGGAGGCCTTCAGCAACTCGCCGCCCTACTTCCTCACCCAGAGCGGCTACGTCTCGGGCGGCATCAACAACGCCACCAGTGAGCAGCTCGCCACCGCCGACATGGACAAGTTCGCCGGGTATCTGACCACCGTCGTCGACGAGCTCGAGAAAGAGCACGGCATCCAGTTCGACACGATCGACCCGTTCAACGAGCCGAACACCAACTACTGGTCGACGAACATCCCCGCAGGGCAGACCTGGCCCACCAGTGCCAGCCGCCAGGAGGGCGCGCACATCGGACCGCAGCGCCAGGACGAGATGATCAAGGTTCTCGCCGCGCGGCTGGCCGATCCCGACACGACGACCGATGCCGTCATCTCGGCCATGGACGAGACGAACCCGGGCATCTTCGCCACCAACTGGAACGCCTGGACGCCTGCGGCGAAGTCCGCCGTCGAGCAGCTCAACGTGCACACCTACGGCACCGGTGGACGCCAGGTCGTCCGTGACATCGCCAAAGCCGCCGACAAACCGCTGTGGATGAGCGAGGTCGAGGGCAACTGGACCCCCGGTCAGGGATTCAATCCCGTGGACATCGGCAACGGTCTCGGCATGGCGGA
The DNA here is from genome assembly GCF_001424225.1 of Microbacterium sp. Leaf151. GTDB lineage: Bacteria > Actinomycetota > Actinomycetes > Actinomycetales > Microbacteriaceae > Microbacterium. The sequence continues at coordinate 109,929 of NZ_LMOR01000001.1, read as the reverse complement.
GCACATCGTCGGAGACCTGCGCGAGCTGGAGCCCGACGCCTGGGTGTTCTGGCAGCCGGTCGAAGACCTCTACAACATGGAGAAGGTCGAGAAGCTCAACTGGGGCAGTGTCTTCATCGACTTCGACTGCAACGCCGAAGGCAACTCCGAGCGCCGTCTGAAGGACGGCGACGCCGACCCGAGCTGCAAGGTGCTGACGAACGAGAAGTTCAACACCGTCCGCAACTTCACGCACTTCATCGAGCCCGGCGACCGACTGGTCGCCAGCTCCAACTCGCAGTCGACCGCGGCGATCGACGCCGACGGCACGGGCGCGACCGTGGTGCACGTGAACACGGAGAACGCCGAGCGTACCGTCGAGATCGACCTGAACGACTTCGGCACCGTGCCGGCGAATGCCACCGTGACGCCCATCGTCACGACGCAGTCCACGCTCGAGAACCCCACGGTCAACGCCCTCAAGCAGGGTGCGCCCGTGACCGTGAACCCCGCGACGAAGACGGCGCTGCTCACCGTTCCGGCGCGGTCGGTCACCACATTCGTGATCGACGGCGTTTCGGGAACCGCCGACACCGCTGCGAGCTTCCGCAACGGGCAGTCCGTGCAGCTGACGGGCGTGCAGAGCGGCCTCGCTCTCGACGGAGGCGCCTCGCTGGCCATCCGCCCGCTCGCCACCACCGCGGCCGCGGCGAAGACGCAGGCCTGGACGGTGCGTTCGCTCAGCGGCGAGGGGACCAACCGCCACCGCTTCACGCTCGAGAACGCGGCCGGGCAATACCTCGCGGTCTCGAACGGCGGAACCACCCTGGTGGATTCCGACCCGACCGCCGCGGCCTCCGACCCGAACCTGCAGTGGATGGCGTCGACCACCGATGGAGCGACCTACTCGTTGCTGAGCGTCGGGGGCGAGCGCGTGCTCGACGTCAACGGCGCCAGCTCCCAGCCCGAGACCCGCGTGGGCCTGTGGACGTCGAACGGCGGTAGCAACCAGCTGTGGCGCCTGTCGGGCACCGCGGTGCTCGGTGTCGAGCCGGTCACGGTGAGCACCCCGGTCGGCACCGCACCCACCCTGCCCACCACGGTCGCCGCCAGCTACGCCGGCAAGACCGTCCGCGCGGTCCCCGTCACCTGGCAGCTCGAGGGTAAGGACTGGTCCAGGGCCGGCACCGTGACCGTCCGTGGCACCGGCACCGACATCTTCGGGGCTGCCGTCGAGGCCACCGCCACCGTGGAGGTCGGCGCCTACACGGCAGCACGACCCATCTCGCTGACGGTCGCCGCGGGCAGCGCGCTCTCGAGCGTGAAGGCGCTGGCGCCGAAGGACGTGCAAGGCGAGGTGCGCGCCGACGGCGCGGGCTTCTGGACACCCGTCACCTGGGCCTGGGGCGACCTGACCGACGCGGCGTTCGCGACGGCGGGCACCGTGGTCGTGAGCGGCACCGCGACCGGCCCGGGTGGCGAGAATCTGCCCGCGCGGTTGACGGTGATCGTGACGGATGCCGTCGAGCGCAACGTCGCACCGCAGAGCCGGCCGTCGGCGACCTTCACCGAGAGCGGCTACCCGATCGACCGCACCATCAACGGTCAGAGCGCGGACAAGGGCTGGTCGAACTGGCGCTCGGGCACGAAGAACACCCAGGACACCCTGACGTACGGTCTCTCCAGCACCGAGACGGTCAAGCGCGTGGCCGTGCAGTTCTACCGCGACGGTGGGACGAGCTGGGCTGACACCCTGCGCGTGGACTACCGCACCGCGGGCGGAGCCTGGACGCAGGGCACACTGCAGACCGTCCCGGCACCTGCGACGGGTGCGCCGAAGGTGGAGGTGTCGCTGGGAGGCGTCGCCGCCGACGAGGTGCGGGTCGTGATGAACGCGCGGTCGCAGACTCACATGGTCGTCTCCGAGGTCGAGATCTTCGCCGCGGCGCCGTCGTCGGCGGGCATCGCCGATCTTGCGCGATTGACCCTGGGGGTCAACGCCGTCGACGGGTTCGACCCGGCGCGCGCCGACTACACGACCACGGTCGTGGGAGACGCGTGGCCCACGCTGAACGCACAGGCGGTGGACAAGGATGCCGTGGTGCGGATCACCCAGCCCGCCGACGCCAACGGTGTCGGAACCGTGCGAGTGACCGCTCCGAACGGTGCGGAGCGCACCTACACCGTGACCGTGACACGCGTCCCGGCCGCGACCGTCGCCGCGACCGCGTCGTCGCGGTGCGTAGCAGGGAAGGTCGTCGTCGCGGTGACGGTGCAGAACAACGGCGCCACCCGCGCCGACGTGCGGATCGACACCCCCTACGGGGCGAAGAACGTCGGCGCCGTCGAGCCCGGGAAGCGCGCGTCGGCGACGTTCAGCACGCGCCAGACGTCGATCACCGCCGGGACCGCGACGGTCACCTCGACCGTGAACGGCACACCCGCGACCGCCACGACGGTCATCCCGGCCGCCACCTGCAAGTAATTCGATGACGGAAGGGGCGGCGACGGGTTCGCCGCCCCTTTCGGCATCCGTCAAGGGTCCCCATCCGAGACGAGCTGTGACAGAGGATGGATTCCTCTGAATCGATCCCCACAGGAGAACCATGCACGTCAACGCCTACGCGGCGTCGTCCGCGACCTCACCCCTCGAACCCACGACGATCGAGCGTCGTGACGTCGGCCCGAAGGATGTCCTCATCGACATCGCCTACGCCGGCATCTGCCACTCCGACATCCACACCATCCGCGGCGAGTGGGGCGACGTGCCCTACCCCCTCACCGTCGGCCACGAGATCGTCGGTACGGTCGCCGAGGTCGGCTCCGACGTCACCAGCCACAAGGTCGGCGATCGTGTCGGCGTCGGCTGCATGGTCAACTCCTGCCGCGAGTGCGACAACTGCCTCGCCGGCGAGGAGCAGTACTGCGAGAAGGGCAACATCGGCACCTACGCCGGTAAAGACGTCGACGGCTCGATCACCCAGGGCGGCTACTCCGAGAAGATCGTCGTCGATGAGAACTTCGTGTTGAGAGTACCCGAGTCGATCCCCTACGAGAAGGCGGCCCCGCTGCTGTGCGCCGGGATCACGACCTACTCGCCGCTGAACCACTGGAACGCCGGCCCCGGCAAGAAGGTCGCCGTGGTCGGTCTCGGTGGGCTCGGACACATGGCCGTCAAGATCGCCCACGCCATGGGCGCCGAGGTCACCGTGCTCTCGCAGACGCTGGGCAAGAAGGACGACGGCCTGAAGATGGGCGCCGACCACTACTACGCGACGAAGGACGAAGAGACCTTCACCACGCTGAAGAACACCTTCGACCTCATCGTCAACACCGTGAGTGCGCCGCTCGAGCTCAAGCAGTACCTCGGGCTGCTCACGCTCAACGGCACGATGGTCAACGTCGGCGCCCCGCCGGAGCCCCTGCCCATCCAGGTCTTCACCCTCTTCACGAACCGTCGTTCCTTCGCCGGGTCGTCGATCGGTGGCATCCGCGAGACCCAGGAGATGCTCGACTTCTGCGCCGAGCACGGCATCGCCCCCGAAACCGAGCTCATCTCGGCCGACCAGATCAACGAGGCCTACGAGCGCGTTCTCAACAGCGACGTGCGCTACCGCTTCGTCATCGACGCGAAGACCTTCGCCCCCGCGTGATCCCGGCCTTCTGAGCCGGCGTTACCCTGACGCCACGGCCCCGACGCTCCCCGAGCGCCGGGGCCGCGGCATCCGTCTCCCCGTCGAACTGCCTCCCGCCGTCCCCGAGCGTTCCGCCCCCCTCCGGGCCGCTCCCTCCGGGACGCTCCCTCCGGGCCGCCTCCTCCGGGCCGCCGCATGCTGCCGGGCGCTCGCCGTCCCTCGCCGATCACGCGTAAACGCTGTTCCTGCGCATAAACGCGGCGTCACCGTGTTTATGCGCACGGATGGCGTTTATGGATGCCGGGACCCCGCCGCCCCCGCCCCGCGGGTTCCGCCGCTCGCGAGGCCCCGCCCTCCGCCGGGCCCCGCCCCTCTCCGGGCCGCCGCATGCTGCCGGGCGCTCGCCGTCCCTCGCCGATCGCGCGTAAACGCGATTCCTGCGCATAAACGCGGCGTCACCGTGTTTATGCGCACGGATGGCGTTTATGGATGCCGGGACCCCGCCGCAGACGCCGAATCGACGTTTATGCGCACGGATGGCGTTTATGGATGCGGGGACCCCGCCGCAGACGCCGCACCGACGCACCGCTCAGGCACCCGCACGCGAAAGCGGCGCCGCCCCGGAGGGCGACGCCGCGTCGGACGAAACGTCAGGCTTGGCCGAGGGCGGCCGATACGACCGCGCGCGCCTCTTCCTGTACCTCGCGCAGGTGCTCCTCGCCGCGCAGCGACTCGGCGTACAGCTTGTACACGTCTTCGGTGCCCGAGGGACGGGCGGCGAACCAGGCCGACTCGGTCTGCACCTTCAGGCCGCCGATCGCGGCGCCGTTGCCGGGCGCGTGCGACAGCTTCGCGGTGATCGTCTCGCCCGCGAGCTCGGTGGCCGAGACGGCATCCGGAGACAGCTTCGACAGAGCCGACTTCTGCGCGGGCGTCGCCGCTGCGTCGACGCGCTGGTAGGCCGAGGCGCCGAACTCCGCCTCGAGTTCGGCGTAGCGCTGCGAGGGAGTCTTGCCGGTGACGGCGAGGATCTCGGCCGCGAGGAGACAGAGCAGGATGCCGTCTTTGTCGGTGGTCCAGACGGAACCGTCCTTGCGCAGGAACGACGCACCGGCGGATTCCTCGCCGCCGAACGCGACTGAGCCGTCGAGGAGCCCCGGCACGAACCACTTGAAGCCGACCGGAACCTCCAGCAGCGTCTTGCCGAGCGAAGCGGCGACGCGATCGATGATCATCGACGACACGAGGGTTTTGCCGATCGCGGCATCCGTCGGCCATCCCTCGCGGTGAGAGAACAGGTAGTCGATCGCGACGGCGAGGTAGTGGTTGGGGTTCATCAGCCCCGCGTCGGGGGTGACGATGCCGTGGCGGTCGGCGTCGGCGTCGTTGCCCGTGAGGATGTCGTACTCGTCGCGCGCGGCGACCAGCGAGGCCATGGCCGACGGCGAGGAGGGATCCATCCGGATCTTCTCATCCCAGTCGAGCGTCATGAACTTCCACGTCGGGTCGACCTCGGGGTTCACGACCGTCAGATCGAGGCCGTACACCTCGGCGATGAGCGCCCAGTACTCCACCGATGCTCCGCCCAGCGGGTCGGCGCCGATGCGCACCCCGGCGTCCTTGATGGCATCCACGTCGATGATGGATGCCAGGTCGCGCACATACGCGTCGCGGAAGTCGTACTGCCCGAGGCTCTCGAGGTCGATCTCGGTCTGCGGTGTGCGGTTCACTCCCGCGAGGCCGGCGGCGATGAGCTCGTTCGCACGGTCGGCGATCCAGCCGGTCGCGTCGGTGTCGGCGGGTCCGCCGTGCGGCGGGTTGTACTTGAAGCCGCCGTCGCGCGGCGGATTGTGCGACGGGGTGACGACGATGCCGTCGGCGCGACCGGCGTCGTCGAGCGAGCGCCCCTTGTTGTAGGTCAGGATGGCGTGACTGAGCGCCGGTGTCGGCACCCAGGCGTCGCGGGAGTCGACGCGCACGTCGACGCCGTTCGCGACCAGCACCTCGACGGCGCTGCGCTCTGCGGGCAGTGACAGACCGTGGGTGTCGCGACCGAGGAAGAGCGGCCCCGTGATCCCCTGCGCGGCGCGGTAGTCGACGATGGCCTGCGTCGTGGCGAGGATGTGGTCCTCGTTGAAGCTGGTGCTCAGCGACGACCCTCGGTGACCGCTGGTACCGAACGCGACGCGCTGCTCGGGCACCGCGGCATCCGGTTTGCGGTCGTAGTACGCCGAGATCAGTTCGTCGATGTCGATGAGATCGGATGCCTCTGCGGGCTGCCCTGCGCGACTGCTCATGCGCCCAGTCTGCCCGCTGCATACGACATGCGCATACGCCGCGTCGCATTCTGCGCGAATCCGTCGCTCGGTGCGGGGCTGGCGCCCGCGGAAGCGGAGGAGATTCCGTGGGCGGAGGATGGGTTCGGCCGCGGGGTCCTCCGCTCGCCGAATTCCCTCCGCCGGCCGGGGCGAGCCGCGGCGAACCGGCACCCCGCTCGACACCCGCCGTCACTACACTCCGACCATGGGACGTGTGTCGTGGAGGACCCGCTTGGTCGGGATCGGACTTGTCGTGGCGGCGATCGCGGCGATCGTGAAGAAGAAGCCCAGCGCTGTGACCGCGCCGTCGGTCCCCGTTCCCGACAATCCGCTCTGGCGGGGGACGACCAAGCCGGCCCCGGTGCCCGAGCAGAACGTCGTGCTGAGCCTGCCGAAGGACATGTACCGGCACGCCGGTGCGCCCACCGAATGGTGGTGGCACATCGGGACCCTCCGGGCCGGCGACCGCGTGTTCGGCTTCGACATCAACGCCGCGTCCTTCAACGGCCAGCATTTCGGGATGTCGCAGATCTCGCTCAGCGACGTACAGGGAGGCCGCCACTACGAGCGCACGCAGGTATACGGACCCAAGCCGTTCGGGGTGTTCGACGTCGACACCTGGGCCGAGGGCGACCCGTCGAAGCAGTGGTACGCGCGACTGGGCGATCCTGAGTGGCTCGTCGGCGGGTTCAGCGTCACCGACACGGGCTCCGGCTACACCGAGGCACCGTCCGTCCACTTCGAGGGCGATGGCACCGGGGCCTCCGCCATCGCCATCCTCGACGACAAGGGCGGAGTGACCCAGATCATCCTGCTCAGACCGGGTTCGGGATACACGACGACACCGACCGTGACCCTCGTCGGCGGCGGGGGCTCGGGAGCTACCGCCGTGGCTGTGCGCCATTCCGTCGTCATGACGGCGCCCCAGGCGGATCCGACGCGCGACATCTCGGTGACGGCGGTCCTGCAGGATGCCAAGACACTCGACGAGGTCGAGTTCGACCTGACGCTGTCGCAGCAGGGCCGTCCGATGTTCATCTTCGGCACGGGCGTGGAACCGAGCGCGAAGACGCAGAGCCTGCAGAAGGACAACTACTACTTCTCGTTCACCCGGCTGAAGGCATCCGGCACCGTCCGTTTCGGGGGCGAGACGCACGCCGTCACCGGCACGACCTGGATGGACCACGAGTACGGATACTTCGGCGGCAACTCGGCGGACACCCGCGTGCGGTGGCTGCTGCAGGACATCCAGCTCGACAACGGGTACACCATGTCGACGGCCGGCATGATCGGGGAGGGCTACAAGCCCGAGATCGACGTCTCGGTCGACGCGTTCGCGACGATCCAGGACCCGGACGGCGAGACCTTCTACGTCGCCAGTACCATCACCCCGGTCGGCGAGTTGTGGACGAGCCCCTCGACGGGCAACAGCTACGCGCAACGATTCCGCGTGGAGATCCCGTCGTTCGACGCCGACATCCTCGTGTCGACGCGGCTTCAGGACCAGGAGTTCTCCGCCAGCGGCGCCCCGATCTACGAGGGCACCGCCGAACCGACGGGCACCTTCCTCGGCGAGCGCGTCTCGGGAGACGCGTGGATCGAGCAAGCCTTCTGAGTGCTCCGTCGACATCGCCGGGAGGGCGGCGGCGTCCGGGCCCCGGCGCACTAGGCTGAGCCGGTGCTGCCCGACACGGAACACCCGCCCGCCCGCCGTACCTACAGCTACCTGGGACCGGCGGGAACCTTCACCGAGGCGGCGCTCGCCCAGGTTCCCGAGGCCCGCGATCAGATCTGGCGGCCCGTGCGGAACGTCGGCGAGGCGCTCGCTGACGTCGTCGAAGGGCGATCGGATGCCGCGATGATCGCGATCGAGAACTCCGTCGACGGCGGCGTCTCGACCGCGCAGGACGCGCTGGCCACCGTGCCGGGGCTCCGCATCGTCGGCGAGTACCTCGTGCCGGTGAACTTCGTGCTGGTGGGCCGCCCCGGTGCGACGCTCGACGGCGTCTCCCTCGTCGCCGCGCACCCCGTCGCCTACGGGCAGTGCCTCGGCTGGCTGAGCGAGAACGTCCCCGCCCACGCTCATCTGCCCGCCGAGAGCAACGTCGCAAGCGCCCTGGGCGTGCTCGACGGCACGAGCGCCGCGGATGCCGCGATCGCCGCCCCCGGCATCGTCGCCCACCACGACCTCACCGTGCTGGCCGAGAACATCGGCGACAACCCCAACGCGGTGACGCGCTTCGTTCTCGTCAGTCGCACCGTCGCCCCGGCGCCTCCCACGGGCGCCGACAAGACCTCCCTCATCGTCGAGCTGCCCGAGGACCACCCGGGCGCCCTTCTGGAGCTGCTCGAGCAGTTCGCCACCCGTGGCATCAACCTCAGCCTGTTGGCATCCCGCCCCATCGGCGATGCCCTCGGCCGCTACCGCTTCGTCATCGACGCCGACGGTCACGTGCTCGACGAGCGCATGGCGGACGCGCTGCTGGGTCTTCGCCGATTCAGCCCCAAGGTCATCTTCCTGGGCTCGTACGCCCGCGCCGACCGCGCGATCGTGCGCTACCCCCAGCGCTACAGCGACGACGTGTTCGTCGAGGCGCGCGACTGGCTGCGCGGCCTCCTGAGCGGCGAGCCCGAGGCCTGACTCGGCTTCGTCCCGCGCAAGGGTCCCCGAACCTGTCGACGCGAGGTCCCTCAGCCTGTCGAAGAGACCGGGGTCCCATCCGTGAGCGTCAGGCCGCGACGGCCGCCTTCGCCGCGAGGAGCTCCAACGTCTGGACGCGACCCTCGGAGCCCTCGCCGTCGTACGCCCCGGCAACCGGCGACACCATGATCTCGTCGACGCCGTGCTGCGCGGCGAAGGCGGCGAGCTGACCCTGCACGTCGTCGCCCGTGCCGACGAACCACTTGCTGCGCGTCGAGGCCATCAGCGAGTCGGCCATGGCGTCGAACGGCTCGGCCTGAGCCTGCTCGATCGTCTCCAACGGCACCATCGGGCGGTTGGTGCGCAGGCGCGCCATCATGCGCAGCTGCGGTAGAGCCCGCTCTTCGGCTTCTTCTGCGGTCGGGGCGGCGACGACGTTCGCGGTCACGAACGTGCGCGGGCCCTCGCCCGACTCGTTGGGAACGAACTGGTCGCGGTACAGCCGCAGGGCGTGGTCGAGGCCCTCGCCCGAGAAGTGGTTCGCGAAGACGTAGGGGAGGCCGAAGCTCGCTGCCAGCTGCGCGGAGTAGTCGCTCGATCCGAGCAGCCACACCTGAGGTGTCCCGGATGCCGCGGGCGTCGCCTTCACCTGGTACTCGGTGCCGGAGGTGAAACGCACGGTCGCGCCCTCGGGAGAGGTGAGCGCCATGATGTCGGTCACGTGGTCGGGGAAACGCGAGACGTCGCTGGTCGTGCCCGAGCGGTTGAGCAGCTGCGTGATGACCGGATCGCTCCCGGGCGCGCGCCCGATGCCGAGGTCGATGCGGCCCGGGGCGAGCGCCTCGAGGGCGGCGAACTGCTCGGCGACGATGAGAGGCGAGTGGTTCGGCAGCATGACCCCGCCCGAGCCGACGCGGATGCGCGAGGTTCGCGCGGCCGCGGCGGCGATCAGAACGGGGGGAGTGGTGGATGCCACCGAGGGCATGTTGTGGTGCTCGGCGAACCAGTAGCGGCGGTAGCCGAGGTGCTCGGCCCGCTCGACGAGGTCGAGGGCGTCGCTCACCGCCTGCGCACTGGTCTGCCCGTGTCGCACGGGCACGAGGTCGAGAACGGAGAGGGAGGGGATCGCATCGTTCACCTTCACGGGAACGTGACGAGCCGTCTCGATATTCCGCGGATCCCCGGCCGGGACGGCGGGGCATCCATCTTCAGGCTTCTCCCAGGAAAAAGCCGTGACGAACCGCGCTCCGCGCGCGTCTCACTTATGACATCGCGGGACACACGGTCCCGGTACGACGGAAGGAAGCGAACATGGCCGAGAACACCACCACCGCCACCCCCACCACCTCCACGAAGGACGGCGGCTCGACCGTCATCGTCGACGCCGTCGTCGCCAAGGTCGCCGGCATCGCCGCGGCTGAGGTTCCCGGCGTCCACGCCCTCGGTGGCGGCGCCGCCCGCGTCATCGGCAACATCCGCCAGGCCGTCGGTGCGAAGGACCACGCGCAGGGCGTGAGCGTCGAGGTGGGCGAGACCGAGGTCGCCGCCGACATCTCGATCCAGGTCGACTACCCCGAGCAGCTGCAGCGGGTGGCGTCGAACGTCCGCGCGGCCGTGCACCAGGCCATCACCGAGCTCGTGGGCATGAAGGTCGCCGAGATCAACGTGACCGTGGTCGACGTCTTCATCCCCGGCGACGACGCGGACGAGGACACGGTCGAAGACAACCGCGTCAACTGACATCCGTTCCGAGAGGGGCGTCGCCGAGAGGTGGCGCCCTTTTCGCGTGTTCGGGTGTCGCCACCCGCGGCGGACCTCGCGGTGACGATCAGCCCGGCCCGCCCACTGCAGCGCTCGACTCCGCGCGCACCGACGGCCCCGCCGCCGCGTGCGCGAGACGGCGTTCAGCCGCCGTGACGCACCTGTGCGTAGGCGTCGAGCGCGCGCTTGCGCGTCTCGCCGAGATCGACCATCGGCTCCGGCGGGTTCTCGTCGAGGTACTCGGGCGCCCACTCGCGCACGTACCGATCGTGCGAGTCGAACTTCTTGCGCTGCGTCTCCGGGTTGAACACGCGGAAGTACGGGGCGGCATCCGCACCGGACCCCGCGACCCACTGCCAGTTGAACGGGTTGCTCGCGGCATCCGCGTCCACCAGGCAATCCCAGAACCACTGCTCGCCATGGCGCCAGTCGATGAGCAGGTTCTTGATGAGGAAGGATGCCGTGACCATGCGCACCCGGTTGTGCATGACGCCGGTGTGCCAGAGCTGACGCATACCGGCATCCACCACGGCGACGCCGGTCTTGCCCTGCTGCCACGTCTCCAGGTGTGCGCGGTTCAGCTCCGGCCAGGGGAAGGCGTCGAAGTTCCGTCGCCAGTTCGCGGTCGCGATGTCGGGGGAGTGGTAGGTCACGTGCCACGCGAACTCCCGCCAGACGAGCTCGGAGAGGAACCCGCCCGCGCTCTTCGCGTGCTCTCCCGATCCCCTGTGCTCGAGGGTGTCGTGCCAGACCTGGTACGGGCTCAGTTCTCCCCATCGCAGCCGTGGGGAGAGGTTCGAGGTCGCGCCGCCGGCGAACTCGTCACGATAGGTCGAATAGTCGCCGAGGTCGTCGTCGAGGAACTCCTTGAGGCGCGCCTTGGCCGCGGGCTCGCCCGGTTCCCACGTCTCCCGCAGGCCTCCGGCCCAGTCGGGCTTCGTCGGCAGCAGGTCCCACGCGCCGAGGTCGTCGCCGTCGACGCGGCCGTCGAAGCCGGGGATCTTCCGCGCCTCCGGCAGGGGCGGTCGCGGCGCGGGAAGCTTCTGCACGGCGCGCGCGAAGGGGCTGTAGACGCCGTACGGGTTGCCGGTCTGCGTCCGCACGGTCCACGGCTCGTAGAGCAGGTTGGCGGCGAACGACGCGACCGTCACGCCGTCGTTCCGCAGCTTCTCCTTGAGTCCGGCGTCGATCTCGCGCTCGACCCCGCCGTAACGCCGGTTCCAGAACACGGCGCCGGCGTCCAGCTCCTCGACCACGGCGGGCACCACCTCGGACGCCCTGCCTCGGCGCAGCACGAGCGTGGAGCCCCGTTCATCGAGGCGTGCGGCGAGGGATGCCAGAGACCCGTGCAGCCACCACCGCGCCGCCCCGCCGATCAGGCGCACCCCGTCTGATTCCTCGTCGAGGATGTACAACGCCACGATCGGCTCGTCGCGGTCGAGCGCCGCGCGCAGGGCCGGATTGTCGGTGAGACGGAGATCGTCACGGAACCACACGATCGAGGGCGAAGGCATCCTCCGACGCTATCGACCACGGCATCCGCCGCTTCGGGCTTGACACCCGCCCGCCCCGCCCCGCCCCGCGGCGCCCCGCCCCGCGGCGCCCCGCCGCGATGGGCGTCGAAACCGCACCCGGTTGCCGAACACGTGGGCGATCGACGCGCAGGGCATACGGGCTCGGCGAACGCAGGCACTCTCGCGCGCGGGCACGTGCGCCCCGGAGGGCGACTGCGTCAGAGCGAGGAGACGTCGTGCCCCTTCGGCAGCGCGACCGAGAGACCACCGGGGACGATGCGGGTGTAGACGCGCGTCGCTTCGCCGAACTCATCGCCGTCCAGCTCGATCGGCTGCGCGGGGGATGTCGCCAACTCGATGCCCGTGCCGCGCAGGTAGCGCACAGAGGTGTCCTTACGGCGTTCGAGCACGCGGCGGCCCGCGCGGAACTTGCGCAGCACGGAGTTGTCCCACACGATGCTCCGCCACACACCCAACCAGCCCAGCACGCCGCTCGGCTGGAGGATGGCCACGTCGAGTCGGCCGTCGGCGACGGAGGCGTCGGGGATCAGCGCCACGCCGCCCTGCAGGGCGCCGCAGTTCGCGAACAGCACGCTCTGCACCTTCGCCGAGTGCAGGCGGTGTCCGTTGAGCTGGTACATGACGCGGAAGGGCTTCGCCGAGACGAGCGACCGCGCCGCTCCGTCGACGTATGCGACCCAGCCGACCTGCTTCTTCAGGTCGTCACGCGTGTTCTGGATCATCGCGGCGTCGAGACCGATGCCGGCCATGACCGAGAACCCGTGCTCCTCGATCTCGCCGTCGGCCCGACGGATGCGGGCGAGTCCGGTGTCGATGGGGAGGATGTCGCCGTCGAAGGTGGCGCGGATCATCGCGTCCGTGTCGCTCAGCGGAAGGTTCAGGTTGCGGGCGAGCAGGTTCCCGGTGCCGCTCGGCACGATCGTGAGGGGGACGCCCGAGGAGGTCAGCGCCTCGGCCACCGCGCGAACCGTGCCGTCGCCGCCGGCCACGACAACGGCATCCACCTTCTCCTCGAGGGCGGCGCGCGTCGAGTCGTCGCCGAGATCGTCGACGGTCGTCTCGTAGAACAGAGGCTCGGCCCAGCCCGCCGCGGCGGCCATCTCGGCCATGCGTGCACGCAGCTGCTCAGGCTCGACCTTGGTGGGGTTGTAGATCAGCGCGGCGCGCTTCTTCGTGGTGGGCTCGGCGTCGATGGGGGCCTCGTCGCCGTCCGCCGAGACGCGCTGGGCCTCGCCGGAGCTCTCGTCCGAGGTGTCCGGCGGCACATCCTCGGGCTGGTGGATGACGTCGTCGGGCTCGGCCGCGTCCTTCGGACGCGGCGCGTCTTTGCGGGGATGGTCGGCGACGTCGTCGCCGAGGCGCGCCGCGTCGAAGTGCTCACTCGATCCCTCGGCCGCGGCGGCATCCGCCTTCACCCCGTCGGGGGCATCGGCGGGGAGGTTCTCGGGGGATTCCGCGTCGTCACGCGACGCGTCAGGGGCGGCCATGGCATCCACCCTAGGACCGCGCTCCTCGCGCGACCGGCCGAGCGGTCGGGCTTGACGGGCGGATGCCGGAGACGCATGCGTCCCGCGGACCGGGGCGATCGTTCCGCGGCCGCGCCGCGCGTTCATGGCCCGGCGCGCAGGGGGCGATGCCGGATGCCGACCCTAGGATGGACGCGTGATCGACCTGACTCTGCTGCGTGAAGATCCCGAGCTCGTGAAGCGCTCCCAGATCGCCCGTGGGGAATCGCCCGCGTCGGTCGACGACGCGCTCGACGCCGACCGCCGTCGCCGCAAGGCCATCACGGACTTCGAAGAGCTCCGTGCCGCGCAGAACGCGCACGGCAAGCGCGTCGCGCAAGCGCCGAAAGACGAGAAGGCGGCCCTCGTGGCCGAGGCCAAACAGCTCAGCGAGCAGGTCAAGGCGGCGCAGCACGCCGTCGGTGAGGCCGAAGCGGCCGCCGAGGCGGCGCTCGCGAAGATCGAGAACATCGTGATCGACGGCGTGCCCGCGGGCGGCGAAGAGAACTTCGTCACCCTCCGCACCTACGGCGAGATCCCCGAGTATGACTTCGAGCCGCGCGATCACCTCGAGATCGGCGAGAAGCTGGGCGCCATCGACATGGAGCGCGGCACGAAGGTGTCGGGAAGCCGGTTCTACTTCCTCACCGGCATCGGCGCCCGCCTCGAGCTCGCGCTGATGACCCTGGCGCTCGACCGGGCACTGCAGGCCGGGTTCACCCCGATGATCCCGCCGACCCTGGTGCGGCCGGAGGTCATGCGCGGCACCGGCTTCCTCGGCCAGCACGCCGACGAGGTGTACCACCTGCCGAAGGAAGACCTTTATCTGGTGGGCACGAGCGAGGTCCCGCTCGCCGGCTACCACATGGACGAGATCCTCGACTTCGAGCGGGGGCCGAAGCGCTACGCCGGCTGGTCCACCTGCTACCGCAGCGAGGCGGGCTCGTACGGAAAGGACACCCGCGGCATCATCCGCGTGCACCAGTTCAACAAGCTCGAGATGTTCGTCTACACCGACCCGGCCGAGGCCGAGGCCGAGCACGACCGCCTGGTCGCGATGCAAGAGGCCATGCTGCAAGACCTCGGCCTCGCGTACCGCGTGATCGACGTCGCCGCCGGCGATCTGGGCTCCAGCGCCGCGCGCAAGTTCGACATCGAGGCGTGGGTGCCCACACAAGACGCCTACCGCGAACTCACCAGCACGTCGAACTGCACGACCTATCAGGCGCGTCGTCTCGAGACCCGGTTCCGGCCCGAGGGTGGGGGCAAGACCCAGCCCGTCGCGACCTTGAACGGCACGCTCGCGACGACCCGCTGGATCGTCGCCCTGCTCGAGACGCACCAGCGCGAAGACGGGTCGGTCATGGTCCCCGAGGTGTTGCGGCCGTACCTGGGCGGACTCGAGGTCATGGAGCCGGTCGCGTGAGCGACGAGGCGGCTCTCCCCGACAGCGGCGCCGTCGAGAGCGCGCCGCGGCAGGAGGCGGCCGATGTCGTCGCCGCGTTGGCCGACGACGCCCCCGTCGGACGGATGCTGATCGCTCTCGACATCGACGGCACCGTCCTGCTCGAAGACGACACGCTGAGTCCCGGCGTGGTGGACGCCGTGGCGGATGCCGGCGAGGCGGGGCACGAGGTCATGCTCGCCACCGGCCGCAGTTGGGACAGCACCCACACGATCATGGCGCGCCTCGGCATCCGTCCCGAGTACGCGGTGTGTTCGAACGGGGCCATCATCATGCGCCGGGTCGGAGACCCGGATGCCGGGGAGTACGAGCGAGCGCACGTCGAAACCTTCGATCCGACCGAGGTGCTGACGCTTCTCGGCGAGCACCTCGCCGGGGCGCACTTCCTCGTCGAACTGCCCGATGGTTCGCGTCTGTTCACCGACTACCTCGATGACTGGAACCTCCAGGGTGCCAACAAGGTGACCTTCGACGAGCTGTCGGGTCAGCCGGTCTGCCGCGTCGTGGTCGTCGCCCCCGAACAGACCGATCAGGACTTCCTCGAGCTCGTCGAGCGCATCGGCCTGAGCCAGGTGTCCTACGCCATCGGGTGGACCGCCTGGCTCGACATCGCCCCGCAGGGCGTCGACAAGTCGACCGCGCTCGAACGCGTGCGCACCTGGCTCGACATCGCACCCCACCAGGTGCTGGTGATGGGCGACGGCCGCAACGACATCGAGATGATGCAGTGGGCCGTGCGCAACGGCGGGCGCGCAATCGCCATGCACCAGGGTCCGCCCGAGGTCCACGCCGCGGCAGGCGAGGTGGGCCTGTCGGTGACCGAGGGCGGCGTGGCCGCCGCTCTCCGCACTCTCTGACGCTCGGCCCCGGCCCGGGGTCGTCTTCCCCTACGCGTGCACGAGTCGAGCCGCGCGATGCTCGACCACTCGCGACGCTTCCCATGCGACCAGCCCGACCGGCGGCAGCAGCAGGAGCGCGGTGACCCACGCGGCTTTCAGCCCGAGCGTCGAGTGCGGGTCGCGCACGGCGACGACGGTGGCGAGAACCGAGAAGGTGCTGACGGTGAGCATCGCGGTGGCGATGATCTGGAGCAGGGACCCGACGGAATTCTGGGCGAGGTCGATCCCGAACTCGAACGGCAGCAGGGGACCGAGGTAATCGGCCGCCAGGGCGACGACGACCGCGACCACCGTGAAGATCGCCGCGCGCACCCACACCTGTCTTCCCAGACGAAGGAAGAAGGCTGCCAGGGAGCTGCGCGTCGGTGTGGCCATTCCGCCGACGTTATCCCGTCGGATGCCGAGCGGGTCGGGGCTGGACGGCCCGGATGCGGGGCATCCTCCCGCCCGACACGTCGGCGAAATGTCGCGCAACTTGTCGGACATGTTGAACTGTCAAGGTCTGAACACCCCCGTCGATCGGATGCCCAGACCCCCGCGGCTGACGATCGTCTCCGTCTCTGCCCGAGGAGCCCTGCACGCGCATGCCCACGACCACATCTGCCCGCCGATCGAGGATGCGCCGTTTCGGCGCCTCCCTCGTGGCGAGCCTCGCCCTCATCGGGCCGCTCGCCGTCGCATCCGCGGCACACGCCGCCCCACCGACCGCCGTCCTCACCGTAGAGGTTGCTCCGGCGACCGCCGCGGTGGGGGACACCGTCGTCGTGACCGTTCGCGGGTCGGGTGTCACCGACCTGTACGCCTATGACCTCGTGCTGTCCGCCGACGATCTCCTCCTCGAGCCGACGGGCGACGCCCCGACAGGACCGGAGGGGGGCTACACCTCCGCCGTGGCCGCGCCAGGTGAGGTGACGATCAGCCACTCGCGTCTCGGCACATCGCCCGGTCTGTCGAGCACCGGCCAGATCGTCCTCGCGAGCGTGCCCGTGCGCGTGCTCGCTGTCGGTACGGCGCGTATCGAGCTCTCGGCCGCGCGCCTGGTCTCGTCGACGGGAGAGGTGACGACGAACGCCGCCGGGGCGTCGACCTCGCTCTCCATCACCGCGACCCCCTCGCCGTCGCCGACCGCGACACCCGCGCCGACCGCCAGCGCGACGCCGGCACCCACATCGACCGCGACGCCCACATCGACCCCGACCACGACGTCCACCCCGACGGCATCCGCGTCGCCGTCGCCGACCGGTTCGGCCGCCGCTCCCGGAGGATCGGACCTCGCGACCACCGGTGTCGACGCGGCCGCCTGGCTGACATCCGGCGTCGTCGGTGTCGTGCTCCTCGCCGCCGGGGCTCTTCTCGTCGCCCGTCGTCGTCAGGGGGTGCGCGAATGAACGCCCGCACCTCGTCCGTTCCGTCCCGCGAAGGATCCGTCATGACCCCCCTCTCCCGACGTGCTCTCGCCGTCGCGGCCGCGCTCGGCGTCGTCGCGGCCGGGTCGCTGGTCGTTCCCGCGGCCGCCGTGGCGGCCCCGGCGCCCGCCGCGGCACCGTTCCTCGCGCCGTATTACACGGAACTCGACCTCACCGGTGACGAGCAGGTGACCGAGGCCGACCTCGACGTGCTCGCCGCGCGGATCGGGCTCGCGTCCGACGATGCCGGATGGTCGGATGCCGCGGCAGCCGACCTCGACGACGACGGCGCCATCACGGCATCCGATCTCGCCCTGCTGTCGCAGCGAGTGATCTACGACGATGGTCCGTTCCAGCTCGTCGAGGCCGACACGGTCGCGATGCAGGCCGCCATGAACGCCGGCGTCATCACCTCGGTGTCGCTCACCCAGCAGTACCTCGACCGCATCGCGGCGTACGACAAGGTGGTGCGGCAAGACGGAGGGCGCCCGCTGAACTCCCTCATCACCACGAGCACGGTGGCGCTGCAGGCTGCGGCCGAGGCCGACGCCGTGCGCGCCGAGAAGGGCATGACGAGCATGCTCCTCGGCATCCCGGTCGCCCTGAAAGACAACTACAACACCGTCGACATGCCGACCACGGCCGGCTGCGGATGCTGGAACGCGAACCAGACCACCACGGATGCCACCATGGTCGAGGGTCTGCGCGCCGACGGCGCCGTCATCGTGGCGAAGGCCTCGATGGACGAATTCGCCATCAACCTCTCGTCGCAATGGTCGGCCCTTCAGCCGGCGGGCACAGCCCTCACCGTCTCGAGCCCGTACGACACGACCAAGACATCGGGCGGCTCCAGCGGTGGCACCGGCGCAGCGATCGCCGCGAACCTCGCGGGGCTCGGCTTCGGCACCGACACGGGCGGATCGATCCGCATCCCGTCGACGTACAACCAGCTCGTGGGCGTGCGTCCCACGGTCGGACTCGCGAGCCGCGCCGGCATCGTGCCCCTCGCGCTTTCGCAGGACACCGGGGGTCCCATGGCCCGCTCGGTGCTCGATGCGACGGTCGCGCTCGACGCCGTCGTCGGCCAGGACGCTGGCGACCCCATCACGGCCCGGCAGGAGGGCAAGGTCCCCGAAACCTACACGTCCTACCTCGACGCGGACTCGCTCGCAGGCACGAAGATCGGCTACATCGCGTCGATGCTCGGCACCGACCCGATCACGCAGCGCCTGTTCACCGAGGCGCGGGCCTCGCTCGAAGCGCGGGGGGCCGCGGTGGTCGAGGTGGCCGAGCCCGAGGGCTTCGCCGCGATCGTGGGTGAGGGCAGCGGCAGCGGTCCGGAGTTCAACCACGACCTGAACGACTACATCGCCGCGTACCTCAACCCCGCGGTGACGACGCGGAGCCTGCTGGAGATCTCGCAGTCGCCGAACATCGTGCCCGGTCGCGCCGAGAGCCCCTACGGCGCGCGCGCCGCCATCACCGAGGAGACCTACCAGGCGTGGGCGGGCCCCGAGGGGACGCACACCCTGCAACTGGCGCGCGGCAAAGAGATCATGACCGCCCTGATGGAGGACCAGAACCTGGATGCCGTGATCTACCCGAGCGGCAACCCCTACTCGACGATCGGCACCAACATGCGTCTGAGCCCCAACACGGGGCTCCCCGCGGTGACCGTACCGATGGGCCAGGGGGTGGCGGGGGAGGCCTCGACCGGAGGAGTGAACCTCGAGTTCCTCGGGCGCGACTTCGCCGAGGGCCCGTTGCTCGGCCTCGCGTATTCCTTCGAGCAAGCGACGCACGCCCGCACAAGCCCGGCGGCGTACGGTCCACTCGGCTGAGCCGCGCGCGGCGGCGGGTCCGGACCCACCGGTTCGGGGTCGCCGCCGCGCGTCGCGTCTCGCGTGCCGCCGCGTGCGACCCGCGGCTCGGGCCTCGGTAGACTCGGGGCGTCCGGGAGGGTTGTCCGAGCGGCCGATGGACCTGGTCTTGAAAACCAGTGGGCAGCAATGTCCCGTGGGTTCGAATCCCACACCCTCCGCAAAATAGGTGCAGGATCAGGCATTCTTGTAAAATCCCGCGGAAAATCAACATAAAGCGTGACGTGCGGCGGGCACATTTATGTTCCCGTCTATGTTCCCGTCCGGTGAGGACGTTTGACGAGCGCGCGAAATCGTGCGATAGATGGGGACGATGAGCGATCCCACACCGTCGAAGCATGCCGCCACCAACCGACGGCCACGCACCGCGCCCAATGGCGCGGGCTCGCTTTTTCAGACGGAACGGCGCTTGCAGAGCGGTGAGGTGAAGCGCACGTGGAAGCGCGTGCAGGACGTGCTGCTCAATAACGGCGAGACGGTTCGCGTCACGGGTGAGGGGGCGACGGCGGCCGAAGCAACCACCCGCTGGAACAACAACCTTATTCGTAAGCAGGTGGCGGCCGGTCAAGCAGACCCAGCCGCCATGCCGCTCAAACGCGCCGAACGCGCCATGAAGATGCGCGTTCTGATGGATCTGTGGCTCGATGCCAAAACTCCGCAGAAGTTGCAAGAAGGCTCTCGCGCGGGTTACGAGTCGAAGATTCGCCACTACATCAATCCGTACTTCGGTGAGACGCCCATTCGTCATCTTCGAGCGCAGGAGCTTGAACGACACTTCACCCATACCCTGCCTGCCGTGCGCAAGAAGGACGGTTCGCGAAAGCTTGGCGACACCTTCATCCGGTCGGTGTACTGGATCATGAGCGCTGCCTTCACATGGGCTGTCGACAAGCAGCACCTCGACCGCAATCCGCTAGCAGGAGTGCAAGCGCCGCAGCGCACGCAGAAAAGCCCTGAAAAGATTGAAGACCTTGTGAGCGCCATCGCAGATGATGTGCCGCAGCGTGTGTTCGCCGGAATCCACAATGCACCGGACGAGGCTCGTTGGGCGCTCGCGCTGTTCGGAATGAGACAGGGTGAGGTGCTGGGCCTTACCGATAGCTGCATTCGGTTTGGTCGTGGGGCTCGACCAAAAAACGCCGAACTCGTGTGGGAGGACGGACGCAGGGATGAGGCTTTCATCATCGTCCACCAACAGCTTTCGAGGCACTGGCAGCGCCATGGGTGCGGAGAGTACGACGCCAAGATGCGGCGTTGGCCCTGCAAGAAGCGATCGGCGGACGAGTGCACCATGCCTCAAGGTGAGGCAGGGCAGTACATCAAGCCGATCACCAAGACCAAGGCTGGCAAGCGAGAGATTCCACTGATCGAGCCCCTGTACTCGATCCTGAAACGTCACCACGAGGAGCAGGTGGTGCGCCGCGCCTCACCGGCGTTCAAGCCGTTGATCGGCATGGAGACACTTCTTTTCACTAGTCGAAGTGGTCGGCCGAAGAAGGAAGTGATCGACCGCAACCAGTGGCGACGGCTTCTCAAAGACCTCGGCGTGACGCAGGATCTGCGGTTGCACGATGCTCGCCATCTCGCCGTCACGCTGCTCGATGGCATGGGAGTTCCGCCGATCCTCATTCAACGCATCGTTGGATGGAGCGAGGAAACGTTGGACCAGATGCTGGCCAACTACAGTCACCAGACCGGTGAGGTGGTGCGCGATCCGCTGGAGAAGTTTGCGAAGACGCTGTCCAGTGGCTTGTCGAATGAGGCGAAGTTGAAGCTGCTGCAAGACCAGGACAGGCAGCGCAGTCTGTTCTCTCAGTGACTCCCGCTTCTTCGGTATGGTGAACGCTCACCATTGTCAATTGGGGGAAGACATGACCGACGAGACCTTGTACACCGTCATCGAGCAAGTCAGAGACGGTAAGCAGACGAAGAACTCATCCACCGGTGAGTACGAGTGGCAGACCAAGCAGTACTTCACATCAGACTTGCGAGCGCTCTTCGAGAGCAAGCGACAGTTCCTCCCGCGCACGCAGTTCGATCAGTTCATTGCGGAACTGCTCAAGGATGGCCTGCTCGCGGACGTACTGGGCGTCACCGTGAGAGAGGCATCTGCCGATGACCGTTCGAAGTATGCGCACATCATTGAGCTTCGAGCTGCTGTGGATCAGTGGCGGAACGCGGATGCTGAGGCGCAGCGCAAGAAGCGGGAGGCACAGGAAACTGCTGTCCGGTGGTTCAACGAGCGCGTCACCACGCAGGAGGAGGCGGCGAAGTTCTTCACGAACGCGGACCTTCTCACCCGCGACTTCCACCTGTGGCTCAAGGCCGCCTACAACGACCCTGAGAAGACCATCGAGTTGACCGATAAGGCTCTCATCGCATTCGAGGAGTACCGCACCTCGCAGCCGACCTACGCAAAGGGTCGACTCAAGGGTGCGGCTGCACTCAAGTCCGTGAAGGAGAGCTTCGCGAAGGAGCGTGCGCCGCGCGGAACCAAGACTGCTAAGAAGCAGACTGCCGAGGCTACTGCGCAGTAATACGCAGAACCTAGCTGTCAACTGGGGTGGGGAGCCAAAAGCTAGATGCTTCTCGCTCCCCACCCGTTCTATGTCGCGGTCAGAAGGAGGCCACGAAGTCGGCGTAGGCCATCTCCGCTGCGTGCACCGCGGCGTGCGCCTCTATGCGTGAAGCTGCGTACAGCGGCACCTCACGGCGCGCATCCTCGCGGCGCTTCTCCAGTTCGTTGGCTGCCCAGTCGCGCAAGGCGTGCCAGTCTTCGAGCGTGGGGGCTGCGGGAGCGTCGGTGTGTGCCATGAGCGGCCACTATGAAAGGCATTCAGCGGCTCCACAACTCACCGCTATGACTGCCCTGAGATGCGTCTAAGTAGCCGTGGCGGCTCGGGCGTGGCTAGGTGGTTCTCCGCAGCTTCGAGCAACATTCTCCAGTGCACGCGGCTACCGCGCACGCCATCAGGAGCCTGCCGCGAGCGAGCGAGAAACAGCCGTGAGCGTCGGTGTGGTCATGCTGGTACGCCGCGGGCCAGACCGTTCGCCTCCAACGCCGCGTGCGCTGCTTCGTGGTTGAGCGGGTGATTGGTCTTGATCTCCACGCGAGTACAGGCGGGGTTGGCGAATGTGCCCCCCACATGGGCCACGGCGGTCGCTAGCGGTCCACGGCGCTTCGTTCCCCGCGGGTAGAGGATGAATGCGGTCGCGACGAAGAAGCCGCGCTCGTGGGCTCGCGGCGACGGATGCAAAGGCGAGAACTGCTCGACGGGCACCACTCGTCCCCGTTTCAATGCACGGCGGAAGCGAGATCGCTGCTGTCGCGCCTTGCGTTCACGCATCCCGAAGTACCCCACGCTTCGAGCATAGGGACACGTATCGGCAGCGGTGAGCGACGGTCTCACAGTGTGCCGGTGCACAGTGCACACGCACACACGGCGACCGCCCTCGTGCCGTGAGGCTGTCAGTGACTGTGGACCGGTGCACAGCCGTGTGCGCGGTGGGCTGTGTGCCGGTGCACAGCCGCCGCCGCGTTGCACAGTGAACCGGCGCACAGTGGTCGCCCGCGGTGCAGTGCGCCGGTGCACATCGACGGTACGGCTCGCAAGCGTGCCGCACTGTGGTGCGCGCACCCGTGAGCGGCATCACGGCAAGCTAGCGCCTGATGGCAACCACAGCCGTTAGCGCCAGAGGAGTTCCGCAGCCGTGAGACGTCCGTCACCAGCCGCGCTCCGAGCGATGCAGACTAGCGACGTTTTGACGATTGAGAGCACTATTTCTAGCCGTGTTCCTAGCTGTGTAGAACCGCAGCTATGCAGCATTCGCGCAGTCAGGCTCGCAGTCCTGAGCAACGGCGTGGACGGCGAGAACCATCACATTCCTACCCATCTCGCGCGCGCTGGCGATGAATGCTCTCGCCGCTCCAGCGCCGCTCGACAGAACGAAGAGCGGCGCTGGAAGTCGCTGGAGCGTCAGCGGAAGTACAACTGAGTGGTGCTCCAGCCCTTCTCGAAGACCACGAACCGGCGACGAAGCGGTGCGGGTGCGTACAAGAACCACGTCACGGCTCGCGCCGTCCATAGAGGCTCCAGCAGGCGAGCGCGCACGCTCAGACTGATCGAGCCTTCGTCCTCATGCTCATTGAGATACGCCACCACGTCCCAATCTTGTTCGAGAGAGGCAAGCACTCGGCGATGCTCGACAGTGGAGGAGTGCGGATCGGCGGCGGGGACAGGACAGATGGAGGCGTCGGAGCGCACGCGAACTTGATGCACGTCGTAGGTGATTCGCGGGGCCGTATGCAGTTGCTTCATGCGCGAGCGGGCGGCGCGCTGCGTTCCAATATGCACCCTCGCGTCGTCCCGCTGTGCCTGCTCCAGCCATCTGGTGCGCTTCGTCGCATGGTGCCACAAGGACTCCCGCACGAACTCACGGATACCCTCCACCACTTCGGACCGTGCCTCAGCCATTGCTCACACCGCTGGAAGCCGACCGATCCGCAGCGGAGCGGAAGGGGCTGGCGAAATCACCGGTCACCTTGGACTTGGGTAGCGCGCGCTTAGTGCGGCGCTCAGCGCGGTGCTGGTCGCGCTTGTCCACGCCCATCAGGATCGGTACGTCGTCGAGATTCAACGGCAGAATGACGTGCTGCGCTGCGGCCTTTCCAAGCTTTTCCAACGCTTTCAGCATCACCCGTTCGATGCTTTCGTCAGCCACCAGCCACACAACGCGGTGATACATGCCGCCTCTCTTGCTGTAGGCGTAGAAGATCCGCGCATAGTCGGAGCCCTTCTTATAGGTGAGTTCCACCTCCACCGCCGTGTTCACTTGCAACCGATCCTGAATGGCTAGGCGGCTCACCACGAGGTCAGGCAGGTGCGAACCGCCGTTGTCGAAGGAGGATTCGGGACCGGATTCGCCGCGATAGTTGCGCTCGACGGGCGGGTGAGCAGGCACCCACAGCATGGGAGCACTGATGAAAGCCTCTTCCCACGTGCCGCGCCCTTCAGTCACTCGCTGTCGATAGGCAGCGGCCACCTTACTGGCCTCGATGAGCCGGTCTTCGTGTCTTGACCCGTCTCGCAGCGGGCCAGTCAGCGCTTCCCACGACGTCTTCATGGTCCATTCGCTGATGAGTTGCGCGGGAGCGACTGGGGAAGAGCCCTCTTCACCAAACCGCAGGTCGTAGTAGCCGCCGCGGAGCAACTGGGCGCGGACGTGAGCGAGCGCGAGAGTGTGTGCCACATTTTGGAGTGAGATGTCACCGGGGCCGACGTAGGGGAAGG
Organism: Microbacterium sp. Leaf151; assembly: GCF_001424225.1. Lineage (GTDB taxonomy): Bacteria > Actinomycetota > Actinomycetes > Actinomycetales > Microbacteriaceae > Microbacterium. The sequence continues at coordinate 85,614 of NZ_LMOR01000001.1, read as the reverse complement.
CGTCGGCCTCACTGGTTCGGCCTTTAGCCCAGCGGGCCTCGAAGCCATTTGCGCGCAGCGTGCGCAGCCCGAGCTTTGTCACCGTCCACACCTGACCTACGCCAACCACCCGCTGAGCGCGGATTAGGCCGCCGTTCTCTAACCGCCGGAGCCGTTTGTAGGCGGCCTCTACACGCTTCCATCCACGTGCAACCTGCACGCTTTCGGCCTTGATGAGCCGTGCACTGGCCACGGTCCAGATCACCTCTAGATCGATGCTGGTCAACCATCCGAAGCTGTAGGCGTCCTTCTTCTTACGACCGGGAAGCAACTCTCCGTTGGCCGCACGCGTATCGAGTGCAGCCTGCTCCTCGGACGTGCGATCACGCTTCCACGGCTGATCCGGCGTGATAGTAGCTGCAACCTCTTGACGCTCGTGAGTTACCGGTGCGACTGGAGCAGGGGTCGATGCGGGTAGGAATGTGGGTTCGTCGGTGTCATCCAACATCGGGTTGTGATGCTCTACTCCCGTGTCATTGCCGCCGATGAGGTCGTCGAGTTGCGCATCAAAGGCCGGTTTCGACGCCGGTTCGGGCAGTTTGACCTTGCTGAAATCCATGTTCTTCTCCTTGTCGGGCTAGTAGCTGTCAGCTACCAGCGGTTACGGCAAGGAATATCGAAACCAGGAATGTGGGTGGAATGTAGATGGGGTTACAACGCGGAACAGGATGGTGAATGAGCGTGGAATGAGGTGGGGGATACCCGCATTCCGTGGCGGCCTCGAACAGCCGAAGCGACCCGGCCCACTACGTGGGACTCGCCAACGTGAGGCGACAGCGCACCCTGTCACCGCAGTTGCCGGAAGCTTTAGCCAGTACTGGAGTGAACTAACCACCCGCATATCCTGGGGAGCCGTCCCCATGTCTACAACTGACCACCCCTCCCGCTGCCTCGAACCGGAGTGCTGCGTCACTGTGTGCCGGTGCACTGTGGACTGAGTAACCAGCCCCAGAGATCACCGGCACACAGCTCCTTGACTCCTGAACGAGTACAGCTCGGGGCACCATGGGGACGCTTCGGTCAACTGCGGGAAGCTTTATGAAGACCACGGGGCTGCTTCAACACGCTCTCTTGCTCCAGCGCAAGTATGTAACCGGGCTGTTCTCCTGATGCTCGGCGAAGCCGAGCCGAGAGGAAGCCAAGCGGAGGGGAGAGAGGCGGACGCCGAGCGCCCGCACCCTCACCCAGCGGCCACGGGACTGGCCCTTTTTCTTTTTTCCACAGCGTTCTCCACAGGACAGCACCGGCTAGCGGAGGTCAGTCCGAGGCGAGACGCTCGATGCGAAGCGCCATCTCAGCGATTACCTTGGCCTGCTGCTCGATGATGACCAGTAGAGTGACGGCCAAATCCTCGACAGCGTCGCAGGCGACGCCGCCCTCCGCTCGCCCTACCCACTCGCTCACTGCGTCAGCGCCGATTAACGCCCACGAGCGAGCGAAAGGCGGCAGATTCGGGTCGTCTAGTTCCATGGCTGTAAACCGTCGCCGCGAGCGCGTTATTTACGGCTTACCGCGGTCCACCCAGTTTGTGTGCGCCTTCATCGCTCCGAGGATGGCGGTGCGCAGGACCACGAATGCGAGCAAACAGACAATGAGCGTCGTCAGGAGCACGGCTGCGAGGTAGGTGATTAGAAGCATCGGATCGAAGAACACGGACGTAGCATATACGCAACCTGCTCACCATCGATTAGGTCAGGGCGCTGTGGTGCTGCAAGCTAGGGAATGACTGTCGGGGGACGGCCTATTGGGGGGTTGGCATGAGTGATATCCGGTTCGAGTACCCGTCTTCGGGATCGCACAACGGGAAGCACGAGCATTCGTCTGCCGTTGCTTGCGCTGACATTGTGGAGGAAGCGGCGCTTGATCCCGCGAAAGCGGTGCTCGTCGTCACTGGAGACTTCGACGCCTCTGTCCGCGATCGCCTTCCTCACGAAGTCCGCGCCCATTGGACAAGCACGCGCGGCGACGGCGACGTCGGTGCGAAGGTCATGGCGGTAGGCGACGAAATGCATGTGCTGATGCACGAGTACTACTTCGAGCCGCAGCCTGACCCCTCTTTCGACTACGAGCAGCGGAACAAGATGATCCAGCGGCTGGCGCGCCACGAAAGCAGGCACGTCACGATGGAGCAGGCGGGTGAGGCCGGTGGACCGACCATCGATCGGGACGGTGAGGCGCGCCGCCGATTTCTGCACATAGCTGACGCGGTCATTAGCGAATACCGAGCCGAACTTGACGTGCCGCTCCAGTACGACGTGCCCTTCTCTCGCTTCGATCCGAAGGACGTTGCCACCTGGCTGCGGGATGCAATCACTCAGGTGGTGACGGTCGAATACCAGCGCCACCTCGACGTAGAGCGACTTGCGTACAGCATTGCGCAAATGCTCGAAATAGCCGTGAAGCAGCTTGCGCCTATCGCAGCGAAGCGAGCGCTCAGCGGGGAGGCTGTGGGGGCACCGTTTGATGCGAGCACTTCCGCGTCCAAGGACTGGATGGAGATGGTCGCGCCCAGTTGGTCGGACTTCGAGAACGCACTGCGAGCTGTCCCTCCCTCTCGTGACCGTGTTGCGGCTGAACAGCTAGCTCGGCTGACGCAGCAGCTCGCTGACGTCCTCAATGAATGGCTGCGACGCCTCGGGTTCGAGTGGAATGACACCGACCACACGTTTCTCATCAAAGCGTGGGATCTCTATACCTGACCACAGTGCACCGGACCACAGTGTCGTAGGTGGCGCATAGCCTCCGTGCATGCAACTGCCCGAAGGTGTCGAGGTCCGCGAGCTACCACCGCCCGATCGCCGGCGGCGTGTGCACTTCCCCGTCTATGAGGTGCGCAGGCACGGAAAGGTGCTCGGTCGGGTCGAGACGAAGCACATCGGCGGCGCACGCCACATCTTCTACTTCGCCTTCGGTATCCACCCGTCGACGGGACGGGAGGTGCGCCTCGAGGGGAACACCGACCTCGAGGAGCGCATCGTCACTGTGTGCCGGTTCACTGACGCACCGGAGGACTAATCACAGCACATGGGCGGGTACAGCGGGGATCGGGCGTAGGCGACGTCATGTCGCAGCGTCGCAGTACGGGATCGGTACAACGGGCACGAACACGGCACCGGCTGTCGAGGGCTGGTGCTGTCAATGAGCGCGCCTGCGCAACAGTGCACCGGCAGACAGCCGGGGGGATATGGGGGATAGATGACTACGGCACAGAAGGCCGGACCAGTTGTTTTCGAGCAGGAGTCCTACGAGATGCTGCTCGAAATGAAGAGCAGCAACCCGGATCGCTATGCAAGCACGATTGTCTTGGCGTGTCTTACACAGGAGATTGGTTCGCACGCCGCTTCTGTCGAATGGGCAGGTCGGCATTTGCACGAGCTAGAACCCATTCAGGATGCGGTCAAAGCGAGCATGCATCTTCCCGGCGACACGAACGGGCCTCAGGAGGCTGCGCTGATAGCAGGCCTCATGGTCAAGGAGATGTTCAAGGCACGCAGCGCGCCCGCACCCGCACCGCGCCGCCGTGCTCCGACACCTCCGCCCGCACCCGCCAAGCCCCGCAAGAAGAAGGCTGGCAAAAGCTTCGGGAAGAACAAGAAGCGTAAGTAGGCCGTGCCAGGCGGCAGTCTCACAGCATGCCCCGCTGTGAACGGGTTCGCATGCGGTCTGGTAGCACAGGGACTGGTGCTGTCAGCTATAGCGCAGGCAACCCCAATGCGGAGCCGACCAGGCCGACGAGCCCGAGGAGCGCCGACGACAACGCGATGCGCAGGTGACCGCCCGTGACGAGGCGACGGCGAACATAGGGCACGAAGAACAGAGCAAAGACGAGGGGCGCGAAAAACCACAACCACGGCGGTTGCAGGTTGAACAGTAGGACTGGTGACGCGAGCAACAGCAGTACGTATAGCCAAGCGACCAGTTCGTGAAGCCGGTATGCGTGGCGGTAGCGGGGATCGGTGCGCATGCGTTGCTTGCGCCACTTCTCTCTCCGGTACGACAAAGAGAGGCCGTTCTCGTCCTCCTCGTCGGGATCAAACATGCCCCGAGCGTATTGCAAACGAGAGGTATGTCTAGGCGACGCTACGCCGCAGTCTCGCAGCTAGCCTCAATGCGTGCAGGTGCACACACGCTCAGAGCGCCCGAAGACTGGTGTTGTCAGCTACGGCGCAGGTCTCACCCAGCCGCGATTGCAAGCTGCGTGAAGATCCCGCCGAAGGAGATGAGTGCGTTGACGGCACCGTTGGGCAGAATGTCGTACCTCAACTTGTCCCACACGGATGACTGGTCTGTTCCCTACGAGGCCGCCGCCTGGAACGCTGTGCGCAGACCAGCTACAGCTTCGGCGTAATCAAAGTTGAGGCCGACGGTCTCGTCGTCGAGAGCGTTCTGAATCTTCTGGATGAGCAGGTGGATGTATTGACGCAAGGGATCAGACAAAGCTGTGTCGGCGATGAGCGCCCGACGTGCCTCCGCGACGATCTCGATCAGTGCTCTGCTGGCTTCAGGTTGAAGTTCATAGACCTTGCCGTCGAGGAAGGCGGCGAATGTCTCGATCTCGTCGAGGTGCGCAGGAGAGATGAAGGTGTCGGCGTCGATAACGGTTTGCCAACCCGAGTTATAACAGACAAGGGGCTTCCACCATTCGGGGTACTGCCGCTGGAAGACTGCGACCTTGTACTTCGCGCCGAACGCAGGCGAGTGCAAGATGGCGTATATGCGGTTCAGAGCTTCGGCTGCCACCGCGATTTGCCTGGCTCCGTCAATTGTGTCAAGGCTCACCATCGCGGCGAGGCTGCTGCGTTGATCCGTCAGTTCCTCGCGCCACTCAGAATAGATGTCGTGCAGTACGAGGGCCGGGTTACTCATGAGCGAAAGCCTATTGCAGGGGGTACGACACCGCCCCGCAGAGTGGGCGGCACAACGTGCTACGCCGCAGTTTCCCGGCATGCCTGAATCAGCGTGGGCGCACACCTGCCCGAGCGCATCGGGGCTGGTGCTCTCGGCTACGGCGCGCGCTCAGGATCCGAACCAGCGTCGCCGGACTGAGCTAACTGCTCCTCCTCGAACGCCTTGGCTCTGGCCACCGCGTCGTCCAACTCCCGATTCCTGCGCTTGCGGCTGAAGTACAACCCGGCCACACCCGCAGCAACCGCACCACCGAGAGCGAGCGGCCATGACTGCACGAAGAAGCCGATTGCCACCATGAAGCTGAACAGGCTGGGCATGACCATGCCGAGAACTTCGTCATTCCTCATACCCACGCTGTGATGCTCCCACAGGACCGCATACCACCGCACACAGTGCACCGGCACACAGCTTCGGGAAGCCTGTCACCATGCCAACCATGAGCAACCCACAGGTGACCGGACCACTGTCGGACGACGCACCCACTGAGTGGGCGTTGCTATGGAGTGAGCACCCCACCTCCTACTGCATGCTCCTGCTGCAAGGGGCGCTCACGGAGCAAGTCGGTGCGGATGAGGCGGCCCGCCTCGTCGCCCAAGACCCCTCGCTCATACCCACCATCGCCTCGAAGATGCTCGGCAAGCTTCTCGAAGAGGATGATCGCGCCTTCCTGCGCCATTGCAGCTTCGCCATGCTTCTCATTCGAACGCTCTTCTCGGACGAGCGCTGATATGCCTCCCAACCAAGGAGGACACATGTTCAGCCCAGAAGTCCAGTACCACATGGAACGCGACCGCAAGGAGCCATCCAGTTGCGGATGGCAGCGGTGCTGGAAGCCAAAGGAACATCACTTCGACACCCGCGAAGAGGCGCGCGAGGCCTACGAGCGGTATCGCGACGATCTCAAAACCCTCGCACGCTACTTCGAACATGTCTCGCATTTGCGCCCAAGTTGATATTGGTTACCGTGTCAAACCGGAACCCTCACGCGATGCTGTGAGGGCCTACGGGATGACTTGATCATTTGAGGCAAGATTGGCTGCTGAGGCCGGGACTCCAACTTTGTGTGCCCGCGCTGTCCAGCGCTGATGACGGCCGACAGGTTTCTTAGATTCCTGTCTCCTTCTGCTCTACCCCCGTGAAGTTGGATAGCGGGGGTAGAGCGGTGAGAGCGGGAGTGAGTGGGGGGATGGTGTGCGCATACCTTGATATTGCTCTTGCTCGCGTACCTGTTTTGCCTCCTTGTCTGCATAGCGCTAGCGCCGAAAGCCCCGTGTCTCACCGGCACGGGGCTTTCCCCTCATGTGGCGGCCGTGGCGAGAGAGCTCCCACGGCTGGATGCAGCCAGATCGCGGTTAGAGGCCGTCTCAAGGTGTAGCTAGTGTCATCAGTGTCATAGAGGACGGCAAATGCCCGGAATAGCAACGGAGTCCCAGTGACACTGGTGACACTGACTACTTCGGATCTCCTTAGAAGTTTGAAGAGTTTGCTATTCGACGGTTTTGTATTTTCACGGGACTGTAACTTCGCAAACTTCTACGGTGCCCCCGTCTTCGGCAGTGTCACCAGTGTCACATCGTGTTGGGCGACGTGCCCACGACTTAGAGCTGGACCGGAGTTGATATGACTACCTGAACGCGCGGGACGCTTTCGGCGGTTAGTGTCCTTGGGGGCGTCACATGAAGGTTCGAGTAGGTCTTGGTCCACCATTCTCCTCACCTCATGTGACGCCCTTTCGCTTTGTGTAGCGGCGCCTGCGATCACAGAATCCCGGTAGCGATATTGAACTGTGACCCCGCATCGGTGTCCATCCGCTCGCAACGGATGAAGTTTGAGCACAAGGACCAAAACAATGACTCAGTCGTCAGCACCTGTCGCCGTTCAGCGGCCCGACGGTTTCACCCTCGATATTCCCGAAGTTCTCCAAGACCTCTTCCTGCTTCCGATCAAGCCCCTCGGCACGTGGAGCGAGAAGAGGGGGACGTGGGACGACAAGGCGACCTTCGTTACGGACTGGCAGCGCCGCGGCCGCGGCTTCGCTATCGAGCACGGCGCAACCGCCTACGGCATCCCCGCGGGAAAGAACCACCTCCTGTTCGTGGACATCGACACGCACAAGGAAGATGAAAACGGCTTCGAGAACCTGCAGGCGCTCGTCGAGGAGTTCGGCGGTGGCGAGCCGTTCGACACCTACACCTTCAAGACTGGTAGCGGGGCGCGCCAGATGGCCTTCTACTGCGCACCGGAGCTTCAGGCGCAACTAAAGCCGTCCAAGGGCTCGACCCTTCCCGGCGTGACCCTCGGCGTGGACATTCGCGTGGGTAGCTCCTACAGCATCGGACCGGGCTCAATCGCTACGCAACCGGACAACAGCATCGGCTACTACACGGAGGAGACTCCCGGTAAGGGCTTCACGAACATCGAGGATTACCCGTGGTTCGTCGAACTGCTGAAATCGCGTGCCGCTGGAACGAGCAAGAACCCCACCCTGCTCGCACGTAAGGCGGCATCCGCTCCGCAGGACACCGCCCGCACGGTAACCAGCACCGGTCCAAAGCTCACCAACCAGAAGGGCGAGAAGGCGATTGCACCCGTGGTCACGAAGCTGATGGCGGACGTTGCGGGCGGTGCAGGTCGGCATCAGGCGACCTTCACGGCGGCTCTCACGGCGGGGCGGCGCGGCGCATCGCAAGATGCTTTCAAGGCTGCGGCACTGGCGGCCATCGAGGCAGACCTCGCAACCGCGGGTGCGGCATCACCGTGGGACGGGAAGCCGCAGGACGCCATCACAGCGCAGTTCGACAACGGATGGAAGAAGGGCCGCGCGGAGGCCGCTGAGAAGGCGGCCACCGCCGACGAGTTCACCGCCTACGTGCTTTCGCGCACGTTCGTACAGCTTCACCCCGAATACCGCTGGGTAACTCCCCGTGAGAACCCCGACACCGGCATCGGCTGGTTCAAGTTCGACAGCGACCCCGCCTCGCGTGAGTGCGGTATTTACAAGGCGATGGATCAGCTTGTAGTCCGCAACGAGATTCTAGATTGGCTCACTGCCGTTGTGGATGCCGCTAACGATGAGGGCGACACCACACGGGCTGAAGCGGCTCGTCGTGCTCGTGACAGCTTCACGGTGGATGAGGTCATTCGCCAGATCAAGGGGAACTACGATGCGCGGGCCTACATTGAGGACTTCGACGTAGACACTCACCGCATCGTGGACATGGCGGGCATCCGCGACCTCAACACGATGGAGGTCGCACCGCACGATCCAGCCTTCTTGGCGACACGCAAGATCTACTTCCGTGGGGATGCCGACATATTCGCCGAGCACAAAGACAAGGTGGAGAAGGTTATGGCTTCGTGTCACCCTGAGGACCGCGCCTTCCTTGAGGCCATGTTGGGCACGGTGCTTCGGCAGGAGCAGCCCCTGTCGAAGAAGGGCGTCATCATTTACGGGCCGTCGAAGGACAATGGCAAGTCCAGCCTTGTCCTCCTTCTCCTCAAGGTGCTTGGCGAAAAGACGAGCAGCCCGTTCGGCATCAACGCAGAGCACAGCATCATCCACCGCAACGCGGAGAACAAGTACGCACGGGCTGACCTCGACGGTAAGACCCTCACCGTCCTTGACGACCTGAGCGCAAGCAAGGACATCGACTTCGAGATGCTGAAGCGACTGATCGGGTCCGGTTCAAGCCTCCAGACCCGTCAGATTGGTGAGCGTACACGATCGATAAATCTGTTCCACCTGTTCCTGCTGACGTGCAATCGGCTACCGAACTTCGGCCGGGGCGAGGACGTCATCGACCGCTTCGAGGTAGTGCTGTTCTGCTACAAGTACGCCGCCGCCGATAAGTTCGACGCCAACAACCCATGGCACAAGCCGCGCGACCCATTCTTCGTAGGCGAGGTGACCCGCAACGCGGCCATCCACGAGGCCTTCTACTACTACCTCCTCCTACTTCATAAGGCTTGGGCGGAGTCGGGCTCGCGCATCGAGGTGGACACCATCACCGACCACATCCGCGCCAACAAAGAGGATTGGATGGGCAAGACCAACACCTTGCACTCCATCATCAGCGAGTACGGGGTGCGGGACGAGAACTACTTCGTCACCGAGAAGGACCTCCACGCTTTCATCACCCACATGCTCAAGGAGCAGGGGCAGGGCGTGTTCGGCCAGCAGACACTACGCACCGATCTTGAGGTGCTGACCGTGTTCCGCGAGTGGGGCGTGTGGTCGTCAAGCAAGCGCCGCCGGTCAACCACGACGGCGCTCAAGAACCTCCTGCAATCGAAGTGGCACGAGCCCATGACCCCGCCCGCGAAGCCTGCTCCGGATGCGGCCAACATCTTCGTCGGCCTCCGCCTCAAGACCGACGAGCGCGGCGACCTAATGACGGAAGACGAGTGGGAGATAGTCGTGGCCGGTGGTGAGCGTATCCGCCAGGCGTTCGAGTCTGACCCTGCGAAGGACCTTGACCCGCTAGGCATTCTCGTACGAGACGATGCAGCCGACATCGACTTCTGACCATCAACCCCCAACAAGGAGAAAGGACATGAGCCAGCTAACCCTGTTCGAAGCAACCGGAACCACCCACCTGCCCGCGCCTGTGAAGCCGCGGGAAGCGCCGGTCGCTCGGATCACCACACCGCAATACCGCCTCATCCGTGCGCTGCTTGAGCGTCGCCCTGAGCGCAAGGAGGTGCTAGACCTGCTCACCGGCCTCAAGCCCGAAAGCGCTCCCTACACCAACGACTACGCGCGCCGCTGGTGCCTGCGCCGCTTCGGCTTCATGGATGGGCTCGCTGCTAGTGATCCCGCGGCCCTGCGCGAGCGACAGCGGGATGCGTGGCGGAGCGATGTGCCCGAAGCCTTCGTGAAGTTCCAGCAGGGGAGCGGCCACCGGCTCACCTACGCAGAGGCGAGCAAATTGATCGGGTGGTTGGCCATCAAGCCAAACCAACGTGCCACCGCCGACCTCGACGACAACCGCGAGTGCTTCTTCCTCAGCTACGCAAGCCCACTAGACAACTGACTCGCACACCACCGCACCCCCACACAAGGAGAAAGGACATGACCGCTTCCGCCACCATCACCCCCGCCCGCCGTGACTTCGAGCTTGCAGCGATGCGCCACCTGCTTGAGATGAGCCGCTGCGTATTCAACAACCCGCAATGGGAGGGACTGTCACCTCTCGCCATCGCCACCTCCTACGCCGATGAGATGGAGATGCTGAAAGCTCGTGCGAAGGCTGCCCGAAACGCGCCCCACGTCGCGTAGAGGCTCGCGCTCCTGAGTCGCGCCCGATTAGCTGCGCTCCCATCGCGGCTAATCGGGCGTAGTGTTGTCGCCTACGGCACTTTTCCTGTGGTGCGCAGTATCCGATGGGTGCCGCAGCCCGCCGCGCACTCCTACTGGTGCGCTGCCTTGAGCGCCCGCGTGGTGGCGAACGTTTTGCACGAACGGAGGCGCTGTCAGGACCGCGCCGTCTCGTTGCCCCTGCCCGGGGGCGGTGCTGGCCAATCGCGCAACGGGGAGATCGCGGGAACGTACAGAGGATGCTGCGGGTGGCCTGCTTTCGTGACACTGAGGGCTCGAAGCGGCGGGAGCAGGGTCAATGCTCGAGCGACGCGCGCCGGCTCCGCATTGGTCCCCCAACCCGCTATGACCGGACCGATGGTCTCGGCGAGGGCACGGTCGTTGCGAGGACCGACCGGATCGGGGGTGGCCCGCATGACGGCAGGGCTCGGTGAGCGGAAGGCGTAGAGGTTTTTGATCACCATGCCGCCGAACCCCTCGCGTTGCGCGAACCCGACGCAGCGGCGCAAAGTCGGGTCCAGCTGCACCGCGTCGGCCGTGCTCGGGTTCAGCAGAACGAAGGTCACCGCGGGAAGAGCGCTGTCCCATACGCGGGTCAGCGAGTAGCGGTAGTCGCCCTCGATGTCGGCCTCAGCGACCACGAACTTCGACATCTTTCCTCCTCCTACCTCACTCTAAGGGGGCGATCGAAACGCCCCTTCGCAGCGAGAGCACACCGCTGCCCGAAGCCATTTGACAAGCTCTAGAAGCCCGTCATGGTTGTGCCATCCAACCCGCAAGCACCGCGAAAGGCACTCCGATGAAGGACACCATCACCGTCGTCAAGGACTCCCTCACCAAGAAGGAGGTCAGCGAATACTCCGAGCACTACCTCGCCATCGACGGCATCGGCTACAGCCTCCAGCTTTCGCCCGACAGCCTCCGCAAGCTGACCACGGCGCTCGAACCCTTCGTGAACGGTGAGGACACCAGCGTCGAGCCGTCCCGCTACTACTCCCCGATGCGCCGGGCGCGCGCAGCCAAGGGCGAAGGCGAGGGTGCCAACAGCCTGCCGCCCGAGTACCGCGCCGCCGTCGCCGCATTCGTGGAGGAGAAGGGTCTGGGAAAGGTCGCGAAGGGAGGCAGCGTGCGTAAGGCGTTCATCGACGCCTTCGAGGCCGCAGGCCGCCCGGGGCTCGCGTCCTAACTCAAGCCCCACCCGAACCGCCCCGCAGCACCACCGCGGGGCGGTTCGCCTTTGTATAGGCGGTGCTACGCCGCAGTCTCGCAGCGAAAAGCCGCCCGATGTGGTTCGCCTACCTCGGGCGGCTTTTCGTCGTGAGCGACGGCCTGAGCGCAAATCAAGCCATGGCGGTATTCCCACGGTAGATATCACCCTCGACGTGGGTCAGCACTTCACCCGTCTTCGAGGTGGCTACCCAGACATACGTGCCTTCGCGATAGTCCACGCTCCAACCTGCTGCATGCATGGCCTCTGCAAGCGTTTCGTCAGCACCGCCCGGGAAGAATGCGATGCCGCTGCTCGGCGGCTCGAACGCATCCAGTATTGCTTTGATCCCGTCTATTGATTGCGGCTTCTCCTCCGCAATGCGCTTGAGGGTGCGGTCATAAAGGTCCCAATAGGCTTTCATGGTGGCATGTTGACGGGCCGAGGGTGCGAGTGCAACGAGGAACCGCCACCGGCGACCTTCTGCCGCTAGGCTCAGGTTGCGGCCGCCGGGTTCGCCGCTGTGCTTTCTGGCTGCCAAGCAACCCGTTTGGGGGAAGACGTTGAACGAACTGGAAGGTCTAGAGCGGCCGACGCGGACTCCATCTGCTGCGCTTATCGCTCTACAGAAGCACATCGAGGCCGCGGGGTTGGAGGTGAAACCTGTTGGGGCCTCTACTCAGTGGCGACGTCTCCAGGTCATGTTCCCAAATGGGCGTTCGCATAGACGCTCGTTCATCTGGGAGCAAGATGCTGACGCCGTCGCCGACTTGGACTTCAGCGCGATCGCTTTCCTTGGGTCTTACGATGCTTTTGTCAACCGAACGACTGGAGTCATCGAGGCAGCTTTGGACTTTCCGAGCGGACGGCCCTTCAGTGCTGGACCTCGTCGAATGCAGGAGATCTTGACGGCAGCTGACCTGGAAAGCGGTACCGGTGGCCCAAGCCTGAACCGTGATGGAGCATTCGTGGTGTCGCGCGGTGCTCGCAGTCTCGAGATTTCGTCTCCCTCCGAAACGGCGAAAGCTATATTGGGGCCGCGACTTCGCTCCCTCTCCCTCAAGCTAAAAGGGTTTGAGGCGCACCAGCATGACGAAGCTATGGCCGTTCTTGATAGGCACGGACAGAGCTTCTTGTTCGATCTTGATGTGCGATACAACCTTGGCTTCACATTAGGCCGCAAGCGGTCTTCGGTGCAATTACGTCCGGCAGATCCCGTGAAACGCGCTCCTGCCTTTCCTCGCAACGGATACGCACTCGAAGCTCTCGCGCTGTATCAATACGGTAGGCAAGCGGCGGGGTTGCCGCTACTCGAGTTTCTTGCCTACTATCAGGCGGTCGAGTTCTTCTTTCCATCTTTTGCGCACGCTGAAACAGCTTCTCGTATCCGTGCACACATCTTGCATCCTCGTTTCGAGGCTGATGATGACAAGCAGGTTGCCGCCCTCATTGAACTCGCGCGACCAGCCGTACAGAGCGGCGCATCTGAGCGAGATCAGTTGAGAGCTACGGTACGCGCAAGCACGACGAATGAAGCGCTGCGGGAAGTCATCGCCGGCATCGAAGCCCAAGTGGGAGAACACTTCACGGCCAAAAAGCCCCCTCTGGCAGGGACGAACCGACTAAATGTTGACGGCGACCTGCGTGATCAGGTGGCAGATCGCATATACGCAACACGCTGTCGCGTGGTGCACACGAAGGCTGACGGTGGTGGTAACCAGACCGAACTTCTTCTGCCCACCAGCCGGGAAGCAGAGTCCCTGGTCGCGGAAAACATGTTGCTGCGCTACCTCGCGCAGCAGGTGCTCATCGCGAAGGCGACGGCTTTGCCTTGAACCGTGACGCGGTTGCGAGGTATTCCTCCTGTAATTCCCAGCCGGTCATCGCGCGGCGAGGCATCACTACGGCTCGGACGATGGCGAGCGCAATGCCGCCGAAGACGCGCAACGGTACATAGAGAAGGAGCGCGCCGAACAGTGCCGTGGGCAGGTACAGCAACATGTAGAAGGGGTTGGCGTCAGCCACGTTGAGGTCGCTGCTCACCGCTCCGAGCACTCCAAAGCTGAGGCAAGCCGCAAGCACGATGCGCCACAGCCATCGCCGCATGCGCCGCCATCGCAGAACGAAGGTGAGTGGCACTCCCTTGTCGAGATGGGCGCGCTGATCCCGCTGGCGCAGTGAACGCACGGCGATGACGTATGGGCGGGTTCGAGCCTCATCAGTGATCGCCTGTGCTTGTCGCATCGCCTCATGCTGCTCCCGCGCGACCCATTGGCGCTGCGCCGCTTCCTGCCGCGCCCGCTCTTGCGCTGCCGCCTGCGCATAGGCCTGGGCGAAGGTCTCCTGCGGCGAGGGGTCGCTGTGTGCTTTCGGCTTCGGTTCCCCTTCGCGTAGGTGGCGGTCGTAGGCGGCGCGGCTGCCGGTGTCGCGAAGCACCGCCCAAGCTTCACCCACCATGCGGAACAGTGCTGCGTTGCCGCCCGCGTCGGGGTGCACCTGTCGCAGCATGCGCCGGTAGGCCGTCTTGATCTCATCGGCGGTAGCTGTCGGCTGCACGCCGAGCACTTCGTAGTGGGTGAGGGGTGTGGTTGCGGCCATGGAGGCATGGTGATGGGCGCTATGAGCCAGCGCAATCTGGGCCAGGAACAGGCTCGAACCGGTCTGCTCAGTGCCCTGATAGCGCGGGGATCACGTCGCCCGCGAGGGGGTCCGCGCCTAGTCCGTGACGCCAGTAGCCGCCCCTGGGTCTAAAGGCCCGTTGCGAGCACGCTCGGAAACCTGCTGCGCGTTTGACCTCGGTCAGTGCTAAGCGCCGGCCCCCTAGATCGGAGGGCTAACGTCTGACAGTCGAGCATCGTCCGTACGCACCTGCACAGCCGCCGAGAAGGGCAGCCCACGCATCACCGCATCCATGTAATCCCAATCGGGTGCCCCGCGTTGGGTGGCTGGCAGACGTACCTCGGTTTTCTTCATGCGCTCCAGGTTCCACTTATACCCGTAGCTGAAGCGGCGGCGCTCAAACCGAATGACGGCCGCGATGAAGTGTAGGGACCATTGGCTAATGTGCGCTCGGGGTATGAGCACTTGAACGTCATCAGACGCAAAGAACTGCTTATCTTGATAGAAGGCCACCCCGACTGAGTTGCCGTTATAGGGCACAGTTAGACAATGCGCTCCGAATGTGGGGTCGAGGTCGCACATGTCCGTGATGCCGTTGTGCTTCTCGCTCGCGCCAATAAAACGCGTCGTTCCTGGCGCCCGGTCAGCCTTGGTGACTCGTCGGCCCTTCTTTAGTTCAAATATGCTTTCGAGTGCGAACGGCTTCCAGGCGGAGATGTCGGATAAGGCCACGGGCGGGCCAACAGTGCGGACTAGTCGACTATGGGTCGGTATGTCTACCTCCTCGACCCAATCGGGGACCGTATCAGGGATGCTCAGTGTCGCCAACGTTCGATTAGCCTCGCGACCGAAAGCGCTATACCGGAAAGCATTTGCGCGGATGCACATAGAATAGTAGAGCCGCGTGTTGAGCGACATCCGGGCATCAATCGGCGTCAGAACAGCAACATTCTGCGCCGTATAAAACGGCAGTTGCTGTACGTAGCTCGATAGCAGCCGCGATCCACCTAGCGCAACAGTCAGCAAGCCTGCCCTATAGGGTGCAACTCCAGACACCGGCTTGACAAAACCAGCCACTCCGGACCTCCCCGTTAGGCCGCCGATCCGGCCTACGAAGGCTATGCCTGTTTCGCGCGTCGCCTTTTCCATCTTATTCATGTCGTACTTGTTGCCGTACTCGATGTCGAACAGATCGGCAAGAGTGGTCACTCTTCCAGCTCCGTCTCAACGTCGTCGCCATCGTCGATGGTGCTACTTAGGGAGAACATGGCGTAATCGAGCAGCACTCGTTCGAAGTCAGCAAGATCGAGCGCGGAGTAGTCAGTTTCCATGTATGCCTCAGCGACCCATTCGTCTTCGGCGGTCACCTTCCGCATAACAGATTCACCGGGTACCACTTCACGGTTGCGGAAAGCCTCAACCCAGCGGTCGCGCACCTGAGTCCACGTGTGGTGCTTGTCGACGCGGCCTAGATTTTTGACCTTGACGAACGAGTCCTCGCGCCAGTATCCAAACCAGGACTTACGGTCGGTTGCGGCGTGCGGAACGCCGGCGGAGAAGACCATGATGCATGTGATTACGCCCACAGGGTGAAAAACCTCAGGGGGCATCGACATCACGGCCTCGAGGGTGTGCTTCTTGAGCAGGTTTCGCTTATGAGTGCTTGGGGCGGTGGCACACGAAATCGGCACGATGGCAATGCCTGTACCGCCTTTCTCGAGGCTGTCGAGCATCTGCTCGACGAACCGCAGCTCGTGCAGGTCCTCTTTCGTCTTAGCGTAGGGAGGATTCACCATGCCAACATTTGCCCTGTGTGCCTTTATGCCGCGGGCAATGGCGGTGTCGAAGCATGACCCCTGGTAAAGGTTTGCTTTGCCATCACCTCGGAGGATCATGTTCGACGCTCCGAGGGCATACATGCTCGGGTTCTGCTCAACGCCGATGAGGCGATTCTTCTTGATGTCTGCGACTTCGGCTTCTGTTGTGGCAGTCCTGATCATCTGCACCATCGACGAGATGAGGAAGCCCCCTGTCCCGGCGCAGATATCGAGCACTTTATCGTCCTTGCCCACGTTAGCAATTAGTCCGAAAAGTTCGGTTACGTGTCGCGGCGTAAGAACAATACCAAGGCCCTTGCCGTCGCCACCGGTGTACTTTAAAAACTCGCCGTAGAAGGCGCCCACTACATCGAAATCGTGGTACACGGTGATGAAAGGCATCACTTTCTCGGCGAGCATCGTCACAATCTCGTTCAGCAAGCCCTTCGGGTACCCCTTCGTAGGCTTTCGTAGCTCGGGGTGTACCTGAATGCCGGTAAATGGCTGGGTCATGTTGTCAAGCTTGTCTACAGGTAGGCGCGCCGCTCGGATGACTTTCTTGATGGATTGGATCCAATACTCTGGCAAGTCGACTGCTGGGTATTCATCGTAGGTTCTCGCGAAGACCTGGTCCTTAAGCGCTATGAGGCTACCTGCGACTGCAAGCGGCTTTTCCTTCTCCTCAAGCTCGGCCTCGTCGCGCATGAAGACATGCATCTCCATCGCAAAGGACAGCAGGTCGCGTTCTCGCTGACGCTGAACCCGCGGATCGAATGACGCCGCGGCTATGAGGTCGCCGAGACCAATCATCGTGGTGACAGGCGCGCCTGTCGGTGAAACGAGATCGTGCTCGAGGTTGGAGCCCTTCGGCGTGACGAAGAAAGACCACGCGTTTGTCTGCGGCGTACCAGAGACGGCGATAGAGATCACCGTGTAGTTCGGGGAGAGGTGCCGCGCGTAGTGCAGAACCCCGTCCACCGCGTAGTCCTTCGGTAGGTCGCGAGCATCGGACTGGTGATGCCTGACATCGGCCTTGCACTCTACAAGAACCACCATGTCGGGCGTGCTGGGGCTGGTGATGATGAACTCGGGATACCCGGCGGCGCGGCCCTTGCCTGACTTGGACGCCCGAGACAGCGCTTTCCGGATCGCTTCTACTGCGGACTGCTGCTTCTCCACGACGATGCTGTCCTCGTCGTCGTAGTAACCGAGGCTTCGTAAGCGAGCCTCGACGAGATCCTCAGTTATTCGTTCGTTAGCCATCACAGTCCCTATCGGCGGGTCGGGTGCCCGCCCGGAGTCCAAAGCTCCATTGTGCCGCACCGACTGCCCAGTTCTGGCGAGCCGCGTGCATGGAGCGGGTGCCTCCCCAGCGGCGGTCGGACTGACAGGTCTGGAGGTTCGGGCAGCTGGCAGGCGGTTGCACGGGGCAGAAGCATTTTCTCTCGGCGTTCCGCGGCTGGCGGCCCAGACCATCGGCCAGGCGGGGGCGGGACGCATCCCATGATGGCTAGAAACCGTTCCGATCCGGGCGATTTGTCGCGTTCGCGAGCAACATCGCTTTTGCTGTCACGAGCCACCGCCAACACACCGTTTCGCTGCCTTTTGACCCTACCGATATTGGCCTATGTAAACCCGTATCGAACAGAGGAGCCCCACGATGATCTACGGCTACGCCCGAGTGTCCACGGAGAACCAATCGCTCGAACAGCAGGAGGCTGAGCTTCGAGCAATGGGAGCGGAGGTGCTACTAAGCGAGCGCCGCTCCGGGGCGAAAAAGCGCCCCGAGTTAGAGAAGCTGCTCGAAGAACTCCAAGAAGGAGATGCGCTGTACGTGGTGCGTCTCGACCGCCTCGCCCGCTCAATACTCGACCTTGACCGCATCGCCACCATTACGCGAGATAAGGGAGTGACCCTGCGTATGGGAGGCATGACCTACAACCCGAGCGACCCCACGAGCAGGCTGCTCTTCAATCAGCTCGCCCTCATCGCTGAGTTCGAACGAGACCTCATCATCGCCCGCACCAACGAGCGTCTGGAATACATGCGCGCCGAGGGGATGCAAGTGGGGCGCAAGCGGCTTACCGACGCGAAGCAGGACGCGGCAATCTTCCGCCTGTACAGCGACGGCTACAGCTACAGCGAACTACAGAAAGCCACCGGCCTTTCCCGCTCCGTAGTGCACCGGATCGTGCGCGAGGGCACGGCGGCCGACAAGGAGGCTCAAGACCCAACGATCCGACGTGCTCGGCGCACGATCGAAGCGACGCAGCAGCGTGTCCGCTCCAAGCCCCTGCAAGAGCTCCGGAAGATGTTCGCGCCGAGCGAGGAGGCAGCATGACCGCGCCCCGTCGGACTTCATTCGCTCCGATCGGGGTGGGACTAGGAGCGCTCGCGCTGGCTGTCGGCAGCTACGCGCTGATGCTCGCACCGCTGGCCTACGCATCAATGCTGCTGTCGGTCGTCGCGGTAGCTATGGCGGTGCGGAAGAGATGATCCCGCGCAACCTACCGCCCACCTCGACCTACAGCGACTTCCCCTACGCGGAGGCCCGCTTCGTAGAGCACTACCAACATGATCCCGCCCGCCTCGTGGTGGGACGCGGCAACCTCATTAGCTGCAAGGCGCGCCTGGTGCAGGGGAGAAGCGAGGTGGAGGCCCGCATCGCTACGGTTCGCGGCGTCATGTCCTTCCGCGTCGACGAGCCCGAGAAGTGGGCATGGGTGCTGCTCCACCCAGAACAACGTGCCGACCGCCTCGAACTCCAGTGGCTGGACGAAGAACGCCGTCGCAATCAAACCACCCGCGCTGAATGGCAGACGCGGACGATCCGAGGAGTACAGACCCATGACTAGTCGCAAGGAACAGGGCGAGCGTGCGATTCGCGCACTGGACAAGATGAGAAGCGGCGGAGCGCGCACCTTCAAGCTCCCCGACGACCCTGAGAGCGATGAGGATCTCTCCGACCTCCTGCGCAACCGCGCCGCTCCAAACCCCGACGAGAAGGTGCGCCAGATTGTCCTCCCGTGACCTGTCACGGCGTCACGCGCGCATCGGGGTCCGGCCGGATAAGGTGACGACGTGAGCTATAAGACTGCTTCCCGAACTCGCAGCCGCCCCTCCGTGGCGGTGGATTCGTGACTTCTATAGGCCCGCTGCCGGCGACAGCCTCGGGGCACGCGCCCTCGGTGAGAGCGGCGGAGCGTTTATTGTCCCGTGCCCACACGTCGGTGGAGGGTTTGTTTCGAGCTGTGGACGTACTCGATAAGGAACGTCGCGCCGCCAATGCGTCGCCGAAGGGGAGGTCCGCGCTCGCTGAGATGGACGTGCTGAGATCGGCCGTCATCTTCACTGGCGCTGGCCTGGACGCGACAATGAAGCGTCTGGTGAATGACGTAGGGCGAGCGCTTATCGCGGGAGGAGCGACCGGCGCGCGCGCGAACTTCGAGTCTTTCCTCAAGGCGGAGCTAGCGCAACCGAAAGTTCCGGATGGCCTGCGCGACGCCATCCTGCACGTTCACCCCGATCAGTCGCTCCTTGCTTACTTCCTGGCTGCAAGAACGAAGGCTAGTTTCCAGGGGAGTTCAGACCTCAGCAGTCGTGTTCGCCAGACCCTCGGCATCCCTAAATCGGCTGTACCCGACACGCGGTTGGAGTCGCTGGATGGCTTTTTCGTCGCGCGCAACAACATCGTGCATCAGATGGATATCGAAGACCCGTCGAGCGGTTCCGTTGCTCGTATCAAGAGATCGCCGGTACAGGTGGCGACTGATTGCGGCGAAGTGTTTGCAGTTGCCGGGTTGCTCATACGCGCTGCGGCCGCAGTCTGCAGGAAAGCAGGCGTCTGAAGCCCGGTCCGCTCGCCCGGCCCCGGCGCTAGGTCCGCTCACGACTCGAATCAAACGGACGGGGGATTCAAGGCAGCCAGTCGCACCTAACCTGCCGAACCCGCCAGGGCTGGCTTCGCAGACCTCTGATGACGCTTGCGACGACGCGAACGGCCCGGTGGTGGTCCTGATATTTGTCACACTGACAAAGGAGGACGCCGTGACCGGTGAACCAAAACGGACCATCGAGGAAGCGACCACAAGTTATCTCCGGTGGCGACTGCTTGAAGACCTCGTGCTCAGAGACAGACTTGACAATGAGGTGCGGTGGCTGAACGCGGATGGTGTGAGCGTGAGCCCATTGGAAGCGGATCACGAGCGAACCATCAATGCGCACTACGACTACCCGCGTATCCTTCGGGATGTAATCGTACTCATGAGCAATGCGGCAACCGACGTGCGCATCGCGCTCTTTCATATGCCCACCATTGACCTCGCTATCTCGCTGTACTGGCTGGGCGATGATGAGTGACCTCGCCGCCTCGTGGGCGTAGCTCAGGCAATCGTGCGAAGCCCGACAGGCACCCGTGCCGCTGGGCGACTGGTACTCACGCCGTCTGGCCAACGCCGCAGACAACGGTGACCTCGAGGCGGATGCCACCCCCGACACCTCTTTCGGCCCCGGAGTATGGATGCCTGACTACACACAGCACTGACACCACGAAGCCCCCGCCTCATCCGTAAGAGGCGAGGGCGTTGCTATGCGAGCAGTCAGAACGTGGATGGTTCCTCGTCACCGCTGTTTTCGTCCGCAGTGACCGGGTCGGGGATGCCACGGATCGTGTCACGTATCCACAGAAAGCCCATCACCGCTGCACCTGCGGCTCCGATGGCGGCCACGAGCATGATGCTGTTCCCTGCGCTGGCCTTCCCCGCCGACGAGTATGCCTGCCTCATCGCCTGCGGCCCACCGTGACGATGAGCTTCTTTCACAAGCTCGATCCACTCATTCGCCATTAGCGCGCCGCCAGATACGCATCCACGATGGCCTGCGGCACGCGCCCGCGGTCACTGACCTTGTGCCCGTTCTCTTTCGCCCATGCTTTCAGCTCCTCGCGGTTCCAGGTGGGGGAGCCCTTCGGTGTGCGCTTGCCGCTCGTGCCGTCGCGTGTGCCGTGCTCGATGAAAAGAGCCAGCGCATCCTCAAGCTTCTTCCGATTGCGAGCAGAAAGGTCGATGGAGTAGCTGGTGCCATCGAAGGCGAAGGTGACGGGGGAGGCGTCCTCACTGCCGTCAATGTCATCGGTAATGCTTGTGTATGTACGGGTAGCCATAAGACGGATCGTACACCCGCGACAGCGAAGTGCCGCGGCTCACGCGCATGCTGGTTTCCTTTGTTTCCCGTATTTCCCGTAGCGATATTAGTTGTGCCACCACCTAGGCGCCCAACATCACCACTAAAGGAGCAAGAAACATGAGCAAGTCATCCGCAAAGAGCAACGCATCCATCGTCAACCTCATGGTCACCATGGTCATCATGGGCTTCGTGTTCGTGCTCGCCGCCCCGTCTGTCCAATCGACTGTGGCAAAGGCTGCCACCACTGCGGAAGTCGTCGAGAATCAGGGGAGCATGCGCAACGAGGTTTCGCGCATCACCGCAACCGGTGACCTCTCCGCGCTCGATAACCTCGAAGAGGAGTTCACAAGCGGCCTCGCGAACATCAAGAAGTCCATCGGTGACGAGAAGGTGGCCGAGGCTGAGGCTGAAGCCGCTCCCACGCTGCGCTTCGCGAAGGAGAAGACCGCCGCGGTTGAAGCCGCCAACCCCGTGCTGAACAAGACCGTGATCGACGTGCAGGACATGGCACCTGCGGCCGCCACCGGCTCTACCGCCCCCTCCGTGAGCATCGCCCCTGCCGCTATCGCACCCACGCTGTTCGCTGGCCTCGTCGTCTTCATCGTGCTGTGGACAGCCTTCAACCTCCGCAAGAAGGACAACGCATGAGCCGCCGCAGAAAGGTGGGGACTGCATTCGCGCTTGCCGCCGCGGCCATCCACCTTGGCTGCTGGGCGGTGCTGCTATGGCTCATGTCAGGGGCCCAACCCACACCCGTTCTGCCGGTCTAGGGGAACTCGCGGAACTAGGGGAAACCCAAGTTGATATTACTCCCGAGGCAAAACGCCTCGATTAATCGCCCCTTAGGGCTAACAAGGAGTAAAACCCCATGATTTCTTTCATCAACAACGCGCTTAAGCACCGCAACGGCGAGAAGGGCTTCTCCCTCGTCGAGCTCATCGTCGTGGTTGCCATCCTCGGCATCCTCGTGGTGATTGCTATTCCCGTATTCGGTGCTATCCAGGAGACTGCTCGTCACAACACCGTCAAGACTGCGGCCGCCAACGCTGCGACATCGCTTGCGGCACAGGTGACCGCTAGTGGCCCGAGCGCTGTCCAGCCCGCTATCGAGAAGCTAAACAGCCAGAACCCGAGCGAGCTTCGGTACTCTGCTGGGGGCGGTACGCAAATTGAATCCGTCACTGGCGGGACAATCAACGTGCCCGCTGTGCAGGCCTCAATGGACTCTACTGACACCATCTACGTGTATGCGGTGAACAACCGCGGCGAATGGGCAGGAGCCGGTTCTGCTGGAGCGGCAAGTCAGTCCTGGCCTCGCTAAGTTTCTGGCCTTCGAATGCGAAGGAGCCCCCACCGGAGTTGCTGATCCGGTGGGGGCCTTTTTACGCCCGCCCACAGCTACGAGCAATAGCGGAAACAAGATGATATTGGCCACAAGGTTGGGAACTACCCCGCCCTTACCGCCTGGGAGGCTTTCGTCATGACCGCTGAGTTCATCAAGGTGCCCGAAATGGCGCTACTACTTCGAGTGTCGCGCCCCACTGTCCGCAAGCTCATCCGCGCGGGTGCGTTCCCCACCCACCTCGTGGGCAACCACAACCGCGCGCGCCGGTCCGACTTCATGGGGTTTCAGCAGGAGTTCCTGAAAGGTCAGGCGGGAGGGTGACCGTTCGTCAGCCGACGGTACCTGCGTCGCTCGACGACCTGTTTGAGGACCGTTGGGAGCGCGACGCGCAGGTGGAAGAGGATGCCCGCAGCTTCGTGCAGCAGATGGGTGACCTGGTCGGTTCGTTTGTCGAATGGACCGCTACTCGTGAGTGGTGGGAACTCTGCCTCATGGGGGCCATCGGCGTCGCTGCGGTGGTGGCCGTCACTGCCGTGGTCAAGCTGCGACCGCGCCGCTACCGGCTCCGCTGATAACTACATCGCACGTTGCCCAGGCCGTGCAGGGAACTGACAAGGAGGCTTCCCATGACATTTGCAATACTTCGACAAGCCCGCACCCGCGGGGAGCGAGGCTTTGGCCTCGTGGAACTCATCGTGGCGGTGGCCATCCTCGGCATATTGCTCCTGGTTGGCTTGCCCATCTTCGGTGCAATCCAGGAGAAGGCGCGCCAGAACGTACTGCTCTCGATGGCCGAGCAGGTTGCCATTGATGTGCGTGTTGCGGAGGAGTCTGGCGCGGACCCGTTCGCCGTCGTGCAGTACTACAACGACCAGCACCGTGGGGAGTTCGCCTTCACCGCCGCACCCTACGACTACATCGGCGCAGGCTTCGGAAACATTCGCATCACCCGCACCGTGGGTGGCATCCACAACTTCTGGCACAGCGGCCGGGAGCAATCGACACCCGGGAATCTCTACATCTACGTGATGAACGACCACGATGAATGGGCGGGCGCGGGTGCAAATCGCAAAGACCTAAACGGCTGGACTTGACGAACCCGGGAGGGGCGGTGGCTGAGGCTACCGCCCCTTTCTTGTGGGAGCAGGCGGCGCTACGCCGCGGCACCAGCGACGAAGCTTGCCGCAATGGGTGCGAACATGCTTCGAGCGCACACACGCTTAGGTTGTCAGCCACGGGCGGACTCGCGCAAGTAGCTCATGGTGGCTCCGTGCTGCCCCTGTCTTACGGGGCAGCACGGAGCTTTCCTGTTACGGCAGGGCCGGAGCTGAACTACGGCAGGCGAACGTCGAGCCGCCCTTCACGTCGTACCACCACAGCTGCTGGCCCTCGGGGCACAGACCTCGTTCGGTCAGGTACGCCACTGCTCCAGCGATGAGAATGGTCGACACGGGGCATACTCCGGGGATCGCGCAGAGGGCGAGGCCGAGCGCTGCGCCGCCTCCGCCCACCAGCAAGGCTTGATCGGCGCGGTTCAGGCCGACGGCCATGTACTGCCCTTTCGTGACTACTTCGATCATGGGCGATACAACGCCAGGGTCAGCGATTGCTTCACCCGTCGCCGCAGACGCGAGGAACGTTGCCTCCGAGGGGAAGGTCAGGTCCCCCTCGGGGAAGTGGTACTCGTAGAGGGTTGCTTCCCCTGCCCGAATGGCAGTACGCGGTGTGTCGCTCGCCTCCAGCCCTTGCAGCGCAGTCTGGAACTGCTCCGGTGTGATGGTCTCGGTCTGGGCCACAGATGCGGATGTTGCGATTACTTCCGTGCTTTGCGCGGAAGCTGCTTGCGTTCCTGTCAAACTCGCGGCAGCTACCACGCCAACGGCGAGAATGACGCTTGCGGTCTTGCGGAGGTTTCTCAAAGTGAGTCCTTTCGTTCGAACGGCGAGCATCAACCGTGTCACGAACGCAGGACGTTGCAGGTTAGAAGGTTCTCATCTCCACAGGTTGCAGTGCGAGGGGCGAAAGGTAGTGTCGAGTGCAACCGGATGGAGGTCCTACCTTGAAAAGCTGGCTTATTCTCCTGGCCGTAACGGTCGCTCTCCTTGCGTCGCTGTGGGTGTCTGCTTCCGTGCTTCCGGCGAACTCGCCGATACCCCCGCTGATCGGCGGAATGACGGTGGCCGCGGTAGGTGCCGGGTCCATGATCATCCGTGGCCGTCGACGCAGGCTTGACGAACGTTCGCAGGAATCGCGCTGACTGTACTGACCCCGACCAACTCAATAGCGGTCGGGGTCAGCACGTCTCCGCCGCAGCACCAGCGACGAAGCTTGCCGCCGCGGGTGCGACTACGATGCGTACACGCACGTCCTCAGACTGTCAGTGCGCACGGCGGGCTATGCGAACAGCTTCGGCGCACTTCGCGCAAGCAGGTTGTCGTACACGTCAGCCTGGCGGAGTGGGAAGCCTTCTCCTGACGCCAAGAACGGGTCGGTGTACCAGTACAAGCGGCGCATGCCCCGGTCACTATGTTGCTGCGCGAGGCCTTGAGCTTCGTTCATTGTGAACAGCCATACCTCATCCTCCGACAGCACGACGGTGGCGAGCACCTGTGCGCGAAGGTCGTGGGGGAAGTTCCACCCCACCGCGAGCTTGCCTCGACCACCCGCGGGCGTGGGCTCCCGCACCGTCTTCACCTGCACGGTGATTGCTTGAGCGGTGGTGGGGGAGTACACCACGAGGTCCACACCCGAATCGGTGGTGAGGCGCGCGCTGTCGAGGCCCATCTTGAGCAGGCGGTACTGCACGAGCAGTTCGCCCGCTGCGCCGATGTGCTGTGTAGTCATGGTGTTGTCGCCTCAGAAGCCGGGATCAAAGGTCTTGACTCGCGGCAGATCATCGAGGATGCCCTTCGCTGCATCTTGCTCTACGCGCATCCTGTCGCGCATATCGTCATGCGCGATGGTCAGGTCGCCAAGTTCTTCGTCCAACTCATCGACAAAACGTTGCATGACGCCTTCGGCGTCGACCAGCGGTTGTAGATCACTCTCGCTCCAACGCAGATCGAATACGCTCTCGTAGGCGGAGCGGGGCGCGGTCTTCATTGGCGAGACTGCGTCAGAGGCTCTGTCGGCCGCGACGCGCTTCTGCTGGATCACCGCCCACTCGGCCAGTGTCATGGTCGAGGGCGTGTACGTCGGCAGCGGCGCACGTTGCCCCATGTGCAGCGCGGTCCTGTCCCACGCTGTCGGCGGCAGGACAGTCGCGCCGTACAGCCCAAACGGCTCGAAGATCGGACGAAGCTGCGGGTGCGCGTCAGCGAACTCGTACAACTCGTGCCAGTCCCACGCCTGAAACTCGCTGGTGCGATTGAGCACCATCCGCAGATACGCCGCTTGCAGGTCGCTCCGCTTGACTACGAGCGCGGGAACGGTGCCCGACGGCCACCATCCTTCGGCGTGTAGCTCGTTGACAACTTCGAGTCGTGTCGTGCCGTCGATGGTGTGCAGATTCTGGTCCAGGATCAACGGGGCGACGAACCCCGTCAAACCGATTGCTCGTTTGGCGGCAGCCTTCTTCTCCCACTGCCGCATTTTGAAGCCGCCTCGTGCGGTGATGGCCTGCAGAGGGACGGCTGGTTCCAGCTTGTAGCTGGCGAGCCTTTGACGCGGTTGGAGTGCCTTTTCCCGCTCGCGTCGCGCGCCCTTCTCCTGTCGCCGCACAGCCCACCGCTCGTAAACCTCCTTCTGGTCGTACTTGTCTTGACCAGCGCTGCCATCGAGCTTGTACCTCCGCATCGACTCCGTCAGAAAGCTCTCGGGGATAATGTGCTCCCCGAACAGACCGAGTGGCTCAAGTGTCGCGAGGTAGGTGAAACTGTTGTGGGGGACAGCGAGGAAGGCGTCTACCTCCGCATAGTTCCATCGCTGAAACTCCGCGCTTTTGTTGACGATGAAGCGCAACAGACGTGCTTGAGCTTCGGTAGTTTCCAGCCGCATCACCGGCACCGTGCCCCACCCCGCCTTGAGAGCGGTACGCAGGCGCGTGTGACCGTCGATCACATTGCCGTGTTGGTCTGCCACGATGGGAGCCACGACACCCGAAGAGTGAACCGCGCGCGCCATGCGTTGCTCGTGTCGCGGCGGTACTTTAAAAGGCTGCGTCATCTTCAGCGACTCTGGCTGTTCATTGCCAAGACTGATTGTCTGAATCTCGTCACTCATTCGCGCTACCCCCAAGCGTTGCGAAGACTCCGGTTAGCCTACAGTGGGGCGCGCGTGGTCATGCGCGAGGGTAATCGAGGAAGAACGGGCGAATGGGGCAGTACGTGGGGACATCTTCGAGCACTGTCGATTACAACCTCCGGCAGGCTTACGCGGGCTATTTCTTCCACGGGATGGCTGCACCGTTCAGTGTCGAAGCAGCCGAGATGAAGACGGAGGAGGAGCGGGACCGCAACGCCGCGGCTATGGCGGACATTGAAGCTGCGGGCTTCGTGCGATACCCCCTTTTCGCCACCACTATCCACGGCGAGCCAGTGGAGAAGCAGGCCTGGCTGCACCCGACGTTTGAGCCTTCGTCCGCGGAAGGTTTCGTCGACCGTCACGGCATGCGCTACAACATCTACGTGCCTTCTTACCAAAGGGCAGGCACAGCAGGAACGATGCAGATGCTAGAGGACTTCGGTGTCAGCAACTACTACATCTGCATCGACCCGTCGCAGTTCCAAGATTACTCAAAGGTATATCCAGTGGAGCGTCTTGTCATCCGTGACATCTCGTTCCGCGACGAAGACATGATGGACCGGGTCTCATCAATGAAGCTTCCCATCACCATGGCCGGACATGCTCCCCTGTGCAACTTCGTGTTGGCGTTGTCGCGAAGCTTGGGGGAGAGCCACTTCTGGTTCGCCGACGACGACTTCAAAGGGTTGGCAGTGAAGAGCCAGCGCAACGACTGCACCTTCGAAAAGGACGAGGCATACGACCGCACCAAATACCACCGTGTCTCGAAGCTGACCGCTGATTTAGGGTTCGACTACCAGCGGTTCATGCGGCGCATGGAAGAAGTGATGCTAGCGGTACGTAACCCAGGTTTCGTCGGACTTGAGAAGTTCGGGGCTGTGTACACGGTGCCGGTCATGTGGCGTACCGGCACCCGCGTGTACTCCTACTACCTCACTAACAACGAGACGCAGATCGCCCACTACTCTCGCCAGAACAATGATGTTGTGACGAGCATGGAGTTGACGAAGAACGGCCTTGTCAATCTTCTGTTTCAAGGCGTTCGCTACGACTCCGAACCGACGCAGGGTGGCGGGGGACAGTCGGAGCTGTATGCGGTGCTGGGAACGGCCGACAAGGCGAACTGCCTCATCCGTGCGCAACCGGCGTACTCCGCCATGGCCTACAAGCACCACCGCATCCATCATCACGTCACCTTCACGAACGGTACGCCGCAACGCGTGGTTGGTGTCGTCGCGACGGACCACAGGCTGTAGGCGCACTGTATGTTCCCGTGTATGTTCCCGTCTTGACGCTGCCTCTTGTCAGCCCGTCTCAGCCCGCGCTATAGCGCGTTTGCAGAAGGCGGGCCCCGTAGGGGTCCGCCTTCTGCGTTATGACCGGTTGAGCGGGAGTCGAACGGAGTTGGGCCCACGCCGCCGGAGGCTCCGCGCGTCGCGCAGCGGCGCGTGGAGGGGCGGTGGGGAGAATCCCACACCCTCCGCAACGCAGAAGGCGGGCCCCGTAGGGGTCCGCCTTCTGCGTTATGACCGGTTGAGCGGGAGTCGAACGGAGTTGGGCCCACGCCGCCGGAGGCTCCGCGGAGGGGCGGTGGGGAGAATCCCACACCCTCCGCAGACGTGCTCCAGCCGGATCCCGCCCAGACGATGATCCGGGCGGGTCCGGCTGCACCCGACCCCGCGAAGGGCAGCGGCTCAGCGCTGCAGCGGCGGAGCGGTCGAGCCCCGCACGTTCAGGCGCGGGCTGAGGATCACGCGATGGGTGGGCCGGTCCGGGTCCTGCATCCGACGGGCGACGAGGTCGATGGCCGCCTCGCCGACGGCGCGCCGCGGCGGGGCCACGGCGGTCAGCGCGGGCGTGAAGAGCTCGGCGATCTCGTCGTCGTACGCGACGATCGACAGGTCGCCCGGCACCGAGATGCCGCGGTTCAGGGCGAGGTCGACGAAGGCCATGGCCTCGGGGTCGGAGTGCACCACCAAGGCGGTCACGCCGTTGGTGAGTGCCGCGTCCAGGGTCGCGTCGACGACCGCGGAGAACTCGGGGCTGGTGCGGGGCGGCAGCATGGATTCGAAGTGGTCGCTCGGGGTGAGCCCCAGCTCGATGCAGGCGGCATGCCACCCTGCCGTGATCTTGCGCGAGGTGGGGGAGTCACGCGAGATGATGAGGCCCACACGCCGGTGGCCCAGCGCGGCGAGGTGTCGCGCAGCCAAGACGGCCCCGAGGGCGTGGTCGGTGGTGACGGATTCCACGGGTGCGCCGCCCGGCGACGCCGTCGCCTCCCGTTCGACGAGCACGCTGGGCACGCCGGTGTCGATCAACCACTGCACGACGTCCTGGGCATGTGCGGTGTCGGTGTTCGGGGCCACGATGAGGCCACGCACTCCATCTGTGTGAACGAGGCGCTCGAGAACGGGCCGTTCGTCCTGCAGCTCGTAGGAGGCCCCGCGCAAGACGACGCCGAGGCCGAGACGGGCGGCCGCGGCCTCCGCACCGCGAACGACTCCTGGCCAGTAGTAGTTCAGCGACGGCACCAGCATGGCGACGGACGCGGGCGGTGAGACGGAGACGGGCGGGGCTGCGTCCGACGCCGGAGCCGAGAGACCGGCCGCCGGTGCGACGGCACCCCCGTGCACGCGCTCCAGCAGTCCCTCGGATTCCATCTGAGCCAGGTCGCGCCGCAATGTGACGGGTGCGACCCCCAGCTCGTCGACGAGCTGCGACACGCGCACGGCTCCTTCGCGCCGCAGGATGGCGAGAACGTGGGCGCGACGTTCCGCGGCGAGAGGGGCCGTAGCCTGGTTCGTCATCGGATTTCCTCGGTGGTTGCAGGGTGTGTTTCGAAGGTTACGACCACGTCAGGGTGGTCGGAGACGTCGAGTTCGAGACGGGTGAGGCTCGTCCCCCACACATCGGTGAGCAGCGGGTCCTCCAGGATGCGTCGGGTCACGGTGCTCCTCACGCCCGCGGGCCAGCGGATGACGACGGGTGTCGCACCGGAGAGCGGACGGACGGACGCCGTGGCGCCGCCGGCGTCGACGTCCACTTTGCCAGCGAGCACGAGGTGCCACCGGTGAGCCGCTCCGACGGCGCTGCGCCATTCGTCGCGAACCCGGACGCGGCCTTCGCCGAACGAGACATGGCGTTGCCAGGACGCGGCTGCTCCGTCGGGGTACGCCCCGGCCAGGTCGGCGGACCATTCGACGGTCGCCTCGTCGAGGGTGACGGTGACATCGCGGGCTCGGTACTCGGGACCGGGACTCTGCTGCTGCCCGTCGATCACGGGTGTGTTGTGCCAGGCGCTCTGCATCGTCCAGATGTCGTATCGGTCCGGTCCGAAGGTCTGCTTCGTGTACGTCGGCCTCCCGACGTCGACGACGACGGGAACGCCGTCCGAGGCGAGGACGAAGCTGCCGACGTCGTTGTGATTGTGATGCTCGCCGTTGTGGCCTCCCTTCACCGCCACGGTGAGACCGGCCGTAGAGCCGCTCCGGCCGCGCGCGAGAAGCACTTCGGTGGACGGCAGCCACACGCGATCGATCAGCGGCGGCGGCACTGCCGGGGCCTCGATCCAGTCCGTATCCGTCATGCCGCGCACGAGCCTGCCCAACCCGAAGGTCTCCGTCGCGGCGGGGACTCCGGGCCGGCGGTGGCTCGCGGCGTGAGCGACGGCGTCGTCATCCCCGACGGCGCGCGCGCTGCGATGCAACGCGTGCCAGGGCTGGTCGCTCGGTGGCTTCGCCTGTCCGTCCGCGAGATTGAGGTACCAATCGCCGCCGAGGTGCGAGCGGTGCGGGAAGGCGACGGTCGCCGACAGCGCCGGTACCTCCGCGGCGTCGAGGTGCCCCTCCGTGGCGAAGGACACCACGTCGAGCGCTTCCAGTGCCCGGCATGCGCCGTTCCACCAGTATCCGTAGCCCTCGTCGATGGCACCGTCGAGGGGGAGGGCCGTGACGTACCGGTCCATGCCCTCGAGAGCGAGGGCGATGATCTCGCCGCGTTCTTCCCGCTCGCCCGGTCCGTCGAGCAAGCGAAGCGCGGCCGTGATCACATTGCCGTGGATCCAGGGGTTCCAGTTGTGCACGTCGCCGTCGAGACCGATCCAGTGCCAATCCCTGCGCGTCGTGAACGGATCGAAGACGCGTCGACGAACCTCACGACGGACTCGGGCTCGTACTCCGGGATACGCCGTCTCCAAAGCCTCACCCACGAGGTGGTCGACCCACGCGAGCTGCGCCGCCACCTCTCCCGCTCCGAGGTCGAGGAACGGCCTGTCCGGGATGGCGAGAACCGAGCCGACGGCGTGGGCGTCGTCGTGTGCCGGCCAGCACCACGAGGTCTGCTCGCACAGCAGCCAGACACCGTCCAACACCTCGTCGAGCCAGCGTCCTTCCTCCGTGACCGCGGCGGCGACGACCGCGCGGCTCAGCCGACGCTGACGTTCGAAGACCACCGACTCCCAGCTCTCTCGATCCCCGTCGCCGTGCACGCGTGCGGCTGCGCTCGCGAGCGCAACCGGCCAGCTCGTGCCGAGGTCGTCCGAGGCTCTTGAGAGGACCGCCGCAACGGTGGACTGATCGGCGGTTCCGTGCGCACCCCACACGGCGCGATCGTGCGCGGGCGCGACGGGGAGGGCATCCTCGGGCGGCCGCAGAGTTCGTCGAAGGGCATCGGCGAGGTTGTCGCCGGCACCGACGGCATCCTGGGCGCGCCAGAACTCCGCGAGGACGCCGGAGTACGCGGCGTGTGAAGAAGGGGTGAGCGTCATTGGTCCCATCCTGTAAACGATCAGAAGTGATCATAACAAACGCAAATCGACGTTGCAATGAACGAAACGCGTTGATACGCTCCTGAAACGGTCGCTTGAGGCGAGTTCAAAGGAGATCCCGTGTCCGTTGCATCGCACCCTTCATCCAGCAGCACGAGGTCCTCGTCGTTCGCTCCTGGGTGGACGCGCGGTGACTGGACGGACTTCGCCGATCGCCTCCTCTCGGCCGCTCGCGAATACGCATCCGAGAACAACGCCCGCATCACCTTCCCGGGCGCTGAGGGCGGGTACGGCCGAGCCGTCGACGGACTCGAGGGGTTCGCCCGCACCTTCCTGCTGGCCGCGTTCCGGCTCACCGGCGACGACGGTCACGGCTTGGAAGATCTTGCGGCGTTCTATCGCCGCGGCGTCGCGGCCGGGGTCGACCCCGTAGCCGCCGACCGGTGGGTGCGAATGGACGAGCACCCCCAGGCCAAGGTCGAGGCCGCATCGCTCGCCGTCGCGCTCGACATGACCCGGCCGTGGATCTGGGACCAGCTGGACGCCGAGACCCGGCAGCGCGTCATCGACTACCTGGCTCCCGTCGTCGGCGACGACACCTACCCGAAGACGAACTGGCTGTGGTTCCGTGTCGTCGTCCAGACCTTCCTCCGTTCCGTCGGGGGACCGTGGTCTCAGGACGACATCACCGCAGACCTCGCGCTTCACGACCAACTGACGCGGGCGGACGGCTGGATTTCCGACGGGTTCGAGCGCTCCTACGACCACTACGTCGGATGGGCGCTGCACGTCTACCCCGTCCTCTGGCCCCGCATGCGGGGGGCTGCGGACCTCGCGGCCGGGCGCATCGCCGATGTCGCCGCGCTCGACCGCTATCTCGAGGACGCCGTGCGGCTGGTCGGTGCCGACGGCTCGCCCCTGATGCAGGGGCGCAGCCTCGTCTACCGCTTCGCCGCCGCCGCTCCGTTCTGGGCGGGGGTCCTCGCCGGTGTCCGCTCGACGTCCCTCGGGTCCCTCCGCCACGCGGCCGAGAAGGTCGTCCGCCACTTCGTCGACGTCGGCGCACCGGACGAGCGGGACATCCTCACGCTGGGGTGGCATGGCGAATGGCGCGACCTCGCGCAGTCCTATTCCGGACCCGGGTCACCGTACTGGGCCGTCAAGGGGCTGCTCGGCGTGATGCTGCCGGCCGACCACCCGGTGTGGGCCGCCGAAGCGGAGCAGCTCCCCGTCGAACGTGGTGACTACCTCTGCGCCGTCGCGGCGCCCGGGTGGGTCGTCTCGGGAACGGATGCCGATGGCATCGTCCGCATCGCCAACCACGGCACCGACGACGCCCTCGAGGGGGCGCTCGTCGGGGATTCCCCGCTGTACGCCCGGATCGGGTACTCCACGGCCACGGCGCCGCTGGCGAACGAGCGAGCGTGGGAGGAGCCTCTCGAGCAGAGCGTCAGCATCGTCGACGGACGAGGCCGTGCCACCCACCGGGCCGCCATGCGCCTCATCGACACACGCGTTCAGAACGACGCCGGTGGGCACGTCGCGATCGCGGCGTCCGTATCCGCCGCGCACTGGATCAGCGCGGCCCCGGCCGTGCACCGACACGGCTCCGGCCTGGTCGGCGAGGTGGAAGTGGCCGGCGTCGTCGAAGTGCACTCCCTCCTCCGCGGGCCCTGGGAGATGCGACTGACCCGTGTCGTCTCCCTCGAACCGCATCTGAATGCTCGGGAGCTCCGCGTGCGAGTCGGCGGCTGGGCTGTCTCGGGGGATGACACGGACTCCGACGTCGACGGCGCTCAGGCGCTCGCCCGCTCCGGTGCCGTGCGCAGCTCTCTCGTCGCCCTCCACGCCGAGGCCCGGGCGCGAATCGAACACCGCGTGGATGCCAGCCCCCTGGGTCCCCGGTCCGCCGTCCCCGTCGCCGAGCACCCCCTGCTCGTCGGGGAGTGGCTGCACGCCCTCATCGGGCTCGCCGCCGACGACGACGCGCCCAGCGCGCTGTCCGCGTCGGTGGAACACGACGGGACACATCTCGTCACCATCACTTGGCCGGATGGCACGGTCACCACAAGTCGTCTCACACAGACCGGCATCACCGCTGTCGCGAGTCGATAATCCCGAGGGTCCCCGAAGGTGGGGTGCCCGACCTTACGAAGGAGTAACCAACAATGAAGCGCACGTACGCTGCCGCAGCCGGCGTCATCACTGTCGCAACGCTCTCGCTCGCCGCTTGCAGCGGCGGGTCCAACGGCGACGCCGCAGAGCCCGGTGGTCCGGTCACCCTCACCCTGTCGGGGTGGGCGCTGGACACCACCCCCGAATTCCAGTTGCTCGCCGACGCGTTCTCGGAGAAGAACCCCGACGTCACCGTCGAGGTGACGGGCTACGACGCCGCCGACTACAACACCCTTCTCACCACGGATCTCGCCGCCGGGTCCGGACCCGACATCATCACTCAGAAAGAGGTGAAGTACCTCCCGACCCTGGTCGAGGGTGGACAGCTCCTCGACGTGTCCGACGTCGCACTGTCGGACGAGATCGGTGGTGCGTCGTCGTACCAGGTCGACGGCACCCAGTACGCCGTGCCCTACCGACAGGACTCCTGGGTCCTGTTCTACAACAAGGCCCTCTTCGCCCAGGCCGGCGTCGCCGAGCCCGACGGGAGCTGGACGTGGGCTGACTACGACGCGGCCGCCGCCCAGCTGACCGACGGTCTCGCAGCGGCGGGCAGTGCCGCGAAGGGCACCTACCAGCACCGCTGGCAGTCCACCGTCCAGGGGTTCGCCAACGCGCAGAAGGACGGCGACATCCTCAGCGGCGAGTACGACTACATGGCCCCGTACTACGAGCGGGTCCTCGCTCTCCAAGACGACGGTGACCAGGTCAACTTCAACACCAGCACGGCCAACCAGCTGACCTATCAGGGCGAGTTCGGCACCCAGAACGCCGCGATGCTCCCCATGGGCACCTGGTACGTCGCAACCCTCATCGCCCAGCAGGCGTCGGGTGACGCCAACGAGTTCGAGTGGGGCATCGCGCCGATCCCGCAGGCTGACGCCTCCACCACCGGTACGGACAACACCCCCGTCACCTTCGGAGACCCGACCGGCTTCGGCATCAACGCGGGGATCGCCGACAACAAGGTGCAGGCGGCCAAGGACTTCCTCGCGTTCGCCTCGAGCGAGGAGGCAGCCCAGTTGCTCGCCGGCATCGGTATCACTCCCGCCCTGTTGACGGACGGGGTCGTCGAGACCTACTTCAGCAACGAGGGCGCGCCGCAGGACGAGCTGTCCCGCTTCGCCTTCGCCGAGCACGACACGCTCCCCGAGAACCCCACGTCGAACAAGGCTGCTGCCATTCAGAACATCCTCCTCGACATGCACTCGGCGATCCTCTCCGGATCGACCCCCGTGGATGCTGCCATCACCGACGCGCAGAACCGCGTCGCCAACGAGGTCGGCCTGGGCTGATCTTCCCGTGGCCGGCTCACCGACGTGTCGGTGAGCCGGCCGCCCCACCTACCTGCCTGGAGGCACTCATGGCGAGCATCGCCGCCACCGACCACGGAACCGCCCCGCAGCCGCCGGTCGCGCCCGACCGTCGCCGACGGTCGCGGCTGAAGATGCGCAACACCCTCGTCGGGTGGAGCTTCATCCTTCCGAACTTCCTCGGCTTCGGCCTGCTGACGTTGGTCCCCATCGTCGTGCTGTTCTACATGTCGTTCACGAACTGGAACGTGTTCGGCAAGGCCGACTGGATCGGTTTCACCAACTACCAGCGGCTGATCGGCGACGGAAGCTTCCAGATCTCCGTCATCAACACCCTTTACTACTCCGCGCTGCACATCCCCCTGACCATCATCGTGTCGCTGGGGCTGGCCCTGCTGCTGAACAACAAGCTGCGCGGGGTCGCCTTCTTCCGCACCGCCGCGTTCTTCCCCTACATCACGTCCATCGTCGCGATCGCCGTGGTCTGGAACCTGCTGTTCAGCCCGGAGTACGGCCCCATCAACGAGGGCCTGCGCTTCCTCGGCATCCAGAACCCCCCGGGCTGGCTCACCTCGCCCGAATGGGCCATGCCCGCCGTCGTCATCGTCAGCACCTGGCGCGACATGGGCTACTACATGATCCTCTTCCTGGCGGGACTGCAGACCGTGCCCCGCGAGCTGCACGAAGCGGCCCGCATGGACGGCGCGAACGTGTGGCAGCGGTTCGTGAACGTCACCATCCCCTGCCTCCGCCCCACGATGTTCTTCGTCACCGTGATGCTGACCATCAACTCGTTCAAGATCTTCGATCTCATCCTCGTGATGACAGAGGGCGGCCCCGGGCAATCGACGCTCGTGCTGTCGCAGTTCATCTTCCGTAAGGGATTCGAGGAGAGCCAGTACGGCTACGCCTCCGCGGCGTCGGTCGCGCTGTTCTTCCTCTGCATCATCGTCACTGTCGTGCAGTTCGTGTGGAACAAGAAGCGGAGCACCTGATGGTCGGCACAGTCACCCCCACGCAGGACCTGAAGACGGTCAGCATCGTCGCGCCGCCCCCTCCGCGTCGCGGCCTGTTCAAGCTCGCCGGCGGCGGTCAGCGTCCCGTCGACGCCCCGCCCCTGACGCCGGCGCGTCGAGCGGCTCGGATCGCGGGCTACGCCGCCCTCATCGTCTTCGCCGCGGCGCTGCTCATGCCGTTCTTCTGGATGGTCATGAGCTCGCTGAAGTCCGCGAACGAGGTCTTCTCCATCCCGCTGCGATGGGTCCCGGAGACCTTCATCTGGCAGAACTACGTCGACATCTGGTCGCAGTCGAACATCCTCACCTGGATCCGCAACACGCTCTTCCTGTCGGTCGTCGTGACGGCGTTGCAGGTGCTGACCGGCTCGTTCGCCGCGTACGGGTTCGCGCGCATCCGATTCCCCGGCCGCGACGTTCTCTTCCTGCTGTACATCGGCACCATCGCCGTGCCGTGGCAGTCGTACATGATCCCCCAGTTCATCCTGCTGACGAACTTCAACGTCACCAACACACTGTGGGCCGTCGTGCTCTTGCAGGCCTTCGGCGCCTTCGGAGTGTTCCTCATGAAGCAGTACTACGAGACGATCCCCGAGGAGCTCTCCGAGGCGGCACGGATCGACGGACTCAGCGAGTACGCGATCTGGCGCAAGATCATGCTGCCGCTGTCCGTCCCGGCGCTGGCGAGCCTGAC
This sequence comes from Microbacterium sp. Leaf151, assembly GCF_001424225.1. Lineage (GTDB taxonomy): Bacteria > Actinomycetota > Actinomycetes > Actinomycetales > Microbacteriaceae > Microbacterium. The sequence continues at coordinate 48,973 of NZ_LMOR01000001.1, read as the reverse complement.
CCTGCTCACCTTCGTGAACACCTGGAACGACTATCTCGGGCCGCTGATCTACCTGCGGAACCCCGACCTGTGGACCATCCAGTTGGGTCTGCGCAGCTTCGTCAGCAACCTCTACGACACCAATTACGCGCTGCTGTTCGCCGGTCTCACCATCTCGGTGATCCCCATCGCGATCATCTTCCTGCTCGGCCAGAAGTACTTCGTCGAGGGCATCGCCACCAGCGGGCTCAAGGGCTGATCATGAAGAACCTCGTATCCCACGACACCTGGTCCGGCATCATCGGGATGCTGTACCTCGGCCTGATCTCCAACGTGCTGCTCGCCGTCGGAAGCGCGCCGTTCCTCATCCTCCTGATGACGACGGATCCCGCGCTCTCCTGGCCGATGCTCGCGCTGACGATGCCCCTGACAGCCCCGGTCATCGCGGCCGTGTTCCGCGCGTTCCGCGAGCACTCGGGGGTGGGACTCGGGCCGATCCGTGCCTTCCTGGCGGGCCTGCAGGCCACCTGGCGCCGCGCCCTGGCCATCGGTGCGCTCGCCTCGATCGTGCTCGTCATCGTCCTCGTCGACGTCCGCTTCCTGTCGGACTCGACCGTGGCGGTGTACACCGTGCCGCTGCTGGCGGTGGTCGCGATCCTCACCGTGAACACCGCCGTGGTCTCGCTCGTCGCGCTGGCCGAGGTGCCCGAGGCGCGGCTGCGCGACCTCTTCAAGGCCGCGCTCTATTTGGGACTCCGACGCTGGTACCTCAGCGCGATCTCGCTGGTGGCGCTGATCGTGCAGGGCGGTGTGTTCGCCTCCGCGCCGGCGATCGGCATCGGCGTCACGGCATCCGCGGCGTTCTACCTCGCCTGGACCAACGCCCGCTACACCCTCCGCCCGGTCCTGGACCCCGCACCCGTTCCCGCACGCTGATCCCCCCACTTCGAGAAAGACGCTGATGACCTTCACCTCACCCACGACCCGGACCTCTCCGGCCGTGTCGACCGAGACGGCCATCGCCGCCGCTGTGGCAACCGTCGAACGCAACACCGCCACTCTCGGGGCCGCCTACCCGGACGACACCACCACCGACAATCGATACCACCCGAGGCCCGCCCACGGATCCGTCCCCGAAGGAGGCAACCGCGGCTGGACGACGAGCTTCCGGACCGGGCAGCTGTGGCTGGCGTGGGAACTCACGGGCAATGACGTCTATCGGCAGGCCGCCGAGGCCGACGTCGCGGACTTCGGCCGCCGCGTCCGCGACGAGATCGACCTGGACACCCACGACCTCGGTTTCCTCTACACCCTCTCCGCGGTCGCCGCCCACCGCCTCACGGGCGACGAAGTCGCACGCGCGGATGCCCTCCTCGCCGCGGACCACCTCATGCGGCGTTTCCTCGAACCGGCAGGTGTCATCCAGGCCTGGGGAGACCTCTCCGACCCCCTCCAGCGGGGCCGAACCATCATCGACAGCCTCATGAACATGCCGCTGCTCACCTGGGCGGCGGAAGAGACGGGTGACGAGCGCTACTCCGACGCGGTCCGGCGTCACACCGCTCAACTCGAGCAGAACATCCTCCGACCCGATGACTCCACCTTCCACACGTTCTACTGGGATGCCGAGACGGGTGCGCCGCTTCGCGGTGCCACCGAACAGGGCGCGTTCGACGAATCGTGCTGGGCGCGAGGTCAGGCGTGGGGCGTCTACGGGTTCGCGATGAACTACGCCGTCACCGGCGACGAGCGGCTCCTCGCCGCCGCCCGACGGTGCGCCGAGTACTTCCTGCGCCACCTGCCGGCCGACGGTGTGCCGTTCTGGGACCTCGTCTACACCGACGGCAGCGACGCCCCCCGAGACAGCTCATCCGCCGCCATCGTCGTCTGCGGGCTGCTCGAACTCGCCCAGGTCGAAACCGATGCCGCGCGGGCAGCCGAGTGGGCGGCCCGCGCGCACACCATCCTCGCCTCGCTCATCGCGAAGTACACGCCGGCGACCCCCGAAGACGCGGACGGGCTCATCCTGCACAGCGTCTACGACCTGCCGAAGAACGTCGGTGTCGACGAAGCAACCCTGTGGGGCGACTACTTCTACCTCGAGGCGCTCATGCGCGTCGCCCGTCCGGAATGGAAGAAGTACTGGTGAGGCTCGTCACCCACAGAACGCCATCGGGAACGCGGCCGGGGGCGGTCCTGAGCACCGCGCACGGAGATCGTCTGGTCGATCTGGGCGACGTCGCCGCCGGCGTCTTCGCTCTGATCACCGATGACGAACGGATGCGCGCGGCACGAGCGCGCTGTGCGAGCGCGGTCGTCGAGGACCTGCCCGCTCTCGTCCCCGGTGACCTGGAAGCCCCCATCGTCCCGGGCAAGATGCTGTGCCTCGGCTACAACTACCGCGGCCACACGCCCGACGGTGTCGATCCGACCGCGGACGACCCGGAGTATCCCGACGTGTTCGTGAAGACCCCCAACACCTTCGCGGGGCCGAACGACGCCGTCGTCATCCCCGAGGGGGCGCGCGACGTCGACTACGAGGGCGAGCTCGCCGTCGTCATCCGCACCCGTGCGCGCAACGTCTCGATCGAGGACGCCATGTCCCACGTCGCCGGGTTCACCATCCTCAACGACGTGTCCGACCGCGCATGGCAGCGCCGGCAGAGCCAGTGGGCACTCGGGAAGTGCTCCGACGGGTTCGCGCCCATCGGACCGTGGATCGTCACGACCGATGACGCCCCCGACCCGCAGGACGTCCTGGTCGAGGTCGTCCGGGACGGCGAGGTCACCGTCTCCCAGTCCACCTCGACCACCATCTTCAGCGTCGCCTTCGTCATCTCGCACATCAGTCAGGTCCTGACCCTCGAGCCCGGCGACATCATCTCCACGGGGACGCCGCAGAAGCTCGCCGAGGCTCAGGCGGGTCATCGCCCGCTCGCGCCGGGCGACGCGGTCACCGTACGCATCTCCGGCATCGGCGAACTGACCACCACCTTCATCGCGGCGCCGTCGGAGAGCCCAGCCGCCCCATCGCTCCCGGAGGGCACCGCATGATCCTCGACACGTTCCGCCTCGATGGCAAGGTCGCACTGGTGACGGGGTCGACCCGGGGCCTGGGACAGGGCGCCGCCGTCGCGCTCGCGGAAGCCGGCGCCGATGTCGCGCTCCTCGACCGCGGGGACGCGAGCGACACCGCCCGACTCGTCCGCGCCACCGGTCGACGAGCCCACCTCATCCGTCGAGACCTCGTCAGCGCCACCCCCGGAGAGCTCGCCGGCGCCGTCGACGAGACCCTCGCGGAACTGGGCGGTCTCGACATCCTCGTCAACAACGCCGGCACGATCCGCCGCGCGCCCGCCGCGGAGCACTCGGCGATCGACTGGGACGAGGTCCTGGCCATCAACCTCGATTCCGTGTTCCACCTGTCGCAGGCCGCGGGGCGGCACATGATCGCGACCGGGCGCGGCCGCATCATCAACGTCGCCTCGATGCTGTCGTTCCAGGGCGGCATCCTCGTGCCCGGGTACACCGCGTCCAAGCACGCCGTCGCGGGCCTGACCAAGGCACTCGCGAACGAATGGGCCGCCGCGGGTGTCACCGTCAACGCCATCGCCCCCGGCTACATGGCCACGGACAACACCGCGCCCCTGCGTGCCGATGAGGACCGAGCGGCATCGATCCTCGCTCGGATCCCGGCCGGCCGCTGGGGCGATGCATCCGACCTCCAGGGTGCGTTCGTGTTCCTCGCCTCAGACGCAGCTTCCTACCTGACGGGCGCCGTCATCCCCGTCGACGGCGGCTGGCTCGTCCGATAACCGCCCCCACCGACCACACAGGAGACTCTCGTGACAGAGACGCACATCCCCCAGCGTTACGCGACCAATCCCGCCCAGATCCCGGGCCTGACCACTCAGCAGCTTCGCGACACCTACCTCATCCCGGAGGTCTTCGTGCCGGGTGAGATCCGGCTGACCTACACGCACCACGACCGGGTGGTCCTCGGCGGGGCCGTACCCGCAGGCGCAGAACTGCGGCTGACCGGATACCCCGAGATCCGGAGCGAAACCTTCCTCGAGCATCGCGAACTCGGCGTCGTCAACGTCGGCGGCGAGGGTATCGTCGTCGCGGACGGCGAGGAGCACACCCTCGTCAAGGGCGCCTGCCTCTACCTGGGACGCGGCGTCGAGGACGTGCGGTTCCGCGACGGCGACGGCGGTGCCGACGGCGCGCAGTTCTACCTCTTCTCCGCGCCCGCCCACACGACGTACCCCACGGCGCTGGTGTCGCCCGGCGAGGGAACGGTGCGGGAACTCGGCGATCAGCTGACATCGAACCGTCGGACGCTGAACCAGTACATCCACGAGAACGGCATCAAGAGCTGTCAGATCGTCATGGGCGTGACCGAGCTGCATCCGGGGTCCATGTGGAACACCATGCCCGCGCACACCCACGACCGCCGGACCGAGTGCTACCTCTACTTCGACGTGCCCGAGGACGCGCGCGTGGTGCACCTGATGGGCGAGCGCGAAGAGACCCGGCACCTGCTCGTCGCCGATCGTCAGGCGGTCATCTCTCCCAGCTGGTCGTTGCACTCCGGCGTCGGCTCGGCCGCCTATTCCTTCGTGTGGGCGATGGCGGGCGAGAACCAGGCGTTCGACGACATGGATGCCGCGCCCATCACCGACCTGCGATGAACGCTCCGAGACCCCGCACGCTCCTCGCCGTCGGAGAGACCATGGCGATGATCGTGCCGAGCGTGTTCACCTCGGTCGTGGACGCGGCGTCTTTTCTGGTCGAGGCCGGGGGAGCGGAATCCAACGTCGCGACGCACGTGGCGAGCGCGGGGCACCGGGCGGTCTGGTTCAGCCGCCTCGGCAGTGACCCTTTGGGGCACCGGGTCGCGCAGCAGCTGAGGTCTCGCGGAGTGGACGTGAGCACGGTCGGGTGGGACGACACTCGGCCCACGGGCGTCTACGTCAAGAACCCCGGCGCCGGAGTCACCTACTACCGGCGGGGCTCGGCTGCGTCCGCACTCTCGCGCTCGGACGCGGATGACATCGACCTCGCCGGCGTCGACGTGCTCCACGTGTCCGGAATCACCGCGGCGATCTCCGACACGGCGCGAGAGTTCCTCGAGCAGCTGATGAGACGCGCGCGCGAGGCGGGCGTTCGCATCTCCTTCGACGTCAATCACCGCCTCCCCTTGTGGGACGCAGCAGCCGCAGCGCCCGTGTTGCTGGCGCTCGCCCAGCGGGCGGACACCGTCTTCACCGGCCGCGACGAAGCAGAGACCCTCTGGGCGACGGCGACCGCCGACGATGTCCGTGCCCTGCTGCCCGACGTCGACGAACTCGTCGTGAAAGACGGCGATGTCGGCGCCACGGCGTTCACCGGGGAGGGTCGAGTGTTCGTCCCCGCGCTCGTCGTCGACGTGGTCGAGCCGGTCGGGGCGGGCGACGCCTTCGCCGGGGGCTACGTGGCTGCGCTCCTGTCGGACGCGTCGACGCGGGACCGGCTCACGGCCGGGCACGCCTTCGCCGCGCGAACCCTGATGTCCCTCACCGACACCGTGGAAGGAAGCTACGCATGAGTGCCGCGGAAGCTGCTCGACTCGAAGAACTCTTCGCGGGATCCCCGCTGATGGCCATCCTGCGAGGGATGGGGATGGAGCGGTCTCTGCGCCTGGCCGAGACGGCCTGGGAGCTGGGAGTGGAAGCCGTCGAGGTTCCCCTGCAGACCGAAGAAGATGAGCGGGTGCTGCGCGAGCTGGCGACCCGGGCCGCGGCGAACGGCCGGAGCGTCGGAGCGGGGACGATCCTCCACCCGGATCAGGTCGACGTCGCCCGCGCCGCGGGTGCGGCCTACCTCGTCTCGCCGGGACTCGATCCGCGCGTCCTGGACGCAGCGCGAGCGGCGAACCTGCCGATCCTCCCGGGGGTGGCGACACCCAGCGAGGTGCAGCTCGCCGTGTCGCTGGGCGTGGTGTGGATGAAGGCGTTTCCCGCGACGTGGCTCGGGTCCGGATGGTTCCGGCATATCCGCGGTCCTTTCCCCGACGTCCAGTTCGTCGCGACCGGAGGTCTCGACGCAGCGAACGTGACGGAGTTCCTCGACGCCGGCGTCCGCGTCGCCGCCGTCGGATCGGCTCTCGAGGACGCCGCGCAGCTGGAACGACTCGCGGACGTCCTCCGCTCCCGGGCGTCGCTGACGCATTGACCGGGACACGCGATTCGGGAGGGTGGGGGCATGGGTGGACAGGACGGCGTCGAGACGCTCGGCTTCTCTCCGTGGTCTTTTTGGGAGTCGGCCTCCGATGAGGCGAAGCAGTCTCAGAGGGAGCGATTGCTCGCCCTCGCCGAGCGGGGCGACCGCACCTTCGCGGAGGACGCGTTCGTTGCGGACACTGCGGCGGTGGACAACGACGTCCTCCACCTCGGTGAGCGCTCGTACATCGCCGCGGGCGCGTACCTGACGGGCGAACTCATCGCCGGCAGCGACTGCAGCATCAACCCCTACACCGTGATCCGCGGACGCGTTCGCCTGGGCGCGGGCGTCCGCATCGGGGCGCACACCTCCCTCCTCGGGTTCAACCACTCGATGGAACCGGGCACCCCGGTCTTCCGACAACCGCTGACCTCGAAGGGGATCGTCGTCGATGATGACGTGTGGATCGGGTCTCACGTGGTCATCCTCGACGGCGTCATGGTCGGTGCCCACTCTGTTCTCGCCGCCGGCGCCGTGGTGACGAAGGACGTCCCCTCCGGGGCCATCGTCGGGGGGAACCCGGCGAAGTTCATCCGATGGAGAGTGGCGCCGGCCGAGGCGGCGACCCATCGGTCCCGGGATCTGGCGATCCGGTTGCGTGAGTTCGCCGAACACGCCCGCGCCGACGCGGAGACGATCCTCGCTCGTGCCTGGGATGCGGAGTCGGGCGTCTACTCCGATCGTCCCGGGGTGGATCCGTCGTTGCGCGCTCACTGCGACGCGGTCGAGGTGGCGCGACTGCTTCTTCCGGGCGCCCCGCCGCAGCTGACCTCCCACCAGCATCGAGCCCGGCTGGCGGCGACGCAGCGCCCCGATGGGCGGATACCTTCCCCCGGCGTGCATTCCGCTCCCGGGAAGCCGTTCGACGACGCCGATGCGGCCTATCACGTGCTGAGTGTCGGCTACGCGATCGACCTGCTCCGGGGTCAACTGCCGCACGCGGTCAGCGAGGCGACGAGGATGACCCCGGCGGACATCTCGGGCTTCTGCGAGTCGCTCCCCTGGCGCACGGACCCCTGGGACGCGGGCCACCGGGTTGACGCTTTGGGAACGGCATTGCACTGGGCGCTTCGCTCGGGACACTCCGTCCTCCCCGGCGCCGTCGAGAGTCTCCTCGGATGGCTGACCACCCGCGCGGACTCCCGAACCGGGATGTGGGGCGATGCGGCATCCGGGGGGGACCTCCTGCTCCTCGTGAACGGCGCCTACCGGACGACTCGCGGAACCTACGCCCAGTTCGGCATTCCGCTGCCGCATCCGACCGCCACCATCGACACCGTCCTCGAACACTCCGCGAACGAGGCCTACTTCACCGCGGAGACCTATGACGCCTGCAACGTGCTGGACGTCGTCCACCCGTTGTGGCTCACCCGGGAAACGGGCCATCGATCAGATGAGACGCAGGCTGTGGCGAGGCGGATGCTGGAGCACACCCTCACGATGTGGGCACCGACGCGAGGGTTCGCCTTCCGTCTTCAGGACTCCGCGGAGCAAGGACGATGCGGGCTGCAGGGGACGGAGATGTGGCTCGCCATCATCTGGTACCTTGCCGACATCCTCGGTGAGTCTCAGCCTCTGGGCTACCGTCCGAGAGGCGTGCACCGGCCCGAGCCGGCCGTACGGATCACCCGCTCGGGCGTGCACATCATGGGGTGGTGACCCCCCGTCACACCGGTGCGGCAGAACCGGCGGGGTCGTGGGGGCCACGCGTCGCACTGGAGCCGCGCGGCCTCAGCTCCGGCAGAAGGAACGTTCGCTGGCGTGGTCGTGTCGGACCGCCGGTCAGTCGCCCGAGCATCAGTTCGACGGCCACGCGCCCGACATCCTGCTTGGGCGGCCGCAGCGCCGTGATCGGCGGTTCCGCGCTCTCCGCCACCTCATCGTCGTACGCCATGATGGCAAGTCGATCCGGCACCTGCCATCCGTTGTCCCGTGCGTACTGCTGCACCAGGACCGCCTGGCGGTCCGAATGGATCAACAACGCCGTCGTCTCGGTCGACAGGCACCGGGAGAGCACCTGCTGGATGACGTCGTCTCGATCGTGGCCGTCCATCGCTTCGAGCGCGAGGTCCTGGTCCACCAGGCTGGTCAGACCGAGGTCCTTCACGGCGCGCTCCCACCCGCGACGCAGCGGCGCGGACGTGGGGGAGTCGACCGAGGTCACGATCCCCACGCGCGTGTGTCCGAGGGAGGCCAGATACTCGCCCGCCAGGATGCCGCCGTGCGTGTGGTCCGTCGTCGCCCACTCCAGCGACGTCAACGCCAGGGATGACGGCGCTCGCCGCTCGGCGAGGACCACCGGTATCGGGAGCGAGGCCAGCCAGTGCAGCAACGCGATGCCGTCGGGCCCGGTGGTGTCCGGTGCGACGATGAGGCCGTGCAGATACCCCGACTCGATCAGTGACGTGATCTGGCGGCGCTGGTCGGCCGGAGAGTAACTCGCCGCACGGAGGATCAGCTGGGATCCGGTCGTGGTCGCCGCCGCACGCGCCCCGATGATGATCTGGGGCCAGTAGTAGGTCAACGACGGCACCACCATCCCGATTCGGAACAGCGGCGTTTCGGCGACGGCGCCCGCGCGTGGCACCGTCGCATCCAATCGGCTGCGCAGCGTCGCGCCGCCGTGGACGCGGGTGAGCAGCCCGCGGTCGGCCAGGGAGGAGATGTCGCGGCGGACGGTCAACTCGGCGACGCCGAGCACCTTGCTCAGTTCGGACACGCGAACCGAACCGGACCGTCGCAGCTCATCCAGGATGCGCTCCTGTCGAGAGAGTCCGAACGCAGGCGAGGCGGGCTTCTGCGCGTCCATCGGACCTCCTCGTCCACCCACGTCGTCTCGATTCTATGCATCGACGTTCGAGCGCGATCGGTGCGAACACCCTGCTCGCCGGATCGGGTGCATCGAGGCCCTGCCGACGATGCCGGCAGGGCCTCGATGCTCTTCTCGGGTGGGACTCGTCCTCAGCGGCAGGTCGTCGCCGCTACATCGATCTCCTTCGCGAGCTGCACTTTCTGGCCGTCGATCTCCGCGCTGGCGGTCATCGTCACCGCCTGCGCGGGGATGGACGCGACGCGCGTGCTGAACGCGGCCGATGCCTTCTTGCCGGGGTCGAGGGAACCGAAGTCCTTCTTGCCCCAGGGAGTGGCCACCGTCACGGCTGCCGGGACGGACTCGTCGTTGGCGGCCGTGGCCGTGACGAGGACCTTCCCCGCGACGCACCGGGTGCTCATGGTCACGGCGACGTCCAGCTCGGGCTCGGGCGGGGTCACGTCGGCGACCGCGAGCCACGAGATGACGGGCTTCTCGCCCCCGGCACCTTCGTTGGTCACGACGTACTCCACCGTCGCGGCCTCGTCGAGGGTGAAAGTGAGCGTCGAGGACAACGGCGTGCTCGTCGCCGACAGGGGGACGTTCCCCTTCGCCAGCTCGACGCCCTGCGCGGACACGGTGTGGTTCATCGTGCGGTTCAGGCCCCACCACTCGGTGAAACCTCCGGTCAGTGCGTAGGTGCCCGCCTCGAGGGGCAGTCGGTACGTCAGTTTCGTCGTGTCCTGGTAGAGCCCCGTCGAGAACTTGTCATTGACGTCCGTGCTGCCTTTCACCTTCATCCCGTCGGCGACGTAGCCCCACTGGGTGGGTGCGGTCGAGACCTGGTCGACCTTGTCGTTGATCACGCCGGGCACCGACTTCTTCACCGCCGTGTACTGCGGGGAGTCAGCTCCGCCGGTACCCGAGTCGATGTAGTAGACCAGGCCGGTCGGGACGATCTCGTAGGAGGCGACGACGCTCTGGCCGCCGTCGGAGAGGCGTCCGGACAGGACGAGCTTCGAGTACTCGCTCCGCGGCTGCTCGGCGGACACGGCATCCCATTGCACCGCCTTCTGCGATCCGGCGATCTCGACCGACGTGGGCAGGGCGTCGTTCACCCCGAGCGCACCCTGCATACCCACATCGCGCGGCACGTTCTGCACGAAGAGCAGGGCAAGACGAGCGTTGTAGCCGGAGGTGCCTGTCGTGCCGAACTCCACTGCGACGACGGTGTCGGTGTCGACGGTGATGGAGTGCGAGATGGTCGTCGCCGCGCCCTGCGAGACGGCGGATTTCGTGGTCGAGGACGACCCGGCGGTGACCTTGGCGTAGATGTTGGTCGTCAGTCCGGCCCGTGGTGCCTGGACCGCACCGATGTTGTAGGAGCCGGCGGGAAGCGTCAGGTAGTAGGTGACGGGCTTGTTGAAGTCCGCCCCCACCCACGACGATGCCCAATCCTGGGGAGTCCCGGCGCCGAGTGCGGTTGCTGCCGTGGCGTACCCCCACGTCTTGCCGGCGGTCTTGCCATCCCACTTCTGATCGGCGCTGTCGTTGCGCAGATCATCACGACCCGCGACCGCGGCGTATGCCGAGCCCGCGGCGGCACCGCTCGAGCCGGAGTCGATGAAGTACTCCAGGTCGGCCGGAACGACCAGAACGCGTGCGGTGATCCGCTGATAGACACCGGAGTCGACCTTCTGCGTGGAACGCCCGGTGGCGACGAAGCTCCCCAGCTCAGCCGTTCCCGCGGCGCTGGCCAGCGATCCCTGCGTCCACGTGACCGGCACATCGGCGCCGTTCATCTTCACCGTCTTCGGGAGGGCCCGGTCTTTCGAGGTGATGCTCAGGGCGCCGAGATCGAGGACGTCGGGGCTCACGTCTTTCGGCGTGAGCTGGTCGCCGGCGGCGATCAGGCGCGCCGCGATGGCCGAAGCCCCCTCCGCGTCGAGGCCGAAGGCGACGGGGTCGGCGACAGCGGCGCGGGCGTCGGTCAGAGCCGCCGAGAAGAGCGCCCACGACTCGGGCGTGTACTCGGCCTCCACCGCGTCGTCGACGGAGTCGACGGCTTTCGCCAGCGCGGCGGTGTCGACCTTCCCCGAGGCGGCTGTCGCCTGGATCACGCCGACGGCATCGACGTTGAGGGAGTTGTCGTTCGCCGTGGAGAGCGCGACGGTGTGCGCGCCGTTGCGGAGCCCGCGGAGCTGGAAGGTCGTGCGCTCGCTTCCCGCCGACCACGTGGGTGCGGCGGCGGCGACGGGGACGCCGTCGACGGTCACGTTCAGCGTTGCGGAGCCGGGGTTGGTGCCGATGATGTCCAGTCCCGTGCCGCTGAAGGCGTACGACATCGTGGCGCCCTTGGCGGTGCTCTTGGATGCGGTGCGCTGCCACTCGAACATGCCTTGCCCGTTCACGTGGCTCCAGTTCGCGTCGAAATCGAGCACGGGGACCGAGGTGTCGTCCCAGCTGGTCTGGTGCATGCCGTCGATGATCGAGCTGTAGTAAGGCGTGTAGCCGGGGACGGTCTCCACTTTGAGGTTGTCGAACTGGACGAAGGTGAAGCTCGAACCCAACTGGATCCGACCGGCCGACTGCGGCGCGGTATCGGTGAAGGTGGAGACCTCGACCCCGTTCACGGATGCCGTGTACACCGATCCCGCCACCTTCACGGAGATGTTGTTCCACGAGCCGGTGCCCGTCTTGAAGGCGACGGCGGCGTTGTTGGCAACCGTGCCGCTGGCGAGGGTCGTGCCGAACCGCATGAACGTCCACGCTCCCGTCGAGTCCACTCGCAACTCAGCAGCCGAGACGTTCTGACCGTTGGCGGTGCCACCCTGCTGACGTGCGCCCACCGTGGCGTACGGGGTGCCGCCGGCCTCGAACAGGACATCCGTCGAGACGGTGTAGTTGGCCCATCGCGCGTCGCCGATGGTCGTTTTCGGGTCGCCGCCGTTCCACGCGCCGCCGTTCATGCCGGGACCGACCTGCTGACGAAGGACTCGGCGGTGCGCGGGATCGGTCGTCACGACGGACTCGAACGCACCGTTCGTGTCATTCGTGTAGCGCGGGGTCACCCCCAGGTCCTCCGGCTGGGTGGCGGGTGTGCCCTCCGGCTGGGGGCGTGCTCCTCGGCTCTCCAGGAAGCTCTCGCCTGTGTCGACGAGCCGCCCGGTCGCGGGGTCGTAGCTCTGGATGTCGCCCTGCTCGGCATACTCGAAATCGTCGGCGTACAGGACGGCGTCGTTCGTGACTCCGTTGGCGGCACCGCTGGCGTCCGTGTCGAGCACGTCCCGACCGCCATCGGGGTCGGTGAACTCGGGGCTGGACGGGAGCGAGCTGCCGTATCCGTCCTTCGCCACGATGGATCCGCTGCTCGTGGTCGTGGCGTGGTCCAGGGTGGTGAGCGTTGCGGCGGAGAAGGGCTTCACCTCCACCGTGTAGGTCGACGTTCCGTCGGGCTGCAGCTCGGCGACCGGGATCAGGTAGTTGGCGTCGTACGCGTCGCCGGCGTCGGCTGCGCGTGTCTCCCACACCTCGGCGGTCTTGTCCGCACCGAGGTCGAGGTCCTTCGCGGTGATCCGGTACGTCTTGGTGAATTTGCTGTCGTTGATGATGACGGTCGAGAAGTCCGACGCGTCCGGAGAGGCGAGGGTGGTGTACGACGCCCCTCCCGCTCGTGCGCCGCTCGGCGGGTTGCCGGTTCCCAGCTCACTGCCGGAGGCCTTCGGGATGGCACGCCAGACACCCGCGGTGTTGTCGTCGTTCTCCCATCCGAGCGTGGCGAACTGGGTGAAGTGCTCGATGACCGACAGGCCGCCGTCGTAGTACATCCACCCCGACCACGGCTCACGGGCGTTGACCAACTCCTTGGAGGAGTACTGGAAGCCGTCGTAGAACGACCCGATCACGGGCTGGAAGATGTTCAGTGTGCGGCGAGATGCGGTGAACCCGGTGGTCACCCAGTTGCCCATCTCGAGGGCACTGTTCGTCCCGCCGAACTGCGTGCCGACTCCGCCCTGCTCGTCGCTGTTGCTGTTGTTCGGGCGGTCCGCCGAGTTGGAGAACGTCGACTGCCCCTCCGAGTTCCAGACCTCCTTGTCCAGCTGCTCGGCCACCTTCTTCATGTTGCCCGCGCTGTCATCGGCGCTGGAGTAGTGGAAGCCGACCACGTCCACGGCGTCACGGAGCGACGAATCCGCCGGGGCGGTCATCGCGTTGCCGAACGAGACGGGAGGGGTGCCGACGGTATCGGCGGCGACGGTCTCGATGGCCGTGTACAGCTCGCGCTCCTCCTCCGAGGCGAAACCGTTGTTCGGGTCGGTCGAGCCCGCCCCCTGGAACCCGGTGGTGTCGTTGCGCAGCCATCCCGAGAAGTCCTTGTACAGCTGGATCTCCGGGTTGGTGGTCTCGTTGGTGTCCGGATTGATGGAATCGATCATGAAGCCGAACTCGCGGTAGGCGGCGAGGACGGTGTTCTTGAACCAGACGTATTGCTCTTGATGGTTCGTCACCCACGTCGGGCGCTGCCAACGGAGGATGCTGACGTGCACGTCGCCGTGGGCGACCAGCTTCGCGTCTGCCGCGAGCTGGAACCCGGGCTCGCGCAGGACGTTGGGGTATTCGTCCCTGGAGCGCATCGTCGCGGGGTTCGGGCCCGTGGAGGTGTTCCTGTCGTTGCCCATCTCGATCTTGACTGTGTTCATAATGGGGTGGTCACCACCGAACAGCGTCTCGATCATCTCCCAGTACTTCTCGGGGTGCTGCGCCTTGTAGTCCAGCAGCAGGGCGCTGGTCGAGTTCGCGGTCAGGACACCGAAGCCTTTGAACGTGAGGCCGTTGCGGTTCTGTGCCGCCGCGGCGACGTCGGCACCGTCGATGGTCACGGAAACCGGGTCGGCGCCCGCGGCGACGGCGCTGGTGGGGGGTGCGATGAGCGATCCCATCACCACCGCTGCGGCGGCGGTGAGGGCGCAAGCGAACCGGGCGGATGACGCTTTCGTCATTGGAGGTCCTCGTCGTTGAAGGAAGCCCATTCGGGGGTCGTCGGTAGCAGACCACAGGTGAGCGCTATCCGGTAGACAAACGAACACGGTCGAGCAGTATCGAACTCATACGAACAGTCGATCGGTGCTCATCGCGACCGTCGGCGACCGCCGAGACCCGCTCGACCCGGACCGCGGATCGGCCCGCCGGCCTTCACGCCATTCACAGCCGTGCGTCCCTAGTATTGCTGCGACCTGCGGCCCCGCCGAGGTCGACGTGCTGCCGGGCCGGTGGCATCCGTCTCGGAAGGACACGAGTGAGCAAGACGACCACACCGCGCGGTCAACGCACCGCGGCCCGCCACGGGCGACTGTCGTCGCCGGGCCCCTTCGCCCAACTCTTCCGCGGACTCGCCATCGTGCTCGCCGTGCTCCTCGTCTCGGGCGGCGCCGTCTTCGCGTATGCGGCGGTCGACCTCACCCGAAGCTTCACCGCCGACGCCGTCGACCTCAAGGGTCAGCCCGCCGTGCCGCCCGACCTCGGCGAGCTGAAGGGCGGGGTCAACCTGCTGCTCGTCGGCACCGACGAGTGCGAACCCGACTTCGCCCAGCTGTTCGGCGACCGCTGCACGGGTGATGACGCCGAGGGCACCCTCAACGACGTCAACATGCTCGTGCACATCTCCGACGCCCCGCGCCGCGTCACGGTGATCTCGTTCCCGCGCGACCTCATGGTCCCGATCCCGTCCTGCACCGACCAGGACGGCAACGTCAACTCGGCGATGAGCAAGCAGCAGATCAACAGCGCCTACCTCTACGGCGGTCTGTCGTGCGTCGCCGCGACCGTCTCGGAGCTCAGCGGCCTCGAGATCCCCTTCGCCGCGAAGGTGAGCTTCGGCGGCGTCATCAACATCACGGATGCCATCGGCGGCGTCGACGTCTGCATCGCCAACGGCATCCAAGACCCCTACACCGGCATCGACTGGCCCGCCGGCATGCGCCAGGTGAAGGGCCTCGACGCCCTGCAGTTCCTCCGCACCCGCCACGGCGTCGGCGACGGCGGCGACCTGGGGCGCATCTCGAACCAGCAGCAGTACATGTCGCGTCTGGCGAACAAGCTGAAGAGCCAGGAGGTGCTGTCGAACCCCGCGACCCTCTACAAGCTCGCCTCGACGGCGCTGCGCAACGTCGACCCGTCGACGTCGTTGACGAACCCGCTGACGCTGGTGCAGATCGCCTCGGCGGTGAAGGACGTGCCGTTCAGCGACATCGTCTTCATCCAGTACCCGACCTACACCGACCCGTACGACGCCAACCGCGTGGTCCCCGACTACGACGACGCCGACACGCTGTGGGCGGCGCTCGCCGCGAACCAGCCGCTCGAGTTGTCGGGCAACCTCAGCGACGGCGACGGCGTCGTGGTCGACGAGAACGCCGCTCCGGGGCCCGCCGAGACGCCCGCACCGGCCGACACTGCGAGCCCCGAGCCCGCCGACAGCCCCTCGCCCACCCCGGTTCCGAGTTCCGAGGCGATCGTGCTGCCCGACGGCATCGCCGGTCAGACCGCGGCGCAGGCGACCTGCTCCAACGGCAACGTCCGCGAGTGATCCGCGCCCGCGCCACCCGGCATCCGGATCATGGTTCGGATGCCGGGCGGCGACCGGTTAGTATGGACGGGTGTGTTCGAGCCGCGAGGCGTCGATCACCTGGAGACGTCGCATAGTTCGGCCTAGTGCACCACCCTGCTAAGGTGGAGTCCCCTCACGGGGACCGAGGGTTCAAATCCCTCCGTCTCCGCATATAAGTACTGGCTCGAGACCCGCGGATTTCCGCGGGTTTTCTGCTTTCCGGATGACGGCCTTCCCGCCGTGGACGCTTCGCTGACGCGCCGCTACGGTGAGGGGGTGCGTGCGGTGATCTCGATGACGGGGCGGCTGATCGTCGCGCACTGGCCCGCGCTTCTCGCCTGGTATCTCGCCGGCACGCTCGGCCGGTACGTCGGCCTCGAGGTCGCAGGATTCGTCGGCGGATACACGGCGATCGGTGGCATCCTTCTGCTGCCGCTCGCGATCCTCGCGAAGATCGTCAGCGTCGTGGCGATGTTCCTCGTGCTCCGAGACGGGATGCCGCGCCTCGGCGTGCTCGCTCCACCGCCGGTGGACCGCGTCAGCCGTCGCGGGGCGTTCCGCGACGCGCTGCTGTCGGCGATCCTGCCGTTCATGGCGGTCTACGCCGCGCTCGGGTTCCTGCGCGAAGACGTCGCGGCCTACCTCGACGCCGCGCTCAGCGTGAAGATCGGCCGTGACGTCATGGCGATCGTCACCGGAGCGACCGTCGACACATCGGGGGCTGTCGACCAGTTGTCGTGGGAACCCTGGACCATCGCGGTGGTGATCCTCGCGCTGGCAGGGCGGGGAGCGTGGAAGCGGTGGCAGGCGTCGCTCCCGTCGTGGACCTCGGTTCCCGCGACCTACCTCGAGGCGCTGTGGGTGTTCCTCGCGGCGTACTTCATCGGCGAGGCGCTCGGACAGGTGACCGGCTGGATCGACAGCCGTCAGGCGATCGCCTGGCTCGCCGACGCCCGGGAGTGGGTCGGCGGCTGGTTCGTACCGCTGGGCTGGGTGTGGGACGCCGTGCTCTGGCTCGGGGGGCAGGCCGGAACGATCCTGCTCGTGCCCTTGGCGTGGCTCACCGTCGCCGGCGTGATCTACGGGCAGGCGGTGTCGCCGCAGGGTGTGCAATGGCGCGGTGAACTGGCGACCCGCGCCCGCACCCGTTACGGAGTCGTACCCCAGCGCCTGCGGCGACGGCTGAACGACATCGGAGCGGGCCTGGGCAGCCGTTTCCGGCCGATCTGGCGGGCGATCGTCCTGATGTGGCGGAGCGGGCCGATCCTGATCGGGGGGTACGTGCTCTTGTACGCTCTCCTCCTCCTCGGAGAAGGGTGGTTGCGTATCGCGATCACGCGGACTGTGGGTCCGAACGATTTCGACACGTTCTGGCTCGTTCTCGGCCCGCTTCCCCTGATGCTCGTGCCGCTCGTCATCGAGCCCCTCCGGACCGTGCTCGTGGCCGGCGCCTACGACGCCACGATCGGAGCGTTGATCGGAGCGCCCGTCGTGTCATCCGGTCAGCCGTCGGGCGGCACTCCGGGACCGTCAGGGAAGGCGGAGGACGAGGTAGCCCGGAAGCTGGTCGGTGAGCGCGAGCTCGAGATCGAACGGTCCGGTGGCGTCGTCGGGGACGAGGTAGGGGACTTCGATCGTGAAGGGCACGGCCTCGTCTGACGGGCATGAGCTCTGGGCGTCGTAGCTCCAGTCGACGTCGGCCAGGGCGTTGATCCATCGTCGGTTCTCGCCGCCGGTCTCGCGCAGCATCGGAGACCCGCACGACAAGATCTTCCCCCGGGGATCGACGGGCACCTCGATCACGACCGCGCGGGCACCCGCGGGGGCGTCGGACGCGGTATCCGCCGCAACGGTGCCCCAGCGCGCGGGACCCCAGGTCGCGCCGCCGAACTCGACGGTCGTATCGGGGCCGACCGTCGTGGGAAAGACCGGGTCGGCCTGATTCGCGTTCCACCATTCGTTGCCACCGACGACGACCGCGGTGGTCGGCAGAAGCACGGCGACCGCCGCCAGCGCGATGGCGTTGCGCCGCCACCACCGCGCGGTCACGGCGTCGTCCATCCGGTGGGGCTCAGTTCGACGTCGGTTTCTCGTGTCAGCGCGCCGAGGTCGATCGGAACCTCCACGAGCGAGTCAAGTCTCGTCTCATCGCTGAGGCCCAGCGTGAGCGACCCCGTGCGGTCGGCGACGGCGGCGGGCAGTTCAAACGCGAGGCTGCCCGAACGGGGGATGCCGACGGCCAACTGTTGCCTGTAGATCGACGCGGGCCGCTCGCTCGCTCGGTAGGCGACACCGTCCACGATCAGCTCCGCATGGTGCAGGAGTGCCCCCCTCTCGTCGTCCCGAGCGGTGACGGTGACGTCGACGACCAGCCACGTGCCACCGGCAGACCACGAGCCCGCTACGGCGCGACTACCCATTCTCGGATCGGTCACCGAGACCTCGAACGCCCGTGCCACCGCGCTTTCGCCCACCGCGGTCCGCACCACGAACGGCTCCGTCGCCGCATCCTCGCCGGGGGTGATCTGCACGACTCCCCACGCGAGGGCCACGAGCCCCGCGCCGACCGCCCAGACCGCCCACGGCCTCATCCGGGCGCCTCCTCGCCCGAGCCCGAGCCCGAGCCCGAGCCCGAGCCGGAGTGGGATCCCGAGCCGGAGTCGGCGTCAGAATCGGAGGCCGAGTCCGCTCCGGCCCCCACGTCACTGATCTCGACCGTCGTGCGGGCGCCGATCACCGGGTCGATCCAGGACTCGCCGTACGTGATGAGCTGGCCCGTGTACAGGGTGAAGTCGAGGAGGCCCACGTGCAGCACGTCGCCCGCGGCGAAGGTCGCGGGACCGACCGCCCACGTGAGCACGAGTTCCGCCGGGACGCCCGGCTGCAGATACGGCGTGAGGGTGGCATCGTCGAGCCGGGCGACCGAGTTCGCCCGCACACCGCCGAGCTCGTCCACGCTCACCGCGGCGTCCACGCCGGCACCGCCCGAGGCCGGGAGTGCGCGGTCCCACACGTTTTCAACGCTCACTACGAGCGCCAGCACCCGCTCCCCGTCCGACACCGACGTCCCCGAACCGGGCAGTTCGTCGATGAGCACGGCCCGTTCCACGGTGAGGGCGATCTGGTCGTTTCGGTGCTCCGTGCCCGCCGCGATGTCAGGAACGGGTGGGACGGCCACCGCCGACAGGCCGCCGAATGCGGCCGTGACGATGAGGAACAGCGCCGTGAGGATGCCGGCGAACCACCCCGTCGGTACGCGGTCGGCGACCGCCAGCACGCGGGTGCGCGCCGCGCGCGTCGACCGATCGCGACGGCGGGCGGCGTCATCCGGGGGAGGGGCGCTCACGGCCACAGTGTAGAGGGGGCGCCGGGCTTCGCGTCAGCGCCGCCGCATCTCCAGCGCAGTGAGCCCCGGCATCCCGAGCCACGAGCGTCCGTCGGGGGCGTCGACGACGGTGAGCAGGACCGCGTCGCAGGTGCGGCAGCGCACCACCGTCCCCATCGCGGAGGCGTAGACCGAGGCCGTCGCGAGCAGGTCCCGCAGGCCGCAGTGCGTGCAGCGGACCTCGGATGCCGTGGCATCCCACCCGAGGAGGTCGTCGAGTCGTCCGGCCAGGGCGTTTCCGTCGAGCAGGGTCATCAGGAACCTCCGAACCTCTCCGTGCGAATGCGCGCCGCGGTGTGACCGGCGGCGAGCAACCACTGCGAGACCGCCTCGACGAACGGGGTCGGACCGCACACGAACACCCGGGGCTCGCGGTCGGCGGGGAGGACAGCGGCGCGCAGGCTCTCGGCTGTCAGTCGTCCGGGGGCGGTGGTCGAACCCGGCGGGGCGGCGCGGGTGTAGACGACGTCGAGGTGCAGGCGATCGCCGTCGAGCGCCCGCAACTCGTCGCCGAAGAACACGTCGCCGGGGGAGCGCACCGAGTACAGCAGCCGGAACGGTGCCGGATCGTTGCTCTCGGCGTGCGCGGCCGCCATCGCGAACAACGGCACGACCCCGGAACCGCCGGCGATGAGCTGCACGGGAGCGGGGTCGTCCGACGGCGTCCAGACGAAGAACGCCCCCAGGGGCCCGTGCACCTCGAGACGATCACCCTCGCGCAGGTCGTGGACGAGGAACGGCGAGACCTCGCCGTCGGGCACTTCGTCGACCGCGAGCACGACACGGGTGCCCTCACCCGACGAGGCCACCGAGTAGGAGCGGCTCGCCTGGTAGCCGTCGGGTGCGGTGAGGCGGACGTCGAGGTGGGACCCCGCATCGTTGCCCGGCCAGGTGGGCACGTCGAGCTCGATGCGCCGGGCCGTGGACGTCTCGGCACGTACGCGCACGACCGACGCGACGTGCCAGGATGCCGGGCGGCGGCTCACCCGTACCGTTCCTCACGCCACGGGTCGCCGCGCGGGTGGTAGCCGTTCTGCTCCCAGAACCCGGGCTTGTCGGTGGGCATCGTGATGAGCCCCTGCACCCACTTGGCGCTCTTCCAGAAGTAGAGGTGCGGCACGAGCAGGCGGGCGGGGCCGCCGTGCTCGGCGCTGAGCGGTTCGCCGTCGGCCTCGAAGGCGATCCAGCTCTTGCCGCCGAGCAGGTCGTCGAGGGCCAGGTTGGTGGTGTAGCCGCCGAAGGAGTGCACCATCGCGAAGCGGTGGGCCGTCTCGACCTCCGCGAAGATGCGGTCCAGCGACACCCCGCGCCAGGGCATGTCGAGCTTCGTCCAGTGCGTGACGCAGTGGATGTCGACGGTGACGTCCTCCACCCCGAGAGCCTCCAGCTGCGCACGATCCCACCGGTGCACGCCGTTCTCGGTGCCGACGGCGAACTCCCACGTGTCGGGTGCGACGGTGGGGGTGGGGCCGGCGGACAGCACGGGCCAGTCGGTCACCAGGCTCTGCCCGGGAGGAAGTCGCGGATCGCGCTCGCGGCGGCGGCCTCCGAAGCCGCGGGTGATGAACGACATGGCATCCCTTCGCCGGGGTCGATGCGTGGATTCACCTTAGCCATCCGTCCGGGGGCGGAACAGGGGCCGACGAGCGGAGGAGATCCGTGCGGCGGAGGACGAATGGGTCGGGATCCTCCCTCCGCCGGCCGGATCTCCTCCCCTCGCCGCGGCTCCCACCCGCCGCGGCCCGGCCGAGGACCCACTAGCGTTGTCCCGCGGCGTGCACGCGCCGCATCCCTCACCCCCGGGAGAAGCGCATATGTCGGTCGGTCTGCTCGCCGTCGTCGATGACATCCTCAGCGCGGCCCTCAAGGCCAGCGCCAAGACCGCGGGTGTGGTCATCGACGATGCCGCTGTCACCCCTCAATACGTGCAGGGGCTCACGCCTGCTCGCGAGCTGCCGGTGGTGTGGAAGATCGCCCTCGGCAGCATCGTCAACAAGTTCGTCATCATCATCCCGATCGCGCTGCTGCTGACGGCCTTCGCGCCGTGGGTGCTGCCGTATCTGTTGATCATCGGTGGCGGCTTCCTCTGCTTCGAGGGAGCCGAGAAGGTGCTCGAGTGGTTCGGTGTGCACCACGGCACGCACGACGACGGCTCGCGCGATGAGAAGAAGCTCGTGCTGGGCGCGGTCCGCACCGACCTCATCCTCAGCACCGAGATCATGCTGATCGCGTTGTCCAGCCTCGATCCCGACTTCGGGATCTGGATGACGCTGGGCGCGCTACTCGTCATCGGCCTCGCGATGACGGTCGTGGTCTACGGCGCGGTGGCGCTGCTGGTCAAGCTCGACGACATGGGTCTGCGCCTGATGAAGAGCCCGTCGCGCAAGGTCCGCCGTTTCGGCGTGCGCATCGTGGCATCCATGCCCGCGGTGTTCCGCGTGATCAGCATCGTCGGGACGGTCGCCATGCTGTGGGTCGGCGGGCACCTCGTGCTGCAGAACCTCGCCGAGACGTTCTGGTCGGGCCCGTACGACCTCGTGCACGTGGTCACTCACGCCATCGAAGCGGCGGGACCGGTCGTGGTCTGGATCGTCGAGACGGCTATCTCCGCCGTGTTCGGCCTGGCGCTGGGGCTCATCATCGTGGGCGTGGTGACGGGTATCTCGCGCCTGACCCGCCGGGGCGCTCCCGCCGCCCACTGACTGCGGTGCCGGCGCCTCGCGCACGCTCGAGTCAGTCGAGCAGCGAGTGCTCGCCGAGGCGGTGCCGGCGCCTCGCGCACGCTCGAGTCAGTCGAGCAGCGAGTGCTCGCCGAGGCGGTGCCAGCTGCGGTTGTAGTACACCAGGGCAGCGCCGGCCTCGCCGGGCTCGAGGTCGCGTTCGACGTCGACCTGCAGGGCTTGAGCGGCGATGACGGTGGAACCCCCGGCATCCATGCGGCTGACGACCTTGCACCGCAACCACGCGCGCACACCGTGGTAGACCGGCTCGCCGGTGGCCAGGCGCGACCACGCGGAGGTGTCGGCGAAGCGGTCGAGGCCGCTGGTCGCCCCCGCACGGGCGAGCGAGATGTCCTCGGCGTCGAGCAGGTGCACGACGATCGTGTCGGCCGCGATGATCGTCGGTGTCGCCGACGACAGCGCCGACACCGAGAAGATGAGCAGCGGCGGATCGGCGCTCACCGACGACACCGACGAGGCGGTGAGGGCCACGGGGCCGTTCTCGCCGTACGCGGTGATGACCGCGATCCCGCCCGGGTGACCCCGGAACGCGCGCTTGAAGTCGTCGGCCGACACCGACGTGCCGATGGCGGGAGTGCTGTCGGGGGTCCCGTGTGCAAGCGAGCTCATACCTACGACGGTAGGCGCTCCCGCACGAAACAGCGCGGTATGGCGCAACACGATGAAACGCGGCTCCTGCTGCGGGGCCTCGGGGCGAGGGTTGAGCCGCGGGGCGGGGCGACGGCCCTGGTCAGGCCGACTCGACCTTCGCGACCTTCGGCCGGGGTGTCTTGGGCGACCCGAACCGACGGGCAACCCGTCGCGCGAGGTGGTGGCTGGGCCGTTCGACGAGGCGGAAGAAGACCTCCGCCAACCCGAGCGCGACGACGATCACGATCGGCGAGAGGAACAGGGGGTTGATGGACTCGGGCAGCAGTCGACCGAACGCCACGATCATCGGCTCGTGCACGAGGTAGAGGCTGAACGACCGCGTGCCCAACCAGCGCAGCGGGCGCACGCTGAGGGCGGCGCCCAGGCCCGGCGAGAGGATGACGAGGATGACGAGGAGTGCGGCCCCGAGCACCTGCAGCACGCGGGTCGCCGGTGCGACGAGGTCGAGGACGCCCTCGCTGAGCGGGAGCGCGAACACCATCCAGTAGCTGGTGATCAACAGAACGGTCAGCACGCCCAGCCAAGCGAAGACCGGCGTGGGGTTCCGCAGCCGGTCGCGGAGCGCCGTCAGCCGGTCCCATTCGAAGGCGATGAGGCAGCCGAGCGCGAAGATGGGCAGCTGGAAGAGGACGCCGAGCGCGTAGGGGCGCTCGATCGGTCCCTCGTACGCACCGACGACCAGCAGCGCCAGAACGAACGCGACCTTCAGAGCAATGCCGCGGCGCCACTTGGCGGCGAACAGGATGAACAGCGGCAGCAGGAGCGAGAAGATGATCTCCCACTTCAGCGACCACAGCACGGTGTTCGTCATCCCGGGCTGCGCCGGGACGATGAGGATCAGATCACGCAGGATGCCGAGCGGCACCGGATCCATGTGGATCTGGAGGAACCGGCTTCCCTCGACGAGGTCGGGGAGCGCGTAGATCCAGATCAACGCCACGCCCACCGAGGCCCAGACGGGGATGTAGAGCCGCACGAGGCGACTCGGGTAGTAGGCGCGCCAGTTCATCCGCGTGTGGCGGGCGGGAAGGCAGAGCACGAAGCCGCTCAGCACGAAGAACACGAAGACCGCGACCGACCCTTCCCACGGCAGGTGGAGAGGCGTGTGGGTCAGCCACCACATCGCCTCGCCGGGCGAGGTCGTGGGGCGCGGGTCGGCGAAGGATAGCATAGGGACTCGGCGTCACGGACGTGTAACGCGCAGGTGGCCGCGCGGGTCTTCCTGCTCACATCGAACGAGAAGGACCCGGATGCCATGGCATCCGGGCCCATCTGCGACGGGCTCAGCCGAGCAGTGGCACAGCCCCCACCAGCACGCCGACGGCGAGCATGACGAGCGAGACGACCGTGGCGCGCCACAGCACCTTCTTGTGGTGGTCGCCGAGGTTGACGCCGGCGAGCGAGACGAGCAGCAGGATCGCCGGGACCAGCGGGCTCTGCAGATGGACGGGCTGGCCGGTGATCGAGGCGCGGGCCATCTCGACCGGAGCGATGCCGTAGTTCGCGGCGCTCTCGGCGAGCACCGGCAGGATGCCGAAGTAGAACGCGTCGTTCGACATGAAGAACGTGAACGGGATCGACAGCACGCCGGTGATGACGGCGAGGAACGGGCCCATCGACGACGGGATGACGTCGGTGATCCACGCGGCCATCGCGGTGACCATGCCGGTGCCGTTGAGCACGCCGACGAGGACTCCGGCGGCGAGCACCATCGACACGACGCCGACGATGCTGGGGGCGTGGGCGACGATCTCGTCGGCCTGGCCGCGCAGCTTCGGGAAGTTCACGATGAGGGCGAGGGCCGCACCGACCATGAAGACGAACGCCAGCGGGAAGATGTCCATCACCAGCAGCACCATGACCGCGACGGTGAGTGCCAGGTTGAACCAGATGAGCTTCGGGCGCAGCGTCGCGCGGTTGGGGTCGAGCATCGTGTCGGCCATCGCGGTGTCGGCGACGTCCACGAGCTGCGGGGCGGCGACGGCGTCGCGACCGCCACGGACCGTCACGACGTTGCCGGTGCGCAGCGACGCCACGGCGCCGGGCTTGGGCTCCGCGCCACGCACGAGGGCCGGGCCGCCGAGGCGACCGAAGACACCGGGGGTGCCGAACTTCGAGGTGTCGACGGACCCTGCCAGGCGCTTTCGCTCGGAGAGCCCCAGGAACCAGGCGAAGGTGAGCGCGACGATCAGGCCGGCGAGAAGCGAGGGGATCATCGGCACGAACACATCGGTGGGCTGCAGTCCCAGCGCTGTCGCGGCGCGGATGGTCGGGCCGCCCCACGGCACGATGTTGAGCGTGCCGTTCATCAGGCCCGCGACGCAGGTGAGCACGACAGGGCTCATGCCCAGGCGCAGGTACAGCGGCAGCATGGCCGAGGTGGTGATGATGAAGGTGGTTGAGCCGTCGCCGTCGAGCGACACGGCGCCGGCGAGGATCGCGGTACCTAGCACGATCTTCGCGGGGTCGTCGCCGAGGAAGCGCGTGATCACGCGGATGAGCGGGTCGAACAGGCCGACGTCGATCATGATGCCGAAGTACATGATCGCGAAGAGCAGCAGCGCGGCGGTCGGCGCCATCTTGCCGATCGCGTCGATCACCATGTCGCCGAGGCCGAAGCCCGCGCCGGCGATGAGGCCGAAGACCGTCGGGACGACGATGAGGGCGACCATCGGGGTCATGCGCCGCGTCATGATCAGGGCCATGAACGACAGGACCATGAGGAAGCCGAGGGCCACGAGCACCCCGTCGGCGGGCGTGTAGGCCACCGGGTACTCGGCCGTTTCAGCCGCAAGGATCAGGGGGGTCATCGCGACTCCTTCGTCGGGACGGGCGCGGCTCTCGCGCTCTCGATGCGGTGACACTACGGACGCGGACCCTCCCGGCGCGCGCTTGCTCGCATTGCGCGGGGTTTTGCGCGTACCGTGAGTTCTGCGCATTTCGCGCACGGGTCATCCCGTTCGAAGGAGAGGTGCGCCATGCGGTTCGCCACGCGGATGCTGGTCGTGCAGGTCGCCACCCAGGTCGCCGTCGTCGCCGTGTGCACCGCCGTCTTCGCCGGGCTCGGGGTGCAGCAGCTCAAGGCCGAGGCCGACTCGTCGGCCCTGAACATCGCGAGATCCGTCGCGGAGTCGCCCCAGGTGCGCGACCTCGTCTCCGAGTTCTCCGCCGACCCCGGGACCCCGGATGCCACGACCCTGCGTGACGGCGTGCTCCAGCGATACGCCGCCGACGTCACCGACCGCACGGAGGGCCTGTTCGTGGTCATCACCGACGATCACGGCATCCGTCTCGCCCATCCGGATCCCGATCGCCTCGGCCAGGTCGTCAGTACGAGCTTCGCCGACGCGCTCGCGGGCCGGGAGGTCGTGACGTGGGAGGTCGGGACGCTGGGGGAGTCGGCCCGGGCGAAGGTTCCCGTCTACCCGCCCGACGGCGGTGCTCCGGTGGGCGAGGTGAGCGTCGGCTTCGAGCGGGCGAGCGTCTTCGACGACCTGCCCGCCCTGGTCGCCGGTATCGCCGTCGCGGTGCTGCTCGCCGTCGCCATCGGTGCGCTCGTCGCGTTGCTGATGCGTCGCCGTCTCGAGCGGCTCACGCTCGGCGTGCAGCCCGAGGAGCTCGCCGCCCTCGTGCAGACCCAGACCGCCGTGCTCGAGAGCGCCGACGAGGGGGTCCTCGCTGTCGACGACGCGGGGGTCGTGCGCGTATGCACCGCCGCCGCCGAGCGTCTGCTCGGAATCACGGACGCCGTCGGCCGACCCCTCGCCGACCTCGCTCTCGCGCCGGTCGTCGCCGCGGCGCTGGCCGGAGCGGGGGCGAGTACGGGGCTGCCCGTGGGCGACCGCGTGGTCTTCATCGACGTCCGCCCGGTGCGCCGGGGTTCTCGCACGCTCGGCCGCGTGGCGGTGCTGCGCGACCGCACGGACGTGGCCGCGCTGTCGGGCAGGCTCGACAGCGTGCGGGCGATGGGCGACGCGCTGCGGGTGCAGCGACACGAGAACGCCAATCGCCTCCACGCCGCGGTCGGACTCCTCGACGCCGCCCGGGCAGACGAGGCCCGCGCCTTCCTCGCCGACCTCGTCGATCGCGGCTCGGTCGACTGGGCGGTGCCCGGCATCGAGCTCGTCGGCGACGCGATGCTCCAGTCGTTCGTGGGAGCCAAGGCGCTCGCCGCCCGTGAGCGCGGAGTGGCTCTGCGCATCTCCGACGACACGTTCCTCCGCGGCACCGTCGACGACGTCGAAGACGTGGTGGCCGTTCTCGGCAACCTCGTCGACAACGCCGTCGCCGCCACGGCATCCGCTCCCGAGCCGCGCGAGGTCGAAGTGGCGGTACTCGGCGACGGTGACGCCGTCGTGCTGACCGTGGCCGACACCGGTGGGGGGATCGCCGACGTCGATGCCGTCTTCGCCGCTCGCGACCGCTCCGACGATCCCGCCGCGGTGCACGGCCTCGGTATCGGCCTGCCCCTCTCGCGCGAGTTCGCGCGACGCCGCGGCGGAGACGTGTGGATCGTCGACCCCGGCGGCGACGGACGTGGGGCCGTCGTGGCCGCGCGCCTTCCGGGGGTCCTGCGCGGCACCGATCACGGCCCCGCATCGAGAGAGGAAGACGACGAATGACCGACATCCGTGTGCTCGTCGTCGATGATGACTTCCGCGTCGCCGGGCTCCACCGCGATGCCGTGGCGAGCCGCCCGGGTTTCGTCGCGATCGAGCCCGCGCGCACGATCGGCGAGGCCCGCACAGCCCTCTCCACGCACAGCCCCGACCTTCTGCTCGCCGACGTGTACCTGCCCGACGGTGACGGGGTGGAACTCGTGCGCTCGGCGGGCGTCGACGCCTTCGTGCTGTCGGCGGCGACGGATGCCGCGACCGTCCGCCGCGCCTTCACCGCCGGCGCCCTCGCCTACCTCGTGAAGCCCTTCGACACCCGCGTGCTCGCGGAGCGGCTCGACCGCTACGCCCGCTATCGCAACCTCCTCGCCAGTACTCGGCCCCTGACGCAGGACGACATCGACCGGGCGGCGTCCGTCATGCGCGGGGAGCGCGAAGGGCCCTCGCTGGCCCGCTCGGCGACCGAGCAGACGGTGCTGGCGGCGCTCGGCGCCGAAGAGGCTTCGGCGTCAGAGGTGGCCGAGCGCACCGGCGTCTCGCGTGCGACCGCGCAGCGTCACCTGACGACGCTGGCGGAGCGGGGCCTGGTGCAGGTGAGTCTGCGGTACGGCGCGACCGGGCGCCCCGAGCACCGCTTCCGCGCCGGCGCCTGAGCCATCCTGTCCCCGCGCCGTCGTCTCTGTCCGCCGGAGTTCAGGCTTCCAGCACCGCCCACCCGCGCGGGCCCAGCTCGATCCGCCCGTCGACCGGTGCGCCCTCCCCGGCCACCAGCCCCCGCCCGTCGGCGACAGGCAGCGACACGGGCTCCTCGCCGATGTTCAACGCCACCACCACCGCGTCGTCGCCCACCGCCGTGCGCAGCGAGACCGCGGTGTTCGACACCTCGATGACGTCGGTGTGTGCGCGCCAGAGCCAGGGCTTCCGCCGCCGCAGAGCGATCAGCGCCTGGTGGGCCTGCAGGATGCGTTGATCGGGCTCGATCTCGCCGGGGTGGGCGGGGAAGGCCGGTCGCACGGCGTCATCACCGCCCAGTCGCTCCTCCTTGACACCCGTCCAGCCGAACTCGTCGCCGGCGTACACCGAGGGTGTACCGGCCACGGCGAACAGCACCGCGAGAGCGTGCGGCACGAGGTCGACGCCCACTGCCGAGGCGATGCGGGTGACGTCGTGGTTGCCGACGAAGGTCTGCGGCACGAATGTCGCGAGCAGCGTGTCGTGTCGCTCGATGGCGTGGCTCAATTCGAAGAGGTTGCGGTCGCTCACGCCATGCCAGATGCCCTGCCACAGCTCGTACTGCGTGAGGGAGTCCATGCTCGACGTGCGGACGATCTCGACCGCGTCCCCATGGATCACCTCGCCGAGGAACCACGCGTCGGGGAAGCGCTCGCGCACCCTCGGCAGCACCTCGGCCCAGAACGACGACGGCACCGCGTACGCGGCATCCAACCGCCATCCGTCGATCCCGCGGTCGAGCCAGTGGCACATCACGTCGACGACGAGGTCGACCGCGGCGGGGGAGGAGTGATCGAGCGCGACGAGGGCGTCGTGACCCTCGAACACGTCGGCCTCGAACCGCCCGTCGGTCCATCGTCCCCGGAACAGGTGCGGCCCGTCCTCTGTGAGCGCATCGAACGCCGGATGCCCCCGCCCCACGTGGTTGAAGACGCCGTCGAGCAGGATCCGGATGCCGCGCTCCCGCGCCGCGGCGATCAGCCGCGCGAAGTCCCCGTCGTCGCCCAGACGCGGGTCGATGCGGAAGTGGTCGACGGTGTCGTAGCCGTGGGTCTCGGAGGCGAAGACGGGCCCGAGCAGCAGACCGTTGAGCCCGAGCGAGATGACGTGGTCGAGCCACGGCTCGAGGCGTTCGAGACGGTGCACGGGCTCGGCATCCGGATCGACGCCGTCGCGGATGGGCGCTCCGACGAAGCCCAGCGGGTAGACGTGCCACCAGATGACGTGTTCGGGCCAGTCGGTCATGCGTGCTCCTTCGGGCGGCGGTAGGGGTGCCGGATCGGTTCGACGCTATCGGCGTCGTCTCTTCGCCCCGCCGGGGTTGCGTCCCCGTCACCGCGGCCCGAAGCGCGGCGTCATCCCGACACGTCGCACGGCGGGACCCTCACGCCCGCGCCCGGTCCTCCGGCAGAGCGAAAGCGGCGAGATCCAGCGCGCGGGTGCGCGCGGCTTCGACCGCGGCGGCCACCGCCCCGATCGAGACGATGTCGGCCCCGAGCGTCGAGGCGACGATCGTCGGCGGCGGGAGGTGCAACGAGTCGGGGATCGCGTCGATCGCGGCCGCGACGATCGGTCCTGCACCGGCGGCGATCGCGCCCGACACCACGACGCGCTCCACGTCGAACAGGCTGCCGAACACCGCCGCGACCCCCGCGAGCGCCCCACCGACCTCGCGTGCGACCGCGAGGGCTCCGGCGTCGCCCGCGGCTGCCAGATCCAGCACGGTCTTGGCTTCGATGGACTCCGGGTCGACGTCGCGAAGCGCACTGTCTGACGGCAGCGAACCGGATGCCAGGGCGGCGCGCGCCGCGTCGACGCACCGCGGTGCGAGTCCCCAGGCGCTGCCGACACCCTCCACGCGGTCGAAGGCGACCGTCTCGCCGGCTCCGCCGTGCGTGCCGCGGAGCAGACGACCGTCGACGCTGATTCCGGCGCCGAATCGTTCCCCGGCCAGCAGCGCGACGAAGTCGTCGCAGCCCACGGCGGCACCGTGCGAACGCTCGGCGACGGCGGCGAGGGTGGCGTCGTTCTCGACGCGCACCAACGGCGCCCAGGCGGCGAAGGTGTCGACGAAGTCCGGGTTCATTCGGGCCCAGAACCCGTCGTGGTGCACCGGCGACCGGCCCGCCCTGTTCACGGGGGCGGGCACCCCGACGCACAGGGCGACGATTTCGCCGCGCGTGCGTCGTGCGCGGGTGAGGGCGGCGTCCACCGTTGCTTCCGCTGCCCGCCGGCGCCTGTCGGGGGCGTCGAGCTCGGGGTCGACGGTCAGTCGCGAGGTGCCGAGGGTGCGGCCACGCAGGTCGGCCACCGACGCGGAGAGGTGTCCGCGACCGGCGTCGACGCCGACCACGACCCCGGCTTCCGGGCGGAAGGCGAAGCGGCGAGCCGGGCGGCCCTTGGAGTACTCGCCGACCGCGCGGGCGTTCGGCATCTCGGCGAGGAGTCCGCGGGCGGATAGCTCGTCGAGCACATCGATCGCCGTCGACCGGGTCAGGCCTACGGCGGCGATCACGTCGCTGGCGGTGAACGCCTCGGCGTCCCAGGCGTGGCCGAGCACCGTGTCGAGGTTGTGGCGGCGCAGCGACGGCGTCGTCGTGGTGGCATCCATCGTCACTCTTGACCCCTTTCGCTTCCGATGCAATACTGCCTGCACGACATTGATTTGGCGAGTAGATTTACTGGCTGATACAACATATTCGCAGTGCGGCGGAGGAGGCAGAAGGTGTCGACGAAGATCAGGGCGAGGCGACGATGGGTCGCGGCGACCACCGTGGGGGTGCTCGGGGCGGCGATGCTCGCCGGGTGCTCGACCGATGGACGCGAGACCATCCGTTTCACCTTCAGCAAGCGTGAGGCGCTGTCGTTCATGAACGACGTGGTCGCCGAGTACAACGCGTCGCAGGACCGCGTGCGCGTCGAGATGGACAGCTCGGGTGTCGACGTGGTCTCGGCGAGCTTCGTGCGCGGCAATCCGCCCGACATCATGCTGGCGAACTACAACTACGAAGTCGCCCGCTTCGTGCAGCGCTGCGCACTGAGCGACCTCAGCGGCACCGAGGCGGCGGGCACCGTCCGCGAGGACCTGCAGCCGCTGCTCGATCAGTACGGTTCGTGCGAGGGGCGCACGAGCGCGCTGCCGTACTCGGTGATGGCCGCGTCGGTGATCTACAACAAGCAGATCTTCGAGCAGCTGGGCCTCTCCGTTCCGACGACCTACGACGAGCTGCTCCAGGTCTCCGACACGCTCAAGGCCAACGGTGTCACGCCGTTCTACGGCACGTTCAAAGACGACTGGACCGTGGCCCAGGGCTGGTACGACTACTCCGTCGGGGGCTCTCTCGACGTGCTCGACTTCTTCGACGGCCTCGCCGCAGAGGGCGCCGAGGTGGGGCCCGAGTCGCAGGTCTCGTTCGCCAAGGATTTCACCGAGCCGATGGACCGCATGCTCGAGCTCGCACGGGACTACACGAACCCGGATGCCGAGAGCCGGGCCTACGGCGACGGCAACCTCGCCTTCGCGCAGGGTGAGGCGGCGATGTACTTGCAGGGCCCCTGGGCGCTCGGCGAGATCGCGAAGACCGCGCCCGACCTCCCCGTCGGCACCTTCCCACTGCCCATGACGGACGACCCCGACGACCTCGCCGTGCGCGTCAACATGGACCTCGCGGCGATCATCCCCGAGGCGTCCCGACACAAGGAAGCCGCCCGCGACTTCCTCGAGTACCTGTACCAGCCCGAGATCATCGAGGCCTACAACGAGTCCCAGCTCGGCTTCGCGCCGACGAAGGACGCGCCCTCGCCGAGCGACCCCCGCGTCGCCGGGATGATCCCCTACTACGACGAGGGGCGCATCTACCAGGGCGCCTCGGTGCTCGTCCCCAAGACCATCCCCACCTTCAACTACGCGCAGGCGATGATCTTCGGCGCCTCGCCCGAGAGCACGCTGCGCACCATGGACGAGGACTGGTCGCGGCTCGCCTTCCGCCAGCCGCCGGCCTCGACCACCGACGCAGCCGTCGAGGAGGACGCGCGATGAGCACCACCACCACGATCGTCACGGGCGGGAAGGCGGCCGCGCGTCGCAGCACCCGCCGCGTGGAGCCGATCTACTACCTGTTCCTGCTGCCGACGCTCGTGTTGTTCACCCTGGCGATCACGGTGCCGGGGATCATCGGCATCTTCTTCAGCTTCACCGACTCCATCGGTCTCGGCGAGTGGAACTTCACCGGCCTGACGAACTACATCGCGATCTTCAGCGA
This sequence comes from Microbacterium sp. Leaf151, assembly GCF_001424225.1. Classification (GTDB taxonomy): domain Bacteria; phylum Actinomycetota; class Actinomycetes; order Actinomycetales; family Microbacteriaceae; genus Microbacterium. Next base: position 16,927 of record NZ_LMOR01000001.1, on the reverse strand, counting down.
CCCGGCGATCCTGCAGGCCTATCTGTTCACATTCGGCTTCTCGGTGGCGACGGTCCTCGTCGTCAACGTCGCCGCGTTCCTGCTGGCGGTGGGCCTGACCTCCCAGATCCGGTTCAAGAAGGCGCTGCGCACGGTCTTCGTCATCCCGATGGTGATCTCGGGCATCATCATCGCCTACGTCTTCAACTTCCTCTTCAGCAACTCGGTGCCCGAGGCCGGAGCGTCGCTCGGCATCCCGTGGCTTGAGACGAGCCTTCTGGCCAACCCCGATCTCGCGTGGGTCGCGATCGTCATCGTCACCGCGTGGCAGGCGATTCCCGGCACGCTGCTCATCTACATCGCGGGGCTGCTGTCGGTCCCGGGCGACGTGTACGAGGCCGCCGGCCTCGACGGGGCCAGCAAGACCCAGCAGCTGCTGCGCATCACCCTGCCCCTCGTGGCCGGGTACGTCGTCATCAACATCATCCTGGGCTTCAAGGGCTTCTTGAACGCCTACGACATCATCGTGGGCCTCACCGGCGGTGGCCCCGGCACCGCGACCCGCAGCGTCGCGATGTCGATCATCCTCGGCTTCAACGGCGGCGATTACGCCTACCAGATGGCGAACGCGGCGCTGTTCTTCATCGTCGCCATCGTGATCTCGCTCCTCCAGCTCTCCCTCACCCGGGGAAGGAACACCCTGTCATGACCGCTCTCAACCAGCCCGCGCTCGCGTTCGAGCAGGCAGAACTCGCCGTCCCCGGCCGCCAGGGCACGAACGGCCGGGGCGACGGCCCCTCGCGGCGACGCGTGCGTCGCGTCGGCATGGAACGCATCAACTGGTCGACGACGACCATCCTGGTGCTCTGCTCCCTCACGGTGCTCCTGCCGCTGTACGTCACCGTCTCGATGGCGCTCAAGAGCGGCACGCAGGTCGTCGACGGCAATGCCTTCTCGTTCCCCTCTCCGATCAGCTTCGACGGGTTCGTCCAGGCGTGGACGCTGACGAGGTTCCCGGTGGGTCTCGCGATTTCCCTTCTGGTCACGGCCGGAACGGTCGTGGCGACGATCATCCTGGCGGCCTTCGCCTCGTATGCCATCGCCCGCAACTGGGATCGCAAGCTCTTTCGCTACTCGTTCTTCTACCTGCTCGCGGCCATGTTCATCCCGTTCCCCGTGGTGGCCCTGCCGCAGATCCAGCTGACCGGGCGGGTGGGGCTCGACAACCCCGTGGGCGTGATCATCCTCGCCACCATGTTCCAGTTGAGCTTCAGCGTGCTGCTGTTCACGGCGTTCCTGCGCTCGATCCCGCTCGAACTCGAAGAGAGCGCGCGCATCGACGGCGCGACCACCTGGCAGACCTTCTGGCAGCTGATCTTCCCGCTGCTGGCTCCGATGAGCGCGACGGTCGGCATCTTCGCGTTCCTCTATGCCTGGAACGACTTCATGATGCCCTCGCTCATCATCAGCGACCCGGCTCTGCAGACCCTTCCGGTGCGACAGAACCTCTTCCAGACGCAGTTCAGCAACAACTACAACGTCGCCTTCGCCTCCTACCTCATGGCCATGGCCCCCGCGATCGTCGCCTACCTGTTCACCCAGCGATGGGTGATGGCCGGCGTCACGCAGGGCGCCATCAAGGGCTGAGCAACCATCCCCTCGAAAGGAACAACCGTGACCACCGCCGCACCCTCCGTGCAGACCCGCGAACTCAGTGCCGCCCCCGACTGGTGGCGCCAGGCCGTGGTGTACCAGGTGTATCCCCGCAGCTTCGCCGACACCGACGGCGACGGCCTGGGCGACATCCGCGGGATCACCTCGCGCGTGCCGTACCTGGCGGAGCTGGGGGTGGATGCCATCTGGCTCAGCCCCTTCTACCCCTCCGACCTCGCCGACGGCGGGTACGACGTCGCCGACTACCGCGACGTCGACCCGCGGCTGGGGACGCTGGCCGACATGGACGAGCTCATCGCGCAGCTGCACGCCCACGGCATCCGTGTCGTCGTCGACATCGTGCCCAACCACACCTCCGACAAGCACGCCTGGTTCCAGGAGGCGCTGGCCGCCGGTCGCGGCTCCGCGGCCCGCGGGCGCTACATCTTCCGTGAGGGCACCGGACCGGACGGTGCCGAGCCGCCCACCGACTGGGTCTCCGTGTTCGGCGGAGCGGGCTGGGAGCGCGTCGAGGACGGGCAGTGGTACTTCCACAACTTCGACGTGTCGCAGCCCGATCTCGACTGGACCAACCCGGAGGTGCGCGCGGACTTCGTCAAGACCCTGCGCTTCTGGAGCGACCGGGGCGTCGACGGGTTCCGCATCGACGTCGCCCACATGCTCACGAAAGACCTGACGGAGCCGTTGCCCTCGCAGGCGGAGCTCGACGCGATGCCGCAGGACGGCAACCACCCCCTCATCGATCGTGACGACGTGCACGAGGTCTACGCCGAGTGGCGCGCGGTGTTCAACTCCTACGACCCGCCGCGCACGGCTGTCGCCGAGGCGTGGGTGCACCCCTCCCGCGTGCCGCTGTACGCGAGCATCGAGAGCCTGGGACAGGCGTTCAACTTCGACCTCCTCGAGGCCGACTTCGACGCGGGCCAGTTCCGTCGCATCGTCGCCGACAACCTCGAACTCGCCGCGCAGTCCGGCTCGTCGACCACGTGGGTGCTCTCCAACCACGACGTCGTGCGTCACGCCACGCGCTACGGGCTCCCGGATGCCGAGCGCGGCGACGACGGGCGTCCCACGCGCAAACACGGCAATGAGTGGTTGCTCTCCGGGGGGCGGACGCCGGTGCTCGACACGGCGCGCGGTGAGCGCCGGGCACGGGCGGCGGCGCTGTTCGTGCTGGGCCTGCCCGGCTCGGCGTACCTGTACCAGGGCGAAGAGCTGGGTCTTCACGAGGTCGCCGAAATCCCCGACGAGCAGCGTCAGGACCCGACGTTCTTCCGCAGCCCCGGCGTCGACCTCGGTCGTGACGGATGCCGCGTACCCCTGCCGTGGAGCGACGAGGGCCCCGCGTTCGGTTTCGGATCGGCCGGCGCCCACCTCCCGCAGCCGGAGTGGTTCGGTGCGTACGCCGTCGACCGCCAGGACGGCGAGCCGGCGTCGACGCTGTCGCTCTACCGAAGCGCTCTCGACCTGCGGCACGCGCTGCAGACCGACGAGCAGCTGCAGTGGGTCGAGGTCGACCGTGACGATGTGGTGGCCTTCGCGCGTCCGAACGGGTGGACCGTCGTGACGAACTTCGGCACCGAGCCGGTCGCGCTCCCCGCGGGCGAGGTGCTGCTGTCGAGCACCGAGCTCGAGGGCGACGTCCTCGCCGGCGAGACGACGGTCTGGCTGCGTCGCGCCTGACCCGCCGCCCGCCCCGCCGCGGAAGCCCCGGTGCCGCGTGCGCCGGGGCTTTCGCGCGCCCGCGACCGCCGCGAAAGCGGGGTCGAGTGTCCACGACACGCCGGTCGGTTCGCGGAGGTCCGGCGTGTCTTGGACGCTCGACCGGTGTCGCCCGACGCGCCTCAGCGCACCCGCACCCACTCCTCGCCGCGGTGCTCGATCGCCCCGGCCGCGGCGAACGCGTCGAGCCACCCGCCCATGGGCCACACGCCCCACCGCTCGTGGAACGCGGCGCCGTTGCGCAGGATGTCGTCGAGGTGCTGCCACGGGGGAGAAGACACCGGATGCCACTGGTGGTAGGCGTCCGCACCGCCCACCCACCGCAGCTCGACGTCCCGCGCGCGAGCGGTCCAGGCCAGGTCCGTGTCCTCGGCGCCGTACCCCTCGTACCCGGGGTGGAAGCCCCCGATGCGGTGCCAGGTGGCAGGCGTCACGGCGAACGACAGCGACCAGAACAGGTCGTACTCCGTTTCGGACGCCGCCCGAGTCTCCCCGGCGGGCAAAGACGGTCGCGCCCGATGCGGGCGGGTGAGAAAGGGCAGGTCGACGGCGTAGTAGGGGCGCTGCACGCTCGCGAGGTAGGTCACCGCGCCGGCCAGCAGCCCCTCCGGGTGTGCGGCGGCCGCGGCGCGATAGGCGGAGAGCAGCTCAGGCCCGGGCAGGCAGTCCACGTCGAGGAACACCAGCAGTTCCGCGCCCGCCGCCATCGCGACCTCCGCCGCGCGGTTGCGTCCTTCGCCCACCCGCAGTCCGGACGGCCCGGGAGGCACGTGCAGCGTCAGGGTGCCGGCATCCCGGATGCCGTCGGGCGGTGTCTCGTCGAGCCACGCCTCCACACGCACCATGTCGCCCGCCACCTCGGCGAGCACGCGCCGTTGACGGTCGAGGTGCTCGCGGCGTGCGGCCGAGGCGACGGTGATGACGGCGGTCTTCACGGCAGTCTCTCCTCGATGACGGCGGCCATCCGCGCGGCGGCGCCGGCGACTCGCCAGCGGGCCCAGTCGGGGGCATCCCCGGCCGCTCGCTCCACGAGGTCGACCAGCTCTTCGGCCGACACGTCGCCGTCGGCCCGCCGAGCCAGCCCCCACGCCTCGAGGCCCTCGGCGGTCGCTCGTTGCTCGTCGAAGGGGCGGTCCTGTCCGATCACGACGGCTCGGGCACCGGATGCCGCGAGGTCGGCGACGCTGTTCTGCCCGGCGGCGCTGACGACCACCGTGCTCCCCGTCAGCAGGGGCCAGGGATCGTCGACGCGCGAGGCGTCGTCATGCCCGACGGACGTGACGTTCCATCCCCGCTCGCTCAGGCGGCGGGTGAGCTCGCCTCGAACGTCTGCAGACAGCACTTGGCCGAGGAGCAGCACCCGACGCTCATCGACGGGGTCGGGCGCCTCCCGCTCGTCGAAGCGCGAGATCCCGCCTGTCCACGCGACGCGATCTTCGTGGGCGGCCAGCCCCGGCGTCGGAACGGCGCCCTCCGGCCACGGAGCGACGATCCGGTCGGCCAGGCCGTACGCGAGGGCGTGCGGGGCGTCCGTGCGCGTGCCCGGCTGGGTGACCGCGACCGTCCGCGCACCCAGCAGCCGCGCGAGCGCCACGACCTCGGCGCTGACGTCGACGACGAACGTCTGCAGATCGCGGGACGCGGCGGTCGCGGCGATCGTCGCGAGCCGCTCCCGGTGGCCCGGGTGACCGTGCGGCGCCCAGTGCAGGTGACCGCGGGCCGTCGGTTCGGCCTCGCGAGGGTCCACCCGCGTGCCGTCGGGGGCGTCGAACGGTTCGGCATCCGGGGGCAGCAGCACCCACTCGACGTCGGCCGCGAGCTCGGCGGGTCGGGGCATCGACGAGAACGCGATGACCGGTGCGCGCAAGTGCGGCTGCACGGCGAGGAATCTCGAGACGTGACCGAAGCCGTGATGGTGGACGTACCAGCCGATCACCACGACACCGCCGGCACGCGCCGTGCGGCGACGGGCTGAGCGGTGTGGGTGAGCACGCGTTCCACCTCGCGGTAGCGCTGGGCGAGGGAGTGCTGCTGCACGGCCGCCCGACGTGTCCACACACGCGTGAGGGGCTCGCGGACACCCTCCGCGGCGAGACGGGCCGCGGCCTGTCCGAGGGCGACCACGTCGCCGGGCATGACCGTCGCCGATCCCGGCATCCCCGCGAGCACTTCCGACACCCCTCCGATGTCGAAGGCCGCGACCGGTGTGCCGGTGGCGAGAGCCTCAGCAATGACGAGACCGAAGGGCTCCTCCCACATGGGCGTGACCAACGCGACGGCCGATGACCCCACCAGGCGGCAGAGGTCCGGTTGGTGAAGGGGCCCCACGTAGCGCGCGTGGGAGCCGAGACGGGGCACGATCTCCTGCTGGAAGTAGTCCGCGTCGCCGATCCGCCCCGCGAGCACGATGTGCGCGCCGGCCGAGCGTGCGGCTTCGATGGCCAGGTGAGGCGCCTTTTCGGGCACCACGCGACCCGACCACACCCACGAGGTCCCGCCCTCGCCGCGCGTCCACTGCTCGGTGTCGATGCCGTTGGGGAAGACGAACGCGTCGACACCCTCGATCGACCACGCCCGGGCCGTGGCCTGGCTCACCGCCACGAAGCGGTGCGGGCTGTCGACCACCTCCGCCGCCGCCTCCAGCATCGGCTCGAGCGGCGGGGTGTGCAGGGTCGTGACGACCGGGATGTCGGCCGTGCGGCTCCATCGGATGGGAGCGGGGTTCAGGCTGTGGTTGTCGACGACGTCGTACAGATGGCGGTCGGCGATGAGACGGTCGAGGGCGGCGTCGTAGGCGGCGTCGACGTCGGCGGCGTAGCCCTCCGGGTATTCAGTGTCCGATGAGTGCTCGGGGCGCGTCCATTCGGGGACGGGCAGCCGGAATTCGACCACGTCACCGAGGAAATCAGACCCGTCGGCGGCGCAGAGGGAGACCTCGTGGCCCCGGGCGCGCAACCATCGCACGCGGTCCCAGACGCACGCCTCGAGACCGCCGGCGTGCGGCTGGCGCAGGGGGTAGCGCGAGGGCGCGACGACGAGCACCCTCAGCGGTCGCGTCCCGCGGATCACGCGGCGACCTCCGCCGTGAGGGCGCGGCGGTACACGGCGACGTGCGCGGCGCGCACTTCGTCGAGTTCCGCGCGGCGCCCCGCTCGTCGCCGCTCCACCTCGGCGGAGCGCGCCGCCGATCCCGGAGCCGACGATGCCTGGCGCGTGGCATCCATGATCGCCCGGGCGAGCGAGACGGGGTCGCCCACGTCGAACGGGTGGAAGTCGGCGGGGTGCTGTGCGGCGATGTGTCCGACGGGGGTGCTGACGATGGGCACGGCGAGGTCGTAGCAGAGCTCCGCCCACCCCGACTGCGTGCCGTGGCGGTAGGGGAGTACGCACGCGTCGAGGTCGGCGAGCCACGCGGCCAGGGCGTCGTCGTCGAGGCGGGTTCCGCGCTCGACGGTGACGCCGTCGGCCCCCTCGGCGAGAAGGGCGATGGATGCCGCGGCCTCCGCGTCGCGGACCCGTTCGTTCATCCGCACCACGGCCTCGACGCGCGCGCCCTGCGCCCGCAGGTCGGCGACGGCGCGGACGAGGGTGGCGGTCGTTCCGACGCCGTCGATGTTGGGTCGGAGGTCCCTCATGTGCACGCCCACGCGCAGGGCGTCGTGGCCATTCCCGGTGGGACGTCGTGCGTCGCCGAGCAGTGTGGGGTGGGGGACGACGGTGACGGGGCGACGGACGATGTCCCGCACCGAGGCTCCGGCGGTGTCGGTGAGGGCGATCAGCGCATCGGCCCCGGCGGCCAGCACGGCCAGGGACGCGCGGTGGGTCTCCTGTGCGGTCAGCTGGGGGTTCTCGAGATCGTGCACGGTGTAGACGAGGGGCCGTCCCAGCCGGTGAAGGGTCGCGACCGTCGCGTGCAGTTCGTCGGGAGAGTAGGACTCGATCCCGAAATGCACATGGACCAGGTCGAATTCGTCGGCGTGAGCCTCGAGCCACTCCGGCAGCAGGACCTGCGGCGGCCACCACTGGCCGGCCGGGGCGCCCGGAGGCGGCGGGTCGGCGAGCAGCCTGACGCGATCAGCGTCCGTGATGGCGGAGACGTAGGGGTGGGACGACGGGACGGCGGCGACGCGAACCGGGGAAACGGTGGTGGCGACGATCTCTCTCCTCCTCGTGCAGTGATGTGGCGTGGCGTGCGTACGCGTACCGCATCGCCAGGCACATCGCAATGCAACGGGGCGGTTGGGACGACGATGACACCGACGGATACCTTCACATCATGGGTGGTGAGACGGCGCGGCTGCAGAGCCTTGCGGACCACGGCGACGCGGTGATAGCGCGGCGGCGGCACTACGGAGAATTCTTCGGCGAGATGCCACTGCCGGAGAATTTCGGCCTGGTCGTGGGCAATTGCCAGGCGGAATCACTTCGGTTGGTCATTGCCTCCGACGCTCTTCCCGCCATCCGCGTGCCGGCGGTGCACGAGCTCACCGCGACCGACGCGCAGCGCCTTCACACCCTCCTCGCCGGGGCCGCATTCCTCGTCGCCCAGCCCATCCGCGACGACTACCGCGACCTCCCGCTCGGCACGATGCAGTTGCGCGCCTCGCTTCCTCCGGCGGCCCGGCTGGTGACTGTTCCCGCCATCCGATTCGGAGGACTGCACCCGTTCCAAGCGGTGCTGCGTCTGCCCGCGTTCCCGGAGGATCCGCCCCTGGTCGCCTACCACGACGTGCGCGTCGTCGCCGAGGCCGCGGGAACTCCCGTTCCCGCCGAACTGCCACCGGCGGCGGTGCACGAGATCGCCGATGCGTCCGTCGCCGAGCTGCGTCGCCGCGAGGCTCTCGGTCTCGACGTCGTGGCATCCGACCTCTTCGCCCCGGTCGTCGACGACCTCGCCCGCACCGTCAACCATCCCGGAAACGCCCTCTTCCTCCCGCTCGGGGAGCGTCTCGTCGCCGCCCTCGGCGCGCCCGGTCGCGTCGTCGATCCCGGTCGCCCCATCCTCGCGGGCGTCCGCGCGCCATTGGAGCGGTGGGTCGTCGACGCCTGGAACCTGGATGCCGCGCCCCGCCCCGACTGGACGGTCGCGGGCGAGACGCTCCCGGCAGAGAGCGTTCGCGAAGCGCATCTCGCGTACTACGCCGAACGTCCCGAGCTGCTCGCCGCCGTCGTCGCGCGGATGGCCCCCCTCCTCCGCACGTGGGCGGCCGCTGCGTGATGGCGTCCTCGATCCCGGATGCCACCCCGCCCGTGCTCCTCGTGCACCCGGGGCCGCACGGCGTCGCCGCCTACGCCCGCGAGATCGCGACCGAGGTGCTCGAGCAGCAGCCGTCGGCGCGGCTGAGCACTGCTGACGCGCTCGCGGCCGTTGCCCCGGGCACGCCCGTGCACGCTCACGTGACCGACCGGTTGTGGGGGTCTTCGCCCGAACAAGCGGCGCGTGTCGTCGTCGATCTGGCCGGCCGCCATCCGCTGTCGGTGACCTTCCACGACGTTCCCCAGGCGTCGGACGGCGAACGCAATCGCCCCCGCCGCCGCGCGTTCTACCGGTCGGTGGCGGAGGCCGCGCGCGGGGTGGCCGTGAACAGCGCGCACGAGCGGGAGCTCCTCCGCGAGGAGGGTGTCTGGAACGGCCCTGTCGCGATCGTTCCCCTGCCCGTCGAGACGGTCGAGCCGTCGACAGTCTTCGCCGGCGACGATGCGGTCGGCGTCCTCGGGTACTTCTACCCCGGCAAGGGGCACGACGAGACGCTGGCCGCGACGGTCGCGGCGGGGATGACCCGACTGACCGTGCTGGGACGCGCCTCCGACGGGCACGCCGAAGACCTCGACGCGTTCGTCCGTCGTGCGTCCGCCGCGGGCGTCGACGTCGAGGTGACGGGATGGCTCGACGATGCCGAGATGATCGCGCGGGCGCGTCGCGTCTCCGTACCCGTGATCGCCCACCGGCACGTGTCGGCGTCCGGCTCGCTGACGTCGTGGATCGGCTGGGGTCGCCGGCCCCTCGCCGTGCGCAATCGCTACATCGACGAGATGGTCGAGTTGCGCCCGGGCGCACTGCGCGTGGTCGATCCCGAAGACCTCGCCGCCGAGGTGGCGATCGCCCGCCACGAGGCGGTGCGCACCTGGCACGGTCTCGACCCCGTGCCGTTCGGTCGGGCCGACGCGGCACGCGCCTACCGGCGTTGGTGGGCGGAGGTCTTCCCGTGAGCGCGGCCGCCGCCGAGGCAGGTGACCGGATGCCGTGGGTCCCGGGCAACCGGTGGGATCTCGTCGCCGACCGGCAGCCGGATCCTCCGCGGGTCAGCGTCATCGTGACGCACTTCGACCAGTCCGAGCAGCTGGCGCGGACGCTCGCCGCCCTGCAGCACCAAGACCATCCGGCCGAGCTCCTCGAGATCATCGTCGCCGACGACGGCTCGCCGACGGAGCCGGTCGTCCCCTCCGGTGTGCGGCTCGTCCGTCAGGACGACCGCGGGTTCCGGGCAGCCGCCGCACGGAATCTCGGTGCCGCCGCGGCTACGGGCGATGTCCTGTGCTTCCTCGACGCCGACACCACGCCCGAGCCGGAGTACGTGCGCCGGCTGACCCGCCTGCCCGCTCTCCTTCCCGAGGCGGTCACCGTCGGGCGCCGCCGCCACGCCGACCTGAGCGGGTTGGATGCCGAGACGCCGGTCGCCGAGGTCGGCCCCGCCCGCGAGTTGCCCGAGCCCGCGTGGCTCCGCGACGAGTACGCCCGCAGCGACAACCTCCTGCATGCCGACGACCGCTCATACCGGTTCATCATCAGCGCCGTCGCCGCCTGCTCCCGGGCCTTCTTCGATGAGATCGGCGGATTCGACGAATCGTTCTCCTCCTACGGCGGCGAGGACTGGGAGTGGGCGCATCGCGCTTGGCAGGCCGGGGCCGTACTGGCTCACGTTCCGGATGCCGTCGCCTGGCACGACGGTCCCGACTGGGCGGGACGTTCCGGTGAGGACCGCGTCCGCGAGGGCAATCGGCAGTCGTTGCTCCTCGCGCAGAAGATCTCCGTCCCCGGGTCGAGCGGACGCGGCCTGCTGCCGGCCACGCCCGATCTCGTGGTGCACGTCTCCGAGGGGCTCACGCCGTCCGCCGAGTTCGTGTGCGTCGATTCCGTGCTCGCGGCATTCCCTCTCGCGACGGTGGTGGTGCAGGCGCCGACGCAGGAGTCGCTCGTGCGGGCCGACCCTCGCGTCCGCGTGGGAGCTGAGGGGTCCGGACTCGACGCGCGGGTGACACTCCGCCTCGACCGCGCTCTGCTGATTCAGGATGCCACCCCCCTTGCGTTGGCGCTGGCTTCCCTGGGGCAGGGGTCTATCGGATCGATGACCCTTCTCGGCGACGACGGCGTCGTCCTGGGGCGTGCGGATGCGCGGCGCGCTCGCCGACGCGAGCGCCGGTGGGCGACGTCCGCCGGTTTCGACGAGGTGGCGCTGACGGTCGACGGGGTGCACGCCCTCCGCGATGAGCCGCACGTCGACGCGTGGGTGGGCGGCTGGGGAGGGGCCGAGCGCTTCGTGTGACGTCCGAGACGCGCGGCCGTCCGGCGCCGACGCGATCCGCTGGTTCTGCGACCGCCACGTCGCGACACGCCCGGGATGTGCGCGGATTCGCCGAGGTGGTCGGGCGCACGTAAGTTATTACTTGTTCGCCCCACAGGGGAGAGCGGAGCGGCCGAAAGGCCCCGCGTCCTCTCAAGCAGCGAACCGCCCCCAACACCAGTACTTGAGAGTCTCGGCTCGCTCGGCTACAGTTGGGATCTGCCGCTCGGCGCACACCTTCAGCTCGTCCACTCCTTCTTGGAGTGAGATTCTGCTGGTCTGTGAGCCGAACATGGCATTCATATCGTGAACTGCCTCATGGGTTGGTCGGAAGACTGTTTCTGTGGGTGCGTCCGTTCCTTGAGAACTCAACAGCGTGCACTTGTCAAATGCCAATTTTATTCCTCGTCGGTCTTCAAGTGAACTGCCTCATGGGTTGGTCGGAAGACTGTTTCTGTGGGTGCGTCCGTTCCTTGAGAACTCAACAGCGTGCACTTGTCAAATGCCAATTTTATTCCTCGTCGGTCTTCGGACTGGTGGGAAATTCCTTTGGATCAAAGACCARCCCTTCCGGGGGTTGGCATTATGGATTCGTCAGTAATGATGTTTTCTCTTTGGTCAGTTTCGAACTCGCTGCGGCATCGTTTTCCCGGTGTTGTGGTTTTTTTCTTTTACGGAGAGTTTGATCCTGGCTCAGGATGAACGCTGGCGGCGTGCTTAACACATGCAAGTCGAACGGTGAAGCCAAGCTTGCTTGGTGGATCAGTGGCGAACGGGTGAGTAACACGTGAGCAACCTGCCCTGGACTCTGGGATAAGCGCTGGAAACGGTGTCTAATACTGGATATGAGCCTCTATCGCATGGTGGGGGTTGGAAAGATTTTTTGGTCTGGGATGGGCTCGCGGCCTATCAGCTTGTTGGTGAGGTAATGGCTCACCAAGGCGTCGACGGGTAGCCGGCCTGAGAGGGTGACCGGCCACACTGGGACTGAGACACGGCCCAGACTCCTACGGGAGGCAGCAGTGGGGAATATTGCACAATGGGCGGAAGCCTGATGCAGCAACGCCGCGTGAGGGATGACGGCCTTCGGGTTGTAAACCTCTTTTAGCAGGGAAGAAGCGAAAGTGACGGTACCTGCAGAAAAAGCGCCGGCTAACTACGTGCCAGCAGCCGCGGTAATACGTAGGGCGCAAGCGTTATCCGGAATTATTGGGCGTAAAGAGCTCGTAGGCGGTTTGTCGCGTCTGCTGTGAAATCCCGAGGCTCAACCTCGGGTCTGCAGTGGGTACGGGCAGACTAGAGTGCGGTAGGGGAGATTGGAATTCCTGGTGTAGCGGTGGAATGCGCAGATATCAGGAGGAACACCGATGGCGAAGGCAGATCTCTGGGCCGTAACTGACGCTGAGGAGCGAAAGGGTGGGGAGCAAACAGGCTTAGATACCCTGGTAGTCCACCCCGTAAACGTTGGGAACTAGTTGTGGGGACCATTCCACGGTTTCCGTGACGCAGCTAACGCATTAAGTTCCCCGCCTGGGGAGTACGGCCGCAAGGCTAAAACTCAAAGGAATTGACGGGGACCCGCACAAGCGGCGGAGCATGCGGATTAATTCGATGCAACGCGAAGAACCTTACCAAGGCTTGACATACACCAGAACACCGTAGAAATACGGGACTCTTTGGACACTGGTGAACAGGTGGTGCATGGTTGTCGTCAGCTCGTGTCGTGAGATGTTGGGTTAAGTCCCGCAACGAGCGCAACCCTCGTTCTATGTTGCCAGCACGTAATGGTGGGAACTCATGGGATACTGCCGGGGTCAACTCGGAGGAAGGTGGGGATGACGTCAAATCATCATGCCCCTTATGTCTTGGGCTTCACGCATGCTACAATGGCCGGTACAAAGGGCTGCAATACCGTGAGGTGGAGCGAATCCCAAAAAGCCGGTCCCAGTTCGGATTGAGGTCTGCAACTCGACCTCATGAAGTCGGAGTCGCTAGTAATCGCAGATCAGCAACGCTGCGGTGAATACGTTCCCGGGTCTTGTACACACCGCCCGTCAAGTCATGAAAGTCGGTAACACCTGAAGCCGGTGGCCCAACCCTTGTGGAGGGAGCCGTCGAAGGTGGGATCGGTAATTAGGACTAAGTCGTAACAAGGTAGCCGTACCGGAAGGTGCGGCTGGATCACCTCCTTTCTAAGGAGCATCTGGCATCAGCGGGCTTCGGCTTGGTGGTGTCCAGGCGCCGGATCAGACCGTTCGTGTCTGCCGGTAGCTCATGGGTGGAACATTTGACTTGGTGCTCATTTTGATGGTTTTGGATMTAGTACGCAGCTTGCTGTGGGAACGGTTCGGGGTCGGAGGGGTGGGTACATGCACGCTGTTGGGTCCTGAGGGGCCGGGCGCTGATCGCGTCAGTCTTTGGGCTGGGTGGTTGGTGGCTGTTCCTCTGGGCCTTCTTTGGCTTCACCGGTTGGTGGGGTGGGAGGGGGTTCCGCCCGTACTTTGAGAACTACACAGTGGACGCGAGCATCTTCGACATGATCCTTCGGGATGGTGTCGTGAAGATGATCTTAAAGATCATTAGTCAATTTTTTGACGATTCAACTCATGTGATTTCAAGTCTTTAAGAGCAAACGGTGGATGCCTTGGCATCTGGAGCCGAAGAAGGACGTAGCAATCTGCGATAAGCCTCGGGGAACTGATAAGCGAGTTTTGATCCGAGGGTGTCCGAATGGGGAAACCCCGCCAGGGCGCGTGCGTGCCTGGTGACTCCCGCCTGAATATATAGGGCGGGTAGAGGGAACGTGGGGAAGTGAAACATCTCAGTACCCACAGGAAGAGAAAGCAAAAGCGATTCCGTGAGTAGTGGCGAGCGAAACCGGAAGAGGCTAAACCTAGCGTGTGTGATAGCCGGCAGGTGTTGCACGTTGGGGGTTGTGGGACTTTTCTGATTGTTCTGCCGAGCAGTCGACGTGACAAGAGGGTATAGACGAACGGTTTTGAACGGCCGGTCATAGAGGGTGCGAACCCCGTAGTCGAAATGCCTGTTCTTGGCGTGAAAAGTATCCCAAGTAGCACGGGGCCCGAGAAATCCCGTGTGAATCTGTCAGGACCACCTGATAAGCCTAAATACTCCCAGATGACCGATAGCGGACAAGTACCGTGAGGGAAAGGTGAAAAGTACCCCGGGAGGGGAGTGAAATAGTACCTGAAACCGTTTGCTTACAAACCGTTGGAGCCTCCTTAGTAGGGGTGACAGCGTGCCTTTTGAAGAATGAGCCTGCGAGTTAGCGATACGTGGCGAGGTTAACCCGAGTGGGGTAGCCGTAGCGAAAGCGAGTCTGAATAGGGCGATTCAGTCGCGTGTCCTAGACCCGAAGCGAAGTGATCTATCCATGGCCAGGTTGAAGCGACGGTAAGACGTCGTGGAGGACCGAACCCACTTAGGTTGAAAACTGAGGGGATGAGCTGTGGATAGGGGTGAAAGGCCAATCAAACTTCGTGATAGCTGGTTCTCTCCGAAATGCATTTAGGTGCAGCGTTGCGTGTTTCTTGCCGGAGGTAGAGCTACTGGATGGCCGATGGGCCCTACAAGGTTACTGACGTCAGCCAAACTCCGAATGCCGGTAAGTGAGAGCGCAGCAGTGAGACTGTGGGGGATAAGCTTCATAGTCGAGAGGGAAACAACCCAGACCACCAACTAAGGTCCCTAAGCGCGTGCTAAGTGGGAAAGGATGTGGAGTTGCTTTGACAACCAGGAGGTTGGCTTAGAAGCAGCCACCCTTGAAAGAGTGCGTAATAGCTCACTGGTCAAGTGATTCCGCGCCGACAATGTAACGGGGCTCAAGCACGCCACCGAAGTTGTGGCATTGACATTTTTGGTAGGCCTTCGTGGTCCAGCCGTGTTGATGGGTAGGAGAGCGTCGTGTGGCGAGTGAAGCGGCGGGGTGACCCAGCCGTGGACGCTACACGAGTGAGAATGCAGGCATGAGTAGCGAAAGACGTGTGAGAAACACGTCCTCCGAAAGACCAAGGGTTCCAGGGTCAAGCTAATCTTCCCTGGGTAAGTCGGGACCTAAGGCGAGGCCGACAGGCGTAGTCGATGGACAACGGGTTGATATTCCCGTACCGGCGAAGAACCGCCCAAGCTAATCCAGTGGTGCTAAGAGTCCTAACCAGGAATGGATGGATCCCTTCGGGGTGAAGCCGTCTTGGCGAACGCTCGACCCCATGCTGGTGCGGTTAGCGTATTAACAGGTGTGACGCAGGAAGGTAGCCCAAGCCAGGCGATGGTAGTCCTGGTGCAAGTGCGTAGGCCGACTCTTAGGCAAATCCGGGAGTCATACAGGCTGAGACACGATGCGGATAAAAAGTGGGTGATCCTATGCTGCCGAGAAAAGCATCGACGCGAGGTTCAAGCCGCCCGTACCCCAAACCGACTCAGGTGGTCAGGTAGAGAATACCAAGGAGATCGAGAGAATCGTGGTTAAGGAACTCGGCAAAATGCCCCCGTAACTTCGGGAGAAGGGGGGCCATCCACTTATTAGGACTTGCTCCGAAAGGGTGTGGTGGCCGCAGAGACTAGTGGGTAGCGACTGTTTACTAAAAACACAGGTCCGTGCCAAGTCGCAAGACGATGTATACGGACTGACGCCTGCCCGGTGCTGGAAGGTTAAGAGGACCGGTTAGCCGCAAGGCGAAGCTGAGAATTTAAGCCCCAGTAAACGGCGGTGGTAACTATAACCATCCTAAGGTAGCGAAATTCCTTGTCGGGTAAGTTCCGACCTGCACGAATGGCGTAACGACTTCCCAACTGTCTCAACCGCGAACTCGGCGAAATTGCATTACGAGTAAAGATGCTCGTTACGCGCAGCAGGACGGAAAGACCCCGTGACCTTTACTACAGCTTGGTATTGGTGTTCGGTGTGGCTTGTGTAGGATAGGTGGGAGACGGTGAAGCATTCACGCCAGTGAGTGTGGAGTCATTGTTGAAATACCACTCTGGTCACTCTGGATATCTAACTTAGGACCGTGATCCGGTTCAGGGACAGTGCCTGGTGGGTAGTTTAACTGGGGCGGTTGCCTCCCAAAATGTAACGGAGGCGCCCAAAGGTTCCCTCAACCTGGTTGGCAATCAGGTGGCGAGTGTAAGTGCACAAGGGAGCTTGACTGTGAGACTGACAGGTCGAGCAGGGACGAAAGTCGGGACTAGTGATCCGGCAGTGGCTTGTGGAAGCGCTGTCGCTCAACGGATAAAAGGTACCTCGGGGATAACAGGCTGATCTTGCCCAAGAGTCCATATCGACGGCATGGTTTGGCACCTCGATGTCGGCTCGTCGCATCCTGGGGCTGGAGTAGGTCCCAAGGGTTGGGCTGTTCGCCCATTAAAGCGGTACGCGAGCTGGGTTTAGAACGTCGTGAGACAGTTCGGTCCCTATCCGCTGCGCGCGTAGGAAGTTTGAGAGGATCTGACCCTAGTACGAGAGGACCGGGTTGGACGAACCTCTGGTGTGTCAGTTGTTCCGCCAGGAGCACCGCTGATTAGCTACGTTCGGGATGGATAACCGCTGAAAGCATCTAAGCGGGAAGCCGGCCTCAAGATGAGACTTCCATACCCTTCGGGGTGAGAGGCTCCCAGCCAGACTACTGGGTTGATAGGCCGGATGTGGAAGCGTAGTAATACGTGAAGCTGACCGGTACTAATAAGCCGATGACTTGATAACACACCGTTTTTGGTGCTTGCGTCCACTGAGTGGTTCTCGATGTACGGTCGAGAACAACAACAATGAAATATCGTTGTTGGTTTACGGAACATCAATAGYGTTTCGGCGGCCATAGCGAGAGGGAAACGCCCGGTCACATTCCGAACCCGGAAGCTAAGCCTCTCAGCGCCGATGGTACTGCAGGGGGGACCCTGTGGGAGAGTAGGACACCGCCGGACTTCCTTTAAGCCGAAATGGCCACCCAACGCTGGGTGGCCATTTCGCATTT